>CAXSBF010000019.1:0-96201 GCA_964235785.1 uncultured Pyrinomonadaceae bacterium | reverse complement strand
CGATGGTCCCGATATTGACGTGCGGTTTCGAACGGTCAAATTTCTCTTTGCTCATTTTTATTTATCCTCTTAAAATAACTTTATAAAAACAATGGAGCCCAAGATGAGATTTGAACTCATGACCTCATCCTTACCAAGGATGCGCTCTACCCCTGAGCTACTCGGGCTTTAGTCGTAAAACTAAAAATTTCTTTTCAAACTCTTGGAGCGGGAGACGAGACTCGAACTCGCAACATTCAGCTTGGAAGGCTGACGCTCTACCATTGAGCTACTCCCGCAAACCGACTTCGGATTTGCAATTGCGAAATGCTGCTTTCGGCTTTCAATCCAAAATCAAAATGGTGCATGGGGTAGGATTTGAACCTACGTAGGAAATTAATCCGACGGGTTTACAGCCCGTTGCCTTTGACCGCTCGACCACCCATGCTCGTCTATTATCAAACCACTCAACCGGCTTTTCGAGCCAATTAGCAAAATAGCAATGATAGCCAAGTTTTTGGGAACTTGCAAGTTGGAGAAATTAGATTTCAGTCTGCCGTTTGGTTTTCGCCCGAATCGAATGCCTGATGAGCGCGAGGATGAAATTTCTCGTAAGCCTTTCGCAAATGCGTGTCGGTAATGTGCGTATAAATCTGCGTGGTGGAAATATCGGCGTGTCCGAGAAGCTGTTGAACGCTGCGGACATCAGCGCTATTTTGTATCAGATGCGTCGCAAACGAATGTCGAAGCGTGTGCGGTGAAACATCTTCCAGCCCGATTTTTTCGGCGTATTCTTTGACGAACAAAAAAATCGTCTGGCGATTTATCGGTTTTCCAGAAACAGTAACAAAGATATTACTTATCTCGATATTTTCTTTGCCGCGCCTGACAATCAAATAATTCTTCAGCCATTCAATCGCGCTTTTCCCGACCGGAACTTTGCGCGTTTTACTTCCCTTTCCCTTGCAAGTCAAAATCCCCGAGTCAACGTCGACATCGCTTATTTTCAAATCAACCGCTTCGGAAACGCGCAAGCCGCACGCATACATCAACTCCAAAATCGCTTTGTCGCGCAAGCCAATTTCACCGGAGATGTCCGGCACATTCAACAAATTTTCGATGTCCGTCTGATTCAAAAAATTCGGCAGGTAAGATCCTTTCTGCGGCGCGATTAAATCTTCCGCCGGATTTTTTTTGATGTGTCCGTCAAACTGCAAAAATTTATAAAACCCGCGAAGCACGCTAATTAATCTGCGCTTGGAATTTTCCGAAAGTTTCGCGCCCGCCAAATCAATCAGCCACTCTCGCAAATCCTGTCTGGTCAAATTCACAATCTCGAAATTGTTTTTCTCCGTCCAAACGCGCAGTTTCACCAAATCTCTCTCGTAACTTTCCACAGAGTTTTTCGCCAGACCTTTTTCGACCTGCAAAAACGAAAGATATTCACGAATCAAATCACGTTTCATTGCTCGATATTACAAGGATAAGCCAAAGGTAAGCGTTTAGTTTATGTCAGGACGAAACCAAACAAAGCAATTTTGAATTAAGAAAGTAAGCTGATTTCGCCTTCACGTCCTTTGAATTGTTTGTTCGGCATTATTTTTAATTTGCATCAGAAAGTGAGTCAAAAAAGTTTTCAAAGATGCTTTCAACATCGCGTGAACCGTGCAACACTCGCAAAACATCTATGCCGTTATCTTGCGGTAAATAAAAGATAAAGTAGCTTTTGACAACGAAACTTCTCAAACCTACTAAAAGCTCGTTCTGTTCGCGCCCGACAAGCGGATTATCACGCAAAAGAATAAACTTGTTTTTAATTTCCTTTATCAGTTTGCCTGCCGCATTTTCATTGTGCTGCGAAACATATTCCCAAATATCTTTTAAGTCTTCGACGGCGGCAACCGAAATTTTTACGGTTCGCCCGTTATTTTTTTGAAGCGTCACGCGCGTTCCTTAGCCTGTCGGATTATGTCGTCTGAAAAAGTCTCAAGTTCCTCGTCGGTTGAAAACGCCGAAAATCGTCCTTGCTCGATGTCCTCGAAACCGCGCATAATTTCCCGGCGCAAGGCTTCCGTTCCCTTTTCCTTCGCTTCCAGAAGACGGACACTGATACTAATAACTTCGTCAGCAGATTGATATGCTCCGCTATTGACCTTCTCGACGACTATTTTCTCAATTTCAGTTGGCAGCGTGACAATCATTTTGTAACCTCAATATCGGGAAATCTTACTGCAATAATGCGCTCTTTAGATAAAAGATTCAAGAATCAAATAAACAGCCTGTTCGGTAATAATGCGAAAGAGCCGAACGATTGAGTTGACGCAGGCAAAAGCCGGCTACGCGCAGTTCCGAGTTAAAGAAACAAGACTTTAAAGAGAAGCTGTTCTTGCTTCACGTCCAATGATTTGTTCGGAATTGCGTTATTTTTGAAGCGACTGTTACGCAGGCTTCGGGCGCGATAGTGAACTTATCTTAGTTCTGCCATCAACATTATCACGCAAAACACAAAAGAATCCTTCGCCGGAAATAGAAATAAAGTGCTTTTCAATGAATTGATTTATACGTGCCAAATCACTCCATAAATTCTGTCCGTGACTGAGATAAAATGATTTGCGGTCTGTTTCTACATACGGGTTAATTTCGTGCAACCAACGATGTAAACTTTGATACATTGAAATTAAATCGTCATGCGAAATACGATTCTCCGGCACGCCTTCAATTACAACATTTACATTATCATTCTCTCGCTCAATAGCTGTAGCATTTCTAATAATACTTGAACTAGGTAAAGTAGAAATATTCTTGGATTTTAGACTCTTTAATATAGTTTCAGCATTCCATTGACCTTTGGCATCTCTTGGAACGTGCTTTATGCCATTTTCAATAGCTACAAGACAGGCAAAACTAATTCCTTCGATTACCTTTCGACCATGAAAGGCGGCGGTTTCAGCACGTGAAAAGTCATCAATTTGTGCTTGCATCATTGTTTCAATAACATCCAATCGGTTGCGAATGGTAGTCATCAATTCAACATATATTTCAAGAGGAGTTTTGTCCATTGTGATTACCCTGACAAAGAGAAAATGCCGAACTAATTATTTACACCAACGCCGTTGAGAAAACATAATGGTTTGCTTGTTTTCAATGACTTTCCTTACTTAATGTAAAATCCCGTTCACTTGCCCTTTTTATTTATTAACTCTCGCTCTCCAAAATCTTCTTCGCCTCGGCTAATTGTTTGAGGTGTTCTTCGTTTAAGACGGGATATTTCATATCAAGCGATTCGAGTTTTTGGGCGATGATTTCCGAAACGACGACGCGCGTGAACCATTTGTTGTCCGCCGGAACGATGTGCCAGGGCGCGGCTTTCGTGCTGGTGGCTTCGATGGCGTCTTCGTAAGCCTGCATATAATCGTCCCAAAAGGCGCGTTCTTTTGCATCGGAGGCGGAAAATTTCCAATTCTTTTCCGGCGTGTTGATGCGTTTCAGAAAGCGTTTCTTTTGTTCGTCTTTTGAAACGTTCAGGAAAAACTTCAAAACGCTAACGCCGTTTTCCGCTAGATATTCTTCAAAATTGCGAATCTGCTCATAGCGTTTTTTCCAGATGTTTTTGTCGTCGCGCATCTTGTCGGGCAATTGCTGAAACCGCAAAATTTCGGGATGCACGCGGACGACCAGAACTTCTTCGTAATACGAACGATTAAAAATCCCGATGCGCCCGCGCGACGGCAAAACGCGCATCGAACGCCACAGATAATCGTGGTCTAATTCTTCAAGCGAAGGCTGTTTGAACGAATAAACTTCAGTTCCCTGCGGATTCAAACCAGACATTACGTGCTTTATCGCGCTGTCTTTGCCCGCCGCGTCCATCGCTTGAAAAATTATCAAAATCGCGTGTTTATTCTCCGCGTAAAGCACGTCTTGGAGTTCCGACAAACGAGCAATGTTTTTTCGCAAATCATCTATGGCGTTTTCTTTATCGGTATAATTGCCCGTAAAATCTGTCTTGTGTGTTTTTAAGTTCAGCTTTTTGCCTTGCGGCACGACGAATTTTTCGATTTTCATAATTTTGGTATTAAACCACAAACGGAGCTACAAATTAACTCAAAAAACACGGACAATCACAAAATTTTATTTAGATTTTTCTTTGCTAGCCAACACAAAACTCTTTTAGACCTTCCCTGTTATCTCTGTGAGCTCTGTGGCAAAATATAATAGATGAATTTTCTGCTGGATAAATTTCACGAAGAATGCGGAGTGTTCGGAATTTTCGGACACAATGAAGCCTCGACTTTGACGCAGCTCGGACTTTTCGCGCTGCAACATCGCGGTCAGGAAGCCTGCGGAATCGTGTCGAGCGACGGCGAAAATCTGCATCAGTTTCGCTCGATGGGACTCGTTGCCGACGTTTTAGGTGAAGACGTTTTGAAAACGCTGACGGGCGCGAGCGCCATCGGACACACGCGCTATTCGACCGCGGGAAGAAATACGATTCGTGAAGTTCAGCCGTTTTCCGTCGCTTGCCGACACGGAAAAATTGCCGTTTGTCATAATGGGAATTTGCCGTTCGCGCCGCAAAAGCGTTGCGAACTAGAAAAAGCGGGCGCGATTTTTTCTTCGACTTCCGATACGGAAACGATTTTACATTCGATTGCCAGATGCGAAGCCGAAAATGTTGTCGAAGCCATTTCAAAAGTTCTGCGCGAAACCGAAGGCGCGTTTTCGCTGTTGTTTCTGACGCCGAATTCTTTAATCGCCGTGCGCGACCCGCGCGGTTTTCGCCCTCTGAATCTGGGAAAATTGAAAGACGCCTGGTGCGTAGCGTCGGAAACCTGCGCGTTTGATTTGATTGACGCCGAATACGTGCGCGAAATAAAAGCGGGCGAAATGCTCGTCATCAGCGAAAACGGATTGCAGTCGTTTTTTCCCTTTGAAGAAAAACAAAAATCCGTCTGCGCGTTTGAGCATGTTTATTTCTCGCGTCCCGACTCGATAATTTTCGGTCGTTCGGTCAGCGAATCGCGGCACAAAATGGGCGAGCAACTGGCAATCGAACAACCCGTCGAAGCCGATTTGGTCGTGCCTGTTCCCGATTCCGGCGTCGCGGCGGCAATCGGTTTTGCGGCGCAATCGGATATAACTTTTCGTCACGCGATTATTCGCAATCATTACGTCGGGCGCACATTTATCGAGCCGTCGCAAAGCATTCGCTCATTCGGCGTGCGTCTGAAACTCAATCCGATTCGTGATTTGATTCAAGGCAAGCGCATCGTCCTTGTCGACGATTCGATTGTGCGCGGAACGACTTCAAAAAAAATCGTCCAAATGGTGCGCGAAGCCGGAGCAAAGGAAGTTCATATGCGAATCTCGTGTCCGCCGACGGTTTCGCCTTGTTATTACGGCGTCGACACGCCGCGCAAAGCCGATTTAATCGCCGCGCAAATGTCGGTCGAGGAAGTTTGCCGCTACATCGAAGCCGACTCTCTGGGTTATCTTTCCTTGGAAGGAATGCTCGCCGCGACCGGGTTTGAAAAAAACTCATCGTGCGTCGCGTGCTGGAACGGTAAATATCCGACACAAGTTGCGGGCGGCGAACCGACAATTGACAATTCTTAGCTGATAACTGATAACTGATAACTGATAACTGAGTTTTTTGGAGGTGAAAAATGCAATTTATTTTGATGATTATGCTGACGCTGACGTTTGCGCTTTCTATGCTGCAATGCGAGAAAGCAACGACGGCGGGAAAATCAGAAGCTGTAAAAAACAATACGACTGAGGTTAAAACTAATCCGCAGGCGGCAAATACCGCGCCGACGGTTGTTGCTGCCGCCGCGCCGACCGACGAAGCGCCGCGCATCAGTCTTGCGGATGCTAAAAAAGATTTCGACGCGGGAAATGTCGTTTTTATCGATACTCGAGCCGAAGCCGCATATAAAACCGAACACATCAAAGGCGCGATAAACATTGCCGCTGACGCTCTCCAAACGCGCTACACGGAGCTTCCCAAAAACAAAAAAATCATCGCCTATTGTTCCTGACCGGCGGAACATACCAGCGCCCGTGCGGTGCAGATTTTGAAGGAAAAAGGCGTGAAAAATGCGTTTGCTTTACTGGGCGGAACGGCGGCTTGGAAAGATGCCGGTTACCCGATGGAACAAACCGAACAAAAATAAACAATAGCCGCAAAAAAGCGCAAAAAACACAAAATATCTGATATTACTTTTTACGTTTTTTGCGCTTTTTTGCGGCTATTTCATTTCTATCAAAACATCACAAATTCGTTTCGCCGCCTGTCCGTCCCAGAGCGGCGGAATTTTTTTGTCTTTTGAATCGGTTTTTTGTGACAAAATTTCAAACGCGGCTTCTTTGATTTTTTCCGAATTCGTGCCGACCAGACGATTTGTTCCCATCGAAATCGTGATTGGTCTTTCGGTATTTTCCCTTAAAGTCAGACACGGAATCGAAAGCGCGGTTGTTTCCTCTTGAAGCCCGCCGGAATCGGTCAAAACAATGCGCGCGTTGCTATACAATCGCAGAAAATCAAGGTAACCGAGCGGCTCGATAAGTTTGACGTTTGAGTTTTCGATTATTTCAGCGAAGCCGAATTCGGCAATCCGCGAAAGCGTGCGCGGATGCGCGGGGAAAATTACCGGCAGCTTTTCGCTGATTTTACAAAGCGCATCCAGCAAGGCGGAAAAAGTTTTTTTATCGTCAACATTCGACGGTCGATGAAGCGTCAACACCGCGTAATTCTTTTCGGCTAAATTCAAATCCTCGCGCACGGTCGAGCTTTCCGCCTGCTTCAAACTATAAAAAAGCGAGTCAATCATCACATTGCCGACGAATTTTATTTTATCGGCGGCGACGCCTTCATTCTTCAAATTCTCGTCCGCGTCTTCGGAAGTTGTCAGCAGCAAATCCGAAATTGCATCGGTCAAAATGCGGTTGATTTCCTCCGGCATCGTGCGGTCGCGGCTTCTGAGTCCGGCTTCGACGTGCGCGACTTTAACGCCGAGCTTCGCGCAAACCAGGGCGCAGGCAATCGTCGAATTGACATCGCCGACGACAAGGACCCAATCCGGCTTTTCAGCTAAAACAATCGGCTCGAATTCCGTCATAACTCGCGCCGTCTGAACCGCGTGCGAGTGTGAGCCGACTTCGAGATGAAAATCAGGCTGCGGAATTCCTAAATCGGCAAAAAACGAATCGGACATTGCCGCATCGTAATGCTGTCCGGTGTGAACAATGAACGGCTGAAAATCATTTTCGCGCCGTCGCATCTCGCGGACAATCGGCGCAATCTTCATAAAATTCGGACGCGCCCCGACGATGTTTAAAACTTTAAGCATAAAGTTCAAAGTTCAAAGTTCAAAGTTCAAGGTCAGTCTTGTTTCAACTTTGAACCTTGAACCTTGAACTTTGAACTTACAATCTGACAATTTTCGCTTTGCTCGCATTGCGAAGCTCTTCGGAAAGCGCGTTGCGCGTGTCGACGACGAGCGGCGCAAGTTCCAGCACGCGCGGATAATCGACGCCCGAATGTTCGGTGCAAATAATTACGCAGTCCGATGATTTTATTAAATCGTCGGTCAATTCCGAATTAAAAATCGGGTCGCCCGCGCCGATCGTGTAAGCGTGGTCAAAGTGAACTTCCGGCACAAAAGGGTCGTGATAACTAACGAGCGCGCCTTTCGAGCGCAGCAAATCAATCACCGAAAGCGCAGGACTTTCGCGCATATCGTCGATGTCTTTTTTATAAGCCACGCCGAGAATTAAAATCTTTGAACCGTTCATTGCTTTGCGATTATCATTCAGCGCGTCGGAAACGAGTTTGACGACGTATTTCGGCATTCCCGAATTTATTTGTTCCGCCAGAGATATAAACTGTGAATCGAAGCCGTGTTGACGCGCCTTCCAGGATAAATAATGCGGATCTAAAGGAATACAATGTCCGCCGATTCCGGGTCCCGGATAGAACGCCATAAACCCGAAAGGTTTGGTCGCGGCGGCGCGGACGACTTCCCAGGTGTCGATGCCGAGCGCGTTGCAGACCTTTGCCATTTCGTTTGCCATACCGATATTTATTGCGCGAAAGGTGTTTTCCCAGAGCTTTGCGGCTTCGGCGACACGCGCGGAGGAAACCGAATGGACGTTTTCGACGATTTGCGAGTAAAGATAAGACGCGATTTCGCCGGAATCTTTTGAGACGCCGCCGACGACTTTCGGAATGTTGTGCGTCTGAAATTGCGGATTGCCCGGGTCGACTCTTTCGGGCGAAAAGGCGAGCATAAAATCTTCGTCTAATTTAAAACCTTTTTCCTCAAACATCGGCTGCAAAACTTCGTCGGTCGTTCCCGGATAAGTCGTCGATTCAAGGACGATGAGCTGCCCGCGCCGCATATATTTTTGAATTTCTTCGCCCGCCGCCAAAATATAAGACATATCCGGGTCTTTGGTTTTGCGGAGCGGCGTCGGAACGCAGATAATTATTACGTCGCATTTTTCGAGTTCGGCAAAATCCGTCGTCGCTTTCAGCTTTCCGTTTTCGACGCATTTTTTGACGTTTTCGTCCGTAACGTCAACGATGTAGGATTTGCCCGCGTTTATTGCGTCGGCTTTTTTTTGGTCGACTTCAAAGCCGACGCCTTCAAAATCTTTTAAGGCAAATTCGACAATCAGCGGCAGCCCGACGTAGCCGAGACCGATGACGCCGATTCGCGCGCTTCTTTCCGCAATCAGATTTTTTATATCGTCTTTTATCATTATTTATATTTGAAATTTCAGTAAATTATTGTTTTGCAAAAAAGAATTTATTATATTTGTCAGGAAAGGTTTCCCTTCGCAAACATTTAGACTAAGTTAAGCAAATTCGAGTGTCAAGAATGCAGATTGGCGAATCGGTTTGTGCTAAAATGATTCGCCGAAAAGACTTGCAATTTTCGAGTCTTTTAAGCATCTCGAATTACAAACATATCTTGCCTGAAAAATTCTATGGATGTTGAATTAACTTCAAACAATCCGACGGTCAGAGCCATTGTCAGCGGAACCGCGCCGCGTCCCGCGCAGCTTGCCGCCGCCCGCGGAATTTTGCCTTTGTCGCAAGCCGATTTACTCGAAGTTCTCGTCTCCTTGGCTCAAAAAGAAGATGCGGAATTGGCGGAGAGCGCGCAAAGCACGCTTGCCTCGCAAGATAAAACGGCGCTCGGAAACGTCGTCGGGTCAAATGAAATCGCCCCGCAAGTTCTTGCTTATTTCGTCGAAAGAGAAGAAGTTTCAAAGGAAATCCGCGAAGCGATTTTGAATAATCCGAGAACGCCGACGGCGGCTGTTCTGAAGTTTGCCAGAAAAACCGCCGACGGTGATTTACTCGAATTGCTTTCTTTTAATCAACAGCTTTTAATCGGTTCGCCGCAAATAATCGAAGCCATTATCGGCAATCCGTATCGCACGGCGGAAGCCGAAAGACGCGCTTCGGAAATAAAAAGCGAATTTTTTGAAAAAGATCGCGGCGCGCAGCAAATTGCCGGCGAGTTACGCGCCCGCGGCAACATCGCCGCCGCCGAATTCATTGAAAGCTCCGAATTCAGCGCAAATTTGCAAGCCGTCTCGTCCGCGACAAATTTGAGTTTTGGCGATGCGATTCTGCTCGCCCAACACATCGAAGTTCCCGACTCGGAAGTTGACGATTCGTGGCTTTCGCTCGAATACATCGAAGAATTTTACGAAGAAACCGAAGAGCAGCTACAGTCGGCGGTAAATAAAATTCTGGGTGAGCTGAGTTCCGAAGACGACGAAATTTCCGGCGAGCGCGTCTCGATGATTAACCGCATTATGCGAATGGGTATGAAAGACCGCGTAAAGCTGGCGATGAAGGGCGACCGCGAAGCGCGCAACATTCTCATCCGCGACCCGAACCGCGTCGTTTCGCAAGCCGTTATCAATAACCAGCGTATTACCGAGCAGGAAGTCGAAAAAATCGCCGCGATGCGAGCAGTGCCGGAAGACATTCTGCGGCAAATCGCCATTAATAGAAGCTGGCTGCAAAATTATCCGATTATGCACAATCTGGCGCGTAATCCGCGAACGCCGCTGGCAAACGTCGTAACCATTATGAATCGTCTGCAGCTCAAGGATTTAAACGCGCTTTCAAAAAACCGAAACGTCTCCGATACCGTCCGTCGCCAGGCATTTCGTCTCGTCAGTATGCGAAGCGGAAGAAAGTAAATTAACTGATAATTGATAGTGGATAACTGATAGTTTAGGAATTGGTTTTACACTATCAGTTATCCACTATCAATTATCAGTTATAAGAACTCCATAATTCGCCCGTGCTTGACGAACGAGCCAGCCATATCGGTCAGAGTATGACTCGCCGCGCCGAGCCAAAGTCCGACGAATGCCGCTATAAAAACGGATTCGCCGAAATTTTCGCGGACGTATTCGCCGATTTGTCGCCACGTTTCCATAAACTGCATTAAATCAGGCAATGTTCCGCCCGAATAAATCATTAAAAAATATGCGACAAGAAAACTTGCCAGCGTCATCACGCCCATAAAATAGACGATTCTCAAAAACGTGCCGAAAATCAAACCGTGCGACCAGCGCGAGCGATGCGCGAAAAATGCTTGATACGGATACCAGAGAAAGCGAAAAACGCTCCAGCGCGTATACTGTTTGGAATGCGTGTCGAGGTCGGGACCGAACATCAAACCGCCGAAAACGAATGCAGCCGTCACAATCGACGACGACAAAAAACTTCCCGTAATCATCCAGGTCGCCGCAAAGGTCGGCGCGACGAGGAAAAATGTAACGGCATCGTGTGTTTTACCTGAAGGCATTTCGATTTTGGATTCTAGATTTTAGATTTTGGATTTGCAAGAGGAAATCTGCGGCAATGCGCCAGCGGGCGACGATATTTATTATAACGCATTTTGCGATTTTACAAACGAACATTTCGCAACTTGCAAGCCGAAACTGAAAAGCCTCGCCGTTTTTGCTAAACTTTGTGTTCGGCATCGGGTTTGCTTTTTTAATTCTTAATTCTTAATTCTTAATTGATGAACGGCTTTTGGCAAAAATTAAAAACGACGCTTGAAATGATAAAGTTCGAGCATACTTTATTTGCTTTGCCGTTCGCGTTTTTGGGCGCGGTCTTGGCAGCGAGTGGTTTACCGACCGCGCGGCAAATCGTCTGGATAACCGTCGCAATGATTGGCGCTCGTTCCGCCGCGATGAGTTTTAACCGCATTATTGACCGAAAATTCGATGCCGAAAATCCAAGAACGGCAAACCGTGAATTGCCGAGCGGAAAACTTTCCGTCGGTTTTGCCTGGACGTTTTTTGCTGTTTCGGTTGGTTTGTTTTTGCTTGCTTCATACGAACTAAACCGGCTGACGCTGCTTCTGTCGCCCGTCGCTTTGTTGAGCGTTCTCGGTTATTCCTATGCGAAAAGATTTACCAATTTCTCGCATTTAATTTTGGGCTGGTCGCTGGCGATTTCGCCGACGGGCGCGTGGATTGCCGTGCGCGGCGCGATTGATTCGGAAGTTCCGATTTTGCTTTCCTTGCTCGTGATGATGTGGACGGCAGGCTTCGATGTTTTATACGCTTGTCAGGATTTTGAATACGACCGACAAAAGGGTTTGCGTTCGATTCCGGCGCGTTTCGGCATCAAAAATTCGCTGCTGATTGCCAGAATCTTTCACGTTCAGGCATTTTTCGTTTTAATTTTGCTTTATTTGATAACGAGTTTGGGTTGGCTGGCATTGTTTGGCGTCATTGCGACCGGCGCGTTGATGATTTACCAGCACACGCTTGTTAAGCCCAACGACTTGAGCCGTCTGAACGCGGCGTTTTTTACAACCAACGCTTTCGTCAGCGTGATTTTATTTTTGACTTTCGGCGGCGCGGTTTTTGTGGAGAAATTTTTAAGATGAAAAAAATTATAATTCTAAACGCTGTAATTTTATTTTTAATTGGCTGCGACGGCGCGGCGCGGCAGAGCGCCAACGCAAACATTTCCTCCGCGAAAAAACCAACCGATTCACTCGTTGTTTCGAGTCATTCGCAAGATAAAACGCCGACCGCGAGCGATGCGACGCAAACGTCTCCGCCCGTTCAGAAGTCCGGGACGAAATCGAAATGGACGCAGAGTGGAAACCCGATTGACACGAGCGAATTTGACGCCGATATTGCTAAAGCCGAGAAAAGTCAAAAGACGAAGCCGAAAGAAGAGTCAGCGAAAAAGGCTTTGGCGGAAAGTTATTTGAAACGCGCGATTGCTTTGACGGAAGCGCGTCAATACGCTTCGGCGCTCGGCGATTATCGCCGCGTTTTGAAATTCGATGCAGACAACGAAGAAGCAAAAAAATGGATTAAAGAAATTATCGCTATTTATGACAGCATCAACCGCGAATTTCCAAACGAAGGCGAAGAACCGCCGCCGCTTCCCTTCAAAACAGTGAAAAGTGAAGAGTGAAAAACTAAAAGTAAAGAACATTCTTCGCGTTATTTTGCTTTTAGTTTTTCACTTTTCACTTTTAGTTTTTCACTTTTGTTTCACTTTCTTTTGACTTCGATAATCGGCGAGTTTCGCTTTTCGCTCGTCGCAAAAATTGATTTGCCGTCTGCCGAATAGCCGACCGCTTCGCCCTGCGCTCTTTCACCCAACTCGACAATCAAAGGTTTTCCGCGCCAAATTTCATCAAAAGATTTCGCTTTTTCAGGCAAAACGAGTTCGTAAGCAGCGAAATAATCGCAGACGATTACGCGCTTGCCGTCGGGAGAAATTTCGCCGCCGGTTAAAAGACCGTTCGGAAAAGCCGGAACCGTCAAATCCGCAATCTTTTCGAGCCGATTTGTTTTGTTCAAATCGTAATTTTTCGGCAATTTATAAACGCCCGAAGCGCTCGACAAGCTTTTCGACAACACATAAACATCGCCCGTCTGCGGATGAACGAGCAAAGTTTCTGCGTCCTGTCGCATATCGGGATAATCAAATTTTATAGCTTGAGCCGTTTCGGTTTGCGACGGATTTTTCCTGCTCGAATTTTTGTCAATGACGGAAACTTTCGGTTCTCTGACCCGATAAACGATAAATTCACTTTTCAATCTTTCGTTGTTTCCGATGTCGCCGATATACAGAAAACATTCGCCCTTCTCATTTTTAATGGTCGCAATGTCTTCCCAATCATCATTTTTTGCGCCCGTAACTTTCCACGTTCCGAATTTTTCGCCTTGTTTATTCAGCGCAAAAATAAAAGCCGCGTCGCCTGAATCATTATGCGTCCAAAAAATATTTTCATTGCAGCGCGAAGCGACGATGCCGCTGCTTTCGGTTATCTCGCTCGATTCGATTTTTCCGACGACTTGCGGCTTTTGATATTCTTTTGAAACCTCTTCAGTCTTGGTATTTGCAATTTGCTTTTCGCGCTGCGAGGCGACCGAATAACAGGCGGTGAAACTTGTAATAAGAACCAGCGCGTATATGACAAATATGATTTTTTTGGTTATAGTTTTGTTCGACATAATTTCTACAAGGCATTATAACGCAGAAAAATAGATGAATGAGAATTCAGGATTCAAGATTCAGGATTTAAGATTTCAATCCTGAATCTTGAATCCCGAATCTTGAATAATAAAGCAAACATTTCGAGCGAAAGCGACGTAATTTGATTCAGATGATTGTCGGAACTGAATGGTTAGTTGAAGCCGAAGGCTGCGATGCCGAAAAACTGCGCGACGCGGAAATTTTCCGGCGCGTTTTCGCCAGTATTATTGCCGATTTGGGATTAAAGACAGTCGGCAAAGAAATCTGGCATCAATTCGAGGGCGAAAAAGGCATCACGGGTCTTGTCGCTCTGACCGAATCGCATCTCGCCTGCCACACTTATCCCGAATACCAAACCGCAACTTTCAATCTTTACTGCTGCAAAAATCGCCCGGAATGGAACTGGAAGGAGAATTTGCGCGAAATGCTCGGCGCGGAAAATGTTCGCGTTCAAAAAATAAACAGAGGCGAATTTCAATCTCAAATTTCTGAGCCGCAATCTGAAGTTCAAAATCCAAAATCCAAAATCGCCGGAGGTGAAATTTGAGCGTTTTGCAGGCAAATTGTCCGTCGTGCGCCGCGCCGATTGAGTTTAAATCCGGCTCGACGATTGTGCTTGTTTGCCCGTTTTGCCGTTCCGCCATCGCCAGAAACGACAGAAAACTTGAAGATTTGGGAAAGGTTGCCGAAATCGCCGAATCCGAATCGCCTTTGAAAATCGGCTTGAAAGGCGTTTGGAACGAACATCGTTTCGAGTTGACCGGACGCGCTCAATTAAAACACGAACTCGGCGGGTTTTGGGACGAATGGTATGCGACGTTTTCAAACGGCTGGGTCGGCTGGCTCGCCGAGGCGCAGGGTAAATTTTATTTGACGTTTTATCAGCCTTTGCCCGAAAATTCGAGCGTTCCGCCTTTTAGAAGTTTACAGCTCGGTCAGACAGTTTCGGAAATTCCGTCTGAGACGCCGCTCGTCGTCACCGAAAAAGGAACGGCGACCGCCGTTGCCGCCGACGGCGAAATTCCCTACAAATTAACGCCGAACGAGCGCGGCGATTACGCCGATTTGTCGGGCAAAGGCGGCGCGTTCGGCACGATTGATTACAGCACGAACCCGCCGTTTGCCTTTGTCGGACGCGAAGTTTCGCTCGGCGATATTGGTTTAGCGGGCGCGAAATCAGCCGAAAGAAAGGCGCGAAAAGTTTCCGCCGTGGCAATGGGCTGCCCGAATTGCGGCGGCGCGCTCGATTTAATTGCGCCCGACAAAACCGAGCGTGTAACTTGTCCGTTCTGCAATTCCCTTTTGGATGTCAATCAGGGAAATTTAACTTTCCTGCACGCTCTAAATCCTTCACCGTCCGACGATTTTGTTTTGCCAATCGGGGCGGAAGGAACTTTTGCGAACGACGCGAAAATGAAAATCATCGGCGCAATGGCTCGCAGCGTGACGATTGAAGGCACAAAATATTTCTGGCACGAATATCTTCTTTACAATGCCTCAATTGGTTTTCGCTGGCTTGTTCACTCGGACAATCATTGGAATTTTGTCGAAACAATCAATGCGGCGGAAGTTGCCGTCAAAGGTTTCGGGAAAACTACCGCGACTTACAACGGTAAAAGTTTTAAGGTTTTTCAAGACGCGCCTGCCGTCGTCGAATACGTCAAAGGCGAATTTTACTGGCGCGTCGAGCAGGGCGAAACCATCCGCGCCGTTGATTACGTCGCCGCGCCGCTGATGCTTTCGCTCGAACAAACGCAAAACGAGATGAATTGGTCGCTCGGAACTTATATGACCAATGCGGAAGTTGAAAATGCGTTTGGCGTTTCAGATTTGCCGAAGCCCTGGAATGTCGCGCCGAATCAACCGTTCACGGGAGGATTTTATATCAAAGCCGGTCTTGCGATGCTCGCGCTTTTGACGGCTGTGGCAATTTTTATGATTCCGCTCGGCGGTTTGAGCAGCACGGTTTTGAGTGAAACAATAACGCTTCAGCCGTCGGCAAATCCGGCGGTGCCGCAAGTGATTTTCAGCCAGCCGTTTGATTTAAGGGGAAATCGCAACGTGAGAATTTCCGCGTCTGCGCCGGTCAATAATTCGGCGGCGGATTTGGACATTGATTTAATTAATGAACAAAGCCAGGAAGTAGAATCGGTCAACGTCCCGATTTCATATTATCAAGGCGTCGAAGACGGCGAGAGTTGGACCGAAGGCAGTCAGAACAGCGACGCCACAATGTCGTCTCTGCCTGCCGGAAAATACACGCTTCGCGTCGAAGGAACTCTGGAAAGCGTCGCGCAGCCTTTGCCCGTCGCGGTCAAAGTCGAGCAAAACGTCGCGCGCGGCGTAAATTTCTGGCTGTCGTTTTTTCTTTTGGCGCTGCTTCCCGGTTGGGGCGTGATTCGCAAATTTATGTTTGAATCCAGACGCTGGAGCGAAAGTATGTTTGGCGGAAGCAGTTCGGGCGGCAGCGATGATGAATAATTTTTGTAACTTGCAAAGCGTTTTTGGCAATCGGTAAATTTTATGATTAAAAAAGTACTTTTTCTAACCTTCGGCGCGGGAATTATTTTATTTTATTTGATGTCGTCCTGGTTCGGCTGGGAGATTGCCAATTCCGGCAGCCGTTCGAGATTTGGAATGCCGTTTATTTATACAGGTTTTCGTGGAGGAAAATAATGTTACAGACACTTGCTTTTATCGTCAAACTTGACGACCTTTTACCGGTTTTGGCGACGACCGTAATTTTCGTCGCGCTCGGTTTGATAGTTTTCGCGGCGGCGTTTTTTATCATCGTCCGCGTCGTGCCGTTTTCGGTCAAAAAAGAAATCGAAGACGACCAGAACGTCGCGCTCGCCGTGCTTATCGGCTCGATGATTATCGGAATGGCGCTGATAATTTCGGCGGCGATTCAGGGAAACTGATAAAAAAGGATAAAGGATAAGGGATAAAGGATAAAAATAGTTGTCTCGCTTTATCCTTTATCCTTTATCCTTTATCCTTTTGGAAATGAACCGAACGCCTTTACTTTTCCTAAACGTCTTCATCATCGCCACTTGCGGTTTGATTTACGAACTGCTCGCGGGCACTCTGGCGAGTTATGTTCTCGGCGATTCGGTAACGCAGTTTTCCCTGATTATCGGCATTTACCTTTTTGCGATGGGCGTCGGCTCCTGGCTGTCGGGTTTTATCGAAAAGCATATTGCCGAAAAGTTCATTGACATCGAACTTGCCGTCGCTGTTGTCGGCGGATTTTCCGCGCCGCTTCTTTTTCTGTCTTTCGCCAAACTTTCCTATTTTCACATTGTTCTTTACGGAATCGTGTTTATTATCGGTCTTCTCGTCGGCTTGGAAATTCCGCTTTTAATGCGGATTTTGAAAGACGAGTTAGACTTTAAGGATTTAATTTCGCGTGTTCTCGCCTTCGATTACATCGGCGCACTCGTCGCTTCTCTACTTTTTCCATTGTTTTTCGTTCCGCGATTCGGAATCGTTCGCACGTCGCTGTTTTTCGGAATGCTGAACGCGAGCGTTGCAATTTGGGGAACTTGGCTTTTGCTGCCGCTTATCAAAAAAAATGTCAACGTGATGCGCGTCAAAGGTTTTGTGATAATCGTTCTGCTCGTCATCGCATTTATCAAAGCAAACCGTTTAACGTCTCTGGCGGAAGACGCGCTTTTTACCGATGACATAATTTACTCGAAAAGCTCCACGTATCAACGCATTATCGTTACCAAAGGCAAAACCGGCTACGCGCTTTTTCTCAACGGCAATTTACAGTTTAATTCGTTTGACGAATACCGTTATCACGAAGCGTTGGTTCATCCGGCATTTGCCGCTTTCGGCGAAAATCCGAAGAGAGTTTTGGTTTTGGGCGGCGGCGACGGACTTGCTTTGCGCGAGATTTTAAAATATCCGTCGGTTGAAAGCATAACTTTAGTTGACCTCGACCCGGAAATGACGGGACTTTCATCGAAATTTGCGCCGCTCGCCGAGTTAAACAAACATTCTTTTGAAGATTCGCGCGTTTCCGTTACAAACGCCGACGCTTTTGTCTGGCTTGACAACGCGCAAACCGAGCCGTTTGACGTGGCAATCGTCGATTTTCCAGACCCGAATAATTTTGCTCTCGGAAAACTTTACACGACGCGCTTTTACAATCTTCTGAAATCAAAACTAAAACCGAATTCTTCGGTCGTCATTCAAACGACATCGCCCTTGATTGCCCGAAAATCTTTTTGGTGCATTATCAAAACGCTCGAAGCCGCAGGATTTTCCGTCAAACCTTATCAAACAACAGTGCCGAGTTTCGGTATTTGGGGTTACGCGCTGGCAAAACTCGAACCGTTTGACCAGCCGAAAACAGTTTCGCCAAACTTAGATTTGAAATTTTTAAATAATCAAACGCTTGCCTCGATGTTCGAGTTTTCATCTGACACAAATCTGCCGGACGAAGAAATCGAAATCAATCGGCTTGATAATCAAGCGTTAGTCAGATATTACGAAGCCGAATGGCGACGCTTTGAATAAGAATTTCTGTTAAAATGCTTTTTGAGGAAAAGCAATGCAAACCAATATCGAAACAATTTATCAGCAATATATCAAACCGCTTCCGCACGACGAACAGTTAAAACTTTTGGCGAAAATAGTCGAAGAATTGGCAAACGGCAGCGGCACGAAAGAGTTGACTGAAAAGCGTAGCATAATGGAGCTTCACGGTTTGGGCGCGGAAATCTGGGAAGGAATCGACGCGCAGAAATATGTTGACGAACTTCGCAATGAATGGGAGCATCGCCCGTAATGAATTTGGCTGACGCGCTCAAAAATGTTTCGGCTTTAGCCTTCGATACCGCGCCGATAATCTATTTTGTCGAAGCTAATCAGGCATACGACGCTTTAGTTACGAAAATTTTCGAGCGTGTCGAAAGCGGTAACATTACGGGAACGACTTCCGTCATTTCGCTCTGCGAAGTTTTAGTGCATCCGATTCGCAATCAAAACGCCGACCTACAAAAACGCTACCGCGAAATTTTACAAAACAGTCCGAATTTTTTTACTGTAAATATAGACTCTTCAATCGCCGAAACCGCCGCCCGACTTCGCGCCCGGCATAACTTGCGAACACCCGACGCTCTGCAAATCGCCACTGCTTTGGAAAACGGCTGCGACGCTTTTCTGTGCAACGACAAGAATTTGAAGCGCGTCACCGAACTTAAAATTTTAATTCTCGACGAAATCCGACTGTAATGCCCGAATTCACACGACGCGAAATTCTGACAGCATTTTTAGGTTTGCCATTCGCACTTTCGGCGTGCAAATCAAACTCTGCAAAAAATTTTCCCGAAGGCGAAATCGTCGGCGCAAATGTTAATGTCGGTCATCTTTTGCGCGAAAATAAAAACGTCGAAGTTCCCGAACGAAATTGGGAAACCGTGAAAGTCGCAATCATCGGCGGCGGCGCGGCTGGTCTTTCGGCGGCTTGGAAGTTGCAAAAAGAAGGTTTCAATAATTTTGTCTTATTGGAATTAGAAAATGCAATCGGCGGAACAGCGCGAAGCGGAACTTCCAATCTCGTTTCATATCCGTGGGGCGCGCATTATTTGCCCGTTCCATTTCAGGAAAACACGGAACTCATTTCTCTGCTGGATGAAATGAATCTGACCGAAGGCAAAAACGAATCGGGCGAAATTTTAATCAAAGAACAATATTTGTGTCGTGAGCCGGAAGAAAGAGTTTTCTATAAAGGTCGCTGGTATGAAGGTTTATATTTGAACGCGGGCGCGAGCGAAGACGATAAAATTCAGATTGCCGAGTTTCAAAAGCTGGTTGATTTTTGGGTGAATTGGAAAGATGCAAACGGACGACGCGCCTTCATTTCGCCGATTGCGAATTGTTCGACCGACGCGGAAGTTACCGCGCTCGATAAAATTTCTTTCGCCGATTTTTTGCGACAAAAAGGTTTCACTTCCGAAAGACTTTTCTGGTATTGCGACTACGCGACGCGCGACGATTACGGTTTAAAGCTCGAACAAACTTCGGCTTGGGCTGGACTTTTTTATTTCTGCTCGCGCGTCAGAAAACCCGGCGCGGAATCGCAGCCTTTTATAACTTTTCCCGAAGGTAACGGCAGGTTTGTCAATTATCTTCACGAAAAGGTCAAAGACAGAACCAAACTTAAAACAATCGCGCTCGAAATTATTCCGAATGAAACAGGCGTCGATGTCGTTTGTCTAAACGTGGAAACAAACGAATTAAAAGGTTTTCATTGCGAAAAAGTAGTCTTCGCCGCGCCGATTTTCACGGCGAAATATCTGATTCGAGATTTCCGGCAAAACGCGCCGGATTTCGTGAAGGAGTTTGAACACAACGCCTGGTTTGTGGCGAATTTGTTTTTGAAAGACCGTCCGAATGTCCGCTTCAAAAAAGATTTTCCGCTTGCCTGGGACAATGTTTTATATGAAAGCCCGTCGCTCGGCTACGTCAACGCGACGCATCAAAAAGGAATCGATTACGGCGGATGCGTTTTGACATATTATTATCCGATGTGCGGCGAGGAAAACGGACGCGCGAAACTTTTCGGTTTGAATTGGCGCGATTTAGCCGATATTGTTTTGACGGATTTATCGCGCGCTCACACCGATATTTACGATTTGACCGAAAGAGTTGACGTTATGCGCTGGGGACACGCGATGATTTCTCCGCGAACGAATTTTCTCTGGTTGGGCGCACGCGAACAGGCGCAAAAGTCGTATCGAAACATTCATTTCGCGCATTCGGATTTGAGCGGCATCGCGCTTTTTGAAGAAGCGTTTTATCATGGAGTTCGTGCGGCACGTGAGATTTTACCAACTTGAAGGCTTGCTGATTGATTTTCCTTTTTTGGTTATGAACGGGTCTGCAAATTGATGTTTCGTATAATTACTACTTGAAATATCGAAGTGTTTCGAGGCTAAATTGGCAAGTTCTTTGTTGTGGCGTTTGTAAGGCATCACAAAAACAATTTCCTTTTTCGGAAAAATATTTTGCGCGGTTTTAACAGCGGGAACAATGTCCGTGTCGCCGGTCACCAAAACAATTGTGTCGCATTTGTCGAGGAAAAGAAGTTCGAGCAATCTAGTTGCCATCGCCACATCGGTTTCCTTTTCTTCGCGGCGATTGAAAGTTTGATTGCATTTCTGGCAAAAGGTTAGACTTTTTTTGAAGCGGTGAAGTTCAACCGTGACGCCTGTATCTTCCAAACATCGAATGTAAGTTCGATGGCGAACGGTTACATCGGGTTTTCGCATTTCGAGATGTGTGGCAAGCGCGGAGAAATAATAAATTTCCGATATTTGTGCATTGTTGCCGATTACGTGGAGAAACGAATCGCACAACGAATGAATGTCGAGCCAGCGGGTTCCGCCTCCCGCTAATCCTAAATCGTGACTGGCAGTTTTAACAGAATGATATAAATTGAAGCCGTCAATGAGAAATGCTGTGTGATTCATTCTTAGAGTTATAAAATAAAAATCCCCGCAATCGCAACTGCGGGGGGACTGAGGAGCTTTCGCCCGTTCAGTGATGATTTATACTTATCATATAATGTTAAGTGTGATTGAGCAAGAAAATAATTACATTAAGAAATAATTATTTCTTAATGTAATTATTTTCTTATTCCATAAGTAATGGAAATTATATTACCTAAAAACGACTTTTGGCTTTTTTCCGCGCCGATTGATTTATCGGTTTTTCTCGGCAGCGCAGTTTTGTCACTTTTGCTTCTAGCAGTTGGTTGGCAATTGGGAATTATTAACGACGAATCGCCCGATTGGACTTGGATTTCCGCCGTTTTGCTGATTGATGTCGCGCACGTTTGGTCAACTTCATTTAGAGTTTATTTCGACGCGGAAGAATTTAAGCGAAGAATTTGGCTTTACACGCTTGTCCCACTTTTTGGTTATGCAATCGGCGTCGCGCTTTATTCGGAAGGCGATTTGACGTTTTGGCGCGTGCTGGCTTTGCTCGCGGTTTTTCATTTCGTCCGTCAGCAATACGGCTGGGTTGCGCTTTACCGTGCAAAACTTGGAGAAAAATCAAACGCAACCTGGTGGATAGACGCTTGCGCCGTTTATCTGGCAACCGTCTATCCGCTCGCGTTTTGGATGACTCGCTTGCCGCGCAAATTTGAATGGTTTGTTAAAGATGACTTTTTCTCTCTGCCTTTATTTGTCGAACAGATTCTTTTTCCGCTTTATGTTTTGGCTTTGACGGTTTATTTCGGCAAATCAATTTACCTTTATTTCAAAAATGGATTTTTGAATGTTGGCAAAGATATAGTCGTTTTGACGACCGCCGTTTGCTGGTATGTCGGCATCGTCGCGCTCGATTCCGATTACGCTTTTACGGTGACAAACGTAATAATTCACGGCGTTCCGTATTTCGCTTTGATTTATTTTTATGCCAAATCGCGGCGCGAAACAGCGTCGAGATTTTATCGAACCGTCTCGCATAACTGGTTTGTTTTTCTGGCGACGCTCTGGGCTTTGGCTTACGTCGAGGAATTGTTCTGGCATCGCGGCGTATGGCACGAGCGCGAGTTTTTATTCGGCGCGGATTGGAATTTGGACGATTGGAAAACGTATCTCGTTCCTTTGCTGGCTGTGCCTCAACTGACGCACTACGTTCTCGACGGTTTTATCTGGCGCAGAAAAAACAATGCGAATCTACGAATAGTGGATAACAGATAGTGGATAGTTGAAATCGGGAATTTAATTTTCAACTATCCACTATCTGTTATCCGTTGCTTGTTCTATTTTTTTGAAGTTATATCGCAGTAACACACGAATCGGTAAAGTTTTGCCGTTCCGCGAAGCCGCCCGCCACTGCATTTTGTTAACGGTTTCAATTACCGATTCTTCCAATCCGAAGCCAGCCCAGCGAGCTATTTCCGTTTTTAGAATTTTGCCGTTTTCGTCAACGTCAATTTCAACGTCAACCGTCGCTTCGACGCCGTAAAGATTGGCAATCGTTGTGTATTCAGGTTTTATGCGTTTATACGGCAGCGGCGGTCGAAAATTTTTGGCTTCCGGCGAATTCTCGGGGGGCAATTCTTCTAATTTCGAGGCAGATTGTTCGTTCGATTCTTCTTCGGCAACTGTTTTCAGCTTACCGGAAAGTTCTGCCGACAAATCATTTATCGAATCGAACAAGCCGCTTTCCGATTCTTTCGCCACTTTAGTTTCGCTTTTCATCAATTTCCAAAAAATAAGTCGTCCGGTGCGCGAACTAACAACATAGACAGCAGCGTAAGATTCATAAAAATCCTTTTTTGAAAATGAATAACGCCGCTGCGTCGCGCCTTTGACGAGCAAAAAATAATCGCAGCCGATTGCCGCGCCGATATTTTTAGCCTCCGCGAGCGAAAGATTAAAAGGTTTTTCGTAGGCTGTCGAACGAAAAGCGGTTTCGCTCAAAGAGTCGTCTAAAATTTTGAAATTTTTTGAGAGCGAAGTTTCTAGTTTTTCCGCAAAAGTTTGGTTTTGCGCGTTCTTTTCGGGTATCAGAACGGCGATTTTCGTCTGGGCGGAAATAGCGAGCAACGAATAGTTTAAGAAAAACGAAAGGAAAATCAACCGCAGATGGACGCAGATGGACGCGGATTTTTTTGAAATTTGAAAATTTGTTTTGTATCTGCGTTTATCTGCGTCCATCTGCGGTTAAAAATTTTCTTGATTGTGATAAAGCTGTGAGATTTCCCCTTTCAGTTCAGGCGGAAAACAAACGCGGTGCATCTGAAAACCCTTTTGCAAGCCGCGCACCGCCGCGCTGACTTCGGAAATTTCCCGGATTTTCGGACGCGAAAAACCTTCTTCGACGTAAATCAGATTTTTCGGGTCGCTTCCCGCCGTCGTATAAAAATTATACGGCACGTCTCCGGCGCGGTCTTCGATAAAATAATAACCGGCGTCAAATCCTGCTTTTTCGACTAATTTTCGTGATTCGTCCAAAAACTCGCGCCGTTCGTTTTCCGGCATATCGAGGTCGAAGATTTTAAACAGTTTGCGATTCAAAAAACGCCTCGATAAATCCGACAAAATTTTATCGTCCGCCTTTTGCCATTGTTTGATGTGAAACATTACATCCGAGTCGTCTAATTCGAGATGCTCCTTTAATGATAATTTTTCACCTTTCAAAATTTTCTCAAACGGAGTTCCGAGCGCAAACCAGACATTTTCTCCCGCTTGAAAAAGCTCTAAAGCGCGGCGCAAAAGTGAGCGCAAAACCGTCTCCGCCGAGCGCAACGTGCGGTGAAAATAAACCTGGCGAAACATATAATATCTGGCTTGCAGATAATCTTCGACGGCAAAAATGCCGCGTGCGGAAACATACAGGCGGTCGTTTTCCTCGTCGATTTCGAGCGATTTGATAATCCATTCCATATCATAAATGCCGTATTTCGCGCCCGTCATCAGCGAATCGCGCAGCAGATAATCCATTCGGTCAACATCGAGTTGCGATGAAACAAGCTGCGCCAGAGCCATCGGGCGAAAGTTTCCGCGAATAATATCGGCGACATTTTCCGCAAGTTTCGGAGAAAATTCGTGCAAAACTTGTCCGACTTCCGTCTCTCTGCTCAAAACCGCTTCAATCGTAAATTGCTCGTGGTGAAAATCCAGAATCGTTTCGATGACGTGCGAAAACGCGCCGTGTCCGATGTCGTGAAGAAGCGCTGCGACACGAACCGCGGTTTGTTCCTCGTCTGAAATTTTATATTTCGATTTGAGTTTATCCAGAGTTCTGGTCGCCAAATGCAGAGCGCCCAAACTGTGCGTAAAGCGCGAATGTTCCGCCGCTTGATAGGCAAACAGCGCGAGTCCGAGCTGTTTGATGCGACGCAGACGTTGAAATTCCGCCGTGTCAATCAAGCGCACGAGCAGTTTGCCTTCGTCGCTGTCGGTTTTGAGCCGAATTATATTGTGAACCGAGTCGCGGTATATTTTTTCCGACAAAAGTCTTCTCCGTGCAAATTAGAAATAATTTAACCACAGATAGACACAGATAAACACTGATAAGAAAAAATTTTATCCCGTTAATCTTCTCTATACTGTTAAATAATCTGTGTGCATCTGTGTTTATCTGTGGTTAATGTTGCTTTGCGTTTTCATTTATCTTCATCATAATTCGCCTAAAAATACTTGAAAATGTTGATTTAAATGTCTTGAATCGAATAAATCTTTATTTCCGTTTTCGTCCACTGAAAACCAGTTCGGGAAATCGTTTGATTTAATCAAAAGAAGCTCGGCGTTGTGTTTTGAAATGCCGAAATGCGAGATTCTGGCGCAGGCGAGCGCGCCGCCGCGCATAAAACCATCGCCGGGCGCGCGCGTCCAACCCGCTTCGATTGTCAGACATCTTACGCCTTGACGAAAGCGAAGAAGCGAGCCGACGAGATTTGCATTTTTGAACGAAAATTGATGCGGATTTTCATTTTCAATCGTCACGCTCGCATTGTTTCGATTGGCAAATGAAGCGATTTCCAGCATCGAATCAAACAACCACTCGACACTCGCCGTGCGAATTTTGTCGTTTGTAGCTTTAAGCGTGAGGTATTCAGCAACGTCGCCGCGCCCGTCAATTCGGGCTTTTTCGAGTGCGGCGTCAATCATTTGCGTCCAAACCTGGTCGAGTTCGCTCATCTTTCGAGCATAGAACCGCCCGTCGAGAAATGCAATTTCGTGATATTATTTTCAAAATAACGACCGAGTGCAAAGATTCTAAAATTTTTATGAAGAAATCAGCAATTTTATTTTTCTTAATTTTGTTTTCGCTTACGACTTTTGCCCAAAAGCCGACGCCGGTAAAAAAACCGTCGAATTTTACAAAAACAACGAGTTCTACCGTCGCCAACGAAAAGGACGAATTTGAAAAAGCCGTCAATCAAAAGAGCGCGACGGACAGAATCGCTGCTTTACAGAAATTCGTTGAAAATTTCCCGAAGTCGAATGAAAAAACTCGCGCCCTGGAACTCGTTGTCAGCGCGCGCGCCGAAATCGCCGACGAAAAATTGCGCCTGAATGACACGGCAAGCGGAATCGAGCTTTTCAAATCGGCTGTCAAAGATGCGCCGACTCCTGTTTCAGACAAACTTTTTACCGAAATTCTTTTGCAAATCCCGACTAATCTTTTCCTTCGCGCACAGCAGGCGGCGGCAACCGAAGTCGCCAAATTGATTGAGGAAAAGGTCGAAGGCAATGCCAATCAAATGCTCGGTCTGGCAACTTTTTATATCGGGACGGAAAATGCCGCCGAAGCCCGTCGGCTTGCCGAGAAAGCGATTGCCATCAATCCTAATCTGCCCGCCGCGTATCAAACTTTGGGACTTGCCAATCGTGTAAATTTTCAATTGGAAGACGCCGCAAACGCTTACGCCAAAGCCTTGGAACTCGACGCGAATTCGATTGTTTCCAAAAGAAGTTTGGCGGAAATGAAACGCGCGACCGGCAAAACTGAAGACGCAATCCGACTCTATCGTGAGATTCTGGCGAAGGACGAATCGGACGCGGCGGCTCAGACGGGCGTCGCGCTTGCGCTTTTCGATTTGGAAAAACGCACCGAAGCGGAAGTTGAAACAACTAAACTGCTTGAAAAAAATCCGAATAATCTGCCGCTGCTGGTCGGCGCGGCGTATTGGTATGCGGCGCACGAGGACGGCGCGAAAGCCGTCGAGCTGGCGCAGAAAGCGATTGCCGTCGAGCCGCGTTACGCCTGGTCGTATATTGCGCTGGCGCGCGGATTTCTCGTGCAGAAACGCCCGCTGGACGCGGAAAAGGCTTTACTGACGGCGAGACAATACGGAAATTTTCCGACCATTATTTATGAAATCGCGGCGGTCAGATTCGCCTCCGGTTTTTACCGCGAAGCCGCCGAAGAATTGAAAAAAAGTTTTGCAGTCAAAGATGGTTTTTTGCAGACGCGGCTCGGCGGTCACTTTTCGGTCGAAGCAAAAAACTTTACCGAATTGCTCGCGCTTGAACGCCAAGCCAGTATTTTTGAACCGCTCGCGGCGGATAACCCCGAAAACGCCGACCGAATCAAATCGCTGTTCGATTTTTCTCAAAAGCTCGAATCGACGGATGCAAGCGAAACCGTGATTTCGGAGGCGGCGGATGAATTCGTCAAAGGCAGCGACCGAATGCGAGTGCATCGGCAAATTTTTGCCGCCAATCGGCTGCTTGAAAATAAAAAGGCTTTTCCGAAAGTTTTGGAATTGACGAAAGCGGCGGTTAGCGGAGTCGATTCGGCATTAGAGGCGGCAAATCCGGCTGCCGCGATTTTAGCCGACGAACTTTACGACAGCCGCCGGATTGCAATTATTCGCGGTCAACTGATTATCGTCCCGGACGTTCCGCGCCAGACGCTTTTGAATATCCTGCGCGGCAGAATCGAGGACATCAGCGGCTGGACGCTTTATCAGCAAGGCAAAACCGGCGAAGCCATCGTCCGTCTGAAACGCGCCGTTAGCGTTTTGCCCGAAAAAAGCTCCTGGTGGCGAGCGAGCCAGTGGCGACTCGGCACGGCGCTCGACGCCGACGGGAAATCAAAAGAAGCTCTCGATGCCTATATTAAAAGCTACAGGGACGCCGAACCCGACGTCGCCAGACGAATTATCATCGAATCTGTATATCAAAAACTCAACGGCAGTCTCGAAGGCTTAGACCAAAAAATCGGCGCAAAACCCGTTACCGCGAGCATCGAACCGAGTCCTCAATCATCGCCGACGGAAATTATCGCACAGAATTCGGCAAAGGAAATTCCGGCGGCTCAAAGTTCGCCGACACCTGAATTAAAACCAACGCCCGACGTTCAGACTTCGCCCGCTCCTGAATTAAAGTCAACCCCTGAGGTTCAGCCTTCGCCGACACCCGAATTAAAAGCGACACCGGAATCTTCGCCGACACCCGAACTAAAAACGACGCCCGCGCCGACCACTCAGCCGACCGCCGAACAAACCGCGCAGGTTGATGCGGAGAAAAAACCGACGCCCGAACCGAAAACGGAAACCGTTCCTACCGCTTCCCCGACGCCTGAATTGAAAGCAGAAAATTCTCCTGCTGTTTCACCGACGCCTGAACCGAAGACGGAAGAGACGCCCGCCGTTTCGCCGACACCCGAAACAACCCCGGAAAAGAAACCGACAATCGAAAATCAAACCACTGAAATAAAATCGGACAAACCTTTAAAACCGTTGTTTGAGCCGATTATTATTACCGTTCCAAAAAACGAACCCGCAAAACCGGAAGTCAAATCCGATGAAACGGTCGCCGATGCAAAGCCGCTCGACAAAAAAGGAGATTCTGAAACAGAGCGACCGCGCGTCGTAACGGTTGCAAAATCCGATTTGCCGATTGAGGAAACTGCGCCGTGCAAAATAACCGTCAGCCAGGAAAGCATCTCGCTGCTGAACGGCGGCGGAAATTTGGGAATCCTTGTCGGATTTGAAGAAGCGGGCAATTTGAAGGAAATCACAGCCTCGACGAATAGTCCGAATGACATCGAAGTTATGTTTGAGCCTGACATCGGAGCGCAATCGGGCAGGGCGTTTTTCGTCGTCAAATCAATCAGTTCAAAAAAAGGGATTTATACGGTTACATTTGACGCGCCGTGCGGCAAGAAAAACGTTTTAGTAAAAGTTCGCTAAATTGGTTTTATGAAAAACGTCGTTCTTTTAATGAGTTTATTTTGTCTTTCGGCGGTCGTTTGTTTTTCTCAAAAAAGCAAAACGCCGGTCAGGGCAACCGCTCCGAAGCAATTGCAAATTCAATTGATTGAAGAAATACCTGACGCCGATTGGAGAATTTTAATCGATGCCGCCCAGGTTGAAAATTGGGAAAAGAGCGCGTCGCTGGCGAGCGAATATTTAACGAAAATCAAATCAGAGAACAGCAAAAAGCAAGTCGCGCGGCTGAGATATATTCTTCTTTACGCTTTGGCGGGAAAAGTCGTCGAAGCGTCGCTGGCACATAAAAAACCGGAGGAAGCAAAAGCGCGAATCGAACTCGAAAAAACGGCGAACGGCTTTCTGGACAAGGAATTTTTTATGCCAAGCCGCGAAGTCGCGCGCGACTGCGAAGACAAGCTGAATTACGTCTGCCGCTTAAAGCAGCAGAGAAATGTTTTGCGCGTAACGGCAACCAATCAAGCAGGAACAGTGATTAATTCGTTTGAATACGTTCGACTGAAGGAAGATTTCAACATCTTGAGAAACGCCGGAAAGGAAGTAATTCTCAGCGGAATATTGAACAAAATCGAATTTAACCCGACGAAATCGGATGTTTGGATTATGCGTCTGTTTTTTGAAAACGGCTCGGTCAATGTCGTTCCCGACAGATAAGGCAAATTTCGGTTAATCAAAATACAACAAGAAATGCGCCCGAAAATTTACTCGCTCGTCTTGCGCTCGCGGCGGTAAATTTTCGGATAATAAATCGAAGCCGTTGCAACGGCGGCGAGAAGCAAAAAGAAAAATGCGTTGGCGGGCGTGCGAAGCGGAAAATCGAAAAAGCTGTGAATAAAAATGCCGAAACAACCGGCTAGAGCGCCGATTGCCGCGCTGCGTCGAAAGTTGTCGCTCGCCGCGCCGATGATTTGCAAACTCTGTCTGAAAAGCAAAAAAATAAAAGCCGCAACCGAGGCAAATCCTAAAATTCCCGCGTCCGCCAAAATTTGCAGATAATCGTTATGCGCCTGCTCGACGCGATAGTTGCCGTTCCAAGTGTCGAAGTGGGTAAAATCCGTCCCGAACGCATCCAGCCCCGCGCCTAAAATCGGGTGAGCGAAAAAAATCTTTATAGCAACCTGCCAGAAATGACTTCTGCCGGTGGTGACGTCCACCAGATTGGCTTGGAGACCGATTCCTCTGAGCAGCGACTCGTCGCCGCCGAGCAGCAAAACCGCGCCGAACAAAACCAGCATCACCGCGAAACCGCCGGCGATAAATCCAAAATTGCGGCGAAAGTTCTTCCTGTTTCCTTCGCCGCCGGAACCTTCGCCGTTCCTTGTTTTCCCGAACAGATTTGCCGCGACGATAAATCCGACAACGCCAAATAAGCTGATTAATCCGCCGCGCGAGCCGGTCAGCAAGATGGCGATTCCCATCACCACGACGGCGATAATGAGAAGAATTTGCTTATCCTTTTTAGTCGCCCGCCCGAAAATAAGCGCGAGCGTAATGCCGATGGTCATTTCCATAAACGCCGCAAAATGATGTTGATTGACGAATGACGCCATTGGAATTGCTTGCGGCGAAGGGCGCAGACCGTAAATAGCGTCGGCATTAGTGAGGCGTTGCAGAATACCGAAAAACGCCATCGCCGAGCTGAAGACGATGATGACGAAAATAATTTTTTTCAGACGTTTCTGAGTGTTGATAAAGGCGAGCGCGGCGGCAAAAAAGACGAAGTAAAGAAGCAGTTGACCGATGGCGAGCCGCGTTGCAAACGGAGCAATCGAGAGCGAACCGGATGCCGGAACGGCAAGCAATTCGGTTGAGATATTCGGGTTGCGAAGCGGCAAAAGTTGAATTATGCCAATCAAAATCAGTCCTGCCAGCGGAATTTGAATGACGCTCGAATCAAAGCTGAACTCTTTTTTGAGCCACGCATCAATCAGCCAGCCGGCAGTCATAAAAAAGGTACATACGAAAAGCAAACCTAAAGCCCAATTATCGACCGCGCCGAATGCGATTGTCGAAAAAATCGGTATCGCCGCGAGCATAAAAAAGACAAATTTGCTCAGGCGCGAAGGTTCGTCTTCCGCGATTGACGCTTCCGACCAGTCGGAAGAATTTATATTTCGTTGCTGTTCGGACATTTTTTGTCAATCGATGCGAGCTTTAATTCTCGGCGTCTTTTGCGCCTTTGCGAGAACATTTTGTCTTGCTGTCGGTGTAGAAACACACGAAAGTCTGATGTGTTTATTTCGCCATTACCTCGCGCTTATCAAAAAATCATCAAACCAAACTTTGCCGGAAATCGGGCAAATCGACGATTTGCAATTCTCACGCGCCAGCCGAATCGTGACGGCTTCGGTGTTTGGAGCGGTAAATTCCGCCTTTATGCTTGTCCAATCGGCATTCGCCAAAACCGCGCCGCTCGTCGCCAGGGTTCGTCCGTCCGCCGCGTCCGCGATTTGCCAGTTTAGTGTGGCGGAAGTTTTCAAGTCCGATTTATAAAACGTTTCAAATCTATAATTTTTTCCGGCTTCGACGGCGACGGTTTGCGAGATTGGACGAAAATCCCTGCCGTCCGGCGAATTGAAAATGATAACCAGACTGCGGTTTCCGCTGCGCTTTTGCACGTCGTCGAAACCGATTTGCGGCTTCGCGCCGTCGGCGATTTGCCACTCGAAAACGCCCGCCTCTCTTGTTTTTACTTCTTCTTCAAAACCACCGTTGACGATTTGCCCGACTGCCGGTTGTCTCGCCTCCGAACTGCCGATTTGCGAGCGAACCAGCAAAGCTTCGCGATATTTATTTGCCGCCAGCATTTCTCTATAAAACTGCTCGCCCGTCTCCTGAAAAGTCGTTTTCTTTTCCTCGCCGGGCAGCGCGTTCCAAATTTCGACGGCTTCGTCAAAGCGTTTTTGCTTGGCAAGGAAAACCGCCAGGGCAAAATTTACTTGTTTGGAATCGCCGACATTTTGCCTGACCTGCGCGAGATTGCCATCGAAAATTTGCCAGGCGCTAACGATTGCCGGATTAACGAACGCCTGGTCGCTCTCAGCGGCACGGCGAATCTCGGCGAAACCTTCGCTCTGTTTGCCTCGCCTGAGCAGAATGTTGCCGAGCGTCCATCTGACTTTGCTGTAATTGGGCGCGAGTTCGACCGCTTTTCTGAGCGCGAGTTCCGCGCCCGCCGAATCGCCCGTGTGTTCGCGCGCACGACCGAGTTCGAGCCACAGGCGAAAATCATCCGGCGCCAGCGCAGCCGCCTTTTCGTGTTCGGCTAAAGACTGCGCCAAATCTTCCGCCGCGAAAACATTGCCTGACAAAACCCCAAGCGTGAAATGCGTCTGCGGGTCGCTTGGCGATAAATTAACGGCAAAATCGGCGACCTCCTTTAAATCAGTGTTCGCGGCAACGGCATTGGCAAAATACCAGCGTACAAAAAAAGAAGCGCCGACGAAAAAGATTAAAATTGCCGTGAGCAAAATCGCGCGAGATGCAAGCGTTTCGATTTTTATTGATTTAGACGACACAAATTTGCAATTTATTCAAAATCTACCGGCTCGATTTTGAGCGACGCCCGTTTTAGAGAAACTTCCGCATTCTCGCAAATTCCTTTGATATTTTTGAGTCTTTCGGGAGAAATGCGCGTCGAGGACAACAAAATTTCCTCGACCTGGTTTTCACGGCAAATCTTTTCGAGCGAGCCGTTTCCGCCGAAAACCCGTAATCCGAGAATCAGCCTGTCTTTTTTGAGCGGGTCGTCGTCCACAAAACCGACGGGCGTGTAATTCCATTCAGGGTTATTTTTTAATTCCCTGAGAATCATCTCGCCGCCGTCGCCCGCGCCGTAGATTAAAACTTTTCTACCCTCTCTGGAAATCTGCGTCGGCAGAAATTGGCGGAAAAGCCGAAAAGCCATCCGGCTTCCGGCAATCGCCGCGAGCAGCAGAATCGCATCGACAATGAAAATCGTCCGCGAGAAATGCTGGAAACGATATAAAAGAAGCAGCGCCAGAATGCTCAAAACAGAACCGATACATACGCCTTTGGCAAAAGTAACGAAATCCTGAATGCTTGTGTAACGCCAGATTCCGCGATAGACGCCGACCAGCAGAAACGAAAAAAGTTTCAGCACTATCAAAATCGGCAGCGATTTAATAAAAAGCGTCCAATTTTCGCCTTCTTCAATCGAGCCGAAAATCAAAACATACGCGCCGTAATAAGCAAGCGCAATTAAAACCGCGTCCAGGACGACTTCAAAAACCCGGCGTTTGTGCGAAAGATTAAGCAAAAACCCGAAAGCCGCATTGTTTTGCAAAGCCAAATCTTCCTGCTGCTCCGCATAAACTTTTACCTTTGATAAATACACGCCGATAATAGTTAAAACCAGTATAAAAAAAGCTATCAAAGCAATGCTCTGCGTCGGCTGCAGCTCACGGACAAGCAGAGAAATAACGCCGGAAAGCAGCGCGAAACCGTAAAGCATCAGAACCGCGGCGCGTTCTGACAAACCGAGCGCGACGAGACGGTGCGAAGTATGGTCGCGTCCGCCTTGCGAAGCCTTGCGTCCCCAGATTTTCCTCAAAACCGTAACAAATGTCGTATCGAAAATCGGCACAAACAAAATCAGTGCCGGCACAGCCAGAATCGAAACCACGCTCCGCGAACGACCGCCGACTTGATTGAGCAGAACCGAACTTGCCAGAAAAAACCCGACAAACATCGAACCGCAATCGCCCATAAAAATCGAAGCCGGGTTAAAATTAAAAACCAGAAACCCGACGAGCGCGCCGACAAAAACGGAAATAAGGAGCAGTTCGGCGGGTTGCCCGCTCGCGCCAAATCCGATTGCCAGAGAAAAGGCGGCAATGGCGGAAATTCCGGCGGCAAGCCCGTCCATATTGTCGAGCAAATTTATCGCGTTGGTAATGCCGATCAGCCAAAATGCGGTGATGGCGATATTCAAAACCTCGGAACTCGTCCAGGGCAAAACCAGTCCGAATCCGACGACAATGGCGACGCCGATAAATTGTCCGATAAGTTTCTGGTAAGGTTTGATATGCAGAATGTCGTCAACCAGACCGACGAGAAAAAGCAAGGAACTGCCCGCCAAAATTACCGTCGATTCGCGTGTTATGGGAACGAAGAACAGATACATCAAGACGGTCGTCAAAAAAATTGCCGCGCCGCCGAGCATCGCCGTCGGTTTCTTATGCCAGCGGTCTGATTTCGGCGCGGCGACAAAGTTCCGCTTTCTGGCAAATCCGCGCACCGCAAAAGTCAGCGCGACGGAAATAATAAAACTGCCTGCCGCGAGCAGAAACGGATTTGAAGAGAGCTGAAACATAGAGATATTTCCCGCAGATAAAAACTCTAAATTTTGGGAGCAGAGTTTTTGGGTTAATTAAAGGACAAATTTCCTATAAAATCAAGCGAAAATATTTTTAACCGCTCGTTAATTCACGGTAGAGATTTTTTATATCGTTCACCAGACGCGCTTTGCCGTATTGCTTTTCGATAAAATTCCGATTATTTTCCCCTAATTTTTTCCGTAACTTTTCGTCATTTGCCAGATAAATCAAACCGTTAAAAAAACCTTCCGCGTCGCCGGACGCCGCGAGCAAGCCGCGCTCGCCGATTTGAAAGCCGTTGGTTTCTCGCTCAACCGTCCCGAGCAAATCAATCACGCCGCCGACGGCGGTTGAAATTACCGCCTTTTCGTTTGCCATCGCTTCAATCAGGGAAAGCGGCGTTCCTTCATTGAGCGATGTCAAGGCGACAATATCGAGTCCGGCATAAAATACGTCCGCGTCGTTTCGGTTTCCGAGAAATTTTACGACATCATTCACGCCGCGCGTCTCCGCTTCTTTTTCCAATTCTTTTCGCATATTTCCGTCGCCGATGATAATGAACTTGAGGTTCGGAGATTCTGCGTTTTTTGTCGTTTGATAGATTTGCGCGATTTGGAGCAGCAGCGAGATATTTTTGATTTCCGTTAATCTGCCGACCAGTCCGACAAGAATTTCGTCTCGTCCCGCGCCGATTTCTTCGCGCAAAACATTTTGCCTCGATTTCCAATCTCGAAACGATTCTAAATCAATGCCGAGCGGAATCGTTGCAAATTGTCGAGCGCGTCCGACGCCGAATTTTTCGTGGATTTCTTCAAATTGCTGTCTGGTGATGACGACGATTTTATCGGTTGCGAGTCGAGCCAGGGTTTTCTCGATAAACAAGAAAATCTTTGTTTTCAGATTGCCGTAGTAACTGTGAAAAACGTGACCGTGATAAGTGTGGACGAGTTTTACGCGGCGCGGTTTGCCGATTAAAGTCCCGAAAGTCAGCCAGCGATAAAGAAAACCGCCGACTCGCCCGATTGTTCCCGCTTTTGCCGTGTGCGTGTGAACGATGTCGGGCTTTTCGCGTTTGAGATGCCGGAAAACTTTCCATAGTGAAACAACGTCTTTCGGCGAAAGCTCGCGGCTCATCTGCTCAATAAAAATCGGTCTGACATTGTTTTCGGCGGCAAAGTAACTCATATCTTCCTCGCCTGCGGGAACAGTTCCGGCGAGCAAAACCGATTCAAACTCTTCGTCTTGCAGTTCCTTTGTCAGCCAGACGACGTGGCGGGCAGGTCCGCCGACGTTGAGCCGCGCGATGATACGAACTATTTTCAATTTCCTAGTCAAAACTATTTCTTGAAACCGACCGCCGTCCAAAAAGCCGTTTCGCCGAAAGTTATGTTTTCCAGTCCGACCTGCTCCATCATTTCCTGCATTTCGGCTTTTGTAAAACGTTTCTCCAACTGCGTTCCGAAGCGGTCGAGCGCGTCGTTTCGCATCACATAAAAATGACGGTTTCGGTATTGCGACAGCGGAAAGGTTTCAACGTTCATTCCGAATTTTTCCAATCCTTTAGCCGTTCTTGCCAAAGGAAAATAAACGGACGCCGCTAAAATTTGACTGACGGCGTAGCGCATCGAATGCGGGAGCCGCGCAACCACATTGCGAACAATATCGCTTGCACGCCAAACTGCCTTAAACCACGCGGGACGATTGTCGAAACGGTAATAAAGATAAAGCAGAAACGGCGCGCCGGTTTTTAGTTTATCGACACAGGCTTGAAGTCCGCCTTTCGTATCGGGAATATGATGCAAAACTCCGAGCGAGTAGCCGAAATCGCACGAATTGTTGGCGAGCGGTATCGAATCGACCGAAGCTAAATGAAATTGGCAATTTTCCGCGTCCCGCAAATTGCGCTCGGCAACCGCCAGGGCTTCGCTGCTGGCATCTATTAAGTGCAGCGTGCCGACGCGCGGAGCGACCATCTTCGCCCAACGCCCGCTTCCGCAGCCTAAATCAAAACCGACCGCATTTTCAGCGATTTTATTCCAGGGGAAAATATTGAAATAATTTTCAAACATTTCCTCAAGCTCAATTGCCGACAGCGCGCTTTGGTCAAAGCGCGACCATTCATCGCCAAAACCTTCGACCACATTTTTTACCGCATTTTCAGTCATTACAAAATTATCAAAAACATCGCTCTAAAATTTAATCGATAAATCTCTGAAACCAAAGCTCGAGCATTAAAAGCGTCCAGAGTTGAAACGTAAAATCCTGTTTCGCCGTCGTGTGCTGCTCAATAAGATTCTTAACGGCTTCGGGTTTTATCAAACCTCTTTTCAAACTCTTTTCAGAAAGCAAAACTTCCCGCAAAAAACCTTTCATTTCACCGCGAAACCAATGCGTTAAAGGAACGCCGAAACCCATCTTCTTGCGATACAAAACTTCCGGCGGAACAACGCGGCTCGCAACTTTTTTGAGCAGATATTTGGTTTCCGCGCCGCGAATTTTTATCGCTTCCGGCAAACTCGCCGCAAACTCGATAACCTTGTGGTCGAGAAACGGCGAACGCGCTTCCAGGGAAACCGCCATCGAAGCAATATCGACTTTGACAAGCAAATCATTGGGCAAATAAGTCATCTGGTCGGTGGACATCGTGGCGTCGACAATGCCGATGCCGTTGGCTTTGGCAAACCAGGTTTGCAGAAATTGCGCCGAATCGAATTCCGCAACCGATTTTCCGAAATCTTCGGTGTAAAGATTTTGTTTGGTTTCGCGGTCAATCGCGCTTACCCAGCGAAAATAACGTTCGACTTTCGGTAGCGAAGCGGCTTTCAAAAATCGTTTGATGTCGCGGGCGCGGCTGCGCTTTATTTCGGATGTCGGCACTAAATTAAAAACTTTTTCAACCAGATTTCCGCGCAGCATAGCTGGCAAGCGGTTGTATTTTTCCGCCAGACGCATCGCAAAATAACGCTCGTAACCGGCAAAACTTTCGTCGCCGCCGTCGCCGTTGAGCGCGACCGTCACATGCTTGCGCGTTTCGCGGGCGACGTAATAAGTAGCAATCGCCGAAGAATCCGCGTAAGGCTCGCCGTAATGCTCGACTAGCGTCGGCAAAATTTCCATCGCGTTCGGTTTGACGATAAATTCGTGATGTTCCGCACCGATGTGTTCGGCGACGCGCCGCGCGTATTTTAATTCGCTGAAATCTTCTTCTTCAAAACCGATGGAAAAAGTTTTGACCGGAGTTGAGCTTTCCTCTGCCATCAATGCGACGACCGTCGAAGAATCGACGCCGCCCGAAAGAAATGCGCCGAGCGGAACTTCGGAAATCATCCGCATCTTGGTCGCTTCGCGCAAAAGACGCATCGTTTCCTCTTCGGCTTCGGTCTGGCTGATTTTTATTTTTTTATTAAAATCAGGCAGCCAATAACGATGCGTTTTGATTATCCCGTCTTTCCATTCGAGCCAATGTCCGGGTTCGAGTTTGCGGATTTGCCTGTAAGCCGTGAGCGGCGCGGGAACGCAGAGATACGATAAATAATGGTGAATCGCTTCGTTGTCGACTTCGCGGCTGACGCTCGGATGTGCAAGAAGCGCCTGAAATTCCGAGCCGAAAATCAAATCGCCGTTCGGTTGATGCGAGTAAAGAAGCGGCTTTTTGCCGATGCGGTCGCGGGCAATAAAGAGCGATTTTTTCTGCTCGTCCCAAATCGCAAACACAAACATTCCGCGTAAATGCTGGACGCAATCCGCGCCGTATTCGTCGTAGAGATGAACAATCGCTTCGGTATCGGAATTGGTGTAAAACTTGTGTCCGCGTCGGTCTAAATCTTCGCGCAGTTCCTGATAGTTGTAAATTTCGCCGTTAAAAACAATCCAAGCCGTTTTCGCTTCGTTGTGCATCGGCTGTTTGCCGTGCGCCACGTCAATAATTGCAAGCCGCCGCATTGCCAGACCGATGTTTTCGTTGACGTAAAAACCGTCGTCGTCGGGTCCGCGATGCTCGATACAGCGGTTCATTTTCTCTAAAACTTCCCGGTCAATGCCGCGCGAGTTCGCATTTGCTATACCGACAATTCCACACATTTGTTTTATTTTGTCCTTACGCCTCGAAAATATCAACCGGGCTTTCCGACGCCGAGAAAAATTTCACTGCTTTTCGGCAATCAGCAGCACATTTTTACCGAGCGGCACGTTCACGAATTTTTCCATTCCCCTGACAAACGGAATCGCCCATTTGTCATAAAGCGCGACCGCGCCGCTGTCGAGCGAGTCGGATTTCAGCAGTTTATATTTGACGAACCAGGGCGCGATTCCCGCAAAATCGAAGTATTTCGATTTCAAAATTTTGAAGCCCGCCGATTGGCATTTTTCTTCGACTTCCCGTTTTGTGTAACGCCGGAAATGTCCGATTTTACGGTCGAATTCTCCGTAGAGCCACATCAAAGCGGGAACGAAAATAAAACATCGCCCGCCTTTGTCTAATGTTTGCTGAATATGTTTGAGTTCGGAAACATCGTTTTCAATGTGTTCGAGAACGTTGACATAAATAATTGAATCGGGCTTTTGTTTTTCACAAATTTCTGCCGCAACTTCTGAAAAAATCGATTTGTAAAAATCTACGCGCGTCTTATTTTTGATTTGGGAAACGTTTGCCGTCAAACTCTCGAACATCTCGGACGGCTCGACGAGCGATAAGCCGTCGATATTTTCCTGCAAAAGCAATTCCGAAAAAGAGCCGCTTCCCGCGCCGACCTCGACGACGCGCTTGCCCAGAAACGGGCGAAACTCTTCCAAAATCCATTTGTGATAATTGACGGCAAACGACATCGCTTCCAAGTCTTTGCCGACATAGACGATTTTTTCAGTCATTCGAGTATAATTGCTTATCGGTCGAAGCCGCTAAAAATTCGGGAGCCGCGCGGTAGGAATTCCCTAAATCGACCATCAAGTTAAATTTAAAAATATACCAGAGCGCCGCCAGACCGTCTTTGAAAACAATTTTTTTTCCCTCTTCATAGGTTCTGCCATAATAGCTAATCGGAACTTCGTAAATCGCGCATTTCAATTTGGCGATTTTTGCCGTAACTTCTATCTCAAACCCGAAACCGCTCGAAGTGATTATCATATTGCGAACAATCTCGCCGCGAAATGCCTTATAACAAGTTTCGACATCGGTCATATTCAAATTCGTCAGGCAATTCGACAGAAAAGTCAAACCTTTGTTGGCAAGGTAATGATAAAAATAAAGCACGCGCGTGGCGCGTTTGACCATAAAGCGAGAGCCGTAGACGACATCCGCATTGCCGTTCAAAATCGGCGCGATTACGTCGGCAATTTCGCCCGGGTCATATTCGAGGTCGGCGTCCTGCACAATGACGACCGCGCCGCTCGTCGCGGCAAAACCGGCTTTTAAGGCTTCGGTCTTGCCGCCGTTCCTCGCCTGTCTGATGCAGCGAATTCTTTTGTCCTGCGCGGCTAAGCTCTGCGCGATAGCCGAAGTATTATCGGTCGAGAAATCGTCCACGATAATCAGTTCGAGCAAATTCGGAATCTGCATAATAAGCTCGACGATTCGCGCCAAGGTCGCTTCTTCATTGTAGGCAGGCATCACCACCGACAAACAATTTTGCTGTTTAAGCGGTTGTTTTGTCATACACGATTTAAGATAGATGCCGATTATTTTAAAAATCGTCCGTTCTAAAATAATGCTTGATAAGATTCAGCCCATTTTGAATTCTTCATGACAAAGACAAAAGCGGCAAGTAAGGTAAGGAAAGCAAAGATGTTCTCTCCGTCTAACAAATAAGCCGAACGAATCTGCAAAAAGCAAGAATGCTTCATTTTCTAAATAACCGGAAACAATTTCTTTTTGAAATTTTTTGTCAAACTCAAGGCTGCCAGTAAAAAGAACAAAGGCATTACCGTTTGTTTATGTCTCCACGCCAGCCCGATATTAGCCAATGACCAAATGTGAAAACCGGCGTAAAGCGTGCAAAACACCAGAATCGGCACAAGTTGATAAAATCTTTCCTTCAGGAAAATCTTAATAGAGCGAAAACCGATTATAAACAAAAAGATTACTACGATGTTCTCTACCGCGGCGAAACTGTTGCGCAGGCTTCCGCCAAGAATATCCCAGGGAAACGGCGCAAAAAAGAAATAAATCGTCGCAACCGGAACTCCTAAGATGGAATTATTATATTCTGAATAAATATTCGCTCCAGAACCGGTCGTTGTAGCCAAACTGACGCGCCAGGTGTCCATAATTTGGCTTTGGCTGTCAAATTTGTCCATATCCTTGTTGATAGCTCCGCTTGCCCCTACGAATACTAACAATGTCGAAACCAGCATAAAGCCCAGAATGGAATTTCTGATAAAGTGTTTTTTATTTGCGACGATAGCTCTAAAAAACAACGCTGCGACACACATATAAAATGCATAAAAACGAAGCGTATACAAAATCAGCATTAAGGGAACAGACAAGATTATATCGTTTGGCGATAACGCCTTGGGGTTTCTGATGGCTAAATAAATTATCGACCATTCAAGGCAAATAACGAGCATTTCCTTGGAAGTATTAGCCGAGAGTAAGATAAATGACAGCCAAAAGGTTATTAAAAATGCAGTGACTTTTGCGGTTTGAAAGTCAAACAACTTTTTTGCCAATCGATAGACGACTATCACCAGTATCGAACCGGCAAAACTGTTTATTACCGAAACAATCAGACGGCTCGGACCGCCGGCAATAAACATAAAACTTCCCCAGATAACCGACTGTCCGGTGTTATATCTATCCACAAAAACATGGTAGATATCGGATATAAAACCGTCTAAGCCGTTTCTAAACCAATTTTGAGCCACTACCCAGCCGGATATATAACCGGAGGCATCCTCATCTCCGAAAATTGCGGCTAAATCCCACCCGTAAACAATAAAGCCCAGCAACAGTCGCAGAGAAAAAGCTGTAAGAAATATATTAACTTGAAATTCCGCATCTTCCTTATTCGGATTCCTGTTTAAGTAGAAAATAGACCCCAGCCCCAAAATAAGAATCAGCGGAATAGACATCAGCTCATCCGATTTATCGCTGAAAAGAAAAAGCGCTTGAATAAACACCGCGAAGAAGGTTGCAGAAAAAATGAGTATTCCGTATTTCATAACCAGCTTTTAGAAAATTAGAGCAACAATTTTATTTGCCGGAAAAGTAAAAAGTTTTCTCCTTACAAAAAATCGGCGGTTTTTTTTACAGACTGTTTCGCAGCACCAGATTATTTTCCAAAACCAGCGCGTCGAAATTCGCGTTCCTAAAAGTATTTATCGCGTCCGACGGCGTGCAGACAATCGGCTCCTGGACATTAAAAGATGTATTGAGCAACATCGGTATGCCGGTAATTTTTTTAAATTCGTTTATCAAATTCCAGTAACGCGGATTGGTCTTCTTGCTGACCATCTGCGGACGCGCCGTTCCGTCGACGTGAACGACCGCCGGAATTTTCGATTTGTATTCGTCGGCGACTTCGATAACCGTAATCATAAACGGGTCGTGATGTTCTTTGCCGAAAACCTCATTGCCCTTTTCCTCGAGCATCGAAGGCGCGAGCGGACGAAACCATTCACGCAATTTGACTTTGTGATTCAAAATCTCGCGCATATCGGCGCGGCGCGGGTCGGCGATAAAGCTTCTCGCGCCCAAAGCACGCGGTCCCCACTCCATTCTGCCATTGAACCAGCCGATAATCGCGCCTTCGGAAATCATTTTTGCAAGGCGCGGCAAAAGCTCTTCATCCGCCAGAGTTTCGTATTTCAAACCAGCTTCATTCAGTGCTTCTTGACATTCTTCATTAGAAAATTTCGGTCCCCAATACGAATGATTCATTACAAACTTTCGCGGATTTCCCAATTTCTGATGCCAAATCATTAACGCCGCGCCGAGAGAACCGCCCGCATCGCCCGCCGCCGGTTGAACGTAAAAGCCTTTAAACGGTGTTTCGTGAAAAATCCGTCCGTTCATCACCGAATTAAACGCCACGCCGCCCGCCATACAGAGATTTTCTTCGCCCGTCATTTCCTTAATTTCTTTGGCGAGATAAATCGCGGTGTCTTCTACGACCCTTTGCGCCGAGCAGGCAATATCCCAATGATGCTCGGTCAATTCCTCTTCCTTTAGTCGTCCGGGACCGAGTTCTTTAACGATAGTTTCGCTAAACTGATAATGCCGCGCCATATGATGGTCTAAAACCTTTATGTCGTAATGAAAATCGCCGCTGCCGTTTGTCGTCAAAACCTTGTCGGCAAAAAAATCATAGTATTTCGGTTTGCCGTAAGCGGCTAAACCCATTACCTTCCACTCGTCGCCGGTTTCCATACTAAAACCCAAATAATTAGTTACGGCGGAATAAAATTGTCCCAAGCTGTGCGGCAGCTTGATGCGCTTCAAGACTTTAATTTTATTGCCTCTGCCCTGGCAAAAAAGCGTCGTCGTTTCCTCGCCCGTTCCGTCCCAGGTCAAAATTGCCGCGTTTTCAAACGGCGAAACGAAGAACGCGCTCGCCGCGTGTGCTTGATGATGTTCAAGGTAATGAAATTTGAAATCGCTTGCTCCGAAATGTGTTCGGAGAAGTTTCGGATAACCGAACATTCCTAAATATCCGCTTCCGACATTGCGGATTCCGCGCTTCGAGCGCGCCTTGAACATTTGGCTCGAAACGAACGCGGACTTGAGCGCCTGAATCGCCTTGTGTCGCAAAATCCAGGGCTTCCAGCCAATCCCGATATGTTCGACATCTTTGAGCGTGATTCCCGCTTCATCCAAACAATACTGAATCGATTTGTAAGGAAAACCGAAGTGATGTTTAGTTCTCGAAAAGCGTTCTTCTTCGGTCGCCGCGATTATTTCGCCGTCCTTTATCAAAGTCGCGGCGGAATCGCCTAATGTCGTCAAACCTAAAATATACATTAAAAAATCCTCGTCTAATCCAAAAATTACACCGAAGCGGCGGGCTTACTCGACGGTTGGGTTTTACCCAGCCATTTTAATCTTAAAAGCTCGGGAACGAAATACGGCGCGTAAAAACGGGCGAATTTAAAGAAATCACGATAATTGTTAAAGTAACCGTAATCGTGAAGCCCCATTAACAAAAACAGTCCGTAAGTCACTTTGTCGCTGACTTTAGTTTCCACTTTGATAAACATCGTGATTCCCAGGTCGGTTAAGACATTGTTCTCCAAAGATTCGTAAAGAACCTTATCCGGCAGACTAATGACGACATCGAAATTTTGCGGAATCTCGTTTTCTATTTTCTTGGTTCTCGTGTTGTAAAAACACTCTTTGCCGCTGGAAGTAAGCCGCCAGCCGATGCCGCGCCGAAAAATTGTTCGCAAAAAATATAGCTCGCTCATATATTTTTGCAGCTTGCTTTGGAAATCCGCAGGCAGAACAAAGTTTTCTTCTTCTTCTTCGCGCTCGTAGACTTTCTTTAAACGGGTTTCGTCCAGCGAGCGATTGACATTTTGATAATCCGAATTAAAAGTCAGCGAATCCAAATCGACATCGGCAAACGGCTGGCAAAGCTTGACGCTTCGGCTGCTCCAAAACTGTTTTAAGTCTTCATATTTAACCTTATAATCATTAGCCCATTTTGAATCTTTACGGTTAAAAAACGCCTGCGAAGCGAAAGGAATAAAATAAGACGCGCCGAGCGTTTCCGCCATTTTTTCCGCTACCTTCGTATAATCCTTTCTGGTTTTCATTTGCGTTTGAACGCCTTCCCTGTAAATCGAGACGGCAATCGAAGCCGGCGAATAGCTTTTAAGCGCGATTATCGCTTTATCTTCCGAAAGAAGACGGCTTTTGATTAAGCGTAAAAGTTTATTTCCCGGAACGGAATCGTTCAAATCTACGATATAAGCGTTCGGCGTATTCAAAATTAAAATTGAATCGTCGATTGGAATCGGGACACTGACGATTTTTACCTGTTCGCTCAACTTATACCATTGCCACGCCTCGAGCGTTTTAACCGGATAGCCGTTGGATTTCAGGAATTCCGGAAGTTCATAATGCGAAAAAGACGGATGCAGCGTCGAAACCTTGCCGATTTTTCTCAAAGTCGGGTAATGAAAATGGTCCGGATGGCTATGCGTGATATACACCTGTTTTACTTGTTTTACTTGCTCGAATTCTTCCTCGGTCGGATACTTTTCAAGCCACCAGCTTCGCCAATAAGTAGAACCTATCAACCACGGGTCGGTTGCAATCAAAGGTTCATTATCCTCAAGCAAAAGTAAGGTTGCGTGACCCAATGTCTTCAATTGATGTTTCATAATTTATTCAGCCTTCCGTTCGGCAGCTAAATTCTACAGAGCATACCGAAATCGAGCCTAAGTTACGTATATCTTTAAAAGCAAAAATTATATTATTTAAATTTTATCAATACCAAGGCTATTTCCAGCCATAGGTTAAAACTTCTCTTATTTTTCAACCGGAATTCTCCCGCAAACCCCGAATCCGCGACGACTTTCATTACAATCCCAAACATCCGTGATGCCGACCGATTTAAACCAATCCGATACTTCCTCGAAATTGTGATAATGAGCATACGGCGCGCCGAAAATATCGTGAACCGAAATAGCAGCCTCTCTTCTACTCGGCGTTTCGTATTGTCTGATACCCAACTTATTCACCGTCCAACAAAAACCGATAAACGGAACAGAAGTCAAATCCGCAATTTTGGCAAATACCGAAGCCGGAATACGCGTCGTTACGAAACGCATTGAATTGACAATCGGTGTAACTATATTCTCATATTTATAAAGCCAAATATAAAAAGTTCCATTTTTTTTCAGAAGCGGGCGCAAAGTGCGAAAAGTTTTTTCCGTGTTTGAAGTATGATGCAAAACGCCAGCCGAATGAATAATGTCAAATGAATCCGGCGCAAATGGCGGATTTTGCAAATCGCCTTGCACGAAATGAACTTTTTCCGGTTTTGCCGCCGCATATTTTTGGCGAAAATCGTAACCTTTTTCCAATCCCGTGCTTAAATCAACCGCTATAACTTCCAAGCCGAACTCCGTGTAGGCGACCGATTGGCTGCCATTGCCGCAACCGGCATCGAGCATTGTTTTACCTTTCAATTCCTCTTTCGGAATACGAATCGAATCAAGAAAAAATGATTTGACGCGGTCTCCCAAATCCATCGTCCAGGTTCTTCCTCCAATGTCATGATTATCCCACTCATTGCTAAAGTTCGCTTTTGTATTCGTGTCGTAAGCGGACGTTTTCGTTACCAGGTCTTTTCCTTCGAGCAAGGTTTTTAAAGAAGCTGATGCCGTAACTTTTTCGGCGATTTCCGACCAATAATCCTTTAGCGAATCGGGAAGCATTCGCGGAATACCGTGGATAACCGGAAATAAATGACCATTAGCGCAATGCACGGTTCCTTCTAAAATTTCCCCGTTTAAACTGTCGAAAACCGTTATTTCTAATTTTTGTTTGCAGTCGGGACACCGCAAAAAATCCAAGATTCTTTCTCTCAACACTCTTCTCCTTAAAAGATAAAAATTCTACTACTTAACTAATTGGCGCATTACCGAAAATGCAATACTCAATGCCCTCGCAGTATTTTCCGACAATCAAAGGCATTTTTTGTAAATGCTGCAAATAATTTATGTCGTAAATCAATTCACTTGACCAACTGCCGTGACGTAAGTTCTGCCGTCGCGGCTGCCACGCGGTCATCCGGTCTCTGGTCTTTTACCCAATTGAGCAAAGCAATCAAACCCTTTTCGAGGTTCACTTTCGGCTCGTAGCCTAACAATTTTCTCGCCTTTGTAATATCCGCGACGCAATGCCGAATGTCGCCTTCACGATATTTGCCGACCAATTCCGGTTCAATGTTTTTGCCCAACCCTTTTGCCAAAAGCCGGGAAATCTCGCCGACTGAAATTGGATGACCTGTCCCGATGTTGATTGCTTGATAGTTTGCCTTATCGCTTTCGAGCGCTAAAATGTTTGCCTGCACGATGTCGCTGACGTGAACGAAATCGCGCGTTTGCCCGCCATCTTCAAAAATCACGGGACGTTCGCCGTTCAAAATTCGCGCCGAAAATATCGCGCAGATTCCCGTGTATGGATTTGATAAAGCCTGCCGCGTGCCGTAAACATTAAAATAGCGCAGCGCGACCGTCGGAATTTTGTATGCGCGTCCGACTGTCAGACAATATTGCTCCTGCGCCAATTTGTTAATGGCGTAGACGGTTGTCGGGAAAAGCGGCTTTTCTTCGCGCGTTCCAATCGGTTTTAAAGTTTCCTTACAAGTTTCGCAGTCGAATTCCCAAACGCGCGCGGCAAGCTGCCTGGCACTTCGCAATTGAGGATAAACTTCCCGTTTGCAGGTTTCGCAAAAATACGCGCTTTCGCCGTAAATCGACATCGAAGACGCAACGACTAATTTGCGAATCCGTTCGCGCCGCTTCACAATCTCGTCCAGCAGAATTGCCGTCCCGTAATCGTTTGCCTTAACAAAACGCGGAATCTCATACATCGACTGGAGGACGCCGACCACCGAAGCCTGGTGAAAAACCGCGTCGATTTTGTCCAGCCCTTTGCCGACGGCTTCCGTGTCGCACACGTCTGCGCGGATAAATTCGGCGTTTTTATTAATATATTCCGGAACTTTTCCGTCATGCACCTGCTCGACGAGCGAATCCAAAATTCTGACTCGATGACCTTTTTCAACCAGAGCGTCAACCAGGTGCGAGCCGACAAATCCCGCTCCGCCGGTTACTAAAACATTTAATTTTTCCATCACCTTTAACTGAGCGCGGCGCGAAACGCTTCAATAACCTTCGGCGCGTTGGCTTCCAGGCTGTATTTTGCCCGCGCATCCTTTGCCGCTTCGACCGACATTTTATTTCTTAGTTTAGTATCTTTTACCAAAATTTTCAGATACTCAAACCACTTGGCATCGGTCGCCGCCAGAAAACCGTTTTCGCCGTGTCGTATGACTTCCGGGTTCGAAGCCATCGGTGTTCCGACCGGCACAATTCCCAAAGCCATATACTGCGCCGTTTTCATAATAAATTTATACTTGTTCCACGAGTTTTCCGGTAGAGGAACAAGCCCGATTTGTATTTTTCGCAAATCCTCAACTTCCGTATCGGCGCGCCATTTCTGCGCCGTATAATTTACGTCTTTCAAATCAAATTCCGTCCCGCCGATAAAATGAATATCGCAAATATTCGCCTGCGATAATTTTTGCAGAGGGTTTTCGACCACCTTTATATTTTTCAGAGTCGTCGGACTTCCGCTCCAGCCAACACAAACACGCGATATATCTTCGGAAAAAGGCTGATAGACAAATTGTTTCGTATCGACAATGCTCGGAACCAGCCAGATATTTTTATTAAACTGCTCGGCATATTGGCGAATATGTGTCGAATTTACCATCACTACCTTGCTGATGCTGATGATTTCTTTGACTTTCCCGAAAAATTTCAAGTATGAAAGATAGCCGTTTGAAGGACTTTTGTACGGCATAAAAAGCGGGTCGTCGAGCTGATAAATAATCGGTTTTTTTCGTGCCGCCATTTTTTCAAGAAAAGCCGGACCGAGCAGCGCGGCTTCACGATAAACAAAAACTGCGTCATATTCATCCAGATTTTTTAGCAGGTTGATGCGATTGGCGTAACTTCGTATCATTTCAAAAGCTTTGTTCAAATGATTTCCGCTCTGGTGAAGAATCCGGCGCAGCGCTTCCGTCTCAAATGGTGCATATTCAAGCTCAATTCCTTCGGGCTTTAGTATACTTTCCCAGAGTTCGACACTTCCACGCTGCCCCGCGGAATAACCTTTCTGACTTGGAACCAAAGCTAAAACTCTCATCTACGTTTGACGATAAACGCCGGCATATCCCTGTTTCCCAGCAAATCCGCGACCGTAATAACGATTTTTCTTGTAAAACTCAGAAATCCGTTTTTTTGAGTTTTTGCCGAAACCTCTGGGAAAATCGAGAAAGTGTCTATTTTTAGGATTTTATAGTTATGATAATTTAATATAAAAGTTAATGATTTTCGATTATAGTCGTACTTATGAAACGGAGCGTGCAGCGGCGAAAGACGACTTGAAAAATTTTTCCGTGTAATACTCGTCGTAATTCTCGGCTTCTTCAGACTTCGGCACGCGGCTCGTAAAGAGAGTCTGGCAATTCCTGCAAACAAGAAATTCAAATTCATTTTTCGTTCCGATTGACTTTGAATCGCTTTTAAAACAAGCCGGACACGCTCTTTTCATAAACTCCGCCAAATTGGTATTCAACGAAAAACTAATCGCTCGCGCTTTTCGTGAATTTTGATTATTTATAAAGATAACACACTACAAAATTGCTATAAAGCAATCGAAATAAACTTTTTCTTTATACCAAACCGAACACAAATCAAACTTTTGCGGCTAAAAGTCTTTGGTAAAGTCGGCGGTAATTTTTTCCGCCGACTTGTTCGAGGTCGAACTTCCGATGCGCGACCGCGCGGCAATGCTCGCTTAAATTTTCGTCCAGTAAGAAATTGTCGATTTCAATCAAGGCTTCGGCATAATCTTCTTCGGCGAAACCTTTTAGGATTACGCCGACCTTATCGCCTGCAAGCAGCGCGTCCAAATCACCGATGCCCGAATTCGATATTACCGGCAAACCGCTCGCCAGGTATTCGGCGATTTTTGTCGGTGAAGAAGACTGTTTTGAATAACACGCTTTGATAAACGAAACGGCGGCGTCAGCCGCCTTCAAATACTTCGGCACTTCGGCAGGCAAGACTTTTTTTATCAGAAAATCCTTTTCCGCGATTCCCTGCGAGACGAGTTTTTGTTTGACCGCTTCCGCATCGCTCTGCGTCAGAATCATCGTAAATGTGTCCGGGTTTTGCCGGTGCGCCTGAGCAAAAAAGCGGGTCATATCATCGGTCAGATACCAACCACCGAACGAGCCGACGTAAACAAATACGCGCCGTCCGGTTAAATTCATCTCGCGCCGAATCGCTTCGCGCCCCAGCATTTCGGCGGCGGCAAAACGCTTCGGGTCAATGCAGCAGGGAATCACCTCGACGGGACGACCGAATTTATCAAAACCTGTTTTGCGGCTTTCGCGGAACAAAATTTCGCGGGCTTTTTCCGTTAAAACGACAAATCCGTCGGATTTCCTTAAAAGCCATTTTTCGACTCGCTTGACGCTTTTGTAAATCAAGCCGTTTTCCTTCCAAACCCCGGCGTCCGTGTATTCTTCCGGCAAAAAGCCGCGAATATCGAAAAGCATTTTTCCGCCTGAAAAAGACTTGGCGATTGCGCTCATTGACCCGGAAATGTGAACGCGGGCGTGATAAACATCAATTTTTTCTTTTCTCGATAATCGAATAGCGAACAAAGCTCCGCAAAAGACATCATAGACGGTCGCCGGAACGGACGGACGTTTGTGATATGGCAGACAATGCCACGAGATTCCCTGTTTTGCGAGTTTTTCGCGCTCGATTTCAATTTGTTCGGCGTTCCAGGAAGTTTTGAAATCCGGCTCGAAAGTCAGCAAGCCAACCTTTATGTCGGACTTTAAAATCTCCTTTAAGTAAGGAATTACCTGCGTCTGAACAAGCGGCTCGCGCAAGCCGAAATAACAAAGATAAAGTGTATTCAACATCAAGCGGCAGCCTTAACTTTTTGATAAAATTTTTCCCATTGCCTAGCTGTAACGGCTATATCGTAATTGACTTTCGCTTCCCGTAAAGCGTTTTCGCCGAGTGATTTTCGTAGGTTTCCGTCTTTATACAGCTTAATCATCGCATCTTTTAATTCAACCGCCGAACTCGGATTAACCAGCAAACCCGTTTCACTATCGACAATTACCTCTTCAAAAACTTCGATTCGTGAAGCGATACACGGCAGAGACTTAAACATCGCTTCGATTAGAGCCACCGGATGACCTTCAAATAAAGACGGAAAAGCAAAAACGTCGGCTAATTCGAGCAATGCGCCGACGTCATTTCTTCTGCCCAGAAAAAATACCTTATCGTCAATTTCCAGACTTTCGGTTAAATTCTTTAATTCCTTTTCCAAATAACCAACTCCGGCTAAAAGCAAAAAAGCATTCGGAATTTCCGCTGTTGCCTGCCGGAAAGCTTCAAATAAAACTTTATGGTTTTTTTGTGGGTCGAGCCTTCCGACATTCAGAAAAATAAAAGCGTCGGGCGGAAGCGCGAGTTCTTCGCGTATTTTTTTCAAATCATCCGCCGAAGCCGATAAAACTTCGGTATCGACCGCGTTATAAATCACCTGCGTTTTGCTTTCGTCGAGTCCGTAATGACGCTGATAAGAATTTTTGACAAAGTTTGAACACGGAACAAAATAGGGTTTAGTCACGAGAGCGGTAATTTTATCAATAATTTTCAAGACGCGATTTTTTCGCGGATTCCAATTTCCGATTTTTATAATTTCAGGTTCGTAATCAGCTAGTTCGAGAGACGTAATTATTGGAATACGACTACCTGATAATCCGACAATCCGCGACGAAATGCTCGCGTCGTAAAGCCTTGCGTGAATAATATCGGGCTTCTCTTCAGCTATAATTCGACGAAGCCTTGATGCTGTTGCCAGGAAAGGATGTTTGGCAAAAATTCCTAACTCGATGACTTTGTAACCTGCCTCACGAATATAAGGCGCGAAAAAATCGGCTTTTCCGATTACGCAAACCACATGGTTGACAACCTCTCTCGACGTGCCGCGAACGACATTTGCTAATTGTCTTTCCGCGCCGCCGCTCATTAAGGTTGGAATCAGATGAAGAACTTTTACCGGCTGCCGCATATTTATTTCTTTTTCCCGATTGTCAGATGATTAAACGCCATCTGTTTGGACGGAATTGCTTTCTCCATTCCCCAACCTAAACAATTAACCAAACAAATTGAAATCCACAACAAATTTAGCGCGGCACAATAATTTTATCGACAGATTCTCGTTATTCCGCAGGAAAACATTGCACGTCGAAAATCTTCGTTTGTTTGACAAACCAATCTCTGCTGATTTGCTCGCCTTCGTATTTGACTGTTAAGCGGTAATTCTTCAGCACATCCCAAATTTCGCCGAGTTCTTCTTCAGCTTTATCATAAGCAAACGGATGCAAGCCGAGAGAAATAGCCGGACGATATTTTTCGATAACCTGCTTTGCGCCGAGCAGCGCGTCCTTCTCCGAACCTTCAACGTCGATTTTAATGCAGCCGATACGCTGTAATTCGTGTTCAATCGCAAAGCCGTCCAGCGAAACCGTCTTCACTTCCAGATTACCGCCTTGTTTATTTGTTTTTACTAAACTGTTAGCGTTGGAAATTTCTGTTCCCGTGTCAAAAAAGGTTGCCGTCCCCGATGTTCGAGAAATGGCTTCGGCGCGAACGTCAACGATATTTTGACAGTTATTGAGTCGGACGGTTTGTTCCAAAACACTGCGCGAAAGCGGAGTCGGCTCGAAGCTGAACACCCGCCCCGTTTCTCCGACCAGTCGCGCGCCGACAACGGCAAACAATCCGATATGCCCGCCGCAATCGAGGTAAACGTCGCCCTTCGATAGATTTTCGCGTAGGAAATTAAATGTAATCTGTTCGTAATTCGATTCGTAGTAACGCGACCAGCGCGCGGGAAAGCGAATCGTCTCGCCGCTAATCTTTCGGGCAATTCCGCGCCCGTTCGTCAAAATGTCCAAGGTTCGGTAAAAAGCCGGTTTGCAAACCTTATCGAGTATTGTTTTCATATTGTTCCCCAAAACGGTTAATCGTTATAAAAGTTTTATTTTGGCAAACTTGAAGAATAACTAAGAGGTTTGCCAAAATCAATTGAAAACTTTACTTCTGAAGAATCTCACTTATATTAAATCATTCCGGATAATGTCGCGCTGCTGAAAGGAAACGGCGGAATTTCTGAGTTTTTCAAGATTTATTATTACTTAAATGAACGGACGATATACCGGAGTATAAAATAAACGCATCACGCGCTTTTACCGCAATAAACCGGACAAATATGATTTTACTCAAAATTGTTAAAGAAAATCACGTGGCTTTTTCGACCGCGTTATTTGAAAATTGTTGAAGTCCTCGCTTAAGCCCAGCCCAGTAATGCGTGCTGGTCGTCAATGCGTAAATTTTACTCAACCGGGTTGAATTAGGAACTGTCTTCTCTAACTTTTCCGCCGTTTGCAGCAGTAATTTTCGTAATTGCTCAAGCACCAGCAAATTCTTAACCGTCTTTTTCAGAAAAACAGTCGGCATATCGCTCAATTTCGGTTTTCCGAATCTGTTGAGAACTCCCGTAACACGGGCAAGCTCGATTACATCCGGGTATTTCACAAAAGCTTCGCCGAGTCCGACTCCGTATTTATACTGTTGATTGCAAAGCCAGGAGAATGTCAAATGATGATTGTGAATGGCAACGATATGTTTGGCGTGCAGAATAGGAATTTTTAGTTGGTGAAGCCGATAGGATAATTCAACTTCTTCGGCTGCCGGCGTAGTTAAATCTTCGCCGTAGAAATATTCATCATCCTTAAACATCTGTTTTTCAATTGACAGTTGACCGCTGATAACTATTTCTCCGGCGACAAACTCTTTTTGAAGTCCTTCATTAAAAACATAGCCGGATATTTCATCGGCAAAACGGGCTAATGAAGGCGCGTCGCTTGAAATAAACGGGTAAAAACCGCAAATCACGCTGCCCGGATGCTCGCGGTGCGCTTCGACGTGCTGACGAATCAATTCGGGAGAAACCAAAATATCATCGTCGATAAATAATATAATGTCGCCTTGCGCTTCACGAAAACCGCGATTACGCGCCGCGCCGACGCCTGAATTTTTTTGGCGGATACATTGCAGTCTAATTTTTGGCGGAGGCGTCGAGCAGGATTTTAGTAAAGACTCAATCGATTCTTTCGAACCGTCGTCGATTATAGTTATCTCCAGAGATTCGACTCCATCGAGGTTGCTTAAAAATAGATGTTCGACAGTTTCCAATATCGCCTTTCCGCGATTATATGTCGGAATTACTACGCTGATTTTCATATCTGTAACCAAATTACTTCGTCTCGATTTACAATAATTGCAGAAAATCAGGCTCAGTTCAATGCCATTGTCAACAAAAACCGTATATTCCCCGCTTCGACACAGGCTGGACATTCTCTGTTAATTTCGTCGGTCGGACAAGTAACAGTAACTTTGGCAGCCGCCGCCGAATTATATTTTGCCGCAGCTAATCAAAGCTTCTAAGCACTTTTCAGTTTTTTCAAATGGTAATCGATTTGTGAACGATGGTAGTTTATTTCATTTTTGCGAGGTCGAATTTTATTTATCAAAAGTTCGGCTGAGGAGATTCCGAGACCGAGCAAATGCAGTAATTTAACATAAATTTTGCCGCGATGTTCTTCTATTGCCTGATAACAATTATCCGCTATAATATTGTTTTTTGATGTATTATCCCAAACTTGCTGCGAGCTTTGCCCACCGAAATGGATAATTTCAGCCTCGGGACAAAACCAAATTTCCCAACCGAATTTACGCATTCGCAAACTCCATTCGAGGTCTTCGCCATACATAAAATAATGATCCGATAATGCTCCGGCTTGTTCGATTGCCTCGCGGCGCACTATCAAAGCCGTTCCCCAGGTCCAATCTAATTTTTGCGGTTCATCGTAACTAAAATACGGACCGAGCAGCAGATGACCGCGTTGTTTGGCGGGAAGAACTTTGTGCAGCCGCGAAAATTCCAACAATGTCGAGAAAATGCTTTGCTCTCTCTGAGCGCAATGCTGCGGCGTTCCGTCCGGGTTGAGCAGCTTCGCCGTCGCCATTCCCGCCTTCGGTGCGGCATCCATAAAATCGACTAATTTTTCAACCGCGCGCGGTTTGACAACCGTGTCGGAGTTGAGCAGCAGCCAATAACGTCCTTGCGCCTCGCGCCAGGATTGATTGTTTGCCCGCGCAAAACCCAAATTTTCCTTGTTGGCAAATACTCTTACTTCGGGAAATTCACGGCGCACCATCTCGACGCTGCCGTCGCTCGAATCGTTGTCGACGACGTGAACTTCAGCGATTTTCTTAATATTTTCGGTCAGCAGTGAGTTCAGACAATCGCGCAGCAAATCTTCCGTATTCCATGAAATAATAGTAACGGTTAAATCTTTAGGAGTAATAGACATTTCAGAGATTTTCAAAAATTACCTTACTTAATTATGCTTTATAGAAATTAAATAACCTTCGTTTGAATGTTCCCAGCCACGCCCGCGCGTGCGTCGTCCGGGTCATTTTAGTATCACCGGATTGAACCGACAAGGCAAACAGACTGATTAGCTCGGGCAAAGTAACGACTGATAAATTTTCCCAGACGGATTCCAGAACTGCCGGAATTTTGTTTTGTCGAAGTTTGCTCATAATGGCAAGACTTATGTCAGCCTCTTCAAATTCCGGCAGAGAATTCGGAACTAATTGCGGGCAGTGAATTGTATTGTCCAAATAGTCGAAGACTGCTTTGGTATATTCAGGTAATTTGTTGCGGCTGTGCAGCGATTCCACCCACGCCTTAATTTTCTTTGTCATCTTCATCCGCAGAGCGGAATTTTGAATCAGTTCGCTGACTTGGCTGACATATTCCTGTTCGGTCTCGCGCACTTCTACTATGTTTTCAAATTCCAGCAGTCTTCTGGCTGTAGCATGTAACACTTGTCCGTATGCAAAAACAGGACAAACATCAAGCAAAACGGTTTCGACCGAAGCCATTCCCCCGCCGTTCGGAAAACCGTCCAAATAAATATCTGCGGCAAGCTGATAAAGTGTCGGATCGCTAACGACGCCCAGAAAAATCATTCGTTCGCTTTTTAACGCCGCTTCGTCTTCGTTCACTCCGACCAAAAAAATTTTCGCGGATTTGTTGCGGTCGAGTATTTTTTTTGCTGTCGCAAAGAAATTGTGTTTCGCGGTCGGCTTGTATTTGTATAAACTGCCGATTGTTATCAATACCGTTTCCTCTTCGCTGATTCCCAAAATCCTTCGCGCCTCGGCGCGAGAAACGGTTGGACGCGGAAGCTCCATTAGATAGGGAACAACGGTGGTTTTTTTGGCATAACGTCTTTTTTGACTCAACTCTTCTCCGCTTCGGCAAAAATCGATTGTTAAATCGGAAACCGACGAACCGAGCCAGAAAATGTGGTCGGCGTGATTGACGAGTGCGACGGGCGGACAATTTTCGGCTGCCAGAGCGACTGTCGGGACAACATCGTTCGGATGATGATGCAAAATAACATAATCGAAATTAGAACATACCGCTTGACGAACCAAGCGTGCTTTCTCAATCAATTTTGCTTCAATCGGCAAGCTGAATATAATTCCGTCGTTGCGCTCGACTACATCTGCCAGAAAATCGGGAACGGCAATTTTCGATTGATTGGTCAACAGCAAAGAGTGTTCAAAATCATCGAAATAGTTAATCCAATTTTTAATGAGCCGCGTATGTCCGCCGGTCTCAAATACGGTTGTGGCAATATGAATAACTTTTTTTTTGGTGGAGGTTCGCAGGAATTCTTTTGGCAGATTCAGATTATCGCCATCCGCCGCAAAATCGTCCAGTTTTTCGCCGATTTCCAGCGCCAAATTTTCGATTCGACCGTCGGCAAAAAACCCCGGATGACTCATCCAGACAAAAGTTGCGATAAGGGCAATCCATTCCAGAGTCTTTTCATAATCTTTTTTTTCAAAGTAGGAAACGGGTATTTCCGACATTTTCCGGTAAAGAAAATTATTTCGCTTTATCGTCCGAGTGGTTTCTTTTTCGTTCTGCATTTTAATACTGCCGCAAAGCCTTCAAAACTTTATCCAAATCATCGTCTGTCAAATGCGGACTCATCGGCAGGCTCAGAACCGAGCGTGCAAAATTCTCGGCAACCGGCAGATTGCCGAAACCGTGTTCGTTTTCGGCGTATGCTTGTGAAAGATGAGGCGGAACGGGGTAATGAATCAATGTTTCAATTTCATTATCCTTAAGAAATTGCTGCAAGCCGTTTCTGTCTCGATGCCGCACGACGAACAAATGCCACGCCGGTTCGCATTCTTCGGCAACGAACGGAAGCTGGACGGACGACTTTTCAGCCAAATTCTCAAAATACTTTTGCGCGACGGTTTTCCGCCGCTCGTTCCATTCATCCAGGTGTTTTAACTTGACGCGCAGGAAAGCCGCCTGCAGCGGGTCGAGCCGCGAATTGTAACCTTTAATTTCGTTATGATATTTGACGCGCGAACCGTAATTACGCAAAACGCGCAATGAATCGGCTAAATCATCATCGTCGGTCGTCACCGCGCCGGCGTCGCCGAACGCGCCTAAATTTTTACCCGGATAAAAACTAAATCCCGCCGCGTCGCCGAGCGAACCGGCGCGGCGGTTTTTATAACGCGCCCCGTGCGCCTGCGCCGCGTCTTCGATAACTTTCAGATTATATTTCCGCGCGATTTCGTTTATCGCGTCCATCTCGGCAGTCTGACCGTAGAGATGAACGGGCATAATCGCTTTCGCGCGCGGCGTGATTGCCGCTGCGATTTTATCGGGGTCGAGATTATAAGTGTCAATGTCCGGTTCAACCGCCACGGGCGTTGCTCCGGCATAAGAAATCGCAAGCCAGGTGGCAATATAAGTGTTCGACGGAACGATAACTTCGTCGCCCGCGCCGATGCCGTAGCCGCGCAAAATCAGATGCAGAGCGTCCAAGCCGTTCGCAACGCCGACACAGTGTTTCGCGCCGCAATAATCGGCAAATTCGTGTTCAAATGCTTCGACTTCCTCGCCTAAAATATACCAGCCCGAATTCATCACGCGGCTGTATGCTTCGTCGAGTTCGTCTTTCAATTCGAGATACGGTGCTTTTAAGTCTAAAAACGGAACTTTCATTTTGAATTTTCACGGACGGCTTGAAGATAATCTTCATAATCCCTGTAATAATCCTCGGCATTATAGAATTCCGAGGCGAGAACCGTACAAATCGAGTTTGAAGAAAAGTTTTCGATTTCGCGCCAGACGAATGGCGGGATGTAAAGACCGTAATAGGAACGGTTGAGCTGAAAATGCTTGCGGGTCGTGCCGTCATCGACAATCACATCGAAACTTCCCGAATTGGCAATCAAAAGCTGATGACATCTTTTCAGCGCGTGTCCGGCTCTAGTTTCGCCGCCCGGCACATCATAGAGATAAAATACACGCTTGATTTCAAACGGAATATGTCGCCCGCTTTCAACAAATGTCAAATTGCCGCGCGGGTCACCGATTTTGGGAAGTTCCAGAATAACGCAGTCTTGAATGCTCATAATTTTTCATACGGTTTTAGCGTAGATTTATATCGTAAAATTCGTGCGCGATGCCGCCGCCGCCGAATTCGCTTTTGAAATTATAAAGGTTTTCGTTTAATTTTCGTCCATCATCTTCATTGCTCGTGCCGAAATCGAAATATCTTTTACCGGCGCTTGCCGCCGCTTCAATGCAGTAATTGAAAACTGCATCGAGCGCGGATGTTTCGTAACCGACGGAACTTGACGCGATATATTGAGCGTGAGCCACTGTTTCGGTCAGAAATAATACAACTCCGGCAACGACTTCTTTATCGAGCATTGCAGCGACGGATTTTATCCGTTCCGGGAAAAGTGATTGCAAAAGCGTTATTTCCTCAAGCGAATGAACGGGACGGGTCTCGTATTTGCTTGCCAGATTTTTTTCCAGCACCTCCCATAAACCTGCGGTAAAATTTTCGTCTTCATCGACTCGAATGCCGCATTTTAAAGCCTTCTTTAAACTTCGCCTGCGCCGTGACGATATTTCCCCGCGATTCGCCAAATCAATCGCGCAAGACAAATCGCAGCGATAGCGCGCGGCGTTGTGGACAAACAGCGCATACAAATCATCGCTCGCCGGAGCGCGGTGATAAATTTGCGGCACGGTTTTATATCGAAGCCCGCCGAATTTTTGTCCGGCGTAATAAGTTTTCAATTCGGCGACGGCTTCAACCATTCGCGCTCCGCGCAAATTGCCTTTATGCAAAATGCCGCCGTAAGTGATTCCCGGATGACTGACGACGCGCCATTCATTATTCGGGTCAACCGCCGCCGGAAAAAGTCCTGCGAGTTTATCGTTTTCGTCTTTTATTAAAACCGAAACATCTCTAAAACGATTGCCGTGATATGCCAGATAGCGGCGTGTGTGAAGAAATGTTCCGTTCAAAGATTGCTCGACAAAATTATCCCATTGAGATTCAAAAGATGAATCATAACACTCAATTTGCATTTAATTTTCCAAAACCGCGCAGCCGAATCCGGTCGAACCGTGTCGGTTGCCGTTGTAAAACATATACCGTTTTCCTTTGACATCGACGACGCACGGATAACAAATCATTTCCGAATCCCAACCGCCCGGCGAACTGTAAATACCGACTTCGGCGTCTTTACGTATCCACTCGATTCCGTTTTCCGATTCGGCGTATCCGATACAGTAAGGGCGCGTTTTTGAGCGAATCGAATACCACATCAAATACTTACCTTTATCTTTAATAACCCAGGGTCTGCCGAATCCGAATTCATCGTCGTCCTTAAAATCTATGCAAGTATCATTGCAGCTTTGCCAATCAATTCCGTTTTCCGACGCGGCATATTTGATAACATAAGTCGGATATTTGACCGAATTAACTTCAATCCAATCAAAACCGGAAACATACCAGGTTTTGAAAAGACCGTTTTCTTGAATAATAGTTGTCGCAGACCGCAGAAAAGGTTCGTCCGGCGTGCGGTCTAAAATCGGCACTCGTGAATGCTTGGTAAAACTTTTCCCGCCATCGTCGCTAACTGCAAGTCCGGCAAAAAGCATATACGGGACGCGCTCGCAACGCTGCCAGCCGATATAATACAAAAACTTTTTGCCGTCTATATTAAGCACGCACGACGGATTGACGCCCGAATCGTCAAATGTTCCCAACTCGCCGAGTTCCAGAATCGGCTCCGGCGATTCATCTAAAATCCGCGTCGGATTCTCCGCATCCAAATCGACATAACCGATGCGCCCGTAAAGGTTATCGTCCAGAGAAGCAAAATAAATTCGGATAACTTCTTCGCTTAGAACATCAACCGTCGGCAGCATCGCGTATTTTTTCGCCCACCATAAATCGCCGCCCGGCGCGTAAATCAATCCTTTCTTTTGCCACTTCATTATGTTCTATAAATTTAAACTTCCGTCGGACGTTTTTTCTTCCATAAACCGACGACCGTCTGATTGTCTTCGACGTCGCCGACAATCGTCGCCGCCGCGCCGACGACGCAGTTATCGCCGATATTGATGTTGTTGCCGACCGTCGAATTGACGCCCATAAAACAATACTCGCCGACCTGACAAAAACCCGAAATGACGACGTGCGACGAAATGAAATTGTGCGATTTTATCGTCGAATGGTGTCCGATGTGATTGCCGCTCCACAAAATTACGTTATCGCCGATTTTAACGAACGGCTGGACGGTGTTGTCTTCAAAAATAAAACAATGTTCGCCGATTTCGGCGTTGCGCCAGACAAACGCCTGCGAACTGATATACGAAGCCGCTTTGTAGCCCTTTTCCTTCGCCTCTAAATAAAGCCGCTCGCGCAGTTTATTGCCCTGCGTGTAGACCATCGCCGCATAAAAATAATGTTCTTCGGGCGCGAATTTCTCTTCGAGCGTTTCAAACGGCACAACGGCGACGCCGAAAAGCTCGTCGCGTTTCAGATATTCCTGTTCGACGCTGAAGCCGACGACTTCAAATTCCGAATCGTGCGTAAAATATTCGTAAGCGATTTCGGCAAAAGCGCTGTCGCCGATGATTACTAGTTTATGTTTTTTTTCCATTGTCTTTACGGTCTTTTGATAAAAATATCTTCGCGCCGGTTCGCCATCGGCAAATCGTCGGTTTGCGGCAAAACATAAGCGTCAAATCCGGCTTGACGCGCCCGCATCATCAAGGAAATCAGCACCGCGTCATCCATTTGTCCCGTCTCGATTCGGTTAAATTCGACCTGCGGCGCGTCCGTCGTGTTCATAAAATCCTGATGAAATTTAATTCCGGTCGGCGAGGCGAAAAAGCGTTTTCGCCTGGAGACGTTCGGAACATCGCCGATTAGACATTCGCCGCCGACCGCGAGCAATCCGAGCGTCGAATCTAAGAATTTAAATAAATTACCTTCGTCGAAAACATAATGCAGAACGCTGTAAGTCAAAATCGCATCGGCGCGTCCTTCGTATTCTTTAAGAAAATCCTGACAATCGTTCGGATAATAAGCCGGAATTTTAATTAAACCTTTATCATCCGGCAAATGAGCCAGCATTTCCTCCGAATCGATTAAAACGAGCGTGTTTTCATTTTTCAGGCATTCTTCGATGAGCAAAAACGCCAGCGCGCCGCAGCCCGCGCCAATATCGATTATAGTTTTCCCGCTTTTGTTTAAGTTTGAAAGTTTAACTTTGATGTCGTCAAAGATGACCGCTTCTTTTCCGGCGCGATAAGAGTCCGGAAAACCGATTTTCTCGTGCGGGCTTAAAGTTTCATCTTTTGCCAGTTGCTTAAAAGCGGCAAAGTCGAGATTTTGAAATTTATCGAAATTTGTCCGCGACATAATCGTTATAATCAATTCAACCGTTACTAAACTTACTATTCTGCTTTGATAAAATCTATTTTCAAATTAACCCGCATTTACGGTTTGCCATTGGCAAACCGGATGAATCACGCCCGGATATTTATGAAAACTGCTCCCGCTTCTTTGAATTCCGTCGTCGACATCAAAAGTTAGAACATCTTCCATCCGAAAAAGCAGTTCTCTTTGATTGCGCCCGAATTGAACGTTAAAAATATAACGTTCCGTATTCAGTAAATTTCGCGGAAAAGTCGCCGTCGTTTTATGCCAGCCGCGCGGCAAACCGTTTTGAGAACAGATTGTCCCGATGTGTGCGACGTGGACGCCCTGCACATTCATTAAATCCCACGTAACATCAATATCGCCGTTATCGATATTATTATAAAACTCGATTTCAAAAACGAAATCGTCGCTCGTGAGAATCGGCTCGCCGACTGATTTCCCCTGGGCGTAGACCGAAGCCATTCTTATTTTAATAGTGTTGTTGCCGGGCATTTCGGTTTCCGTCCATTCCCGGAAAGACGATAAATCGCTGCCGCCCTGCATATAGAAATCGACTGCTGAAACGGCATTGCCGTCGAATGTCAGCTCGCCGCCTTTGAGCAGAATTCCGCGCCGGCAGATTGATTTAACCGCCGCCATATTGTGGCTGACGAAAAGCACCGTGCGTCCTTCTTTATCGGAAACGTCCTTCATTTTGCCGAGACACTTCTTTTGAAATTCGGCGTCGCCGACGGCGAGAACTTCGTCAACCACCAGAACTTCCGGCTCTAAGTTGGCGGCGACGGCAAAGGCAAGACGCGTATACATTCCGCTGGAATAATGCTTGACGGGCGTGTCGAGAAACTGCTCGACTTCGGCGAAATCTACAATCTCGTCAAATTTTCTGGCAATTTCTTCGCGCCGCATTCCTAATATCGCGCCGTTCAGAAAGATATTTTCTCTGCCGGTCAATTCCGGGTGAAAACCCGTGCCGACTTCAAGCAAGGAACCGACGCGCCCGAAAAGCTCGACTCTGCCTCTCGTCGGCTCGGTGATGCGCGACAAAATCTTCAACAGCGTCGATTTCCCCGCGCCGTTTCTGCCGATGATGCCGACGACTTCGCCCGGCATTACTTCAAAATTTATATCTCGTAAAGCCCAGAAGCTGTTCGCGCTTTTAGTCTGACCGCGCTTCTTGAGCATTGTAAGCGGTTTCCGCGCCGTCTCGACTAAGGATTCGCGCAAGGTGGAATAGGATTTCTGCTCGCCGCCGAGCTGATAGCGTTTGCTTAAATTTTCGACTGTTATTATCGGCTTCATTTCGGTTACGCCCGGGAAAACTTCCTTCAATCAAATCAAATCGGCAAAACTCTTCTCCATCCGCCGAAAGTTAAATGCCGCGTAAAACAAAATTGCCAGAGTTAAAACGGCGGCGGCAGACAGGGAAACCCAATCAAACGGTTTGCCGAAAAACGACGAGCGAAAGGCTTCAATCAACCCGGCAATCGGATTAACTATTCTTATCCAGCGCCAATTCTCAGGAATCGGAGTGATAATGCCCGAAGCAAACATTCCGAGCTGAATTAAAAACGGAAGCGCGTAGCGAATATCACGGTATTTGACGTTTAGCGCCGACATCCACATTCCGACGCCGATTGCCAGCAGGCTGGTTAAAACGAGTAAAAGCGGCAGCATCAGAATGTTGATTGACAAACCGGCGCCGTAGTAAAACATCAGCACGACGAGCAGACCGAAGGCGATAACAAAATCGAGCAATCCCGAAGCGACCGCCGCCATCGGAATAATCATTCGCGGAAAATAGATTTTAGTAATCAGATTGGAATTGCCGACCAGACTGTTGCCGCTATTGGTCACGGCGTTTGAAAAGAACGTCCAGGGCAGAAGTCCGGCATAAGCAAAAAGCGGGTAAGGTATTCCATCCGAAGGCATTTGCGCCAGCCTGCCGAAGAAAAGCGTAAAAATCAGCATCGTAAAGAGCGGTTGGATTATCGCCCACGCCGCGCCGAGCAGCGTTTGTTTGTAGCGCACCTTAATGTCGCGCATCGTCAAAATGTAAAACAAATCACGATACTGCCAGAGGTCTCGCAGATTCAGAGGAATCCAGCCTTTGCTCGGCTCAATCACGACGAGCGGAGTTTCCGGCAATTGATAATCGTTTTTCGTTTCTTTTAGTTTTGAAATCGGCGCACTGACGATTGTCTGATTTTCTTTGGTGATTAAAGTCATCTGGAGAATTGGATTCCGGTAAAATCAAATTCTAATTGTTTAATCAAACAATTGTCAAAACAATGAAATTTGAGAAGTTGGCAAAAACAGGGGCGATTTCGGAACTTGCGTCGGCGAGCGATTCTAACATAAGTTATTATTTTGACTTTCAGGCTTGAGGAAAAACCGAAATAGTGAAAATTTTTGTCACCGGAGCCGCCGGACTCGTCGGCAGTTCGACCGTTAAATTTTGTCGGCAAATCGGCGATACAGTCATCGCCGCCGAGCGGCGGCAGCTCGACATTGCCGATAGAGAATCTGTTTTTTCTTTTTTGCAGCGAGAAAAACCCGATTCGGTAATTAACTGCGCGGCTTGGACTGACGTTGACGGCTGCGAGACAAATCCCGAAAAGAATCTGGCGGCAAACGCTCGCGGCGTCGAAAATCTCGCCGAAGGCTGTCGTCGAATCAATGCCGGTTTAGTAACGATTTCAACCGACTATGTTTTCGACGGCGCGAAAAACGGTTTTTACACGCAGCGCGACGACCCGAATCCGCAGAGCGAATACGCCAAAGCGAAACTCCTGGGCGAACATCTGGCTAAAAATAATCTGGCGCGCGCGGTTATCGTGCGAACCGGCTGGATATTCGGCGCGGGCGGCAAGAATTTTTTGAGCAATATGCCCGAGCTTCTGCTAGCGGGCAAAAAGATAAAAACGATTAAGGATTCAAGCGGCACGCCGACATACGCGCCTGATCTGGCGCGGCGGCTGCGCGAGTTAGCGGAACTGGATTTGCCGGGAATTTATCACGTTACAAACTCGGGTGAAGGAACGACTTACGAAAACTTTGCGCGTTCCATCGCGGGCGTTGACCAAAACTTAATAGAAGGCGTGTCTTTTGCGGATTTGCGCCGTCCCGCTCCGCGCCCGCAAAATTCAAAGCTGAGTTGTTTGATTTCGGAAAAACTCGGACTGGAGCCTTTACCAAACTGGCGACAATCTCTGGAAAGTTTTGTTGAAAGCCATTTGCAACATATAAATTCTTCAAATTGAATTATCCGACAAAGCCTTTAGATTATATTTTACAAGATGAACAAAAAAATAATTATCACCGGCGGAGCAGGCTTTATCGGCTCTCACGTAGTCAGAAGATTTGTCAAAACATATCCTCAATATGAAATTATTAATCTCGACAAATTAACTTATGCCGGCAATCTCGCTAATTTAAAAGATGTAGAAAACGAACCTAATTACCGCTTTGTCAAAGGCGATATTGTAGATTCGGCTTTTATCAACAACCTGTTTGAAATCGAGCAGCCGGATGCCGTGATTCATTTGGCGGCTGAATCGCACGTCGATCGCTCTATCAATAATCCTCTGGATTTTGTAATAAACAATGTGGTCGGCACTGTTAATTTGCTCGATGCGGCGCGAATATTCTGGAAGAGCAATTATGACGACCGGCGTTTTTATCACATTTCGACCGACGAAGTTTATGGAGCTTTGGGCGAAGGCGGCGCGTTCACCGAAGAAACGCCTTATGACCCGCATTCTCCGTATTCGGCTTCAAAGGCAAGCGCCGACCATTTTGTCCGCGCTTATCACGATACTTACGGATTGCCGATTGTCATTTCCAACTGTTCCAATAATTACGGTTCGTTTCATTTTCCCGAAAAACTGATTCCGCTTGCCATCAATAATATAAAAAATAGAATCCCGATACCGATTTACGGCAGAGGCGAAAACGTTCGTGATTGGCTGTGGGTAGAAGACCACGCGCGGGCGATTGACCTTATCTTTCATCGCGCGCGAACGGGAGACACTTATAATATCGGAGGATGTAATGAATGGAAAAACATCGATTTGATTCGCGCTCTGTGCCGCATTATGGATGCTAAATTGGGCAGAAAATCGGGCGAATCGGAACGGTTGATTAACTTTGTAACCGACCGTGCAGGTCACGATTTGCGCTACGCCATCGATGCTTCCAAATTAAAAGATGAGTTAGGCTGGATGCCGACCGTTACCTTTGAAGAAGGACTTGAAAAAACTGTAGAATGGTATCTAGCCAATGAAGAATGGTTGAAAAATGTAACCAGCGGAGAGTATAAATCCTATTATGAAAGTATGTATGCGCCGATATCCTAATCAGATAATTACAAATTCTTTCGACAATTATTTTCCTTGAACATTTTCTAGAAAACCCGGCGTTTTAATGAATGCAAAGTCGATTTATTCCTCTAATTGGAGACTTAAATTCTATTTTTATTTAAATGCAATTATTTCCTACCTCTCTAGCCGATTGTTTCGTTATCGAGCCGACTATTTTTATTGATAGCCGCGGGTATTTCTTTGAAAGTTTCAATGAAAGTACTTTTTACGAGCTGGCAGGCTTTGCCGTTCATTTCGTTCAGGACAATCAATCCTATTCGAGATATGGAGTTTTGCGCGGGCTGCATCTGCAAAACGGCGAACACGCGCAGGCTAAATTATTGCAGGTAGCAAGGGGCGAAGTATTGGATGTGGCGGTTGATTTCCGACCCGACTCTCCGACTTATGGCAAATATGCGAGCGTAATACTTTCCGAAGAAAACAAAAAAATGTTTTTCATCCCGCGAGGATTCGCGCACGGTTTTGTAGTGTTGAGTAAAGAAGCCGTTTTTCAATATAAATGCGATAATTATTACAACAAGGAATCCGAAAGCGGAATTCATTATGCCGACCCGTTTTTGGCGATTGATTGGAAAATACCGGCAAATGATTTAATCGTATCGGATAAAGACCGGGAACTGCCATTTTTATCCGCATCAAAACTTTATTAGATGTGTCGATTTTCTATAATCCTGTAACCAACAGCGTCAATTCTTTAAAAACACGATAAATTAACCGTATGAAAGGAATCATTCTGGCTGGCGGCTCCGGCTCGCGGCTCTATCCGATAACTAAAGCGATTAGCAAACAGCTAATGCCTATCTATGACAAACCGATGATTTATTACCCCTTATCGGTGTTAATGCTCGCGGGTATTCGTGAAGTGCTGATAATCACTACTGCCGAAGACAGCGAAGGTTTTAAGCGTCTGTTGGGGAACGGAGAAGAACTTGGTTGCCGCTTCGAGTATGCCGTGCAGGAAACGCCCAACGGACTGGCGCAGGCGTTCGTGATTGGCGAGCAGTTTATTCAAAATGAAAAGGTAGCGCTGATTTTGGGAGATAACATTTTTTACGGCTCGAATCTTAGCGCGTTGGTTCAAAGTTTTAACGATGTGGACGGCGCCGTAATTTTCGCCTATGAAGTAGCAGACCCGCAAAGATACGGAGTAGTCGAATTCGATAAGTCCAATCAGGTGCTTTCGATTGAAGAAAAACCGGCTCGACCCAAATCCAACTATGCCATACCCGGTTTATATTTTTATGATAACAGCGTGGTGGAAATAGCAAAAAATTTGACGCCTTCCGCGAGAGGAGAATACGAAATCACCGATGTCAATAAAGTCTATTTAATGAAAAACTCATTAAAAGCGGGAATAATGGACAGGGGAATGGCTTGGCTGGACACCGGCACGTTCGACTCTCTCAGTGATGCTTCGGAATTTGTCAGAGTAATCGAAAAACGACAGGGAACCAAAATAGGCTGCATCGAGGAAGTCGCCTATCGTATGAAATACATCAGTCATTCCGAATTAAGAACAATCGCCGCTAAATATATGAAAAGCGGTTACGGTTTATATTTAGAGCGTGTATTGAGTTATTAAATTTGTCGCTGATAATGGTGAAAAGTTCATTTGCCTTGACGGATTGGCAGTGTCCCAATTTTGTGGCGCTGAAAGTAAATGATTTTAACTTTTAGAAATGGCAATTTATAAATGTTCCAAAAGTCAGCAGAGTGTTTTGGTTTTGAGATTTTGACTATGAAACGGCTTTTGAAACATTTAAGCCAAATAAATAATTGAATAAGTGAAACGAGAGAAATACTGTTTCAAAAATGAGCCTTTATTGAATGCTTATTGTTATAATTCAACGTACTGATATTACAATAAATGGTTGTTACAATTTAACTGACAATCAGACCTTTCCATTAACATGTTTATGTTATAAGTTTGAGTTAAAAGATTATTGCATTTCTGACACCGAGATTTATTTCAAATGAAAACAAATAACCGCGTTTTATTGATCGTTGCCTTGTTTGGAATCACGCTGTTTACGGCGGCGTTTTATGCTCAGATTCCGAGTTCTACAGTAGGTGGTCGTTTTGAGGTCAATAGGCTTCAAAGCACTGATCTCTTTGCCGGTCTTCGATGGCGTAACATCGGTCCGTTCCACGGCGGGCGCATCTCGGCTGTCACCGGAGCGCTCGGGCAGCCGGGCGTTTATTACGTCGGAACGCCTGCCGGCGGTGTCTGGAAAACCACGAGCGCCGGAGTGACGTGGTTCCCGATCTTTGACCAGTTCCTCAACGTCGACAGCATCGGCGCGGTTCAGGCTGCGCCGTCCGACCCGAACATCGTCTATGTCGGCACGGGTGATTCGGTCGGCGGCTCGAACGGCGACGGAATGTATAAGTCTATTGATGCCGGCAAGACGTGGACACACATCGGTCTCGAGGATACGGTCAAAATTAACAAGATTACGGTTGACCCGAAGAATCCGAATATGGTGGTCGCTTCAACTCAGGGAGATGCTCAGCACAATGGGCGCGGCATCTACCGAACAAACGATGGCGGCAAAACTTGGGAGAATACACTGCGCCCGGAAAATGCGAACGGCACCCGCGACCTTGAGTATGCGTTTGACAAGCCGAACGTAATGTTCGCCACATCGCAGGGCAGCGGCGGCGGAGGATTCGGCGGCGGTTTTGGCGGCGGCGGCGGCGCGGCACCGCAGGCACCGAACGGGACAGCGCTTTACAAATCGACCGACACGGGCAAAACGTGGACAAAAGTCAGCACGCTTCCGCCGTATACCGGACGAATCAGCGTGGCGATTGCGATGCACACTAACGGGCAGCGCGTCTATGTTATCGGCAATCCGCCGGAAAGCCCTTCGGGACTTTATCGCTCCGACGATCAGGGATCAACGTGGCAGCATATGGCGGTCGGCGATACGCGCGTGGGCAACGGACAAGGCGCATTTAGTTCGGGCGTGTGGGTCGACTCACAGGATCCGGATATTCTCTACACCGTCAGCACCTTTGTTTCTCAATCAACCGACGGCGGCAATACCTTCAAAGTGTATAAGGGCGCTCCCGGCGGCGAAGACCCGCACGATATCTGGATTGATCAGACGAATGGACACCGAATGTTATTCGGCTTTGACCAGGGACCTGCCGTCACGCTCGACAACGGTCAAACCTGGAGCGGCTATTATCAGATACCGATTGCACAGCTCTATAAGGTCGCCACCGACACACGCTATCCGTATTGGGTGATGGGTTCGCAGCAGGACACCGGCGCGGTTATGACGCGCAGCCGCGGCGATCTGGGGCAAATTACTAATCTTGACTGGTATCCTTTGCAGTCTTCCGAGTTTGGCACTGCCGTGCCTGATCCGCTCAAGCCGACAACGATCTATGGGGTTGGCTATGGACTCGGACAAGGTAACGGCTTGACCAAGATCGATATTGAAACCGGACAGTGGGGCAACGTCGCGCCTAACTTTGGAACGGATCGGGATTTGTATGTCGAAGGACGTGATTTTTGGAAACGTTTCGATACCGCATTTGAGCCAAAGGCGATGTATGCCGGCTACAACTGCATTCTCGTCACGCGTGACGGAGCTGAGACGTGGAAATCTTTTAGTCCCGATCTAACGACACCAAAAGGGCAGCCGATGGTGCCGTGCGGTGTCGCGTCCGCGACAGCTCCGCCCGTCGCAAATGCTGCCGCTGGCGGACGCCCGGCTCCTCGTGGATCAATCTCCGATTTCTCGATCTCGACCCTCAGGAAAGGGATTGTTTGGTCGGGCAGTAGCACGGGACAGATCTACAATACGATGGATGGCGGCAAGACGTGGAACAATCTGACAAACTTTACCGATCTGCCGCCGAACGCCAATTTTGTCACTGTCGAGGCTGGACATAGCGATGTCAACACGGCTTACGCGGTCGCAAACATCGCTGGCGGTCGCGCCACTGCAACTCCGGCACCAGAGGAACACTACATTTATCGCACGCACGACGGCGGCAAAACCTGGACGCGCATTGTCAGCGGACTGCCGGTCAATGAGCGGACAGGAAGTCAGGTTCACGTCATCCGCGAAGACCCAAAACAAAAGGGATTACTCTTTGCCGGCACCGAGACGACCGTCTATGTTTCATTTGACGACGGCGACCATTGGCAGTCTCTGCGGCAAAACCTTCCCAGCACGTCAATCCGCGATATGGTGTTCCACACCGACAACAACATCAACGATCTGGTGATTTGCACTTACGGTCGGGGATTTTGGGTGCTGGACGATATGAGTCCGCTGCGCGAGGTTGCATCGAACGCTCAGCAAATCGCGGCGGCTCCGGCATATCTTTTCAAACCCGGTGATGCAATCCGCTCGCGGGAGAACGGAAATTGGGACCAGCCGATGAACCCGGAACTACCGCACTCGCAAAATCCGCCATTCGGAGCGCTCATTTACTATCACCTCAGCAAAAAGCCGGCGGGCGAAATCAAGATGCAGATATTCGACGCGGACGGAAAGTTGGTCAGAACTATTTCAAGCGTCAAACCCGCGCTCCCCGAACGAGCGCCGTATCCTGATTACTGGCTGATGTCGTCCGAAGAACGCGCGCTCTCGACGAATGTCGGGACAAATCGAACGAACTGGAATCTCCGCTATGACGACCCGCCCGGATATAACCCGGACATCAATAATCAGATGAACTCCGCGCCCGATCAGGTTACGCCGGGACCGCACGGACCGCTCGTTTTGCCCGGCACATACACGGTTAAACTGCTGGTTGACGGCGCGACTTACACGCAAAAAGTTGTCGTCCAGAATGACCCGCGAATCGGCGGAACTGCGAAGATGATGTCGAGCCTAAGATTGCAAAACAAACTTGCGCTCGCGGCAGCGCAGGGAATGAAAGACAGTTACGCCGCCAACGAGGAAGTGTCCGCAGTTCGCGCTCAACTGGCGAAGTTAAAGAGCGGCTCGTTGCCGGCAGATGTCGCGGCGGCGACGACGGCACTCGATACTAAATTGGCGACATTCGGCGGTGCTCTCGCCCGCGGGGGACGGGGCGGCGGCGGTGTCCGCGCACCCGGAAGCCTCCTTGCATTTAACACGCTCAACGGAACCTTCAATACGGTACTCGGTCCGATCTCGCAGAACGGCATCGATATGCCGCCCACCAAAGCGGCGGTCGACACGTGGGAATCCGGCTGTAGGGAGTTCACGACGACACTTGACGCGTGGAAGACGATGCTCAGCGTGGATTTAGCCAGTTTCAACAGCCTGCTCACGAAGAACAACCTGACACCGCTGAAGATCAAGCCGTCGGGAGATTCGGTGCCGGTTTCGTGTAAGTTCGTTTGGTCAGCGGATACGCCCGGCAGGCGCAAATAGACGCATACCGTTTCGTAATATGTTGATGTAGATGAAAATCCATGCCGATGTATAATGTCATTGCGGTTTCTCCCGTCAAAGAACGAATGATCTGTTGCCAAATCTGATTATAAGTCAGACTGGAGAAACCGTCTTCATAACATCAAAAAGGGTCGTTTTCGACACTCTTGATTAACAACAAAAGAATTTCACAAATTATAAAAAAGCCGAAATTTCCGCACTCGCCTCCGCCAGCAATTCGCGCAACTGCGGAACGGTTATATTTTTATCTTTTGAAGAGTATTCACTTTGCAGCGCGGGAACGAACTCTTTTTCCAGCCGCAACTCCGGCAGCACGGGCAAAATAACATAGTAATCGCCGCGCTCGACCGTGCGGAAACATTCTTCTTCGGAGACCATAATCTCGTGAACTTTCTCGCCCGGTCTGATACCCGTGAAAATTATCGGCAAATCCTTTTCGCCCATCAACGCTCTGGCAACATCGGTTATTTTCGCCGCCGCGACTTTCGGGACAAAGGTTTCGCCCGGCTTGCCGTCGGTGATTGCCGCGAAAACCGTGTCGACCGCTTTGTTCAAACTCAGCAGAAAGCGCGTCATCTCTTCCAATGTAACGGTTATCGGCTGATTTTTTCGCACCTGCTCGACAAACAGCGGCACAATCGAGCCGCGCGATGCGATGACGTTTCCATATCGAACGCACATAAAGCTCGTCTTCGGGCAATCGCGGTTAGCTTCGATTAAAACTCGCTCCTGGAGAGCCTTGGTCATTCCCATCACGTTTATCGGCTTGCAGGCTTTATCGGTCGAAATTCCGACGACGGTTTCGACGGCGAGATTATTTTCACGAATCGCCCGCGCGACGTTTTGCGCCCCGTAAATGTTGGTCTGCACGGCTTCAAACGGAAAATACTCGCACGACGGAACTTGCTTGAGCGCCGCCGCGTGAAAAACAACGTCCGTTTCACGCATCGCCGCGAGCAGAGCTGAATAATCACGAACGTCGCCGATACGAAAATTCAATAAATTATGCGAGTTTTCATAAATAACGTCGTCGGTCGCCGTTTTGCGGTGCATAAAGTCGAGCCGCATATAATGCTGCTTGGCTTCGTCGCGCGAAAAAACGGTTATCCGGGCGGGCTTGCCCATTTCTCCGGTTAAAAGTCTGCTCACCAACGTTTGTCCGAGCGAACCTGTTCCGCCGGTTACTAAAATTCTTTTTCCTGCCAGTGTTGTCATCGGTGCTTTTGCCAATCGGCTAAAATTTAATTTCGCCCGCGCTTTTGAATTTAAGCGGTTTGAGGCGTGTTTTGATTTTTGGTTTGATAAAAATCGATTTGGTTCGCCGTTAATTTTACCAAATCCTGCTTATCCTTAAATCCGCGATACCATTCGACGGTCATCTCGACGGCTTCGTCAAGGCTCAATTTCGGCAGCCAACCGAGTTCGTTCTTTGCTTTTGTGCTGTCGAGTTTCAGAAGACGCGCTTCGTGCGGCTGAGATTCTTCGGTGATTTGCCATCTGACCGGCTCGCGCCAGACGCGCTTTATTTCTTCCAGAATCCAACCGACCGGCTTTGAATCTTCTTCCGCCGGTCCGAAATTCCACGCTTCGGCAAAATTCTTTTCGCCCGCGTAGAGCTTTTCCGCCAACTTCAAATAACCCGCGAGCGGTTCGAGCGTGTGTTGCCATGGGCGCGTCGAAGCAGGATTGCGAATCAAAAGTTCATCGCCGAAAACAAGCGAGCGAAAAACGTCGGGCAAAAGCCTGTCTTCCGACCAATCGCCGCCGCCGATAACATTTCCGGCGCGAGCCGTGGCGATTAGACAATCGCTTTCGCCGAAAAACGAGTTTCGATACGCCGAAACCGCGAGTTCCGCGCACGCCTTGCTGCTCGAATAAGGGTCAAAACCGCCGAGCCGCTCGTTTTCCCGATAAGCGCGTTGCCGTTCCTTATTTTCATAAACTTTGTCGGTGGTAATGACAACAACTGATTTAACCGAATCAATTTTGCGGACGGCTTCTAAAACATTGATTGTGCCGATGACGTTAACCGTGTAAGTTTCGAGCGGCTCACGATAAGATTTTCTGACCAGACTTTGGGCGGCGAGATGAAAAATAATTTCCGGTTGAAAATCTTGTAAAACCTTTTCAAGATGCGGCAAATCCCGAATGTCGCCAATAACGGACTTTATTTCGCTTGCCAGTTTAAGGTTTTCAAATAAATTCGGCTCGCCGTCGGGCGCGAGCGCGTAACCGCAAACTTCCGCGCCGAGCATTTTCAGCCACAAGGCGAGCCAGCTTCCCTTAAATCCCGTATGTCCGGTGATTAGAACTTTTTTTCCGTTCCAAAATTCCTGCATTTACCAAACTTTCCAGCGCGAATCTCCGCTCTCCCAAGCCGCTTCAAGCTGGCGTTTGTCGCGCAGCGTGTCCATACATTGCCAGAAACCGTGATGCCGATACGCGACGAGTTGTTTTTCGCTTGCCAGACGTTCGAGAACTTCGATTTCCAAAACCGAATCGTCGCCGGACAAATAATCGAATATCTGCGGCTCGAAAACCAGAAAGCCGCCATTTATCCAACCCGCGTGCGTCTGCGGTTTTTCGCTGAAATCAACGGTCGAGTCTTCGTTAAAAAGCAACTCGCCGAAACGCGCGGGCGGGCGCACGGCGGTAACAGTCGCCGTTTTTCCGTGCGAGCGATGAAATTCGATTAATTTTTTGAGGTCGACGTCAGCCACGCCGTCGCCATAAGTCACCATAAAAGTTTCGTCTTTCAAAAACGGCTGAAGACGCCGGATGCGCCCGCCGGTCATCGATTGTTGTCCGGTATCAATCAAATTAACAGTCCAATCTTCAAGCTGTTCGTTTTCGGAAATCACCGCTTTGCCGTCGGCTAAATTGACGGTCATATTTCCGCACAAGCTGTAATAATCAAGAAAATAGCGTTTGATAATTTCGCCTTTATAGCCGAGCGCGATAATAAAGTCGTTAAATCCCTGGGCGGCATATATCTTCATAATATGCCAGAGAATCGGGCGACCGCCGATTTCAATCATCGGTTTGGGGCGAACTTCGGTTTCCTCCGCCAGTCTCGTCCCAAATCCGCCCGCTAAAATAACAACTTTCATTTCCGTCTATTACTTCCGTAGTCGGGAGCGCAGGCATCCTGCCTGCAAAGATTGCCAAAGCAATCTAAGATTTTTGATAATTATCAATCTTACAACGCTTTCAGCGTCGTTGGCAGGCAAGATGCCTGCGCTCCCGACTAATTAAACTGATTTTTCCGTCTCAAATGGTGATACGCACAAAATAATATCAAAAGGCTCTGGTTTATCTACTAATTTTCGTCAAATTACTCGACTTAAAACGTTCCGCGATTTTCAATCATGTCCAAAAAAGGCTTTTACTTGTTCTGAAATAAACCCGAGCAAATCTTCCGTCATCTCCGTATGAATCGGAAGCGACAAAACCGAGTCGCAAAGTTTTTCCGTTACCGGCAAACTAAAATTCGGCGCGACCGAATCCGCAAACGCTTTTTGGCGATAAAGCGGAACGGGATAATAAATCATCGAAGGAACACCGTTTTCCGCCAGATGTTTCTGCAAATCGGCGCGTTTGCCGCCTCCGACTTGCAAAGTATATTGATGAAAAACGTGCGTCGAATTTTTTTGGCGAACCGGCGTTTGCAATTCTTCGATGTTTTGAAAAGAGTCGTCGTAAAACGCTGCGGCATTTTGTCGGGCGGCGGCGTATTCGTCCAAGTGTTTTAGTTTTATATCCAAAATCGCCGCTTGAATCGTGTCGAGGCGAGAATTTACACCGATGACCGAGTGATAATATCTTTCGGATTGCCCGTGATTGGCAATCATTCGCATCTTTTCGGCTAAATCATCGTCGTTCGTAAAAATCGCGCCGCCGTCGCCGTAGCAGCCGAGATTTTTCGACGGAAAAAACGATGTCGTTCCGACGTGTCCGATTGTTCCGGCTTTTTTTGTCGTGCCGTTGCTGAGTGTAATATCCGAACCGATTGCCTGCGCGTTGTCCTCGATGACGAACAAATCGTGCTTTTCGGCAACCCGCATAATCGCTTCCATATCGCAGCTTTGCCCGAAGAGATGAACCGGAACGATTGCTTTTGTGCGCGGCGTAATTGCTTGTTCGATAATCTCCGCCGTGATGTTGAAAGTTTCCGAGTCAACTTCGACCATTACGGGTTTTAGTTTGAGCAGCGCGACGACTTCAGCCGTCGCAATAAAGGTAAAAGACGGCACGATAACCTCGTCGCCTTCTCGTAAATCAAGCGCCATCATCGCAATTTGCAGCGCGTCCGTTCCGTTGGCGCACGGAATGACGTTTTTGATTTGCAAGTAATTTTCCAGATTTTCCTGAAACGATTTAACTTGCGCGCCGTTAATATAAGCGGTCGAAGCGACACAATTTATGACGGCTTCGTCAATCTCGTTTTTTATTTTTTCGTATTGACCTTTGAGGTCGACCATTTGTATCGGATTCATTTTGAATTGCTATTTGCGCTGACCGCTTCGACTTTTATAAAGCAAATCGCGCAAAGTATTGAATGTAAAACGCAGCGCGTCAAAAAGCAAATGGCTTGTTTTCAGATTGACAGCATCGAGAAAAATTTTTGCCGCAATTCTGCAATTCAGACTTTTACAAAACGAAAAACGAATTTATGCGGTCAGCGCGAATCGAAAACAAAACGTCATTCGTGCCGAATAGTGAAAAGATTTTCAATTTTCCTTTTAACTCGCTTTTTCAAATGATATGATATTTTCAGACAGAAATTTTCTGTTTGTCGGCATCAAACAATTGAATTTTTATTTGGAATAATTTTATGGCAGAAAAAGCAGATATAGACGCATACAAGGATAAATTTAGCGAAAGCGGTCGTCGTGTTTTGGAAACCGCGCTCGATGAGTCTCGTCGGCGCGACCAGAATTATATTACGACCGAACACATTTTACACGCTCTCGCCGACGAAGAAGCGGAGCTTTTCAACGCCACGATGCGCGATTTGGCGGTTGACCCGCGTTCGGTCAAACTGCTGATTGAAAAGCGGCTCGACAACGGCAGACAGCATATCGGGAAAGGCTTCAAAATCGCTCCCGAAACCACAGACCTTTTCAAACGTTCGATGGACAGAGCGCGTTCGCAAGGTCGCCGTGTAATTGACGGCAGCGATATTTTCTATGTTCTCTCGAACGACGAGCGCAGTTTGCTCAATGACGTTTTGCAAAATTTGGGAGTGCCAGCCGAAGAAGTTGCCCAAACCGCGCGGACACGAATCCGCAAAGTCGAAAAGGAGGAAGAACGGGTTCGCAAGAAATACGAGCTTCCCTCTTTTCTCAAACATTTCGGCGTGTCTTTGAATAAATTAGCCAGACAAGACAAAATTCCGCCGACCATCGGACGCGAAAAGGAAATAATCCAAATGATGGAAATCCTTTCGCACCGTGAACGGTCGAATTCGCCGATGCTCGTCGGCGAACCGGGCGTCGGCAAAACTGCCGTCGTCGAAGGTTTAGCCAGAATGATTGAACTCGAACCGGAAAAAGTTCCGGCGAGACTCAAGGACGCACACATCGTTCAACTGCAAATGGGCGGACTCGTCGCCGGAACGATGCTGCGCGGAATGTTTGAAGAACGCATCAAAGGCATTATTGACGAAGTAAAAGAAAAAGACCACATCATTCTTTTCATCGACGAAGCGCACACGATTATCGGCGCGGGCGCGGCGATGGGAACGACTTCGGATGCCGGAAATATGTTCAAATCGGCGCTCGCGCGCGGCGAACTGAGAATTATCGGCGCGACGACTTTGACCGAATATAAAGAATATATCGGCGAAGACGAAGCGCTTGCCAGACGTTTTCGGCTTGTTAAAGTCGTCGAACCGACAATTGAAGAAACCAAAGAAATCCTTCTCGGATTGCGACCGCGACTCGAAAGAAATTATTCGGTAACGATTTCAGACGAAGCAATTAACACGGCTCTGGAGATGTCGCCAAAATATATTCGCAACCTGCATTTACCGGACAAAGCAATCGGTTGGCTCGACACGGCTTCGGTCAAAGTCGAAATAAACGAGCCGACTTCTTTGGTTGTCAAAGCCGAACACATTATTGACGTTATATCTCAGGAATCGCGGATTCCGAAAGATATGATTTATCGAGAGACGAGCGACCGTTTTTCCGTGATGGAAGCGGACATCGGAAATCGCGTCATCGGGCAAAAAGAAGCGGTTCGCGCCGTTGCTGAAAGGTTGAGGTTAAATAAAGGTCCGCTCAAAGACAATCATTTCGCGCCCGACGGAGTTTTGCTTTTCCTTGGTCCGACGGGTGTCGGAAAAACCGAACTTGCAAAAGCGGTTGCCGAATTTATGTTTGGCGACGAAAGCAAAATGGTTCGCATCGATATGAGCGAATACGGCGAAGGCACGGTCGGCATCGAAAAGCTAATCGGAATGCCGCGCGGCATCGTCGGCTCGGAACGCGGCGGAATTTTGACCGAACAATTGCGGGAAAATCCATACACGGTTCTGCTACTCGATGAAGTCGAAAAAGCCAATCCGTATTTGATGAACATTTTCCTCCAAGCCTTTGACGAAGGCTGGCTGACGGACGGACGCGGTAAAAAAGTTTATTTGTCGGACGCCATCGTCATTATGACTTCCAATTTAGGCTCGGAAAATTTCAAGAAATACGAAAAACCGCTCGGCTTCGGTATGAAATCGAAAGGCGAAATCAAAGAGATAACCGGCGACGTGATGAAAGCCGCCGAAACCCGGTTTACGCCCGAATTTCGCAATCGAATAGACGAAATCATTGTTTTCTCGCCTCTGACGATGGACGAAGTGCGCGAGATTGCCAGACTTTATTTGAATAAACTAAAGAAAAATATGGAACGGCAAGGCAAAGTTTTCGACATTACCGAAGCGGCGATTGATTTACTGACCGAGAAAGGCTATAGCCGAACTTACGGCGCGCGCTTTTTGAAACGCCACATCGACCAGAAAATTAAATTGCCGATTACCAATCAGTGGAAAACGGCAGCCAAGTTTTCGGTTGACGCTGAAGAAGGCGAAATCGTCATCAAACCGACGGACGCTTTTAGTTTGAACTAATGGTTTGTGAAAATTGTTTATGCTAAAAGGCTTTGGTGATAAAATTTCATCGAAGCCTTTTATTTTGAAATCAAGTTTATGAAAAAAAATTTAACCGAAGTTTTATTTTTTCTTTGTGTAATCTCCACGTTTTCTAATTTTTCTTTTGCTCAAAATAAATCTGACGAAAAAGCCGAAACAATTTTAAAGCGCGCCGTTGCAAATCTCGGCGGCGAAAAGTATTTGCAGGTGAAGTCAATTGTCGGGCGCGGAAAGTTTAGTCTTTTAAAAGAAAACACGGTAATTTCGTTTCAGAATTTTACCGACGTTATCGTTTACCCGGACAAGGAACGCACCGAATTTAAATCCAGCCTCAGCCGAACCGTGCAGACGAATGTCGGCGGCGGCGGCTGGATTTTTGACGGCGACGCGCAAACTATCAACGAGCAGACAAAGGAACAAATCGAAGGCTACGGGCGCGGGATTCGCACGAGTCTTGATAATCTTCTACGCGGTAACTGGCGCGGAAAGGCGAATTTAGCTTATGCCGGACGACGCCAAGCCGGTCTCGGCAAGCGAAACGACGTTATAAAATTAACTTTTGAAGACGGTTTCGCGGTCGAGTTTGAATTCTCCGACGACGGCTTGCCGATGAAAGCGCTTTTCACCAGATTGAGCGCTGAAAAAGAAGAAATTAAGGAAGAAGACCGCTACGCGCAGTTTGTCGACATTCAGGGAATCAAAACGCCGTTTATTATCGACCACTTTTCCGGCGGCGGGCATAGCAGCCGCATAAATTACGAAGCAATCGAGTTTAATAAACAAATTCCTGATTCGATTTTTACCAAGCCGAAAAGCGCAAAGGAATTGAAGAAAGATTTGAAATTTTAATAAGAATAGCCGCAAAAAGGCGCAAAAAACTTAAAAAAATAAATTTTAATTTTGTGTCTTTTGCGCCTTTTTGCGGCTATTCTTTTGTTGAATTAAATAAACGCGAAATCAAACTGCTCTTGATGAATCGATTTATCGCCCGTAATATCGACGTTTCCGAGATAGGCTTCGATTTCTTCTAAAACCAACTTTTCAGTTTCGTGCAGCGATTTCGCTACGTCCGGATGAACTCTCAGAGTCGTCTGGCGCACGTCGTCGACGCTTTTCGACAGTCGTCTGGCTTCGTCCAAAATCTCGAAGCAAATTGTTTGCGGCGATTTTATCCAGCCCGCGCCTTCGCAATAATCGCACGGAGCGCACATTGTTCTCTCCAGCGATTGCTTGACGCGCTTGCGGGTCATAATAATCAAACCGAAATCGTTGAACGATAAAACTTTGTTCGGCGATTTGTCGCTTGCCAATGCTTCCTGAAGAGCCTGCGCGACTTTGTTCCGGTTGCGCCGGTCTTCCATATCAATCAAATCAAGCACGATAATTCCGCCCAAATCGCGCAGTCGAATCTGGCGGGCGATTTCGTCAACCGCTTCCATATTCGTTTTCGTAATCGTGTCTTCGAGCCGCGCGTTTCCGCGCCCGACGAATTTGCCGGTGTTGACATCAATTGCAACCAACGCTTCGGTTTGATTGATAACGAGATAGCCGCCGGATTTCAGCCACACGCGCGGTTTCAAGGCTTTGTCGATTTCTTCCTGCACGCCGTATTTTTCCAAAATCGGTTCTTCGCGTGTATAAAGTTTGACGCGGTTAACCATTTTCGGCTGAATGCGGTTGATAAACTCGACAATTCGCTGATATTCCTCTTCGGAATCGACGCGAATCGCTGTAAAATCCTCGGAAAGCTGGTCGCGCAAAAGGCGCTCGATAATATCCAAATCCTGATGAACGAGCGCGGGCGATTTGGCTTTTTCCGCTGTCTTTTTAATGTCGAGCCAGGTGCGAATCAAATATCTGGCGTCTTGCCGCAAATCCTCGTCGGAAATTCCGATGCCCGCCGTTCTGACGATAAAGCCGCCGGACGGCATCGCTTCTTCCTGTTTGATTTTCTGAATCAAAACCCGCAGACGACTTCGCTCGCTTGCCGATTCGATTTTGCGCGATACGCCGAGATGTTCAATCGTCGGCATATAAACCAGAAAACGTCCGGGAAGAGCGATGTGCGACGTGATGCGCGCGCCTTTCTTGGCAATCGGTTCTTTGGCAATCTGGACGAGAATGTCCTGACCCTCGCGCAGCAAATCCGTAATCGTCGGCTGCGGCGCGCGGTCGCGGCTGTTTCGGCGTCCGCCGTTGCCACCTCGAAAATTATCGTTGCTTCTATAATTATTTTGGGAAGTATTATCTTCGGGTTTTTCAGTTTCAACGGAAGTCGAATCTGCCCGTGCAGGTCTTTCCGGCGGATCGCCGGGACGCCGCCGACCGCGACCGCCGCGCCGCACAGCCATTTCCGCCGTATCACCGCCGGATTCTCTTACGCTGGCTTCCGCATTTTCGAGCGTGTCGTTTTTTGCCGCTTTTTTATTGCCTCCGCGATTTTTTTTACTTCTGGATGGTTTCGATTTTGCAGTCGGTTTCACGGCGGCTTTATTTTCTACTGTATTTTCTTCCGAAACTTCCGCCCTCGACGCTTGATTTTGCTTTTCGGGAATTTCTTCCGTCGCTTCATTTGAAACTACGCTCACCGATTCTTCAGTTTCGCCGGAATTCACCGACTGCGTTCCTTCGACGGAGGTTTTGCTGCGGTTCTTACCGCCGCGATTTCCGCGCTTGCTCTTCGGCTTTTGAGACTCATCTGTTTTTTCTTCTTCGTCTTCGTCGGCAATTCGCTGAAAACCGTTCGATTCTTCCCCGACCAGACTAATCAGAGAACCGACTTCCGCCGTCGCCGCGCTTTCCATATTAAATTCGACGGCGCGAACTTTATCGGTAATCGCCTCCTGCATAAACGCATCCTTAAACGAATCGCCCGTGTCTTCATCGTCAACAATGCGTTCAAAACCCGAATCATCCAATTCAAAAAGCGGTGCGGCGTCAAAAGACAGTTCGGTTTCTTCGGTTTTTTCCGCTTGCTCAATTGTCGTTTCTTCTTGAGATGCGCCGCTTTCTTCTGAAAATTCCCGTCTCTTCGATTGGGTTTGCGTCGGCTGGCGTTCCCTGTCATTTCTCCCGCGACGCGGGCGGTCGCGTTTGCCTTTCAGCTGAAATTCTTCGTCCGCTTTATTTTCGACAGGTTTATTTTCTTCGGCTTCATTTTCGGAGAAAGAAATTGCCTCTTCGATTGCCGTTTCCGTCTCCGCTATCGGTTCGGCGATTTCCTGCACGGCTTCCATTTGTTTTTCGCGTTCGAGTCTGGCTCTGTGAAGCTGTTCGGTTACTTCGCGCTCGGAAACTTCCGGCGCAGAAGATTGTTTGGATTTTTCCATCACGATGCGCTCGATTTCTTCTTCTTCGTCGAAAAAGTCCGAAACGTATAAAAACGCATCGCGCTCCAGCCCGACGCCGACAAACGCCGACTGCATTCCGGGCAGAACGCGCTGCACTCGACCTTTATAAATGTTGCCGACAATGCCGGAATTTTCTTCTTCGCCGCGCTCGATATAAAATTCCGAGACGCGCCCGTTATCGAGAATGGCAATCTTTTTTTCGCGCCCGTTGACGCTGATAATCATTTCTTTTGACATATTTTTCCTTGTAAATAGAGAGATATTTGGTATCGGTTAAAAAATACCCGATAAGTTTTCGGCTTGCGGATTTTTGGAAGGCTCAAACGCTTCGGAAAATTTGCGGATTGATACTTTAGCTCGATTTGGCAGAGCGGATTTTTGCGTTACTTTTTGGTTTATTTTGTTTTCGGAAATTGTTTCCAAAACAATCGGAACTTCTGAGTTTTCTCACGCAGGAATCTCGTTTTTGTGTCAAAAGCGATTGTTTTATCGCTTTCGTGTTAAAGCAGGGAGCGCAAAGTTTTTCAATTTAATCTGGCTCAAACCCGCCGAATGCTCTATTTCAAAAAAGCTAAAATGTTGTAAAAATCCTTGTAATTCTTGGCGTTTGCTTCGTCTATCAAATACATTCATCAAAAATCTTCAAGCAAACTTCGGCTAGTATAAATTAAAAACCGTAAATGGTAAATAGTAAATAGCGATTTTAGCGTTAAATAGTGATTTTAATGGCAAAGCAAATGGCTGATTAAATCAAACCTATCTCAAAAATATTTAATTTTAGGACATTATAATTTCAATATAATTTCAATAAATTTTTATGCGCTTCCGACATTTACCATTTACCATTTACCATTTACCATTGAATAAACATTTGCCGTTAAATTTATGGAAATCTATTTTCAGCTAATCACCGATGCCGAAACTCTGCGAAAGTCGTGCGAAGAACTCCGCAACGAAGACTTTTTGGGCTTTGATACGGAGACGACCGCGCTCGACCCGTATGAAGGAAATATCCGGCTCGTGCAGTTAAGCACGGGCAGAGACACAAAAGTTATCGACTTAAAACCGTTTGCTGGGCGCGGCGACCTGCGGACATCGGCGGAACTCGCGCCGCTCAGAGATTTGCTCGCCGCCGCCAAACCGATAAAAATCGCGCACAACGCCAAATTCGACGCTAAATGGATTTCGCATCATTTGGGCGTCCAGCTTGGCGGCACGTTCGACACCTTGCTCGCCAGCCAAATCATCGCGGCAGGCGACCAGGAACGCCGACATTCGCTGGCTGAAGTAACAAGCCATTTTCTCGGCACGGAACTCGACAAAAGCGAACAAGTCAGCGATTGGAGCGCGCTTGAACTTTCGCAATCGCAAATCGAATATGCCGCCCGCGATGCCGCGACAATGGTGCCTTTGCGCGAAAAAATTGTCGAAAAATTAAAATCCGACGAGCTTGTTAAAGTTGCCAAACTCGAATTCGACTGCGTTTTGCCGATTGCCGAAATGGAACTCAACGGCTTTTATCTGGACGCGGCGCGTTGGCGCGAGCAGCTCGAACGAGTAAAAATATCGCAGAAACAAGTCGCTTTTGAACTCCAAAAAATGCTGTCGGCGGGCGTCGCCCAAGCCTCCTTGTTCGGTTTTACTGAAATCAATCTCGATTCGCAAACGCAAGTTACCGACGCGCTCAAAAATCTGGGCGTTCCCGTTCCCGAAACGACGCGCGGCTGGCAGCTACAGCCGCTCGCCGCCGAATATCCGGTTGTCGGAAAACTTTTGGAATATCGCGGCGTCGCAAAATCTCTGTCGAGCTTCGGCGAAAACATCCTGGAATTTATCAACCCGAAAACCGGCAGAATCCACGCTGACTTTCGTCAAATCGGCGCGCCGACCGGACGCTTTAGCTGCTCGAAACCGAACATTCAACAAATCCCGCACGAAGAAGCCTATCGCCGATGCTTTCGCGCTCCCGAAGGCAGAAAATTAATTATCGCCGATTATTCGCAAGTCGAACTGCGGATTTTAGCCGAATTTTCAAAAGACCAAAACTTCATCAACGCCTTCATTTCCGGCGAAGATTTCCACACGACCGCCGCCGCGCAAGTCTTCAACGTCAAACCCGAAGACGTAACGCCCGACCAGCGTTCGTTTGCCAAACGCCTGAATTTCGGCGTCGTCTACGGCATCGGCTCGCAGCGTTTTGCGATGATGACCGGACTTTCGCAAACCGCTGCCGAAGACATTATGCGCCGCTATTTTGCGACGTATCGCGGACTCGATTCGTGGCTCAGAGAGGCGGCGAGAAATGTTATAACAAGTCGAACGGCGCGAACCGCTTCGGGCAGACTGTCGCGTTTCAGGTTTGACGAAGATGACCGCAAAGCTATTTCCCTCGCACAGAGAAACGGAAAGAATATGCCAATCCAAGGAACATCGGCTGACGTTTTGAAACGCGCTTTGCATCTGCTTCACAAAGCGATGAGCGGAACATCGGCGCGACTCGTCAACATCGTCCACGACGAAATCATCGTCGAAGCGGATGCGAGCGAAGTGGAAAGCGCGGCGAATAAATTGGAAAAAGCGATGTGCGCGGCGGGCGAAGAATATATTACAAAAGTTCCCGTCAAAGTCGATGTCAAAATTTCGGACGAATGGGCGAAATAAACAAACGAAGTTTATTTGAGTTTGAATTTGTGAAAGTATTCGTCAATTTCTGGACGAAGTTCGATTCCGACGCGCTCGAAAATTTCCAGCAGAATTTCGTAAGTTCCCGCGCCGCCGAGGAAATCCCAGAATTCTTCGGCGACTTTTAATTCGTTCGGCAAATCGAGCATTCCGCGCATCGTCCAGCGGTTGTAAGGTTCGGGCGCGTATGGATTGTAAGGAATCGCAATCAGCGAATTAACTTTTGCGGCGGGCGTGTCGGCTAAAATGGCGGCAATCCATTCTAAAAGCGTTCGTTTGAATTCCTTAAATCCGCCCGCGTTCGGTTTAGCCGTTTTGATGTCGAACAGAAACAATTCTCCGTCTTTTGCTTCGACGAAAACATCAATCTTTGTCGGCTTGACCTTTATCATTTCACCCGCGCGGCAAACCGTTCTGATGCGTTCGATTTCTTCCGCTTTGTCGGGCGTTCCCTGCGCAGCGGTCAAATCGGTCATTATATTTTGAATCACCTGAAACGCGCCTTCGCTGATATATTCGCCCGCTTTACTTTGCGCTTTCGCATCCGCAAAATTTGATTTAGCAAGCGCGACGGCGACCGGCTCAAAAACGCTCGTCCCGAAATTCGTGTTGAGCGAATGAATAAACGAATACAATGCAAGACGGTCTGTGCCGAGCAATCTGGTATGAAAAGGCATCGCGGCAGGTTCGGGCTTGTATTTGAGAAACTTATTTCTCAAAGCCGTTTGCAAAACATTTTCGATGTCAGTAATTTGTTTTTCGTTCAAAGACATCGGTTATTTAATTAGATTTGCGATTCCTTCAATTTCTGGAATTTGAGCAAAGAACTCATCCGCGTGATAATCAGAAATCTTTCTTTTAGTTCTATTAAATGTGTATTCATCATTCTTAACGCAGTTTGCGTGATAATGTCTGTCTTTGTCCGCTTTTAATCGTCTATTTATAAAATCAACTCCTTCTGCGCGTCCATAATAATTTGAAAATTTACAAATCCCACCGTCTAAATTCGGACAGTCGTTACAATACACTTTTTCTACTCCGTTTCTTTCTGTCATAACCTCGTGTAATGTTCCATTCGCATAATGTTCAATAACAAAATCACAATAAAGAATATTTTCGCCGCACTTAGGACAGCGATTGTGCATATTATTCTTTAAATCAATCGCAAAAGTTGGTATCGATGTTCTGATTGTAAATTCTCTGCTTTGACCTTCTTTTTCATACCCGACCTCAATCCCAAACATTTCTTTATTCTTTTTAAGGATTAAGAAATCAGGCGGAGCAATCGGATTTTTATCGCCAAAAATTCTTTGAATAAGAAGAAGCGGAATTATAATTCCAATTTTATGACGAATAAGTTCTGCAAACACAACTAACTCTTTCGGTGCGCCTAATGTTTTAGGAAGGATTGAATCTATAAAATAATCAAATCTATTCCATCCATCTTGCCAAATTTTTATATCGCTCTCTTTTAATTCTTCAGCTAGTTCTTTGTCGCCGGGTTTTTCATATAAAATTTCTTCAGGAATGATTTCTTCTAGCTTTTCAATATATGACTTACGGACTTCGGGATTTATTGTGATTGTGTCGAATAACAACATCTGATTCACAGAATAAAAAATCAATTTGAAAAAATTTTTTAAATTGTCATCGGATTTTGCCGCGTGATAATAAGCTCTGCCAGAAAAAATATATTCGATTACATCGCCTAGAATCATTTGCCGATTCAACTTTAGTGCGCTTCTTCCATGAGTTTTTCCTCCAGCGTAAAGTTGTTGCGAAAACTTCTCATAAACAGGCAAAAAGTCTGGAGAATTTAAAATGTCGTCAATTCTTTTATATTCTTCATTGTTCTGAATAAAAACTTCATCAAGACACCTTAAATGGTCAACTGATATTCCTAATTTTTCGAGTAATAATTTCATTTGCTTTTATATGTGAAAACTATTTTTGCTTTTTCTTTTTGAAATCCTTTTCCATAACAACAACGCCTTGCGGAGTTTGCCAAGTGCTTTCTTGCCAACCATTAATTATTTTTCTTGCCCAATATTTATCGTCATCGCCGGAAGGTTTATACTTCATTTTCTTCCAAAACGATATTGCTTCTTTGCTTGGTGTTGCCGGAACTAAAACACATTCGACGTTTTCTTTAAGAACTGAATCTTCAAATAATTCGACGAGTTTTCTGCCGATTCCCTGTCCGGTTCGGTAAACGCTAATCGCCTGAACAATCGCGGTGTCGCCGTCAACGTCATAATCTAAATCTCCGTAATCACAAAAGACTTTTTCTTCCGTTACTGTGTATTCGATTGGGTCTTCATATTCTTCAAAATCCATAGTTATCTCCTTTTCAAATGAAAAATTATTTCTGAATACGCGCCTTTGTCTTTTTCGGTTCGATTCAAAACAGGGCGTTTGTATTGATTGACGATTTGCATTTCGGCACTTTCGGCAATTTGCGGATAAAGATTGTATTTGTCGTTTGCCACGAGGAAAACGTCAAAATCTTCAGCTAAAAAGCGGCGGCAGTTGTTTAGAACGTTAGCGATTGCCGCGGCGTATTGTTGCTGCGCTAATTTTGATTGACGCTTTTTCATTGAACCGATTTCTAAATCGTCTTGGCGTTCAAAGCCGAAAAGGTCGTAGGCGTAGGCATGTTGTTCGTGGTAATCAATCAAGCCGACATACGGCGGGCTTGAGAAAATGCCGCGAATCTTTTGCGTTTTGGCTAAGTCGGCAAGCGGTTTATTTTGCTTTTTGAGTTCTGAGAAAATATCAATATCTTCCGAATTGCCATTCAAACAAATTTGCCGCGTGTCGGTTCGCAGATTGTCGAATTCCGCAAGGCGCTTGATTGTATCAGCCGTATATCTTTCCCACCACGAAACGATTGTGAACAAAGGTTTGCAGATTTTGCCGTGTTTCGCGCAATAGTAAGTTGTTGTTACGGGTTCGACCAAAGTCGCTAAATCGGCGTGAGTCGTGGCGCGGCAACTGCGAATCGTGCGGCTCAAAATCACCGTCAGAACGTCGCGGATTTCTTGGCTTTCCACTCGTTTGATTTGCTCTGAAACAAAATTTATTTCCTCGCGCACCGATTCGATAAACCATTTATCCAAAAATCTTTCGCTTTTGTCTTGTTTGAGTTTTATGCCGTAAAGTTCGACTACTTCGTTATACTTTTTCAAAACAATCGCTTCGTGCTTCGCCGCATAGCTTTTATCATCAAAGTCTTTTCGGCGGGCGCGTATCTTGAATTCGGGCGAAGGAAAATACTTGTTGTTGTAACGATTGAGATATTCCGTCAGTTTGGTTTCAAATTCGACGTTCGATTGTTCGGCTGTAAACTTCCTAAGCCAGTTTGAAATATCATTGATGCAAATTTGCAGTTCAACGAGATTGACCTTTTTGATTTTGATATTGGAAATCAGCGCGTTGAAACCTGAAATGTCAATGCCGACGGCGTTAATGCCAAGTTCGTTCGCCTGCACAAGCGTTGTTCCGCTGCCGCAAAACGGGTCAAGCACGATGTCGCCTTTTTCAAAAAAAACTTTGGTTTTGAAATTGTCCGTGTGATTATCGAGAAAGTATTCGACGAGTTGCGGAATGAATTTGCCTTTATATGGATGCAGGCGGTGAACGTGCTTAGTCGTCTCTGATTCTTTGTATTGCTCAAACGATAAAGCCCAATTCAAATCTTCGCCGAGTTGTTTTTTCCAGACTGTTTCTCTTTGGTGGGTTGCGTAATAATCAATGAGGTCTTGTTTGGCAACAAAAGTGTTTCCATTTTCGCCGCGTTTTTTTACTCTGCCGTAGTTTATGAGATAGGCAATATTTGAGGACGTGACCGACTTTCCGATAAAACTCGTAGCCCAATCGCTTGCTTCTTTGATGGTGAGTAAATTTTTCGACTCAATCATTAGGACAATAACTCCACTTTTATCTTTTTCAATCAAACCGATTTTGTTCGTGGCAAATACTAAAATTTGTCACCAATTTGTTTCCGTCTGTTTCACCGCTTCGCCGTGTTCGACGAGAAATCTTTCCGCATCAATCGCCGCCATACAGCCTGTTCCGGCTGCCGTAACCGCTTGGCGATAGTATGAATCCTGCGCGTCGCCGCAGGCGAAGACGCCTTCGATATTGGTTTTCATCGTGCGCCCTTCAGTTTTGAGATAGCCGACTTCATCCATTTCGAGCCAGTCTTTGAAAAGGTCGGTGTTCGGTTTGTGTCCGATGGCGACGAAAACGCCTTCGGTCGGAAACGTGCTTTCTTCTTTTGTTTGGTTGTTGTAGATTTTGACGCCCGTGACGCCCGCTTCTTTTGTGCCGAGAATCTCGCGGATTTCCGTATTCCAGACGACTTCGATTTTTTCGTTATTGAAAACTCGCTCCTGCATAATTTTTGAAGCGCGGAAACTGTCGCGGCGATGCATCAGGCTGACTTTTGAGGCAAAGCGCGTCAAAAACATCGCTTCTTCCATTGCCGTATCGCCGCCGCCCACGATGACGACATCTTTGCCGCGAAAGAAAAATCCGTCGCAGGTGGCGCACGCCGAAACGCCGTTGCCGCCGAGTCCGACGGGCGCAGGTTCTTCGCCCGGAATGCCGAGCCATTTGGCGGACGCGCCGGTTGAGATAATCAAAGTTTCGGCTTTTATTATCGTCGTAATTTCCCGACTGTCTTCACTCGCTTTGCCGTAGAGCGTGAAAGGTCTCTGCGATAAATCAACTTTATCAATCCAGACGTTTACGATCTCGGTGCCGAATCTTTCCGCCTGAGCGCGAAATTCGTTCATCATTTCCGGTCCCATAATTCCTTTGGAAAATCCCGGATAATTTTCGACATCGGTGGTGATCGTCAGTTGTCCGCCCGGCTGCGGTCCGTCGATAACGATTGGCTCTAACTGCGCCCGTGAAGCATAAATAGCGGCGGTTAAACCCGCGGGACCCGAACCTAAGATAACGACCTTGCGTTTAATTTCCGTTTGCGACATAAAATTTCTTGTTTCTCCAAAAAATTAGAAATTGAGTTTCCGACAATATAACGTATTTTCTTTGATGATGTCTTAAGTATAACCGTCAAACAATCGGTTAGTCGAACAACTGCGCGAACAACCGGATTCTACTTTTATTTTTACGAATTTTTAGGTATAACTTTATAAATTTCGTGTTAAAGTAAATTTGTTTTACAGATTTCGTTATTTGCCCCCAAAACAGGTCATGACAACAAATACGCGACCTCAATTTGAGGAAAAACGCTTTGCGCTGCGGATGGCGTTGCGTCTGCCGATAGTCGTTTCCGGTCGCGCGGACGACGGCGCGGCGTGGTCCGAACCGACGGAGACCGACGATATTTCGACAACCGGCACGCTTTTTCATCTCAACCAAAAGATTGTCGAGGACGAAAATCTCTATTTGCGCTCGCATCGTCCCGACGGCGTTCCCGTTGAAGTCAAGGCGCGTGTCGTGCGGGTCGCGCCCGCCGCTTACGGCACGACGCGAGTCGGCGTGGAAATCGTCGAATCAAAGGAAAACTGGCTGCGGCTATTTGTCGCGTGGGTTGCCGACGACCAAAACTCTGACGACGAAGAATAAACTCAAAATTCAATAGGACGGACAAAATGGACAGGGTGAAAATAATTTTTTATCCTGTAAATAATGTCTATCTTGCCCAATCTTCTTGAAGTTTTTATTGCGAATTAAATTATGACGAATTACGAAACAATCCAGGTGGAAAAGCGCGGAAGCGTCGCCGTTTTGACCATCAATCGTCCCGACAAACTCAATGCTCTAAATTCCAGAGTTCACGCCGAAAGCGTCGCCGCGCTTGATGAATTGCGAAACGATACGGAAATTCGCGTCGTCGTTATTACGGGCGCGGGCGAAAAATCCTTCGTCGCCGGCGCGGACATTTCGGAATTTGCCGGACAAACTGCGGTTACTCAGCGAAATGTATTTTATGAACGTTCGCTTTTCAATTCGATTGATTCATTTCCGAAACCGACGATTGCGATGATAAACGGTTTTTGTCTGGGCGGCGGCTGCGAGCTTGCGCTTGCCTGCGATATTCGTCTGGCAAGCGAAAAAGCCCGCTTCGGACAACCGGAAATAAACCTCGGGATTATTCCCGGCGGCGGCGGAACGCAACGTCTTACGCGGCTCGTCGGCGAGGGCAAAGCGATGGAAATAATTTTGGCGGGCGAGATGATTGACGCCCCGACGGCTTTTAATCTGGGACTTGTCAATCACGTTTTTGCGCCGGAAGAATTGGAAGCGAAAACGCTTGAATTGGCAAACAAAATCGCCGAAAAAAGTCCGATTGCCCTGCAAATGGCAAAAGAAGCCGTCAAGCTCGCGTCGCGTTCAAATTTGGACGAAGGCTTGCGCCGCGAAGTCGATTTGTTTGCAATCTGCTTTTCAACCGAAGATAAGGAAGAAGGGGTCGCGGCATTTTTGGAAAAACGCAAGCCGGTTTTCAGAGGTAAGTAGCTTGGAATGCAAAATGGAAAATAAAATTACTTTAGCTTGACTTGACTCGGTCGATTGCGATAACTTTTCTCTTTGCAAATCACATAATTTTGCATTTTCCATTGACATTTGGGGTCGTAGCTCAGCTGGGAGAGCGCATGACTGGCAGTCATGAGGTCAGGGGTTCGATCCCCCTCGACTCCACCAATAAAATCAACAACTTAGCCTACCTATAAGTGGTAGGCTTTTGTAATTTATCTAGAAAGTTATCTAAGGCTCGCCTTCCCATTTATTTTTATCTATTCGCTTATAGACAACTAAAATCTATTTTACTTTTACTTCTCGCAGCTTTGCAAAAACGGGATGAGGTGCTTTTCTTTGGAGTAAAGCACCCGGAAGCCGACCCTGAAAAAGCCGATTTCTGCTGCATTTCGCTTGCGAAGCAAGGTCATCCGCGAGATTCCCAAAAACTTGGCGGCTTCAATCTCATTCATCATTGGTTCGTTGAGAACAGCCGACGGATTGTCTTGATTCGTGTGGACTGCGCCGGAGTTCGGAGTTTCGTTGCCATGCCCCTTTTGTTGCCCAAATGCCGCCGTTTTAAAAGAATCGGAGGCGCAGGCGAATTCAATTTCGATTTCGGTTTTCCCGACAATGATTTTATCGAGCGTTTGTTCGGTGATGATTCGTTTTTCTTTGGCGGTGAGATATTGCCAGACGTTCGATAAAGTTACTTCTTCCGTTCTAACACCTTTTTCAACTGGAACGATAAATCCGATTAACTGGCTCTCGAAAATCTCTTCCAAATCGTCTGTTCCGATTTTATGGCGGCAGTTTATGCAAACATATTTTGCTGAACTGCCCGGCACAATCATTTTTCCGCCGCACGAACAAAAAGCGAGTCCCGAAAAAAGCTGAACTGCTTGTTTGAGTTGTTTCGTTTTCAAAAGATTATTTGCCCGCTCCCAGATTTCTTGAGGAATAATCGGCTCGACTCGAATTTCTTTGCCGGAGCCGGTTCTAATACCTTTGGCTGTCGTATCACGAAGAAGCCGGTCAACGGTCGTATCGGAAAATAAGGCGTCGTTTCTTGTCCGGTAGCCCAGATCATTGAGGATTTTAGCAACCGTCTTTTTCCGTCTGTGTTTGAGGAAAAGCTCGTAGATGAGTTTTCGGACGGGTGCTTCCCTTTCATCAATAACCAGTCTGCCGTCGCGCCAAAGGTAGCCGAGCGGCGCGATTCCGCCTTTCGATTTTACTTTCTCCGTTTCCGGCATTATTAATCTATTTTTTGGCTTTTCGCCCCAGCACGTTTGAAACAATCCCTGAAACAGTCTGTTTTCGAGTTTTAGTGTCTGCTTCGGACGATTGATTGAATCTGGTGCTAACTTTATAACCTTTGACTTTATTCCCGACAGTTTTCGGAGTATCAGATTGCATCTTCAAACTTTCCAAAAACAAATGAAAGTTTTCAGGTTCGACAAAATAAACTTTGGCTAATTGGTTGGTAGAAATTACCAGCTCCGCCTTTTTTCTGACATTTCCTAAATGCCTAGCATCAGAAGAAATGACGATAACTTTATCAAAGCCTGACACAAGGCATTTTTGGATATTCTGTAACTCATACTCAACAGTGTTTGTTATGGCGATTTCACAAGCGATTTTGTAAGATTCGTTTTCAAGGGCGACATCAACCTTGCCGATTCCGCCAAACACTTCCCTTTCAAGCGTTGTCACAAAGCCGCCCTTTTCGCCGATTCTCTTGATAATCTGCTGCAAATAACGATGCTCGGTCGTTTCTTCTGAAGCTGTTTCAATGGGTTGTTTCTCAACTCCGGCTTTTGGTTTTTGTTTTTGAGGTTTCTCGACTTCGGATTTTGCGGCTTTACCGGAAAGTATGAATTTGGAAGGAAACAGATTCGCTTCAATCTCATTGACCGGCATTCCGTAGCGTTCTCTTGAATTACCGATGATTAGAGATTTTCTTTGTTCGGCAACGGTTTTTTCAACTTTTGGAAGCCGCGCAATTTTCAGATTGAAGTCATACGCGCTTCTCTCGATTCTTCCGATGCAATCGCCGACGCCCAGGTTTTGCAGGGATTTGGCATCGAAGAACGAAAAGCCGCCTGCAAACTTTTCCGCATCCGTATCGCCGAGTCTGAAACAAATGCGCGTGTAACAGTTCGAAAGGATGCTTGCTGCAACCTCCTGACTACGGCTTTGCAGTTGCCGGAATTCCTGATGACTCAAACACAATCCGATATTGTATTTGCGAATCCCCGAAAGAATGCTTTCCATACTCGGCACGACAAAATTGTGAAATTCGTCAATATATATACCGAAGAAAAGTCTGTTGTCAGTATGCTGTCGGCTCAGAGCGATTTGATGAAGTTTAGATAAAATGAAGCTCCCGAGCAGGTTGGAATTCTCAATTCCAATCGCACCTTGTGAAAGTTTGACGAGCAGGACTTTCCGGTTATCCATAATTTCCCGGATATTGAGTGTTTCCTTTTGGCAGACGATATTGCGGATAAGTTTTTGTCTCAAAAATGCGTCCAACCTGATCAGGATTGAAGATTGCGGTTTTCCGGTTATAAGCGGAAACTCATTTTGCCAAAAATACCGAACCGCCTCGTCCTGCACGGTTTCCAAAAACTCGTTCCGAAAGTCCTTTTCCACAAGGAATCTTTTCAAATCAAACAGCGTTCCGCCGCGACTACTTTCGACAAAGGCGAGGATGGCATTTGCCAGAACCGAATCCATTACGTCTCCCCACGATGTCGATATTCTTTTGAACGTCGCTACGAGGTCGGACGAGAGCAGAGTTTTTTCGAGTGCGGAATTAGCTTGCAGGATATTGAAACTGATTGGGAATTCCGACGGGTCAAACAAAATGACATCGTTTATTCGGTGTTCAGGCACATTTTCGATAACCGAATCTACCAAATCGCCGTGCGGGTCAATCACGCACAGACCTTCGCCCGCGTCCAAATCCTGTTTAACGAGATTCAATAACAGATTGGATTTCCCCGAGCCGGTGCTTCCGATAATATGAATATGGCGGGTTCTCTGCTCGTTTGAAAGCGAAACCTGTCGGCTTTGACCGTGATGAAGATTTTCGCCTAATTTCAAGCGATGTCCCAAAGCCAATGGCGGCGCGGCTTTGGTTTTTCGTCCATCTCGCCTTAGTTTTTCGATTTTTACCGAAGCCGACGGAAAATGCGCGAGAGAAGCTAATTCTGCGATGTTTAGTAAAATTCCGCTTTGATTTGAAAGTCGATTTATAAAATTGCTAACTTGTGTTTCGACTGAAATCTCTGCTCTGTTAAGCGCGATTAGTTCATTTCCATTCGGGCTGGAAACTGTTTGCAGTGTGCCGGTGATATTCCGCGCAATCTGTAAGGCTCGTTCCCTATTCGATGCGGTAACGCCCAATCGAAACACTGCCGCTAAAAGCGGACGCGAAAACTTTTGTTTGGCTTGAATTAATAACTCGGCGGATTCGGCAAAACGCGGCTTTCCGCTTGAATTCATCAAAAGGCGAATAAACCTTTCTGCCCAGGGTTCCCGAACCGCTTGAAACAAAACCTGAAAGACGCACTTTTCTCCCCTTTTCAAACTATTCAGACCGCCGACTAAACTAATCAGCGGGTCGGGGTCGAATGAGCGCAAGGCATTGAGCGAACGCAATATCTCACGCCTTAAGCCGAAATCAACAACGAGAAAGTAATCGCTTTCACCGTTTGTAAACTGAAAGTGATTAGCCAAATAGTTTTTGGTTTTTGAAATAACGCTATCTGGAAAGTGCGCTTCGATATGGCTATCCGCTTGTTCCGACCGGCTTTCCGGCACCGCTACCTGAACGACGATTCTTTGTTCGGTGCCGATAATTTCCAAAGCCGTCGGAGCGGCTCTGTTTGCTAGTCCCAGCAGAAGTCGTTCGGTGGTATCAGGTGTGACAATTGCGGTTTGCGGCAAGCCGATTTGCAATTCAGCTACCGGAGAGGGCAAGGCTTTTCGCGGTTCGGCATCGACCGAAGATCGCAAAGAAGCCGCCAATGAATTTGATGGCGACGGCTGCGAGCGTTTCATTTTTCCCGAAAACAACTTTTGAAAGAAACCCGGATGTCTGCCGTCGTCGATTACCAGATCGGCGGAGTTTGTTTCAATATGGGAATCATAAGCAACTGTTTTGAATATGGGTTCGAGTGATACGGGATAATTATAGCTTTCCCAACCCCGTCCGATTTCCAGCAAAGCTGAGACTCGCGCTAACTCGCCCGATTGATGCTGAACTGCTAAATCCCGGCTTGGCATATGCATATCGCTTACTCGTAGAACTCTGTCAGGATGGGTTCGCGTTCCTGCCCTGAAAGTTTCGGTAGCTGGTTTTGGTCTGTTAGTTCGTCAACTACACGCAGCACCGAATTATGAACGGCTCGCTGGAGCATCGCTTCTGCATCAATTTCAAAGTAAGTAACAGGAGCGAGTCGCTCTTCCAGAAACTCGCCTATCAGCGGTATCTCAAAAAATAAATTTCCGACGGTTTTTTCAACTGCGCCGAGCCACCACGAAACCGAAAAGGAATGTGCGGCAGGAAACCCGCAAATGTCAAAAATCAGTTTTCCGCGCTGAACTCGCAGGTATTCGCGTCGGGCGGAAAACAAGCCTCGTTCTTTCAGAAACACCCGCGTTATCGAAAGATTAAGGATTTGCCTCGACGCTATTTCATTTCCAACCATTTCGTAAAAGACCGATGGCTGAAGTCTTACGCCGTCAAGCGTCGTATTCCAGTGCGCGATTAAAATATCAATGCCGGTGCGTTCCATTAATCGTCCCGAATGTTAATATTCTTCCGCTCCGGCTCTTTCAAAGGCGGGCGACCGCCGACTGCCTGACGATGCCAGTGTAGGTGATGTAAAATCAAAAATACATGGACTACCAAAGCCATTATTGATTTCTTTAATTCCAAGTGAAAACTCAGATATAAACTTTAGGGATCTAAGTCATCTCACGCAACAAATTTTTAATTTCTCAAATTTATCATTTTCAACATTTGTTACTTCAAAACTTCCTGTAACCATACTCTACTCTGACAAAATAGCGATGTGGCTTTCAAAGTTGAAAAAAATAGCTGGTTGGAAACCTCAAGTCGTAAATACAGAACTGAAAAAGAAGAAATGGTTTTTATAGAAGAAAAATCAACGTATTTGCAAAAATTTGAAAGAGGAAACGATTTTTGTTTTTTTAAAGAATACCTGCAAAAAAAACAGATTGAACTGCCAACGGAGAATAGTAGTTTAGTTTCCAAACTACTTTATGCATTAGCTTTTAGTGAAATCTCTTTAGTCAGTAAATTAGTTGAAGAAAATTCAGCTAAAACACCAACTCCAGATTCACCCTACATTTATAAAGACCTACAAATTTTCTTGTTTATTTGTGCAACTAAAAAGTTCGGTTTGGAACAAGATTGGATACTTAAATTTGTAGAAAATCGTAGAAGTGAAGAACAGGAAAAAAACTCTATTACCAAAACATTCCAAAACCTTTTAGAAGATAATCTAATAAGCAAAGACAACTATTTTGAAATAGTAATTGTTTATAAAAGTATAATTGAAGTTGAAGATCCAGTCGAAACTACGTTAAATGAAGCTTACGATAAGCTCTCTAATATGGAGTTTCCCTATTATAATAGTGATTTCTTGAATCTCATAGCAATAAAAGCAATTGACCTTATAATTTTGTCAAAAGGTTTAACCAATTTTAGAAACTTTAGGAAACTATTAGAATTTGCGGAAAAATTTGATAAAAGAATTAAGCAGGTAGCAACAGGATTTTTCTATTTAATTACTGTTTTTATGTTTAGTCCATTAATTTATTTAGGATACAAATTATTTTATGGAACAACTCAAGAAAGTGATTGGGCAAATAAAATGTTCACGGTAGTTGCAATTTTACTAGCAATTTTAGCATTTATAGGCTTTTCTACTAAAAGGGATATAGTGAGCTATTTTGAAACTAAAGTTAAAGGGTTTTTCGGGAAAGAATCTCATCTTGAGTAAATTCAGCAGTCAAAGCTATCTCAGTCAGTAGTATAGTATAGTTTATTATTAAACTTGTTCAGAATTTCTCATCCAAATAGCTAAATTAGTTGCTAACTACGCCCTTTAACGGTTTCTGCTTTTTATTTCGGAAACTCAACTTCATCATTCACTAAAGTATCCAGCGCGATGTCTGTCAACTTTGCAAATTGAAGCAAGGTAATCAGTGACAGTTCTCTAAGACCCCTTTCATAACGAAAACATCAGTTATGAGAACTTTGATTTTATCTTCGATAAGCATTCTGCCATTTGAGAAAAGCTGTCGGCGGATGTTTACCGTTAGATTTGACTGCTGAAAATGTGGCAAAAATGTTCCCGAATCTTTTACCCGAAAGGGATTCTCTAGGTTCTGTTGACATTTTATCTGAGCCAAATAATTGAACTAACCAGATGAAT
>CAXSBF010000018.1:0-98559 GCA_964235785.1 uncultured Pyrinomonadaceae bacterium | reverse complement strand
TCGCCGGAGTCACTGTCCGCTGATGATTCAATGGCGCTTCAAACTCTGTCCGCTCAGATGCTTTGCCCTTGAATACCGTCGGGGCATTACTCAGCGGCATTGGCGTCGGTGTCGGCGCAGCCGTCGGACCGCCGGCAAACTCCGGCGGGTCAAGACCGAGGGCATAGCGGCGCACCTGCGTTACATCGCCCGAAGCGATCAGACCGTCACCGAGCGTGGCGAGCGGAGCGCAATCGGCTTTCTGAAACTCATTGGACGTATTAGGCGGCGCGTCGGGCGTATCGAGTCCGAGCGCGAATCGCCGAACTTGCGTTACGTCTCCGGATGTTACCACACCGTCGCCGCTTTGACCGGGATTCGGATTTGGCGATTGCGACGGTCGCGGGTTGACGTCCGCTTCGATTCCTACCGATGCCCCTATGTTATTTACCGTCTGAGCATTCGATATTTCCGAAGTATCGCCGATTGCTTGTGCCAGTCCGCCAATTGATGTTGCCGTTGCGGTGATAAATTGCGTTGTTGTAAGATTTTGCTTTGGAAAGTTAAAGGTTACGTTTCCGCTCGCATTTGTCGCTACATTTAACGAACCGATAAACGTCGCTGCTTCACTCGTCGCCAATGTATCGGGCGTCGTGTTGCTGTAAAAATCAATTGCAAAATTTGTATTAGGCGTGCTGTTGAGCGTTCCCGAAACGCCGTCAACTGTTCCGGCAGTTAAAACAGGAGAATTTTGCAGGTTATTCGCTCCTGTATCAGGATCGTTTGTGTCATTAGCCGTTGCGCCGACCGCGCCTAAGTCAATCCCGAGTCCCGAATTATTGAAAATCGAATTGCCGCGAATCTGATTGCCTACGCCACCGGTCGGATCGACATAAAGTCCGGCTTTGGCAGTTTGCGAATTGCCGTTGCCGTTGTTGGCAATAATGTTGCAGGCGCCGCTGCATTGACCGGAGGTAACTCCTGTTCCGCCGATAGTGTTGCTCGACGCAAAATTCGAGATTTGGATGCCGTTGCTGCTGTTGCCGAACGCGTTTGTGCCGAGCGTGTTCGTGCCGTCGTTGGTACCGATGTAATTACCCTGCACGATGTTTCCGGTTGCCAGACTGCTGTTAATGCTGATGCCGTTGGCTTTGTTGCCGACAATAATATTGCGGGCTTCGGGTGTTGTGCCGCCGACCGTGTTACTCGCGCCCTGAATCACAATTCCGCTTCCGTCGTTTCCGACGGCTTGATTGGATCCGAGCGTATAGCCGATATTGTTTCCTTGAATGACATTATTTGAGGCGGGATAATTAAAGTCGGCGATAATAGAGATGCCGCTTCCGCCATTTCCTAAAATGAAGTTCCTGTCATTAGGATTCGTGCCGCCAATTTGATTGTTTGAACTACCGGCAATCAGAATCCCGTCTTGCGTGTTGCCGAGGTCGTTGATGCCGCTCGTGCCGATGTAGTTATTCTTAATAATTGCCGAGCCAGAAAATGTTGACGCTCCTATAACCTTGTTGTTAACCGAAATGCCGCGTCCGAAGTTACCGGAAATTGTGTTGGAATACCCGCCAAAACCGCCGGTTCCAATCAGCACGTTGCTTGCTCCATCTACCCAAACGCCGCGATTGATGTTGCCGCACGGAGTCGCGGCATCGGGACAATTCAGCGTGCTTCCGTCTATGTTCGTTCCGATATAATTTTGATGGATAGTCGTTCCGTCGCCGTTAGAAGTTCCGGCTGCGTTTGGTCCGACGCGAATTCCGGCATCACCGAAACGATTGATTGCAAATCCGTAGAGTATGCAGTTCGGAGCCTGAAAGTCTAAGCCGATGGAAGCAAGTGCGCCGTTTCGCGTCGCTAAACCGTTAAGCTCAATTCTTCCGCTACCGTTATTTACATTTAAGATGGAGACGGTATCGGTAATAGCCGGAAGCGGCGTTAAGAGATTTATTGTGCCCGGAGTCGTGGCATTAACATTAATCGTATCCGGAACACCGACACTTGAATTGGCATCAAGAATGGCTTGGCGCAAACTTCCCGTACCCGAATCATCAAGATTAGTGACACTAATGTTGGCTGCCTGGGCTTGACTCGCCCCAAAAGCAAAAATAAATATGCTCAGCAATACCAAAAAATTTCTGTTGTGAAAAAATACGCACAAAAACTTTCGAGTCGTTAAATTTTTAGAATTTATAATTTTTATCATTTCAATTTCCCCTTTCCCGATTATGTCAATCGGACAAAAACAAAGCCGATAGAAAATGTGTTGGCGAGAAGCCGGAGTTTCCGTCTTGACGACAGAAACTCCGGCTTCCGACTTTAACTGCCCTTCGACACGAACGTCTTGGCTGTGCGCGGACTTTCGCCGTAAGCATTAACGGCGGTTACGTGATAATAGTAACTGCGCCCAAGAGTGCTTTTGCGGTCGACAAAAGTGTTGCTGCCCGCCTTGACCTCTGCCAGTAGTTCCTCGCCTTTTCCGATTGTTCCTCGATAAATACGGTATTTCAAAACCGGCGAACCGTTATCGTCGGGCGTTCCCCACAATAATTTGTTGCTTTTCAAGTTTGACTCGACATTAAGAAATGTCGCAGACGGCTGTGCGCTGCCCGCCGTGTCGAACTCCTGGAAAAGCCGCATTCCGCCGCGCTGTCGAATAATGGTCAGACGCGCCGTGCCTTGGTTTTCGATTCTGGTTCCGCTGTTGTCATTAATATTGATGCAGGGGTGGTCAAAATTACAACCGTCTGCATAGACAGCAACAATTCGCCCGCGGGCATCGACCGTTATTTCATTAAAGTCAGCGAGGTTGCGCGTATCCGGCGGTCCGCCGGGACAAGTCGTGCCGTTAGTGCAAATCACACCTTGCTGCACCGGATTCAATACATTCGGATGAAGCGGGTCGTTGTCCGCACGGACAACCGACCAGCTTCTGCCGCCGTCGGCAGTCGTCGCAATATACGGATACCAGGTTCCGGCAAAATTCGGACCGTTACCATCATTATCAGTGCCTACGGGGTCGCCCGCGTTTGGCGAACTAGTACCGAGGAAAAAGACTGCGGCGCGATTGTTATCACCCGCAACAGTTTCGGGGAAAACTGATGCTCTAATATTTGGCGTTACGCCCAGCCCCAGATCAAAGTCGTCGCGCCAGGTCAGACCCTTGTCTTCAGAAACCGCAACGTGCGGATGATTATCGGCTCCGGTATAACCGACAAAAAGTCTGCCTCCAGCACCGATTCCGACCGACGGGTCGGAGTTTCCCGAAGTGCTGGTCGGAATTGTTCGCACGCTCCAATTCAAGCCGTTATCTTCCGATACTGCCAAACCGACTTTTCCGCCGCAACCTTTATTCGGTAAATAGACCGTGCCGTCGGGCGCAACCTTGATATGACCGTGTAGACCGCCGCATTGTGCCAGCGTGTAAGCCGGTATCGCCGGTCCATAGGTTACGCCGCCATCAAAGCTCGTTGCCACCGAAGCGTAAGCGATTTGCTGCGAAGCGTAATAGAATAAATGCGGATAATTTCCGGTCGGCTGTCGTCCAAAAATACCCGGTTTAGCTGGACCGCCGCCGATTGTCTGGTGGTCTGCGCCTTGGCTCGGACCGCCTGTTTGAAATGTCGTAAGAGTAGTTGTCAAATCGTCATCCGACATAACGCCGTCCGTTGCACCGCCTGCCGCAACCAATTCTCCGCAAATCGTTCGTCCCGTTATCGAATCCGTAAATAGAATCGGGTCTAGTCCGGTAACGATTGCTGCCGGTTTTACGGCAAACCAATTTGTTCCCGTAGTCGGATTGGCAGGTGAGCTTGCATCGTTAAATGAAGTTCTGTTGCATTGCAAACGTGACATTGTCAGCACGTTTCCGGTATTCCAATTAAGTCCGATTGAAGGTTCGGGCGAACCGTCGCGTCGCGGATAGCCGACGGGCGGTTGATAATTGTCGTATGTCGGCAAAGGAGCAGTCCCCGTAGGTAAAGTTGTTGACACATTAAAAACATTCGCCGACGCTTGATACTGGTCAGCCGCGCTGCCCGTAAAATAGACGGCGCGAACATAATAAACACCTGTTCCGGTTTCCGAAGGGCTGATAACAACTTCCTCGAAAGTGTTTGTGCCGTTACCGCTCGTGCCGATGGTGTCGTCGAGCGGCGGCGTGGTCGTTAAACCGTCGCCTTGCAGTCCAGCCGTTCCGTTGCTTTCCTTTCGCACAACCATATCGTAATCGGTGGTCGGCGAATTCCAGGTAAAGCGAATGCTGACGCGCTTGCCTGCCCAGTCTCCGGGAACACCGTTGACCGTCAGCGTATAATTGTCGCAATTTTGATTGACGACGCTATTATCGCAGCTCGGCTCGCCGTTTGCGGCGGGCGGAACTCCGGTTAAAGTTCCAGCCCAGGTAGTGCTTGTCCCCGCAGTCGGGCTAACGCTTCCTGATGTCGGAGCAGCGGCTTTTGCCGTTTCGCCGTAAAACAAAAAGGTATTAAGCGAAAGACTAAATACCGCCAAAAATAAAACTGAGCGGAACAAAACGCTTGTATACCGACTGCGCCAAAAATTTTTGATTTTCATAACCTTTAACTCCCTTTTCATATAATCAATTCCAACATTTATTTTAAATATCCAATGTTAAGAGAACAAAATAATGCCAAAAAAAAAGGCGAAAATTTTATTCGTCTTCGTCTTCTTCTTTTACTTCGTCGGGCGCTATTGATTTGCTCAACGAATAAATCGTTACAAACTCCTGATTGTCGCCATAGATATTTACTTGATAAGCGGGCTTGCCGTCGCTTGCCGGAACTTCCCAAATATATCTGTAATGCGGTTTGACAATCTCGCTCCTGGCTTTCGATAAATCAGCGACATCAGCAAAGCGAATTCGCTCCTTAGCCATTGCCTGATCGACAAACAGAGTGATGTATCTTACTTGATTTTCTTTATTGTATCCGACAGCCAATTCGCTGAAATGCGAATCGTTTTTGAGTTTCCAAACTTGTTGATTTTTTTCTTCGTTGCGTTCAAATTCCGCAATCTCGGTCAACCGTTTCTGGGCGTCGTCTTTGCTCATACCGACGCTAATGCCTAAAACGTCCTTCGGTAAATTCGGTGCGGGATTTGAACACTGAGTAGTTACGAACACTAATAGTAGTAGAATGACCGATTGAATTTTTTTGCCCGCAAATTTTCCGGTTACCATCTTTTTACTAGACGCCGACGCAGGAAAACACGGACTCAAAATAGGCTTTGTTAGTAAGCTCCGATATTTCGTATTCTGCTTTTTCCGATTAAGTAATATATTTAAAAATATTAGAGTTAATCGTCATTAGCCTTCCGCCTGCATTATTCAATTACTTTTAAAATTCTAGGTGACAAAACGCAAGTATTATGCCAAATCAGTCGTAAATTTTTTCAGATTTGTTGAATTTCCAACTTAAATCGGGTTCCTGCTCAACTCCGCACGGATTTTTACAACCCGAAATAAACTTCTCTTTTGGCTATTCCGACAGATTTACAAACTGAGCAGTTGTCTGCTTTCAATTCAATATAATGATTGGTTTTGGTTCGCTTCGATGGCGAGTATCGAATTCGGGTTGCCACAAATTTTTAAAGAATTTGCAAAAACTATCGGGGCATTTCTAATGCGGTTAATCGATTTGATAGGTTGCGACGCTGGTCGGAGTTTCATAGCAACGCACCTTATAAACCCGCACGCGGTCGTCGTCGATTCTTGAAGAGATATATTCCAAAATATAACGCGCGAGGTTTTCCGCCGACGGGTTCAGTTCTTCGTCAAACGGCGGCAACTCGTTGATATTCCGGTGATCGAGATAATTGACAATCTCGTCCGCAGCCGTTTTCAAATCCACGAAATCAATCAGCAGACCGATATTGTTCAGCTCCGCGCCGCGGGCGAAAATCTCGATTTTATAATTGTGTCCGTGCAGGTTTTCGCACTTTCCCTTGTAGCCGCGCAACTGGTGCGCGCTCGAGAAATTGCGTTCAATCATTACTTCATAAAAAGACGGCATAAAATAATTCTATGTTTTTCTCGAGCGACACTCAAACACTTATTTGACTTTGTTTTTGCAGAATTGATTGGTAGTTTTCCGTCGCAATGTGCAAACTTGCTTGACAAAACCGCAGCCGACAACTTAAAATCACGCTAATTTCTTGTTATAAAAGCAATTATACAATTTTTTTGATTCTTAGATAAAAGCAGAGGCTGTTTTCCGGTTGCCTGTAGCTGCTTTTAGAACTACTACGCAGACTCTCAAAAAGTCTTAACTAACAAGACTGCTCCCAAGCAATAAGGTTAGTTCGCGCCAAACAAACTTAATTTTACTGTCACAACTGAAACCGCAGCCAAACACGCTCAGTGTCTGTCAGGTTAGCGGACTAAATCTTTTTTAAGGACGCCAGAGGAAACTTTTTATGAAACGCAAAATCTCGAAAACGGATTCACTTATTTCTACACAATCAAAACTTCGCAAAAACTCAATAAGGTTTTCCGCCATATTCGGTTTATTAGTATTAGCCGTCGTGATGAGCGCGAACGCCGCGGCGCAAACTTACAATTTCAGCGTCCTTGATTTCATCGGCGGCGCGTTTTCGCCGATTGCCAAAGTAGCCGACGCGCCAAAACCTTTAACCTCTCAGGCAACGTCTGATTCGACGGTTAGAGATTTGCTGTTCGGCAAAGCCAACGCCGAACCACTAAGTGTTGTTGCAGTTCCAATTATTTCCGGTTTTGATGTGAGTACACAGCCCGGAGGTACTAACAATTTTGGAGCTAGTCCTTTAGCTCCTTCGATAGTTGCGACAAATGTTACTGCTGGGAGCTTAATTAGAGGTTCTGGTGTTTCTACAAGTGGCACTGGTGCAGCTAAAGGTTTTGGTGGAGTTGCATTCGATACAGCTAACGCCGCGGCTAGTATTACCGCAAATAAATTTTTCACTTTTACAGTGAAACCAAATACCGGATACACGCTTTCTTTAAGTTCAATTAATCCATTTGATTATCGACGTTCCGGCACTGGTCCTCCAAGTGGCTTGGTACAGTATTCAACAAATGGTAGCACTTTCACAGATATTACTACGGTAAGTTTTAGTTCAACAGCAAGCACCGGCGGTTCGATAAGTTCTATAGACTTATCGGGTATATCTGCTTTGCAAAATATACCCGATACAACAACCGTTACTTTTAGAATAGTACCGTTTGGAGCAAGTGGTACAGGGGGAACATTTTATATTTTTGACGTTGGCAATTCAACAGCTAATGACTTGGCAGTAAACGGAACAGTAAGTGCTGTACCGTCACCGACGCCGACTGCAACAGCAACTGCAACAGCAACTGCAACAGCAACGCCGACAGCGACGGCAACGCCGACAGCTACACCGACAGCAACGGCTACTCCGACGGCAACGCCAACGGCTACACCGACCGCGACTCCGACAGCAACTCCAACGGCTACACCGACCGCGACTCCGACAGCAACTCCGACTGCTACACCAACTGCGACTCCAATTCCAACACCGCAAACGCGAGCCGTGGACGATGACGGAATGGGCAGCGCGGCAAGCTGCGAGGCGGGTGATGCAACATCATCAACCATTCAACAGGCAATCGATGCGTCGAATCCGGGCGATACGATTATCGTCTGTCCGGGAACTTACCCGCAAAACATCGTCGTCAATAAACAACTGACGATTCTCGGTCCGAACGCCGCCTTGAACCCAAATTCGAGCTTTGCCGCTCCGGGCGATGCGGTTCTTTACCCGTCAGTCAGCCATCCGACTGACGCCAATTGCGCTTTCGTCACCGATTCCATAATCGTTACTATAACCAGTCCCGGCGTTACCTTCAGCGGTTTTACGCTCGACGGCGATAATCCGAGTTTTACTTCGGGCTATGTGTATAACGGCGCCGACATCGATGCTTATTCGGCTATTTACAGCACGCCCGCGGCTGGCGATAACCAGAATCAAACCATTACCAATAACATCGTCAGAAATCTCGGCGAATTCGGTATTTTCTTAAACGGCTCTGCCGGCGGCGGACCGCGAACGGGAAACAGCGCCATTGCAAACAATCAAATCGATAATGTCGTCGGTTATTGTTACGGACAAGCTATTCGCATCGACGACGGCGCTTTTGCCAACATTCAAAGCAATACGGTAACCCGTTCGTTCAGCGGCGTCGTGGTCGAAAACTTTTTCACCAACACGACTCCGGCGCCGGTGGTTGACAGTAATCAGATTACCGCTTACGGCTACGCGATTTATCACAATCTGCATTACGCATACGCGACAAACGGATTCACTTACTCGAACAACACAATCAATTCCTATGTCCAGGCAAACGGCAATTTCACCCGTTTTCGCGGAATTATGCTGGAGTCAATACAAGGTCAAGTGCCGGTAACGATTAGCAGCAATACGATTATGCCCGACCGCGCCGCGCTGTTGGCGGACGGTTACACGGCAATTGAAGGCATTTATATTACAAACACTTCGACCACTTCGCCGAACATTCTGATTACCCAAAACAAAATCAGTAATGCTCTGCGCGGTATTTCGCACGTCGCGCCCGCAGTCCCGACGGTAACCTGCAACAATATCACCGGTAACGATGTCGGCGTTTACGTCGGCACCGGACCGCAATACGGCGGAACTAACAGCAGTTCAACAAACGGCATCAATGTTAATACCAACAACATCGTTGGCAATCCGACCTTCGGCGTGCAGAATGATTCGGCATTTGTAACGAATGCCGAGAATAATTACTGGGGCGCGCCGAACGGTCCCGGACCCGTCGGACCTGGCAGCGGCGACAAAGTCAGCGCAAATGTAGATTACGATCCGTTCTTAACGACTCCATCAAATTGCGCTCCAATATTACCGACTCCGACTCCGTCACCGACGCCGACGGCAACGCCAACGGCAACGCCGACTGCGACGCCAACCGCAACTCCGACAGCAACTCCGACTGCGACGCCAATTCCAACACCGCAAACGCGAGCCGTGGACGATGACGGTTTTGCGACCGCAGCTAATTGTGATGACCCGACAACTCCAGCTTCGATTACTATTCAAGGAGCGGTAAATGCCGCCAATCCGGGCGATACGATTATCGTTTGTCCCGGAACTTATGTCGAAGAAGTTAACATTAACAAACAGCTTACCGTTTTAGGACCGAACGCGACTGTCAATCCGAATACTGCAACGCGCGGTGCCGAAGCGATTATCATACCTTCGATTAGCAACCCGAACTTTGCGACCGGTCCTTTTTCGGTTGCGATTGATGCTCAAAACGTCACCTTTAACGGATTTACCTTAAACGGAAACAATCCTAATCTGACTTCCGGCGTCGTATTTAACGGAGAAGATGTTGACGCGCCGACAGGCATCGATATGCCGGCTAACAATTTCAACGGATTAAATAATCCGAGAGTGACGATTGCTAATAACATCATCAAAAACTACAGTGAGCTTGGAATTGATGTGTTAGGCAACGGTGCCGCCGGCAACGAAAACAGTACAGTCCAAGATAACCGGATTGATAACATTCCCGGATTAACTTACGGCGCAGGTATTTATCTCGGCAATAATGGATATGCCAATGTAACGGGTAATGTAATAACACGTGTCGGTTTAGGCGTTGTGATGGAAAACTTCAGCCAGGACAGCGGAACCGCCGGCAATCCCGTCATCGGCAACAATCAAATAACGGCTCGCGGTATAGGTATACGTCCGAACAATATGTATAGCTATACAACGACCAGATATTTGGTTGATAACAACACGATTGACTCTTATGTTGAAACTTCCCCCGCGGCTTATCAAAGCACGAGATTTAGCGGCGTGCGAGTTGAATCAATTCAAATCGCAGTCCCGCTAACCGTCAGCAACAACAAAATTGACGGTAACCGCGCTACACTAACGGCAGCCGGTTATACCAATGGCGTTAACGGTATTTTCTTAACCAACGGCACGACCAACTCGCCTAACATCGTAATAAACGGAAATACTATTACTGACAATGTAAGAGGTATTTCTCAAACAACGCCGTCGGTTCCGACGGTAACTTGCAATAACATCGTAGGCAACGATGTCGGCGTTTATGTCGGCACAGATAACGGATATAATAACGTGCCGAGCAGCTCGACCAACGGCATCAACATCAACAATAACAACATCGTCGGCAATCCGACCTACGGCGTGCAAAACGATTCGTCATTTGTTACAAATGCCGAGAATAATTACTGGGGCGCGTCTAACGGTCCCGGACCCGTCGGTCCCGGCAGCGGTGATAAAGTTACAGCCAATGTCGACTATGACCCGTTCTTAACGGCTCCATCGAATTGTGCGCCGGTATTACCGACTCCAACGCCTTCACCGACTCCGACGGCTACTCCGACGGCTACTCCAACAGCAACACCGACGCCGACAGTGACGCCGACGCCGTATCCAAATACGACGCCGACTCCGATTGTCGTGCGTCCGAGCAATACGCAGGGCTTTGCCAGCAACGATACTAGAACGGGCGGCGCGGTCAATTATGTTTTCGACGCTTCGGCTCCTGCCGGTGTCGGTGCGCTCCAACTGACTACTGATAACAGTAACGATGGCGGAACACCACCGGCATTTACGGCAAAGGCTGATTACTTTCATTCGGCGGGCGGAATTCTGCTGTCGAGCGTCACCGAGCTGAGCTATTACACCAAACAAAACAGCGGCAGTCCGTCAATTGCCGACGCCGCTTTCCAATTGCCGGTCTATTTGTGCGGCGGGACAAGCGGATTTACGACTCTGGTTTATGAGCCGTATCAGAAGAACGGACTCGGAGCAAATCCGCCGATAGTGCCTGATGTGTTCGAGTTTCAGGATGTCGATCAGGGAATGTTTTATTCGACCAGAAGCGTCACGTGCGGCAGCAATTCGGTCGTGGCGGGCAACGGCGGACCGCCGTTCTACACATTGACTCAGTTGCAGGCGAATTTTACAAGTGCGACGGTAATCGGGTTTGGCGTCAATATCGGGACGAACAATCCGAACTACAATGTCGAGATTGATTTACTGAACTTCAACGGGACGGCATATGATTTCGAGCCGGATCCGCTGCCGACACCGACGCCGACGGCAACAGCGACGGCGACCCCAACCGCTACTCCGACGGCAACGCCGACAGCGACGCCGACGGCAACGCCGACAGCGACGCCGACGGCAACGCCAATTCCGGCTCCGACGATACGTAATGTGGACGACGACGGTATGGCGAGCGACACCGATTGCAATGCTGCAAATCCCGCTTTCACGACCATCCAAAGCGCGATAACCGCCGCGAATGCAGGCGACACTATCAGAGTTTGTCCCGGAACATATGCGGAACAACTCAACATTGATAAGGCTCTGACATTGCTCGGACCGAATCATACCGTTAATCCGAATACGGGAACGCGGACGGCAGAAGCGATTATCATTCCGACATCGAGCGACCCGATAAATCCGAGTTTTACCGGACCAATCGTGGTGACATTTGCGGCGGACGGAATTACGTTTAAGGGATTCACGGTTGACGGCGATAATCCGGGTTTGACTTCGAGCGTTGTATTTAACGGCGCGGACGTTGACGCCGAGTTCGGAATTTACGGCACTGAAACAGCTAATCCCGATGCGGTCGTCACAAACAATATCGTTAAGAATATCGGTCAATTCGGCATTTGGATAACTTCAAACACTCAAGGCGGCGCGAAGGATGCCAACAGCCTGATTTCGTCTAATCTGGTTGATAATGTCCTCGGTAATTTCGGTAATGCTATCAGAATTGGCGAAGACGCCTGGGTGAGCGTGTTGGATAATGTAGTAACGCGAAATCGCGTCGGTATCACTATCGAGAACTACAGCGGCAACACGACGACGCATCCGGCATCGGTTATCGGCAACAATAATGTTTCGTCGTTCAGAATCGGCATCCGCCATAATCTGCACTATGGCTATAGCGCGCCCGGTTTCACGATTTCCAACAATACTGTTGCTCCATACGTGCAAAGCGTTGTGCCGCCGGGAGTAAATTCGGCAACGGCATTTCAAGGCATTCGCGTAGAGTCAGTTCAACAGACTGTCAGCATCACCGTCGCAAACAATACCCTGACGGGTAATCGCGCGGCTTTGAGTGGAGCTGGTTATACGCGCAATGAAGGTTTGACGGTTACAAACTCTTCTAACACATCACCGAATATTGTCTTTAACAACAACAGCGTAAGAGACTATGTTCGCGGAGCGTTTAATGATAATACGCCGTCCGTTCCGACGTTCACTTGTAATAATTTCCTCGGAAACACGACGGGCATTTTAATTAGCGCCGGTTCAGCTAACGGCTTGACAGCCAACCTTAATAACATCGTCGGCAACGGTTTCGGACTGCAAAACGACGGTCCGACATTAGTCAACGCCGAAAACAATTATTGGGGCGCGGCAGACGGACCGAGCGGCGCAGGTCCGGGCAGCGGCGATGCAGTCAGCACAAATGTAGATTACGATCCGTTCTTAACGGCTCCGTCAAATTGTGCGCCGACGCTACCGGAGCCGACTCCGTCACCAACACCGACACCAACAGCGACGCCGACAGCAACTCCGACTGCGACGCCGACGGCAACTCCAACTGCAACGCCGACCGCAACTCCGACGCCAGCCGGCTTTGAGTCAGACGTTGCGCCGCGAGCGACGAACGGCGATGGCGCTGTTCAAGCCAACGATGTCAATCAGGTAGATCGATTTTTCAGAGAACTGGATGTGCCGGATACTACACCCAATGAGTTTCAACGCGCTGATGCGGCGCCGCGGCAAGTTGTCGCCAATGTAGTAACTGTTTGCGGCGACGGTAAAATCGATGCCGCAGACGTCAATCAAGCGGATCGTTACTTTAGAGAACTGGATGCGCTGACGCCGGCTTGCGGACCGACCGCTCCGGCATCTCCGATGCAGGCAATGCTTAGTGTCTTATCTAAAGAAACAGGTTTTGGCACAGATGCGACTGATCAATTTACGATTGGTCAAGCGAAAGTAAATAGTGATGCAGGAGCAAACGCAAGTAACGCCGCGTCAGCAGCGATTACGACCTTGAGAATAGACAACACGACCGTCGGTTCGCCCGGTACGGTGACGCTTAACGTCAGGGTTGATCCGGTTGGAACTGAAACAGTCATCGGATTTGCATTGCTTTACGATCAAACGATGTTGACTTTTGCCGGTGTTGAGCCATTTGCATTAGGCACCAATACAACGACTGCGACTGCATTGAATTGTAACTTAACCCCGACACCGGGACGAATCTTCTGTTCGGTCGGGCAGTTTACGAATAATCTGGCAGGCAGCGGTCCGATTGGAGAAATCACTCCGGCACAGAATCAGATATTGATCAAGCCGATCTTTACGGTAGCTTCAGGGATTACGGCTGGAACAATCAAGATGTTGACATTTGCAAGTCCCAGCGCGTCGGATGAGTCATCAAATTCACTTCCGGTGCTGACTCCTCTTCCGGGAACAATTACGATTCTCGGTGCAACTGCCGCTAATGCTTCGATATCCGGATCGATAACAAATAATAGCGGGAACAGGTTAGCAGGCGCGGCAGTCACGCTGATGAATGTTTCCACGGGTGAAACATTTTCTACCGTAACCGATAGCGAAGGTAGATATCGTTTTGATAATGCTGAGGTTGGCAATGATTACATCATCACGCCTTCCCTGCGCGGTTATAGCTTCAACTCTGGAAGTAGACTTGTTTCACTGACGGAAGACCTTTCAGATGTTGATTTTATCGGGATTCAAACTAAAAAAAGAAGAGTGATATTAAATTAACTCGAAGGTAAATAAAGAAAAGATGTGCTTGAATCTGACAGATTCAAGCACATCTTTTTTTGTAATTATAATCTGTGATGATAAATTTTGAAGTAAAAAATTCCCCTAACCTTCGCTTTGACAATTTCAGTATATTTTAATCAATAAAAATTTCAGACACATCTCTCAAATCGCTCGTAACTCTAGTCTTCGGTAGACTGTTTAGAAAATCTCTGCCGTAGCCTTTTGTTTTCAAGCGTGGGTCGAGCAGCGCGATTACGCCTTTATCGGTTTTGCTTCTAATCAATCGCCCGATTCCCTGTTTGAGTGAAATGACGGCTTGCGGAACGCTGTAATCGAAGAAGGATTTGCCGCCGTTGTCGTCTATAAAACGGGTTCGCGCCGCGACAATCGGGTCGCTCGGGACGGCGAACGGCAGTTTGTCGATTATCACGCAGGAAAGCTGTTCGCCCTGCACATCGACGCCTTGCCAGAAGCTCGAAGTCGCAAACAAAACCGCGTTCGGAGTTTTACGAAATTTTTCCAGCAGCCCGGCTTTCGACATCGAGCCTTGCACGAAACACGGAAAATTGACGCGCATCGAAACGAGTTCAAACAGCGTGTTCATTGCGGCGTTGCTGGTCGAAAGAACAAAAGCGCGTCCGTTTGTAATCTGTAAAATTTTAATAATTTCGCTCGCCGCCATCTGGTTAAATTCCGGCGCGCGCGGTTCGGGCATCGCTTTCGGCAAATAAATTATCGCCTGTTTTTGGTAATCGAAGGACGACGGCGCAAGCAGTGTTTCGGTTTTTTTGGCGTTCGCGTCCAAGCCGAGACGGTCTTTGATAAAATCGAATTTGCCGTTTGTCGAAAGCGTCGCGCTGGTTAAAACGACCGTTTCTAATTTGTCGAAAAGTTTTTCCTGCAAAAGCTGTGAAACATCAATCGGCGACGCTCTCAAAAACATTCCTTTGCCGCGTTTTTCCAGCCAATAGACATAATTTTTCTCGGCTTGCGAGCAGACGAATTCCAAATCGAAACGAGTTTGTCGCACGCGCCGCACAAGCGATTCGGCTTCGGTCATTTTGTCCGCGAAAACGTCAATCGTCGATTCGAGTCGTTCGAGCGCGCCGTCTAAAATAAAATACGCTTCGCCGAGCGGCGTCGGCTGAATTTCGCCGTTCATCTTTTGCGCGAAAGCATTCGGCGCGAGCGGAAAGCGTCCGTCAGACGCGCGAACCTGCGTGAAGCGAACCCAGAATTGGTCGGCAAGACCGATGATTTTCGCGGCGAGTTTTGTTAAATCTCTGGTCACAATCGCGTCTGTAATCGGCAGAGCGTCGGCGTCGCGGACGAGTTCGTCAATCTGAAAGCTCGACACCTGAAAGCCGAAATAATCGGCGGCGATGTCTTCGATTAAATGCGCTTCGTCAAAAATCACGGCGGCGTAATCGGGCAAAACGCGCCCGTATTCGTTGCCGCGAAGATTCAAATCGGCGAAAAACAAATGGTGATTGACGATAACGATGTCGGCGTCTTCGGCTCTGGCTCGCATTCGGGTGATATAACACGGCTCGAAGTCCGGGCATTTTTGACCGAGACAAATTTCGGATTTAGCGTTGATTCTGCTCCAAAATGGAATATTTTCCGGCAGATTGACGAGTTCGGCTTTATCGCCCGTTTCCGACTCGCGCGCCCAATGGCGAACTTCCTCGAAATAATCCATCTCGTCCAAACCTGCGAGAATCGGCTGGTTTTCCGCTTTGGCGATGCGATACAGACAGGCGTAATTCGAGCGTCCCTTCATCGACGAGGCGCTGAATTTTCTCGGTAAAATCTTTTGCAGAAACGGAATGTCCTTTTCCATCAATTGTTCCTGCAAATTCTTTGTTCCGGTCGAGATAATAATGCGCTTTTTCTGCCCGATTGCCGCCGCGATTGCCGGCACGAGATAAGCGAGCGTCTTGCCCGTTCCCGTTCCGGCTTCGACGATTAAATGCTTTTTTTCTTCAAACGCGCGCAAAACCGCTTCCGCCATCTTGATTTGCCCGATGCGGTATTCGTAGTCTTTGTGATACCTGGCGATGAGTCCGTTTTTGCCGAAAATTTCTTCCACGTTTTTTTGGTTAGCTTATAAATAATTGACTAAAGGTGATTTTTTCGTTAAAAAAGATGTTTGGTTTGCAAAAATTTATCAGTCATTTTGCTTAAAACTCGCATCAAACCTCAATTCGTTTTTGCAGACAGGTTGAGAATTTTCTTTTTGCCGAAAGATTTATCATAACAAATTGTGTCGGGAATTCGATGCGGCGCGGCGAAAGATTTTTGCTTAATTTTTAACAAATCCCCGGATTATTTCTTTATTTATATAGATTCTATTGCTTTTCGCTTTTTTATCCGATAATTTTATTTTGCTTTATGGAAAACTTATTTGCGCGGGAGAAAACCAGGACGAAAAATCTTTGCCGATTTCTAATCTGCGTGGTTTGTTCGGGTTTGATTGCGATTGTCGTTCTTCCTAATCAATTTCGTTCGGAAGCCGGAAAAGTCGAATTTCGACAAACAAAAAGCCACGACGACAATCTGGAAAATTACGACATCCGAATTGACAAAGCGCAGGGCGAAACTTTGCTGAGTTTTCGCGCCGGTTCGGGCAAAAACGCCGTCCAAATTACCGACGCGCGAGAAAAATTTGCGGCGGCTGAAAAAGCGCTGCGGCAAAAAGTTCCGAACTTAAAAGTCGAATACAGCAGCGAACTCGGCACGCCGGAAACCATCGCGCCGGATGTCAAACAAGGACGCGCCTTTTTATCCGCGCCTTCGGCAACCGAGCGCTCGAAAACTCTTCGCGGTTTTGTCAAACAAAACAGAGATTTGCTCGGCGTCAGCGACGGGCAAGCCGATGAATTAAAGCTCGCCGCCGATTATACAAACCCGGACGGCAATCTTTCGTTTTCGTCGTTTGAGCAGGAGATAAACGGCGTTCCGGTTTTTCGCGGCGAAGTAAAAGCCGGATTTTCCAGAAACGGCGAGATTATTCGCGTCGTCAACAGCCTTGCGCCGGACCTGGATTATAAAACCGTTCCGGCGGATTTCGGCAATCCGCTCGATGCCGTCAATAGCGCCGCCGATTACATAAATCACCAAATAAAAACAATTGACGTTTTACAAAATGTCGCTGCCTCAAACGATTTGAAAACCGTTTTCGGTGAGAGCGAGCGGGCGACGACCGCCGAAAAAATTTATTTTCCGACCGAGCCGGGCGTGGCGCGTGCGGCGTGGCGCGTTTTAATTTGGGAACGGGTTAATGCTTATTACGTCATCGTCGATGCGGAGACCGGCAAAATGCTGTGGCGCAAAAATATTACCGAAGACCAATCGCAGCCTGCGACGTTCAACGTTTATGCGAACCCGGGCGCGATGATTAACGTCGCATACAGCCCGTTTCCGCTTTCGCCCGGCTCGCCGAATCCGACGCTCGGCGTGCAGGGAGCGGCGATTAGCCGCACGAACGTAACTCTCGTCGGCAACGAAGCGCCTTTTACATTTAATAACAAAGGCTGGATTTCCGACGGCGAAACCCGCACCAGAGGCAACGCCGTCGAAGCCGGAATCGACCGCGACAACACGGACGGCATCGATTTGCAGGGTTTTGCGACGGGAACCCAGAACCGCAATTTTGTCTACCCGTATTCGCCCGGCGACCCGAATGCGAATGCGGCGGGCGACGCGCCCAATCCTTCGCCGCAAACTTATCCGATAAACACTTTTCAAAACGGCGTCGTTACCCAGCTTTTTTATATTTCCAATCGCTTTCACGACGAAGTGTATCGTCTCGGTTTCAACGAAGCAGCCCGCAACTTTCAAACCGACAATTTCGGACGCGGCGGCGCGGCGAGCGACAGCGTTTCGGCGGAAGCGCAGGATTCGAGCGGCTCAAACAACGCTAATTTCTCGACACCCGCCGACGGCAATCGCGGCAAAATGCAAATGTATCTGTGGGACGCGCCCGAACCGGATTTCGACGGCGACCTCGACGCCGGCATCGTTATCCACGAACTAACCCACGGACTTTCAAGTCGTCTGCACGGCAATTCGAGCGGTTTGACGACGAATATGGCGCGCGGAATGGGCGAAGGCTGGTCTGATTTTTATGCGCTTTCGCTGCTTTCCGCGCCGACCGACCCGATAGACGGCATTTACACAATCGGCGGTTACGCCACATATTTGGGCAAGCCGAATTATTTAAGCAACAACTATTACGGCATTCGCCGTTTTCCGAAAGCGGTAATGGCTTCGACCGGAGAAAACGGCAAACCCCATAGCCCTCTGACCTTTCGGCATTTAAATGCCAATTGCAATGCGGAAATCGGAACTCCGGCGGCAATCGGAACAATCAGCGCGTATCCGCGCGGCGCATACGGCTCGGCGACCTGCGACGAAGTTCACGTTGCGGGAGAAATCTGGACCAGCGCATTGTGGGAAGTTCGCGCAAAGTTTGTCGCCCGACTCGGCTGGGAAATCGGCAATCGAAAAGCGTTGCAGATTGTTACCGACGGGATGAAGCTCGCCCCGGTTAACCCGACTTTTTTGCAGGAGCGCGACGCGATTATTGCGGCGGCGCAAGCAAGCGGAACGCCCGGCGAGGCGGAAGCCAACGTCGCCGATGCGTGGGAAGGTTTCAGAATTCGCGGAATGGGTTTCAGCGCGCGGGTCGATTCTATTTCTCCGGCGAACGTTGTCGAAGCGTTCGATTTGCCGAATGTCGTTCAAACTCCCGATTTCACAATTACCGATGCAGGCGGCGGCAACAATAACGGTTTCGCCGAACCGAACGAAACCGTTGTCCTGAGCATTCCGCTCGCTAATTCGACGGGCAGAACGGCAATCGGAACGACCGTGCAAATCGCGGGCGGCAATAGCGTCAGTTACGGTGATATTGCAAACAATCAAACCGTCACGAAAACCATCAGTTTTACCGTTCCGGCAAATCAGGGCTGCGGAACCGTTCTGACTTTAACGCTCAATATAAACAGCAGTCTGGGCGCGAGAACCGAAACCCGACTCTTGATAATCGGGCAGCCGATTGTCGGCAGCACTGAGAATTTCGACAATCAAAATGTTCCGAATCTGCCCGCTAATTGGACAAGCGCGCAAACCGGAGGCGGCGTTAATTGGACGGCGAAAACAGGGATTTCCGATACGAATCCGAATTCTGCCTTCACGCCGAACACGGCTGCGGCGGGCGGCGCAAATCTGGAATCACCCGCTTACAACATCGCTTCGTCGGCGGCTGTTCTCAAATTCCGAAATAATTACAACACGGAAAAAAGCTGGGACGGCGGCGTGCTGGAAATCAGCGTCGGAGGCGCGGCGTTTCAAGACATTTTAGACGCGGGCGGAACGTTTTTGGAAAACGGCTACAACGGAGCTTTAGGCGCGAATTCAAATCCTCTGGACGGACGAGCCGCGTGGACGGGAAACTCAAACGGTTACGTTACGACGCGCGTTTTAATACCGGCTTCGGCGAAAGGCAAAACAGTCAAATTCAAATGGCGTTTCGGCGAAGATACCAATACGGCGGTCGTCGGTTGGAACATCGACGGCGTTGAAATCGTCTCGGATTACTCGTGCGGCGGAAATTCAAATCTGAAATCGCGTTCCGATTTTGACGGTGACGGTAAAACCGATGTCTCCGTTTTCCGTCCGTCGCAGGGAAACTGGTTTTTGGATAACGGCGCCGGATTTAAAGCTGTCAATTGGGGCGTTTCGACCGACGTTCCGCTGGCGGGCGATTTTGACGGCGACGGAAAAGCCGATGTCGCGGTCTGGCGACCGGCAAACGGTTTTTGGTATATCGTGAAAAGTTTTGACGGCGGTTTTACGGGAATGCAGTGGGGTTTGAGCAGCGACGTTCCGGTGTCGGGCGATTTTGACGGCGACGGCAAAACCGATGTTGCCGTTTATCGTCCGTCAAACGGCTTCTGGTATTTGAATCGAAGCCGCGACGGATTTGCCGCCGTGCAGTTCGGCGCAAGCGGCGATGTTTGCGTTCCCGCTGATTACGACGGCGACGGCAAAACCGATGTTGCCGTCTATCGCAATGATACCTGGATAATCAATAAATCGAGCGGAGGAATTCAATTTACTCAATTCGGTCTGGCAACGGATAAGCCCGTCGCGGCGGATTTTGACGGCGATAATAAGGACGACATCGCGGTTTATCGCCCTTCAAACGGTTTCTGGTATATTTCCAAAAGCGGCGGCGGCGGCATCCAATCGACGCAGTTCGGCATTCAAACCGACGTTCCCGTCGCGGGCGATTATGACGGCGACGGGAAAGACGACATCGCGGTCTATCGGGGCGGAATCTGGTTTATTAGCGCCAGTCAAGCCGGATTTTCCTTTGTAAATTTCGGCTTGGCAAACGATATTCCGATACCGAAACAATATATGCCTTAATAACTGATAGTTGATAACTGATAGCTGATAGCTGATAGTTAAGGAATGGGTTTTACTTATCAGTTATCAACTATCAGTTATCACTTATCACTTCTTATTTGACTTTTCGTTTCTGAAAAAAATTTAACATCGAATTTATTGCCTTTCGCCCTCCGAATCTCTAGAATTTTCTTATGACTTCGACTGCTCAAAAAACCGCGCGCGAGACAAAAGGCGCGGAAAAAATTATTTCGGTTGACGATTCGCGTTATCTTTTTAACCGCGAACTCAGTTGGCTCGAATTTAATCGGCGCGTTTTGGAAGAAGCGCTCGACGAGAAAACGCCGCTGCTCGAGCGCTTGAAATTTCTTTCGATTTTCTCGACCAATCTCGACGAATTCTTTATGATTCGCGTGTCCGGCTTGAAACAGCAAATCTCCGAAGGCGTTTTTAAACTGTCGCCTGACGGACTTTCGTCAGCGGAACAATTGATACAGATTCGTGAGCGTCTGCTGCCGATGCTTTCCAAACAGATGCGCTGTCTGCACAAGGAAATTTTGCCGCTGCTCGGCGATGCGGGCATCAAAATTATTTCCTATCACGATTTGGATAAAGACGCCAGAAAAAAAGTCGACCATTATTTTATGAAAAACGTCTTTCCGGTTCTCACGCCGCAAGCCGTCGATATAAGTCATCCGTTTCCATATATCTCGAATCTGAGCGTCAATCTCGGCGTCGTCGTCAAATCGAACAAAAGTTTCGACCACAATAAAATCACGCATCTCTACAATGATAAACGCTTTGTCCGCGTCAAACTGCCGCCGAACATTTCGCGCCTTGTTCCAATAAATCATGATGAAACAAAATTCGTTTTATTGGGCGAATTGATTGCGGCGAATGTTCAGCAGCTTTTCCCGAATATGCGGACGAATAAATGTTATTTGTTTCGCCTGACCAGAGACGCCGACATCGAGCTGCGCGAAGACGAAGCGGGCGATTTGCTTCGCACGATGGAGCGCGAGCTTTACCAGCAGAGGCGTTTCAGTTTTCCCGTACGGCTCGAAGTTGACGCCACGATGCCCGATGTTTTAGCTCGCTATTTGACGACTTCAATCGGTCTGACCGAAACGGACGTTTATCGGCTCGACGGTATTTTGAATATTCCCGAATTGATGTCGCTCTACGCGCTCGACCGTCCCGATTTGAAGGACAAACCCATTGCTTATTCGATTCCCGAACCGCTGCGCTCAAAGGAAAATATCTTTGAAACCTTAAAAAAGCAGGACGTTCTCGTTCATCATCCATACACGGCTTACAGCACGGTGACGGATTTTATCGACCAGGCGGCGGAAGACGAATCAGTCAGAGCAATAAAAATTTGTCTGTATCGGGCGGGCAAAAATTCGCCGATTGTCAAATCTTTGATAAAGGCGAGTCAAAACGGCAAGCAAGTCGCCGCGCTCGTCGAACTGAAGGCGAGATTCGACGAGGAAAATAATATCGAATGGGCGCGGCAGCTTGAAAGTGAAGGCGTTCACGTTATCTACGGAATGCGCGGGCTGAAAACTCACTCGAAAGTAACGCTCGTCGTGCGCGACGAACACCACGAATTGCGCCGCTACGTTCATCTGGCGACGGGAAATTACAACCCGACGACTTCAAAAATCTACACGGACATCGGACTTTTAACCAGCGATGCGGAAATCGGCGCGGACGCAACCGATTTGTTTAACTTTCTGACCGGCTATTCCTTTCAGACCGAATACCGCAGTTTGCTGGTTGCGCCGGTCAATCTTCGGGAAAAAATGCTCGAACTCATCGAGCGCGAAATCAAACATCAAACCGACGGCAAAAAATCTCAAATTCTCGTCAAGATAAACAGTCTGACCGATGTCAGCATTGTTCACGCGCTTTACCGGGCGTCGCAGGCGGGCGTCAAAATCGATTTGATAATTCGCGGAATCTGCGTTCTGCGTCCCGGCATCAAAGGTCTTTCGGAAAACATCCGAATTATCTCGGTCGTCGGACGTTTTCTCGAACACAGCCGCATTTTCTACTTTGCCAACGACGGCAAGGAAGAAATTTACATCGGCAGCGCCGATTGGATGCGCCGCAATCTCGACCGCCGCGTCGAAGCCGCTGTTCCGATAAAAAATGAAGAGTTGAAAAAGTATCTCAAAGAAGAAGTTTTGGAAATCTACCTGCGCGATAACGTCAACGCGCAGCTTCTGCACAAAGACGGAAGCTATGAAAAGATAACCACGCGAAAACACGAAGTCGAGTTTGATTCGCAAATGTTTTTTGTCGGGCAAAATTTATAAAATTTTTATTTTTCCTCTTCAACTATTTGTTCGTGTAAGATGTTTTTTAGACTTTGAAGTTAGAGAAAACGTCAAATAGCTGTTATAAAATTCTTCCAAAAAGGAATCCGCAAAAATGCAAACTGTATCGCCGCGCATCGTTTTTATCAAATCAATTGTCGTCGCTTCCGCCTGCGTTCTGGCAGTGTTTTGTTTTGTCAATTTCTCCGCCCAATATGAAAAGGTCAGCGCGTCGGCATCGGGTCCGAGTCCTTCGCATACCAACGCGCCGAACGAGGACAACTGCACGACTTGTCATACGAGCTTTACCGTCAACAGCGGCACCGGAAGCGTTTCGATTGCGGGCGTGCCAATCAATTATTTGCCGAATCAATCCATTCCGATAACCGTCACGACCAGTCAATCGGACGCGGTAATTTACGGTTTTCAACTAACGGCAATTGATTCGCAGGGCAAAAAAGTCGGGACATTTACACTGCCGACGCAATCGCCGCAGCTAATACAAACAGTTGACGGTATTGTGAACGGAAATCAGCGGACATACGTCGAACATACTATCAACGGCGTGATTCCAACGCAGTTCGGCTCGAAATCCTGGACTTTTGTGTGGAAAGCGCCCGCGCAGCGAGTCGGCAAAGTCAGTTTTCACGCCGCCGGAAACGCCGCCAACAGCGACGGCGACACTTCGGGCGATTATATTTACACGACGAAAAAAGGCAGTCTTTCCAGCACGGCGATTTCAAATTTCGACGGCGACGAGAAAAGCGACGTCGCGGTTTTTCGTCCTTCGCTCGGAACCTGGTTCAGTTTGAAAAGCATTGACGGCAGTTTTCAATCCTTTCATTTCGGCACAAGCGGAGATAAGCCGGTCGCGGGCGATTTTGACGGCGACGGCAAAAACGATTACGGCGTCTGGCGACCTTCAAACGGTTTCTGGTATGTAACAAACAGTTCGGACGGAAGTTTTAAAGCCGTCCAATTCGGGCAAAACGGCGATGTTCCGGTTGTCGGCGATTACGACGGCGACGGTAAAAGCGATTACGCGGTTTATCGTCCGTCAAGCGGCACCTGGTTTATTCAGAAAAGCACGCAGGGTTTTTACTCGATTCAGTTCGGCGAAGTCACCGATAAAACGGCGCAGGGCGATTATGACGCGGACGGCGTAACCGATGTCGCCGTTTATCGCCCGTCGAGCGGAAATTGGTTTATTAACAGAAGCCGCGACGGCTTTTTCAACACTCAATTCGGTCTCCCGACCGACAAACCCGTTCCGGCTGATTACGACGGCGACGGCAAAACCGACGTTGCCGTTTATCGCCCGTCGAGCGGTTACTGGTATATGCAAACGAGCCGCGACGGTTTCCAATTCAGACAGTTCGGCGACCCGACCGACAAGCCCGCGCCCGCCGATTTCGACGGCGACGGCAAATCGGACGTTACGGTTTATCGTCCTTCAATCGGTTATTGGTTTATATTTAAAAGTCTCGATAATTCTATTTCTTCCGTTGCCTTTGGAAGCAGCGAAGACGTTCCCGTGCCGAGCAGCTTTATCGCCGAGTGAAAAGATGATTTCACTTATTTAATATTTTACTCAAACGGTTTTTTACTCTCATTGACACTTACTTCCCTGCGGTTTTAACGGAGGATTGCAAATACATCCCGTATTCAGCTTTTGACCGGCGGCGCAGTAATTCGTATTCGGCGGCGTCGTAACCGGCGTCGCGGTCGGAGCGACGGTTGGAGTCGGTGACGGCACAGGAGTCGATGTCGGCGTCGCAACCGGCGTTGAAGTCGGTGTCGGATTCGGCGTCGCCGTCGCTGTCGGCGTCGGCGCCGGCGTCGGTGTCGACACAGGAGTTGAAGTCGGTGTCGGATTCGGTGGCGGCGTAAACGCCGATGTCGGACCCGGATTCGGAAGCGCCGAATTCCCCTGCGCGTCTATCGGATCGGGCGCTTTCAAAAACTGTATATTACGAACCGCGATTTGCGTCGTGCCTTCGACTTGATGTTTTTGACCGTCCTCAAGCGCATAGGCAGTTTCGACCGAAACGCTAGGCTCAATAATACGCACGCGCGATGACTGGTCAAAAGCGAGTTCATCACTCGGCGGCATAAATATCGTTCCGTTTGCAGAGGGTTCCAAGATATAACGAAATTGCAGCGATACGAGATGTTCGGCAATAACGCTGTCGATAAAACCCGCATTCGACGTGCCGAATACGCGGCGGATCAGACGGCTGTCGGCATCCACAAAATAATTAATAATATTGACGCGCCGCAGCGATGAAGGACTTCCGGCTAAATTGGTTCCGGCGGCTAATAATCCGGTCGTTCCCACGCGATTAAGCCCGAGCGCGTCGCCTTCCGCCCAAAAAATCACATTCGCAGCGGCATCGACTGCCGTCACAGTTCCGAAGACGCCGCTTCCGCCGCTCGTAATATAGTAAATTTCGCCGGTGTTAAAGTCGGCGATTCTGGTCGAAGGAATAGCGATTCGACCGAGATTTAAATCAATCGCGCCGACCGGAATATCAATCGTTGAAAAATTCGGGTCGGCTGCCAGCAGAGTTAAACGGTCGGTCAACGGTTTTATCGAGCCGAGCGTAATTGACGGATCAGCGCCTAAAAAATTGACGCCCGCCGGTAAATTATTGTCGGCAATGACCGAGCCGATGCTGATAAAACCTTTATTTGTCGGGTCTAAAACCGCAGCCTGCCGCGCCGTCAAATACTTGGCGATAAATGCCGTCGGCAGCCAGATACTTGAAACTCCCTTAAAACCGTCGCCGGCAACCAGCACGTCGCGGGCGATAAACTCCTGAGCATTTCGCAAACCCTGCGTCGCGCCGGTCATCTCGTAGTTGGTGTTCGCAGTAGTAATCGAGCCGCGCATCAAGGCGAAAACCGCCGTCATAACAATCAGCATCACGACCATCACGACAAGCAACTCAATCATTGAAAAACCGATTTGATTTTTTTTCGCGGACGTTTTTTTCATTACTCGATTTTCCCCGGTTTATCTCAGGCTTTGACGGAAACCCGTGGCTTGCACATATTGAAAAAACGGTGTTCCCGGCGGCAGATGCTGCGGCGTCAAAAATGTGTCGTCAAAACTCCAGTTGCGTCGCGGCGGCGAATAAATATTCGGTCCGGCGTCTTCGTATTGTGAAATTGCCTGCGTCGAATGAAACAGCGGAACGAGCGAACCGGTATAATTCCAGGGATCATCATCGCCCCATATTTCCAAAAAACGCGGGTAATTGTGAATTCCGCCGTTGATTCTGTCATTAGCCGCGTTTCTGCCGGGCGAGCCGGTAATCGCGGAAATATTTTGACCGGCAATAATTCCCGCCCGAACCGTCGTGCTTTCCGAGGTCGTAGGCAGATTTTCGTCAGCTTTCCGGTAAATCTCGCCGCCGCCGATTCCTTCAGGATATAAGGCGCTCGATGCGTCAAACCAGGTTTTGGAAAGCGGGAAAAATGCGTCGCAGACAATCGAAGCCGGAACCTGCGCTCCGGTAAAACCGCCGTTGTTCAGAGTCGAACCGGTCGCGGGCAATCCAGTGATGCCGGTCGCGTTAAAATTCCCCCAGATGTAAACCATATTCTCTGACGAAACCGTGATTCCCTTCTCCGGCGAGAGCTTTCCGGCGGCGGCGCTAAAACTCAGCGTATCTCCGTCAAAAAGACGAACCGCGCGGCGAAAATATCCGGTTTGGTAACGCATGGCGCTTTGCGCCCGCGAGATTCTGTCGGTCACGACGAGCCACGGCGAGCCGACCGGATATGTTAAGCCTGTGTCCGGCAATTCACTCGTATCGTTTTGCAACGTTCCCTTTTTGCTCGCTCCGCCTTTGGTCGCGTCCCAGCCGAAATCTATCGCGTCTTCACCCGCATCCAAAACTCCGTTCGGTCCGTAAATATCTTCGTTATCGACCGTGCCGTTCGTGCTTTTAAAAGTAGTTCCGGTGCTGAGATATTCGTCTTTGGGCTTGTCGCCCCGTCGGTCTGAGACATAAACGACATAACCTTCATCGCCTTTGATATTAGCGCTGACGGCGTTTGTTCCCGCCAGCAGATTTGCGTCGTATTTTCCGTCCAGCCAGCGAGCCAGATTTCGCATATTGAGTTCGACGACGCTGGTAACGCCGCGTTCATAGTAAATGTTGTTTTGGTCCAGCGTGCTTCTGACCCAGCCTTCGCGGACGTTATAAACATTTATCGGCACGATTTCGTTGTATCCGCCCGGCACGTCCGCGCGCGTCGGCGTTCCTAAATCGTCATCGGCAGCGCTTTCGGTGGTATTGATAAAGCCGCGATTGGCATAGAACATCGCCGAGGTCGGAGCGGTTATTTCTCCGTCGGCGATTGACTGAAAGTTTCTCGTCAGATTGACCAGATTAAAATTGCTTCCCGTTCGGTCGCGGCTTCCCTGCACAAACGCCGCCCACATCGGACGCTGCAGATAAACGATGCCGTTCGGCTCGCCTTCGGTCATTCCCATACTGAGAATTTTATCCGTAACATCGAGCGTCGTTCCGTCGGGTTTGACGATTTCAATGTAAATTCTTCCCGTAATGCCCGAACCGGGCGGAATGTAATTTCCGTTGACTGTTTCTGCGAAATTTTTTACGCCGCGAACCGTCATCGCCGTCTGCGTGTACGAGCCGCCTTTATTTTGAACGACGAGTTTGTCGGTCGAAACATAGCTTCCCGAATCGTTGACGCGTCTCAATACGTTTCCGTTTCCAAGCGGAAGCGGTGCAAAACCTGTATTATTGTTTGAAAATACGACGCCTTTTCCCGCCGGAATTCCGGCGACGTTTGCAGTGCCGCTGCCTGCCGCAGCGTCGTCAATCAAAATTCTGATTTGCGCCTTATTGTGATAACGCGAAGCTGCAAGAAGCTGGCTGTCCGAAGGCAGAGCGCGTTTAATCAACTCGGCGGTTGCGTTTCCGCCTGTTTCGAGCGGAAGTTTGACTTCCTTGACGCCGGTTGTCCGGGTTAAAACTTGTCCGCCGAAATTATCGGTCGCTCCGGCGGCGGGCGATTTTACCGATTCCGTCTCCCAATTCGGATTAGCGACACCGTCGGGACTACCGGGAAAATAACCACGGTCTGTTGCCGTAGCGCCGACAATATTGGGTCCGCCGACGGTCGCCGCATCAGCTTTGACGCTTCCGTTTCCAAGCGTGCTTTGAATGTCCGCCCCGTTGACGCGAACCGAGACGTTGCCGCCGGTACTTGGCTTACCGTTTCGCCAGACATCGCGGACAAATTCGCCCGCCATTGTCAGACGGTTGAGAAATTGCGTATTTTGCAGCGCGTAAATGTTTTTATTGCTGTGAATTCGTCCGTTAAAAGTCAGCAGCGGTCCGGGGTGAATTTCGATGTCGTCGTTGCTGAACATCCCGAACTGAAAAAGCGGCACGAGGTAATTGTTGAATTCGCGCTCGAGTTTAACCTGCACGCCGGTCGCATCCATCGTTCCGGTCGAAGAAATTTTATACGGAATAACGCTGGCGTAAAGACCGGAATATGGACCGTCGGAGATGTTCACGCGCGGATAAACCGTGTTCGGCAAACCTTGGATAGCACGGAGTTCGGCTAATCTTTTCGTATCTTCGACAAGTGTTTGTTGAAATGAGAATCCTTCGGTTTTGAGCGGCAGCGGCGGATTTTGCGCAATGGTGATTAAATCGGTCGGCGTCGGATTGAGTTTGGACTGAAACAGATTGCTGAAATCATTCGTCATCTTTTCGATGGCGGCGGCGGTCGCGTAAAAGGTCTGCGTGCGCTGCAAATCGCTTCCCGCAATTCGCACTTCGGATGAAGAAAACGCCAGCGCCGTCAAACCGATGACTGCCAGAATCACGACGACAATCACCGTGATAGCGAGAGCCGCGCCGCGCTCGCCCGCCTTTTTTCGAGCGCTGTTTGTTTTGCCGGAATCGTTTTCCAGTTTTGTCTTAATCATTTTATCAACCTCTTCTTCTGTTGCCTTTGGAAGCAGCGAAGACGTTCCCGTGCCGGGCTGCTTTATCGCCGAGTGAAAAGGAATTAACGGATGCGGAATAATGACGCGATAAATATAAGATAACTCTTTAATTCATCGCGTCATTATTCCGCTTTCCGCATTTTACTATCCTCCTTCGCCGTTGCCGGGCGTCGGTGATGGCGACGGCTTGACTGTCGGTGTCGGCGACGGCTTGACTGTCGGTGCCGTCGTTGCGGTCGGCGCTGTCGTTGCAGTCGGCGCCGGCGTCACAGTCGGAATCGGCGTCGCGGTCGGTTTCGGAGTCGGACTCGGAATTGGCGTCGGCGTAAACGTCGGAGTCGGGGACGGCACGGGCGTGATTTCCGGTATCGGACCCGGGTTTTCGAGTTCCGTATTTCCTTGCGAGTCCATCGGTACGGGAGCTTCCAAAAACTGTATGTTGCGAACTCCGACCTGTGTCGAGGTTTCGACCTGATGTCTCTGTCCGTCCTGCAGCGTGTAAGCCGTTTCAACCGACACGCTCGGCTCGATCAGCCGGACGAGAGCGGACTCTTCCAAACCGATTTGTTGTTTCGGTTTCTCGAGAATCCTTCCCGCAGTTTCGGGCTGTAGTATATATTGAAATTGCAGAGTTATGAGATGTTCGGCGATAACGCTGTCAACAAAACCGGCGTCTTGAACACCGAAAACGCGACGAACCAATCTTCCGGCGGCGTCCACGAAATAGTGAATGATTTGAACGCGCTCCAGATTCATCGGCATATTGGCGCGGTCGACGGACGCCAGCGTTCCGGTGCCGCCCGCGCGGTTCAGCTTGAAAGCGTCTCCTTCATTCCAATAAATTCGATTTGCTCCGGCATCGACACTCGTTACCGTCCCGAAGGCGGCGGCGATTCCATTGGTTAGAAAATAAACTTCTCCGACGGCAAACTCGCCGAGTCGCGCCGCCGGAATTTGTAAATAGCTATTGTTTACATCGACTTCCGCCGGCGTCAACGGAACGGGAGTGAAATTTTTATCAACTGCAAGGAGCGTTATTCTGTCGGTTTTTTCCTTAACAGTCGTCGCCGGATTCGTTCCCTTGACTTTAACGTTTGCCGGAACATTGTTGTCGGAAATAATCGAACCGACGCTGATAAAACCTTTATTATCCGGGTCTAAAACGGCGGCGGTTTGCGACGTTAAATAATCGGTAACGAACAAGGTCGGCAGCCAAATGTTTGAAATTCCTTTGAAACCGTCGCCGACGACCAGAATGTCCCGCGCGAGAAATTCCTGCGAGTTCCTCGCTCCCTGCGCGGCGGAAGTCATTTCAAAATTGGCGTTGGCAGTGTTTATCGAGCCGCGCATCAAGGTGAAAACCGCCGACATCACGACGAGCATCACGACCATCACGACGAGCAATTCAATCATCGAAAAGCCGGCTTGATTATTTTTTGTCTCTATTCTTCTCATCATTTGATTGGTTGACCGCCTATTTCAAACTCGGACGGAATCCGGTCGCCTGGACATATTGGAAAAACGGCGTTCCCGGCGGCATTTTATTCGGCGTCAGGAATGTGCTGTCAAAGCTCCAGTTGCGGCGCGGCGGCATATAAATTACCGACGTATCGTTTTCCCATTGCGAAACGGCTTGCGTCGAGCGAAACAGCGGAATAAACGAGCCGGAATAATTCCAGGACATCGTAATTCCGTTCAAATTCCATAATTCGAGAAAGCGCGGGTAATTGATAATTCCGCCGTTGCGCCTTAAATTGTCGGAATTTCTGCCGGGCGAAGCGGTTAGGCTCGAAATAGTCTGACCGGCGATGACTCCGGCACGGACGGAAGTTCCGGCGGATTCCGAAGGCAAATTTTCGTCAGCCATTCGATACGGGTTGCCGGTTTGCGCTATCGGATTCTGACTTCCTTCGGGATACAAAGAACTGAGAGCGTCGAACCAGGTTTTTGAGAGCGGGAAAAAAGCGTCGCAGACAATCGAAGCCGGAACCTGCGCTCCGGTGTAACCGCCGTCGTTGAGCGTCGAGCCGCCCGCCGGAATTCCGGTGATGCCGGTCGTGTTAAAGTTTCCCCAGATATAAACTATATTTTCCGAAGCGACGGTAATTCCTTTGGTCGGCGAAAGCTTTCCGGCAGCCGCGCTAAAGCTCAGCGTCTCGCCGTCAAAAAGACGAACAGCGCGGCGAAAAAACGGCGTTTGATAACGCAGCGCGTTTTGCGCCCGCGAAATTCTGTCCGTAACGACGAGCCAGGGCGAACCTGTCGGATAGTTGCTGCCTGTATTGGGCAATTCATTCGTATCGTTTTGCAAAGTTCCCTTTTTACTCTTTCCGGCTTTTGTCGAATCCCAGCCGAAATCAATCACGTCTTCGCCGTCGTCTAAAATTCCGTTCGGTCCGTAAATATCTTCATTATCGACCGAGCCGTTCGAGCTGGCATATGAAGTTCCGCTGCTCAAGTATTCCGCTTTCACGCGGTCGCCGCGGCGGTCTGAAACATAAACCACATAACCTTCGTCGCCTTTGACATTCGCGCTGACGGCGTTTGTCCCCGACAGCAGATTGCCGTCGTATTTACCGTCGACCCAGCGCGCGAGATTTCGCATATTGAGTTCGACAACGCTGGTAACGCCTCGTTCATAATAAATATTGTTTTGATCCATTGTGCTTCTGACCCAGCCTTCACGGACGTTATAGACATTTATCGGCACGATTTCGTTGTATCCGCTCGGTGCGGCTTCGCGCAACGGATTGCTGCCGTCATCATTAGCGGCATTTTCGTCCGTATCGAGAAATCCGCGATTGGCGTAAAACATTGCGGTCGTCGGAGCGGTAATTTCTCCGTCGGCAATCGATTGAAAATTTCTCGTTAAATTGACCAAGTCAAAACCGCCTCCGGTGCGGTCGCGGCTTCCCTGCACAAACGCCGACCACATCGGACGCTGCAAATAAACAATGCCGTTCGGCTCGCCCTCGGTCATTCCCATACTCAAGATTTCTTTGGTAACGTCAACAGTCGTGTTGTCAGGTTTGACGATTTCGATAAGGATTCTGCCTGTGATGCCTGCGCCTCGCGGAATATAATTTCCGCCGATTGTTTCGGCAGTATCTTTTATTCCGCGCACCGTCATTGCGTTCTGCGTCGTTCCGTCGCTTTTTTTCTGTTTGAGAAGTTTGTCAGTCCCGACGTAATTACCCGAATCGTCAACGCGGCGTAGAACATTGCCGCTGCCCAGAGCGAGCGGTGTAAAACCTGTACTGTTGTTGGAAAATACGACGCCTTTTCCCGCCGGAATTCCCGCAACATTTGCCGTGCCGCTGCCAGCCGTGGCGTCGTCAATCAAGATTCTGATTTGCGATTTATTATGGTAACGCGAGGCGGCGAGAATATCGGTGTCAGACGGCAAAGCGCGTTTTATCAATTCGGCGGCTGAATTTCCGCCGGTTTCAAGCGGCAGTTTCAGCTCTGTTCCGCCGGTCGTATGCGTCAAAACCTGCCCGCCGAAACGATTTGGAGTTCCCGCCGAAGCCGATTTTACCGATTCGGTTTCCCAGTTCGGATTGGCAACTCCATTTGGGCTTCCCGGATAATAACCACGCGCCGTCGAAGCAGCGCCGGAAAAATTCGGTCCGCCGACCGCGCCGCCGCCTGCCTTAACGCTTCCGTTTCCCAAAGTGCTTTGGACGTTGATGCCGTTCACTTCAAAATAAACTTCACTTGCGCCGCTCTGCGTATTCGCCTCGCCGCCTCGCGTCGCGTCACGCACGAGTTCGCCGCCCATCGTTACGCGATTGAGCAATTTCGTATTACGCAGGGCATAAATGTTTCCGTTGGCATGAATTCTGCCGTTAAAAGTCATCAGCGGTCCGGGATGAATCTCGATGTCTTCATTGCTGAACATCCCGAATTGAAAAAGCGGCACCAGATAATTGTTGAATTCACGTTCGAGTTTGACCTGCACGCCGGTCGAAGCCATCGTTCCCATCGAAGTGATTTTGTAAGGGATAACACTGGCGTAAAGTCCGGCGTAAGGTCCGTCGGAAATGTTCACGCGCGGATAAACCGTGTTCGGCAAACCTTGCACCGAACGCAGTTCATTCAATTTCTGCGTGTCTTCTAAAAGCGTCTGGCTAAATACAAATCCTTCAGTTTGGAGCGGTGTAGGCGGATTTTTCGCTATATTTGACAAATCCGTCGCCGACGGAGTGAGTTTCGTGCGAAAGAGGTTGCTGAAATCGTTCGTCATCTTTTCGATGGCGGCGGCGGTCGCGTAAAAGGTCTGCGTGCGCTGCAAATCGCTTCCCGCGATCCGCACTTCGGACGAAGAAAATGCCAGAGCGGTTAAACCGACGACTGCCAGAATCACGACGACGATAACCGTGATTGCAAGCGCAGCGCCGCGCTCGCCCTGTTTTTTATCGGCGGATATCGCCGGAAAATCGTTTTTCAATTTCATTTCCATCATTTTTCCGACCTCTTGATACTTCGTTTCGCTATCTCGTAATGCGAGCTTCGTCATTCAAATACGACACGCCGCGTATCTCGCCAATCGCGCCGTTGCTCGCCGGATAACGAACTCGTATCTCAACTTTTTTAAGCGTATCGCTGCCCGGTAAATTCGTAATCGAGATTTGCCGCGAATATCCGCCGCGAATCAGGGAAGAATTAACGGTGTCATCGCTCGTTCCCCAGTTTCCATCTGGTCCGGCGGAGATTGATAAATCGTCGTCCGTTCCATTTACTCCATCGTTGCCGGGTTCGGTTGAAATCGACTTAAAACCCGAACTGAATCCGGCAAAAAAATTCGGCGAGTCCGTGTTGTCAACTTTTCCGACATTCTCGATTTGCTTGTAATCGAGCCGTCTCGTGTTTCGCAAAGATTCTATTTCTTCAATCGAGGCAACAATGACGAGTTTGGCATTGGTCAAATTTTTGCTCAGAGTGCTGAATTGTAAGGCATAGGTAATGGCGGCGGCAGTTCCCATCAGTCCGATGGTCAAAATCAAGATGGCAACCACGACTTCGAGCAGTGTGAAGCCGTTTTCGGAATTTTTTGCCAATCGCATTTTTGGGTTTTTATTCAACATAAGCCTTTGCACCTTTGCTGTATCGCCAAACTTTCGTTCTGCCGCCCGCGCCTAAAACCGAGATGGCGAACGCGCCGTCCGTTTTACTTTTACTGTCGTAAAAAAACAAAGCTTTATTCGTCGGATTACCGCTCGCGTCGACGATTGAACCGTCAGGCTGAAAGGTAATATCGACGACATTTGCGGTCAGTGCGGTCATATTTGAACTGTCGCCCAGAGCCGTCGCCGTTACGCCCGTTGGACGACCATAGACAATCTCGGTCGTCAGCAAACCGCTGTTCGCAAAATTAGTCTTTTGGTTTTTGGCATCTCCAAACGCTCCGAAGTTGCCGCCGTAGATAATGATTCTTTTATTCGCATCATCATAGCGAAAAGTCATCGCGGTTCTTTGCGACATCGCATTTTGTCTGGTTTCATTGAGAGAAGTAGATATTTGTCTTTGCAAACCGCTGAAACGAAACATCCGGCGCGACGCGGTTATCTGCGGCAGCGCCAGCACTACCAGAATCGCAATTATCAGCAAAACTATCAAAACCTCGGGCAAGCTGAACCCTTTTTGATTTTTTATTTTGTATTTATAAAGTGCTTTCATTCTTGTTCACCCGAAAAACTCGCGTCGGAGAATTTCTCTGTATCACAAAACATTAAATAACATAGTTTTTTCAGAAAAAACATTGTTTATTTTGCTATTTTTTATAGTTTAGTTTCTTTGATAGAGGTATGTCTTTAACTGAGAATGCTTTAAGAATTTTTTGACGGTTGGCAAAATTAGCGGTGAAAGACAAAATAACCCGTCAGAGATAATTAAACTCTGACGGGATTACGGAGAAAAAACTGAATCGGTAAAAAAATCATAACGCCATTTCGTTTTTGAAAAGAAGTTCCGCGCAATTCAATTGGTAACTTTTGCGTCCGAACTTTTCTTCGTCGGTGTGAATTGCCGCCGGAAAATAATCTTTGCTAACGGAGTGAAAATCAAAGATTGTTTTTCCGGCGACGAGGCTTGTTTCCTTTATCAAAACACCCGGAAATTTTCCGGTGTTTGAGTTTGCTTTGTTCCGAACTTCTTTCGACATTAACCGTCAATCAAATTTCAACTACGGTCTAATCGGATTGTTTTGGGTTGTTTCAGGTCTAATGACCGGCACGACCGGAACAAGCTGATTTTTCGGTTGCTGCGGCATCGCGTTATTCGGAACTTCCGAGTTTGAAGCCGGGTTGCCGAGCGGGACGGGCTGCAAAATCGTCGTCGAACGATTTCCGTTGCTGACGCCGGATGTCGGATTGCCTTGTGCATCGGGGCGATAAATGCGCGGCGTGATAAAGAACAAGAGTTCGTTCGTGTTGCGCGAAACGCCTTTGCGCTTGAACAGATTGCCGAGCAGCGGAATGCTTGAAAGTCCGGGCGTGCGGTCCTGGCTTTCGCGTTCGTCGTCGAACAAAACTCCGCCGACGACAGTCGTTCCGCCGTCCGGCACCATCACTTGCGTCTGCATACTCTGCGTGCTGATGGGCGGCGGTCCGCCGACTGCCGGTGCAGCCGTGCTGTTTTCCGCGACGACGTTTAAGATAACCATTCCGTCGCCGGTGATTTGCGGCGTAACTGCGAGACGCAGAGGAACGGAGACATATTCGGTCGTGGCGACCAGAGCCGCGCCCGCTCCGCTTCCGGGTTGAATAGTGGTAATCGGAATTTGCGAGCCGCTTTTGATTTCCGCCGGGCGGTTGTTCAAGGTGGTAACGCGCGGCGTGGCGATTGTTTTCGCCTGACCTTTCTGCTCGCCGGCGGTAATCAACAAACTGATTTGCGCCGTTCCGAAAATTCCGGTCGTCAAACCGATGACCGTATTCGGGATTGAAGAAATCAAACTGTTATTCGGTTGAACGGCGATACCGTTCGGAATGCCGCCGGGAACAAAGCCGGTCGTATTACCCGTGCCGTTGCCGGGCGCGGTCGCTATCGAACCGCCGCTGCCTCTGCTTCCAAGCACGAGACCGGAAAGCTGGACGCCTAAATCACGGCTGAAATTGCGCGAAGCAATCACGATGCGGGCTTCGATTTCGACTTGCGGTTCCGGTTGGTCGAGCAAGGAAACGAGTTGGCGAATGGCGTCGATATTTTGACGAACGTCGGTAATAATCAGCGTGTTGCTACGTCCGTCAACTTCGACCGCGCCGCGTCTGGAAAGACGGCGTTTGACGATGCCTAAAATTCCCTGGTCTGCGCCGCCGGCGCCGTTGCTGCCGCCAATGCTGCCGGCATTTGCGCTGCTGCTTGAAACTCCGCTGGTTAATTGACCCGCGCCGCCGGAAGCATCAGTTAGTGTTCCGGATGCCCGCGCGTAATTCAAGCGAACAAATTCGGTGTAAAGCGGTGAAGTATCGAGTTGGCTTTCTCTGACTTTCTGCACGACTTCCTGCTCGGTGGCTAACTTTTTGGAATCAACCACTCGAAGAATCGCGCCGTTGGTTTGGATCGCCAAATCCTGCGCCTGCAAAATCGAATCGAGCGCGACGTTCCAGGGAACGTCCCTGACATTAACCGTGACCGGCACGTTTTTAACCGAGCTGTCGATGACAAAGTTAATACCGTATTGTTCGGTGATGTAGCTGAGAACTTCTCGAACATCGACATTGACTACCTTTAAGTCAATCGGCTCGCCGCGAAATCCCGGGTCGCCATACATTTTGCCTTGTTGCTGCGGGTCGACTTTTTGCGCCGCTACGCTCAAGACTAAAGAACTGATAATCATTAAAGCGAAGATGACTCGTCTGCCGTATCCGCTTAAATTTTGAAGAGAATTCATTGTTTCCTCCGTTGCAGATTGCTCTCTTTTTATTTTTTTAAAGAGATGCGTTGAATTAAATTGTTTTGTTGGGTGGACGGCGCGGTTTTCAGATTTTGAACGCGCCGCTTGAATTGGAAGCGTTATGGTTTTTTGTTTTCGGCGACTTTGACCGATTTTTTGTCGGTTTTATTGTCAGCTTTTTTCTCAGCTTTATTGTCAGCTTTTTTCTCAGCTTTTTTGCCGTTTTTCTTATCGTCTTTTTTGTCGGTTTTACTCTTTGCAGCGTCTTTGGCAGGTTCGACCGGTTGACGATTCATTTCTTCGAGCGGCGAGATAACAAGCGTCGGCTGAATTGGAGCGGCATTCGGAACTGCATTCGGCTCTTTCGGCGCGGCAGGCGGCGTATTGCTTGCTTCTTCGGCTCTGCCGCCGGATTCAATCGGCGCCGTGCCTTGCACTTCCTGGTCAATCGAGTATTTTTGGAGAGTTTTATTTTCAACCGACGCGATAAATTTGTTATCGCTCATCTTGGTTACTTTGCGGAAAACAAGTCGATTTTCCTCAATCGCCACGAGCTGTCCGTCAAAGAATTTCTCGCCCGGATAAATCGTATAAGAAAGTTTTATCGGTTTGGCTTCGACCATCGCGGCATAACCGCGCGGCGTGCGAAAAATTCCGGTCACCGTCATTTCATCGAGCGTCAAAACGGTGGTTACTTTCGGGATTTCCAATCCGTTCAGAGCAGCCGCTTCGCGTTGTTGCTTGTAGAAATTGATGCGCTGTTCGATTCCGGGCGCAAGCACCATCACGACGGGCGGCGGTCCGGCGGGTTTCGGTTTTTCGGTTTTTCCCGGACCGGATGGCGAACCGGTTGAAGGAACTCGCGGTTTCGCCCAGCCGGGTTTGGCAAAAGGGTCGGTTTGAGCCTGGACTTGCGAGAAGTTCGCGCCGATAAAAACAAAACCGGCAACCGCTAAACCCAAACTTAAAAAACGTTTTGTAAAAGATTTATTCATCATTACTTTTTCTCGACTCTGAAAAAATTTCAAAATTGTTGTGTGTTTTGCCGTTATTTAGCGACAGGCGGCGCAGTTGCTGCGGGTGGTTGAGTTCCGGCAGGCGCGGTTCCGGCAGGCGCGGTTGTGGCAGGCGCGCAGGGCTGACCTGGAACACAGGGTGTTTTGGCGGGCGCCAGATTTTCAGGCGCGGCGTAATAAGCCGTCAGCAAAAATCGGGCGTGCAAAGTTTTATCAGGCGATTGTTTTTCAAGTTGATTCAATTTGAAATCACTGACCGACACGATACGCGGCAGTTTCGCCATTTTGTCGAAAAACGCCCGCAGATTGTTGAAGTTGCTGTCAACTTCAATTTCGACCGGCTTTTTCATCAACATATCTTCCTGAACGTCGTCGCGCGGCGAAAATCTCATGACAATCAAGCGGCTTTGACCGGCTGTGTCCTGAAGCCCTTGCAGAACGTTGGTGATTTCGCGTTCTTCAGGCAGCAGAACTTTCAGTTCGTCATATTCGAGCGCTTTGCTGGCGTAGAGCGAGCGAAATTCGTTGATGCGCTGCGTGGCGACTTTCGCCGCTTCGTTTTGTGTTTTCAGTTGCGCGACCTGGTCGTTTAAGGTCTGCACTTCGGCGCGTGTCTCGCTCGTCACGAAATACCAAACGCCCAAGTAAAGCAGAGACGCTAGACCGACAAGGAAGATAAGCTGCAGATGCCAAGGCATTACTTTGAATTTTTCTAACATTTCGGTTTCCTTTATTTTTGGGTTTTCCAAATTGAAGCTAAAGTTTCGGCAATTGTTGATTCTAATTTTTTGCGACTTGCGGCGGCGGCGTAACAGTGCTATCCGACTGCGGCGCAGAGGATTTTGGCTGTGAATTCACAACCGGACTCGCCGCCTGCCCGGACGCATTTGACGCGGTGGTCGCCGACGAACTGAGCGATGAGTTAGCCTTTGACGGCGTGTAAGCGCAGCGAATCGTGAAGCCGACAATCTCCGCTTTCGGCGGCGCTTCCTGTCCGGCTACGGTTGCGGGCGCGGCTGCTTGATTCGGAGCTTCTCTTCTCTGAGTTTCGATATTGAGATTCGAGAAAAGCCCGGATGAAAATTCCAAACTTCGACCGAACTGCGTAACCGCCGACTCGTCAGGCGAATCGCCTTTGATAGTCAACTGTTCGCCGGTTTGGTCGATGCTTTGCAGATAAATTCCCGGCGTCATCTGAATTCTTTCACGCATCGCTTCCAGCACGGCTGACGGTCCGGCTTGCGAAGCGCGAAGTTTCTTAATCGCGTCGATGCGCGTGTCGATATTCTGGATTTTCGCTTCCAAATCCTTCATTTCTCTCGTCACGGCGGCAAGCTCGGTTTCGATTTGCTTTTGTTCCTGAAGCTGACGTTCGGCTTCGGTCTTCGCCATATTGGTGCTGATTACGTCCCAGGCGATAACCGCGAGCAACAAAACCGCAACGGTTGTCGCCATTGCAATCAGGCGCGTCGTCGGGCTGGAAAATTTGCGCTCGACGGCGACTACCGCGCCGCCGTTTCTCTCTGTAACCGAATCTAAAAGATTAATTTTAATCATCTTAATTCCACTCCTCTGACCGCCAAACCGACGGCGACCGCCATTTCCGGCATAATCTCGCTTAAATAATCCGGGTCGAATTTGCGCGTGTCGACTTTGATTTGACGAAACGGGTCAAGCACTTCGACCGGCAGTTCGAGCCGCTTTGATAAGTCTTCGGCGAGTCCCTTGAGTTTTGAACCGCCGCCGGAAATCAAGATTTTCTGCATCACGATTTCGCTGTCTTCGGTCGTCGCGCGATAAAAGTCGAATGTTTTTTGAATTTCGAGCGCGACGATTTCCGTTACGTCGTTCATCAAAGGCTCGATTGATTTTTCTTCGATGCCTTCGGACGCTTCCATCACGCCGCGCTTAACTGCTTCGGCTTGCTGAAAGCTGATTCCCAGGCTGCGCTGCAAAACGTCTGTAAATTGGCTTCCGCCGACCGTAATGTCGCGCGTAAATAAAGAGCGCGTGCCTTGCACGATATTGACATTCATTGTTGACGCGCCGATGTTCAGCAACGTTACAATCTGCGATTCGTCCGGTTGATAATTGACTTCGTAGCAATTTTGTAAAGCAAAAGTATCGACATCAATAACGACCGGTTGTCTTCCCGACAACTGAATTGCCTGTTTGATATTGTCGATTCTTTCGCGTTTGCAAGCCGCTATTAAAACCTGTGTCGACTCGGCGTTTTCCGTCGTGATTTGATAATCGAGACTAACGTCCGCCAAATCATAAGGAATATGTTCTTCGGCGTGCCAATCGATCGACTCTTCGAGTTCGTCCTTGCTCATCGGCGGTAAAACGATGTTTTTGATAATCACCGAATGCCCGCTGACGCCCGTGACGACTTCATTGGCGGTTATATTATGGTTGGCGCAGATGTTCTGAATCACTTCGGCGACGGTATTCAATTCCATAATTTGCCCGTCGACAATCGTGTCGTCCGGCAAGTTTTCAAATCCCAGACTAACCAGGCTGAGATTGTTCATTTTGCCGTCGAGTTCGACCATCTTGATGGCGGATGAGCCGACATCCAAACCGGCAACGCTTTTCTTTTTACCGAACAGCATTCTTTTTTGCTCCTCTTACGCTTTGCGCGTCAAACTTTTTTGTCTTTGTAATTTTGAGTTGTGTCTTCATTTGTCCAACGATTCGGGTTTTGACTTTTGGAGATTGGTGCCGCCCGTTCAAGGACTTGTCAGCAAAGGCAGGACTTATTTCGGATAGGTCAACTGATTGCGGAGCCAAATTCCCGTATCGTTTTCTTGCAACTTTTTACTGCTTGGAATGTTGCTTTAATGAATGTTTTTTCGCTTCGTGGCGGCGATAGGTTTGGACACTTTTCGTGTCAACACTTTTAAAATTACATTAGTGAAAAAGAATTGTCAACATTTATTTGCATTGTTTAACAGCAATTTGACAAAAAACTTTCCAAGTTGAACTACGAGTCGTTCAAATTGATTGCGCTTCAATAAAAATCGGATTGCGAATGTTATTAGCCGATGAGCGTGCGAATGTTTTCTTTAATTGCTTCTGCCGTCTCTTGCGGCTTTTCAAGCGGAAAAAGGTGTGAGCCTTCGATAAAATGAAAGGAAAACGGAAGATGTTTTTTCATAAACGAAAGTCTCGCCATTCGCGCTTCCTCAGAATTTGTTCCGCCGATATATACTGCCGGAACTGTTAATCGTCCGCGATAAGTCGGCAAATTATCCGGAAGCGTTCGATAAATGTCGGCTTCGATTTTCGGACTGAAAATCAACTTAACGCCTTTTTCAGTTTCAATTGTTCCGTGTTCGATATAATCGCGCAAAACATCCCGGTCAAAACTCGCAAACTTTTCCTTTTTCTTAAAATGCTCGAACGCTTCTTCTTTATTTTCCCAAAAAGCGCGGCGAAACCTCGTCATCTGCGCCGGAGAAAATTTCTCGATTCGATTAAGTTGTTTCAAAATTTTAATTCCGAAACTGCTCAAACGGCTAATAATCGGCGCGTCAAGCAAAACAATCGCTTTGTAGAGTTCAGGATTTTCGACCGCGACGAGAAAATGCAGAATTCCGCCAAAAGAATGCCCGACGCCGATAATCTTTTGCGTGTAATGCTTTTGGATTTCCTCGCGCAACTCGTCAGCCAGACGACTCCAGCCGTCGGCGACGGGAAATTTCGGATTATGCGCGTGGCGTTCGAGAAAACCGATTTCAAAATCGTCTTCGAGATATGAAAAAAGTTTGCTGTAAGTTTTAGCGGGAAAACCGTTGGCGTGAGCAAAATGAATCTTGTCCTTTGTCATCGTGAGTTGATCTACAGCAAAACGGCAATTGCAAACTTTTGCCTTTTTACTTCCGCATTAAAAGTTCCCAATAGCCGACATCAATCCATTTATAAAACTTAAAACCGACTTCCCGAAAATGCGCGACTTTTTCAAATCCGAATCGTTCGTGCAGGTTAATACTCGCTTCATTCGGCAAAGCGATTCCGGCAATTATCGCGTGAATGTCGATTTTTTTGATTTCTTCAAAAAGTTTTTCGTAAAGTTTTTCGCCGACGCCTTTTCCTCTCGTTCCATTTTTTACATAAATCGAAACTTCAGCCGAACTTTTGTAAGCGCAACGCGTTTTGTATTGCGCGGCGTAGGCAAAAGCTAGAATTTCATTGTTTTCTTCCGCGACCAAATACGGGTAATTTTCGACTATTTCGACGATACGATTTCGCATTTCCCCCAAAATTACCGGCTCGGTTTCAAATGTGTGATGCGTATTTTGAACGTAAAAATTGTAGATTTCCGTAATTTGTTCGGCATCATTGAGCTTGACTCGGCGAATATTCATTCGTTTATCAATTCGGAATATACTTTTTCAACTCTGACTTCGCAACCGATTCGAGATGCACTTCGTCAGGTCCGTCGGCAAGCCGTAAGGTTCGGGCGTTTATCCAAAAATAAGCGAGCGGGAAATCCTGACAAACGCCGCCGCCGCCGTGCGTCTGAATCGCGCGGTCAACGATTTTCAAAGTCATCTGCGGCACGATTGCTTTTATCATCGCAATCTCGCGCCTGGCTTCTTTGTTGCCGACTTCATCCATCATCCAGGCGGTTTTCAAAACCAGCAGCCGCGCTTGTTCTATTTCGAGACGCGCCTCGGCAATCCATTGCCTTACAACGCCTTGCTCGGAAACTTTTTTACCAAACGCGACACGATTTTCGGCGCGCTCGCACATCAATTCCAGAGCGCGTTCGGCGACTCCAATCAGGCGCATACAATGATGAATTCGTCCGGGACCGAGCCGACCTTGCGCGATTTCAAAACCGCGACCTTCGCCCAAAAGCAAATTCGTGGCGGGAACGCGCACGTTTTCAAAACTGACTTCGGCGTGTCCGTGCGGCGCGTCGTCGAACCCGAAAACACTCAAAATGCGCTCGACTTTCACGCCGTCGGCATCCATCGGCACGAGAGTCATTGACTGCCGGAGATGCTTCGGCGCAGACTCGTCGGTTTTGCCCATAAAAATCGTCAGTTTGCAGCGCGTATCGCCCGCGCCGGAAGTCCACCATTTACGACCATTCAAAACATATTCATCACCGTCTCTCTTTATCGAAGAGCGAATATTTGTCGCATCAGACGAGGCAACATCAGGTTCGGTCATCGCAAAACACGAACGAATCTCGCCGTCGAGTAAAGGCTTTAACCAGGTTTCCTTTTGCTCCGGCGTTCCGTATTTCTCCAAAACTTCCATATTTCCCGTGTCCGGCGCGGAGCAATTAAAAACTTCCGGCGACCAGGGAACTCTGCCCATCAATTCGGCAAGCGGCGCGTATTCGAGATTCGTCAAACCGCTTGCTTCCGGCAAAAACAAATTCCACAAATTTTCCTTTTGCGCCTCTTGTTTTAATTCTTCAATTAATTGAATCGGCTGCCAACGCTCGCCCGTATTCAATTCCTTTTGATAACGAGTCTCGTTCGGATAAACGAACTCGTTCATAAAATCCGTCAATCGAGTCTGCAATTCGCGCGTTTTTTGTGAATAATCAAAGTTCATAATTGTTTAATGGTAAATGGTAAATGGTAAATGGTAAATGGTAAATCAAAAATCTTTCTTACATTTACCACTTACCATTTACCATTTACCACTAAGAGGTTGTAAAATCTAAGTTTTTATGAACAGCAGAAAACTCGGTATTGCAATCATCGGACTCGGCGGCGCGGTCGGCACGACGATGGTCGCGGGAATTGAATTATTAAAAAAGGGTAAAATCGAAACGACGGGTTTGCCGCTGGCTGATTTGCCGGAAAATTTAACCGAAGATTTAGCAAGCTACGAAAATATCGTTTTCGGCGGCTGGGATTTGCACGCGGCGAATCTGGCGAGCGCAGCGGAAGAACACGACGTTTTGACGCATAAACAATTCGTCGCTGTTGAAGAAACTTTAAGAAAAATCAAACCCTGGCGAGCGGTTGGAAACAAAGAATTTCTGGCGAACATCGAAGGCGAAAATCAGTTTTCAGACAATTCGCATCGCGCCGTTGTCGAATCAATCCGCAAAGATTTGCAAACCTTTCGCGCCGAAAACAATCTCGATGAAACGGTCGTTATCAATCTCGCTTCGACCGAAAAATTGGCGGACGAAGGCAACGAGATTTTTAATTCAATCGAAAGTTTTGAACACGCCTTGAACGAAAATGCAAAAGAAATTTCACCCGCGATGCTTTACGCTTACACCTCGATTTCAGAGCAAATTCCGTATGGAAATTTCACGCCTTCGGTCGCCGCCGACATTCCCGCGCTGATTGATTTTGCCGAAACACAAAAAGTTCCCATTGCCGGAAAAGACGGCAAAACCGGACAAACAATGATAAAGACCGCGCTTGCTCCGGCTTTCAAAACCCGCGCTCTAAAAGTCGAAGGCTGGTATTCGACAAACATTTTGGGCAACCGCGACGGTCTGGCTTTGTCAAACGCCGATTCGCTTGCGTCAAAAATCAAAACGAAAGGTTCCGTCTTGGACGATATTTTGGGTTACGCGGTTGAAGACCACATCGTCGATATTCGCTATTATCGTCCGCGCGGCGATAACAAAGAGGCTTGGGATAACATTGATATTTCCGGCTTTCTCGATCAGCCGATGCAGATAAAAATAAATTTTTTGTGCAAAGATTCGATTTTAGCCGCGCCGCTCGCCATCGAAATCGCGCGGCTTTTGGGTTTAGCGAAAAGGCGCGGAAGCTTCGGCGTGCAGGCACAGCTTTCCGTTTTCTTTAAACTTCCGATGTCGAAAAATGAGAAGCCGGAACACGCCTTGCACAAGCAGGAAGCAATGCTTTTAGATTGGCTGGAAATAACTGATAACTGATAACTGATAAGTAAAGAAGAATTAAAACTTATCAGCTATCACCTATCAGTTATCAGTTATTTTCGTGGTAAATTATTTTTATGCTAAATCAATTAACTTATTCATTGCCGGAAGAACTAGAAAACGCCGTTCAAGCGAAATTTGACGAATGGCAAAAGGAAGATAAAATCGCCCGCATCTGGGCGAAAGACGCGAGCGTTTGGACGAATGAGGACGAAGCAAAATGGCTCGGCTGGCTCGATGTTGTCGAAACGGAATTGAACCATTTGCAAAAGTATCGAGATTTTGCCGAAGACGCGAAGAACTTTTCCGACATCGTTCTACTCGGAATGGGCGGCTCTAGTTTGTGTCCTGAAGTTTTTTCAATCACGTTTGGCAAAAGCAATTTTCACATTCTCGACTCGACCGTTCCCGCGCAAATCAAAACGCTCGAAAGCAAAATTGATTTAGCGAAAACGCTTTTTATCGTCGCTTCAAAATCAGGCTCGACTTTAGAACCAAACACTTTCAAACAATACTTTTTCGAGCGCGTTTCCGAAATTGTCGGGCGGGAAAATGCGGGCAAACAATTTGCGGCGATTACCGACCCGAATTCGAAAATGCAAAAGGTCGCCGAGCGCGATAATTTCCGCAAAATCTTTTTCGGCGACCCGGAAATCGGCGGCAGATTTTCCGCGCTGTCGGTTTTTGGAATGATTCCTGCCGCGGCGATGGGAATCGATGTTGAAGATTTTTACAATCGCACGAATGAGATGATTGCGGCTTGCAAAAATAAAAATCCAAAGGAAAATCCGGGCGCGATTCTCGGAACGATTCTCGGCGTTTGCCAGACACGCGGGCGCGACAAACTAACTATTATCACTTCCTCGGAAATCCACGATGTCGGCGCGTGGCTCGAACAGCTTATCGCCGAATCAACCGGCAAAGACGACGTTTCGATAATTCCCGTCGACCGCGAAAAAATCCTGACCGCCGAAAATTACGGCAGCGACCGCGTGTTCGCTTATCTAAAATTGAAAGACACGATGGACGACGCGCTCGACGCTGAAATTTCGGTAATCGAACAAAGCGGTCAACCCGTCGTTAGAATCGAACTCGCCGACAAAATGAATCTCGGGCAGGAATTTTTCCGCTGGGAATTTGCGACCGCCGTCGCCGGTTCGATTATGCAAATCAATACTTTTAATCAACCCGATGTCGAAGCGGCGAAAATCGAAGCCAAAAAGCTGACCGAAGAATATGAAGCGACCGGTGAGTTTCCAGCCGAAACTCCGTTTTACGAAGCGGCGGGAATCAAACTTTTCAGCAGCGACGAATACGCCGCCGAATTAACTACCGCAGTTAAAGAAGAACAATCTTTGGGAAATCTCGATGATGAGTCGCAAAATTTAGCCGCTTATCTCGAAGCGCATCTTTTGAATTTGCTGCCGAACGATTACTTCGCAGTGCTGGCGTATATTGAAAGAAACGCTGAAAATGACGAGCTTCTGCAAGCGATTAGGACAAAGGTTTTGGAGGAATACTTGCCCGCCACTTGTCTGGGTTTCGGTCCGCGCTTTCTGCACTCGACCGGACAAGCCTACAAAGGCGGCGCGAACAACGGCGTGTTTCTGCAAATCACGTCGGACGACCACGAAGATTTAGATGTTCCCGAACAAAAATACACTTTCGGCGTGGTTAAAGCGGCGCAGGCGCGCGGCGACTTTCAGGTTTTGCTCGATAGAGAAAGGCGCGCGCTTCGAGTTCATTTGGGAGCGGACGTGCAAAACGGTTTGGAACAAATCCTGAATCTGATTCGGTAAAATGCAAATAAAGATTAAGTAAAAAGAAAGCCGTCAGATTGTTAAAATCTAACGGCTTTCGTCTGTTTTGTTATTTCAATTTCCGCGTAGATGAAAATTACGTCGCGTCGTTTTCGTCCTTCTCTTTCGGATGAAGCAAATTGCCGCTTTCGTCAATCGCGTCTTTGTCTTCGTGTTCCTGCGGCGTTTTTTGTCCCGGCTGCGGCGCGTGTTCCGGGTGTTCGCCGATTACTTCGGCAGTCGTTCCTTCACGTTCATTTTGCTCAATCGCCTTTTTGTCCTGCGCGACATCTCTTTCGTCCGGCATAATTTTATATTTTCTCCTATAATTTTTGTCTAAATTAAATTCAGTTCCTTTAAGGCTTGAAAAGTCGGTAGAGTTTCCTGCCAAAACCATTCGACGCGCAGGAAAAAGTCGGGCAAAACTTCCGAGCGGAAAATGCCGTCGGGCGTAGAAATCAGTTGATAAAAACCGTCGGAATTAAGGCGATAAAACTCGGCTTGTCGGCGTTCCGGGTCAATCAGCCAATACTCCCTGATTCCCGCCGCTTCATATTCGACGAACTTTTCGCCCCTGTCGCGTCCGATGCTTTCCGGTGAAACGATTTCAACCGCTAAATCAGCCGCGCCGTCAAGATAAGTTTTTTTGAAAAGATGTCGGCGGTCTTTGCCGACAAACAAAATATCCGGTTCGCGCCCGCGCCTTTGCGCTTCGAGTTTCATCGCAAACGGCGAAGAGAGAATGATTCCCAAATCCTTACTTTCGGCGTAAAGATTCATTATCGTTAATAAAAATTTGTCTAAAGTCTGGTGTTCAAAACTTGCTCCCGGCATAGTAATAACTTCTCCGTCAACCCATTCGCAAATGCGCGTGTCGCTGGATTGTGCCAGATATTCCTCAAACGTAACGTATCCGCGCGTTGTCGGTGCGTTTGTTTGAGGCTGAGTTGTTTCGACTGTTTCCAACATCGCTGAAATTAAATTCCAACCGTTTCGTGTTCTTCCTCTTCAACTAAATACGGAGTAACGGTCGGCTTGTCCAAATCTTCCTGCAAGACTTTCGCTATAACAGGCAGGCTCAAACTGCGCGTTTTGGCGATATTCGGAACGGCTTTGCCTTTCGCGTAAACGTCGTGGCGCCCGTTTTCTTTATACCATTCGGCAAGCGACGCGGTTTTGTTCATTTCTTCGACGATTTGCCGCCAGCCGACGCCCGTATTGTAAGCGCAAAATGAAATCTCGCCTTCCTGCGTGCCGTAAGGAATAACGCACATTTCGGTGCGGCGGAAATCGTAGTTGAACAAATCCTGAAACCACATTCCTTCGACGCATAGAACTCGCCACATATCTGCCGATTCGTCTTTTGGCTGCGCCTTCATTCTATCGTTACGGTCGGAATTTGAATCAGCCGACGACGGTTTGAATAGATTCAAAATCTGCGAAACTGGAAAGCCTTCGGGCGCGTTCGATGCGTCATAATTACGCATAATCGCCATCCCAAGTTGCGCCATTGTTAATTTCTTCCCACGTGCCGTGTCGGTAATCGTCGCCACGTCTTTCATAAATTGCTCGTAGTTAAAAAAATCGAACAGCGAAGTCATCGCGCCCGTGTTTTTATTAACCACAATCAACGTAAAAATCCCGCAGTTCGGATGACAGTTGCACGACGACCAACCCCAAGGAGCGTCAGCGCCTTGCAGCATATCCATCACCGAAGTGAACGCCGAATATGACGAAAGCGGAAACCAATCGCGCAGCGGCTGTAAAGTTCCGTCGAGTTGGTCTTTCAAATCGTGCGTCATTCCGGCGAGCGTGTAACGCTGCTGAATACGGTCTTTGTCGGAAACGTCTTCGTCGCGTCCGGTGAATGAAACCGGCTGAAAAGCAATCGTCTGAACTTTATCAATATTCTGCGCGGCGAATTTTACGATGTCGCCGATTGCGTCATTGTTGACGGTATTAACAATCGTCGTAACCAGTGTAACTTTAATGCCGACCGACGCGAGATTTTCAATTGCTTTGAGTTTCACGTCGAACAAATTGCCGACGCCGCGATGTTTGTTTTTCTCTTCGGAAGTTCCGTCGAATTGCAGATAAACGCCGTGCTGTCCGGCTTCTTTGGCGGCTTTGCAAAACTCAATGTCTTCGGCGTAACGGATGCCGTTCGTCGCGGCTAAGATTCGGTAAAATCCGATCTTTTTCGCATAAGCGACCGATTCCAAAAAGTGCGGCGCGATGGTTGGCTCGCCGCCGGAAAATAAAATGATGATTTGACGGCGCGGCTTGAACGAAATCGCGTTGTCTAAAATCTGTTTCGTGTCTTGAAACGTCGGCTCGTGGACGTAGCCGACCTGGTTGGCGTCCATAAAACACGGGTTGCACATCATATTGCAGCGGTTCGTCAAATCAACCGTCAACACCGCGCCGCGTCCGAATTTTATGTCCGAAGTTCCGTGATGATGAACGTGTTTGTCTTCCGCCGCTTTGAAATCGCGCCCGTAAAACAGCGATTCGATGCGTTCCAAAAACTTCGCGTCGGTCGCCATCACGTCAACAAAATCGCCGTGCGTCGGACAGGTTTTCTTCATCAAGACTTGCCCGTTTTCTTCGACAATCTGCGCCTTGATTTCGCCCGGATGCGAGTTCATCAAAATCTCCAGCGGAATCGTTTTATCAATCACGCCGTTCCGCACGTTTTTAACGCACGTCGGGCAAAGCGAATCGGTTTCGCGCGGAAACCCTAACGGCGGCGCGGTTCGCTCATACGATTTTAACAAAGGCTCTGCCGCCCAATTCGGCGTAATTGATTCGCCTTCGGGCAAAGTTTTGTTGACGGCTTGAAACGCCTTCCAACCGATGTCGGCAAGTTTCGACGCGGCTTTCGAGCCCGTTTTTCCCTTTCCCTTTCCGCCTTCGCCGCGTCTGAAATTATCACTGAACATAATGTTTTAATATTTTAATATAATAAGCTGAATAAAAATTTTTGGTGTTTGATGCTGTAAATCAACGTCAAGGCTAACAAATTTAACGCATTTTGCCAATTTTAGACGCTGAAAGTGGAAATTTATATCAATTTTATTGCATAATAACCTAAATTTCACGGCTTTGTATTTTAATTCCAAATAAACTTACACACAGTTTATTAATACTAATTTTCTATAAAGATATTTATGTCCAACGAAACTTCAAATATTCCAAAATCACTTGTCGAAGCTCTCAAAGCTGGAACAGTTATCCCATTTGTCGGAGCCGGCGTTTCACTTTCACTTAAGAAAAATAAACCTGACAGGAAACTACAGAACAATCTTTTTCCGAGTTGGAAGGAATTTTTGTTTAATGCCGCCGATAAATTGGATAGTGAAAAAATCGCCTTAGATGAAAGCGGCAAATCTAAACAGGGTACTATCATCCGCACACTTATTAATCTGGATGAGAAAATTGATTATCTAAATTTAGCTCAACGGTCTTTCGATGCACTTGGGGGGAAATACTGGTATGAATTATTGACTGAAAATTTTGATATTGACATTGATTTAGCTGATGAAAAATCTACGGCTTTACCAAAACTCATGTGGAGAATTAATTCTAATTTGGTTATTACGACTAATGTTGATTTAGTTTTAGAATCAGTTCATGAATCACCTAGAAAGGTAAAAATATTGGATACCCAGTTTGCCGAGTTTGCTGAGTTACAAAAAGACTGGCAACTTGCACAGCCAACAGTCCTACATTTACATGGTCATATCAATGATAAAGTAAATGTTGTGTTTACCAATAAACAATATCGAGAGTTTTACGATTTAGATAAAAATCGTGCAAAACTCGAAACGCTTCGCAGACTCTTTACACAGCGTACGATTCTTTTTATCGGTTTTAGTCTTGACGATTTATTCATTATTAAAGAACTTGAAAGAGTTAATTTAATCTATGAAGGCAGAGCGAATTACTTATATGTACTAATTCATGAAAATGAAAAAAACAATTCTAATATTCCGCCATATATACAAAAAATTATATTTTCTGATTTTGGCGAACCATTAGTGGAAAAAGTTCTGGAAATTCTTTCTAGTGCGAATATAAGCCCTGTTTCAAATCTGGCACCGCCAACTTCTACCGAGATACTAAAAAATTATTTCAACGTGCCATATGCTTCTAAGGGCAGAGCCTTTGTCGGACGCACAGGGTTACGCGAAAAAATTTGGGAATCCTTAAATAACGACGGACGTACCGCTATAGGTCAAGCTATAAATATTAAAGGTATTGGCGGTTTAGGAAAAACGCAACTCGCTGTTGAGTATGCGTATGAATTACAAGACCGTTATGAAAATGGCGTTTTTTGGCTGACAGCCGACAAAGATCTTGATACTCAATTAATAAAAATTGGCAAAGATCTGAGTTGGATAACTAATGAATCCGATTTAGGATTTGATCAGACTGAATTAGTCCGAAACAGATTTCGCAAACTTTCAAACTGCTTAATAATATTTGACAATGTAGAAGATCGCAATGTAATAGAAAATTATTTACCTGAAAAAGGGGCTAATTCCCATATTTTAATTACTTCACGCGAAAAACAATCCGGCTTCTATCAACTGGAACTTGGATTATTAAATCGTGACGAGTCACGAAATCTTTTATTAAAAATTGCCGGACGTGCTCCGCAAAATTATAACGAGAATAAAGCATTTGAGGGAATTTTAGCTGAACTTGAAGATTTACCTTTAGCCGTTGAACTAGTCGGCGGCTATATTGGCGAGAATTCCTTATTTACTTATGCCAGATATTATCGTTTCTTACTCGACGAAAATATTAATAAGCTCGAAGCGGAATTTCCCGATGACAGTTTCACCAAACACGACAAAAGTATTATCCGCACATTAGGAATCAGCGAAAGACTGTTAGAAGAAAAACCTCTATTGAAAGATATTCTGGATATTTTATCATGGAGCGGTAAGTCATTTATGGGCTATTCCCTTCTGCATGCGTTGGTTGGGATAAATGATGAATTTACTTTATTGAACACGCTAAGCGATGCCATAAATTTACGCTTAGTCAAAAAAGATGAAAATTCAGATCGGTATTCAATCCACCGTCTTTTGGCAAGAGTTCGTCAGACTGAAAAACCGCTTGCAACTCGAAAAGAATGGCATCTAAATATCGTCAAACGTATGGAAGTATGGTTCAGGAATAAAAATGAAGAGTCAAAAACTTTTTCGGATGCAGAAATCGAACTTGATCACTTAAAAGCCTGGCAAAAAAGTACACTTGAATATATTCCATCCGAAGCCATTTGGCTAATTGTTTTAGAATCTAATCCTTTAATGGTAAGAGGAAATTATCACGAAGCGAAAGAATATGTAAAAAGAGCACTTCAATTATACGAACGGGAAAATCTTACCGACAATTTACTTTTAGCCAATCTTTATAACGCTCTCAGTCAACCATATATATTTTTAGGAAAAAGCGAAAAAGCCAAAAGTTATATTGAAAAGGCTCTGGATTTTTATAATAAAAATATAGTTAATGATAAAAAGCTTCAGGCTGAGCTTCTTAGCAATCTAGGGTCGGTTTATGATGAATTAAAAAATTTTGAAGAAGCATTAAAATTACAAATGCAAGCATTGGAAATAAGGCAGAAACTTTTTTCCGAAAAACATCCGTCTATTGCTCAGTCATTAAATAAAACAGGATATGCTTATGGAGAAGCTGGAAATCATCAGAAAGCGATAGAATTGAAGCAACAAGCTCTGGAAATGTGGCAGGAATTGTTTGGAAATAAGCACTCTGAAATTGCAACATCTCTAAATAATCTTGGAATAACTTACACGCATGTAGGAGACTATGAGAAAGCGCTCGAATATAAACAAAAAGCATTAGAAATGAGAGAAGAATTATTCGATGGTAAACATCCTTACATTGCTAATTCTTTGAGCAATGTAGGTTCAACTTATATTCAATTAGGAAATATTGAAGAGGGATTAAAGTTAAAAGATAGAGCATTAGAAATGAGACGCGAGTTACTAGGAGAAGATCACGAGTATACATTATCTACATGTGTAACCTTGTTAAAGCTTTATATAAAGTATAATTATGCTGATAAGGCTAAGGTTTTAGCTGCTAGATATGAGAGACATATACCGATAGATCATTCGGATAGAAAGCTATTTGGAGAAATGAGTTCGGAATATTGGAAAGAGAAGTTTCCTGCTAAAAAACTTCGACATTGAAATCAGCTCAGAATTATTCGATATTTTTTTGAGATTATGCATTAGCTCAAAAGATTAGGCTTTGCACTGAAATGGACTGTTCTTTTGAGATTATGCTACACGCTTGAAATATTATTTGATAATCTCACCGGATTTTTTGACGCAAAAGGCGGAAAATTTTAAATTTTCCGTTTCAATAAAGGATTTTCATTACTTTTGCTCAGCGTTTCTTTATATTAGCGGCGTTTCAATCCCGAAACAAAGCTCTCTTCTCATAGAAGTCTGCTCAATCTTATTCAAACTTACTTTACAGGAGATAAAAAGATGGCAAATAACAAAACCAAACGTCTGCGTCCGATTATTTTACAGGAAGATTTGGACGCTTCCGCCGCACTGCTGGCGATTACAAATTACAATCCGAGCAACGACACTTATAAAATAGCAGTTGTAACCGCTTCAAAAACCGCTACGGACAATATGCAAACCGTGGAAGCGTAGAAAAAAGCTGAAGCGGACGCCGCCCGCGACGACGCGATTATGGGTGAATGGGATTGTCACTATATGATTCTCGGCGTCAAAGAACAAATCAAAGCGCAGTTCGGCGCGAACTCCAACGAATACGCTTCGCCCAGAATGAAGAAAAAGAGCGAGTATAAAACCGGCTCGCACAAATCCAAAACCGTCACGAACAGCTATTTATTATAAATATTTAGAAAGCAGAAAAGGTTCAAAATACGGAATTGTCCGATTCCGTATTTTGAACCTTTTTAATTCTCCTGATGCCGACAGCGCAAAGGATAAATGAAAAAGTGTGCGACGTAAAATTTATTTTAAAGCATCAAGATTTTGTTTAAGCGTAGTTGTTTGCGTGTTAATTTCAACAACACGCGCGCGGATTTCTTCGACTTTTTCCTGCGGCGCGCGGCTGACGAAATTTTCGTTCGAGAGTTGTTTTTCCAGACGTTCGTTTTCTACGCTTAATTTTTCGAGCTGACTTTCGACACGAGCGCGTTCCTTGTCAAAATCAATCAAGCCTTCGAGCGGCAGAGCGATTTCCGCGCCGCCGGTTAAAACCGCTTTTGCCGACGCCTTCGGCACGTCGAGCGATTCGCTCAAATTCAGGCGTTCGGCGCGGGCGAGTTTTAAGATTTGCGCTTCGTTTGATTTGAAAATGTTTCGCAGCTCCGAATTCGCGGCAACGTGAATCGCCGGTTTGTCTGACGGTTTGATATTCATTTCGGCGCGAATGTTGCGGACTTTGGAAATCAATTCGATAACGGCTTGCATTTCAGTTTCGGATTGCTCGTCAATCAATTCAGCATCGCCTTTCGGAAAATCGGCGAGCATAATCGTCTGCGCGGCGTTTTTGTAAGCGTCATTGTGCAAATCACTTGAAACATTCGGCAGTTTTTGCCAGAGTTCTTCGGTCAAAAACGGCATAAACGGATGCAGCAGACGCAGAGATTGTTCGATAATCGTGATGATGCGCGAACGCGCCGCGTCTCTGGCGACATTCGGCACGTCGGACGTGATTTCGTCTTTGACGAGTTCGATATACCAATCGCAAAAATCGTCCCAGAAAAAATGATAAAGCGTCTGCGTCGCTTCGTGAAAGTTGTAATCGTCGAGCGCTTTGTTAACAGCCAGAGCCGTTTTATTCAGGCGCGAAACGATCCATTTATCGGCAACCGACAGATTTTCCTTCGGATTGTCGCGGGCAAATTCGGGTTTAACTTTATCAAGAAATTCTTCCTCCTCTTCGTCGAGTTCAATCAATTCGGTGTTGAGCGATTTGACGATTTCCTTTGCTTCGCCGCGCGGATTCAAAAAAGAATAATCGACCTGCGCGCCGTCGGAATTCAGCAGACAAAAGCGCGTCGCGTTCCAGATTTTGTTGGCGAAATTGCGAAACGATTCGACCTTTTCGTCGCGCCACGCAAAATCAACTCCGGTCGCCGAATCCGCCAGCGTAATGCGCGTCGCGTCAACGCCAAATTTATCGAAAACGTCGAGCGGGTCAATGCCGTTGTTTTTCGTCTTCGACATTCGCTGACCGTTTTTGTCCAAAACCGTGCCGTGAATAATTACGTCTTCAAACGGTTTTTCCCCAATGAATTTCAATCCGGTCATCACCATTCTGGAAACCCAAAGAAAAATAATGTCGCGCCCCGTAACTAAAACGTCGGTCGGGTAGAAAGTTTGCAAGTCAGTTGTCCGTTGTTTGTTGTCCGTTGTCCGTTGTTCGCTTTCTTGACTTTTGCCTTTTACCTTATGCCTTTTGCCTTCACCTTCGCCCGTCCAGCCGAGCGTCGAAAACGCCCACAGCGCGGACGAAAACCAGGTGTCGAGAACGTCTTCGTCTTGTATTAAATCGGTCGTGTTTGCTTGCTCAAACGCCGATTCTTTCGTTCGGGCGACAAAGACATTTCCCTCCCGGTCATACCACGCCGGAATTTGATGTCCCCACCAAAGTTGGCGCGAGATTGTCCAATCGCGCAGATTTTCGAGCCACGTCGTATAAACTTTTTCGTGCGGAATTTGCGGGAAGAAATGCGGCGCGCCTTCGCGTCGCATCAAGTCCAAAGCCATATCGCGCATCTCGTCCATTTTGACAAACCACTGTTCGGACAAGAAAGGCTCGACAACGGTTTTGCAGCGTTCGCAGACCGGCAAAACTATCTCATAATCGTCAACTTTTTCGAGCAGTCCGAGTTCTTCAAATTTTTCGACGACTCTTGTCCGCGCCTCATACCTGTCCAGATTGACAAACTCCGCGCCTGCCGCTTCGTTCATCGTCGCGTCCGGGTTCATCACGCTGATTTGCGGCAAATCGTGCCGCAGACCTAATTCGTAATCGTTCGCGTCGTGCGCGGGCGTAATTTTCACCGCGCCCGTTCCAAATGTCTGGTCAACATAATCGTCGGCGACAATCGGAATTTCACGGTTCGTCAAAGGCAACACAATTGTTTTGCCGATTAAATCTTTATATCTTTCGTCGTCAGGATTAACCGCAACAGCCGTGTCGCCGAGCATCGTTTCAGGGCGCGTTGTTGCGACAGTGATTTTCACATCCGAATCTTTCACCGGATATTGCAGGTAAAAAAGTTTGCCGTCTTTTTTCGTCTCCTCTTTGACTTCCAAATCCGACAACACTGTTTTATCTCGCGGACACCAATTTACAATACGTTTGCCGCGATAAATCCAGCCTTCTTCAAAAAGACGCACAAAAACATTTCTCACGGCTTTTGATAAATTTTCATCCATCGTAAAGCGTTCGCGCGTCCAATCGACCGACAAACCTTCGCGGCGAATTTGATTGGTAATCGTGTTGCCGTATTGATTTTTCCACGCCCAAACCTTTTCAGTGAACGCTTCGCGCCCGATGTCCTGCGGCGTTTTATGCTCGTCTTTTTTGAGTTGGCGCGTAACCATCAATTGCGTCGAAATCCCTGCGTGGTCAACACCGACCAGAAACAAAGTTTTATAGCCGAGCATTCGCTTGCGGCGCGTCAAAACATCCATCAAAGTATGTTGCAGCGCGTGTCCCATATGCAGACTGCCCGTGACGTTCGGCGGCGGAATGACGATTGAAAAACTCTTGGCGTTCGGGTTTTCGTTGATTTCGGGCGCGAAACAATTGTTCGCTTCCCAGGTTTTGTAATGCGTTTCTTCGGCTTGTTTCGGGTTGTATGATTTTTCGAGTTCCATAATTTAAGGTTCAAAGTTCAAGGTTCAAAGTTCAAGGTTGTTAAGTCAAACATTAAACCTTGAACTTTGAACCTTGAACTTTTTAGCATTCTAAAACAAAAACGGTTAGTTTTCATCTTGGACACGAAAACTAACCGTCGAATTATTTATCTCTTATTTCTCGCTATTGAGATTTTTTCGGTTGAACGGAATCGGATTTGGCAAAATAACCTTGCCGATGCGTTAGATTTACCTTTTGTTTGGCGAGTTCGGGATTGACAAGCTGGATTTCGATTTTGCGGTATGAACCGTCGCGCTTTTGGTTGCTCGATTCATACGCAATCAAATACTGCGAGCGCATTTCGATTTGAATCTGCGTAAATGCCTGTCGCAGTTCCGTTTCGTCGCGCGGGAAAAAGGCGCGTCCGCCGGTGCGCTCCGAGATTTTATTTAATGCTCCTTTATCGACGCCGTCGTAGAAATTATCGCCGATGCCGATTGAATAAATAACGGCTTCGTTTTTCAGCGCGGCTTGCACGGCGTCTTCCAACTTTTTCTTGCCGTAAGTATTAACACCGTCGGTCAGCAAAACGATGGCGCGGCGCGTTTTGTCGGGCGATTGTTTTAATACTTCATCCGACGTAATCCAAATCGCGTCCCAAATCGCGGTCGAACCGTAAGCCGCTTGATTGCTGCCGGAAAGCGGAGGCGTTCCGCCCGCTACGACGCCGCCGCCGAGATAACCCGAAGGCGGAACAAACTGAACGCGGTCGACGGCGCGACCGAGCCGCGTGACGTTGCTCGTCATTCCCTGTTCGAGCGTCGCTTCGCCTGTAAAAGAGACGATTGAAACTTCGTCTTTGGCAGGTCTGACGACCGATTGGATAAACGTTTTCGCCGCCGCTTTTTCCTCCGGCAGAGTGCGTTCCTGCGACGCGCTTGTGTCAATCAAAATCGCCAGAGAAAGCGGCAAATCAATCTGTCTGGCAAAACCCGTAATTTCCTGCGGCTGTCCGTCTTCGATGAGCCGCACGTCCGCCTGTTTCAAATCGGTCAGCAGGCGGCGATTTCTGTCCTGCGCGGAAAAAAGCACGTTGACGACTTCCGTGTCGATTTTCAAAACTTCGTCGTCTTCCGTGATAACCGGAGTCGGCGAAACGGTCGGGCTAGCAGACGCGCTTTTTTGATTTGTCTGATTGGTCGGCATCTGTTGCGCGTTTGTATAATTCAATCCGACGAGCGATGCGCCGACGAACAATAAACCAATTGTTAAAACCGCAAGATTTTTAGTTCTGAACATTTTTTCTCCAAAATTTTCGTGCAAGTCAAAAATTCTAAACTTTTTACTTTTGGCTTTTTACTTTTGACTTTGATTTTTGCCTTTTTAATTTTTGCTTTTTTACTTTTGCGTTCGATTTTTGCTTTCTTAATTTTTTTTTAAATCGTCCTTAACCGCGCGGTAACTTGTCTTTGTGCGAATCTTATAATTTTTCTCTTTTGATTTGTCGGTAAAGCGAACCTCGACCTTTCGCTCTTTGCCGTCATAATTCTGGTTTGCCGGGCGGTAGGTAATAATATACTGCGATTGAAGTTCTTCAGAGATTTTCTTAAACGCGCGCTCGAGTTCGAGCATATCGCCGGTAAAAAACGCTTCGCCGCCGGTTTCTTCGCACAACTTCACCAGTAATTTGTCGCCTTTATCCTTCACCGTTCCGGCTTCGACACCCGGCACGGTTCCCAAAAATCCGGCTTTGGTCGAGATACCGAAAATCGTGGTTTCCGTCCTTTGGGCAATATCAATCGCGTCATTCAAATCGGCGCGGCTAAAAGTGTCGTCGCCGTCCGTGATGAGAACGATAACCCGTCTGCCGGGCGCGTTTCGTAATTTTTCATCGGAAAACTGCCAGACCGCATCGTAAAGCGCGGTTTGCGAGCCGACCTTTTTGACTTTGTCAATCGATTTATCGAGCAGGTCGAGTTTGTCCGTAAAATCCTGCCTGAGATTGACTTCGTTATCGAAGGTCATAAACGCGGCCTTGTCTTTGCGAAGGCGCGTCACGGTGAAAATAAAATCCTTCGCCGCTTCTTTCGAGAAAGTCATTTTGCCGGAAGTCGAAGGCGATGTGTCCATCAGGACGCCGACATAAACCGGCGGATTCGTTTTATCGTCGGTAAAAAATGTAACTTCCTGCTGCACGCCGTCTTCAAAAACCGCAAAGTCGCCGCGCATCAAACCCGTAATTAAATCCTTCTTTTTCTTGCGGTCGTTGACCGACACGGGCAAGCGAACCTCGACGGTTTTCACAGCGCCGGTATCTTCGACCGTCGGCGTCGGAGTGGCGCGCGGCGTCTGTGCCGCAATCGCTAAACTAAAAACAGAAATAATTGCAGTTAAATAAATAAAACGAAATAGATTTTTCATAACAAATTTTGTTGTGGGTTTTTATCAAAAACTAACGTCGGTTTCGATGCGCGGCGGCAACGCTCTGTTGCCCGAACCTCAAGCAAGAATATAACAAAAGTCAGTAAGTTATAGTGGTAAATGGTAAATGGTAAATGGTAAATTCAAGAAGATGTCTTTTTATTTACCATTTACCACTTACCATTTACCATTTACCATTAAAGAATGAACCAAAACATTTTCAGGGAATACGACATTCGCGGAATTGTCGGGCGCGATTTGAACGAACAAACGGTTGCGATTTTGGCAAAAGCCATTGCCACTTTTTTTGTCGAAAATAATGCAAAACGCATCGCCGTCGGTTACGATGCGCGGTCGAGTTCGCCCGTATTTCGAGATTTGCTGATAAAAAATTTTAACGAATGCGGAATCAATTGTCTCGACATCGGCAGAGTTCCGACGCCGGTTTTGTATTTCGCGGTTTTCACCAAAGCGGTTGACGGCGGCGTGATGATTACCGGCTCGCACAATCCGCCCGACCACAACGGCTTTAAGATTTGTCTCGGAAAATCGGCTCTGTTCGGCTCGCAAATTCAGGAAATCAAACAAATTGCTCTCTCAAATGATTTTGCCGTCGGACGCGGCGCGACCGGAACGATTGATATTTTGACGGATTACGAAAACGAAATTTTATCGAGAATAAATTTGGGAAACCGAAAATTAAAAGTCGTCGTTGACGGCGGCAACGGAATGGGCGGCGTAACGGCGGTTCCGATTTACGAAAAACTCGGCTGCGAATTAGTCAAACTTTACACCGAGCCGGACTCGAATTTCCCGAATCATCACGCCGACCCGACCGTTACGGAAAATTTGCAGGACGCGATACGAGCGGTCAAAGAAACGGGCGCGGATTTGGGCGTCGCCTTTGACGGCGACGGCGACCGCATCGGCGTCGTCGATGAAAACGGGCGAATTCTCTGGGGCGATGAATTGATGGTTTTGCTGTCGCGCGAATTGTTAAAGGAAAAACCGAACTCGACAATTATCGCCGAAGTAAAATGCTCGCAAAAACTTTTTGACGATATTGCGAAAAACGGCGGAAACCCGATTATGTGGAAAGCCGGACATTCTTTGATAAAAGCGAAAATGAAGGAAACAGGCGCGGTTTTAGCGGGCGAGATGAGCGGACACGTCTTTTTCGCCGACCGATTTTACGGCTTTGACGACGCGACCTATGCGGGCGCGAGAGTTTTGGAAATTCTCTCCAATACCGAAAAGACCTTATCCGAACTGCTTTCCGATTTGCCCGAAACTTTTTCCACTCCCGAATTAAGAGTCGATTGCGCCGAAGAAAAAAAATTTGCGGTTGTCGAGAAAATCGCGGAAGAATTTTCTCGAACAAACCAGGTTATTACAACTGACGGCGCGAGAATTTTATTTGAAAACGGCTGGGGTTTGGTTCGCGCTTCCAACACGCAGGCAATTTTAGTTTTGCGCTTTGAAGCCGATACGGAAGAAAATTTAGCGAAGATTCGGGAAACAGTTGAAAGCCGCGTAAATCATCTTATAAGTCGGAAAAATTTTTAGCTTTGCTAATTCGGCATAAATTTTCTGAATCGGTGTAAAAATTTACACGGAATAGGTATTTGACGGCAAAGATAAAATAAAACCGCCCGAAAATCAAATCTTATTGACTTTAATCACAAAAGTAACGTATAAAAATTTCGGTATAAGAAAACCGTGAATCGGTTCAATACAAAGTTGGGCGGCTTCGTTTAGCGTGCGAAAGTTCGGAGTGAAAGAAATGAGAAAATCAATTGCCTCGATTTTCATAAAAATGATTTTCTTGTACAACTTTTGCATCGTTTTGGTGCGTTAAGAAATGAGGCTAGTTTCGATGGCGGCTATCGGTCTAACCGGATGCGCCGATAATAAAACCGCTTGGTTAAAGCATCCACTCAAAAACAGGAGAAAATATGCCTACTGAAGTAACAACATCAATTGAACAAGTTGGTCAGAATCTTAGTGGTGATTTCGCAGTACGAACTGCAAATACTCCACAGGGTGGTTGGATTACGCCGACTACACAAGCTGGCTTTGCAATGGCAGCGGCGGCAGTTGTTTCCGGCAGACAACTTCGTATTACTTATCACAGTTACACCAGCGAACCCGGTGCTAAGAGGTTTTATCACAAAGTTTCAAAGATTGAATTTGCTTAGTACATTCGCTACACCATACAAACGGCGGCGCGCTGTAAGTTATGCGCCGCCCAACAAATCAATGGACGCGAGGCGGAAACAGCTGCTTTCTTAAAAACGTTGTGTGTTTGCCCTTAGCTTGTCGCTAGCTGGTTTCCGCCCGCGTCATCTCAAGCGTTGATAAAAGCGAAAATGAAGGAAACAGGCGCGGTTTTGGCGGGCGAGATGAGCGGACACGTCTTTTTCGCCGACCGATTTTACGGCTTTGACGACGCGACTTATGCGGGCGCGAGAGTTTTGGAAATTCTATCGAAATCCGATAAAACTCTTTCACAGCTTTTGAGCGATTTGCCCGAAACTTTTTCCACGCCTGAATTAAGAGTCGATTGCGCGGAAGAACGAAAATTTGCGGTTGTCGAGAAAATCGCGGAAGAATTTTCTCGAACAAACCAGGTCATTACAATTGACGGCGCGAGAATTTTATTTGAAAACGGCTGGGGTTTGGTTCGCGCCTCCAACACGCAGGCAATTCTGGTTTTGCGCTTTGAAGCCGACACGAAAGAAAATTTGCTGGCAATTCAAGAAAAGGTCGAGAGCCGCGTAAATTATTTTATCGGTTAGAGCAGATTTATATTTATCAGTTTCAATAAAAAAAGCCGTCCTTCAATTTGCGAAAGACGACTTTTTTATTATTTTAATTGTGAGATTTTAACTCATTAATCCTTTAAATTTGTTTGGGTTTGCCGAATAGTTCGGGAAGATTTTATCTAGATTTTTGTTGCCCAAATGTTTATAAGCAATCTCGCCGAAAACGTCGCGGAAATCGGTCGTTACGTCTAAATCGCGTCCTTCGTAAAGTTTATCATTCGCTAAACCTTTCCAGTCGCCGTAAACTTTTCCGCCTTTGACCGAATTTCCTAAAATTAACATCTGGTTGGCGTGTCCGTGGTCTGTGCCGCGCGTGCCGTTTTCGCGTGCCGTTCTGCCGAATTCCGACATCGTGAGAATCACAACGTCGTCCATTCGTTTGCCCAAATCGGTGGCAAAAGCGGCGATTGATTGACCGAAACCGTTTAAGAGATTGGCAATCTGACCGCGCGAGCCGCCTTCGTTGGCGTGCGTGTCCCAGTTAAGTCCGGGCGTGTCGGTGAACGCGGCTTCGAGTCCGACGTTCGCTTTGATAAGCTGCGCGATTTGCAGAAGCGATTTAGCAAACGGTATGTTCGGGTAATTTGCCCCGTTTTCCGGTTTGTATTGAGCGGGATTTACTTTTTTCAGGAAATTTACAGCTTCAAAAGTTTCCTTTCCCGTGTCGCCCAAACCGTCCTGCGATTTTTGCTGCCAGATGCCTTCAAAACCACCTTGCACGGCGCCGGTATATGCGCCCGCGTTGATTGCAAAATCGGCGAGATTCGTCATCGCAACCGTCGGCGCGCGCCCGATTAAAGTGCGTGGAATCTGCGCGGTCATCGAAACGGCGCGAAACGGCGAGATTTTATCTTCCTTCTGAGTTTGCAAAACGCGATTGAGCCAGCCGTCTCGGGTTGATTTCACGCCGGGCGTTCCGGCTTCCATATAATCCTGAGCGTCGAAATGCGAGCGCGTGTTGTCGGGCGAGCCGACCGAATGGACAATCGCCATTTGCTTGCTTTTCCAGAATTGTTCGAGCGATTTCAGCGACGGGTGAAGACCGAAAAAACCGTCCAAATCAATCGCGCCGTCAATTTGGTTCGGTTTCGGAACGTTGATTGTCGGGCGCAGATTGTAGTATTCGCTTTCGCCGTGCGGCACAATCGTATTCAAGCCGTCAACCGCGCCGCGCTGGAAAATCGTGATTAAAATTTTCTTTCGTCCGTAAACGTCGGTCAAAGCCGAAGCATTGGCAAATTGGTGCAAGAAATTCGGCGCAGCCGTCAGCAAACCGAAACTTGCCAGGGAAATTCCGCTCGATTTTAGAAAATATCTTCTGTCCATAATTTTATAAACCTCTGAAAAAATAATTGCCGACGGCTTTTTATAATCAATGTTTCGCCGTCAGTTACTTAGACGCGCCGAAGTCGGAATTGGTCAATTTATTTTTCGCCGCTTTGCCAGTTTGCCGTTTCAAGTTGTAAATTATTAACAAAAGAGAAACAAATTTATGCGCGAAGAAATCGTCAAACTTATTGTCGAACGGCTTGAAAGCGACGCCGAAAAAATCAGTCGGGATTTTCATTCCGACAAAAACATCAAAACTCGCTTTGCCGCGATTGATAATCTTTTGCCCGAAGATTTAGCCCGAAAAATTTCCGCCGCTTTTCCGCCGCTCGAAGAAATGCGGCTGCTCGACAGTTTTCGTGAGAAAAAATATACGTCGAAATCGCTCGACAAATTCGATTCGATTATCGAAGACATCACTTTCGCCTTTCAGGACGAAAGAGTTATCGAAACGGTCGGACGGCTGACAGGCATTAAAAAAGCCGTCGGCGACCCCCATCTTTACGCGGGCGGCATCAGCGCGATGGCAAAAGGTCATTTCCTGAATCCGCATCTCGACAACTCGCACGACTACGAGCAGAAAAATTATCGCGTCTTGAATTTGCTTTATTACATCACGCCCGATTGGAAGGCGGAAAACGGCGGAAATCTCGAACTTTGGAACGAAGACGTAACCGAACGAGTCGAGATTCCGAGCCTTTTCAATCGCCTTGTTTTAATGTCAACCAACGATAAATCCTGGCATTCGGTCAACGAAGTCAAAGCCGAAGGCGCGCGCTGCTGCGTTTCAAATTATTATTTCTCGCCCGTTTCGCCGAACGGCTACGAAACGACGCACGTTACCTATTTTCAAGCGCGTCCCGAACAAACCTTCAAACGATTCATCACCAAAGCCGACAGCGATTTGCGCTCGCTTTTGCGGAAAGTTAAGAAAACAGGCTTTAGCAAAAAGGATTTATACGAAGGTGAGAAATAAAACATAGCCGCAAAAAAGCACAAAAATAACATTAAATAATTTTGTGTCTTTTGCGTATTTTTGCGGCTATTATCACAAAGCATTCTGAGGATGAGCTTTGCTCGTAATTTTTCATTTCTTTCTTAATTCTTTAATTCTCTTCAAAAGCTGCGGCGCGAGTTTCATTGTTTGGAAAAGCGAGCCGGTCGCAAAATGTCTCGCCATACCGCGAAAAGTTTCAACCGCCAACGGCGAATACGGAAGCCACCAGGCATTCGGCGCAAACAAAAATCGGTTGACGTGAATGTGCTGCGGCTGGACGAGTTCCATCAAACCTTGTTTTCCGTGCGTTCTGCCGTAACCGCTTTGTTTGAAGCCGCCCCAGGGTGTTTGCCCGATGCCGTGAGTGTAAAGAACTTCGTTGACGCAGATTGTTCCGGCGAGAATTTTTTCCGCGACGCGATTTCCCTTCTTTAAATCCTTTGTCCAGACGCTCGCCGTCAAGCCGAATTCAGATTCATTTGCCAATTCGATTGCTTGTTCTTCGGTCGTGAAAGTCGCAATCGGTAGAGTCGGACCAAAGGTTTCTTCCTGCATTCCGCGCATTTTGTTGTTGGCGCCGGAAATTACCGTCGGCTCATAAAACGTGCCTTTGAAATTCGTGTTTCTTTTTCCGCCGGTTAAAATCTCCGCGCCGTCGTTTCTAAAACTTTGAACGTGGTCTTCGACGATTTGCATTTGTCTTTCCGAAGACATCGCGCCGATGTCGGTCGTTTCCTTATCGCCCGTATCCTGGCGGAGTCTTTCGGTTTTTTCGACAATCAAATCGGTGAAATCTTTCGCAATGGATTCTTCGACATAAAGCCGTTCGACCGACGAGCAGCTTTGTCCCGAATTACAAAACGCGCCCCAAATCGCGCCTTGCGCGGCGAGTTCGAGATTGGCGTCCGCGAAAACAATCATCGGGTCTTTGCCGCCCAATTCCAAAACGACCGACGTTAAATGTTTCGCCGCGCTTTCGGCGATTTTCTTGCCTGTCGCCACGCTTCCAGTGAACATTATTTTTTCGATTCCCGCGTCAACCAAAGCCGCGCCGGTTCGTCCGTCGCCGGTGATAACCTGCAAAAGATTTTCGGGCAGCTTTGCTTTTTTGAAAATCTCGCCGATTTTCAGCCCGATAAACGGCGTCAGTTCCGAGGGCTTCAAAATCACCGCATTGCCCGCCATTATGGACATCACGACTTCGCCCAACGGAATCGAAAACGGATAATTCCACGCCGGAATTATCCCGACCGTGCCGAGCGGTTTGTAAATAATTTTTGACGTGCGCCCCAAAGCAGCGTAAAGACCGATGTTTATTTTTTCAGGTTTGAGAATTTTTTGGGTGTTTCGAGCAAAATACTGCATTAAATCTAAAACGGGAGCAATTTCCATCGAGAGCGATTCGGCAACCGGCTTGCCGGATTCGTCGGAAATAAGACGCGCGATTTCGTCGAGTTCCGACAAAATCACCTCCCGCGCCCGCATCACGAATCGAGCGCGTTCTCGAAAGGAAGTTTTTTTCCAACCCTCAAACGCTTGCCGCGATTTCTCAACCGCTTCTTTTACCGCTTCGGCGGAAGTGTTCGCCACGCGCCCGATTTCTTCGGATGTTGCAGGATTATAAGAAATAATTTCGTCAATTTGATTTTGAAATTTTACAACCGCGCTCATAAGTTTTCTCCTTTTAAGAAGGCTGAAACCACAGATAAACACAGATAAACACAGATAATTTTTAATTTATGAATTCGGAACGATGAATGATGAATTAAAATTATAGAAATTCATCATTCATCGTTCCGAAAATCTGTGTCATCTGTGTTCATCTGTGGTTAAAATTTCCTTTTGCTTTTAGAGCAACATTTTCTCAATCGCCGAATAGCTCGCCTCGATTGCTTCGGAAAGTTTTTCCGGCAAATTGCCGCCGCCTTCCGCCATATCCGCTTTGCCGCCGCCGCGTCCGCCGATGATCGGCGCGATTTCTTTGATGACGTTTCCGGCTTTTATTTTTTCGGTCAAATCGTCGGAGACGCGCACGATGAGCGAAACTTTGTCGTCCGCTTTTCTGCCGATGACAACCACGCCCGATTTTATTTTGTTCAGCAAATTATCGGAAAGCTGCCGGACGGCGTTTGCGTCTAAATTCTCGACTTCCCGCGCTAAAACTTTTACGCCTTTGACATCTCTGGCTTCGCTGCCGTTTGATGAAGTCGAACCGATTGCGCCCGTGGCGATTTTCATTTTCAACTCGTCATTTTCGCGGCGCGTTCTTTTTAGTTCTTCCTGTAATTTTTCAATCGCATTCGGCAATTGGTCGCGCTGAGTTTTGAGAAAACCAAGGGATTTTTCAATCATTCGCTCGTCTTCGCAGAAACGCTCAAACGCATCGAATCCGGTAATCGCACGAATCCGCCGCACGCCGGAGGCAACCGCTTCGTCCGAAGTTATTTTGAAACTGCCGATATCGCCCGTCGCGCGGACGTGCGTTCCGCCGCAAAGTTCTTTTGAAAAAGTTCCCTCGCCAACGCTCAAAACTCTCACCGCCGAGCCGTATTTTTCCCCGAACAAAGCCATCGCGCCCGAACTCATCGCTTCTTCAATCGCCATAACGTTCGTATTCACCGCATCGTTTTTCAAAATCTCGCGGTTGACCAAATCTTCGATGTCTTTGATTTCCGCATCCGACAACGGTTGATAATGCGTGTAATCAAAACGCAGATAATTCGGCGCGACAACGGAACCGGCTTGTTTAACGTGCGTTCCCAAAACTTCCCGAAGCGCGGCGTGAACAAGATGCGTCGCCGTATGATTTCTGCGAGTTGCGTCGCGTTTTTCCGCGTCAACCATCGCGGTAACTTCACCGCCGACTTTGATTGAGCCTTTTTCGATTTTCGATTTATGCAAAACAATTCCCGCAATCGGCGCGAACGTATCGAAAACTTTTATCTGCGCGTCCGAATTAAAAAGCGTTCCCGTATCGCCGACCTGCCCGCCCGATTCGGCGTAAAAAGGCGTTTCATCCAAAACAATTAAACCTTCTTCGCCTTTTTTAAGTTCATTTGTTTCTTGGTCGTCTTTAACTAAAGCTAGGACTTTTGCATCTTCGACTTGTGTTTTTTCGTAACCGTGAAAATTTGAACGAACGGAAGTTCTTCCTATTGCCGTGTAAATTGGCTTGATGTTTTCTTTTTGTTTTGTTTTGCCAATGTCAGAATTTTGTTGAAGTCTTTTGACAGCTTGAGCAATCAAATCTTTAAATTCGTCTTCTGAAAGATTACCAACATTCGTTTCTTTATATGATGTAAGTCCATCAAAAGCAACTGTATCTCGGAGTTCTACATTATTTTGAGATAAAATTACATAAGCTAGATCAACAGGTAAACCGTAAGTATCATTTAACTGAGCAATTGATTCACTTGTAGGTTTAAAAACATGAGCGCCGACAGGTCTTAAATTCGGATTCCCTAAAACATTTGTTAAGTCTGCTTTTGAACGAGATTGATTATGATTTTCAACAATTTCATTCAATCTCTTCAAACCAACAGTCAACGTATTTCCAAATCTCTCTTCCTCAAGCCGCACCATTTTCAAAATAAATTCGCGCTGCACGTCGAGTTCGGGATAAGCGTCTTTCATCTGGTCAATAACGAAATCGCAGACTTTGTAAAAAAACGAATCGTTAAAACCAAGATGCTCCCGCCCGTGATAAATCGCGCGGCGCATAATTTTCCGCAAAACGTAAGCGCGTCCTTCGTTGCCGGGCAAAATTCCGTCGGCAATTGAAAAAGCAGTCGTGCGGGCGTGGTCAGCGATAACACGACAAGCAAAACCTTCGGGCGTTTCGGCGACGTAGTCTTTGCCCGCGAGTTGTGCAGTGAATTCGACAATCGGTTTGAGTAGAGTGGTTTCAAAAGTCGAATGAACGCCTTCCATTACAACCGTCATTCGTTCTAATCCCGCGCCTGTGTCAACCGATGGCGCGGGCAAAGGCTCAAGTTTATAAACGCCTTTTTCCGTCTCGACGCGGTTGTATTGCATAAACACGAGATTCCAGATTTCCATCGTCGTGTCGCCTTCGTCGGCGTTGACCAAATCGGCGCGATTTTTTTCAGGGTTTTCCGGCTCGTCGCCCAAATAATAATTGATTTCCGAATTCGGTCCGCACGGTCCGGTTTCCGCCATTTGCCAGAAATTATCCTTCTTTCCGAAATGCAAAACGCGTTCGGGTTTCGCGCCTGCTTTTATCCAAAGTTTGACGGCTTCTTCGTCAGCCGGAACTTCGTCGTCGCCCGCGAAAACCGTGAACCAGAGACGATTGACATCGAGTTTCAGTTCATTGACAAGAAAATCCCAGGCGAAATTTATCGCGTCTTCTTTGAAATAATCGCCGAACGAAAAATTGCCGAGCATTTCAAAAAATGTCTGATGGCGAGCAGTCTTTCCGACTTCATCGAGATCGTTGTGCTTGCCGCCCGCGCGGATACATTTTTGCGACGAAACGGCTCTGGTGTATTCACGTTTTTCATTGCCCAGAAACACATCTTTAAACTGATTCATTCCCGCGTTGGTGAATAGAATCGTCGGGTCGTTCGGCGGGTAAACCGGGCTTGAATGGACGACTTTGTGTTCGTGCTTTTCAAAATAATCTAAAAATTTTTGTCTGATTTCATTGCCTGTCATAATTAAATGAATTTTATCACAAGCCGCGAGAAATGGCATCGGGAAGCCAAAAGCGCCGGATGTTTTCCTTGAAAAAACATCCGGCGCTTTCGGTTCAAAAAGGAGATGAATTAGAGACTAACCAAAGCCGTCCGTCTAAACGGCGGGGCTAATAGTTATTGTAAACCAATGTCACAAATCTAATGGCTTACGAAATGATATTCGCAAAAGAATCCGATTCGGATTCAAAAAATTTCAGATTGTTTTTGTGTCGAAGATTGTCTTCCGCCATTTCAATTTTATGATTGCGGATTGATTTAACGGCGGATATAAATTGAATTGCACCGGCACACGCTTTTAGCTTGAGGTTCCGACAGAAAAAAATTTATCGATTTGTCGGGATTTTTATTGCAATTATCAAAAAATTCGTTCAAAATTCGCAAAACGTAAAAGTCTTTAAATTTAAAATTTAATTTCAAATTTTGAATTCAATCAATTTCAAATAATAAAAATCTATGGACAATTCATTATTTCGCAAAAAATCCATCGCGCAGATTCAAGCGGATGCCGCCGCCGGTTTAACCGAACACGCGCAGGAAACAGTTGGCGGCGAAGGCGGCGGTTTGCGGCGGACGCTCGGCGTTTTCGATTTGACCTTGATGGGCATTGCAGCGATTGTCGGCGCGGGAATTTTTGCGATGATTGGCAAGGCTTCGTTCGACGGCGGACCGGCGGTTATCTTTTTGTTCGTCTTTACGGCGATTGCCTGCGCCTTTTCCGCGCTTTGTTACGCCGAATTCGCCTCGCGGATTCCGGTCGCGGGCTCGGCTTACACTTACGCCTACGCTTCGATGGGCGAATTGATTGCGTGGATTATCGGCTGGGATTTGATTGTCGAATACGCTATCGGCAACATCGCCGTCGCTATTTCGTGGAGCGATTATTTTACGGGTTGGCTGAAGGGTTTAAGAATTCAGTCACTCGGTATTACCGATGGTATCAACATTCCGCTCAATTTAACGATGGATTATCTGACGGCGAAACGCGGATTTGCCGCCGTCGAAGAAGCGACGGCGGGCGGCGCGACTTTCGATTCTCTGCAAAAAGCATGCGGCGATGTCGGCGCGGCAATCGGCTGCGGACAGCTCGACGCTTCGACGGCTTGGGCGAACGCGCCGCACGTTGCCGGCGTTCCGATTATCGCCGATTTGCCCGCTCTTTTGATAACGCTCGTTATCACTTCGCTGGTTTATATCGGCATTCGTGAATCGAAAGTCGCGTCGAATATAATGACGATTTTGAAAATCAGCGTGATTTTGCTGGTGATTATTCTGGGCGCGTTTTATGTCGACCCGAAGAACTGGTCGCCATTTGCGCCGAACGGCGTTTCGGGCGTAATGAAAGGCGTCGCGGCGGTTTTCTTCGCGTATATCGGTTTTGACGCGCTTTCGACGACCGCCGAAGAATGCAAAAATCCGCGCCGCGATTTACCGAGAGCGATGATTTTGTCGCTCGTCATATGCACAATTTTGTATATCGCGCTGGCTCTGGTTTTGACGGGAATCGTCAATTATACAAAACTCAATGTCGGCGACCCGCTGGCGTTCGCTTTTGGTATCGAAGGCGCGAATATGCCGTGGATTGCCGGAATCATCGCCGTCAGCGCGGTGATTGCGCTGGCAACCGTGTTTTTGGTTTTCCAAATCGGACAGCCGCGCCTGTGGATGGCGATGAGCCGCGACGGACTTTTGCCGAAAATCTTTTCGTCAATTCATCCGAAATTTCATACCCCGTGGTTTGCGACGATTGTAACCGGCTGCGTCGTGGCGATTCCCGCGCTGTTTATGAATTTGACGGAAGTAACGGATTTGGCGAGCATCGGAACTTTGTTCGCTTTCGTCGTTGTCTGCGCCGGAGTTTTGTTTAAAGACAAAGAATTCGGCGGCGAATATCGTTTCGTGCCATATATCAACGCGCAGTTTATTTTGCCGGTTTTGTTCATCATCGCGCTGTTTTTGAGCGTTTACACGAGCGGCGTATCGGCGATTGCCGAACAAAATAAACCTGCTGAAACGACGAAAGTAGAAGAAACGACGAAGACGGATTTGACCGATGTCAAAACCGACGCGACTTTGCCGGTCGAAACGGAAAGCGAGCCGCAAATCTCGTATTTAGACTGGAGAAATTTGACGAATCCGGCGGTTTATTCCGAAGGTTTGAAATCAATGGGAAGTTATTTTACAACCGTCAAACCGGAAAAGGACGAAACGGCTTTCGGCGCGTTTTCGCACAAAATTCCGTTCCTCTTTTTTATCGTTCTCGCCATTGGGCTGACGATTTTGAGCATCACCCGAAAACTTTCGCTGATTCCCATTTTGGGACTTTTGTCTTGTATGTATCTGATGACTGAACTCGGCGTGACGAATTGGATGCGCTTCGGCATTTGGCTGCTCGTCGGGCTGGTAATTTATTTTATTTACGGTTACCGGAATTCCAAACTCCATCGGCGCGAAGCAGCCGGAGCGCAGAAGTTCTTTATAGAGTAATCGGTTGATAATCTGAAATTTTATCAACCGATTTCTTTATTTTTTTATTGAAACTAAATTAAGGTTTCGCGCGTCTAAACTCGCGGAATCTTTCAAATTAAAATTAGGAGTAAAAATTATGAAAAAAATATCTGTATTAGCAGCATTTTTCTGTTTGCTGTTTGCGACGAGCGCAATTTTCGCGCAAACCAAAGCGACGAATTTTGCGGGAAATTGGGAACTCGATTTAACCAAAAGTAAATTGCCGGAAAGAATGCGCGTCGAATCGATGACGATGAACGTCACGCAAACCGACAAAGAAATCAAAGTCGAAACAAATACCAAACGTCCTGCGCCGCCTGAAGGCGCGCCGGCGGGTGGCGGAAACGGCGGCGGCGGCGGCGGCGGAATGGGACGCGGCGCTGGCGGCGGTGGCGGAATGGGCGGCGGAAGCGCCGCGGTTACTTACAGTCTGGATGAAAAGGAAATGACCTCCAAAGCTGAGGCGGCAGGCAATATGCCCGCATCATCTACGACGCTCAAAGCGATGAAGGAAAAAGACGGTAAATTAAAACTTACTTCAAGCCGCAGCTTCGACACGCCGAACGGCGCAATGACTGTCAAAACCACAGAAACCTGGGAATTGGTTGACGGCGGCAAAGGATTAAAAGTTACCCGCGATACCGAATCGACGCGCGGAACGCAATCTGCGGAGATGTATTTTAATAAGAAAGATTCATCGAAAGCGGCTACGCCGAGAGGAACAGCCGTTAATGACAGCGATTCAAACGGCGAGATGAAAAATTCATCCGGCGATTTGATGGCTGCGGGAAATCAGACGCCAAAGTCAATTTCAAAGGGCGTGTTAAACGGAAGCGCGTTGGATTTAGCAAAACCGGAATACCCGTCCGCAGCCAAGGCAGTGAGTGCCGAAGGCGCGGTCAACGTACAAGTTACGATTGACGAACAAGGAAATGTCGTTTCGGCGAGCGCGGTTTCAGGACATCCGCTGCTTCGAACAGCAGCCGTCGAAGCAGCCAAAAACTCTAAATTTGCGCCGACATTGCTGCAAGGCAATGCGGTCAAAGTTACGGGCATAATCGTTTATAATTTTGTTGCCCAGTAAATTGATTTTTAATTTTGGGGAAAAAGGCGAGAGTTTCGGCTCTCGCCTTTTTTTATTCCGCAATTCATTTTCACAATTCAAAAAATCGCAAGATTGTCAAAGAACTATAAACCTCGAATGTTTGAACTTTAAACTTTGGCTTTTCAACCGCAAACCTTGTATTTTAGTTGAGTATGGAATATCCGATGTGGGTTTGGATTTTTTTCTTCGCGGTGGTTTTAACCGCGCTTTTTGTTGACATCGGCATTGCCAGCCGCAACTCACACGCGCCGACGCGCCGCGAAACTTTAGTTTGGAGCGCGGTTTGGATTTCGCTCGCGCTCGCCTTCGACGGTTTTATTTACTGGCAGACCGGCGCGAACAATCAGGATTGGAGTCTGGCTTCGCACAAAGCAAAAGAATTTTTCACCGGCTATTTAATCGAGCTTTCGCTTTCGATCGATAATTTATTCGTTTTTCTGCTGATTTTCAATTATTTCAAAGTCCCGAAAAAGTATCAGCACCGCGCGCTTTTCTGGGGAATTTTTATGGCGCTCGTGCTGCGAATGGTGATGATTTTCGCGGGCGCGGAGCTGGTCGAAAAGTTTCACTGGATTCTTTATTTCTTCGGGGCATTTCTGATTTATACGGGAATCAAGATGTTTTCCGAAGACGAAGATTTTAACCCGGAAGAAAGCGCAATCGTCAAATTCACGACTCGTTTTGTCCGCATCACAAAAAAATACGACGGCGATAAGTTTTTTGTCCAGGTTGACGGCAAACGCACCGGAACACTTCTGCTGTTGGTTTTAATTGTCATTAACATCGCGGATTTAGTTTTTGCGGTTGATTCGATTCCGGCGATTTTCGGCATCACGACCGACCGATTTATCGTTTATACTTCAAACATTTTTGCTATTTTAGGCTTGCGGACGTTTTTTTTCCTGCTGGTCGAAATGGCGGAAAAGTTTCATTTTCTCAAATACGGTCTGGCGTTCGTTTTAAGTTTTATCGGTGTTAAAATGCTTCTGCCGCTGCTGGCTGAAGGTTTGTTGAAAATTGTCGGCGATTCGGCATTCGCCGCGTTTCTCCAAAGATACGTCAATCACGATTACGAGCAGACGGTAATAAACATCTCGCTCGGAATCGTCGTCGGCGCGATTTTACTGTCGATAATTTTCTCCCTGCTGTTTCCGCCAAAGCAAGTAGAAGAATAATTCAGAATTTAAAGTTGAAATCCTAAATCCTGAATTTTGAATCTTCGATATGGACAACAAAAAACTAAGCAAATTTTACGTCGATTGGTGGAATATCAAAAAAAGCACCGTCTACGGGATTGCGGCGTCGGTTGTTTTGTTGTTTTTGATTATCGGCGGCGGCTGGTGGTTTTTGCACAGCAGCTATCTTGCGCCGACAACCGAGAATACCGATTTTCCTAAAGACGCGGCGCAAATCACCTCGTTTAGCGGAGATGTCAGAGTAATTCGCGCCGCCACGCGCGAAACGATTTTGGTAACGGGAAAAACTTATGTCGCGGCGAACGATACGATTCAGACGCAAGCTGACGGACGCGCCCAGGTGCAAATGATTGACGGCTCGACACTTTCAATTCGCCCGAACAGCACGGTCGTTATCCGTGACAGCCAATCGCTCTTCGGCGGCACAAAGGTCGGCGTAAAACTCGACGACGGGCAAATCAACGTTAAAACGCAAAACCAGACGGAAACGACGGAAAATGTCGTCGAAGTGATGGAATCGAAAAATCGTCTGCTTTCGGAAACCGACGCGAGCTTTAATATCAACGAAGAAACCAACGGCGGAGAAATCCGCATCAGTCGCGGCGGCGTCGAATCGACCGTCGGCGGCGAAAAAACCCTTATCAAAGACGGCGAGTTTGCCGCCGTCAACAACGGCAGGCTTTCATCAAAAGAACGTCTTCTGATGTCGCCGAAACTAACTTCTCCCGCCGCCGCCGAACAAATCACAGCCGCCGGAAACGGATTTTCCGACGTAACATTTCGCTGGCAGAAACCGGAAAGTGCTTCGGAATTAAATTATGCTCTCGAAGTCGCAAAATCGCCGTTTTTTGTCGCCGACGCAATGATTTTGCAGCGTGATTCTCTCAATAATACGAATTTTACGTTCGGAAACATCGCGCCCGGAATTTATTACTGGCGCGCGCGAGCCGCCGCCGCTTCCGGTCAAATCAGCGAATGGAGCGAGCCTCTGAAGTTTGCCGTTATCAAACGCGCAGCGAGCGCCGAGCTGACAGCGAGCGATTGGCAAGTCGAAAGAATCGGCGGAAGTATTTACAGCATCAGCGGAAGAACACAGTCGGGCGCGGTCGTCAGAAGTTCGGGACGCGAGACTTTCGCAATCGGCGACGGCTCGTTTCGCCTGCAAATTTCCGCCGCTTCGACCGAAGCCGCAGTCGAAATCAGCGACGAAGCGGGCAACCGAAGTCGTTATATTTTATCTCTAAATTCAGGCAGAGCGGTGAGGCAATGAAAGGATAAAGGATAAAGGATAAAATTTCAGAGGCTTAATTTATCCTTTATCCTTTATCCCTTATCCTTTAAATAATATGGGCGAACATCATCACGAACACGAAAGACGCGGCGCGGAGAGTTTGAATAAATTAAAAATCGCGCTCGGTCTAACGGCTGTTTATATGTTTGCCGAAGCGTTTGGCGGATGGCTGACCAATTCGCTCGCGCTTCTAGCCGACGCCGGACATATGTTGACGGATGTCGCCGCTTTATCACTGACTTTGGCGGCGATTTGGTTTGCCGCGCGTCCGGCGACGGCGAAGAAAACTTTCGGTTATTATCGGCTGGAAATTCTCGCCGCTTTCGTCAACGGCATCGCGCTCGTTTTGATTTCGCTGTGGGTGATTTACGAAGCCTTCGAGCGTCTGTCCGCGCCGCCCGATGTCAAAGGTTTCGAGTTGACTGTGATTGCCGTCGGCGGGCTTGTCATCAATCTCGTTTGCGCTTACCTGCTGCACGGCGACCACGCTCACGACCTTAATATGCGCGGCGCTTGGCTGCACGTCGTCGGCGACGCGCTCGGCTCGGTCGTGGCAATCGCGGCGGGCGTTTTGATTGTCTTTTTCGGCTGGACGCAGGCGGATGCAATCGGCAGCTTTCTGATAAGTTTGATTATCGTTTTCGGCGCGTGGAATCTTATCAAAGAATCAATCAACGTGCTGCTCGAAGGCACGCCGTCACACATCAACTTAGCTGCGGTCGAAGCGGCGATTCGACAAACAAACGGCGTGCGCGATGTTCACGACCTTCACGTCTGGACGATAACCTCCGGTCTCGAAGCGCTATCGGCGCACATTCGGTTTGACCAATCAATCTCGCAAAACGACATTTTGAAATCTCTCCGACATCGCCTAAATCACGATTTCGGCATTGACCATTTGACAATTCAAATGGAAACGCCCGATTTGGAAGACGAATCCATTCATTTTTGCGAAACCGGCGCAGGCTGTTTCGAGTCATTGGAGAGGAAATGATGAATTAGCAATGATGAACGATGAATGTAAAACAATTTCTTTGATTCATCAATCATTATCCCTAATTCATCACTTTTCCAATTTCTCTGTGGTAAATTTCTTTTATGCCGGAAATTAATCTCGGTTACGGAAAATCCGCAATCAATTTCTCGTTTGATGAAAATCGTTTTTGTGTTTTAGGCGAAAGTGTAATTCAAACCGCGCTGAGCGATGTTGAAATCGGCAAAAAACTCGACAGTCCGATCGATTCAAAAACGATTGAAGAAATTGTCCAGCCGAATGAAACCGTCTTGATCGTCGTGCCGGACGCAACCAGACAGACGGCGAGCGGTCAGATTGTCAATCTGCTCGTGCGGCGGCTTATTGCGAATGGCACGATGCCGTTCGATATTCGGATAATTTTTGCGACGGGCATTCATCGGCGCGTAACCGAAGCCGAAAAACAAACGCTTCTCACACAGTTTATCGCTCAAAGAATCAAAACTCTTGACCATAACGCCAGAGATTTGGCGCAAATTGTCCGGCTCGGCGAAACCGGGAGCGGCATTCCGATTGAACTAAATCGCGCTCTGACCGAACACGACCGCGTGATAATTGTCGGCGGCGTTACGTTTCATTATTTCGCGGGATTTACGGGCGGGCGCAAATTGATTTGTCCGGGACTTGCTTCATCGCGGACAATTTCCGCAACTCATAAACTTGCCTTCGACTGCGAAACGAAATCGAGACGCCAAAACGTCGGAACAGGAATTATAGACGGCAACGCGGTTCACGATGCGTTTGTCGAAGTCGCGCGGAAACTTCCGCCCGCATTTTCCGTCAATACAATTACAAACGACAAGGGCGAAGCGGTTGATTTGTTTTGCGGCGACTGGATTTCCTCGCACCGGCAAGCGTGCGAATTTTACGAATCAAATCACACAATCGAAATTACGGAAAAACGCGATTTGGTAATTGTTTCCTGTGGTGGTTTTCCGCACGATACGAATATGATTCAAGCCCATAAGGCTCTGGACGCGGCTTCCCGCGCCTGCGCCGACGGCGGAACCATCGTCTTTTTGGCGGAATGCGCCGAAGGTTTGGGCAGAAACGATTTTTTGAATTGGTTCGACGCGGAGAACTCCGACGCTTTAGCCGAAAAGCTCTGCGAAAATTATCAAGTCAATGGTCAAACGGCGTGGAGTTTATTGCAAAAAGCCGAAAAGTTTAACGTCCAAATAATAACTTCTTTACCGGAAACCGAAACGCGCCGATTGCGGTTGCAAAAGGCGCCTGATTTAGACGAAGTTTTATTGAGCATTGACCAAAATGCGAAAGGTTACATTTTGCCTCTGGGCGCAAAATTTTATATCAAAAACCGCTAATGGTTCATTATTTGTTTGTCTGCTTTGAACACTTTGTTAAGCGATTCTTGAAAATTTACTTACCTTTCCTTATGTCAAAAGTTCTGGCAATCGAATCGGTCTGGTTGCGGATTGAGCGAAGCCGGTCGCGTTGTCCGGTAAAGCGCAGAACATAGACAGTTTTATCGTCGGTTTTGAGAAAGTAAAATCTGCCGCTCATATTTCGTCCCGACTGCACGAATTCGTAATTGAAAACCTTGCCGCCGAACGCGCCTTTGAAATCTTCCTGTTTTCCGGCGACGTAACCGGTCTTTCCGAATTGGAGCTTTACGTCTTCATCGCTTATCAAATCGGAAAGCGTTTTGTCCTGCTTGAATGCCATTTTGCGAATTTCCAGATGTCCGCTTTGTCTTTCGCCATAGACGTATTCGACGTTCGGGCTGGTTGTCGAAGGCTTGGCGGTCATTTTCCAGACAGTTTCCGGCAAATCGAATGTGTATTCGACATTCGCGTCGCTGAAGGTTTCAGTTTGGGCAAACGATGAAACAGTCAAAAGCAAAACGGCAGCGACCGAAAACAAAAAGGATAATTTAGTTGACTTCATACAATTCGCGTCCTTAGGATTTACCGAAAAATTTTGGATTATTATAAATTAGAAGTTATGCAATTGGAAAAAGAATTTTACAGGGATGACAGGATAAACAGGGATTTAATACAATTTTTGCTGATTTAGATTTATCCCATTTATCCTGTCATCCCTGTAAATACTGCTTTTTGTCTTTCAATTGTGTAACTTCTATAACTTGTATTGAAGGAGATTGCGATATTTTATTTTGATGCCGCTTCATACTTTGCCGGTTGTCTTTGCACCCGAAAATACAGGTGTCTTGCCGACAAATCCGCGCCCGGACAATTTTTTCGCCCTTTTCGATTCTTCCTGCGTCTAAGCAAGTAGAAAATCTTTGGAAAATCCCGAAGCAATCATAAATTTTTTGAGGTAAATTTAATGAAAAGAAAATCTTCTCTGATTCATGAAGTTGTAACTTTTTTAATGTTGCTGGCAATGTTCACGCCGCTTTTCTCAATTGGCGCAAACGCGCAACGGCAAATGATACAAAAAGCAAAGGCGAAACCTTTGACCGAAGAGCAGAAAATTCTGCACGTTCTGAATCGTCTCGGCTTCGGCGCGCGTCCCGGCGACATCGAACGGGTAAAGTCAATCGGCATCAATAAATATATCGAACAGCAGCTAAATCCGTCTTCGATAAACGACACGGCTAGTGAGGCGAAGGTTAAGGATTTGGACGTTATAAAAATGTCGAACGACGAAATTTTTGCCAAATATCCAAGCCCGCAAGCCGTTCTGCAAGCCGTCGCTCAAGAAAACGGCTTGGGCAAAAAGGATTTAAAGGGACTTAAAGAAAAAAATAAAAACGTGCCGCAAGCCGACGGAGCGATGACTTCGGATAAAACCGCGATGAAAGGCGAAACGGCAAACGGCGACGCGGCGAATAAAAATGTTGACGTTGCAAATCTTTCGCCTGCCGAACGGCAAAAATACCAACAGCAAGTCGAAGAGCTTTATCGTGAATACAATCTCGGTCGCCCGCAGCAAATTACGCAGCAGTTAAATGCTTCGCGGATTCTTCGCGCCGTTTATTCAGAGCGGCAGTTAAACGAAGCGATGGTCGATTTTTGGACAAATCATTTCAACGTTTTCGCGGGCAAAGCCGCCGTTCGCTGGCTGCTGCCCGAATACGACCGCGACGTGATTCGTCCGAACGCTCTGGGAAATTTCAAGGATTTGCTGCTCGCCACGGCGAAAAGTCCGGCGATGCTTTTTTATCTCGACAATTTCCAGTCGATGTCGCCAAACGCTCCGGCAAATAAAAACGGCAACGCGCAAAATCAACAGCGATTGCAAAAAATGATTCAAAACGGCAATCTGCCGCCGCGAGCCAGACAGAGATTAAAGGAAACTTACGGCGCGACCGACGCGCAGTTAGACCAAAAGCTGAAGCAAATGCGCGACACTCCGCCGGCAAAGCAGCCTAAAAAACAACAGCGCGGAATCAACGAAAATTACGCCCGCGAAGTGATGGAACTGCACACTTTGGGCGTCGAAGGCGGCTACACTCAAAAAGATATTGGAGAAGTCGCCCGCGCTTTTACCGGCTGGACAATCATCGACCCGCGCGGCTATCGTCGTTCGTTTGCGAAATTAAACGGAATGGAAAATGCTCGTCCGGGAAATCGCTTGATGAAACAGATGGGTTTGCCCGAAGACTCTGAAAGCGGCGCGTTTTTCTTTAACGAACGCTGGCACGATGGCGGCGAGAAGGTTATTTTGGGACAAAAGGTTAATGAAGGCGGAATGAAGGACGGTTTGAAAGTGATTGATATTCTTGTCAATCATCCTTCGACCGCGAAATTTATCGCCCGAAAACTCGCCGTCAAATTTGTCAGCGATAATCCGAGCGAAGCTCTGGTCAGCCGCATCGCCGATGCTTTTCATAATTCAAAAGGCGACATTAAAACGACTCTGCGGGCGCTTTTTACCGACAAGGAATTTTTCGCCACGGAAAATTACCGAGCCAAAATCAAAACTCCGTTTGAAGTTTTAACGAGCGCGATTCGCACGCTCGGCGCGGACACCAACGGCAGACAGGTTCAGACGATGCTGGCAAAAATGGGCGAGCCGCTTTACGGCTTTCAAGCGCCGACCGGTTATCCCGATACGGCGGAAGATTGGGTCAACACCGGCGCTCTGCTCGAACGGCTAAACTTTGCCGTCGCCCTTGCTTCCAATCGTATTCCGGGAACGCGCGTTGATTTAAAGAAGTTTGAAGCAAAAGGTAAAACACAGATTTTAGACCAGGTAGCCGCCGCCGTTTTAGACGGCGAAATCTCCGCAAACACGAAAGCGATGCTTCTCAAACAGCTCGAACAGCCGCTGCCGGAAGTTAAAATATCGAATGTTGCCGATGATGCCGACGATGCGAGCGCAATGACGATGAATGCCGGTCAAGGCGGCGGAAGAAAACTCGGCGCGCAGCCAGCCAAACTACTTGCGCCGAGCGGAAACGCCGATGTTTTCAAGATTGTCGGTTTGATTTTGGGAACGCCCGAATTTCAGAGACAATAACTCAGCAGTAAGAAATCAAAAGTCGGTCGTCAGTAAATGTTGCTGACGACCGACTTTTCGCGTTTGAATGCAGAAACTCTTAACTATCTTTTAATGCTTAACTAACGGCGCGTTGCTGTTGCTGCTGCTGCCGCTCTTGTGCAATCGGAAAGACGAGACGAAACATTGTTCCGCGTCCGACTTCGCTTGAAACTTCAATCGTTCCCGTGTGTTCCTGAACGATGCCGTAGGAAACCGCCAAACCCAAACCCGTTCCGCTGCCGATGGCTTTAGTTGTGAAAAAGGGGTCGAAAATTTTGTTCAGATTTTCCGCTTCGATGCCTGTTCCCGTGTCCGAAACCGTGATAACGACTTCTTCGTCTCCAAGAAACGTTGTCAAAAGGATTTCTCCGCCGCCGAACATTGCGTCTCGCGCGTTGATGATTAAATTTGTAAAAACCTGCTGCAATTTTCCCGCGTTGCCGAAAACCATCGGCGGAACGTCAGAATAATTTTTTACGATTTCGACTTGCGATTTTCTAAGCTGCGGTTCCAGCAATTGAAGCGTATCGTCGAGCAGTTTGTTGATGTCAATTTCGACGAACTCGGAAGCGTTTCCAGTGCGCGAAAAATTCAGCAGATTGCCGACAATGTTTGAGGCGCGGTCGGTTTGTCTTTGAACTTTTTGCAGCAGCGCGTGTTTCGGGTCGGTTTCGGGAATCATTCCAAGAAGCATTTGCGTATAGCTGGAAACTCCGGTCAGCGGCGTGTTGACTTCGTGCGCGACACCTGCGGCAAGCAGTCCGATGCTCGAAAGTTTTTCGCTCTGCTGCAAGGTTTCTTCTAACTTGATGCGTGAAGTTACGTTTTCAAAAACGATAATCGCGCCCGTCTGATTGTGAGAAACCGAACGAAGCGGCGCGATGGCAACATTTAGAATCAAAGATTTGCCTTTGAAATCGGTCGTCAGAAGTTTGTAGGCATTGCGAATCTCGGTCAGGTGCCAGCGCGACTTGCCCAGGATATTTTCCAGATTCAAAGCAAAACTTTCGTCGAAAATTTCTTCGATAAATTTACCGATTGTCTGTTCTCGGCTCGAATTCATCATTTCTTCAAACATCGAATTACAGCGCGTGATTCTGCCCGTTTCGTCGACGGCGAGCAAGCCGACGTTGACAGACTCGACAATCGATTCGTTGAATTCTTTCAAAAGCGCGAGTTCTTCGGCGCGTTTTTCCTGTTCCTGATAAAGCAAACTGTTTTCGACGGCAACGGCGACATAACCGGAAACGGTCTGCAAAATTTCCAAATCCTCGCTCGATAAAAGCGAGCCGTCCGAGCCGCGTCCCAAACCGATGACCGCAATCATTTTTCCTCTGACGACGCACGGCACGAAATAATGAAGTTCCTGGCGATGAATGTTTTTTCCGTTTCTGCCAAATTGTTCAATCTTTCCTTCAATTTTCCCGACAATGCCTTTGGCTTCAATCTTTTCGCGCGGAGCTTTGACGACGATTTCTTCGTCGAACAATTCGAGTTCGTCAGCGCGAACGATTCCGTTTTCAGCAGATTTCTGCCGTATCATCTGACGAAAATCGCTCGGTATTTTATAGTCGTCATTTATCCCGATCGACTTGGCAAGTCGATAATTTTCCGCCGAGTTTTCCTCTTCGATAAAAATCGCCACTTTTTCGACATCAAGCACTTGTCGCAGCCGTTCGGTTAGAGCATTCAGAAGCGGTTCGAGCGCGGTCGTCGCCGAAAGCGTTCTGCCGAAATCGAGCAAGCCGTGTCGCAAATCATAGCGTTCGCCGTAGAAAAAGCGGTCGGCGCGTTCCTGTAAAAATTTCTTGAGCGGTTCGGAAAGAAGCACAATCGCCGCCATCAAAATTATGGCAATCAAAGCGCGAAGCGTAATTTCAGTTGTCGAAAGATTATTGCCGACGGCGAGAAAGACGAGTCCGAGCGCGACCGCGCCAATCATCATCGCAATCGCCAGCGTCGTCATCGCATAAACCAACGCGCGGCGAACAACGACATCGACATCCATCAGACGGTAACGCACGACCGAATGACCGAAACTCAATGGAATCAAGGCGAGCGGCAAGGTCGTAATCGCGGCGGAAAAGCTGTCTTCCGGCAGATAAACGAAGCGTTTCGCAATCTGGAAAAGCACAATCGGCGTAACTGCCGCCAGTGTTCCCCACATCGCCCATTTAAGGCGTTGACGGACGAGCGGCTGTTTGCGATTTTTTAGAAATCGCCACAACAAAACACTCGCGCCCAGAGAAATTCCGACGACAAAGTGATAAAAATTCGCTTGAAAGAAAATTCCGAAAAGATTGAACCGGGATGTAAGATTAGCCAAGTTCGCTACCAATTCGGTGTTTGGGAAAAGCCAATTAACAATCGGAAAAGTCAGCGACAATACGCAGATTCCGAGCGTAATTATTGAAGCCGGAATGTAAAGCGCGTAGGTTTTCCAACGCGCCTCGTCAAAAATCTCGCTTTTGACCGGATAGCGAAGGCAAAAATGCAAAAACAGCGGAACGAAAAACGCAAAGGCAGCGTCGTCCAAGATACCGATTGCAAGGTCAAAATCTTCATCCAGTCCAATCGGCTTATAAACGTGAAAAACAAATGCGGCAAGACACACGAGCGCGAAATGCAGAACAAACGGAGCTTGACTTCCCTGTTTGAACAAAACGAAAGTTCCGACGCCGAGCCAGATTAAACCGACGAAGATGAGAAAAATTATCGAAGCCGTCCAGCGCGGCAAAGTATCGATATGCGATAAATCGGCGTAGTAAAAGTTATTGGTAAATGAATAAGCAGGTCTTTGATAAAAATAGGTTAGTTTGCCGCCGACGCCGGCAGTTTCCAGATACATCTGCACGTCTGAAGGCGAAGTTACCTCATCGAATTGTTTTTCATCGAGACTGATGCCCAAAAGCTTGTCGCCCGCGGCGATTCCCGCCCGCGACGCCGCCAGATTCGGCATAACCTTTTCGGCATAAATTCCGTCAGCTTTTTGTTTCCAGAGAACGCCGTCGTTCGGAGGCAAATTATGAGAAGAGCGTTGTGAAAGATTGAGAGCGCCGCCGGCAACCATTAAAACGGTTGCCAGAAGCCACACTAAACTCCAACTTGTCAGGATTTTACCCTTCATTAGATTCAGGCAAACTTCACCAAAATTTTTCGAGACGCAAAATGCGTTCCTAATACTTTGACCGCTTCATTTCACCGCAAACCACCCAAAACAAAGGCTTTTGTTTCCATAAACATAAACAGCCGCAATTTTTCGTTCAGCTTTTTTATTAAAATCCGAGATTTTGGAAAAATCCGGTGAAAATAAAAGACGCAGATAACTTCGAAAGAGTATCTGCGTCTATTGATTTGGTTTGCGTTCGCCCGTCGGCGCTAAAATCTGACCAAAATTCCGCCGCGTACATTGCGACGCTGCAAATTTAATTTTAGACTTCCCTCTTCGCTGCCGACACCTGTTTGAATATCGAATAAATTGCGTCCGTCAACCACGGCTTCGGCGTGAATCGGCAAGCCCCAAGTCGGCAGAGACTGCGTTACCATGACGCTTAAACCCGGATCATAAATTGCCAACCTTCCCTGAAACGGGTCGATTGCAAAAACCGTCGCTTGCGGAGAAAGCCGAAAAATGGTTTTGACCTGCGTTCCGGTATTGAAGTCGGCATCGAATTGACCGAAAACACTTTGGGCAAAGCCGTTTTCAAAAATATTCGCCGGATTCGAAATTGCCTTTTCCGATAATTTTTGGCTGTTTCCAAAAGCGTAACCTGCCGAGGTGCTGAAAATTCCGTTCAGGCGGCGCGTATAAACAATTCTCGCGCCTCGCGCTCGACCTTGTTGATTGGCAACAAATTCGGCAAAATTTTCGCCGTCGAGCGAGTCAAAAGAAATGGAGTTGATACCGATTCCGCGATTACTGACAGTATCGAAAAAGACGTTTGCTTCGACGGTTGATTGGTTATCTAAAACACGCTCGACGCCGAATTCAAGCCGCCGACTTTTATTCATTTGGGGTCGGTCATTTTTCAAGACTAAATCCTGCGCTATGACGGGTTCACGGAAGAAAACCTCCGTGCCTTCAAGTTCAACCGCTGTTTGCCAGTTGCGCTCTTCGGTCTGAGTGGTATAGGCGGCGCGGGCGCGTGTTTTTGAATTTATATCGTATTGGAAACCGAGACGCGGATTAATCGAAAAATCATTTCCCGCTCCGATGAATTTTGAATAATCGAGACCGAAAACCAAAACGATGCCTTCCTTGACTTTCCATTCATCATAAGCCCCAAAGGAAATTTGACCGAGCGATTTTTGCTGATTGTCGAGTTTGATTTGCCCGAGTTTGGCGACTGCCCCGCCTATGCGGATTTGGTGGTTTTCGTTCGGGCGAAACTTAAAGCTCGTTTCAAATCTTTTCGGAGCTAACTTATTAGTTCCTGTTTGCCCGACAAAAATGATTTCCGCGTTTTCGCCCAAAGCTTGAAGCCGGGCAAAATTTAAGCCTGTATAATTTCCTTCATTGGAACTTGCAAAATAAGTTTCGACTACTGTTTCCGCGCGAGGTTGGGTTTCGGATTTTTCTTCAACGGCATCAAGTTCTTGCTCATCGGCATCGGCAATAGTCGTGTCGCTTTCGGTCGCTTGATAAACCGAGCGCTGCATTGCGGCGGCGCGAATCGAGTATTTAGGACTTCTGCGGTCTGAGATTTTTTCCGGCAGCGTATTACCGCTTCCGGCGCGCTCCAGCTTAAAACCGTAGTTCAACTCGGTGGAGCGATTGACTTCGACTTCCGCCAGCGTTACGGCGTTAAAGCCTTGCGCGACCGCTAAAATCGAATAAGTTCCCGGCAAAATCTTCGCCAGAAAACTTCCGTCCGCCGCCGAACGCACCTGCTTCAAAAGTTGTGAAGTCCCGACGCGAAAAATTGCGACGGTCGCATCCGAAATCGCTTTTCCCGCTTCGTCGCGCACAATTCCTTTGATAATCCCGACGTTTCCGCTTCTTTGAACGACGACTTTCCCTTGCGTGTCGGACGCGGAAACAAAAGCCGCACAAAAAGCGGTCAGGAAAATTAAAACTAAATTGGAAAATTTTCTAATCGGCAAAATGGAAAAAAGCATCGGACAAGCGACCTCCATCAAAACAAGTTTTCGGGAGAACCCTTTGTCGAAGCGCTGAAACTATTATGAATTACAAAAACGGTTCGCGCACGCTTTGTATTTTCTGTCCTAAAATCAAATGTGTCAAGCCTCGACACAACTAAGTTTGCCTCGTTTGATGCGGCGAACTTGACAAAGTTTGTCTGACGGCTAGAATAAGTTTTACGCTTTCCTCGCCTCAAGCCGGGCAATTAAAAAGTGGAGCGTAATTGAAAATGCGGAGACGTGGCTGAGTGGCTGAAAGCGGCAGTTTGCTAAATTGTTGAGGATCAAAAGTCTTCCACAGGTTCGAATCCTGTCGTCTCCGCCATCTTTATTTTGGATTTTAGATTTTGGATTTTGGATTGTTTTGGTAGCTATCAGCTTTACGAAGTTTGATAGCTATTCGTGTTTTTGCGCCTCCGAATTTTGATAGAGTTCAAGTTTTTGCGCGGAAATTTCTTTGCGCCTTACTTTGCGCTCTCTGCGCCTTTGCGGGAAAATATCTTTTATGACAACAAGAGTTCGCTTTGCCCCGTCGCCGACGGGTTATCTGCACATCGGTTCAGCTCGAACCGCGCTTTTTAATTATCTGTTTGCCAGACACACGGGCGGTAAATTTCTTCTGCGAATCGAAGACACCGATTTGCAGCGTTCGACCGAAGAATCGACGCGCTCGATTCTCGACGGCTTGGCGTGGCTTGAGTTGAATCACGACGAGCAAATTGTCTATCAATCCGACAATGCCCCGAAACATCGTGAAATCGCTTTGAAATTATTAAACGAAGGCAAAGCGTATCGTGATTTTACGCCGAAAGAAGAACGCGCCGATAAAGACGTAAAAGCGGCGATTGTCGAACGCGCGCGCGAGCAAAAAGATATGCGCGACAATCCGTTTCGTGATTTATCAAAGGAAGAAAGCGACCGAAAAGCTGAAAGCGGCGAGCCGTTTGCTATTCGTCTGAAGGTTGCGAAAACCGGAAAGACGAATTTTGAAGACGCGGTTTATGGTTTGCAGGAACGCGATTACGCGGAAACCGAAGACCTCGTTTTGCTGCGCTCGGACGGTCATCCGCTTTACAATCTGGCGGTCGTTTGCGACGACATTGAAATGCAAATCACGCACGTCATTCGCGGACAAGATCATTTAACCAACACGCATAAACAAATTTTGATTTACGAAGCGTTGGGCGAAACGCCGCCGACGTTCGCGCATTTGCCGCTAATACTCGCGCCGAACAAAGGCAAACTTTCCAAACGCAAACACGGCGAAGTTGTTTCGATGACGACTTACCGCGACAATGGTTTCGTCGCCGCCGCATTCCGCAATTTCCTCGCGCTGCTCGGCTGGTCGGCTGGCGAGGAACAGGAAATTTATTCATTGGACGAACTTGCCGAAAAATTCTCGCTCGACCACGTTCATCGCAACAACGCGATTTTTAATTTTCACGAAAATGACCCGCGCCATTGGACGGATGACAAAGCGCTCTGGATGAACGCCGAATACATTCGCACAATGCCGCTCGAAGATTTATTGCCGCTCGTCAAAGCGGAATTAAAATCTGCAAAGCTCTGGCGCGACGAATACGAAGACGACGACCGTTTGCATTTCGAGCAGACAATTGATTTGATTCGCCAACGCTTTTTCACTTTGAAGGATTTTTCAAATCAAGGACGCGCGTATTTTTCTGAAGATTTTGATTTCGACCAAGCGGCGATTGATAAAAACTTGAAGAAGTTTCCCGATTTGCAAACCTGGCTGCCCCAACTCGCCGATAAATTTGAATCAATCGAAGATTTTACGCACGACAATATCGAACAAGTCGTCAAACAATTCACCGAAGAAAAACAAACAAAACTCGGCGTGATTATGAACGGCGCACGCGCCCTTTTGACAGGTTCAGCCGTCGGACCTTCGATGCTCGCGGTTTTTGAAACGCTCGGCAAAGAAGTCAGCGTCCGAAGATTGAAAAGCCAAATTGCTTGGAATCAATGAACGTAACTATCAGAGAAGCATCAGAAACAAACGTTCTGCAAATAATTGAAATGCTTCGGGAGTTTGCCGGGTTTGAAAACTTACTGGAGCATTGCCAAATAACCGAGGACGTTTTACGCGATGCGATGTTTGGTTCAAAACCGTGCGTTGAAGGATTGATTGCTTTGGCGGACGAAAAGCCAATCGGGTATGCGTTGTTTTACGAAAACTTTGCGAGCTTTCGCGGGCAGCGCGGGATTTATCTCGAAGATTTGTATGTAAAAAAAGAATTTCGCGGTCAGAAAGTCGGTGAATTTTTTCTCAAAAAATTAGCGCAAATCGCCGCGCAAAGAAACGCCCAAAGAATTGATTTTCAAGTTTTAGATTGGAACAAAAACGCCGTCGCCTTCTATGAAAAACTCGGCGCGGAAATTGACGCGGACGAAAGACATTTTCGTTTCGTCGGTCAAGCCTTTCAAAAATTAGCCGAATGAAGATTCTGTTAATATTTATTTTTCTTTGTATTTCATTATAAGTCATCTCAAATATACCAAATCGGCGAGTAACGCCTTCGTTTTCCCTTTGCCGCTTTGCGCCTTTGCGGGAGCAGGAAGAATTTCCCGCAAAGGCGCAAAGCGGCAAAGGAGAATGCAAAGTATTTTTGAGTCGGCTTCCTGTCAAATCTCCTTTCAGAATCTCTCAATTCTGCCGCAAAAAAATTTTGTCACAAAAAACTGACGCGCGGTGTTTCTTATTTCAGAGAGTCCGAAATTCAAAAATAAAGTTCGACAAACTTGAGGAGATTCAACTTATGAAAAACGGTTTTCAATCGGCGGCAAAGAGTATTTTACCGGCGTTTTTTATCGGCGTAGTTTCATTTTCGCTGCTGGCATTTTTCAATGCTTACTCGGCGAGTTCGGAAGTTTCGGCGCAGGAAACTTTGACGGGCGAATGGACGGCGGAAGTCAGCGACAAAAATTCTGAAAAAATACAATTGAATTTTTCCAGACGGACGGCGAAGGGCGGCAATAATATGCACGGTTCGAGTTACACGCTCGACGAGCTTCAAAACTTGAGCCGCGAGCAAGTCGCCGGAAACGCGCCAGTCAAATTCCAGTTTGCCCGCGAAGCCGGAACAATTGACTGCGAAGGCAGTTTTAGCGGCGGCAAAGGAAAAGGAACCTGGCGTTTTACGCCGAACCAAAGTTTTGTCCAGGCGATGCAAAGTCGCGGTTACAAACTCGACGGCGAAAAATTGTTTGTCGCCACGACGCTCAATTTGACCACGAAATATGTGGACGACTTGAAAGCGATGGATTTCGGAAATCTTTCGATTGACGATGTTTTCAAAGGTCGTATTTTTAATATCTCGCCGGAATTTGCCAGCGAGATGAAAGCGACGGGCTTCCCGAATTTGGAGTTGGAAGATTTGGTCAAAGCGCGAATTTTCAAAGTTGACGCCGAATTTGTCAGGCAAGTCGCGGCGATGGGTTTCGACAAACTCGATATGGAACAATTGACAAAATTGCGGATTTTTAAAGTTACGCCGGAATTTTTGAGCGAAGTCAAAGCTCTCGGTTTTCAGAATTTAGACATCGAGGATTTGGTGAAATTCAGAATCTTCAAAGTTACGCCGGAGTTTATCAATGAAGTCAGAGCCGAAGGATTTTCAAACGCTTCAATTGAAGATTTTGTGAGCTTGAAAATTCACAATGTCGACCGCGAATTTATTCGTCAGTCAAAAGCGGGCAACCCGAATCTGAAACTTTCAGACATTGTTAATATGCGGATTACGGGAAGAACAAAATAACTTTTAGAGTTTAATAATCTTCCCGAAAGAGAACGCGAATCTACCGGCTGTTATCATAATTCTCCAGGAATGCCGGTTTGTTCGCGTTCTTTATTTTTTGATTTCCGGTAACGCCAAAAACGGTCGGCGACAGCGACGGCAGTTACCCAGACAAACGCCGCCGTGTAACCCGCCAAAACGTCGCTTGGATAATGAACGCCGAGATAAATGCGCGAAAGTCCGATGAGCGCAACCAACAAAAAAGCGCACAACCAAATAATCGCTTGAAACAATCTGCTTTCAATTCGAGCCGTTATAATCGCTGCCAGCACGCCGTAAAAACAAAAAGACAACAAGGAATGTCCGCTCGGAAAACTGTAGGAAGCGGGCAGCACGGTTTCAAAAAACGGTTCCGGGCGGGCGCGTCGAAAAACGGTTTTCAGCGTTCCCAAAAGAATTGAAGAACCAGCCATGGTTATCGCAAAAAATGTCGCCGCCCGATAGCGTTTGAGCAGCCAAAACACGATAAACACAACGACGCCGAAAATCGACAGGAAAAGCACTGAACCGAGAAAACTGACAAATTTCATCGCACCGGTTAGCGCGGGCGAGGCAAACTGATGCACAAACGAGCGCGCCGCGTCGTCAAAGCCGCGCGTTTCGCCTTCCGAAATTTCTTCGGTCAGCCAGCCGAAAAAAATCAAGACGACGGCGGCAACCGCCAGAGCAAAAAACAACATTGAGCCAAGTGCCAATTTCGTGCGGCTGAAGATTGATTTTAAGGAGTCTTGCAAAATTTATTTTTCGGGAAAAGAATTACGATTGATGAATTTACAATAAATCAAGCATTTGGAATAAAGACAAATGTTTTTTAGATATTAAATTGTTATTCATTATTTCAAGCATTCTTTCATTATGGAGAAAATATGACAAGCAAAAAATTTTGTTTATGTCTGGTGATTTGTGTTTTGAGTATAAGCGCCTTTTCACAAAAACCCGCGAAGAAAAACGGGAAGCCCTTGGGCGATAGTGTCGATGCAGCTTCCGCCGAAAAGTCGGTTACCGATATTGACGCTGCCAAAAATGCCTTGAATGTAGGCGCGAAAATGCCTTCGTTCAAACTAAAAGACGCTAATAACCAGATGGTCGGCAGCGATGATTTATTAAAACAGGCAAATCTGGTCATCGTCTTTTATCGCGGTTCGTGGTGTCCGTTCTGCAATCTTTATTTGCGAAATTTGCAGAAAAATCTTTCGCGGATAAAGGAAGCGGGCGGAAATTTGGTCGCCATTTCGGTTGAAAATCCTGACAATTCCTTGAACGTCGCCAAGAAAAACGAACTGGATTTTACCGTTTTAAGCGACCCGAATCTGACGCTCGCCGGAAAATTCGGCATTGTCTATCAGTTGCCGCAGGAAACCGACGCGCTTTATAAATCGCATGGCTTGAACGTCGCCGAACATAATCAAATGGAAAAGGCGAAACTGCCGCTTTCGGCAACCTACGTCGTCAACCGGAAAGGCGAAATCGTCTATGCCTTTCTCGAACCCGATTACAAAAAACGCGCCGAGCCGCAAGCGATTATTGACGCGCTGGCAAAAATCAAAAATTCGCCGGTTAAAAAATAATAATTTTCCGGCGAATTTACCTGCAAAAACCGACAGTTTCGGGCGCGCTGCATTTTTCTCAATTACGGTTGATTCGGCGGCGGTTCGACCACAACAATATCGCAATTTCCATTTTGGGGAGAAAACAGCTTTAGCATCTCGTCTAAATTTTTCGATTCGATAGAACGATCTGCTTCCGCGTCAGCCAAAGCGCCGCTGATTTCTCCAGCCCAAAACGTTGTTCCGTTCTTGTCTTTTAGCCAATCATAGTAACGAATAAAGTCGTTTTCCGCCTTTGCCTCAAAACCGCAGTCATTGTTAAATTCAAGCACGTGAGTCGCGCCGTCCTTATAAGGAAAATATGCGAGTTCGGAAGCTCCGTTTCCGTCCTCGACGAGCATCGTCAGTCCTCTGCCGTCGTTAAGTTCGATGGTCGCCACAGCCTTTCTGGCAACTGTTCCAATATTGCGAAATTCTCCGGTGGTGTTATTTATTATGTAGTAAGGACGAGGGGTTTCTTCAAACATCCCGAGTTTTGCCGCCGGAATTATCATAGAAATAATATCCGTCGTTCCGCTTCTTTTCACCAAAAGATTTCCCGCCCCGTGCATTTCGGGACTAGCCATATTCAAAATTTTTTCAAATTTGTCTCCCCGTAACGAGTCAGGCATTTTCGCTTGATCGGCTAAAATTGAAATGAATCTGTCTTCGCCGTCGATATGCAAAGGCTTCCAATCAGTTTCGCCCTCGTGTCTGAAATTTACCGGATGTTCCGAATCGCAAATAAAAATAGCATACCAAAAATCTTCTCTCCGGCTTCGGTAAAAAATAGCGAGACCGCCAACCCGTAATTCAACAGTCATTGACATATTTTTTTCTCCTTGTTTGTTTAATTTTCAATAAAGCTAGAAAGCTGTATAACCGCCGAACGCGGCGAAAGCCGCCCAATAATACGGCTCGCGGAAACGACCATCGGGCGCGTCGAGCATTTCAAGTTGCGCCTTTCGCAAAGCGGCGACGGTCGTCATTTTTTCCTGACGGCGAAAGTAATGAAAGCGTTTCATCAGTTCCGCCGTCGCTTCGGTGTCAACGCTCCACTCGCTTGCGACGACGAGCGGCGCACCGGCTGCTAAAAAGGTTCTCGATAAACCGATAAAACCTTCGCCGTTATAATACTGCTCGACTCCGGTTTGACATGCCGAAAGAACGACCAGTTTCGCCCGCGGCAACTTTTTGTCAACTAATTCCGAATTAGTTAAAGTGCCGTCTTCCAAATTTTTACCGCTTCGCGCCAGTAAAAGATAGGAAGATAAAGGCTCTTCGGGAACGACTACATAATGTCCGGCAAAATGAATTATGTCGGCGTCCTGAATTGAATCTTGCAAAGCCGTTTTGGTGGCTCGGCGATTGTAAAAAGTTTGCGGATGGTCGTAAAGCGCGGCAACTTCTTGCGCTTCTTTCTCCGCTGTGGGTAAATCGGGCAAATTGTTAAAATTTTGGCGGTCGAAAGCGGGATTGCCGATACTCAGCAAAGCTTCGTTGGTCGAGTTGTCTTTTTTCCGCGCATTTTCCGTGCAATACAGAAAAACATTGGCACTCGGCGCGTAAAAGATATTGAATTCGGCTAAAAGAGGCTTTCCGGCGGGCGAAACGACTGCCGCAAACGGCAAGGAGGACAAAAATTTGCTCGGTATCAAACAAATTTCCTGCGCCGGATTGAGCCGGCTGAGAATCGGACTTATTAGTGAATCGTAAAGTTCTCGCGCAAGTTGTCGGGCATCGGTTTGGGAGGCATTATCTTTTTGCTTCAACAATTTAACATAATTTTCAACTTTTTCGCGTAATTCGGCGGACTTGATTCCTACCGGAACAACTTCAAATTTCTCTTTTGAAACCAGCCAAATTAATACTTTGTCGTCCAAAACCGAGTATTGCAAAATCTGCACGTTGTCCGGCATTCGCTCGCGGATTTCCGAAAGTGTAAGGGGCGAAGCATTTTCTTCCAGCGCAATTTTAATCTTTTTCCTGTCGCCCGAAATTTTTGCTCCCTTCTGTAGCCAATCGAGAAGCGAGCGCGAGCTGGAAATTTCCGTGTAATTATACGCCTGTTCGTATTTGCCGCTTCTAAACTTATAATCGACGGCAATGTCATAGACGCTTTCTTCGGTATCAAAAAAGCTCGTCCGTTCCGGTTCTTCTAAAATTTTTTCGCGGTATTCTTCGACTAAATTTATCGTCGCCGAAATTTGTTCTTCCAAGTCATCATTTTGTCCGAGGGCGAGATACGTTAGCAGTCTGCCTTTCTGAGCTTCGTATAACTTGGACGGCATTTCCACTGTTTTATACAATCGAACGGCTTCATCATAAAATTGTTTGGATTTTTCATAATCACCGACTTGTCTTTCGAGGTAACCTGATTTCAGAAAGGAATAGGCAATCATTCTTTTGCGGGATAAGTCATCGTCTATCGCTTCTGCCCTCTCCCGACCGTCATTTAACCATCTTCGCGCTTGCGCGAAATCTCCGGTTTGAATGCAGGCGACGACGGCGTTATTACGCGACTGTGTTTTAAACATCCGGTCGTCGAGCCGGTCGGCAAGCCAGACCGCTTCGACGGCAATCGGTTTCGCCGCGCTGTAAATTTTGGCGGCGTTTAAAATCGGTAAAGCGTCGGCGTAATTGCGATATTTCTGTCGGAGACTGCTTTCCGGGTCATTTGATTTTTCAAAGACACGCTGCAAGTAATCGAGTGCCGCTTGATTTTGACCGACAAAAGAGCTGTGTCTCGCCAGTTCTAACAGATTTCTCTGAATGGCATAAGAATCGTTTATTTCCTCGGCGAGCGCAAGAGCCTTTTCGCTGGTTTCCTTTGACTGCGTTTGCTGCTTCAAAACACTAAAACCGCCGGCTAACCAATAAAGCGATGTAACTTCGAGCCATTTGTAGTTTCGGTTTTGTGAAAATTCCAATACTTGATTGAGTCGGGCGATGCCTTCGTTTGCGCGGTCGGTATTAATCAAACAATAGCCGATAAAGTATTCGCTCGATTTCGCTTCCCAAACGTTTCCGGCTCGCAGGAATAAATCGCGTGCCGATTCAATTTCCTTAAGAGCCGCTTTATAGTCGGAAAAATCGAGAGTTAATTTATAACTGTTTCGCACGGCTTTTTGAGCTTGCTTGAGCAATTCAATTTTCGCGTCCGGCAAGGTCGTATAGAAACGGGCAATATCGCTTGCTAACGGGTCGCCGATGCGATTCATCTCAAGCTCTCCGGCATATTGCAAAGCCTGTAAGAGGTTTTCCCTTTCATCGCCCGACGCATTTAAAAATGACATTGCCAGACGCTGCGGCAGATATTTTTCTCGAATCAATTCTCGATTTTGGCTCAAAAGCCGCCATGCTTCTTCATTGTTTTTTTGACCGAAAGCAGTTAAAAAATCTTGTTCCAGTTCAACTGCCGAACGTTCTTTTAATTCCTGCGATTCCAGTCTTTGCAGATTGCGCCGGGCTTCTTCAGCCCATTGCGAATCCGCATCGAGTTTCAGATACTCGCGCCACGCCTCTTTAGCCTGTTCGGGGCTGTATTCTTGCAGATATAGCGCCCGATTAAATTTCGGCTCAAGCAGTTTCGGGTCTAAGGCAATAGCTCTTTCGAGATGCTCTAAGCTCCGGTTAAACAATTCCAAACTATTTGCGCCGTTTTCTTCCTGCTTTGCCCTTTTACCTGCCTCAAACAATGTCGCCCCCAAATCGCTTTGCAGCCGCGCGTCGTCAGGCGCAAATTTTAGCGCCGAATCGAATTCATCCGAAGCCTTGTCGAATTTTTTGTCAGCCAATAACAACAGTCCCAAAGCGTGATGCGCTTCGGCATTCGATGAATCGTCCGCCGCCGCCGCGGAAAGAGATAATTCCGCGAGTCTCAGCGCTTTTTCATCGCCGGCAGTCGGCGCGTTTCCTCTAGTCCCGGAGGAAAGCTGCACATAATCAAAGTTTGCCGTCGTGCGCGACTCAATCGGGCGCTGTCCGCGATATGCGAGGCGAAGCTGAGCCAATCCGCGGTCAACATCCGATTGGTAAAAAGCCGTGCGCCAAACGCCGAAACCGAAGCCGCCGAGCAGTAAAACAACCAGCGCAAACTTCAAAAGCAAAGGCGATAACAATTTTCGCCAATTGAGCCGGAAAACGGTTTTTTCTTTATAAAACTGTCTGACGCTTTGAGTGCCTGCGTGTTTTGCCGCATATTTCCGCAGGTTTTGAATAAGTCGCAGCTTCTCTTTAATATGCGGCGATGAAAGAAAAAATCGAACGAATCGTTCGCGTTCGCGTCCCGCGAGCGCGCCGTCGAGATAATCGTCAATCAACTCGTCTTCGGCGATTGACAATTGTTCGGTGAAGTCGCCGTCAAACAGTATTTTTTCTTCTATCCGGCGCATCTCCGTTTCGTCGTTCAGTTCTCCCAGCAGATATTTCCTGACATTATTTTGCTTTTCTGACATCTTTTCCACTATCTTTCCCCCTTGTTCTATAACCCTATGACAAAAACATGCAAAACCTTTCACTTTATTTTTTTTTGAGCGACGCATTTCTGCATGCACTCTCTTAAACGAGAGCGAATGCGGGATACTTTAGTCTGTAGCGCAACGGCGCTAACTCCAAGACTTTCAGCCAGTTCGCGCCGGTTTTCAATCTTAGCGGCTCTTTCTCCGCGGTGATATTCGACGACCATCCGGCGCAGTTTGGCGGGAAGCTTCGCCAGACAAGTTTCCAAACAATCATATTCAATCTCGATTTCGTCCGTTTCATCTTGATTGTCCGTCTCTCTAAATCGCAGTAGTTTGATGTTTTTCTGTTCTCGCAGCCATTCGAGATGAATTTTTTCCGCCACGCCGAAAAAATATAAAATCGGCTCGCCGACGTAACCGTCAAGGAGTTGCGGCAATTTTCGCGTTACGCGGTTAATGGTTTTGTCCGCCAACGCCTCTGCTTCGGAACAACCACGCCCCATAAAAATCCATATCAAATTGCGGCGAATTTTTTCATACTCTCGTCCCGCCGACTCACGATTGTTGTCAAGCCAGCGCAGCAGCACGTCAAAACTTTCTTCTGTTACCGCATCATCTTTAGCCATCGGAAACGCAAACCGGCACACGGACAAACCAGCCGTCAACCGCTCTCTGCCCTCGCAAAAAAATTAAATTTTAGCCAGAACTTATTGATGGAAAACGATTTCTTTATTAATGCCAAGAAAAATCGAGTGGCTAAAATATAACAGAAAATCGGCTCTTTTGAAACTATTTCACAGGTCGGGAAAAAAAACTTGCAAGGTTTTGCATATTTTTGCCATAGCATAATAGAAAAGCCGAAACCCTTTTTGTTTGACCCCAGCAATTTCGTCGGTCGCTCACTCGGGTTCTCCTCACCCTCACCCCTAAAAAGATTTGTTTAAAGCGCTTTTGTCGAAAGCGCTTTTAATTGAATCAATGCGGAATTGAAACTGTTTTTTAAGAAACTTGCGGCGTAGATTTGAAGTCAAATAGAAAAGCCGTTTTCGTAACGGCTCTAAAATACAGGAAAAATTGTGGAGTAGAGGAGGGTCGAACTCCTGACCTCTGCATTGCGAACGCACAATTTGCAGTAGCCGGATTGTTTCTCTTATCAGAATTCTTTTCCCTTCAGATTTCCAAATCACAAAAGTTACTACCCAAATAGGTGGTGACTTGATTTTCAGATTTTTCTATCCTTCTTCGTGTCAGAGAACTTTTTTGTAAAAAATTAAGAGTCTTTGATACGATTTTCGATTTATTTTCGCGTTACTTATCAGAGCCGAAATTTTCGGACTAAAAGGATGGCTAAATTGACTAGATTAAAAATTAAAGTAATAAAGAAAAATACACTTATAAATTATAACCTGCCTGCTGTTTCAGAGAAAAAACTAAAACAAAGCGCAGAGCGTAAAATGGCAACAAATGTTTCCGGTTGGATAAATGAATTTCAGCATCGCCGCCGTGTAGATCCGAAACAAGCATTTAATAATCTGTTTGCTCTACAAAACTAAATGCCTAATTCTCAAAACCATACTTCTTTCAATCTACGCCCGTGAGGTTTTAAACCAGCCTCTTTCTACTGACAGCCGGATAATTGGATTCATTAATAATGATTTACATCAATTAGTTCGCAGAAATTCATTTTCACAAACTATTCAAAGGAGTAATCAGTTCAGGTGAATCGGTATCAGGAATGTTGACGCTCCGACTAACAGCGTGAGAAGCCATTTCCTTTGCAGGATATGGTTTTAACAATTCTTGAAGTTTATCGGTGTCTTTTACTTTTGCATCGAGCCATTCATCATAACTCTCGGGTTTGAGAATAACGGGCATTCGTTCGTGAACAGGCTTTAAGACTTCATTGGCTTCGGTTGTTATAATTGTGCAGGTTTCCAATTCTTCGCCTGTTGTTTTATCGATCCAGGTTTCCCAAAGTCCTGCAAATCCGAAAACTTCTTTGTCTATCAGGTAAAAGTAGAAAGGCTGCTTTCCGCCTGTGTTTTTTCTCTGCCATTCATAAAATCCGGATGCGGGAATGATACATCTGCGGCTTTTGAATGCTTCTCGAAAAGATGGTTTTTCTTGAAGCGTTTCGGCTCTGGCGTTAATCATCCGATTGCCAATTTCCGCTTCTTTTGCCCAACTCGGAATTAAACCCCATTTTAATTGTGAAAGAATCCGCTCGGTTTCAGGCTCAAACACAACATCAATCATTTGTGCCGGAGCAACGTTAAATCTGGGCTGAAATAAATTTGGATTTTTAGCTCCGACTTTGAATTCAGTTTTTATTTGTTCAGGCTTTGCCTTGTTTGTAAATCTTCCGCACATATCGATTATTTTAACGACAAAAGCGTGAATTCTCAACTTTGAAGAATCCACGCTTTTCTAAAAATTACCGCTACTTCCTTCTTTGATTTCAGACTTTCAGCCATTTCCCCTTCTCCTTAAAATGTTGATAGATTGATAATTGTAAAAATTTGCAATAAATTATAATCCTTTTATGAAATTTGCGAGTTTTCGTAATTCAGAATTGGAGTTGTCAAAAATATGGAAGACAAAGAACTTAAAAAACGACTGAAGAAAATTCCCGATGTAGATAAAAACGGCGACCCGATTTACAAGATTGATACGCCAAAAAAACCACCGCAAAAGAAGAAATAAGAAAGCCGCAAAGATATAACTCTCTACGGCTTTGGAAAAGCTATTTCAAACTTAAAATTAGTATCGGTTTGTTTTCGGCTTGATTTTATATGTGTAAAGAGCCGAGCCTCCGGCGCCGATCAATGCTCCGATTGCCGAACCTTTTTTGCCTCCGGCGATTGCGCCGATGATTGCGCCGATTCCTGTTCCGGCGGCGACATTAATCACATTGCGGTGTCTGTCATAAATATTTGGTTGACGGTAAATCCGCGATGTGTTGACTCGGTTGCTGTTATAGCGGTTATACCTGGTTTGAGCATTTGCGGATAACGGCAATACGATTGCCATCATAGCCATCATCATAAATGTTGCGATAAATTTTTTCATTGCCTTGTTCTCCTTATAATTTGAAGGTTACATCCTTCTTCAACGACAATAATCGCAAAACCAATGCCAAAACAATAAGTCTATTTATTTCAAATGTTTGCCCCAAATTGAGAACATTTAGTAATACTAAATCGGGTAACATTCAACGATTTCGGTAATTAACTCTAAGCGAATATGCTGTCTTTATTTTCACAATCCTAGAAGCTATCTCAAAAATCAGAACTGCGCCGCGTGAGCGGCAATCTTGAATTTAGCCGTGCGTTTCAACGCACGGAAATGGAAATCAGATTTTCTTGTCGCGTTAGCGACAACTGAAAAATCCTCAATATTTATCAATCGTCGCTGACGCGACGCAATATTTTTCGCTTGCCGTCCGTGCGTTGAAACGCACGGCTAAATTCAGAAAATCGCTACGCGATAAAAACGGTTGAGTATTTTTGAGATAGCTTCTAGGTTCTGTTGACATTTCAGTTTAATTCGATAATCTGACAAAGAAATGAAAG
>CAXSBF010000017.1:0-116001 GCA_964235785.1 uncultured Pyrinomonadaceae bacterium | reverse complement strand
TCATCTGGTTAGTTCAATTATTTGGCTCAGATAAAATGTCAACAGAACCTAGTTAATGTCAAAGATTATAAATTTCACATAGACGATGATTTCCGTAACATTTACGAAGTCCGATTTGTAATGAGGGGCGAAAACAAACCAACTATAGATAGAAATAACTTGATATTGCCGGAAATAACCATCACTAATTACGAATTTACGTCAGCGGAGATTCTACGACCGTCTTTTGATTTAATTTGGAATTCTGTTGGATTTGCTCGTGATTTTAATTATGACAAAAACGGCAAATGGATTGATAATTTGAGAAGTCTTAGCCGTTATTGAGTTAATTTTCCTTACGCATTTTTTAAGTAACTTTTATTAAATCACCTACAAAACAGTCAGTTATTCTCAGATTACTCAACCAGCTTTCTGAGTAACTGATTGACTCAATTCAGTGAAAAGTATTAACAATTGACAAGTTTTTCTGAAAAAATTATCTTAGCTGTGTGAGTGAAAAAGAAATAAAGTTTTTAAGTATGACTGAGGCGGCTGAAAGGTTAGGTTTAAGTCGAAAGCGCGTCTTTGATTTCATTAAAGATGGCAGATTGCCCGCGCAAAAAATCGGCACAACTTATGCCATTCGTGAAAATGATTTAGAGCTTGTAAAAGAAAGAAAAACAGGCAGACCGCCGAAGGTGAAAGGTGAGAAATAGATATGGCAGAAAAAAAAGAATCTACCGAAGTAAAAGAAGCAACCGCCGAAGAGAAATCTAAAATCTGTTTCGTGATTATGCCGATTTCAGATGTTGAAGGCTATGATGCGGGACACTTCAAGCGAGTTTACGACCACATAATAAAACCCGCCTGCCTGAATGCTGGGTTTGAACCGCTTCGCGCCGACGATATAAATAAAACCAATCACATCATCATTGATATTTTGAAACAGATTATCGAAGCCGATATGTGTATCTGTGATTTGAGCGGGCGTAATCCGAATGTTTTATATGAACTTGGAATAAGACAGGCTTTTAACTTTCCGGTTACTTTAATAAAAGACGAAAGAACCTCTCGCATTTTCGATATTCAAACTTTGAGAGATGTTCCGTATGATTCCAGTTTGCGAATTGATAAAATCGAGCAGGCAATACCCGAAATAACGAGTGCGCTGCAAAATACTTATGACGATAAAGTAGAAAACATAAACTCAATTACCCAATTATTAGGTATAGAATCCGCTAAAATAACAAAAACCGAAGTGTCTAATGATACTACATTATTACTTGATGCAATTAGCGGCATTAGCAGAAGGCTAAATACTATTGAAGATAAAACTCGCCTCAGCTCACTAAGAAGTTTTAGTGATTTACAAAATACGATTGAGCGGATTAACTTTACAATTTTAATTAGCAGTGAAGAGGATTTAGAAGCGGATAAAAAGCAAATAAGAAAAATTATACAAACCGAGTTTCCCGAAGGAACTACGTTTGCCACAATGCGAAATGATACTTCGACTCTTTTTCGAGTTCGCTTAGCGAATCCAATTAGCCACAAAATCTCAAAAAATCTCGAAAATATTTTGAGAGCAAATTATAGTGATAGGCTCAAATCTTATAGACCAATTCTCGGTCAACTTTAGTGTGAAAATAGCAGAACGAGTATTGTAAAATTAATGTCTTTAATAAATTAAAAATCTTCAGTTACCATTGATTAGACGCCCTAAAAACCTACCAATTTCACCTTCCCCGAATCACCTCCTGACAACCAGCCCGCGCCTGCCATAAATTATCTTGACTTATCCATAAATAATTCTTATGTTTATTGGCAGAAAAGAACACCAACCCCAAAGGTGTTTTAGCTCAAAATCCTTCCTTTCTAACCCTTCCCAAAACTCAAAATGAACAACAATTTTAATGGCGGTTTGTTCCCAAAAAGAGGAAAACCGCAGCCGCTTCGAGAATCCGCCAAATCTAAAAAAGCAGTCACGCCGGAGAAGAATATTCAGATGTCCTTTGTCGCCTGGCGCGACGTTCACAAAAGACAATTCCCGATACTGAATGCCATATTTTCTGTCCCGAATGGCGCGATGTTTTTTAATAAAGCAATTGCAACAAGTCAAATTCGGCAAGGTTTGACCAAAGGCATTCAGGATATTATTTGTCTGGCTCCGTCTTTTGATAGTCGCTATCACGGTTTATTGATTGAATTTAAAACCGAAGCGGACACGAGCAGGCAAAGTCCCGAACAATTATATTTTCACGATTTTTTCGCGTCCCTGGGATATCGTACCGAGGTTTGCCGTTCGGCTTACCGCGCCTCGACGATAGTGGTCGAGCATCTGAATATTAAAGTGCCGATTTATCCCAGATAAATTATTCTTCTTTTGGGTCGGGCGTGAATTCTAGTAAATCGTTTGGCGTGCAGTGAAGTGCATTACAAAGAGTATTTAATGTTTTTAGATCGGCTTGTTTCCAATCGCCTTTCCATAAACGATACGCCATGCCTGTTTGAAAACCTGTTTCTTGCTGCAATTTATAACCTGTTTCGATTCCTGACTTTTTAGCTACTTCTTGAATCTTTATTTCAATCATTCAAAAAATATAGCTATTTGAATCAAATCGGATAATATCTGATGAATATAGTATCTAATCAGATAGTATTGCTGCGAGATATTATCCTAAAAGAGATTGTTTTACCTTTTGATAATTGTTAAATTGAGCGTCTTCCGAGAAATCCCAATCCTCGAAAAATCTCAAACCCTCCTAAACAATAAAAATTTCAATGCAAGTAAAACACCCTGTTTTGCGTTACTACGGTAGTAAATTTCGTCTTGCCCAATGGATAATCAGCTACTTCCCCGTGCGGCACCGGCACTATGTCGAGCCGTTCGGCGGCGCCGCAAATGTTTTGCCCGTCAAAGAGCCGTCTCCAATGGAAACGTATAACGACGCGAATAATAAAATCGTCAACTTTTTCAAAGTTTTGCGCGAAAAGCCTGATGAGCTTATCGAACAAATTCTGCTGACGCCGTGGGCGCGCACTGAATATGAGCTTTGCATCGAGCCTGAAACCGAATCGGACATCGAATCAGCCAGGCGGCTTTATTATCGCTTAATGATGTCTTATTCCGGTCAATTCAACACGTGCAGAGGCAGCTTCCGGCGTTTCAACAAAGGCAGTAAAAAGTTGCGCCCGGTAAATTTAGTCGAAAATCTGAAGGCTGCGTCGAGCAGGCTTTACGACGTGCAAATCGAAAACCGCGACGCGCTGCGCTTGATCCGAGAAACGGATTCGCCGGACACGCTTTTTTACTTGGACCCGCCGTATGTTTTTTCGACCAGAACGACCAGCAAAGCATACAGTCACGAGATGACCGACAAAGCGCACCGCGAGTTTGCCGATCTGCTTTACGGTTTGGAAGGCTTCGTAATTTTGAGCGGTTATCCCCCGGCGATTTACGAAGAATTATTCGAATCGAAAGGCTGGATTCGCTCGGACCGGCAGGCTCGTGTTCTCGGCGGACGGATGAAAACCGAATGCGTTTGGATTTCACCGAAAACAGCCTCTGCGCTTGGATTACTATCGGACAAGATAATAGCTTAATTTTTTAATTGACAAATAATCAAAATAAAACGATTATTTTCATCGAGGGTTAAGGACGCTGACTTCTGCAGGCGACTTTGTAACCCTTTTCGTCTGCGGAAAAATCGTTCTTAACCTCTCCTCCTTTATCTAAAAGCACCAATTAGCCACCGCATTTTATTTTTAATTTAAGATTCTTTTGGGCGTGTGAATTGCCAAAGTTCACTTCTATTTCCGCATGAATACACCTGCCGTAAGCCAGCCTTTCTTATCCGCCTTTGTCCCACAGTTTGAACCAAACATTTCCGCGCCGCAAATTTTAGATTCCGCAAGCGAGCGTGCCGCCAGATTAAAGCAGCTGCTGCTCGATTTATCCAAGGAAGAAGCTAACCGCGATTTCCGCGCGATTCTGCGCGATGCCGCCGCTTCGGTTAGAGAAAAAGCCTTCGGCTTTAATCGCGCCGTGACGAAGAAAAGAATTTTAAAATTGCTCGGTGAATTCGAGTGCTGCGAGATTGACGATTTTACCGACGAACTCGGTTTGCCGGAAAAGGAAATTCGCGCCGCGCTCGCTGATTTATTAAAGGAAGAAAAAATCTGCGAAGGACGGCGCCGACGCTGGCAAGAGGCGGGGAAACACTATAATCAGACATTCGAGCTGAAGAAATGAATGATTGAATGGTGGCAAACATTAATTGATTGGTATTTCCTCAGATTCTGTAATCACGAATTTATTGCCGACTCACAAATAACCTGGGTTAAATGCATCAAATGCGAAAATACTTGGTATTACAAGAAAAATCAAAATATTTTCGGTAAATAAATCTCAACAAAATTTTACGAATGAAGCGGTTTGCCCGAAAGCGAACCGCTTTTTTCTTTTTGTGTAGAGTGAATTTGATGCTCGTCTCGCGCCAGCAGCACTACACGGAAGCAGAACGCTTGCCGGTTCCGGTTTTAGCCTTTGAGCCAACCAAATCTAAAGGCTTCTTCACTTATGATTACATCAGAACTTCTTGCCCAAATCTTCCCCAATACCTCTCAAGCAAAACGCGACCGGTTTATCGGCGCGCTAAACAAATTCTGCGCTCGATACGGCATCGATTCGTATTTGAGAATCTGCGCGTTTTTAGCGACCGGCGGCGTCGAGACCGATTACCTGCGCGTCACGACCGAATACGCGAGCGGAACCGATTACGAAGGACGCAAGGATTTGGGAAATACCCAAACCGGCGACGGAGTTCGTTTTCGCGGGCGCGGATTTTTCCAGACCACCGGACGCTATAACTACGGGCGCGTCAATAAAGTTCTCGGCGCATTGCTGAACATCAATTTTTTGACAAATCCGCAAAGACTGGCAGAAATTGATGTGGCAGTTGAATCGGCGTGTGTTTTCTGGAAAGAAAACAACCTGGCGAAATACGCCGACCGGGGCGAATTCAAAGAGCTGTCGGCGGTCGTCAACTGCGGCAACCCGAATGCCAAGCCGAACCACTGGGAGAAACGAAACGAGCTTTATTCATTGTGCAAACGCCGCATTCCCGCAGATTTTTCATTCGCGCCGAAACCGGTGCCGATTGTCGCGCCTCAATTGAGCGATCAAAACACGCAACCGGTAGTTCTGACTCCTACCGACGATTCCGGTTTTGATTTGCCTGATTTGAATTTGGACACGGCAAAACAGCGTCTAACTGACGGCGTTGAATTGGCAAAGCGTCCGGGCGTGAAAGCCGTGCTGAAGGTTATCGGCACAAAAATTTTCATTTATCTGACGACAGTTTGGGAACTCGGCTTGAGCGGTAAAGTCGCGCTTATTTTAGGAGCGGTTCTCGCCGTCTCCAGCATCGGTTACGTTATTTTTCACTACCGGAATCAAATCAAATCGGCTTTTATAAAACTCAAAGCCGCCGTCGTTAAAGCCGTCAAAAAGAAAACTACCAATGAAACCTAACATCATCAAAAATCATTTATTTCTCACTTTTTTTATCGTGATGGGAATAATTACCTGCGGGCTTGCCGCGTATCAAATCTACGATACGCCGACTTTAGAGCAGATAATTGAAACCAACCAAGTAAGCTCGCAAAACGCTGTCAGAGAGGCTGATTCGCAGGATAAACAGGCTGCTAATTCCGAAGTCGAGCGCAGAACCGAAGACGGCGTGCGCGAACAGGTTATTCTCCCGAAGCTCCAAACCGCGCGGGCGAAATCAGCACAATCCGCTCAATCTCTCAAAAAAGCAAAAAGTAAATACGAAAATGAAAAAACTAATACTTCTCATCTTTCTAACTCTCGGTCTGACAATTGCCGCGAGCTTGCCGTGTTATTCGCAAACGTCCGATTTGCCGACTGCGCCGACGGTTCAAAATGAAACTATTGTCGGTAAAAATGAAACGGTTTCTTTCCTCATCCGGCAAAACAAAAACGCGCGTGAGGTCATTGCCGCGCAGGAACAGCGGATTTCCGAACTGGAAGCTGAAGTTGCGCTCGAGCAGGAAAATTCCCAATCCGTCGGCAAGTCTTACGAAGCTGCAAAAGCTGAAATCGTCAATTTGAAATCGGCGAATGAATCTCTCCGGAAAGCCGTCGCCACAAACGAGCAAACGATTGCTTTGCTGCAATCGGACAACGCCAAGAAGACGGAAAAAGCTAAAAAAGCCACTAAAGCCAAATATAAGGCTTATGGCGTGACGGTAATTACCTTGCTGCTTACTTATCTGCTTAATCGCTAATGAGATGGAAAACATCACCTCACAACCAAACGAAAAAGGTTTTCTCGCCGGCTTTTTGAAATGGCTGCCGGTCATCCAGTGGACGCTGACGATTATTATCGCCATCGGCGTCGTCATTCTGTCTCAGCGCGATTCACAAACGACCCAGGCACAGGAAGTCAAGGAAACTTCTAAAAAAGTCGCCGCGCTCGAATCGACAATGGATAGGCGAAAGGAAGACCGCGACCGGCAGTTTGAACAGCTGCGGAAGGAAATGCTGACGCGCGAGCTTTACGAGGCATACCACAAAAACGACGCCGAAAAATTCGAGCGGATGGAAAAAATGCTCGAACAAGCCATCTCTATGCAAAACCGATAAAATGCCGAAAGAATATTCTCACGCGCCGGAAGTCGAGCGCATCGCCGAAAAACTCATTGAAATCTTGAAGCCGGAACTCGAAGGCTTCGAGATTAAGTATGTCTTTAACTCCGAAAACCCGAAAAAGGACGGCGAGGAAAAAGCCGGGCTCGCCCGGAAAGTTACCGGGCTGAATGCTTTTATCGCCGGCTCGCCCGAAGGATTTTTCTGCCTTGAAACGGGAAAACCGGCTTGGAACGTGATGGATGCCGAGGCACGGGTTCGCTACACGCACCACGAGCTGTGTCATTTCGGCGTGAGCGACGCCGGCAATTTGATGATTGTTCCGCACGACATCGAAGAATTCAACGAAATTGCCGAAGTTCACGGCGCGGCGGACGACCGAATGATTTTGTTCTATCACGCTTTGCAGAAAGGCGAAGCCGATTCGACCTCCCGCGAAGAAATCATCGCTCGAATTTTAGAACGTTAAAAATGCCGAAAAGCCGCACATCGCCGAACGATATTAAATATCTGAAATTAGTTCAGCACGCGATTAATTTGCGCGTCGCCGGTGTGTCGTATGCGGAAATCATTGAGAAATTAGGTCACTGGAGTTCAATTTCAGCTTGTCAAAAAGCCGTCGCCGCGGCTCTTGCCAAAGAACACGGGCTAGCCGTCGAAGCCGGGCGCAATGAAATCGTCGCGCGTAACGAAGCCCGTATTTTCAGGCTGATGGACAAATTCGACAAATCCGGTTCGGTCATCGTTTCGCGTGAAATCACGCGCATTGACGACCAAACGGCGCGGCTTAAAGGTTATTTCGCGCCGACGAAAATCGCCGAAACCGACGTCAAAGGCAATGACAAACCGCGCGTGATTGTTTATTTGCCCGACAACGGGCGCGACTCAAATCCGGCAAAATAATGTCCGATCAGCTTATCGAACTCAAACCGCAGCCGGGTCCGCAGGAGATGTTTTTGGCGGAATTGGTAAATACGATATATCATTTCATAAATTAAAATTTAAAAATAAATTTATGAGTGAAATTACAATTATTTTAATTACGACTCTTGTATCTTTAATTACATCCGTTCTAACTGTTTTAGCTACTACTTACATTAAAAATTGGTTTGAAGTAAGAAAAGCAAAAGACGAGCATAAGTTTGGGTTTTCAAAGTTATTACTTCAACAACGCATAAAATATTATCCAGAACTTTATCGGCATCTTAGTCATTTTGCTAAATTATTAGATAAAAATGAGCAAAATGAAGCAAGTTTAATTGCTTTGAATCAAGAGATAAACGATTGGAATAGTTGTCACGCGATATTTTTTACCAACCACACTATGGAAGTAAGCGGACACATAAGAAAATTATTGAATACGATATTGGAAAACAATATCGTTTTGGATTTTAAGCCCGAAGATTGGAGTAAAATGAGACAGGTTTTAGGATTTTTTGAAGCCTGTTTAAAGGCTGAAATTGGAATATTTACATTGAAAGCAATTGAGGATATAGCAGACCCCAAAGGTGTAAATATCTTTATTGAAGAAATGGTGAAACGCTCAGAAAATTTAAAACCTAGTTCTCAAAAAAACTTGCCTAAAAGTAAAGTTTAATTTAGTTGAATTGTAAATAAGCGCTGTAAAAGACACTAGTTTATAGTTTCAAATGTTCGTAGGCGCGTTTAATCCAATTCGTGAAATCTTCAAGAGAATAATTGCTTTTGGCGAAATTACACATTTTACAACACGAAACGCAGTTTTCGATTATATAGCCTTTTGAATTATCTTTCCGGTCAATTCCGTTCCAAGCATATTTGCCGGAAAGATTTGAATTAGTGTAAGAAATTGTCGGCGCGATTCCGCAATAAAAACAATTTCCTTCAAATAATTTTCGGGCTTGTTCTTTAGAAAGATTAAAATCCAAATTTCTATCTGACGCGCTACGTTTATAACTACCGAAAAGTTGATTAACGTGCGCGCCATTATTAGCGATTCTAGGACGACCAATAAGAAAGAATTTTTTACATCCACAGGATTTTGTAAAACCTTTGACGAGGTAATAACTCGGACGCTCGAATTCATTTCCGCAGTCACAACGCATTTTCCAAATAACGTAACCACCATTGGCACGTTTATTAGTCGGTTCAATCGCTGTAACCATAAAATTTTTGAAACCGCGTAAATCTTTTTCTTGAAACCAACTTTTATTCTCTCGAAAACACCCGCAGGATTTACAATTTTTTATTTTTCCGGTTGTGCGTTCAATAATTTTTCCGCAGTCACATTGAAAACGCCAAAAATATGCGCCATCAGTTGCTTTTTTATCCGTCCTATTTACTGCAGTCAACATCCCAAACCGCTTACCCGCGCAATCTTTAGGTATATATTGTCCTTTGTTAATTTTTACGTTTTTCATTTTCAATCTACTTAATATAAATGTCTAAAACGCCCGTCTTTCCTATACTTTTTCGATATTTACAACCTTTTCTTTGAACTCTGCAAAGTTGATTTTCTGCTCACGAACAGCAATAAATAACTCAATCAAATTATCGTCATTAAAACGACTTTCTTTTAATTCAACTGCAATCTCATTCGAGAAGTTAATCAAAGCCGCGTTTGCTTCTTTTTGAGAACGGCAGCGGCGAAACTTTTCCTTATTTTCGACGTTCGCCGTCGTGTATCTTTTGCGAGCGTCAAAGACGACAACCGTCTTGCCGTCTTTGCTCACTTCGCGCTTGAAAATCGAGCCTGAGCTATTCCGTGTTTCTTTAGTTCGCGGCATATTACAAGTCTTTTTCGGTAGTTCCGTGATTCAAAGCCGTTTCAATCGCGTTAAAATAAACGACAATCGGGTCTTTCGACTTTGCTAGTGATTCAAATATCTTCGGCAGCTTTAAGGCGATTTCGTCAGGTTCGGGAAATGAGAAACCGGCTTCGTTCGCCGCCTCGTTGACTAACGCCTCGAAGATATTCTTGACCTCATTACTGACTTTTTCGCTCGCTAAAAGCCGTTCGATTCTCTCGCCCGCCCGCGTGTATTTATCCATCCAGAATTTATCGAGGTTCGGCGGCGCGGTGTTTGGTGTTTCGATTTCCTGCGATTCGCTTTGGTCGTCGGGCTGAAACTCCGTCAAACCCGAAACACTAGCTAAAATCGAATCAGCCACGCCGTAACCGAGTTCGCAGACGTTGCGAGTGTCCCAAACGATTTCCTCAAGTTTTTGGTCGTCAAATGACGGCAGGTTTTCAAGCGAGTAACGAATCGAGTTAAAAAGGCTGTGGACGTAAAGCGTCGCCTTTTCGATGCGCTGGCGAATCATTTCTAAATTGTCGCCAACCTTATATTCGTCGTCGGTAACAATCGTAATTGGCAATTCGGTGAATTTTCGGTTGTTCTGGAAATTTGTTTGTTTTGGTTGTATATTTTTCATTGTTAATAACTCCATTTGGTTTTTAATTAAGTGGAAAGAAAGGTTTTCCTAACTCGAATTAGGAAAACCTTTCGTCATTTATGCCGTTTGCCGAAGTCGAGCCAGCCCGACGTGCAGCGAAAGAGCAGCGGCGGCGTGGTAACAAACCAAGCCTTTTTCCGCGCCTTTGCAGGTGCAGGCAACCGTTTTGTAGCCGTTATCCGACTTCCGGCACAAAACCGTGTAAAAACCGCCTTTGCTTCCCGACACTCGATAACGACCGAACGCGCCGAACTCGACGCGCGGGCGAATCTTTAATGCTTTCGTGATTGCGTTGGTTAATTGAGTTTTCGTTTTTAAGATGAACATTTTTGTTTGCCGTCCTTTGTGAATTGATTGATTAATTCAATCTATAAATATAATACTATCCCAAAGATGGAATGTCAATACTTTTGATGGAATAAAACAACAAAAAATGGAATAAACCGCTTTAAGTTGATTTATTCCACAAATGAGTGTATTTTGTTTAACAATATGACAGGAAAAGAGTTTAAAATTCAGCGTGTAATAATGGACTTTACACAAGCCGAACTTGGTGAAAAATTGGATATTTCAGCGAATACCGTTAGTCGATATGAAACAGAGGATTTGAAAATTCCGAAAGTTGTAGAACTTGCAATGAAACAACTTGCTTCCGAACTTACGGAAAAGCAAGCGCCCTTAATGGAAAAACGCGATGCCGCAATGAGAAAACTTCGAGGGGAAGAATAGTTAGTAGGCAGACCGCCGGAAGTGAAAAGTGAAGGTAAGTAGGGAGGAATATATAAATGAAATCCTTAAATGTTTCCTTAAAAACAGTTGCCCGTATAGCAGAGCTTAACAAAGAGTATCGTGAAAAGTATGAAAAGTCGGAAAGCACTTCGGGTAAAATAAATACCGACAGAGTTTTAGAAGCCATTAGCGACCCGCTTCGAGCAGAAATGCATAAGCTAATAGATGAGCTGTCTTTAGAGCAAAAACAAGAGCTTTCTGCGCTCGTATGGATGGGTAGAGGGGATTTTGACGACTTTGAAAGTGCCTTTGAATACGCCAAAACTCTAGCTGGACGAGGAACTGCTAATTATCTTGAAGCAAAACCTCTATTTGAATATATCCCTGATGGAATTGCCACACTCGAAAAAGAGGATATTTTTTTAAACAATTAATCCATAAATCATAAGTAAGGAATAAATGGGCATTGATATAAAAGATTTCCTACCGTTGGGCGGCGTTTTGGTTGGCAGTGGCGTTGCATTCCTGTCGGTTTGGTTTCAACAGAAAAATCAAATAAAACGAGAATCAAAAAAGTTGAAATTGGAAAAACTCGAAGCTGCATACAAAGCAGTCACTAAAATTAATAAATCATATACGGTATTTACTTACGCGCTGGCAATTTTGCCGGTTTACGCAAAAGAAGCACAAAAGCAAGTTACTGAAAACAATGAGTTAGATGTATCCCTTAGTGAATTGCGAATGCTAACTGGATTTTATGCTCCGAAATTGAATCTTCAAATCAAGCAATTGGACAAAATCACAACTGAATTCGCTCACCAAATCGCTGACGCGCTAAAAAGCAAATCGGACGTGTCTAAAACGCTTTCCAACGCTGAAAGATTAAATGCTCACAACAAAAAGATTGATAAACTTTGCCACGAAATTCAGAATGAATTAGTAAAATTGTCAAAAGATTTTATTTAATTTTGCTTATATTTTTATGGAATATGTAACTTACGGTGCGTTATCGGTTTTGAGTTTTATTGCCGGATTTTTTATAAAAAGCTATTTTCCTTCATATTTAAGTGAGAAAGGAAAAAATCTTGCTACCAAAGAGGACATTAGGGAAATTACCGATAAAATTGAAAGTGTGCGATTTGAATATCTAAATAACTTGGAAGGTATTAAATCGGAACTAACTTTTGCTGAAAAGCAGAAATCCAAAATTAAGGAAAAGGAAAACGAAATACTAATTGCTTTCTTCGAGAAGTGCGCTCTTTTAGAGGAAAAATTGTTATATAACTTCGGCAACCTAACATACACAGAAAAAAATTATCCGGTTGAATATCAAAAATCTATGGATAATTTATTTTGGGAAATAAGAATTTCACGAACTCGCCTACATTTGTATTTACCTATTGAACACGACTTGCAAGTAAAAGCAGAAAATCTCTTTTCTCAGTGCGCGGAAATCAGAGAAGTCTTTAATAAATTTTTTGGAAAATTCAAAAGTGCTTTAATTGAAGAAATGGAGGCATTAGCAGAAGGCGACAGTTATACTATTGCCGAAAAATGTGCAGAAGCCGATAAGTTACAAAACGAATATCTTTTAGCGCTCAAACCTTTTCTTGATACATTTCATACAGAATTCAGCGTATTACAAGAAGAAATTCAAAAGCATTTTTCGGAATCAAAAAATGTAAATTTGGTAAAATCGGATTCTAAAGTTGCCGTTGGATAATAGTAAATTTATCCAATAATCCCTTTTGTTTGCTTTCGGCAAAACGCGCTTTAATTCCTAAAAAGACTCTCGATGTTTCGGGAGTCTTTTTTTATTGCCTAATCTAACCGCTTACCAATTTTAACTTATATTGAGAGATTCAAGACGTAGTTATTAACTACCGAATCTTGTCTTGGATTTATTGGCGCGACTGGCGAAAAAAGAGGTGATGCAACACGAAAACTGAATGCACGATAGAACTTAAACCACAAAAAGGTCCGCAAGAGGTTTTCCTGTAGCTTTCAACTTCGGCGGACATCTCAATTTATGGAGGGGCGGCTGGAGGCGGGAAGAGCTTCGGCATCCTTCTCGAAGGCTCGCGTCACACGGCGAATAAGGATTTCGGCGGCGTCATCTTCCGGCGCACGTCGCCGATGATTACCAACGAAGGCGGACTCTGGGACGAAGCGAATAAAATGTATCCGCTGCTCGATGCCGTGCCGAAGGATACGGACCACAGCTGGACGTTTCCGTCCGGCTCCGTTGTATCGTTCGCGCATCTGCAGCACGAGAAAAACGTTCTCGACTGGCAAGGCTCGCAGATTTGTTTTCTCGGTTTCGACGAGCTTACTCATTTCACCGAAAAGCAGTTCTTTTATATGCTTTCGCGCAACCGCTCGGTGTGCGGCGTCAAGCCATACGTCCGCGCGACGACGAACCCGGATGCCGAAAGCTGGGTTGCCGAATTTATTGCCTGGTGGATCGACCAGAAGGAATTTCTGCCGAATGGTTCTCGAAATCCGCGCTACGGTTTGCCGATTCCGGAACGATCGGGAAAGCTTCGCTGGTTTATCAGAGTCGGGAGCGAGCTGAAATGGGGAGATTCACCCGGTGATTTGCAGCCGTATTTCGAGACGATTAAAAACAGCTTGCCCGTCGATATTCAGGAAACGGCGCGACCGGAAGATTTTATCAAAAGCGTGACGTTCATCGCCTCGAACGTTTATGACAATAAAAAATTACTTCAGGCGAACCCGCAGTATTTAGCTAATCTCCTGGCTTTGCCGCTCGTCGAGCGTGAACGCTTGCTCGGCGGCAACTGGAAGGTCAAAGCGTCCGCCGGCAAAGTCTTCAACCGCGAATGGTTTGAAGTCGTCGAAGGTTTGCCGAAAATCGACCTCGTTTGCAGTTACTGGGATTTTGCCGCCACTGAAAAAGAGATCAAAGGCACTAAGGTGGATGGCAAGAATGATCCGGATTTCACCGCCCGAACGCTAATCGGTTATTCAAAAGCCGAGAAAAAATGGTATATCCTCGACGTTTTAGCCGTGCAGCAGAATCCGGCTTCGGTCGAGAAACTGTTTTTTCAAACCTGCAAATTAGACCGTGATATTGCCAAGGTCCTGGGCGCGAGGTTTCTCGTCAGGTGGGAAATCGAACCGGGCAGCGCGTCGAAACGCGAATCCTACCGGCTCGTTTCGGCTCTACCCGGATACGACGCCAAGGGAAAGAATTTCAAAGGCGATAAACTCACGCGCGCTCGCTCTCTCGCCGTCCAAGCCGAAGTCGGCAACGTCAAACTTAAAAAGGGAAGCTGGAACGGGGAATTTCTATCGCATATGCACGGTCAGCCGGACTTGCCGCACGACGACATAATGGACTCTGCCGCCGGCGCGTTTAACTCGACCGTCAGGGAAGGCTCGATGGGTTTCGGATTCTAACAGCGGTTCGGGAAATTAATTCATAATTCGATTAGTTAGGTTTGAACCCTATACTTTGCACTCTTCACTTACCGCTCTTCACTTATCACAAATTTATGCCAATACAAGACATCAAATCCGCGCTTCAGAGACTTTCGGCGAACCAATTCAAATATAAAGAGTATTACGATTATTACGCCGGGCGTCACCAGCTCAATTTCGCATCCGATAAATTCAAAAACAAGTTCGGAAAACGCCTGCAAAAGCTGCGCGAGAACCTTTGCAAAACCGTCGTCACGGCTCCGCAGTCCAGACTTGAAATCATCAATTTTTTAGCCGACAAGAAAAACACGGAAAACCCGGCGTGGAAATTGTGGAAAAAGTCGAAGATGCCGCTTCATTCAGGCGCGATTCACCGCGAAGCGTTCAAAACCGGCGACGCATACGTCATCATCTGGACCGACAAAACCGGCAACGTGCGTTTTTACCCGCAGCTGTCAATGAACGTTACCGTCTTCCGCAACTCGGAAACCGACGAAATCGATCGCGCGGCGAAAGCCTGGCTCGGCTCTGACGGTTTTTATTATCTGAATTTGTATTACAGCGATTCGATTGAGAAATACGTCACGCGCGGGAAAACCGCCGTTCTGCCATTAAATCCAAACGCCTTCGACCAGCGGCACGTGCAGGGCGAAGAATTTCCGCTCAAAAATCCGTTCGGCAAAGTTCCGGTTTTTCATTTCCGATTTGACGCCGAGATGTCGGACTTCGGAAACTCGCTTCTGACCGACGTGATTCCGATGAACGACGCGCTCAATAAGACGTGGGCTGATATCTTGGGCGCGCAGGAAGAGAATATGCGCCGGAAGCGTTTTGCCGCCGGGATGCAGGTCGAAGTCGACGAAGAAACGGGACAGAAAATCAACCCGTTCAAACCGGATGACGACGTCTGGTTCTCCGACGATTCGGAAACAAAGTTCGGCGAATTCAAAGACACGATTTTGACCGAGATGATTGGTGTGAAACAGGAAGCGGTCAAAGACATCGCGCTCGTCTCGGGCATTCCGCCGTCGTATTTCAATATCGATTCGGTCGGCACAGCCATTTCAGGCGAAGCTCTGCGGAAAATCGAAGCCCGCTTTACGGCAATCGTCCAGGACGCGCAAAGGTCGTTCGGGGAGACGTGGTCGGAAGCGATTTCATTCGCGCTCGACGCTTCAAACCAAAACACGGAAAAACTCGAAATCGAAACGCAGTGGACCGACGCCGCGCCGGTGAGCGAGACGGAGCTGCTCGACAACGCGGCGAAGAAATTGAATCTCGGCTGGAGCATCGAGCAAATTCAGCGCGATTTGGGACTGACCGATCAGCAAATTACGAAAATGATGGATGAAATTAACGCGCGTGAGTCGGCGAAAATGGAGCGCGAGCAGAAGTTCTCCGGCGGCAAAAATTCTTCAATTAAATAATGCCACTCTGAAGATTTCGGGCAGACTTATTTTGTGAAGAATTTATCAGCTTTGGCGTGAGTCAAAACTACCTATGGGTAGCAATTGAAACTTACTCTTATGTTGCTATGAATAATTGCGGAACCTTCGCTTTGATATAGACAACAAAATTTTCATCTAAACTGCTTTGGTATGACCAATCTTCAGCCCAAATAAGTGATTTACGAAGCTTCCCTACATAAACATAAAGCAAATATGTTTTATCTTTTAATTTTACATAGCCAAGAAGTTGAAAATCAGGTTTCTTTTTTAATGAGTCAAAGGCGTTTGTCCAATAAAGCCTGTTTTTTTCAGATAACAATGTTGCCAAGGACACTTTTTCGATTTGATTAAAAACGGCAAGAGTCATTTTATGACCGCCGACGCGAACAACTTTTATTTCAACTTGTGCTGTTTCAATTGTAAGCTCCTTTGGATTCATAATTGTTTTTCCGTATTTTTCTTCGGTCTGCCAGCAACAATTGAAATTTTACTTTCCTTTGTAAGTCTTATGAAAACGATTGATACGCTCCGCACTTATCACAGAAATCTTCTTCGTCAACATCATTTGTCACCGGATGATAGGCTTTTCGCCTGTAACCGCATTTCCGGCAACTTTCAAATTCACTGTCTTTGATTGCCTCGTCCATCATTGCCCCGAAGCAAAACGAACATTCGCCTTTGCGGTCGAGCTTAATCCAGTCGTGTTTTGGACAATTTTTTTGGTCTGCCGCTTTTTCCATAAACTTGAACTTTCTCCGCGTCGGATTTTTTTATCATGTTGATGTGTCCGAACTTCTGCGATGGAATAATGCCGTCGAGAATCATCCGCCGTACTCTACCATCCGACAATCCTAAAAGCTTCGCCGTTTCCTGAGTAGTTAGAAGTTTTTTGTCCATCAATTAAAAATATCACCAAAGCGGGACGACTTCCAAAAATAATACGCAAATGTTCTAAATAAATTACGCAAACCCTCTAAATAAATAATGTCGGAAATAATACGAATTAGTATTATTTTCTGGAAAGAAAACGCGATTAAGTCTTTCTATTAATAGAGGCAAAGAAAAAGCCGATTAAATAAAAACGAGGTCAAAAACAAAATGGAAACCAGCTACAAACAAACAACAATCAACGGTTACAAAGTTACGATTTTCTACCACTATAACGGCACGCAGCTTTTCATCAACGACCGCGACGGCGGCGTTCAGATTTACGCTCAAAAAGTTTCAGGCGACGCGATGGAACGGGCGAAAGTCATCATCGCCGCCAATACGACGGTTGAATCATTCGAGCCGGTCAAAACCGACCGAATGCTTTGCGTCAATGAACGCCGCGACGAATTTACAGACGCTTTGACGCGCGGCAAAAACTCACGTCTTGAAGTTTACGAAGACTGGGACGCCGACGCCTTTGTCGTCGTCAATATGGACAACAAAGCCGAATACCGCGTTCATCTTGAAAGCCGCGAAAATCAGCTTTTTGCCCGGTGCGAATGTCCGGATTTTTCTTACCGGCGGCGTATCTGTAAACACATCGGAGAATCTCTTACGCACTGCCTGTTTTCTGTCGCCGTCAAAAACTAACAAACAAAATCAGCCGGGCGGCTTGAAAAAGTCGCCCCGTTAAATTGGAGAAAAATTTATGTCAATGACGAAAAACTTTTACTTTGAAGAAAACATAAACAGGCACTTACATTAACTTGACAAACAATTAAAGACTCTTTATTTTGTAAGAGTGGACTCATACTTGATTAAGGAAGATAAATTATGGCACTAAAAGAATTTGAAATTGAAGAAAAAGTTACAAAGTTGACTGAAAAAGAATTTGCAATCTTAGGTTTGCTTATTCCGAGAGGCGAAATGTTTGGTCTGGAATTAGTAGAGGCTTCTGAAGGAGAACTTAAACGCGGAACTGTTTATGTAACCTTACAAAGAATGGTTGAAAGAGGTTTTATTGAATCGCGTGATGAAGAAAGAGTTGCGCCGGAAGTCGGCATACCAAGACGGATGTATCAGGCGACCGGATTAGGCGAAAGAATTTATCGCGCTCAAAGCGCGGCGGTCAAGCAGTTTAATTTAATTTGGGGAGGAATATGATTTACAAAATACTGAAAATTTTTGCGAGAATTTTACGACCTTTTTTACTAAAGCAGGCAGGATTTCTGGAAGAAATGTGCGATTTTGTCTATTTCAAGCGGGGCTTAATAGTGACAAAGTTGGAACTGGCTGCTAAAAATCTGTTAGAGTCTAACGACAACCCAGCAAAAGAAAAGGTGGTTTTCTCAATCAAATTGAAAATTTTCTTTGATAGATTAGCAATTATATGTAAAATTCCTTCGTTTCTTTTTGAAGCATTTTATGTTGAATTACTTTTCAAGCTACTACAAATTATAAGATTATGCGGTCTTTTAACGCTTACTATTGCTCAAACCCTAATAAAGTTACTGGATTCACTTAAAGTTGAAAAACCTCCAGGCTCAAAACTTCTTGCCGCTGCTAATTTTTTCTTTAAAGAACAAACTGTCAAAGGCGTTTTTGAACAGATTGTATGCGATTGGCGAAACGAACATTATAAAGCTTTAGCGGAAAAGAGATTGATAAAAGCTCGATGGGTTACAATTCGCGGGCATTGGGAGTTTTATTGTGCAGCCTACAAACAAAGTCCGATTGGCGATTTAATCGAAGAAATTCGGAAATTTATAAAATAGATTGTAATTTTGACCTTTGGAAATACAATTTGAAAAAGCCCAGTTTTATAACTGGGCTTTTATTTTTTGGATTTTACCTTTGGCGGTCTGCCTGCGTTGCTTTTTCGTTCAATATTATCTAAAGCATCAATCGGAATTAAATAATCACGCCCGATTAAGTCAGCTTTTAACCTATCGCTTTCAATCATTTTCTGAACCGCTCGAATAGATAAACCTAATTTTTCGGCGGCTTCTTTTGTCGTTAAAAAAGTCTTTTCCACGGATAAAACAGTTTCCGTTATCACTTTGAGCGGCGGTGTTTTTATTGTGGAATGGACATTATTTTTTGGATTGAACTTATGAATCAGTCGCCTTTCAAATTCGATTCGTTCATTTTCACCGTCAATCGCAATCCACGACACACGGCAGGTTTTCGGACTATCAAGATTCATACAGCATTCGTGCGACCGCCAACGCTTACGCAGATTTTTAGCCTTACCAATATATTCGACATCATTATTTTCCGACAAGACAAAATAAACCGCGCCGATTTCCGGCAGGTTATAACGCTCTGGAATTTTCAAAGACGGTAAAGAATGAATATTTATATTTTCAATTTCCATTCTTTAATCTTACTACTTTAAGTAGTAATAGTCAAGATTTATTTTTCTCTTTCAATTTACTTTCTATATTTTCAAAAGCTAACTCGACCGTGCGCGTAATCGGAAGTATCTCCGCTTCCCAACGATAGACAGTATTTTGCTTAACGTCTAAAAGTTCGGCGAGTTTAGTTTGCGTGATTTTTAATGCCTCTCTTCTTTCTTTTAAATTCTTTCCGGTCATAAAAACAATCTATCAAATTTAACTTAAACATTCTACAAAAAGTAGTAAAAAAATACTTGACTTACGACTTAAAGTAGTATAATCTTAATTTTGTTACTACTTAAAGTAGTAAAATTAAATATAGATTGAATGATTCAATCAATAAACAAAAGGACGGCTACAAAAATGTTCATCTTAAAAACGAAAACTCAATTAGAAAACGCAATCACGAAAGCTAAAAAGATTCGCCCGCGCGTCGAGTTCGGCGGCTTCGGTCGTTATCGCGTGTCGGGCAGCAAAGGCGGCTATTACACGGTAATTTGCAAACGCTCGGACAATGGACTCAAAACAGTCGGCTGCACCTGCAAAGGCGCGGAGAAAGGCTTGGTTTGTTACCACGCGGCGGCTGCCGCGCTTTCGCTCCACGTCGGGCTGGCAAGACTAAGACAAACCGCATAAAAGACGAAAGGTTCTGGAATATCTTGCGGACTTTCCAGAACCTTTCTTTTAATTCACCCAAAATAAATCAGGAGAACTTAACAATGAAAACAATACAACCAAATGAAAACAATTTCCACAAAAATAGACTTACCGAACTGCCAATAACCATTATCACTGATGACACGCACAAAGACGGCGACCGATTAGAACTCGGTCGCCAAAGGATAGAACGCGCCGCGCTTTACCTGATGAGCGTTTTCAGCTTGCTTAAAGTCGCCGCCCTGAGTGGTGAGGGCGTAGAAGAATCCGACATCAAAGCCTTGCGAACCTTTTGCTCTGATGTCGTCAACCATTCCGACATTGGTTACGGCATCGCGGATTCGATTCTTGCGTCTGCATCCTGCTTGACCGAATTCCAAACGGGCGAAACGGAAAGCGAAGTCGAGACAAAACAGCCGACAGAGGGGATTTCGCCCGAATTTTTCACGAATCAATACAAGCGGACAGGCGAAAGAGTCGAGCGTGTTTTGGCTTCGGATAATGTATCGAACGGTGTCAAAAATATCTTACAGGCGTTAGTTAATGAGGCAGCAAACGAAGCGGGTTTTTCGTTTCCCGAATCGGATGAAATAGCTTTGAAACTCCCGAAGATATTTGAAAAATTAGGAAAATCGAAAAGCCCGTTCGTCTGTTATTACAGCGCGATTGAAACGGCTTTGAATCACGGGGGCGGCGGCGCAAAAAATGATTAGAAAACACGGCGAAAAATACAGGCGCAAATTCCCCGTCGAGGGCGGCGGCAAAACCGTTTATATCAGGTTCGTCAGGTATTGCGTCGTTCACGGCGAAATTGATTGCTTTTTGTTTCCGAACTTCGACATCGAACACATTGATTGCTCGAACACTCCGACCAGAAGCGCGGCGGCTCGACTGCCGAAAGTCTTATCAAAAGCGGCGTAAAAAAATGCAGAAAAACAGGCGTTAAACTGTTATAAATACGGGAAAAACGCCTGTTTCAATCGTTTATATTAATTACAATGGACACGGCAAAAGTAATCAGAAAATCATTCAAGTTTCGGATTTATCCAAGCAGGTCTCAAGTTTTGATTCTTGAGAATACTTTGGATTTGTGCCGCGAGTTATACAATGCCGCTTTGCAGGAAAGACGCGATGCGTATGATTTGAATCGAGTTTCAATTTCCTGCTTTGACCAGCAAAAACAACTTTCCGAAATCAAAAAGATTCGTGATGATTTAAAATCGGTTCACTCTCAGGTTTTACAGGACGTTTTGAAAAGATGCGAGAAAACCTATGATGCTTACTTTTCGCGCTTAAAAAAAGGTAAAAAAGTAGGCAAACCACGTTTCAAAGGTCAAAATAGATTCAACTCGTTTTGTTACCCGCAGAGCGGATTTTCTTTGACCGATAATAAATTAACACTATCGAAAATCGGCAAAATTAAAATTAAACTTTCGCGTCCCGTCGTCGGGAAAGTTAAAACCTGTGCGATTAAGCGCGAAATTAACAAATGGTTTGTGGTTTTTTCGGTTGAAACTTTTGCGGAAATTCTGCCAAACACAGAAAAGCAAGTTGGGATTGATGTCGGAATCGAATCACTTGCCACACTGTCGGACGGCACAAAAATTGAAAATTCCAGGTTTTACGTCTCTGCTCAAAAGAAATTGAGAGTCGCGCAGCGAAGAGTTTCGCGGCGAAAAAAATTTTCAAATCGCTGGCTCAAAGCACAAAAGCTAGTGTCTCGTATTCACTCGAAAATCAGAAATCGAAGAAATGATTTTCAACATAAACTTTCAACTCAATTAGTAAAAGATTTTGATTTGATAGCAATTGAAAAGCTGAATATCAAAGGAATGGCGAAAGGTATTTTCTCGAAACAAATCAATGATGTCGCTTGGTCTGGCTTCTTTCTAAAACTGAAATATAAAGCTGAAAACGCTGGTAAATCTGTGATAGAAGTTAATCCAAACTTTACAAGTCAGGACTGTTCCGGTTGCGGCGACAGAGTAGAAAAAGACTTGTCCCAACGCACGCATCATTGTTTGAAATGCGGTTTATTTCTCGATAGAGACCATAACGCCGCGATAAATATACTAAGGCTTGGACAGGCAACCGAAACGTTGCCGCTCGGCGAGAGTAAGCCTTTTGGACTTAACTTAAGCCGTTAGGCTATGAGTGTTCAAAGAATCTGCGTTTTCAAAGCAGAGTGTCAATTTGAAGAAATTTGTGCCGGCGTGATTCCGCACTTTGGCGAGATTGTCGAAATATCCCCCGAATTAACCGACGAAGAAATCCGCGCGCAAATGAGCGAAATGTTTTCCGACCATCAGATTTCGCCCGACGGTTACGAAGAATTTCTTTGCGATTTATGCCACAAACCTAACACTTCGGATTTTCCGCATAAGGAATGCAGCGACCGCGAACAAGCCTGGAGCGACGCTCAATCGGAAACGGAGGATTGGGATGCCTAATAAAAATTATCAAATCGCAAAATTCTACAGCAAACTTTTCGAGCTGAAACAATTCCTGAACGCCGAGCTTCTGCCAATCGGCGTTCACATCAAAGCGGAAACACGCGACCCGAAACTTTTTGAAAGTCTGGAAGTTCTGGCAACCGACATCGAAGAGCATCTTGAAAATTACGAATTGTCGGTAAATAAAAGCTCCGAATAAAATTTTACCTAACTATAGTTGTGCAAAATCCGCTCGTTCTCTCAAAGGTCGAGCGGATTTTTAGTTGAACAAGGCGGTTGAAAATCGCAAAAGCTACCGCTCGATTTTTATCTGCTAACTTTATTTTGCAAGACCGGATTTCTCACAACCGGATGAAATCCTCACCATTTTTTCACTCAATCAAAACACACAAGGAAACCTTTCGATTAATGCCAAAACCAGCAGCACCGCCGACACCACCAACGCCCGAACCGACACCGGAACCGACCCCGACGCCAACGCCGGAGCCGACGCCGGCGCCAACTCCAGCACCTGAAAAAACCTATACCGAAGCGCAATACAAGGCGAATCTCGCCAAAGCTGAAAAGGATTGGGAAAAGAAAGTCGCCGACGCCGAAAAAAAGGCGAAGATGACCGAAGACGAAAAGCTCAAAGCCGAACGCGACGAAGCCCTTGCCGGTTTGCGCGAACGCGACACGCGCGATTCGGTTATCGAGCAAGCCGGAGCAGCGGGCGTGAAAAACCCGAAACTTTTCTACAATGCTTATAAGTCCGACCTCGAAACCGACGATAAAGGCAAAATCACCAATTTGAAGGAAGTTCTCGAATCGGCAAAAACCGAATCGCCCGAACTTTTTACCGCCGCGCCGCAGCAGCAGCAGCCGCAAGGATCAGCCGACGGCGGAGCGGGCAAAGAAAACAACACGGGCGGATTGACCAAAGAAATGATCGAAAAAATGTCGGATAAGGAACTCGTCGCCAATATGGACAAAATCGACGCATTTTTTGCCTCCCAAAAGTAACTAATTTTTTAATTCTCAAATTTTCTGAAGCTACGGCTTCCCACAACAAAAACAAATGTTAAATAATTTTATTCCTAAAGTTTGGAGCGCGAAGATTCTTATCGCGCTAATGAAATTTCACATCTTCGGCTCGACTTCGGTTGTCAACCGCGATTACGAAGGCGAAATCCAGGATAAAGGTAATTCGGTCAAAATCAACGCCGTCGGCGATATCACAATCAAGGATTATGATAAAAACACGGAAATCGATTCGGCTGAAAATTTGAACGACGCCGGACAAGAGCTTCTGATTGACCAGGCGAAATACTTCAACTTCAAAGTTGACGATATTGATAAAGTTCAAACGAATGCCAACGTCATGGCTGAAGCAATGAGCCGCGCCGGCTATGGTTTGCGCGACAAGGTTGATATTTTTATCGCTTCAAGTCACGTTCTCGTGCCTGTGGCTAATTTCGTCGGCACCGACGGTTCGCCGATTGTTCCGACCAAAGCGGACGCTTACGATTATTTGGTTGACCTCAACACCAAGCTCGACGAAGCGAACGTGCCTGCCGAAGGACGCTTCTGCATCGTTCCGCCCTGGTTTGAAGGCTTATTGCTGAAAGATTCGCGCTTCATCGCCGCCGGTACCGCGAAAACCGACGACGTTATTCGCAACGGCATGATTGGACGCGCCGCCGGATTTGATATTTACAAATCCAACAACACGCCGAACACCACCGGCACGCTTTACAAAGTTATTGCCGGACACCCGATGGCTTACAGCTTTGCCGAACAAATCGTCAAAACCGAAGCCTATCGCCCGGAAAAGAGCTTTGCAGACGCTGTGAAAGGAATGCATTGCTATGGTGGGAAGCTAGTCAGACCATCTTGTTGGGCTGTCGGAACTTTTAATAAATCTTAATTTAACTGATAACTGATAACTGATAACTGATAGTTAAAAACGGCTCTCGGTTACCGGCTATCAGTTATCCACTATCAACTATCAACTAAAAAATAATTATGGCAAATCCAGCAAGTCTTACAGTCAACGAATTGCCGTCGAACGCTGCGGTCAACCAACCGGCAGCGCAGGCGGTAGACACCAACGGAACTATCAATGTTCCCGTCAAATCTCAAACCGACCGCCTGATGGTCGAAATCGTCAACACGGACGATGCCGCGCTGACGGTCACTATCAAAGCGGGAACGGGCGTGCAGGCGCATACCGCGCGTGATTTAGTCGTCTCTCTGGCGGCTTCCGGCGGCGGCACGGCAAACAGAATTATCGGACCTCTGGAATCGATGCGTTTCGCAAAAGCCGACGGCTCGATTGACATCCAGTTCGCGGCTGCAACCGGTTCTCCGGCAGCTTCGGTTCGCGTGTATCGTCTCCCGGCAAACGTCTAAAACTAACTGATAACTGATAACTGATAGTGGATAGTTCTTTTTTCACTATCAGTTATTAACTATCCACTATCAACTAACTTATGTGGTTCAAACGAAATGACGGCGTGCTGATGCGCGCCGCAGAGGATAGCGCAAGCTATCAAATGATGATGAAATCGGCGGAATTTACGCCGTGTGACGAAGAAGGCAATGAAATCAGTCTTGAAGCTGAACAATCCACTTTGGAAGACACCGGAGCGCCGAGCGATTCTGGACAAAGCAGTCCAGCCGTCGGGAGCCGAACTCGAAAGTCTAATAAAACAAAAAGTTCTTAATTCTAAACCGGCGGGCAAAACTTATCGTCGTGGAAAAATAAAACGCGGGCGAGTGGTTACGGGAAGCAGATTTCACAGAGCTTCGGCAAAAGGTCAACCGTTTGCCAATTTGACGGGGGCGACTTTGAACGCCACACGTTCAAAAAGAATCGGATTGATGCGAAACACGGTTTCCAACCAGACGAAGCAAGCGAAAATTCTCGACGACAAAAACAAATTGAACCGTCCGTTTTTTCAATCGACGGCGGAAGAATTTAAACCGAAATTCAAGCAAAATTTACAGGAAGCGATAGCCGAAATTCTCTAACAGCTACCGCTTTTTTCTTTTGCGGCAAAATTTATTCTGGTTTGAAAATTTATGAAAAGGATGAAATTTTAACTTGAAAAGATTTTTTGTCGGATTACTCGCCGCGCTTGGTATTGGTAGAGTCTTAGCGCAATCGCCGCCGTCAACTCATTATCCGAAGCCGATTTTCGTGCGTGTTCCGAACGGTTTTAATATGCCGTTCAAAGCCAACGGAGCTTCGCGCCGCAAGAAAACCAACCGCCTTCATCTTTCGACGAAAACGCGCAACAAACACCGCTAAATGCCCAGATACGCAAACATTGACGAGCTTATTGCCGACTATATTTCCGAAGCCAAATCCGATAAGGAAAAGGCTGCCATCGGTCGAATTTTAGATTCCGTTTCAGCGTTTGTCGATTCTTATTGCAAACGCAGCGAGGGCTATTTTGCTCCGTCTGCGAATCAACCTTCACTGAAGCGAGTTCGCGGCGAAGGAATGCACTACTTGCGTCTCCCGGCTCACGTCTTTAATTCGATAACCGAAATGGGCGGCGAATCTTTTGAATCGCTGTCGGCTTCGATTTACGAATCGGAGAAAAACGGCTGGCTTTACTTTGAAACCGAAGAGTTCGGCAATGAAAACAGTTTTTCGGGCGATTACGATTGCCGCCGGTTTACGAGCGGCAAAATTTTCAAAGTCACAGCTCGCTGGGGATATGCCGCCGTGCCTTTGCCGATTGTCGAAGCCGTGCGATTGATTACCGCGCGAATTTACGCCGTGCAGAAAGGCACAATCGGACAAACAACGAGCGAAGGTTTTATTCAGGAGCGATTGATTCCCGCTGCGGCGAAAGATTTACTGAAGCCGTTTATCAAGCGGCAGTTTGAACTTTAATGCCTAATCTGACACCGGAAAAAGAAGTTGAAATTTTAGAAGCGCTGCGCGTGAAAGTCGCGTCCGCTGAAGGCGCGTCAAACGTCGTTGCCGATGAGCCGCTGCTCGATTCAAAGGACGATGTTTTAGAGACGATTTGCGTCCAAAATGTTGACGATGAAACGGAAGTCAAATTCATCAAGATTGACTTCGTCAAATTTGAAGATTCAAAAACGGACGGCTGCGAAGACAGCCCGGTTGTTTACGCGACTTACAATTTTCACCTTTTTCAGCAGTATAAGGAAAAACGAAGCGACAATTCGACCTCGACCGCAGACTTTAAAAGACTTGTCCTTAATCTGCGAAATCTGTTTTTAATCACTGAAAACAATGCGCGAAGATTAGCCGCAAATTGCGAACACCTACCCTTAAAACAGACTAATCAGATTACGCTTGGCAACGATGAACTTACAGGTTTTTACGGTCACTTCACCGATTTAGAATGTAAGGTTGAAATTCTATAATCGAGCGGTAGGTGTTCGTGGTTATTCCGTCAAAATAGACGGTTTCTAGGACAAGTCCAAACTCTGTAACCCCAGAGTTAAAATGTTTTTCGCGGCGTTCAAATCTCTATCCATCTTTAAACCGCAATTGTGGCAATCGTGAATTTTAACCGATAAGTCTTTTGCGACAAATTGACCGCACCCAGAGCAATTCTGCGATGTGTTTTTTGGATTGACTAAAGCAAACAATCTACCGGCGTTTTCAGCTTTGTATCTTGTAAATTCAATAGTCATACACCAAAAAGCATCAGCAATCGCTTTAGACAAATGGCTGTTCTGTAATAGATTTTGAATTGTTAAGGCTTCAAAAAAAATCTCATCGTAACTATTTACTAATTTTCTACTTACCTGATGTCCAAAATTTAAACGGTTATTTCTTATTTTTGCATAAATTCGCGCCACAACCTTCTTACGTTTCTTAAATTCTATTGAGCCTGTTTTCTGTAAAGAAAGTTTTCTTTGCGCTTTAGCTAATATCTTTTCATTAGTCTTGAAAAATCTAGGATTTGAAATCGTTTCACCGTTTGATAAAGTTGCAAAGTGAGTTAATCCGACATCTAAGCCAACGCTTTTACTGGTTTTAGTTAAGAGTTCCTTTTCGCACTCGACTACAAAATTTGCAAACCATTTTCCTGTGGAATCTCTTTTTATCGTGCAGTTTTTAATTTTTCCGGTAATCTGCCTGTGTAGTTTAATTTTAACTTTGCCGATTTTTGATAAATGAAGTTTGTTATTATCAAGGAAAAACGCGCTATTTGCATTCTGCGGATATGTAAATGAGTTAAATCTATTCTCACCTTTGAAGCGCGGCTTTCCGGCTTTTTCCTTGAGTTTTACCCTGCGATAATAACCGTCATAGGCTTTCTCGCATCTTCTCAAGACATCACATAAAACTTGAGAATAAACCGATTTCAAATCCTCACGAATCTTTTTAATTTCGGGAAGTTGTTTTGATTGGTCAAAGTAAGAAATCGAAATTCTATTCAAGTCATACGCATCACGCCTTTCCTGCAAAGCGGCGTTATAAAGTTCACGACATAAATCAAGCGTCATTTTAAGGCGTCCAACCTGCGCTTTTGTCGGATAAATCCGAAACTTATATGATTTTCTGATTACTTTTGCCGTTTCCATTCTACTTAATATAAACACCTAATACGCCTCATTTTCCTACTCTTTACCGATATTTAACACCTTTTCCCGAAACTCCGAAAACTCGATTCGCTTTTCCCGAACGCCGATAAATAACTCAATCAATTCATCTTCATTAAAGCGGTTTTCCTTTAACTCGAAAGCAATCTCGTTTTCAAAGTTAATCAAAACAGTTTGCGCTTCTCTCTGAGAGCGACAACGCTTGAATTTCTCTTTGTTTTCGCCGGAAATGCTCTTATATCTTTTGCGAGCGTCAAAGACGGCAATTGTTTTACCGTCCTTTTTAACTTCGCGCCGGAAGATTGAGCCGGAATAATTTCGGGTTTCTTTACGCGGCGACATATTCCTTGATTTCCTTTTCGAGTTTTGTTTTGAAGCGAATCAAAATGCGTCTTTCGCGCCCGTCCGTTTGCCGCGCAATCAACAAATCCAAATACTTGAGATATGCAATCTGTTCGGCTTGCGAGATACGCCGGAAGCCTTCAAAAATAGATTTGAGACTTCCGGCGTTTGATTTAACTCTCGTTTTCATTTTTATAGACTTTCAAATGGCGCGCTATGTATTCGCCTGAACTCGTATCTTCGTTAAATTCGTCGCGGTCAAGCTGGCTGTTAATGAAGTCGGTCATTACCACCGAAAAGCCGTGCTGAATAGGTTTCGGTATATCGGGATTATTGAGCAAGCCGGAAATTAAGAGCGCGATTTGGTCAATATTTAAATCACCCGTGTATTTTTCAGCGTCTTCGTTTTCTTCATTAACCTTTGTGTTTTCCGTTTCGTCTGGAATAAACTCGGTCAAGCAAGATGCGGAGGCTAAGATTGAATCCGCGATGCCGTAACCGATTTCGCTAGTGTTCGTCGCGTCCTCGAAAAAACCGCTCATCTCTTTTGACTCGGATTGACCTTCAAAATGCAGAGCCGAAACTTTGAGCAAGTTAAAAACGCTCATTAGATAAATCGCTGCTTTTTCTATTCTTTGCCGCGTCAATTCCAGATTGTCGCCTTGTTTATGTTCGTCGTCAGTAACTATCGTTATCGGCAGTTCGGTTTTGGTATATTTATTTTTCATCTGTGTTTGCCTCCATTGACGCTTCAAAAATCATTTCGAGTTTGATAAAGAAATCCTTTGTTTTCGGTTCGTCTTCATCCGTTATCAAATCCGAAAGCAATTGAATCGCTCTCTCTTGACCTTCGGGCGTTATGCGCCGGAATTTATCGAACGCCTCGCGGATAAAAACTTTGGCGTCCTCGATTTCGGCGTCGGTCTTTTTCGTAGATTTTCGTTTCATTTCAAACCTCCGAAAATCGCGTAGGTCAAAATCAAAACTTCGGCAAGCGACAGCATCAAAACCGCCGCGCAAAAGTTTGTCGTTAAAAAGTGGAAATTATCGTTTGTTCGTTGTATTGTTTTCATAATTCGATTTACCTCGTAAGTAGTTGAATGAATGAAAGGCTTTTCTATGCTTCACGGTTTAGGAAAGCCTTTCGTCTTTTATGCGGCGGTTTGGCGGAGTCTTGCCAGCCCGACGTGCAGACTCAAAGCAGCGGCGGCGGCGGCGTGATAGCACACCAAGCCTTTCTCCGCGCCTTTACAGGTGCAGGCAACCGTTTTGTAGCCGTTGTCCGACTTCCGACAAAGCACGGTGTAAAAACCGCCTTTGCTGCCTGAAACTCTATATCTGCCGAAGCCGCCGAACTCGACGCGCGGGCGAATCTTTTTAGCTTTCGTGATTGCATTTTCAAGTTGTGATTTTGCTTTTAAGATGAACATTTGATTTACCGTCCTTTTGTTTATTGGTCATTTCTGACTTACAAGACCAATTATAGCCTATGCGCTATCGGAAGTCAAGACAAATAATAGCGCATAGGCTTAAAAAATTGAATTGTTTTTAATTACGTGATATAAAATGGTGAAAATGGATTTAACGACGAAACAAGTTGCTGAAAAATTGAGTGTAAAGCAAGTTACTGTAAGGGCTTGGTGTGATAAAGGATTTTTTGCAAATGCAAGAAAAGAATCAAGTCCGCGCGGGGATTATTGGGTGATTCCAGAAACTGACTTAAAAAATTTTAAGCCGCCAATTAGAGGTAGAAAAGAATCAGCTAATCCGTCAAAGGCAACTTTAGCCAAACGCGCCCAACGGATGCGGGAAAAGGCAGACCGCTCAGGCGAGTGAGAAGGTAAAAATAAAATGTATGATAGTGAATCAAACCAACCTACTGAATGCGAAAAGGCTAAAATTGAAAAAGGTAATTTAAAAGCAAAATGCTCTCTTTCTGAAATAAAAGAGGATACATATAAAGCGGATATTGCCTTGCTTGGTCGCTATCAAGCATATTCATCAGAACTGTTAAGACTATCTTTAGCCGGAATAGGATTTATCGGATTCTTGGTGACACATAAGCTCTTAGAAAATGAAGGGATATTTGTAAAATTGTCATTTATATTTAGTGTGGCTTTGTTCGGATTGTCTGCGGCGTTTGCTTTGGCTCATCGCTATTATTCATCGGACGGGATTTATTATCATTTACGCGCGATTAGAAACAATTCCTGCGATAATGATGTTAAAAAAGATACCGACCTAAGAAACACTCAATACGATAAATCAGAATGTTACTTGCGTCTGTCTGCCGTTACTTTAGGTTTCGGTGCAAGCTTTCTGGCAATTGGAATTATTATCAAACTTTGGTAAACCCAAAACAAACTCGAACTTCTCATTGGTTGAATTGACAATAATTCACCGACTCTTTTAATCTATTCGAGGGATTGAGGCGCGTTTATTATTTGACAAGCGACCTTAATCCCTTTTGTTTGCTTTCGGCAAAAACGCGCTTTAATCTCTAAAAAGATTCCCAGAATTTCGGGAGTCTTTTTTATTTTTCCGCTCATAAATTCAACAAAACCTACCGCTTGGTTTTAGTTTGGTAATCTTTTATCCAACGACGAGTTGACCGGCTTTTACGGTCATTCGACGGATTTGACCTGCAAAGTGGAGATTCTGTGATAATGAATAATTTTAAGTTTATTGCTTTTCTTTTTGCGACGCTTTCATTAATCTGCGCTTGCTGCTTTTCGATTTCAATGGATTGTCTTCCGGGCTTGAAAATTTTAGCCGCGATTTTCTGTGTTCTTCTAACAATGGTTTTCGTCTGGGGACTCGGAGTTTTAATCGACGACCTGGTTGAAACAAAATACGACCTGGAATTTCCAATTCAGGACAACCTGCTGATATTTCCAAACGCCGCATAATGAAAAAATCTTCCCCGCAAAAAATAAAATTCGTCGGCAAAAAGCTCGGATTAGAGCCGATTAAATCCTTTACCGACGGCAGCACTTTAATCGTTTTGCCGGAGAACCAGTCCCGCGCTTTCGTTCATGAACACGCCCGCGCGATTTTGCAGCACGCGCCGGAGCTTTATAAAAAAGTCGTCAAAAAATAGTTCTTTTACAAATTCGGCGCGGGCTTTCCGCAATAAAGCGAACGGGGTGTTTTAGTTCATTGTTCTGCCCTCGTAACCTCCGGAAAGCGGTTATCTTTTCGCTTGATGATGCCAAAACAATACTACCGCGCCGATAAATTTACTTAATCCTTATTTCCTCAAAATCTTATGAGTTTAAATTCAAAAAAGTTTTTGTCCGTCTCCGTCAATTCGACCGGCAAACGCCAGGCTGATTTATCCACCGCTCTCGCCGACGCCGATTTCGACAAACGCATAAAAGTATCGGTCGAAGTCGAAGATGTCGTCACGACCGAAATCGAGCGCGACTGCTCGGATGTCGACCAGGTCGATAAAACCGTTGAAGCGACATTAAAGAAAGCGACGTGGACCTTCGACCGCGTGAACGTATTCTGGTTAGCGTATTTCATCGCTTTTTTCCTCGGCGCGGCTGGCGTGCCGGTGACCGCCGGTTCGCGCAAGAAACACACGCTGACGCGCTCTTTGTCTGATGACTTAGCGGCTTTCGGTTTCGTCGATTGTTTTGAAGACGATCTGGCGACGGCTGAAAAGTATATCGGCTTCAAGGTCGATTCGATTTCGATTCAAATCAACCGGCGCAAAAAAATCACGATGACGATGACGACCATCGGACGCTTTGCGACCGCCGCCGTCGCGGACTTCGATTTGCCGGATTGCGAAACGCCGACCGCTCTGAAAGGCTCGGACGTGAAGATTTTAATCGGCGGCGTCGACCGCACGGATTTGCTCTGGCAGCTCGGCATCAATTTGGGCAACGTAATGCCGACCGGCGACGATTGTTTTCCGTTTGTCGGAACCGAATTGCAGCTCCTCGAGCGCGGCAAACAGCCGACTTACACGCTCGCGCCGCAGCTTCTCGTCAGAAAAGGTCACGCGGCGCATACGGCGGCGAAAAACCGCACGAAAACGCCGGTCGTCGTCCAGTTCGGAGCCGACGCGGACGAGCATCTGGTTTTGACGTTTCCGAATACTTATTTGGAACTCAATTCCAAGTGGCGGCAGTTTGTCGGCGAGCTCGAACAGTATTCGACCGTGATTGACGCGACGCCGATGAAGGACGCAACCTTGCAAACACCGCTTAAGGCAGAGGCTTATTTAAATCAAACAGAGCAGCTTTTGCTCGACGAGTAATAATTTCAAAATTCTTTACATACAGAAATCTATATGTAAAGAATTTTCACTTTCTTAACGTAAGGAGAATTTTTTAATGACCCCAGAAACTATCGGAGTTACCGTGACTTTCAAAGATAGTCACCACGATACTTTTTGTATTCTGTTAAGGTTTTGCTGTGTTTAGAAAAATTACATTTTTTGCAGGCGATTTTTGCGTTTTCCGGCTTATGACAACCGCCGCGCGATAAGGGTAAAACGTGGTCGATTGTCGCTGTTTTTTCGGTTAGTAATTTTCCGCATAGATAACAATTCAAACCATCGCGTTTTATTATATCGGCTTTGGTAAATGAAACTATTACAGATGCGCCTTTCTTTCTAGCTCTCCGAATTGAATTATATTCGTGGCATTTTTGAATATATGCTTCTCTCTGCTGAGGATTCATAGACAAGCGTTTTTGGTTTCTTCTGGCATTTCCGAGAGTGCGGTGATAAAGCAATTGTTTTTTACGAATTTCAGGATTATTTTGATACGCTCGACGGGCATATTCTTTGTTTTTACCTTCACGAGTTCGTTTTTTGCCTTGTTCTTTAGAAAACTCTTTTGAACAAGATTTGCAATAAGTGATTTTGTCTTTTTTAACTCTAAATTCTGCTATTGCCTTAATTTGCTGACAGGGTTTGCAGAGCTTAAACCATCCACACTGAATTTCATCGTAAAAGGGTTTATTTATAGAATTCGGCTTTCGCCCAAGTTTGATTTCATTACGGCAATTGAAGCACTTTTTTCGATAACCGATTGTGCCGTTTTTATTTTTCCAACTATCAAAACTTTTGAGCGATAATTCGATTTCGCAATTCTCGCAAACTTTAGTGTTCATTTTCTCTCTAACCTACTTAATATAAACGATTAAAAGAGGCGTATTTCCTAGTCTTTACCGATATTTAACACCTTTTCTTTGAACTCCGAAAACGTAATTTTTTGTTCTCTGACGGCGATAAAAATTTCAATCAATTCATCGTCGCTGAAACGATTTTCTTTGAGTTCAAAAGCAATCTCGTTTTCAAAGTTAATCAAAGCCGCGTTCGCCTCTTTCTGAGAACGACAGCGGCGAAACTTTTCTTTGTTCGCACCAATCGAATTTTTATAGCGTTTCCGCGCATCCCAGACGGCGACGGTTTTGCCGTCCTTTTTAATCTCACGCCGGAAGATTGAACCTGAATAATTTCTAGTTTCCTTACGACGCGGCATATTCCTTGATTTCCTTTTCGAGTTTTGCTTTGAAGCGAATCAATAATCTTTTCTCGCGCCCGTTCGTTTGCCGCGCGATAAGCAAATCCAAATAGCGCAAATAGGCAATCTGTTCGGATTTTGAAATGCGCCGGAAGCCTTCAAAAACAGGTTTGAGACTTCCGGCATTTGATTTAACTCTCGTTTTCATTCTTATAAACCTTCAAATGTCGGGCAATGTATTCGCCTGAACTCGTATCTTCGTTGAATTCGTCGTGTCCGAGTTGCGAATTTATAAAGTCGGTCATTGCCACCAAAAAACCGCGCGCGAGCGGTTTCGGCACGTTCGGATTATTCAGCAAGCCGGAAATTGCCAGTGCCACTTGGTCAATCTCTAAATCGCCGGTGTATTTTTCAGTGTCTTCGTTTTCTTGATTAACACGCTTGCTTTCCGTTTCGTCTGGAATAAATTCGGTCAAAGTTGATGCAGAGGCTAAGATTGAATCCGCGACGCCGTAACCGATTTCGCAGACGTTTCGAGCGTCCCAAACGACTTCTTCAAGTTTTTGGTCGTCAAAGGACGGCAGATTTTCGAGCGAATAACGGATTGAATTGAAAAGGCTGTGGATGTAAAGCGTCGCCTTTTCGATTCGTTGCCGCGTCAATTCCAGGTTGTCGCCTTGTTTGTATTCTTCATCCGTAACGATAGTTATCGGCAGTTCGGTTTTGATGTATTTGTTTTTCTGGAAATTATTTTCGTTTGGTTGTATATTTTTCATCGTAAGAGACTCCTTTTTAATTTTTATTGATTTGGGGTAAGAGAGGCTTAGAAATACGGTCAATATTTCTAAGCCTTTCGCGTTTAGTTACATTCAGGGCAAAATTGGCACTTTTCGTAAAGTTCCCAACCTTGATTTTCGAGTTGCGCTTTTGCGCCGTTGGCTTGATTGTCGCAAGTGTCGCAAAAGGCGTTAATTGTTTCGTTTGTTTGATTGTTTTCCATATTATTGACCTCGTTTTTGAATTGATTGAATCATTCAATCTATAAACATCTTACACCCTGTAAGAAGTTAAGTCAATAAAAATCTTTTACCCTGTAAGAAGCTTGTTGATTGAAAAACCTTATACCCTGTAATATGATTATTTCGTTATGAGTGAAAATTATTTGAAAGCTTCGATAGTTGCCAAAAGATACAATGTTTCATCTGTATCTGTTCGGTCGTGGATTAAAAAAGGATTATTTCCAAATGCAAAATTTGAGGAAACAATTGCAGGGAGTATCTGGCTTATTCCTGAGAGTGATTTAAAGGATTTTGTTCAACCAGAACAAGGCAGACCGATTAAGAAAAAAGAAAATAAATAGAACGCCGAAAGTGAAAGGTGAGAAGTAGTTAATTTTATAATTCAAGCGAATTAATATGACAGAAAAACAATCTCAAGAAGAAATAGCTTCACCGGAAGTTTTTATATCTTATAGCTGGGGCGATGCGGAATATCTTCAGTGGGTTCGAGAATTTGCAGAAGAGTTACAGGACAATAATATAAAAGTTCATTTAGACCAATGGTTACTTCGTGAGGGTGATAATAAGTATTTGTTTATGGAAAGGATGGTTTCAAATCCCAAAATAACAAAGGTTTTAATACTTTGTGATGAAAAGTATAAGAAAAAAGCTGATGATAGAGAAGGTGGGGTAGGAACGGAAACGACAATTATAACCACCGAAATTTATGACGAAGTAAAATCCGCTGAAGGTTCTCAGAAATTTATTCCGGTTCTAACTCAGCGTGATGCTGAGACTAATTCAGAATTTCTACCTGTCTTTTTGAAAGGAAGAATTTATATTGATTTCTCGGATGATAACCACCGCGCGGAAAGTATGGAACAACTTATTCGCACTATATACAATAAACCGCAGCATACACCGCCGCCGTTAGGAAAAACACCTTTTTATATTCTTGAAGACAGCAAAACCAACTTAGGAACATCTTCAAGACAACGCAGAGCAATTGAACTTATCAGAAACGATAAACCGCAAGCGTTAAATGCGGTAAAAGAATATTTTGAGATTTTCGCGGAGAATCTTAAGGAATTCGATATAACCAATTCTGATGAAGTCACTACTGATCTCATTATTGAACGAATTAAAGAAACGGCTCTAATTCGAGATGAATTTGTTGAGTTAGTTGAAACAATCGCTCGCTACTCAACAAATTTAGGGTTTTATGTTGCAATACACGATTTTTTTGAATCTCTTATCCCATATTTAGAACCGTCCAGAAATGCAGGGCAATATAATACCTGGCAAGCCGACCATTACAAATTTTTCATTCACGAAATATTTCTTTATTCAGTTTCCGCGCTTTTGAAACATCGCCGCTTTGTTGAGTTAAATGAGTTAACCGAACAAGGATATTATGTTTCAGATGAAAGGGGTTCACGGCGGGAAGGGCTACAAAGCTTCGTTATTTTTGATACTTACTCTGAGGCTTTGAGTTATTACAATGAGAGGTTGCCGCGCAAATATTACTCGATATACGGCAAATTCCTCAAAGACAGATCATCACGTAATGATATTAAATTCATTGACTTAATGCAGGCGGACTTTTTCCTCTTTATTGTTTTTTATTTACAGCAAAACGACGAAAAACCTAATTGGTCAAGATGGATACCAGATACGCTTGCGTATACCGAAAATATGCAAAATCCATTTGAAATTTTTCTGAGAGCGCAATCAAAAAGATTTTTTGAACAATTTAGAGTTGCTTTAGGAAATATTACTAAAGAGGATTTTGAAAAATCGATAACAGAAATGGACAAAAAAACCTTGCCCCAATGGGGGGGATGGCTTAATCCTGACCCAGTGGTTTTTGCTGGAATTTCCAAGATTGCCACACGCCCGTAAAAACCTATTGATTTCCCGTTTTCCCGCGCCCGCTAAAATCATCTCAAATTCAACCGCTAATCATTTTTAATTTACATTTAGAGAGACTTCAAACGAGCCTCTTTTTATTTACGGAATCAACTTTCATTTAAATTTTCGGCTGAAAGCAGTTGGCGAAATCTTTGTTTTAATTTTTCTTTAGTAGCTGGAATTTTGGTTTCAAGAAGTTCGGTTGCTAAATTCCATATTTGTTCGGAACTTTTATCGGATTTTACAAAATCATTTTCTACGAATTTGGAGAATGAAGAAAACTTGTATGAGTTTTCTATCGAGTTGATAATATCGCCCACTAATTCTTCAATATCTTGGTCAAAAAAAATCCTTTTTTCTTCAAAATAAATTGTTAAATTATGCCAATTCTCCTGAAATTGTTGTTCAGGCTCACTATTTTTACCGCCGCTCGAAGCTAACTCTTTTTTCGTTACATATTTAAGATAAGCATTAACCGTAATAAGAGAATTTTCAGTTTTTGCTAACAGTGAATAAAGTTCTTCAATCGCAGTCGCTTGTCTTTGATGAAACAAAGAAAATTTAGTTTGAAACTGGTGAAGGTCTTTGTTGATACCACTTTTATAATCTTCAAGTCGTTTGTTTAAAACATTTTCAAAACTTTTTAAGTCTGCCGAATAATTAGCTTCGTAATCTTTCATTTTCCGCGCGATTTTCCAACTTATATAAATCGGCACGGCGATAGCAATGAAACTCTGAATCCCGAATACCAACCAATTTATTTCCTGAGTGTTTTGCATAATTGACTTTCAACATAACTCAAAATCTAAATAATTTATATCCTTGAAACTCGTCAAACCTACCGCTTGATTTTAATTCATTAGAATTTGAATGTGGTTTTTCCACTATCTTTTTTAATGGAGTAAATATCTATGACACCCGAAACAATAGGGGTAACAGTTACCTTTCGAGAGCCGGTAACTTTTCATCTTCGTATGATTGGCATTGCGGAGGAAAACGCGCTACGCCAGAAAATGTTCGGTTTGACTGAAGCCGAAAAAGCCGAAAAAGCGTATCAGAATAACGTCGATATGCTGGCTGATTTGTCGGTCAAACACGCCGAAGGATTGTTCAAAATCAAAGAAAGCGCGAAGGCGGCGGCGGAAACCGAAAACGTTTTAATCCGGCAAAATTCACCGGCGGAATCAATCCGCGAGTATTTTAAAGAACCAACTGTTTTGAAAGAACGCCTCGCCGAATACGCCGTGCGCGGTTACTTCATCAAACTGCAGCCGGACGTGAATTTTTTTTAGCCTTCCGCATCGTCGCCCGGCAATGGTTTCTTTACGCCAAAGCCGCTCAAGCGATTGGGTTTGAATTTGAAGAGTGCGGCGGCAGCGTTTGCGGTAATGGCGAAGACGTAAAGCCGAATTCATTCTGTGACGAATGCCCGGTGCGGGAAGCCGAAAACAACTTTAAGGAATTTTCCGTCGAGCGTCTCGAATCGAGTCCGGACACAAAAGGCAAATGGCAAAAATGGGGATTCGATTCATTAAAGCAAACGGTCGAAGAAATCTCCGGGCTTGAAGATTTGTCGCTCGAAGCACGCACAATCAAAACTCATCGCCTTATTCAATGTTTCCAGGGAGCCAGAAACCGATTTGAACGCATCCAGACTGCCAATTCCGAGGCGGTAACTGATAAATAAAAAAAATGAAAGCAGAAGAATTTTTGAAAAAGTTAGCATCAGACGGCGGCGCAATCGTGTCAAGTAATGATTTGTCGCCGGAAGAAATTGACGACGCAAAAACCGAAGAAAGAATGTTTGTTGACGACGCCGGATTTGGTTACGTCTATGTCTCGATTGAGTAACAAATGTTTATCTCAAAAATTGCGAATAAACGGTTTAAGCGCTCAATAGTTTTTTGCTTGATTAAAGCCATTTCTCACCTATGGTTAATTTTCAAGAAATGACATCCGCCGAATGCGAGCGTTTTATCAGTTGCGAAAGAAAACGCGCTTTCGCAACTAGGTTTTACGCTGATAGATACGCTGAATTTCAATTCGAGAAAGACGGCAAAAAATTATATTCGTATCGCTGTCGGCATTGCGCGGAGTTTCACTTATCTAAAAAACCGGAATAGTTATGAATGAGTTTTTGCGGGTAAAAAGAGCTTCAAATTCAAACAGCGAGCGCGGCATTCGTTGGTTTTGGATGTGGTGTCTTAAAAAGAGCCGAAAAAGCGTCGGGCTGCTTTGCCGTTGCAATAAAATAATCACCGTCCGACCGCGCAAGGATTCGACAATTGATTATTCTCACCGTTGCGGCTTCACGGCAAAACTTCTATTAGAGGATTTTTCAAATTTGAAATAATCGCCCCGCCATCTTTTATATTCGGTTAAGAATTTATCTCGTTTTGATGAATTACAAGATTTACAAACTATTCCAATGTTTTCAGCTTTATCGTTACCGCCGCGTGTAATAGGGATAATGTGGTCAAGCGCAACTTGTCGTTCGCTAAGTAGTTTTCCGCAAAGATAGCAGTTCAAGCCGTCGCGTTTAATAATATCGGTTTTTGTATAAGGAAAAGTTTTAACTTGTGCTAATAAAGCGCGCCTTTTTCTATTGCGTCGGAATATATTTGCTTTATTTTTTTCGTATAATTCCTTTTTTCTTTCCGGCGATAAAGCCGCGTATCGTTTCCGAGCATTTTCCGCACTTTTGCGCTTTGTTTCTAATCTTCTCGAATACTCAAGGCTGCGTTCACGTCCGACGCCGTAATACCATTGCTTTGTTTTTACCCGAACACAAACCAAGCATTTTCCTTTCGCTTTGCCGTGATGTTTTGGGAATTCGTCTGAATTTTTAGTTTTTCCGCAACAATTACAAAGAATCAAAAGGTTTCCTTTTTCATCAAAACTTCTTTTGTGCGCGTTGCGAAGCGTGTTTGAGCAAGAGTTTGAACAAACTTTTGCATCAACTTCGCGCGAAGTAAAATTTTTATTACAGTTCGCACAGGTGAATTCTTTTTGTTTGCCGATTAAACAGCATTTACGACAACGAGAATGAGATGACATTCCTTTAGTTTTTGTTAAACGCGGCGTAAAACTGCTAATCGGAAGATTTTCTTTACAACGAGTGCAAATTTTAGTATCCATAGTTTCCTTTGATAAAAATTCGTCTGGCATATTCAAAACGTCCTTTTGCTTCTCGCTTGGCATCGCACATCCGGCAATAATTTTTCGTCGGATAACACCGATGTTTAAGACATTTATATTGAGATTCAAGCATCTTAACGACTTCTTTTAATTGCTCGTCGGTTATTAAATTTTGTTCGATTTTTCTTTGTTGCATTTCGGACAAACAAGCTGAATGTTTTCCGGCTCGTTAGTTCCACTTTTAGAAAGCGGTATTATATGGTCGGTTTCAAATTTTCCGAATAAATAATCAGAGCAAATCGCGCATTTTCCGCGCTGCCGGACATATAAATTTTTTATCGTTCGAGTTGTAAAACCGCCATCCGCTTTATATTTTTTCGCTCTGTATTTTGCGTTGTAAGCCCGTCTTTTGAACGGGCTTAATTTTTTGTGCAGATATTTCACGCCGCTTTTGCAAAGGCTTTCGGTAATCGTGCCGCCGCGCTTTTGGTTGGAGTGTTTTGGCATTCGCCGTGTTCCAAATCGAAATTAGGAAACAAAAACAAATCAATTTCACCGTGAACGACGCAGTAGCGAACGTGCCGGATATAAACGGTTTTGCCATTATTGACCGGAAATTTGCGCCTGTATTTTTCGCCGTGTCCTCTATACATTTTTTTCGCCTCCGTAAATTTTCAAATGACGAGCGATGTATTCGGGCGAACTCATATCATCATTAAATTCGTCGTGTTCAAGCTGCGAGTTTATGAAATCGGTCATTGCCACCGAAAAACCTTGTGAAAGGGGTTTCGGCACATTCGGATTATTCAATAGTGCCGAGATTTCTTCGGCTATTTTTTCCGGCGAGTTAAGTCCGCTGTTTTTGTTTTCAGCAACTTCAAAAACCGATAGATACGCCAAAATAGAGTTGCTGAAACCGTAGCCCATCTCCGAAATACTTAATAAGTCATTGATGAAATGATTTAAATCAGAACCCGTTTTTGAATCGCCTTCAACATAAAAAGCTGAATTCTTGATAGAATTAAAAATAGCCATCAAATAAAAAACGGCTTTTTCGATTCGCTGTCTGGCTTCGCCCGAATCGTTGCCGAGTTCTTCGGTATAATTAGTGAAAAAAGTAACGGGCAATTCTACTTTTTGCGTTTTGAATTCTTTTGCATTCTGGAATTCTGTTTTGTTTCGTTGTATATTTTCCATAATTCGATTTACCTCGTAAGTGATTGAATTAAAAAGAAAGGCTTAGATAGTTTGCGCTATCTAAGCCTTTCGCCTTTTAGTTGCATTCGGAGCAAAACTGTTCGTTGCGTCCAAGATGCCAGCCTTGATTTTCCAGTGCGGTTATTGTGCCGTTTGCGTTATTCGCGCAGGTGTCGCAAAAAGCCGTTATCGTTTGCTCAAAAGTTACGATTTGGAAGTTTGCACCGAGCGCGGAGACGTTTTCGGTTGTCGTTGTTGTAGTTTGAACTTGCATTTATTTACCTCGTTTTTGAATTGATTGAATTATTCAACCTGTATTTAATTATACGGATGCCGCATAGTTTTGTCAATAGAAAATATACGGATGCCGCATAGTTTTATCTAAAATTCTACCTTTGCGGAACGATTAAATTTGAGTTATAAATTGATTGTGGAAAATATGATTACGACAAAAGAAGCGGCTGAAAATTTAGGAATTTCTATGCGCCGTGTATTAGCATTAATTAAAGACGGGCGTTTGCCGTCAAAGCAATTTGGTCGTGACCATTTAATAAATCCGGCAGACCTTGAACTTGTTCGGGAAAGAAAGGTTGGCAGACCGAAGAAACCAAAAAATTTATGAGCGATAACGGGAAAGAATTTAATTTCGATGAAGCAAGTTACGAAGAATTTGTCGAGCGGTTTAAAACCGTCGAAGAACGGGTTGCGTATCTTGAAAAATTGGAATTTCAGCATAAAAAATCTATTGCCGAAATCAGAGAGTTGCAGGCGAAAACCGATTTCCGTCTTGACCGCATCGCCGCCCAACTTGACCACATTACGCAATTAACAGGTTTCGCCTTTCAGGAAATTGAATTTCAGAACGGAAAACTTGAGGACGCAGGCGCGATTTTGAGTAAAAAGAAAGAGTAAAAATTATGTCCAAACAATTTAAAGTATATTTCAAAGACGGAAAGGTTGTTCAATTGGAATTGAATCGTTTCACGCTCGACAATCAAAAAATTATTCTTTTTGATAAAGATAACAGTAATGATACGAGCCACTTTTTACCGGTATCCACAGTTGCCGCTATCATACCGAATGAGCCGGACAAAACGGAAAGACCAGAACAATTTAAAATTTACTTGAAGAAGCATAAGGCGCCGGTTGAAATTACAGCTTATGAATTTGAAATTGATGATTCTTCGGAAATAAAATTTATGTGTGTAAATTACTCAAACCGTAAGTATCCGGTCAGAGATATTTATATTGATTATTCTGAGGTTTTGGCAATCTTTCCAGTTAATACTTATGCTGTAACGGATGTTTCAACAGATTCAACAATCTAAAATAACAGGAAGCAGGCGAAGCCCTTAGCCGATTGTTAATTATTAAGAACGGTTTATTTACCGAATAATAACGCTCGCTCGTAAATCTATAAAATAAAAGACGGTTGCAATTAGCAACCGTCTTTTATATATGGATGACACATTAAGTTTGGAAATCGAAGTTTTAGATGATAAGGCGACGGTCAAAGTAGACCGATTTACCCGCTCTTTAGGGAAACTCGATGCCGATATTAACAATCTCGCAAAAAATACCAAACTCGGCGAAAATCTTTCCAGCCAATTGTCGATTGTTGACGTTAAAGCGAACAAATTAACCACCAGCCTTAAAGACATTTCAAAAGTATCTGCGGGACGCGGTTTTGATTCGATGTCGCTATCGGCTTCCCAAGCGACGAATGAAATTTCAAAGATTCAAAAACAACTCTCCGGCATCAGGGATTTAGCCGACAAAGCGCCGAACGCAAACATTTTCCGGCAACTCGGTAGGGAGGCTAAAAATCTTGAAAGCGATTTAGATAAAATCGGAAATAAAGTAAATCGCTACCAGCAAAACAATTTGGGAGGCGGCGAAAGCGGAAGTGGCAAAATAGGCAGAATAAGAGGCTTTGGCGCGCTATTCCGTGCGGCGGACTTAGGAATCAACGAAACGGAACTCAACGCCGGAATCGCGGGCTTAGAGTTATTGGACAAACGCTTAACGGCAGTCAGAGCATCGACAGCCGCGCTGGGGGCTGAAAGTGCGGCGGCAAGCAGCTCGATTGGCGGAATTTCAGTGGCGACTTTAGCGACGATTGCCCCGTTCGCGGCAGTTGCGGCAATCGGTGTCGGCATTGTCAAGGTAACTCAAAATTGGAAAGAAGAAGCACAAAAGGCTCTAAAAGTCGAAGAAGCCATTACCGCCGAATTCGTTAAACAGCACAAAGCTCAAACGGACGCGACCAAAGAATTAACTTATCAAATAGATTTGGCGCAGCGGGGCAGAGATCTCTCGGCGAATTTGCAGCAGGCGCAATTCGGAGACATAGATACTCTGGAGCGTCAAAAGAAAAATAAGATTGATATTTCCAACATCGCTCCGACTTCGGACGGCGCAAAGGTTTTAAATCAGGAAATTCTTCAAATAGCCGCCCGCATCGATGAATTAAAAAGAAAGCGCGTCACGGATTTAGACGATACGTTTAACAAAAATTACGAAAATTATGTAAAATCCGCGGAAAAGGACAAAGAATTTGAAGAAAAAAGGCGCGAAGAAGCTAAAAAAGCACTTGAAAAACGAAACGAAGATATAAAACGGGCAACTGAAAAAGTTGGAGAACTCGGCAAAGTTTATATAAAAACCTTCGACGATTTATTCTCAAAATCAGACAAAAACAACCCGTTCGTCTCGGTCTTCAGTGAAGCCGACAAAGCTCTGACGGATTTACGGAAAAATCTCGCCGGACTTTCTCCCGAGTTGCAGGCGCAGGCAGTCGCGCTTCAGACGAAAATCAACTCGAACAATTTATTTTCATCCAAACTCGATAACGCGCTGTCGACTTTTAATCTTCGAGACGAAGCCGCGAATTTTAGAAATTTCAAACCGGCATTCGATGTTTCGCAAGCCGATGAAATCGCGCGTCGAAACATTTCATACGGCAATTTCTTTCCAAATTTCGGCGGCACGTTCGGCTCCGATTTAGCGAACAAAGCGGGCGGATTCGATAAATTAACCGATAAACAGAAACGCGATATTTACCAAACGTCGCTGCTTTCACAACCATCGTTTAACACCGATTCGCCGAGTACCTTCAACGCGCTCAACCAAAAATCTTTAGTTTCAAAATTAGCGGCAGAGCAGCTGGCGCTCGCCAACCCGGACGAAAATAAATCTTTTCAGGAAAAGCTGCAAAAGGAACTCGACATCGTTAATAAATTTAAATTGGGCGCCGCCACTCAGGATCAGGTTGATGCAGCAAATCGCAATATCGTTTCTCTGACGAGCGTCGACCCGTCAAAACTCGATGACCGCGAGCGCTCGCAAGCCGCCGTCGCTCGTGAAGCTCTGGCAGACCGCCAGGACAAATACCAGCAGGAAGCCTTGGCGATTGAAAAGGAAAAACTGAAGGTTCAGCAGAGCATTGATAAAAATCAGAAAAATCTGCTCGCAATTGCCGAAAAAGAAGGAATCAAGGGAATCGAGAAACTGCTTGTCGAAGTCAAAGATTCCCCGACGACGAAAACTACCGTCACACGCGCGAACCCAGCCGACGCCGCTAAAAAAATGGATTTGAGCGGGACTTATTTTGAGCAATCACAGAAGAAATGAGATTTAACACCGTCCAAATTAATTCGATTTATTTAACGGAGGATTCGAGCGAATCGGATTTGCCGTGCAAACTTTCCGTCGCCGGGCTGGATCGACTGAAGACGACGCAAAAAGGGCGCATCGCCCGCGGCTTGGACAACACGCCGACGCGCCTTCAGACGGATTTCGCGGGCAAAGGAATTGAAATCAATGTGACCGTTGAAATTTTGTATAAAGCCGTTTTCGATTCGATTAACGATGAAATAAACGATGCTATCGACGGCTTCGACACGCTTGCTTTAGTCATCACCGGCGATACCGGAACATTCAATTTAACCGTTCTTCCGGGAGATGAGCCGATTGTCTTTTCGGGCGAATTTACAAACGGGCGAATCATAAAAGTTACTTACAACTTCGTCACGACTTAAGAAAAATTCCCTGTAAATATAGGGAAAATCCCTATAAAAACAATGATTAAAACTTACGAAAAAATTTACGAAGGCGACGACCTAGCCGGCTCGACTCTTGATTTGATGTTTCTGCGCTCGCCCGGCGGAACAATCAAAAGCGTGTATCTCTACGCGGGCGCGAACGTGACCGAAGATGACGCCGTGTTCAATATCACGAAAAACGGCGTCGCGCTCTGGGCTGATGAAGACCGGCTGCTGATTGCGGCGGATTCGGATACGGTTTCAAAAATCGATTTGTCGATTGCGACGGCGCGCGGCGACGTTCTTATGCTGGCTCTCGAAGAATGCCCGGAAGACGGCGTTGTCGCTCCGGTCACTCTGATTCTGGAGATTGACGACGGCATCGAAGAAGGAAGCGCGCTTGACTCGACCGACGATTTGACCGAAGGCGCGGGCAATCTTTATTTCACCTTAGCGCGGGTTTGGGCAACCGTTTTGACCGGCATCGTTTTCACCACAAATGCGGCGATTACGGCAGGCGACTCGGTTCTGTCCGCCTTCGGAAAACTACAGGCGCAAATCACGTCTTTAATCGCGTCGGTTTCGACCAACACGGCGAATATTGCGACCAATGCAACGGCAATTAGCGGAAAAGTTTCCGGTAACGCGGCAATCACCGGCGCGACGAAAACCAAAATCACTTACGACGCGAAAGGCTTGGTGACAGCGGGCGCTGACGCGACGGCAGCGGATGTCGGTTTGTCAAGTGTGACCAACGACCCGCAGCTCAAGCGCTCGGCGGGCGACATTGCGACTTTTACCGAAAAGACGACGCCCGTTTCAGCCGATTTACTCCTTATCGAAGACTCGGCAGCTTCAGGCGCAAAGAAAAAAGTTCAAATCGGAAACTTACCGTCGAGCGGCGGCTCATCGGGCGAAGCGAATACGGCGTCGAACACGGGGACGGGCGCGAGCGTTTTTAAGGTGAAAACCGGCGTTGACCTCGCCTTCCGTAAATTAAAATCTTCGACACTGACAATCACTGAAAATACGGATGATATTTCCATTGAAGGCGGCAGCAGCGTTGATTTAACGAGTTTAGGTTTGACCGTATTAGGCAATGACTTTGCCGATGATTTTACGGGGGCGTCGGTCGATACGACGACTAAATGGAATTCTACGGGCAGCGGTTCGGGCGCGGTTTCGATTGCGTCGAATCAACTGTCTCTGGCAAGCGGAACGGGCGCGGCGGAAGCCTTCCTGCGCTCGAAAACGACGTGGGATTTGCGGAATAAAGCCATCCAGCTTTACCTGGCTTCGACCGAAGCGGCAACCGGACATTCCGACCCGGCGTTTCAATTCATCATTACGACCTCTTCAAGCGTCGGCGGACTTACAACGGATAATTATTCGTTGATTCAAGTCTATTCTAATGACGGAATGATTAGCTTCAATATCAATGGTTCGACAATTACTAGCGCGGCTTACAATTCGACAACCGACAAATATCTGCGCTTTGAGGTTTCGCTCGATTTCAAAGTATTTCTCAAAACCAGCGGCGACGGCGTGACGTGGACGACCAGAGCGTCGGGCAAGCTCAGATTTTCAAGTCTCGACTGCTACATCTTTATTCGCCGCGCCAATTTCGGTTCGGGCGGCACGAGCGGCGCGGCGACTTTAATAGATAATTTCAAAATCTTTGCGTCGAATCAATCAATCGTCTGGGATGTCGATGCGGGAATTTTCGCGCTTCGACCGGCGGCATTTTTCTAAAAGCAAATGAGCTTCATCAATTCCTCGAAAAATCCGGCAATCGGCGCATCGGGCGGAATTATCTCCGACCCGTCGAGCGAGCTTGTTCTCTTCGTCGAGCTTCTGCCGGCAGAAAGCAATTCAAATTACCAATCGGTCGGCGCTCGTCTTAGCGTCGGCGGCGAATACGTCTCGATTATCAGTTTTGACGAAACGGTTTCAGCGGACGGCGCCGGGAAAAGCGTGACGGTCGGACTTGCCAGAATCGAAGATAAAAATTTACTCACAGCCGGCGCGGAATTTTTAATCGAAACCTTCGAGTTAAATAATGCAGATGAAGAGCCGGTTTGGGAAACCGCGCTCGAAGGGAAAATCAGCCGAAAATCGCTGACCGTTCAAAACGCGAACGGCAAGCCCGCCGACACCGTAACTTTCATGCTCGACGCGACCGAAAGATTGAAAAAGTCGCCGAATAGAAATTTAGTCGTGTATGACGCGGCGCGGGCGGACGTCGACGCATCCGAGTTTGAACCCGTTTATGACACCTTCGGGCGCGCTTACACAATCCAAACCTTAGAGGAGTCCGGGCTTTCGCTTTACAAATTATTCGACGAGATTTTCGTCAACCGCTGCGGCTTTGCTTCAGTGAAAACAAATATTCCGGATTATCCGATTCGCCGCGCCGACTTCAGTATTTTTGAAACGCTTTACGACGGCGTCAAGCCGTTTATCGGCAGCTTCGACGCGATTGCCATGCAAACGGCTGATAATGTTCTGTGGCTGACGGATGCCACACTCGCGCTGCCGCCGGGCTTTCCCGCGCCGCGCGTCATCGAGGCGGCAAAGATTCAAAGTATTTCTTCAGAAGCAGAGGTCGAGCGCGTCGAAGGCTTCGAGCTGCAATTTTCGCAAAGCGAGACGGGCGACTTTTTTACGACGAAAAATCAGACTTTTGAAACCGAAGTTCGCACCAGATTCGGAACTTTGATTTCGCGCACCGTGCGGAAGGTGAAAATTCGTCAATACCGCTCGAATTACGCCCGGAGAATCGTGCTGCGCGAAGTTATTCAGTCGCAGACGACGACCGTTTACGGAGCCGATAACGTATTGCCGATTCAAATTGAAACGGAAACTTTCACTTTCGATTATCTCGGACGGCAAAAACAGTCGGTAAAAATCGTTCAAAAGCGTGTCCCGGACGTTGCCGCCGCCGGCGCTGTTTCCTTAAGAGAAGTTGCGACCGATGAGATGAATCACAAATACGGCGTTTTCCCGTTTTCCGCGCGCCGGCAGTTTTTAAAACGAACGGAGTTTTCAAGCGAAGGCTTAATCGCCGTGGATGCGGAAAATCAGTATTTCGGCGGCGATTTCTCGCAAAGCGTGGCGGATGCGCACCGGATCGGCAATCTGAAGGAAGGAATGACGGAAACTTCCGGTTTGATAAAAAGCGTCACCGAAGAGTTCAAACCGCTGCCCGACGGCACCGTTAAAGTTTTGACGACGACGATTGACCACACGCCGGAGGCGGTCGGCAGAGAAGCGATTGTCACGACCAGCCAGGGCGAACCCAGAGCCGGCGACGTGTCCGTTTCCGCTTCCGCCCGCGCTTCGAGACTTTACGTTTTCCCAAAAGACTCGGATGTTTTGACCGGGCAGAAGCTCGAGGCGTTCGCCGTCGGCGAGATTCCGCTCAATATCGCCGTGCCGCTCGCTCGCCGCCGTCTGAAGCGGAAAAAGGCGAACAAGCGAAAGCTGCAAATCGAGCTTGTCGGCTGGAATAAAACCATCACGCAGGGCGCCGTCTGCACGGCGATGGGGCGCGAAGCGGAATCGGTAAATCTGATTGTCGAAGGCTACCGTCGATTTGCGCGAATTGAGAATAACCGGCTCGAATGGGGAATGACGCTCACCGGAGCGGAAATCTAATATGTATGATTTAAATGAAAGTCCGCTGGCGAACGGGTCCGTATCGGTTTTCTCCGGAGGGCAAACCGCGCTTTCCCTCAGAGCCGACTGCCGCGCCGGGTATTTTCTGCGCGTCAAAACCTCGGCAGGCGGCGTAACGGTCGAGGGAAGGCATTCGGGCGATACGGTATGGACGAATCTCGAAACGGGCGAAATTGATTTGTCCGAGTGGAACGGGACGCGCCAAACATTTGAAATCCGCTTGAGCGGCGCGGAAGTTTCAGCTCGAGCTTTGCGAACGCTCGTTTTGGAAGTAAATAACGAATAATGGCGAATATCAAAATCATCGTCGAGCGATTTCGCGCATCGAGCGAAAAGAGCGGCAGCCGAATTTTAACGACGCCGAAAGGAATTATCCGCCGCAAACCGGAAGACGACTATCTTTATCGCCGAACGCAAAACCAGACCGGAATTAAGTTCTTCGACCTTGGGCAAATTCTGCTCGAAGCGATTTGGACCGATAAACTTTTTTCGGCGGACGCGAATATTCACCAATCGGGAAACAATATCATCCTGGACGATATTCAGCCGGAAGATACGGCAGCCAAAGCGCAGTTTTACCTTGATTTTGTCGCCAATCTGCGGGCTGAAGCCGAAGCCGAGTTAAGCGATCCGGAATTGTTCCCGGACGGACCGCCAGCCGATCCTGAGCCGAATATCAGCCGTTACGTTAATTCCGGAATGATTGAGGCATTCAGGCGAATCGAAAAAACAAACGCGAACAAATTTTATCTTCAGGTTCGTTCAGTCGCGCTCAATACATATTTTACCTTGGACGCGGAATCGGCACGCTGGACGGCAGACGGCAGCAGCGCAAAATTTGAAGACTCGGAATTATCGGAAGGAATCAATATCAGAGCGAATCCTTTTTTCTCATTTGCCAGAATCGGGCAGAACGCTCATCCCGATACGGCGAAAATCACCACTGAAGCCGATTACGACGGCGACGAAGTGGAATTTGCCGTCGGGAAATCCGACATCTATTTTCTCGTTCCGGCGTTTTGCAACATTTCCAATTTTGAAACCGGCATTTTTTACCCGACGACCGATAGAGCGGATATTTTTGAGCCTGAGATTCTTTATTCGTTCGTCGAAACTTTATATGCAAATTACCTGACGTTTCCCAGAATTTTGATGGATTCATTGCTTGCCGACTGGTTTGTGGCAAATTTCAACGTCAATAAGACTCTCGCAACCGTTACGCCCGCGACTTATAATTTGTTTTATCAAAACTCGGATTATTTGAAAACAGTTGCGGAAACGCGCTTTTTCAAGCAATTTTCGGGACGAGTTGACAACGGAATGGGCGGAACGGATCCGGCAGTCATCACAGAAGAAAAACTCGTTGCCGGTTTTCCGCTTGACGCGATTTATCCTGAACCGCCGAGCCTTCCTGATTATTTGTATAAAGAAGACGGCGTGAGCGTGCAAATCGAGCCGTCGCAGTATCGTGCGGCGTGGAGCGCGACGAGCAATCCGGGCGCATTGCTGGCAATCATCAAACAGGGAAGCGATTGGTTTTTTGCGTGGGAAAGATAGTTGAACAAGCAGGTTGAAAAAGGCTTTATTTGACGCGTGAAATACTGTTGTTATAAAACTGCTTTCCCCTAAGCGTTTCCTAAGAACTTCTCAAAACAGATGAAGTCGTGTGTTAATGTGTATTGAAATATTTCGAGCAGGTAATTTATATCACGCCAAACATCGACAAACTTCGCTATGTTTCCAAGCATAGGCGACTGAAAATCCGCGTGTCGGCAGTTCAATTCTGTCCCAAGCCACCATATTTATCAATAAGTTAGGGCATCTTTCGAGATGCCCTTTTTGCTTTTGGTGTGTTGGTTGGTGTGCCAAAAGGTTTAACTGCCTGTTTTGCTGAAAATCATTTCCTCAAGATGTTTGGTTGCCTCTTATCCATTGTCGGCAAAATGTGAAAATAAACATCTAATGTTAAAACAATATCCTTCCGATGACTGCCAAATTTTAAACTTTCTTTATTTCAGTTAATTTTCATTGTTAAGACCTTTTTCATCTCTGGCAATTATTTTTATAATCGTTTGATTTCAACTTCGGCTCTAAATGTTTTAGAATCCGATTTGAACAATCAATCTTATTTTGTCTGTGTAGATGTACAAAATATCTTCAATTTCATCATATGACAATTCCTTGAATTTTTGTCAGATGCTGTGAGAAGAGTTGGCAGTATTTACCCACTAATTCAAGCGCAATAAACTTTACCTTTCAAACAAAATAAAATTTATATTTGATTGTTAATCTACTATGCCAGACACTAACTCTAAACCAATATCATTTGAAGAAATTGAAGCAATCGAAGGAATGCCATCAATTTGGAATACGGAAAGATTTGCTGACTTGGTTAATAAGTATCGACCTGATTCATCCCGTTCTGATAAACACCCGCTTCTTGATGATGAAGATGTTAAATTCTTAATCGATTTGGCTTTCTACGCGAGTGTTACTGCTGAAGAAGGGCGTTATCCACGCTTCCGTTTAATTAATTATCAATACAACGCAGAAAGTGATGAATATAGAACGATGGTTGAGTTTGGCGAGGAAATACGTTTAGAAAACGTTGATGATATACATCGATTATTACCCGCAGTATCATCATTAAATTATGCTTTAAGAGTTATTAAAAAGGAGTCTGGCTTTTTCTGTAACGGTATAGTTTTAGTTGATGATGCAGAATTTTGGACGGACGTTGGCGAGACTAGTTTTGAGAATTTCTTTGGTCTAGAAGGGTTTTCGATAAGAGTTGAAGGACCTGGTGATATTATTGTTACCCAAAGCGGTACTAATGCCCAAACTTTTAGATTAAGCGCCGGACGGGCTGAAACAATGGTTCAGCTTGACAGATGTGAAGACTTTAAAAAATGGTTAAAGTGGGTAAGTGAAAAGTTTGTTGACATCTATCTTATTGACGAAGCAACGAAATCAAACAACCGCGGATTTAAATCTAGCGCTGCAAGTGACATCAAATCAATTATTGAATTTTATATTGGAAGTTTATTACAAAAGATTTCTGAAGGAAGACATGGCGGATCATTTGTTATCATTCCAGAAAAAATCAATGCTGACGCCATGGAAGAGAAATATAATATAAAACTAAAATATAAAATCAATAACTTAAATATTGGTAAAATTATTACCGACTACTGGAAATCAGGTAAAAATATTCACACATTGGAAGTTACAAATGGTGTTCCAGTAAATGAATGGTACAAAGACTTTGACCCGCGAATCTGGAAACAAAAGAGACACTTTTTGCAATCATCCATTCAAGCTATTGCCAATTTAGCTAATGTTGACGGCTGTGTTGTCATAGATGAGGAATTGAATGTTTTAGGTTTTGGCGGGAAGATTAGCAAACCTGAGGCTGAATTTAAAACTATGTCAGATATAGAACGCTCCAGTGTACATAATCGACCTTCGCCTATTACAGAGCAAGACTTGAAAGGCTATGGATTACGTCACTTAAACGCAGCGCGATTATGTCAAGCACACGCAGGAACTCTTGCATTCATTATTTCTCAAGATGGCGGATTGCGATTATTTACGAGTGTTGAAAGTGTTTTGAGTGTTATGACTAATGAGATTGTGTTTGTCTATTTCTACAAACAAGTTGCAGCCTTAAAGAGAGGACTCGAATCCTTCTAAAACCAAATTTGCTGATTAAGCTCAACCATTTAGTTTTGTTTTGGTTTAAGTTCTAATCAAAAATCAATTTCCTGCATAGTTAGTAAAACTTGCGAATGAACATCTAAGTTTAAAGTAATAGTTGAATGTCCTGAAGCAGAAGAATTTCAAACTATTCTGTCGCGCATTGCTTTGCCGACGGCTTCGCTTTTTGAATGGACTTGCAGTTTGTCGTAGATGTTTCGCATATGAAAAGAGACTGTGCTGTAGCTGATTTTTAATAATTCGGCGGCGGTCGTGTAGTTATGACCTTCGACGAGTAGTTTCAAAAGGCGCGTTTCGTGGGGTGTGAGATTGTAATCGGCGCGTTCCGGCGGGCGGATGTCGCGGAAGATGTTGATGACGCGCCGTGCTACTTCAGGCGACATCGGAGAGCCGCCAGCGGCGGCTTCGCGCAGGCATTCGAGCAGTTTTGCGGGCGGCGTTTTTTTCAACAGGTAACCGCACGCGCCTGCACATAAGGCGTTGAAAATTCGCTCGTCGTCGTCGTAAATCGTCAGCATTATCAACAGCAAATCGGGAAATTTTTCCTTTAATAATTTGATGCCTTCGATGCCGTTCATTCCGGGCAACCCGATGTCGCACAAAACGATGTCGGCGGAATCGGGTTTGATGCGCGGTATTGCTTCTTCCATCGAACCGAATCGCGCGGTGCAGTCGAAACCTCGCGCTCCGCCGATGAGCGTTACCAAACCGTCGCGGATTTCACGGCGGTCTTCGATGATGGCGACTTTTATTTTTTTTGGGTGGACTCCGAATTCAATCATAAAATTTAGCCGGACAGTCTTTACAATAAGCCACACAACGCGATCGGCGAGCCGTTCATACAGGTAGGAAAATTTTTCTACGTCATTTCATCCGAGACAGCCGAATTAAGCGGAACGCATACTTCGATTGTCGTCCCGGCAATTTCGCCGCCCGAATTTATCTTCAGGTGTCCGCCCAGACTTGCGGCTCGCTCGCGGATACTCGAAAGTCCGTGTCCGGCACGGTTGCGTTCGGCGACGATAAAACCGCAGCCGTCATCGCAGAAGATCAAATGAATTTCGCCGTTCACGATTTTGAAATCAATTTTGACCTCGCGGCAATCGGCGTGCTTGACGATATTGTTGACGGTTTCCTTGAAAATAAAAAATAACTCGCGTCGCAGATTTGCGCCGAGCGGCAAATCTTCCGCTAAATTCGGCGCCTCGAACGTGAATTTTATCCGGCGCGGCGTAAAGGAATCGGCGGCGAAGCGGCGCATTTTGCCGGTCAAATCCGAAAGCCGGTCTTTCTGCGGGTTAATCGCCCAAACGATGTCGCTCATCGCGTCAACCAATTCGCGCGACGAATCGGCGATTAAATCCAAAGTTTTCGCCGCGCCGTTTCGCTTGCCGCCGTTTTGCCGCAAGACTTCCGACAGAATCGAGATTTGCGTCAAACTCGAACCGATGTCGTCGTGAAGGTCTGCGGCGATACGTTTTCTGACTTGTTCAAGCTCGCGGACTTTTTCAGCCCTCACTTTTTCCAGATTTTCTTCAGCCGTCTTCTTAGCCGTGATGTCTTCCATCACGAGGACAACTTCGCGCAAATCGCCCGCGTCGTTTTTGACCGGATAGGCAAACGCCAAAATCCATTTTGCGGGCGCGTCTTCCGGCATTTTAACGTTTGCGTCATTGGCTCGCGGGTCATAAAGCGTCGGCTCGAAGGCGACGAATTCACCCGCAAAAGCCCGCTGTAATTTTTCCGCCACGCCGGATTTGACGATCTGCGCGTCTGAAAAAAAGTCCCAATCCTGGATTTGCTCGAAAGTGATTCCCCAAAATTGTTCGTAAGCGCGATTGACCGAGCGAATCCGTCCATCCGGCGCGAAGATTACCGTTCCGAGAGGCGATTGTTCCAAAAGACGGCGAAACCGCGTTTCGGAGATTTTAATTTCGCCGAAAGCCGATTTTAACGCTTTGTGCTTGGCGGCGCGATAGCGTTCAAACGCAACGAGAAAAATTCCCGCCGCTAAAACGCAAAGCGCGACGAACCACCAGCGCTGCCAGACGGGCGGCAGAATTTTGAAGCGGACGCTTGCCGGATTTTGGCTTGTCAAACCGTCGGCGTTGACGGCGCGGACGGCAAATTGGTAATCGCCCGGCGCGAGATTGGCAAATGTTACGGCACGTTCGCCTATCGGCTTGCTCCACGTTCCGTCCGCCGTGCCTTCCAGCCGATATTGATAGCGAATTTGGTCGGCGGGCGCAAAACCGATGTTGAAAAAATCAATCTGCAAATTATTTTGGAGATGATTAAATTCAGGAAGAGCGACTTCCGTTTGTCCGAGTTCGGAAACTTGATACGGCACGCCGCCGACGCTCACGCCGCCGATAAAAACGGGCGGCGATTCTGAGTCGGTCTCCGGCGGCGGGATAAATCCGGTGAGTCCGTCGTGCAGTGTGAACCATAACGCGCCGCTCGAATCTCGATGACACAGCCAGACAAAACTGCCGGGCAAGCCGTCCGCCTGAGTGTAAAGTTTGACATTGCCTGTGTTCGGCTCGATGCGGTCAAGCCCCCGTCCCGTCCCGACGTAGATTCTTCCCGCGTCGTCTTCGGTCGCGCACATGGCTTGATTGCTCGACAGACCATCGCTGGTCGAAATGTCTGCAAAGGTCGGTTTTTCGGCGGTTGGATTTTCCACTCGAAAAACGCCGCGCGTCGCGGTTGAAATCCACAAACGCCCCGCGCTGTCCCGAAAAATATCGTTGATTGCGTCTTCCGGAATGCCGTCCCGCGCGGTGAAAAACTCAAATTTGTCGTTGCGAAATCGCGCCAAACCGCCGAAATAAAAACCGAGCCAGACGCTGCCCCCCGTATCTTCGGCGAAGACCGTCGCGCCGTTGCTGGCGGGTAAGCCGTCAGCGGTCGAGTAGGCGATAATTTTATTCGTTCGCCGTTCCCAGCGATGAAGCGAATCGGCGCTGATAGTCGACATCCAGACATTGCCGCGCGAATCTTCAAACGAATTAAAAATCTGGTTATCGTGTAAGCCGTCGGCGGTCGTATAAATTTTTTGCGGCGGCGTATCGGCTAAATCCTTGAAATTTTTCATCGGCGAATAACGCCGCATACCGTCAACCGACGGAATCCACCATTCGCCGCTTGCCGTCTGAAAATCGAGTTGGTTTCGGCTGAAACTGCGCGTCAATCCGGCGGGTTCGACGGTTTCAAATTTTCCGTCTCTGAAGCGCGAGATTTCGCGGTCGCCGGAGGTGATGAAAAATTCTCCGGCGCGGCTGCTGAAAAGCGAAGAGATTCTGCCTGCCGGAACTCCGTCCGCCGCATCGAATTTGACAAAGCCGCGTAAAGCCAATTTCCATGCGCCTTCTTCCGCCGTTCCGAGCCAGAGATTGCCGCCCGCGTCCTCGGTCAAAGTCTGAAAATTGCCTTCGGCAACAATGCGAAATTTTGATTCATTTTCTTTGGCATCGGGCAGAAATTCCAACGTCTCGTAGTCATCGACAATGAAAATTCTGCCTTCGAACGTTTGAATAATGTCGGAAATAAATTTTTCCTTCGGCAATCCGTCCGGTTTTTTGTAAGTTTTAACCGGCAGCGGACGGCTGCCGTCGGCGGGAACCGAATAAACGCGAATTCCCGCGGGCGTTCCGCTCGAAGTCGCCCAGACTTGTCCGGTGCCGCGTTCCGCCAGCAGCGCATATCCGCCTTCATTGCTGATTTGCTCGATTCCTCCGGCGGGCGAGAGGCGATAGATTCCGTTACTCGAAATCGTCCATATAAACCCTAGCGCGTCCGTCTGAAAATCGGTGAACACCGTGCCTTCAGTCCACCATTCGGATTCGATTTTCCGCCAAGCCCAATCGCCGCCGTTTTTTTTAATTTGAAACACGCCGTCCAGAGTTCCGAGATAAATTCCGCCGTCGCGGTCTTCGCCGAGCGCGAGAACCGACTTTTTAAGCCGACGGTCAAACGGCGCGGGCGGCTGCAAGAGGCGAAACATCGGCGGCGCGTCGCCGGTTTGTTCGAGCCTCGATTCCAGGACGTTCCAGCGATATGCCGCGCCTTCGGGATTAAAAATCGCCAGCCCGCCTCTGGTGGCGACGAGCAAATCACCGTCGCGCGTTTCGAGAAAATCGTTGACTTTGCGATTCGGCAATCCTTCGTTCTGCGTGTAGTTTTTGAACCGGAAACCATCGAACCGCGATAATCCTTCAGCCGTGCAAAACCAGAGAAAGCCGCGCGAATCACGGACGATTTTGTTGATGCCGTCGTTCGCCAAACCGTCGGCGGTCGTATAGGCGCGCGTCGGCAGACGCTCGCCGCGCACCGCAGCGACGGCGGCGGCGCACAACAAAAGCGCGAAAATGTATGCGAAATGAAATCGGGTTGTTTTCACTTTGACAAAAGAAGCGTCTGCTCAAACGCCTCCTTGCATTTACCATAAAAAACCGTCCGGGCAAAACGCGCAAATGCGAATTGCGCCGATTTCAATCAAATCTTAGCGGCGCGAGAATTGGATATTTCAAAGTCTTGAATTCTATTCGCATCGGATTTAAGTCTACTGAAAATGTCTTGTAGAGAAGATTAAAAGATTCTAAACAAACGCGCCCCGTCTGTGTGCGTAGGAAAGTTTATTTCAATTTACCTACGCACACAGACGGGGCGCGTTTGTCCGAAACGATGTAAGTTTTATTCAGGTTCGATTATCTTCCGATAATTATTACAAAATTATGATTAGAAAAACTTTGCTTTTACTGTTTTGCCTCGGGTGTTGGCAGACGGTTTTAACTGTTTGCGTCGCCGCGCAGACGAGCATCGGCTTGACAGTTTATCCGACAGCCGCAACCGTTCCTGTTAGCGGCGAACGGCAAATAACGGCACAGGTTACGGGAACGACGAATCAAGCCGTCGGATGGTCGGTCAACGGAATTGCTGGCGGAAACGCGAGCGTAGGAACGATTGACGCGAACGGTAAATACGTCGCGCCCGCCATGATTCCGCCAAACAGCAGCGTAACGGTTAAAGCGACGAGCGCGGCAAACAGCGCAGTTTCTGCGAATTGTATCTTTACTATCAGAAATCAGATTCCGTATTTGACCGCAGTCTCGCCGAATCCGCTCGCGCTCGGCAATTTTACTTTGAACGTGACGGGCAGCCGTTTCGTCGCCGGGGCGCAAGTCTTTTTTAATAATCAACCGCTCGTGACGAGTTTCGTTTCCACAACGCAGTTGACCGCGACCGGAAACGCCGCGCAAGCCGGAAACGCGAGCGTTTACGTGGCAAATCCGGGCGGAAACGGCGCGGTTTCGACGAATTTAACCGTCAACGTCGCTACGATTATCGGCGTCACGGTTTCACCGGCAAACGCTAATCTTCAAGTCGGCGGAACGCAGCAGTTTCAAGCAAACGTCACCAATTCCGCGAATCAAGCCGTCGTTTGGAAAGTAAACAACGTCGCCGGCGGCAGCGCAGGAACGGGAACGATTGACGCGAGCGGACTTTATACAGCGCCGCCGGTTTTGCCGGTTGCCGGAGCGGTCAGCGTCAGCGCGACGAGCGTTGCCGACGGAATAACCAAAGCGACCGCGAGCGTCGGTCTGAACGACCCGCAAACATTGACCGTCAATCGTTTTCTCGACCAATCGACTTTCGGCGCGACTTCCGCGCTGACCGCGCACGTCAAACAAATTGGTTTTCAGAATTTTATTGACGAACAATTCGCTCTGCCCGAATCCGTTTATCCGCCGATTGCGACCGCCACGCGCTGGCAAGTTCAAGACCGTTTTTGGATTAACGCTTTTAAGGGAAACGACCAATTACGGCAGCGCGTGGTTTATGGATTGAGTCAGATTTGGGTAACTGCGCTCAACAAAAACGTCAACGCCGACCAGACGATTCCCTGGCTTCAGATTTTGAGCCGCAACTCTTTCGGCAATTATCGAACTTTGATGAAGGAGATGACGCTCGACGCTTCGATGGGCGCGTATCTCGACCTCGTGAACAGCAACAAACCGAGCGCGAATTACGCTCCGAACGAAAATTTCGCCCGCGAAGTGATGCAGCTTTTCACCATCGGGCTTTACGAAATGAATCAGGACGGAACGTATAAGCTCGACGTTTTCGGCAAGCCGATTCCGAGTTACGACCAGACGACCGTGCGTCAACTCGCGCTGGCTTTGACGGGCTGGACTTTTCCGACCACGCCCGGACAAACGCCGCGGGCGAACAACAGTAGCTATTATACGGGACAGATGGAGCCGCGACAGGGCAATCACGACACGACCGCGAAAACGCTTTTCGGGCAGACGCTTCCGGCGAATCAAACGATTCAACAAGACCTCGACGGCGCGTTAGATATTATTTTCAACCACCCGAACCTCGCGCCGTTCGTTTCGCTGCGGCTGATTCGCTCGCTCGTCACCAGCAATCCGTCTCCGGCTTACGTCGGGCGCGTCGCCGCCGTTTTTGAAAATAACGGAACCGGCGTGCGCGGCGATATGCAAGCCGTGATTCGCGCGATTTTGATGGACACTGAAGCGAGAAACGACACGCCGGATGCAGCTTTCGGCAGGCTTCGCAGTCCGATGCAGCACACGATTGGATTGTTCCGCGCACTCGGGGCAAATTTCAACGAGCCGTTATCGTTCCTCTACATTTACGACAGTTTTGGCGAATCAATTCTCAACGCGCCTTCGGTTTTCGGGCATTATTCGCCGCTTTATCGTCTGCCGTCGGGCGCGCCCGCGCCGGAATTTCAGATTTACACGCCGACCGAAACTGTCAACCGCGCCAATTTTATTTATCAGATTTTAGGCGCATACAGTAACGGCGCGGTTGATTTAACGCCGTTTATGAACATCGCCGCAGACCCGGTGCAGCTTGTCAGCGCGATTGACAATCGCTTGCTTTACGGCAGAATGTCGCAGTCGACCAGAACCTCGATTTATAAAGCTCTGCAAGCGACTTCCGACCCGAAAACGCGCGTTTTGACCGTGCTTTATCTGGTCGCAACGTCCGGCGAATACGTCGTGCAGCGTTAACAAAGGAGACAAAATTAAAATGAAACACGATATTTCTCGACGCAATTTTTTACAAGCGACCGGCGGCTTGGGCGGTTTGCTCGCGCTCGGCGGGCTGAATTGGACGAAAGCCTTTGGAGCGACGACCGCGCCGAACGATTACAAAGCATTGATTTGTGTTTTTCTGCAAGGCGGCAACGACGGTCATAATACGGTCGTGCCGTTGGCGACGAATGAATACACCGCTTACAAAAATCTGCGCGGCGGGTTGGCGCTGCCGCCGAATCACATTCTTGCGATTAACTCCGCCGGAAATACGCCTTACGGGTTGCATTACGGTTTGCCGAATATGCAAAGCCTTTATAATCAAGGCAAAATGGCGGTCGTCGCCAATGTCGGTAATCTCGTCCAGCCGACCGCGCGGAATAATCAACAGAGCTTGCCGACACAACTCTTTTCGCATTCCGACCAGGTTGTCCAAATTCAAACAGGCGCGCCCGATACTTCGCTCGGAACCGGTTGGGGCGGGCGCATTGCAGACGCTATGAAACCCGCCAACGCCGGAACGAGCTTTCCGACTTCGATTGCGATAAACGGCACGGCGCTGTTTTGCACGGGCGAACTCGTCCAATCGGCGAGCATCATTCCCGGCAATGATTTGACCCAATACGCGATGACGCTTTACCCGCAATCGGCTGGCGACGCGCGAGCTTTGGCGCAAAAGGAAATCGCCAATGCCGGAGGCGGCGCGGATTTAGCAAACGCTGCCAATAAAGTAGTGGCGGACGCGATAAATCTCAGTCCACTGCTCAAACAAGCGAACGGGAATCCGGGCTTTACCGTTCCTTTTCCGCAGACTTCTATCGGTCAGCAGTTGAACAGTGTCGCGCGAATTATCGGGATGAGAAATACGCTCAACACGAGCCGCCAGGTTTTCTTTGTCTCGCTCGGCGGTTTCGACACGCACAGCAGTCAGGATTGGCAGCACTGGAATCTTTTGCAGCAGCTCGACAGCGCTTTGTCGGCTTTCTACACGGCGACGCAGGAGATGTTGATTTCCGATTCGGTAACGACGTTCACGGCTTCTGAGTTCGGCAGAACTTTACAGTCAAACGGTTTGGGGTCAGACCACGGCTGGGGCGGACATCATTTTGTCGTCGGCGGCGCGGTCAAAGGCGGCGATCTTTACGGCACGTTCCCGGCGATGAACATTTCGGCGCAGCATTTTTACGACTCGCGCGGAATTTTGATTCCGACCGTTTCGCTCGCGCAATATGGCGCGACGATGGCGAAATGGTTCGGCATCACCGACCCGAACGCGCTCCAGGCTCTCTTTCCGACACTGGCGAATTTCGCCGTCAAAGACCTGGGTTTTTTGTGGTGAACTAATCTCACAATCGCTTGCAAAACTTTTTTTGGCAATATTGTTCAAAGCCGTCAATACAGACAGCAGAAAAGGGTTACCGTTCGGCAGCCCTTTTCTAATTGCACAATAAACAGTCGCAGCGATTATTTACCGGCTTTTATTCGCTTGCGTGATTGTTCAAAAGCGGGTAATTTTTAACGTCCGGTAAAGCTTCGACAAAGTTTGAGGCGAATAGGTTTGTGTCGCAGGAACAGAATAATTGAAAAACATAGATTATTAAACTTTTAATCACCTGATTAGATTTGTGGAAGACTTCACTTCCAAGTGTAAGGCATAGACCTTAAATTAAATAATGAGAAACAATTCCCAGGTAATACCGTCATTAGACGGCTTGCGCGCAGTTTCCATCGGGCTTGTAATTTTTGCACACTCGATTAACAGCGACTTTTTAGGAAACCTGGGCGTGCGCGTCTTTTTTGTTATCTCGGGTTATTTAATCACCTTTCTTCACCTTAAAGAATTCAATTCAACCGGCAGTGTCAATCTCAAGCGATTCTACTTTCGCCGGACGATGCGTATTTTCGCGCCGTTCTATTTTTTCTTATTAATTGTCGGTATTTTGGGCTTGATTGGAATTATTTCGTTGAGCGTCCGCGACTTTATTACACCGTTGACTTATACGAGCAACTACTTATTTTCCGACTCCTGGTATACGGGACATTCCTGGTCTTTGGCTGTCGAAGAACAATTTTATCTCCTTTATCCGCCACTTTTAGTTACTTTAAGAAAGAAAAAAATCATAGCGGCTCTTGTGTTTATATTATTTCTCGCGCCCATTTTGCGGGTTGTCGGATATCATCTTTTTTATGAATCACAGAATATTGCCCTTATTTATGGTTTTCACGCCAATATGGACGCTTTAGCTTCCGGCTGTCTTCTGGCTCTGGCTGCGGAATATAAATGTTCTCGTGAATTCCTGAGTAAGATAGCCGCATTGCCGCAGATGGCGGTCATTGCAGTAATTTTTTTAATCTTTCTTGCTAATACTCAAAACGAACATCCGCATCTTTACTTTGGCGCGTATGCGACGCTTATTAACATTGCGATAGCCCTGATTATCTACTGGTCGATAACTAACTCGCAAAACAGCCGCGTCGGACGAATTCTCAACACAAAAGCATTGTCCTTTATCGGTGTGTTGAGTTACTCGTTGTATTTGTGGCAGCAAGTATTTACCGGAAGGGATATGCAGATATATTTTCCTTTCAATCTATTGTTAATGTTTGCCTGCGCTCTCGTTTCTTATTACACGGTCGAAAGATACTCGCTAAAGTTGAGGACTTATCTGGAGCAGCAGAATGTCAGGAGACAGCTAACTCCGGTTAATTCATAAACGCGTATTCGCTTTTCCCCGGAATCCATTCAAATTCTCCTTCACATTCAACGAACATTTTTGCTGATAATAAGATACGTCTGCCGCTCATCGCCGCTCGGATGTCCGGCAGTGTTTTATTGACCATTTGATTGAAGTATATTTTTACCAAAAAAATTGCGGGAAAATATAAACGGTTCGTTAACACTTTTAGCTTCGACGTCATCTATAATATCGGTAAAACGTTTCACATCAATCAATGTAGTGATAAATAATTAATCGGTTTGGCAATCGTTTTAGTTAAAGTTCATTTATTTTGACACAAAATACTTCGACCGGATGTCTGAAAACAAAATGACCGGCAATATTTTCTACTTCGCAAAAGCGGCTGCGGCTGCTCCGGCGACGGAAGCGGTAACGGCGGAAGCGCGGTTGGTCGAACGGGTGTGCGACGGCGACGGCGAAGCGTTCGGCGAGCTTTATAAATTGTTCGCGCCGATGGTTCACGGAATTGTTTTGGCGCGTGTTCCGCGTGATGAGGTTGACGATATTGTCCAGAATGTTTTTCTGGCGGCTTATAAAAATCTGCACGCGCTTCGTGACCGCAGCGCAGTCGGCGGCTGGCTGGCGATGATTGCGCGCAATCGTTCAATCGAGTTTTATCGCCGCGCTCGACCGACCGAAGAATTGTCCGATGAGTTAAGCCGAAACGACAGCCCGCACGCCGAGGCGCGTGAGATTTTAGCGGCGATTCGCACTCTGCCGGACGCATATAAGGAAAGTCTTGTTTTGCGTCTTGTCGAAGGAATGACCGGACCTGAGATTGCCGCGAGAACAGGAATAACTCCTGAATCAGTGCGCGTGAATCTGCATCGGGGAATGAAACTTTTACGCCAAAAGTTAGGCATCGAGGTAAAGAAATGAACGAAGATTATCTGTGGGACAAAACGGGTGAAGATTCTGAAATAGAAGGTTTGGAAAACGCGCTGCAAGTGTTTCGTTATCGAGAAACCGCGACGCCCGAACTGTCTGCTAAAGTTCTGCCTTTCAGGAAGAAAACTTCGCGCAAAATCTTTCACTTTGCAATGGCGGCAGCGGCTTGTATGACGTTTGTCGCATTCGGTTTGATTGTTTGGCTTCAGGTTTCAAACAATAAAACAGTTGTCGGAGAAAATTTAGCGGAAACTAATGTTCAGCAGAGCAATACTGTATTTCCCGATGTCGTAACAATTGAAAAGCCGGTAAGTTCGATTGTTGAAAAGCTTCAAAGTTCAAAACCGTTTTTTGAACAAAAAGCCGTCAAAGTTCGACAAATAGTTTCAGCAGTTAATCGCCAAAAGGAAACAAAGTCACGGGTTTCAAAAAATACAAAGCCGAACGTCCGACTGACTAAAGAAGAAAAATACGCTTATAACCAACTAATGCTCGCGCTTTCGATAACGAGTTCCAAGTTGAAAATGGTCAAAGACAAAGTTGAAGGTTTGGAATAATAAACCGCCGTTAGCAAAAACGGATAAGAAATCTATCAGGAGAAACTATGATGAAATCGTTAAATAATCGCTTATTAAAATTTATTTTGCCGACGCTTTTGCTGTTCGCGGCAGCGACGGCGGCGAACGCTCAGGACGCGCGTCTTCGCTTTGAAAAGCTGAACTATCTCGAAAGCAAAGCGGCGGACGTGGTTGAAGTCAGCCTCGACGGTAAACTGCTTGAAACCGCGAAACGAGTTTTGATGAAAGCCAACGAGCCGGACGCCAAAAAAATCGCGCAGGCAATCAGCGGTTTAAAAGGCATTTACGTCAGAGTTTTTAATTTTGAAAAGGAAAACGAATACAACGTCGGCGATATTGACGAAATTCGCTCGCAGCTACAATCGCCCGGCTGGGAGCGATTGGCAAATGCCCGCAGTAAAAAGAATAATCAAAAAGTCGATGTTTTTACGATGTTCACGGGCGATTTGATGAGCGGCGTCGCTGTCGTGATTTCGGATTCAAAAAGAATCGCGCTGGTCAACGTCGTCGGTTCGATTGATATTGATATGCTGGTCGAATTGAGCGGTCATTTCAACATCCCGAAAATCGAAATCGAAAAGGATAAATCGGACAAAGAAAAATCTAAAAATTAAAAGGAGTGAAGACAATGTTTCTATCTAAGAAAGTATTTGTGTTGAGTTTTCTGGTTGCAGTCTTCGCCTTTGCCGCCGTTCCGAGAATTAATGCGAAGAAGAATGATTATGAAGCGATAGTCAATCATTTGAAAACAAAGTATCAGGCAAAGAAAGTCAAAATTCCGTTTATGTGGCTGGCGCGTTTCGCGGTCAAAGTCGTTCGTCCGGCGGGCGTCAAAAGTTTTAGCGTAACGATGTTTGAAGATTTGCGATTTTCACGCGCGACGCTCGATGAAGAAATGCAGTCGGCGATGAGAAACTCTTTGAATGCCGATTGGAGTCCGATTTTTCGAGCGCGTTCGCGCACCGGCGAGCAAGCCTATATGTATATGCGCGAGTCGGGCAAGGACGTAAAAATAATGGTCGTGACGATTGACCAAAATCAAGCTGCCGTCGTCCGCGCGACGTTTAGTCCTGACAAATTAGCCGAATTTGTCGAAAACCCGAAAATCTTCGGCGTTTCTTTGAACGACAAAGAGCAGTCGGGAAGCGACAAAAATTTGAAACCGGGTGAAAATTCCGTTCAGCAGGAGAAAAAGGACAAATCACAATAATTAACTAGAGCAAATCTTGAATAATCAAGCCAGAGTGCGGAAACACGCGCGACATAAGTATGTAAATTCCAATTACACATTTACGTCGCGCGTGTTTCCGCACTTTGTATATACTATTTTAGTCTGACGTTTTACCGGTTGCACCGACAATGTAGCTGTCGCGCGAACGAATCACGAGTTTCGGACGGTTGACGCGCACTTTGATTTGTTTGCGCTCGCCGATTGTTCCTTCGCTCTGCGGGTAATAGCCGATGCTGTATTGGCGGCGAAGCTCCTCGGCGATGCCTTCAAAAGCGGCGGTCAAACCGCCGGGCGTCGATTCGGGACGGAAAACTTTCCCGCCCGTTGCCGCGGCTAACTCTGTCAGGTAAATTCTTCCGCGCGTATATTCTTCGCTTGACGTGCCACGCGCGCTGCCAACGCCGCCGGTCGGAAAAGGCGAGCCGATAAGCGGCGGAGTACTCATCGCGCCGCCGCTTCCGATGCCGCGATTTTCAAAAAAAGTATTGTAATAAATCGGAAAAATCATTGCTTCAGATTCTTCCGCATCCTGAAGCGTGCTTTCATAACTTGCGCGGCTCGACTCCGTGTCAACGCCGTCGGTGAACAGCACAATCGCTTTTTTCCCTTCGATTTTGTCGAGCCGTTTGCCGAGCGAAAAATCAACTGCGTCATACAGGGAAGTTCCGCTGCCGAAATCGGCGTGGCTTATCGCTTTGAAAATTTTCTGGCGGTCACTGGTAACCTCGCTTAAAACGTGGACGCCGGAATCAAACTCGATCACCATCACGCTGTCCTGCGCCTTTAATTGTTCGACAAAAGCAATTGCGGCTGCTCGAATTTCGTCAATCTTATACGAGGTCGAAGGACTGACATCAATCAGCAAAACGACCGTAAAAGGTTTTTCAGACGTGCCGAAATAAGCTATTTCCTGTTCGACGCCGTTTTCAAAAATCTTAAAATCCGCCTGTCGCAAATTCGGAATATAAAGCCCGCTGCGGTCAAAAACGGAGATGGGAATCGTCACCAAATTGGTTTCGAACTTCAACACGTCTCCTTCATCTGTCGAATCAGCGACGGCAGGTTTCGGAGTTTCCGACGTTTGCGGTTGAGATTTTTTTTCCTTCTTCGTTTTCTTTTTAGAATCCTTATTTTTTTGCAATCGCGGCGAAGTCGAAATCGAACGCGCGGCATTCGGCGAGGATTCCGAGTAACCGACGGTTTCCTGCGGCTCTACGATTTGCTGTGTCTGCTGCACGCCTGGCGTCGAAGCGGGCGTCGGCGTCGGGATAGTAACTCGTCTGCCGGATTGCGCCGAAACCAAAGCGGCAAAACTAAAAAACATTACCAAAAAAACAAAGAATCTGCTGAACATAATTTTCCTCTCTCGAAAAACATATAATTTGCTGATTTGATGCATAAATTTCAAAAAAGGTTCAGACAGTAAAATAAAAGGGGTGAGAAAAAATTCTCCCCCCTTTTTATTTCAGTGAAATCCGTCTTAATCTACTTGGGCGGTTCAATTGCTTTGCCGACTACGATGATTGGAAGTCCGGCTTTCTGCAAAGTTACATTGATTTTTGCCGTGTCTTCGCTGATAAAACGATTGATGGCAACGATTTTCGGCGGCAGTTGGGTTTGCATCAAGCCGAATTGTTCGCGCATTGCGGCGGTCGGCGCGGCGTTACCGCTGTCCGCGGTAGAATATAATCCGCCGATTTGGTCGGTTAATTTCGCCGAAGCGCGAATGCCGTCTTCCTCGCCGACGACCAAATCGCCCGTCAGCGTGTCAATCCGTTTTTTATAATCGGTCAGAGCTTTGGTCAAATCCGCCGGAACTTCCGCGAGCCGGTCTTTGGCGACGCGCTCGATTTGTTCGGCTTGCTGTTTCGCGCTGTCGAGCAGACGCAAACCGTCGTTGAGCGACGAAAGCATATCGCGCAGGCGCATTTCCAAATCATTTTGCGCCTGCAAATCGGCGGCTGTTGCAGAAACGGTCGGGTCGAGACGAACTTCGACTTTTCTTTCCTGAACGACTTTATCGCCGACGAATAATTTGACCGTATAAACGCCCGGAACTGCTTGCGGTCCGCCCGTTCCGCCGGTTTGTCCTTGTTCGGTCGCAGGCGGACGGCGTTGATGTTCTGCCTGATGGCTCAAATTCCAGGCGGCTCGATTCAACCCTCGCTCTTTCGACAAGTTTTTGACTTCGGCGATTTTCTTGCCGCTCTGGTCGGAAATCTCAAGTTTGAGCTGTGTTTTTTCGTCCGGTTTGTCCTTCAAGTAATAAGTGATAATCGCGCCGTTCGGCGGATTCGCGCCCTGAAACGGTTTGTCGCCGATGCCGTAGCGCGTCATCATTACGGCAAAACGATAAGCCGGACGAATGTCGAACATATAAGTCGCGCTCTGCATAATCGTCTCGTTCATTTGCTGAATCGGCGCGGCGTCGTCAAAAACCCAGAGACTGCGCCCGTGCGTAGCTAAAATCAAATCATTGTCGCGCGGATGAACAACGATGTCGTGGACGGCGACGTGCGGAAGATTTTTCATATTCAACTCAAACCACGTTCGACCGCCGTTATAAGAAGCATACAAACCGAGTTCCGTTCCGGCATACAGCAAATTAGGATTGCGGAAATCTTCCGTAACAACGTGAACGTATGCCTTTTCCGGCAAATTTCCGGTGATGTTTGTAAAACTGCGCCCGCCGTCGGTGGTTTTGAAAACGTAAGGTTTGTAATCGTCGAATTTGTGACGGTCAAACGCAACATACGCCGTGTTCGCGTTCGTGCGCGACGGCTCGACGTGCGAAACCGAAGAATCGGCGGACATTTTCGGCACGTTTTTGGAAACATTCGTCCATTTTTTTCCGCCGTCGGTCGTAATCTGCAAATTGCCGTCGTCCGTTCCAGCCCAAATCAAACCGGCTTGGCGCGGCGATTCGGCAAGGCTGATGACCGTCTCAAACGATTCGGCAGAAGTATTTTCCGTAAAAACAGGTCCGCCCGCGTCTTTCAGACGCTCGCGGTTGTTGGTCGTTAAATCCTGACTGATTGCCGTCCAGGTTTTGCCGAAATCCGTTGATTTGAAAACCGAACTGCCGCCGAGATAAACAGTATTTTTATCGTGCGGCGACTGAATCAACGGCGCGTTCCAATTGAAACGATATTTGTCGTTTTCCGCCGCGCCGCCGACGCCGAAATACGGCACGACGAGTTGCTGCTCGCGGTTTTTCATATCGGTTCGGACGACATTGCCGCCTTGCGATTCGGTTAAATACAAATCCGGGTTGTCTTGATTGGAAATTGCATAAAATCCGTCGCCGAAGCTAATCATTCGCCAATCGTCATTCAAAATTCCCGCCGGTTCACGGTTACGCGACGGTCCCGTCCAAGTTCCGTTGTCCTGCAAACCGCCTGACAAATTGTAAAAAGGCGCGCTGTTGTCGGCGAAGACTTGATAAAACTGACCGATTGGAAGGTTGTTGATATACTCCCAATTTTTACCGTCCATCGTGACGGCAACGCCTCCGTCCTGACCTTGCCACATTCGCTTCGGATTCTGCGGGTCAATCCAGAGCGCGTGATAATCAATGTGCGTGTTCGGCGAGATTCTCTGGAAATTGCGACCGCCGTCGAGCGACACGAAAAGCGGCGAAGCGACGGCATAAACTTTATCTTCGTTCGACGGGTCGACGCGCACTCTCGTATAATAAAATCCGCGCCCGACGATGTTTTGGTTTTTATTTACCTGCCGAAAAGTTTCGCCCTTGTCATCCGAACGGTAAAGCGTTCCGTCTTTCGATTCGAGCATTGCATACACGATGTTCGGATTGCTTTGAGAAACTGCCAGACCGATGCGCCCGATTTGTTTCGGTAGACCTTTGTCGATTTTGTTCCAGGTTCTGCCGCCGTCAATCGAGCGAAAAACGCCGCCTTGCTCCGAGCCGCTCGTAAAAGTCCACGGCTTGCGCTCGAAACGCCACATTCCGGCATACAAAATGTTCGGATTCTGCTCGTCAATCGCCAAATCCGACGCGCCGTGAAATTGGTCGATATAAAGAGTCTTCGTCCATGTTTTGCCGCCGTCGGTCGTCATAAAAACGCCGCGCTCTTCGTTTGCGCCCCAGGCGTGTCCGACCGCCGCGACGTAAGCAATGTCGGGATTTCGCGGATTGATAATAATTTTTGAAATCGTATTCGTGTTCTCTAAACCGAGATGTTTCCAGGTTTTGCCGCCGTCTGTCGATTTATAAACGCCGTCGCCGAACGAAACGCTGTTGCGGACGTTCGATTCGCCCGTGCCGACCCAAATCACATCGGGATTTCCCGGTTCGAGCGCGATGTCGCCGACCGAGATTGTATTTTGACGGTCGAAAATCGGCGTCCAACTCGTTCCGCCGTTCGTCGTTTTGAAAATTCCGCCCGCGCCCGTTGCGACATAAACGATGTTCGCATCGCCCGGCACGCCTTCGACATCGGCGACGCGCCCGCCCATATTCGCCGGACCGATGCTGCGCCAGGCGAGATTTGCCGTCGCCGCAGATTCGGTCATTTTTTCAGTTGATTTATCGGACGGTTTTTTTTCATCCGGTTTATTTTGCGCCTGCGCCGCAACCGCGCTCACGCACAGGCAAACAGTAGCGAGCCATACGCCGAGCTTTGTTTGCAATTTTCGATTTTTCATTCGTTTTCTCCCTGAAAGTTTAAGTTAAGTTTGGTTTTTTGTTAATTTCAACGCGATGCTAAACTCGGAGTTTCTGTCTGTAAATCAACTAATACTGCTTTTGGATTTGAAAAATAATACCTGAAGACAAAAACAATTTCAGATTATTTACAAAGTATAATAATGATTAGGAAGAATATGCAATGTGAAAATTTATTGACAAAAATCAGAAAAATAAGTTATAAGAATAAAACCCTTAAAGGTTTATTCGTTCAATAAAGCGCGCTGTAATTGATCGCTTTTCTATGCAAATGATGCCATTGGTTTTCTGGCAAATACTTAATTTAATCTGAATACATTAGATTTACTTTGCAACTTACCAATCAACTATCAACTCAAACTTGATAAAAAGAGGATTTATATTTATGTATTACGTCAACTCCCGCAAAACATTTAACATTTCACTCATTGCTCTGATACTTTTATTGCCGACCGTTATTTTTGCTTCTTTCGGAACAATAAATTCAACCGCCAAATCAAATTCTTTCGTAGAAGTTTTAGCAGAGGGCGACCTCGATACGACGTTCGGCGCGGGCGGCAAGGTTACGACTCAAATCGGCGCTTCAAAAAGCGAGGCTCTGGCAATTGCGGTGCAGCCGGACGGGAAGTTTGTCGCCTCCGGTTACAGCTTTGGCGGCGCGAATACCGACTTTGCGCTGGCGCGCTATAATGCGAACGGAACGCTCGACGGTTCGTTCGGCACGGGCGGAAAAGTAACGACCGACATCGACAATACCGATAACGTCAGTCTCGCGTTGGCGATTCAGCCGGCAGACAATAAATTGGTTGCCGCCGGTTGCAGCTCTAACGGCGCGGATGATGATTTTGTTCTGGTTCGATACAATACTGACGGAACGATTGACGGGACGTTCGGCGCGGGCGGAATCGTCAAGACAAACTTTAATAATTCGACCGACTGCATCGACGCGGTCGCGGTTCAAACGGACGGCAAAATCGTCGCCGCCGGTTACTATTTTAACGGCTCTTATTTTCACTTTGCGCTGGCTCGCTACAATTCAAACGGAACGCTCGACGCGACGTTTGGAACGGGCGGTAAAGTAACGACCGATTTGACCGCATTTGACGATTTGGCGCGGGCGATTGCGCTCCAAACAGACGGCAAAATCGTCGTTGCCGGCGAAGCTAACGCCGATTTCGGCTTAGCGCGTTATAACGCGGACGGCTCTTTGGATACGACTTTTGACGCCGACGGTAAAGTTGTCACGTCAATCAACTTGTTTGATTCGGCTTACGATGTCGCCATTCAGTCTGACGGTAAAATCGTCGCTGCCGGAGAAGCGGGAAGCGGCACAAACTCGGATTTTGCAGTGATTCGATACGGAACAAACGGTTCGCTCGACGCGACTTTTGACGGCGACGGCGTTGCCGTTACGCCAATCGGCAGCGGCGATGAGTTCGCATCTTCGGTTGCGATTCAATCGGGCGGTCAAATTATCGTCGGCGGTTTTAGCTCAAACGGCGCAAACGACGATTTTGCGCTTGTCCGCTATAACCCGAACGGCTCGCTCGATTCCTCGTTCGGCGCGGGCGGCAAAGTTACGACCGATTTCGCCGCTTCCTCGTTCGATTATATTTCGGCGCTGGCAATTCAATCCGGCAGAATCATTGCCGTCGGCAGCTCCGGCTCGAATTTTGCCGCCGCCGCTTATACTTTTGGCGCTGCCGGTTGCTCTTATTCGATTGATCCGACAAGTGCGACAGCTCTGTCCGGCGGCGGCACGGGCAGTTTCAACCTAACAGTAAGCGGAACGGGTTGTTCCTACACCGCCGTCAGCAACAGTTCGTTCGTGACGATAACCGGCGGGGGCAGCGGCGCAAGCAGCGGAACTATAAGTTATTCGGTGGCGGCAAACAACGTCAGTCAGCCGAGAAGCGGAACAATTACGGTTGGTGGACAAACCTTTACGGTCAACCAAGCCGCGTTTAAGTCCAATAAACGGATAAGGATTACGTTCTGAGGCAAGCTAGACTAAAACTATGCGCTTTCAGTGCAGGTTTCAATTTTTCTCAATTTAACGGCAGTAATTCAAGCGGCGTCTCATTCAAAAGAGACGCCGCTTGAATTTGGTTTCACAGATAAAGTTTCTGAAAAACTTACAATCGGTGTAAATTTAAATTTCCTCAGGCAAAATTCTTTTTACAAATCATCTGCTAAAGGCGTATCATTTGTTTCAAATCAAAATAGAGGATTAAAGAATGAGAACTTTTATGACAGCGCTTACCGTGCTGCTAACGCTTCAAGCTTTTGTGTCGGGGCAAACTATGAAAAAAACACCAACGACGAATCAAACGTCCAAGGATACGGTATCAACCCGCGAAATGGACAGAATCAATTGGATGGAATTTCGTGAAGTCGTGCCGTCGAAAATCCAGACGGTTTTACTGCCGACCGGAACTTTAGAGCCGCACGGCGTTATCAACAACGGCGCGGACAATACCGCGCCGACGGCGATGGCGCGGCAAATTGCCCAAAGAACCAATGCGATGATTGCGCCGACTCTGCCATACGGGATCACGGGCGCGATGGCGGATTATCCGGGTGCGTTTCAAATAACCGAAGCGGCTTATCGCCCGTTCGTCAAACAAATTCTCGAAGGCTTAGCCAAAAACGGTTTCCGCAGCATTATTATTCTCAACGGTCACGGCGGCGGTCAGACGGCTGTCTTGCAGGCAGTCGCGGCAGAAGTTTCAGCCGAAAAGAAGGTGCGGACTCTGGTGATAAATTGGTGGTCGTTCGCCTCGGATGAAACAAAGGAAGTTTTCGGCGAAGACGGCGGACACGCCGGAAACAATGAAACCGGCTATATTCAAGCCGTTGACCCGTCGCTTGTTCATCCCGAACGCTACAATGACGATATGGCAACCGCTTATCCGACTGCCGGAACCTGGTCAGCCGTTCCGTTTCCGTCTTCAATCGGGCTTTATCAGAAAGGGCAGGGCTATCCGAAATTTGACCAGAAGAAAGCAGACGAGTATTTCAAAAAGGTTAATGACAAGGTGGCGAATTTGATCAACGAAACAATTCGCAAATGGAATATGGCTGGGTTGTAAATATAATTTTCGATAAACCTAAAAATTATCGCCGTTAGAAGTTAAGTGGTCGGACAGAATAATTTTATAATTAGCCACAGATTTACACAGATTAACGCGAGATACAAGAAAGATTTTTTATAATTGGTTTTATCTGCTTTTGGTTTTTATCCGAGTTAATCTGTGTCAATCTGTGGCTAAAAAAATCTTATAAAATATTTCTGTCCGACTACTTATCAAGATTTTATTTAATATCTTTGACTGAAATTTCGTTTAAGTTAACACTCGAATTCAGATGAAAAACGCAGTTCAAACCAAAGAAATTCGAGAATCCATTCTCGATGCGACGGATGATTTTCTCGCCAGTCACGGCTACAAGAAAATGACGATTGACAATTTAGCGCAGAAGGTCGGAATCGGGAAGGGAAGCGTTTATCTGCACTTTTCAAGCAAGGAAGAAATCGCGCTTTCGCACATCGACCGCATCATCGAACGGCTCACGAGAGAATTAAAAATTATTGCCGAAGAGAAAATTTCGCCCGAAGAAAAACTGCGGCGGATGCTGCTCAAAAGAGTTTTGCATCGCGTCGACAGCGTGCGGCATTACTCGCAAAATCTCAACGATTTGCTCGCGGCGGTGCGCCCGAAACTGCTTCTGCGTCGAAAAATGTATTTTAAGGCGGAAGCCGAAATTTTTGTGCAAGTTATCGAAGAAGGTCAAAAAAGCAAAACATTCCTCATCGGCAAAGCGTCGGAAACAGCCGAAACATTTCTGCTGGCGACGAACTCGCTGCTTCCGTTCAACTTGACGGCGCGAGAACTCGGCAAGCGCGACGACATCGAAGAAAGAACTCTGCGGCTGGCAAATCTTCTCTTAAAAGGACTGATAAATAGGTGATAACTGATAGGTGATAACTGATAAGTAAGAAATCGGCTTTTACTTATCAGTTATCACCTATTTTTACCTTTTCCAATAATTTTTTATCTTCAAATCGAGCATCGGAAAGGCGACGTATTCTACGTTTCTGCCGGATTCGCGTAGTTTTTCAACCATTTTAAATGCGCCGTCGGCATTGCGCGTGTGAACAATAATAGTTGCGGCACGCTGTAGATTCTTGTTTTCGTTCAAAAATTCGGCAATCGCGTAGCCCGTATTCGCAAAATCGTCGTGGTCGTTCGATTCGTAATGATGCGGCAGCAAATCGTGGTCGAGAAAAATTGCGTCGTAAGCGTGTTCGCTCAATAATTCCTTGGCTTCATCGACCGTTTCGACAATATCCAATTCGTCGCCTTCAAATCTTTTGGCAAACCAGCGATGTCTTCTTTTATCGTCATCGAGAAGGAAAACCGTAATCGGATTTCGTTCAGCCGTCAGGTCAGCCCAGCCCAATTTTATAAATATATTATTTAAGAATCCCATAAATCATTCGAGTTTAGTTCGATAAAACCTAATATAACATACCGCTTGGAAGTGAAAAATGAGGCGACCAAAATAAATTATTAAAATGTGAATTTTTTGTGAATTCTTAAGTCGTGTCTTTACATAAACTTCGCGTTTCGGGTTTTTTTCTTTTGCGTGGAAGCGCGGTGTTTATTGAGTTTCTAAATGCGAAATAAAACTTGAAATCGAAAGATTCGATGTTATAATTCAAATCGTCTTCAATGTTGTTTATTGTCGAACGCACCACCAAAACACTTTCAAATTTATAAAATGCCGCGAGATAAAGCGACAATTCATCCGCTGTTTGCCGTTCCAAACGCGCCGCAGACAGAACCGGAGCGCGATTTTTACACTTCGCCGGAAGTAACCGACGAGCCGGAGGTTTGTCCGCTCTGTTACGGTTCGGGAATGGAAGTCGTGGCGGGCAAAGGCGCGCGTCCGTGCGAGTGCCGGAAGCAGAAATCGCATTCAAATTTAATAAAAAAAGCCAGGATTCCAAAACGTTACACCGATTGTCATTTTCACAATTATCACGTTTTCAATAACTCGCAGGGTTTTGCCTTTAAGTTCGCCTCGCGTCTGGCAATGGATTACCCGGCGGTTGACCGCGGACTTTTATTGATGGGAACGGTCGGCGTCGGCAAAACTCATCTGGCGGTTTCGATTCTCAAAAGTTTGACCGAGCGCGGATTTTCCTGCCTTTTCTATGAATTCGGAGCGCTTCTGAAAAGCATCCAGGATTCCTACAACAGCGTTTCGCAATCGTCCGAACTAAAAGTTCTCGCGCCTATTTTTGATTCGGAGATTCTGGTTTTAGACGAAATCGGCGCGTCAAAACCGACCGATTGGGTGCGCGACACGATGGCGAACATTATCAACACGCGCTACAACGACAAAAAACTCACTATTTTCACCACCAATTATCTGGACGAACACCGTGCCGAACGCGATGAAACCCTGGAAGACAGAATCGGCGTGCGTCTGCGCTCGCGGCTTTTTGAAATGTGCAAAACGGTTGCGATAAACGGCGAAGATTTCCGCAAAACATTCGACCAGGTTACTCCAATCAAAAAGAACCGTTAAAAACAAATTTACAGGGATGGCAGGATAGACAGGGATAAAAACTCTTCTTTGTTTTAATATCCCTGTTTATCCTATTATCCCTGTAAATTTGTTTTTAGATTTTGAGCTTTCGGCTTCCTTTCATAAATTCTATAACCCAATAATCCCGCCAAAATCAATCCAAACATAAGCGGATAAAAAACGTCGGATTTGACAATCATCCAAAAATGCACCGCGCCGCCGATTGCCGCCGCATAAGTCAGGCGATGAAGTTTTTGCCAATTCTTTCCGCCCAGACGCTTTATCATATTGTCGGTCGAAGTTACGGCAAGCGGAATCAAAAGAAAAAAGGCTAACATTCCAACCGCAATGAACGGACGTTCCCAAATGTCGCCGACAATCGATGAAATGCTCAAACTTTTGTCAAAAATGCTGTAAGTGATTAAATGCAGAAAGCCGTAAAAGAAGGCATAGAGACCGAGCATTCTCCTAAATTTTATCAATTGATTCCAACCATAATATTTGCGAAGCGGCGTCACTGAAAGAGTTATCAAAAGAAATAAAAGCGTCAAAACGCCGGTCGTGCGAAGAAAAAACTCGACCGGATTTGCGCCGAGTTTACCGGACATTGCGTCCCAAGCAAGCAGCGCAAGCGGAATGAGGCTGTTGATGAAGATTACGATTTTGTTAAATTTTACATTATCCATTATGGTCTTCGGTTTTTGGTTTTCGGTTTTTGCAAAGACCAAAAACCAAGGACCGTTTTTCATCAGAAAAACCTTTTCAAATCCATTCCGTCATACAAACTCGAAACTTCATCCGCGTAACCGTTAAAAAGCAAAGTTTTGCGTTGCGTAAATTCACCGATTCGCTGTTCGCTCGCCTGTGAATAACGCAGCACATTAACATTTGGATTGACGTTTGAGTAAAATCCATAAATGCCCGGCGCGGCGATATTCCAGGTTGTGGGCGGAACGGTTTCGGTCAAGGTTATTTTGACGATTGACTTGATGCTTTTGAAACCGTATTTCCAAGGCACGACCAGACGAATCGGAGCGCCGTTTTGATTCGGGAGAGTTTTTCCGTAAAGTCCCGTCGCTAAAATTGTGAGCGGATGAACGGCTTCGTCGAGTCGCAAACCTTCGACATACGGAAAATCGATTCCCGCCGAAAAGCCCGACTGCATTTGTTTTCTGTCATAGAGCGTTTCAAAGGCGACATATTTTGCATTGCCGAGCGGCTCGACTTTTTCAAGCAAAGTTTTGAGCGGAAAACCGACCCACGGAATAACCATCGACCAGCCTTCGACGCAGCGAAAACGGTAAATTCTTTCTTCCTGCGTGAATTTTAATAAATCTTCGATTCCGAAAGTCTGCGGATTCTGTACGAGTCCGCCGACCGCGACCGTCCAGGGTCTGGTGACAAAATCTTCGGCGTTTCGCGCAACGGCGGTTTTGCTCGTCGAAAATTCGTAAAAGTTATTGTAATTGGTGATTTCCTGAAACGAATTTATTTTGTCTTCAGATTGAAACGCGGGATTTTCAGATTTGGAAACATCTTGTATAACATCCGTTACAACTTCTTTCGGAGGCGGCGGATTGATAAAGCGATATACGCCCGCCGTCGCCAGCGTCGTTCCCGCGAGAAGTCCGGCACGTATAAAACTTCGACGGTTGAGATATGTTTTCTCGTCGGTTATTTCGCTCGATTTGATAGCGTCTGACATTTTGTTTCCAGTTTCCGAAATTCTAAATTTATTATTCCTTATTTCGCAATTTTTATTCGCTGCCCGTTAGTTTTTGGATTCTCTATCAAAATCGCTGGCAATTTTCGGCTTTTGTGTTATATGATGCGGCTTTACAGGAAAACCTTTCTGGAAATATTCGCGTAAGACTGTCAACAACAAACTTTCTAAGGAGACCTTCAATGAAAAGCTCGAAATTCTTTTGCGTGTTTTTACTAATTTTCGTTATTTCAATTTCAATGTTTGCTCAAACCTCGCCGACTGACTCAAAGGAAGAAAAGGAAAAGGCGCGGCTGGAACTGGAGAAAAAAGCTGTCGCGCTTCTTGAACAGGTTGTTAACGACACCGCTTTGCTCAAGCTGCCGGACAATCGAGCATTGGTCGCGGCTTCGGCTGGCGATTTGATGTGGCAGCGCGATGAAAAAAGAGCCAGACAGCTTTTCCGTCAAGCGGCGAACGAAATCACTCAAGCCAACAATATGCCGGCGGCGACGGACAGTTCGATGCCCGCAATTATCGGTATCATTCAAAACGCTTCGCCGCGCAAACAAATTTTGCTGACCGTCGCTAAATACGACGCGGAATTAGCGCTCGAGCTTCTTTATGCGACAAGACCGGCGAACGTTGCCGTCGCGCTTGCTTCCAGAACACAGCAGCCGACCCTGCCCGGAGAAAAAACGCAAAGGACAGCCGCTTCGATGATGGAAGACAGTCAAAACAAATTTCTTGCCGACGACGAACTCCGGCTCGAACAAAGTTTTTCCGCGCAGGCGGCTGAAAAAGACGTAACCAAAGCCGCTAAACTGCTCCGCGACAGTATCGCTAAAAACGGCGTGACCAGCTCGGTTTTTCAAATTCTCAATAAAATTAATGCTAAAGACAACAAACTTGCCCTCGAACTCGCCGGCGAAGTCGGACAAAAATTGCTCGACAGCGATTTCGCCAAAAAAGACAGCGAGCGAAATACGACAATCAGTTTTTTGCAGCAATTTTATTTGGATGCGGATAAGTCGAAATCAAAAACCGACACAGCCAAACCGCTAAAAATCGAAGACAAACTCGCCAAGGATTTAGCCAACAAGATGGCGGATTATCTGCTTCAGGTCGATGCTAAAAGTGGTATGTCGAATTATTTCCAGTTCAGTCAATCCGAACCCGTTTTGAGTAAAATCATTCCCGAACGAAGTCCGGCAATCAAGCAAAAGCAAGCTGCGATAAAGAAATCAATGCCGCAAGATATGATGATGTTCGACGATGACGCTTTCGGCGGCAACGCTTCGTCGCCCGAAAAAGCCATTGCCAGCGCGTCGAAATTGCCTGCTCAAATGCGCGGAATGATGTATAAAAGTTCGATTGACCAAGCCGTCAGAGACGGCAGCGTAGACAAAGCGCGGGAAAGTTTGAATCAAGCGCCCGAAGGCAAGGAACGCGACGACGCGCTCGCTTATCTCGATTCAAAAGTCGCCGAAACGAAAATTAAAGACGGCAAAATTGACGAAGCCCGAAAAATTATTGACCGGCTTTCGTCAACCAAGGAAAAAATCGAACGCCTCGTGCAAATGGCAATCGGTTTCCAGGCAAAAGACACGAAGGAAGATAAGGAAACCGCGTCGAAATTGATGGACGAAGCCAGAAGGCTGATTGACGATACGCCGCAGGACGGAGATGCGATTACAGATTATTTAAAAGTGGCGAGCGGTTTCGCGTATGTCGACCCGAACGTCGCTTTTTCGATGCTCGACGCTTTTGCCAATCAAGCCAGCGAAATCGTGACCGCCGCCGCGCTGCTTGCCAAATACGAGAAAGGCAACACCGGATTCAAAAACGGCGAAATGGTTTTAACTCGCGGTCTGCCGCGCGTCGGAACCAGCATTTTTCAATACGGAAAGGAACTAAATCTGCTTGCCAACACCGACATCGACCGTCTGAGAAATATGGCTGACAAATTTCAGCGGGACGACGCCAGACTGTTGCTGAAACTCTACATCGTGCAGGCGTTTTTCGGCAAAAAAATCGGACTCGAAGGCGGCAGAACCGTCGGCGGTTTCGGCGACTCGGGAAATATGGTGATTACGATGAGTAATTAATTTGTTCAAATTCGGATTAGTGAACTGAAAATAATGTTTTTGGAAAACAGCATTTAAGGACAAATTTATGCAAGTCAAATATCTTACGCTTCTGCTAGTCTTATTTTCTCTCTTTTCATTTTCAAATTTCGCGCAAACTTCGCCGACCGAATCACAGACCGAAAAGGAAAAGATTCAAAAGGAACTCGAAAAGCGAGTTTTGAAAATGCTCGACGATGCCGTCAGTGATGCCGGAACGCTCAAACTCGCGCAAAATCGGGCGGTTGTTTATGCGATTGCCGGAGATTTGTATTGGAAATTCGACGAAAAACGCGCCCGTGAGCTTTTCCGCAGTTCGGCAAACGATATTCTTGCCGCCAACGCCGAAACCGAAAAGGAGAGAAAAGCAAGCGACGACCTTTTTTCGGACATTTATAATTTTGAAGATAACAACCGCAGTGAAATTTTGCCTCTGATTGCTAAACACGACGCCGATTTTGCGTTGGAACTGCTTGTGCAGACGCGTTCGACAAAACTCGCCGACGCGATGGCAAAGGCGGCGCAGCCGACAATCGCTAAACCGGACAATGATTCGATGAGTTTTAACCCTGAAAAATACCGCGTTCGGCAGGAAGTCGCGCTCGAACAAAGTTTAGCCTTGCAAGCCGCCGAACAAAATCCCGATAAAGCCATTAAATTGATAAAAGACAGCCTGACAAAAGGAATTTCGAGCAATGTGTTGCGCTTGCTGCAAAAAATTAATAAGAAAAGCGAGAAAAAAGCGACCGAGCTTGCCGATGAAATTGTCAGGAAAATCGCCGATATGGATTTAACCAAAAACCGTGAGGATTTCAGCGCGGCGGTTCGACTTTTCCTATACTCGACCAACCCGAACACCTCGAAAACCGCCAGAGAAAAACAATTTAACTTTAGCAATACCCAATTAAAAGACCTCGCCGCTAAAATTGCCGACACTTTTCTGCAGCCGAGCAGTTCGCTGGAAATGACGATGGCAATGAGCCAGATATTGCCGAGCCTTGAAAAACTCACGCCCGATAAAACGGCGCTGCTCAAACAGAAACAGGAAGAAGCGATGAAAAATCTTCCGCCTGAATTCAAAAAGATGCAGCAGACTCAAAAAATCTGGAGTTCAAATTCGACGCCTGAAGAGATTTTTGCTATTTTGCCGAAACTGAATGAATACGAAAAAGCCAACGCATATGAGGCAATAGTCAATAAAATCGGGCAGATCGACGACGAAGCGCGGGCAAAAAAACTTATCGAACAAATACCCGACGAAAAAGCGCGTGAACGCGCGACCGAAAAATTCGAGTCGGCGAAAATCAGCCGCACTGCAAAAGACGGCAAACTCGACGAAGCCAAAAAACTTATCGGAAATTTGAGCAAAAAGAAAATTCAGATACAAAAATTGGTTGCGCTGGCGACTGAATTCTACAAAAAAGACACGGAAAAAGACCGCGAAACTGCCGTGAATTTGATGAAGGACGCCAAGAAAATGACCAACGAATATCCTGAAGACGAAGACGAATTAAACGATTTGATGGAACTCGTCAAAGGCTACGCGGCGGTTAATCCGAATGAAGGTTATCGGATTTTTGAGCCGTTCGTCGATACGATGAATGATTTTGTGCAGGCTTCGGCGACTTTGAGTAAGTTCAACAAACGCAGCTCATACTTTAAAAAAGGCGAGCTTTTGATGCACGTCAAAGGTGATTCGTGGGACAATTTGCTGCTGTTCCGCTATATCAACCAGATTCAACTGCTCGGCAAAGCCGACCTCAACCGGATGAGTTTAGTCTCCGACAAATTCGGTCGAACCGACGCCCGCACGCTCGTCAAACTTTTTGTCGCGCAAGGTTTTTTTAAGGAAGATAAAAAAGATGATGAAGATGAAAACTCCGACGACGACAACTATTATTTCGGTTTTTAGGCATTTTGTTAATTATGATTCAAAATTTATTTGACCTGAAAACTCAGCTCGTGATAGTTCGCAGAACCATAGTAACTATCATTATAGATTAGACTTATTTTTGTAGAATTAATATTCTAATAAATTCTTGCGACATTATTTGTTTTAATTCCGCACACTTCTTGCGCGATTTTCCCGTCGACTTTTCCTCTACTCTTACCGCTCATTTTATAAATGTAAAAACAAAACTAACAAAACCTCATTAAAAAACTTTAAAAAAAGACTTCCATTATTTGTTGAATTAGCTATAATATATCTGACGAACCATTCACCTGTTTGTCGAAACCCGCAGTATCGAACTTTCACCTCTCAAATTCAATTCTAAATATGCCGGCAATAAATGAAATTTTACAAAACGGGCGCTATCGAATAACTCAACAGTTTGGCGAAGATGCAAGCTATGAAGCATACGACAATGTCCTCGAAGCGAGTGTTTTAGTCAAGGAAATTTCGGTCACGTCGGATAAAACCGCAACTGCCGCTCAAGCGGAAAAACTCAAGCTCGATTTTGCGGACGAGGCGAAAGTTTTGACCGAGATTAAACACGATTCGCTGCTTCAGGTCCACGATTATTTTTCCGAAGCCGATTGTCAGTATTTAGTATTGGAAACGGTTGACGGCAAAGATTTGAGCGAGTATATCGGAAAAGATAAAAACTCGCTTGCCGATGTCATAAAATGGACTGTCCAACTGCTTGACGCGCTCAACTATTTGCACACCCGCGCCAGTCCGATTATTTACGGCGACTTAAAACCGCAAAATATAAGACTGACCGCAGGCGGCAAAATTAAATTGCTTGCTTTCGGCATCGCTAAAAACGCCGCCGCAATTACGAATTCATCCGTCGCCAATCAAACCTTGGATCAGGCGGCTTTGCATTATTCGCCGCTCGAACAGATTTGGATGGGACTCGACTACGCTTCTCAAAACGTGATTGCCGCCAGCTACAACGAGAAATCAGAGAAGGTTTTGAATCAACCGGCGGATGCGCGAAGCGATATTTACGCGCTCGGCGCGACGCTTTACCATTTACTGACGGCACGGCTTCCGATTGACGCACTGACACGCTCGATTGATATTTTGGAGGGTAAATCCGATCCCTTACCGACCGCCAGCCAACTCAATCCGAAAGTTCCGCGCGAAATTTCCGAAGTTCTGATGAAGGCGCTGGAAATCAAACGCGAGAACCGTTTTGATTCGGCGTTGATAATGCGCCAAGCCCTGCGGACAGCCGTCGTGCGCGTCAAAGAGCGCGAGGCGCGAGACGCGAAAAGGCAAAATGATTTATTGGAAATACCGTTTGCGGAAAACAAAAAATCCGAGCCGAATCCACCAATTGCCGACCAGGAAAAATTGAAAATCGAAGTCGAACAAAAACGACAAACCGAGTTGATAAAACAACGTCTGCGCGAATCCGAAGCCCGCCGATTAGAAGCCGAGCAGCGTGCCGCCAAAGCCGAAAAGCGGCTGTCTGAAAAGGAATCTAAAAATTCAGGTGTTCAAGAATCTTCATCGGCAGTCGTCGAAATTCCGAAAGACTCATTTCAAATATCGCCTCCGACAAACGTTTTCACCGAGCCGATTAAACAAAAGTCTACTGCTCAAGATTCGTCCGATGAATTTAAGAATCTATTTGCCGAACCGCAGAAAGACAACAAGATTTGGAAGCGAATGTCGGTTGCTGCCGTAGTTTTAGTAATTTGCGGCGGCGCATTTTTCGGGATGCGGTTTTTGCAGACATCAAAAACAGCCGAACTGAATCAGACAGTTTCAGAGCAGCCGACTTCTTTGGATGCAAAAGCTGTTGCTGAGCCGACTGTCGAAACCGAATCCGCCCCGATTGTTGAAGCGACGCCGGAAATAAGCGCGAATGCGACGATTTCCGCGCCTGCAAGCATTGCCGAGATTCCTGTCGGCAGACCTTCATCGAAAAATAAACCTGTAACGATTGCCCCGCGAATTGAAAAACAAACTCCGCCGCCGGTAAAACCGAAGCCGAAGAAGGAAAAAACCGTAACTGTTGACGACCTTATCAATCCCAATTAACCAAAGCGCTGCGGATAAAAAAAGCATTTCCGCCGAATCTTTTGAAACACTAAAATTTGAAAAAATAAAGCTGTTTATTCGGCATCAAGAAAAAAACAAAAGCTATGTTTCATTTCCAAACTAAATCGACGCGCTCGCATATTCTCTCGGTTTTTTTATTAATGTCGCTGCTGCTTTCGCTGACATTTGTTTTGCGCGGGCAAACCGCGCAGGCGCAATTGAGTTTAGCCGACATTTTAATCGGTTTGCGGTCGAAAAAAGTAAATTTAATCGATAGAAATACGCTTTTAGCCGGAGCGGTCAAAACGCGCGGAATTACCTTCGCGCTGACGCCGGAAATTGAAAAGGAACTTGTCAATACCGGCGCGGGCGGCGAGCTGATCGGAGCAATCCGCCAAAAAAGTCCCAAAATTATAGCCGCTCCGACTCCCGCGCCCAAACTTGAACCGACGCCAGTTGCCGCTCCGACTCCGATTCCGACACCGACCGCAACGCCGACGCCGACGCCTGTTCCGAGTCCGCCGCCGCCGGATTCGGCTTTTTACCGAATTCGTGCGAACGCGCATATCGTCAAAGCCGAATACGAATTAGCCGTTGTCGATTTTGATAAAGCGATTGAAATGAATCCGAAAGAATCGATGGCGTATTTCAATCGCGGGGATTCCTACGAGAAAATGGGGAATCTTCAGAAAGCGATTGACGATTACCGGAAAGCATCTGAACTTGACGCGAACAATGAACCTGCGAAGAACAATTTGCGGCGACTTCTTCTTGCCGAACAATCAAAAACTTTGCCGAAACCGCAGATTAAAGAAGCGACTTCAATTTCAGAGCCGCCCGCCGCATTGCAAACCGTCGCGCTCGGACAATTAAAAAGTTATGCCGTCAAATTGGAAACGCCGGTGTATCCGCTAAACGCCAAACAATTTAAAATCGATGGAGCGGTAACGGTTCAAATTACGCTTGATGAAGAAGGAAAAGTTTTGTCTGCCAAAGCATCCGACGGGCATTCTCTGCTACGCGCGGCCAGCGAAGAAGCTGCCCGCAAATCGAAATTCAAGCCCGTTCGCATCGGCGACCGAGCCGTCAGAGCGACCGGCTTTATAATCTATAGTTTCACTAAATAAACAAATTGAATTGGCAGAAAATTCGAGCGAAAATTTGGCGAGATTGTAAAAAGCTCTGCTTTCTCAGCGTCTTTTGAGGTAAAAATCAATTGACAAAACCCGTGAAAATTTAATAATTTCCGGCGACGATATTTGATTTTATTCCGCTTGCTTCCTGCGCGATTTTCACGCCGACCGATGCGCCGATGCGCGTCGCGCCAGCCTCCAACATTGCTTTCGCGTCTTCGATTCCTTTCACGCCGCCCGACGCCTTCACGCCCAAACCTTTTCCGACGACTCTTCTCATCAAAGCGACATCTGCCGCCGTTGCGCCACCTTTGGCAAAGCCGGTCGAAGTTTTGACGAAATCTGCACCCGCGTTTTTCGACGCCAGGCACGCGCGAACTTTTTCTTCGTCGGTCAAAAGTGCGGTTTCGATAATTACTTTGCACAAAACGCCGTTTTCGTGCGCGGCTTCGACAACTGCGCGAATATCGTCCTCGACCGTGCAATCGTCGCCTGATTTTAACGCGCCGATGTTGATGACCATATCGACTTCGCGGGCGCCGTTGAAAATCGAGCGACGCGCTTCAAACGCTTTAACGTCCGAAAGCGTCGCGCCCAGCGGAAAGCCAATCACGGTACAGACCGGAACGCTCGTTCCGCGCAGAAATTCCGCCGCTTTTTTTACCCAACTCGGATTAACGCAGACCGAAGCAAAACCATATTGCGCGGCTTCATCGCACAACTTTTTGATGTCTGACTCAGATGCTTCGGGTTTCAAAAGCGTGTGGTCAACCAGACTCGCCCAATCGCGCGCGGTCGCCGTTTCGCCTAAGACGATTCCGATGCGCGACGCGCCCGCGTCAACGATTCGCTCGACATCGGCGCGGCAAAACGTCGGACAATTTCCGTTATCGCCGTCAAGTTTCGACAAGACCAAATCGGTGATTTGTTCAACCAGTTTTTCGTAATTACCGTTTGTTAAATTCGTCATTTTTCCTCTCAAACTCTATATTGTCTTTCCACGGCGTCAATTTTCGCAACCCGTTTTTGATGTCTCTGCTCGGTTAAATCGGTTGAAAGCCACGCCTCGACGATTTCTTTTATTTCCGCGAAGGTGTTTTGCCCGCTTCCTAAAGTTAAAACATTTGCGCCGTTATGCTCGCGCGAATTTTTTGCCAATTGAACCGAGTAACAAGCCGCTGCTCGAACGTTCGGAACTTTATTCGCCGTCATCGCGCTGCCGATTCCCGCACCGTCAATAACGATTCCGACATCGGCTTGTTTTTCGCCGACCGCTCTGGCAACCGCGTGTGCAAAATCCGGGTAATCAACCGCGTCTGGCGAGTTTGTGCCGAAATCATAAACGCGAAAACCGGAGCTTTCAAGAAAATCCTTTAATTGTTCCTTAAACGGGAAACCGCCGTGGTCTGCGCCGACGGCGATTGATTGAATTTTGCTTGAGCCGCGCCGTTCGCTTTTTTTTATCAATTGAATTTGTTTTTCACGAACAATATCATCGGCAAGCGGCGTAAATCGGGCGTTTTCCGACACGCGAAGTTTCGCGCCCGTCTCAAGCCCGCGCAAATCGTCTTCGGTTATCAGGGATTTTGCCGATTCATCGCGGTCAAATTCCTTGCCGATTTCATCCTTTAGAGAATTGACGACAATGCGTTTCGGGAAAGTTTCCTGCGCTGCTTCTTCTTCCAAAGGAACATTCGCCAGAACTTCCTTTACTAATTCGCGCACTCGCTCGCGCGTTTGTTTTTGTTCGTCAGACATAATTTAAAATAATGGAAAATGGAAAATGGATAACGGAAAATTTCTGAATTCTTTAATTATCCATTATTCATTATCCATTTTCCATTATTGGGCAAAATCATTTTAACAGGTTTGACCTTTCAATTCCGCTCAAATAGTATTTCTAAAAACCGATTCAATCAAACCTATAAATTATGTCAATCGAATTTGCCAACGAAAATCTGGAAATCTTGCTTTCAAACGAACAAATAACCGAACGAATCAAGGAACTCGGTGCGGCGATTACAAGCGATTACGCCGGACGCGAGCCGATTTTAATCGGTGTCTTGAAAGGCGCGTTCGTTTTTATGGCGGATTTGGCGCGAGCCGTCGATTTGAAAATGTCGGTCGAATTTATGGCTGTTTCCAGCTACGGCAAAGCGCAGAAGTCTTCGGGCGAAGTGCGAATTATCAAAGATTTGGACGTAGCGGTCGAAGGCAAGGATTTAATCGTCGTCGAAGATATTGTCGATACCGGATTGACGCTTTCTTATCTTTTGCAAAATTTGCAATCACGCGGCGCAAACTCGGTCAAGCTCGCAACATTGCTCGATAAACCCGAACCGCGAATTAATAAAGAACTGAAAATCGATTACTGCGGTTTCCAGGTTCCGAACAAATTCGTCGTCGGTTTCGGCTTGGACGCGGCGGAACGCTATCGGAATCTGCCGTTCATCGCGGTCGTCAAAAATCCGGCAATCGTCTGAGGTTGCCTTCTTAATCCAGCCGTGCTTTAACAAAACTAATCAGTTAAAATAATTGTAAATGGATGCGACAAACTTAGAAATGTCCGAAAAGCCGGATATTGATTTGCCGAACGCAAAACTCGCTTACACGATTATCCAATCGCTGCTGGCAAGTAACCAAGCGTTGAACGATTTGCTGGCAGTAATGGCGCACGTTCTGGACGAAGAAGTGGCAAAGGCTTTGACCAACACGAATGAGTGGCAAAATTATATTGATTCCAAACGCGAACTTGAAAACACAAAATTGCAGATTGAAAAATTCACTGAAGAATTAAAAAAGCTGGAAAGTCGAAAGTAAATTTCTGGCGTTTTTACGTTTCGAGCTGAAATTGCGGTATTTATTATGAAAAGTTTTTTGCGTCTCAAACTTTGCTTGATAATCGTTTTCGTTTTGTTTCTGCGGCTTTCGGCGCAGGAAAACGCAGCCGATTTCAATCAAGCGCCGTCTGAAGTAAAACAAGCTGAAAAATTTGATGAGTTTGGTAACATCGCCGAAAGAGATTTCGCGCCAAAACTTAAAAAGTTTTTTGCAGCTTTGCGTGAAAACAATCGTCTGTTAGGTTATGTGATTACTTACGGCGACATTCACGACACGCCTTTCAGACAGACAAATTATTTTGACGGAATACGAGCGGAAAAATACTTTAGATACTTGTCTTGCCGTTGTTACGACCCGCCGCGCCTAACTTTTATTTCCGGCGGACTACGGGAAAATGCGGTAACGGAACTATGGCTCGTTCCGCCCGATTCCGAATTGCCCGAACCGAAAAAATCCGTCCAGCGACCGAGAGAGTTATCGGAAAAGTTACTGTTGTTCGGCAGATACAGAATCAATTTGAGCAAAGCGGTGATAAAAAAAGACGCGCCGGAAGATTCCGAGCCGGAAGCAGTCGACGACGAAGGTTTGCCGACGCCGAGCGAGAGTTACACGAAGGATTTTCTGAGAGGTTTGCCCGAATTGTTAAATAGAGACAAAAGCTGGCGAGCCGTTTTGATATTTTATTTTGACGAAGCCGAATTTGACATGCAAAAATCTCGGCAAATGCTTGAAAAGCAATTACAGGAATACCAAAGGAAATTCGGTTTGGATTTGCGCCGCGTGAAAATCGTTTTCGGAGGTTATCGTATAAATTCCGAAATCGAAAATTGGATTTTCCCGAAAGATGGAATAGAACCCGAACCGACCCCGGACGAAAAAATCAAAGCGGAGAAAGAAAAGTAATTTTAGAAATCGAATGTTTGACTTAATAATCATCGGCGCGGGACCGGCAGGAATTTCAGCGGCTTACGAAGCGCGGAAATTGAATTTAAATTATCTCGTGTTGGAGAAAAATTTAATCGCCAACACGATTTATAATTACCCGATTGGCTTGACGGTTTTCTCGACTGTCAATGAACTCGAGCTTCAACCGAATACGCTTTTTCCCGCCCGCGAAAAGCCGACGCGGGAAGAACTTCTGTCTTATTACACGCGCTTTGTTTTGGAAAATAATCTCAATATTCAATGGGAAGAAGCAGTTTTAACGGTCGAGAAAATTGGCGAAAATCATTTTAAGGTAAAAACCGAAAAAGCCGAATATGAAACGAGCAAAGTTTTATTCGCTTTCGGCGCGATGCAGTATCCGCGACATCTTGGAGTAAAAGGTGAAGATTTGCCGAAGGTTCATCATCTTTTTCGTGAAACTTATCCGTATGTCAAAAAGCGCGCCATCGTCGTCGGCGGCGGAAATTCGGCGGGCGAAGCGGCGTTGTTTTTAGCCGAAGAAGGAGCGTTTTCGACTCTGGCGACGTTTCGCAAAGATTGGGAAGAAACCGACCCGAAACAAGGCTGCATCAAACATTGGGTCAAAGAGCCGCTCGAACAGCAGCTCGAAAAAAATTGTCTGGATGTTTTTTTCCTGGGTCGCGTTGTTGAAATTAAAGAAAAGGAAATTGTGTTGGAAAGCGAAGACGGCGAGATTGAAACTTTGCCAAACGATGTCGTATTTATTTTAATCGGCTCGGACGCTGACTTGACGATGCTCGAAAATCTCGGCGTGAAATTCAAAGATTCAAAATACGGCATTGTGCCGGTTTATGAGGAAGAAACTTTTGAAACCGATGTTTCAGGCGTTTATGTCGTCGGGCATTTTACCGAAGCCAGACACATCGCGGGCGCAATCGAAGTTCCTAAAAAGATTATTCCGAAAATCGCCGCGAAATTTGGAAAAGGAATAACTGCTTAAACGGGAGCGCAGGCATCTTGCCTGCAGTAAGTATCGCTTTGATGTGAAAAGTATGTAACAAACATGCTAAATTTTTAGCGCATTTTCACGCTTCCGCGCTCAGGTGCAGGCAAGATGCCTGCGCTCCCGACTGAAATAATGAACATCACACAAGCCAAAGAAATTCTCAAACGTCAATTCGGCTACGATTCGTTTCGGATGAATCAAGAGCATGCGATTGAAACTGTTCTGGCAAAAAAGGATTGTCTTGTATTAATGCCGACCGGCGGCGGAAAATCTCTGTGTTATCAAATTCCAGCCCTGATGCTCGACGGTTTGACGGTCGTCATTTCGCCGCTTATCGCGCTGATGAAAGACCAGGTTGACGCGCTGAAAAATAACGGCGTCGAAGCGGCGTTTCTGAATTCGACCCAAACGGCTCAAGAGCAGTCGGAAGTTTTTCGCGCAATTCGCAGCGGAAGATTAAAATTACTTTATGTTGCGCCCGAAAGACTTATTCAGAGCGGCGACCAATTTATAGAGTTTTTAAAATCAATCGATGTATCGCTGTTTGCGATTGACGAAGCGCATTGTATTTCGAGTTGGGGACACGATTTCCGACCGGAATATATGCAGCTTAGAAAACTCAAAACTCATTTTTCGCACGTTCCGCTGATTGCGCTGACGGCGACCGCCGACAAACTCGTCCGTCAAGATATTATCGAAAAATTGGAATTTAGAAACCATAAACTTTTTGTTTCGAGCTTCAATCGCCCGAATATTTTTTATAAGGTCGAGCCGAAAAGAAATTCCTTTGCCAGACTGCTCGAATATCTCGAAAACCGGCGCGATGAAAGCGGAATTATCTATTGTTTGAGCCGCAATTCGGCGGAAAGTCTGGCAGCGGATTTGCGCGACGAAGGCTTCAACGCGCTCGCTTATCACGCCGGTTTGGAAAAGGAAACCCGCGACAAACATCAGGAATTATTTTTAAAGGACGAAGCGAAAATCGTCGTCGCCACAATTGCGTTCGGAATGGGAATCGATAAATCGAATGTTCGTTTCGTCGTGCATATGGATTTGCCAAAGAATATTGAAAGCTATTATCAGGAAACCGGCAGAGCCGGACGAGACGGACTCGAAAGCGAAGCGTTATTGTTTTTCAGTTGGGGCGATGTCAATAAATTAAAAGGTTTCGCCGAAGTCGAAGGAAATCGGGCGCAAACCGAAATAATGCTGAAAAAGCTGAACACGATGGGCGCGTTCGGCGATTTGAAAACCTGCCGCCGGAAATTTTTACTGCATTATTTCGACGAAGATTTGACAGAAGACTGCGGGCATTGCGACAACTGCAACACGATTTTTGAAAAATTCGACGGAACGATTATCGCCCAAAAAGCCTTGAGCGCGGTTTACCGAACAGAGCAGCGATTCGGACTGAGTTATCTGATTGATTTTCTGCGCGGCTCGCAGGCAAAAACGATTCGGGACGAACATAAAAATTTGAAAACTTACGGCGTCGGCGCGGACGTTTCAAAAAATAACTGGTTCGATTATTTCAAAGATTTAATCGAGCAGGGTTATTTGAAACAAACCGAAGGGCAATATCCGACGATTGTTTTGACGGAAAAAAGCGAAGCCGTTTTGAAAGGTCAAACTCCGGTCGAATTGTTCAAAGTAACGATTAAGGAAGACAGAGAAAGCAGAAAAGCGTCGCTCGTCTCGACGCTCGCGCACGAATATGAAAAGGATTTATTTGACGAACTCAAACGCGTGCGGACGGCATTTGCCAGAGAAGAAAACGTGCCGCCGTATGTCGTCTTCTCCGACGCGACGCTGATTGAGATGGCGACTTATCTGCCGCAAAATACCGACGAAATGCGACGCATTTCCGGTGTCGGAGATTTGAAATTACAGAAATACGGGGCGGATTTTTTAGAAGTCATCATTGATTATTGCGACGCGAATAATTTCGACTCGCGCATCAAACTAAAATCACCCAAACGCGAAACAAAAACTCGCACGAAACGCGACGCGAGCGGGCAAACTACTTACGATGTTTCTTTAGATATGTTCAAATCCGGGCTTTCAATAAAAGAAATCGCCGAGACTCGCGGAATGGCGCCAGGCACGATTGAAACGCATCTCGTCAAATTTATTCAGAGCGGGGAAGTCAGCCTCGAAGACCTTGTTTTATTTTCTAAAATCGAGCCGATAAAAAACGCGATTGTCCGGGTTAATGCCGGTTACGCCGTCGCTCCGGTTAAAGAATTTTTGGGCGAAAATTATAGTTACGGTGAAATCAGAGCGGTGATGGCGACGATGTAGTCAGGCGGGAAAAATTGCCGGAAAATCTCCAATAAAAAAGTGTCGAGAAACGAAGTTGAAATCTTACATTCGTTTCTCGACACTTTTCAATTTAATCCTGAATTACTGAGATTTTTTGGTTCTCATCAGCGTTACCGGTTGTCTGGTTTGCTTAAACTTATCCGCGATATTTGACGGATTGATTTCGTAGCTGACAACGTTGACCGTTTGGTCGGGTTGACCGCCGACGGTTTGCGTCCATTTATACGGCAATTGCACGCCGTTTACCGTTTTATAATCGGAAAATCTGACCTGGTATTCGCCGAGCGCTTCGGGCGCGTCCGATTTGCGCGTGAAAACTCGCATTTTACTGTCGTTGATTTCACTCTGCGAGCCGTCGCGGTTGATAATTACATTTTTTGTTTGACCGTCGCCGCCGCCGGTTTTCATCTCGTCACGATTAAATTTAAAGACCATCGGAATCGAGCCTTTATAAGACATCATCACGGGCAGGTGCGAAGATTGGTCGATAAAAAGTTTGAACGCCGAACCGCCGCCGTCGACCAAAATCACATCGCAGGCGTTTCCGTCGACGCTTTCGACTCCGCCGTAATTGTAGCTGGCATCAGAACCTTCAGGCGCGGACAAAAGCAGCGCGAAGGTTGTGCGGAAAAGCTCATTATTCTGCACGCGGCTGGCGTCGCCGACAATATTTTTATGGACTTTATCAATCATTACCCGGTTTCCTTCGGGCATTTCGCCGCCTTTGAAAATTACGTCGCCCTCATCGCCTTTTTTCATCACGAAGACTTTTGTTTCGCCGTCGGCTTCGTCGTGTTTGAACATCGCTTTGTCATCGTCTTTTGTGGTAATAATGACTTGATTTTCACGATGCGTTACGCCGCCTTCCGCGCCGCCCGATTCTTTGCCGATTTGCAGCATCCGGCTGAACTTATCCGGCATTTGCAAATTGATTTCGAGATTTCCTTCTTCGGCGCGCGACGCGCCGTCAATTCTAAAAGTCTGCGCGGCGTTGCCGACAATCGTCATACTTCGCACGTTTTTAATCGCCGCTTCGCCGCCGATTGCGGTTCGCGCCTGTGCGATAATCGCCAGAGCCTGTTCGTCCGACTTGAATTTTGCTCCGGCTTTATCCGCCAAACCGCCGAGACCGACGAAGAAAACCGAAACGCTTAGAACCATAATGATAAATTTTTTCATTTGTGCCTCCAGAATAATTTGAAATATGTCTTATGACGTTTTCGAGTATTGCAGGAAATTTTAGCCCGTTGGTTAAGACGACGCAAAGAATTTGTTAAGAATGTAAAATCTTCGATTTTTAGTGGTAAATGGTAAGCGGTAAATGGTAAATATGTATCAGATGACGATTTTTAGATACATTTTCGGCTGACGGGACGAATATAAAATGAGAAATAAAATTTACAACTATCAGTTATCAGTTATCAGTTATCAGTTATGAAGCGTTCCTGGTTTCCAATTTTACTTGTCATTGTGCTTTTGGGTTTGCTTGGTTTGCTGGCGACATTGCAATACGCCTGGCTCGGTCAAATCAGCCAATCGGAAAAAGAGCAGATGCAAAAGCGGCTCGAAAACGACACGGAACATTTCACGCAGGATTTTAACCGGACGATTCAGGCGGCGTATTTTCCGTTTCAGCTTTATGCCGACGATTGGCAAAAGGATTTTATCATTCATTATCAAAACTGGCGCCAGCACGCCGATTACCCGGATTTAATTCAAGGGTTTTATTTCGTTCCGAAAGAGGGCGAAACTTTGCAATACGATTCCGAGTATTACCAATTTACGAAAACCGATTATGCGGCGAGTTTCGATGATATAAAAACCGATTTCGCGCCGATTGACGATAAAAATTTCGTCTTGCGGATGCCGATTTACAAACAATCGGAAAATCTCGTCCAAACGCGAATGATGACGACCGAAGCGACGGAACGCTCTCCGCTCCGAGTCGTCAAAGATTTAACTTTACCGCGCCATATCAATCTGCCTGACGTTACAGGTTATCTTTTGATAAAACTCGACGAGACGGTCGTCAGGGAAAAAGTTTTGAAGGATTTGACCGAAAAGTATTTTTCCGACGGCAATTATAAAATCGCAATCACAAATCAGCGCGACAAGGCGGCGATTTTGCAAACGCAAGCGATTGAAAAACCGGACGCGAGCGCGAGCTTTTTTGCTCTTACGCCGGACGATATTGCCGTTTTCGTCAATCAAAACTTACTCTCTTCCTTTAACAATTCGGATAACAATTCGGAAACTCAAAACCGCGTTGTTTTAAACCAAAGATTTGAAAGCCGAGTGACGAGAATACCGCGCGAGAATTCAAGGGAAAATTTCAAAGTTGCGGTCGCGGGCAAAGATACGCCGCGAATTTTTCAAACGAATACTTTGAAAACCGACGGAATCTGGACGCTGGACGCGCAGCACATCGCCGGTTCGCTCGATAATTTTGTAACGCGCGCGCGCAATAAAAATCTGGCGGTTAGTTTCGGAATTCTATCGCTTCTCGCCGCAAGCGTCGTCTTGATTTTTCTCTCGGCGCAACGCGCCAAACAATTCGCGCAAAAGCAAGTCGATTTCGTTTCGGCAGTGTCGCACGAATTTCGCACGCCGCTCGCGGTAATTTACGCGGCGGGCGAAAATTTGACCGACGGCGTAGTCAATTCTGAAAAACAGGTTACGCAATACGGAAATTTAATCAAACGTGAAGGCAAAAAACTTTCCGGAATGGTCGAGCAAATTTTAGAATTTGCAGGCGCGCGTTCGGGAAAAAGAAAGTATGATTTGCGCCAAACCGATGTGAAAAATCTGATTGAAGACGCTTTGCGGGCGTGTCAGCCGTTGATTGACGAAAAGGATTTCACGGTCGAAAGCGAAATCGCGGAAAATCTTCCGAAAATTTCGGCAGATGCCAACGCCTTCAGTCAAGCCATTCAAAACTTAATCGTCAACTCAATCAAATACGGAAACGGAAATCGCTGGCTGAAAATATCGGCGAACAATGGCGACGGACAGGTAAAAATCACAATCGAAGATAAAGGCATCGGGATTTCAAAAAGGGAAATTTCACAAATCTTCAAACCGTTTTACCGGTCGAAATCAGTCGTTGACGCGCAAATTCACGGCAACGGTTTGGGTTTGAGCCTTGTAAAACAAACAGTCGAAGCGCACTGCGGCAAAATTTCAGTTGAAAGCGAAATTGGAAAGGGAAGTAAGTTCACAATCGAATTGCCGCAGGAAAATTTACAGGGATGACAAGGATGAACAGGGATAAGAAATGATTTAAATAGAGATTTTATTATCCTTGTCATCCCTGTAAATTTTCCTTTGAATTATGAGAAGCAAAGTTCTACTTGTTGAAGACGAAGCAGGTTTAATCCTAACTTTAACCGACCGTTTGCAGAGCGAAGGCTTTAATGTAACGAGCGCGGCTGACGGCGAGCAAGGCTTAGCTTTCGCGCTCGCCGAAAGTTTCGATTTGATAATTTTGGACGTAATGCTGCCGAAGAAAAACGGTTTGGACGTTTGCCGCGACCTGCGGCAAAAAAACGTCACGACGCCGATTCTGATGCTCACGGCGAAAGGCGAAACGATTGATAAAGTTCTCGGTTTGAAACTCGGCGCGGACGATTATTTGACCAAGCCTTTTGAAATGATGGAGCTTTTCGCGCGTATCGAAGCGCTTCTCAGACGCTCGCCGATTGCCAATCAAAATTCGATTGAAAAATTTCGCTTCGGCGCGGTGGCGATTGATTTTCGCCGGGCGACGGTTGAACGTGAAAACGAAGCAATCGAGCTTTCCGCGCTCGAATTCAAACTGCTTCAATATTTAATCGAGCATCGCGGCGAGGTTTTGAAACGCGACGAATTGCTGGACGAAGTTTGGGGCTACGACGCGATGCCTTCGACCAGAACGGTCGACGTTCATATCGCCTGGCTCAGGCAAAAGCTCGAAGAAAATCCGCGCTATCCGCAGTTTATTCAGACGGTTCACGGTTTCGGCTATAAATTCGTCGCGTGAGAAAAGTCGCGCAAAGCATAACAGGAAATTAGCCGCGAATTACACGAATTACACGAATAAAATTGCTTTTAAAATTCGTGTTAGCGCGTGTAATTCGCGGCTAAATCTTTTGATTTCCTATCCTTTCGTGTTTGTTCGTGGCTAATAGGTTTATAGGTTTCAACTCGAAGGGCGCAAAAGCGAGCGAAAGATTCCCAGCACGGAAACCTTATCGGCGGGAAGCAGAATCGGCATATAATGTTGGTTGGCGGGACGCAGCTCGATTTTTGCTCCGGCGCGAAAAAACTTTTTCAGCACGGTTCTTTTATTTTCCGTTAAAGCCGCCACAATATCGCCGTCGCGGGCAAACGAACGTTTTTCTATCAACACAACGTCGCCCTCGCAAATGTTTTCCTCCAGCATCGAATCGTTCGGAGCGCGAAAGGCGCGCATATTCTGCGGGAGGTAATGACCGAGTAGAAACTTCGGCACAAACAGCGCTTCCTTCTCCCAATCTTCGACAAAGGAATCGGCTCGCGGCGAGTTCAGCCATTCGATTTCGCAAACCGCTTCCTCGACCAGATTCGGCGGGCGCAGCTCCAAATTAAAATTGCCGTTTTCGTGCTTTCGGGTAATCAAACCTTGTGTTTCGAGAGCTTTGATGTGTTTGGCAATGCCGGCTTTGGACGACAATTTCAGAGACCGCGCAATTTGCTGGTAAGACGGATTGTGTCCGTAATTTTCGATATACTGAATTATATAGTCGAAAACTTCTCTCTGACGTTTCGTGTGCGGCTGCATAATGGCAAGAGTTTAATACCTCTGATTCCAAATTCCAAATTCCAGATTCATGATTCCGGGTAAAAGATTTTTAATGTGGAATCTGAAACGTGGATTCTGAAATTTGGAATTTGGAATCCGGAATCTGCTATAATCGAATTACCGTTTGGAGGAATTAAAAACTTATTAGCAACATTCACGGCTTTACTCAAGGTCTAAAACACAACCAACTAAAACGCATCGAAAAACTCGCATCGCGGCGCGTCGCTCCCGAACAAATCGTCTCGCCCGAACTCGCCCGACAGCTTTCAGAATTATCATTTGAAACCGGCAGACAAATCGGCGTTCTTATCAATCGCAAAGGTCAGGTCGAATATGTGATGGTCGGAACGGCGAAAAGAATAGAGATGCCGGATTTCGGTCGCGCCCGCGTGTCAGTGGAACGATTCCGCGGGCTTCGGTGCGTTCACACGCAGTTTTCCGGCGAGCGGCTGACGCAGGACGATTTAACCGACCTTGCGCTGCTGCGGCTCGATTTGATGTCGACGATTCAGGTTGACGACAAAAACGGTTTGCCGAATCAGGTTTTCTCGGCGCATCTTCTTCCGACGACCGCCGAAAAGCTCGAAAGCGAGCCGGAAACTCTGCCTTACGAATTTCTGACGCCGCAGATTCCGGCGCATCTCGACACGAATTTCATCCAGCTTATCAATTCGCTGGAAAATGAGATGGCGCGAAATCGCGGCGCGGCGCGAAATAAGCAGACAAACCGCGACCGCGTAATTTTAGTTTCGGTGACAACCGGCTATTTGTCGGAAGCCGAAGAATCGCTCGAAGAACTCGAAGAACTCGCGCTTTCGGCGGACACGGTTGTTCTCGATAAAATTATTCAACGTCGTCCGAAGATAGACCCGAAAACGGTTTTGGGACGCGGCAAACTTGAAGAATTGTTAATTCGCGCGATGCGACTCGGCGCGGATTTGATAGTTTTCGACGCGGAACTTTCACCCGGACAGGTTCGCACGCTTTCCGAGGCGACTGATTTAAAGGTGATTGACCGACCGCAATTGATTTTAGATATTTTCGCGCAGCGCGCTCAATCGCACGAAGGAAAATTGCAGGTCGAACTCGCTCAACTTAAATATCTGTTGCCGCGTCTCGTGCAGGGACAAAATTCGGCATTTTCGCGGCTGGCTGGCGGCATCGGCGGTCGCGGTCCGGGCGAAACGAAACTCGAAACCGACCGTCGGCGCGTGCGCGATAAAATTTCACATCTCGAGAAACAGGTGGAAAATCTGCGCCGTCAGCGTCAGGAACGTCGGAAAAACAGGCTCAGCCAGAACCTTCCGGTAATTTCAATTGTCGGTTACACAAACGCCGGAAAATCTACGCTTTTAAATGCTTTAACCCAAAGCGATGTTTATGCCGAAAAGAAAATGTTTGCGACGCTCGACCCGACCTCGCGCCGCCTGCGCCTGCCAATCGAACAGGAAATTATCATCAACGATACGGTCGGATTTATCCGCGATTTGCCCGAAGCGCTGGTTGCCGCTTTCCGCGCGACTTTGGAAGAAATCAGCGACAGCGATTTGCTGGTTCATCTGGTCGATGCGTCAAGCCCGCAAGCATTGGCGCAAATCGAGTCGGTCGATAAAATTCTCAATGAGCTCAAATTAAACGACATTCCGCGCCTTATCGTCCTAAACAAAGCGGATTTGCTCGACGAGATTTCACTCAAAGCTCTGGAAAGAAGCCTATTGTTTGACAAATCTTCGGAAAGTGTTACAGTTTCAGCTATTCAACCCAAAACATTAAGACCATTACTTGAGAAAATCGGAGAATTCTTAACGGTTCAAAGTTCGATGTTCAAGGTTCAAAGTTAAAAACAAAAATGAACTTTGAACCTTGAACATCGAACTTTGAACTTGAATAAAATGAGCAAACGTCTTCAAGATTTGGAAACGTCGCTTTCAAAAATGCGTAAAACGGCTGGGAAATATCTTTTTCAGCCGGTTGCACGCCTGTCCGAAAATCAAAAGTTTTGGCTCGGATTTGTGCTGCTCTGTTTAATTACGACGTTTTTGATTAACAATCCGTTTTTGCGCTCGAAGGTCGAGCAATACAAAGAAGGCGACATCGCCCGCGAAAGCGTAATTTCTCCCGCCGATATTACCGTCACGGACGATGCGGAGACCGAAGAAAATCTCCGCGCGACACGCGAAGCCGTCCGCCCGATTTTCAGATTTGAATCGAATCGAAGCGAGGAATCCGTCCAGAGCTTTCGTTCGGCTTGGGAAAATCTGCAGAGAAAAACCGAAAACGGCAACAGTAATTCCAGAGCAAACTTCAACTCCAAATCTGAAAATTTCAAAACCAATGTCAACTCAAAATCTGAAATGCTCCCGCAATGGACAGGCGAAGGAGGCGCGGAACTCGGCAAGGTTTTTGCCGCCAGGAAATTCAGTTCAAACGAACTCGAAGCGGTAACCAGAGTTTTGCGTGAAAACTCGCAAGGTTCGATTTACGACGACAAGGACAAACAGTATTTTCAAACGGAAATTACTTTGATTGACCGCCTTAAACCGAATCAGCAATCGGTTGTCAAAATGCCGGAAAGCAGTTTGACGACGCTTTCCGAATCGAGAAAAAAATTGAACGACGGGCTAAGACAAATCCGCAGTCTTTCAGCCGGAGAAATCGAGGCTTTCAACGCCGCGCTTGCGCCGCTCGTTCAGCCGAGCATCGTCTATGACAGCGTGCAGACGGAAAACGCCCGCGTTGCTTTTTCAAAAGGAGTCGAGCCTTTGAGGATTTCGCTCAAACGCGGACAGATGGTTTTGCGCGAAGGCGACACGGTGACGGCAAACGCGCTGTCGCAAATTGCCGCCATTCGCAGTTATACCGACGCGACACGGCAATATAATCGCTTTTTCGGACTTCTCGCGCTCGTCACCGCGCTGTTTTGGGTGGCGTGGAAATTTATCCAAAATCGCGGCGTTGTCTCGCGCGTAACGCTTTCCGAAAAGAAAACCTTTGCGCTCTTCGGTTTTATTGTGCTGGTCGAGACGACTTTGATGGCGGTGTTTTTTCGGATTGCCGAATTTACCGCCGCACAGAACGTTAAAGCGCCGCTCAACGATTCGTCTCTGTGGTCTTTTGCGATTCCTTTTGCGACGGCGAGTCTTTTGATGACGCTGCTCGCCGACCGTCGAACCGCGCTTTTCACAGGATTGTTTGTTGCCTTTCTCGCCGGTCTGCTCGCGCCGCGCGGTCTGGAATTTTCGCTTTATGCGGCAATTACTTCAGCCGTCGCGGTTTATGGAATCGGTCGCTATCGCAGTCGGCAATCAGTAACAATCGCGGGCGTTCTCGTCGGATTATCGAGCGCGTTGATTGCCGTCGCCATTATCGGCTACACGCAGCAGCCGTTTATCTTGAACACGGTTTTGCTGGCAATCGGCTGTGGTCTGGCGAGCGGACTCGTAACGGCGGCTGTAACAGCCGTATTTTTGCCGATGTGCGAAAACTTTTTCGGGATTTTGACGGATGTCAAGTTATTGGAATTATCAAACGCCGATTTGCCCGCGCTCGGCGAATTGGCGATGCGCGCGCCGGGAACAAACCAGCATTCGCACGCCGTCGGACATCTCGCCGAAGAAGCCTGCCGCGTCGTCGGCGCAAACGCTCTCTTGGCAAGAATCGGAGCGCTTTATCACGACATCGGCAAAGCCGCCGCGCCGCAGCATTACGTCGAAAATCAATTGGGAACGAATCCGCATGACCGTCTGAAACCGGCGCAGAGCGCGAAAATTATTGTCAGCCACGTAACTTACGGCATAAAATTGGGCAGGGAAATGAACTTGCCGCAACGAATTATCGATTTTATTCCGCAGCATCACGGCACGCGCACCTTGCATTATTTTCTGAAAAAAGCGCAAGCCGAAGCGCATTCGGACGAGGAAGTTTCCGAAAACGATTTTCGCTACCCGGGACCGAAACCGCAATTTAAGGAATCGGCGATTATGATGATTGCCGATAGCTGCGAAGCCGGAGCGCGTTCTCTGAGCGAGCCGACGCCGGAAAACATCCGCTTTATCGTTACTAAAATAATTGACGCGATTATCTCGGACGACCAGCTCGACGAGTGCGATTTGACGCTTCGAGAACTCACGCAAATCCGCGAATCGATGATTAAATCTTTGGTTGCGATTTACCATTCGCGCGTCGATTATCCCGGTTACGTTCCGCCGAGCAGTTTATCGAAAAATGGTAATAACGCGGAGAGAGATTCCGAAGAACGCGGATTTCTCTTTGCAAATCCAGCCGATATTCCGATAAGTAAAGGCGGAGAAGTCGAAGACGAAGCATTTGCAAGCTCAACTCAATTTAACAAAGCCGAGACTAAAACGGCAAGTTGATTCAGAGTAAATCCTTACTTGAATTTATCTTTCAATTTCCGATAAGTCGTCTGTAAATCTTCAGGAATCGTGCGCGTTTCGCCGATAGAGGTCATAAAATTCGCGTCGCCGATCCAGCGCGGCAAAATGTGCATATGAAAATGTCCGGCGACGCCCGCGCCAGCCGCTTTGCCGAAATTCATTCCGAGGTTAAAACCGTCCGGCTGATAACATTCGCGCAAAGCAGTCTGACAATGCTTTGCCAAATCCATCATTTCATCGGTTGTAGATTTGTCGGCTCGGTCTAATTCGGCAAGATGCGAGAAGGGAACAATCATCAAATGCCCGCTGATGTAAGGATAAATGTTGAGAATGACAAAATTAAATCCGGCGCGATGCAAGATAAATTTTTCTTCATCGGATGCCGGATTTTTCAGAACGTCGCAAAAAACGCAATCGCTTTTTGTCGGATTATCTTCGCTTGATTTAATGTAATCGTATCGCCACGGATTCCACAGAATATCCATAATAGTTGATAACTGATAGTTGATAACTGATAGTTGGAGTTTTTTTACTATCAGTTATCAACTATCAGTTATCAACTACTTGTTGATTAGTTCTTTCAATTCTTTGCCCGGTTTGAAATAAGCGACTCGTTTGGCTGGGATATTGACCGCCGCGCCGGTTTTCGGGTTGCGTCCTTTTCGGGCGTTACGCTCGCGGACGCGAAAGCTGCCGAAACCGCGCAATTCGATTTTCTCGCCTTTGTTCAGGCTGCCGACAATGCTGTCGAACACGATTTCGACGAGTTGTTCGGCATCTTTTTTTGTCATTTCCGCTTCGACGGAAACCTTTTCAACTAAATCCGCTTTCGTCATTTGTTTTTCCCTCGCTCACCGGCAAAATTTTATTTCAACAACTATCCCTTGGCTGATTTTTCTCCCGCATCCGCGCCTTCCTGTGAATCTTCGGCTTTATTGTCCGGCGTGCTTTCCGTTGCAGCATCCGTCGGTAAATTATTCGGCGCAACGTCTTCGGCTAGCGGCGTCGTTTCGCTTTCTGTATCGGCTGAATCGGTTGTTGCAGTTTCGGCAATACTTTCATCAGCCGTTTCGTTTATCGGCGCAGCGTCTGAATCTTCCGCAACGGCATCGGTTTGCATATCGGGCGTTTGCCCGTGTGTATCCGAAGCGTTGCTTTGCGTTGCAGGAACAGCTTCTTGATTGTTTTCCGAAACGGTTTCGATTGTGTCAGGTGCGGCTCCGACAGCTTCTCCCGATTCGACCGAGCTTTCCGGCATTTCTGCTTGAGCCGAAACCTCAGAAGATTTGTCATCTACGGCTTGCGTTTCAGATTCGCCGGCGGCTGTTTCAACCAATGCGGTTTCTGCGGTTGGCGACGACTCATCACTCGTTTCACCTGAACCCGCATCAGTTTGAGAATCCGAGTCGGTATCGCCTGAAACTGTTTCCGCTTGAAGATCGGAATTGGCTTCTTCGGCTTTGTCTCTTGCTTGTTGGGCTTTGCGTTCCTTTTTGGAAAGTTTCGGTTCTTCGACGGTTTCCGCCTCGGCTGCTCCGCCGCGTTTCAAATTCATCAACTCGCCCAAAGATGCCATTCCGCCCTTGGCTTCGGTCGAATACATTTTCGTATCGACCTTCGCCTCCGGTTCACGACCGACGGCACGCGCTGAAAGCCCGATTTTCTGCACGTCGTTTTCAATTCGCAGAATTTTAAAATCCATTTCCTGCCCGATTGAAACCACGTCTTCCGGTTTGTTGACTCGCTCGTCGGAAAGTTCGGAGATATGACACAAGCCTTCGAGGTCTTCGCCCAACTGGACAAAAACGCCGAATCCTGCAAAACGCGAAATTTTCCCGCGAACCGTGTCACCCGTGCGATGCGTCGCGACAAATGATTCCCACACGCTCGGCGTCAATTCTTTTATCGAAAGCGACATTCGCTGTCCGCCGACGTCAATACTGGTAACAACTGCATCGACTTCCTGGTCTTTTTTCAAAACATCCTTCGGGTGTTTAACTTTTTTCGACCACGTAATATCGGAAACGTGAACAAGTCCGTCAACGCCTTCTTCGACTTCGATAAACGCGCCGAAATCGGTTAAATTGCGAACTCTGCCGTGAACCTTCGAGCCGACGTGATAACGCTGCGTTATAGTCTCCCAGGGATTTGACTGCAACTGCTTCATTCCGAGACTGATGCGGCGGTCGTTCGTATCGATTCCCAGAACTTGAACCTCAACCGTCTCGCCCGGTTTTAAATATCTTTTCGGGCTTTGCGAGCGTTTCGACCAGGACATTTCCGAAACGTGAACCAGACCTTCGACACCCGGTTCGAGTTCGATAAAAGCTCCGTAATCCATCACGCTCGAAACCGTCCCTTTAATTTTTGCGCTTATTGGATAAACTTCCATCACCGTCGACCAAGGGTCGGGAATGAGTTGTTTGTAGCCTAAAGATATTTTTTCTTTTTGGCGGTCGAGCTTTAAAACTTTGACTTGAAGGTGTTCGCCGGTTTTAAACTGGTCGCCCGGATTTTGCAGTCTGCCCCAAGACATATCGGTTACGTGGAGAAGTCCGTCAATACCGCCAATGTCGACAAATGCGCCGTATTCGGTCAAGTTTTTAATTGTTCCGTCGATAATATAGCCTTCTTCGATTTGACCGAGCGTTTCCGCTTTTTGCTTATTGACGACTTCATCGGTAATGACTTTGCGCGACAAAACGATGTTGCTTCTTTTGCGGCTGAACTTGATAATCTTGGCTTCGAGTTCCTGGTTTTTGTAAGAATCGAGGTTAAAAACCGGGCGCGAATCAATTTGCGAACCGGGCAAAAACGCTTCGATGCCCAGCAGGTCGACGATTAAGCCGCCTTTGGTTTTATCTAAAACCAGACCTTTGACCGGCGTTCCTGCATTGTAGGCTTTTTCGAGTTCGCCCCAAGCCACACGACCGACGGCATCGGTGCGCGACAGAACAGGCGGCGCGTCGCCCGTGTTGATGCTGCGAATCACGACTTCAACATCGTCGCCTTGTTTGACGGTAACTTCGCCCGCAGCGGTCGTAAATTCTTCGACCGGAGCGATACCTTCGGATTTGTAACCAAAATCAATCAGAACTCCGCGGTCGGAGATGCCGACGACTTTGCCTTCGACCAAATCGCCCGAATGATAGACAGTCTGTTCCTGCTCGAATTTTTCGAGAATCGAACCGAAATCTTCGTCGGTCGGAGTCGGCAATTCGGGGGAAGAATTCGGCTGTTCAGGTGAAATAGCCGGTTCTTCCGCCGAATCCGTCTGTTCGGTCAAAGACTCTGATTGCGTCGCTAAAACCGTCGGTTCATCCGTCGCCGTTGCGTCGGAAGTTAATGTGTTTGTTTCTTCTGAAACCGGAGATTCGTTTTTTTGTAAATCTTCAGTTTCGTTCATAACCTCGTTTGTCATTATAAGTTTATCTTAATTTCCTTCTTTAAAATAGCTGCAAAAAATTGAAGCAAGTTCCGCTACTCAGCCGGTCAAACAAAAATGGCTTCGCGGATTAGCCAATCGTAATTCACAGACGAAGCGATTTATAAAGCATTTGATTTCTGCCGGTAATTATTGTGAGATAACCGTTTAAAAAAGAGTAATTAGGCATTAAACATTGCTTGGTTTCCGAAATCGCATCTGTAACCGATTGATACTAAAATTTACACGCCCAAGCGCTTGTATGTCAAGACAATCAAGTGTTTTAACCGTAAAATAAAGCATTTGTCGGCAAGACGAATCATAAAATTTGTTTGGAATTCTATCAGTTCACGAAATTAAACTCTCCAAATTCACATTTTTTACAACTTGATTCATAATTTTCTTATGAAAAATTACACTTTTTATCAACTCGATGTATTCACCGAAAAAGCCTTTAGCGGAAATCCGCTGGCGGTTTTTCCCGAAGCCGAAGGTTTGTCGGGAGAGGAAATGCAGCAGATTGCCCTTGAGATGAATTTGAGCGAAACGGTTTTTGTTTTGCCGTCGGACGAGGCTCTGCGGCGTTTGCGGATTTTTACGCCAACGCAGGAATTGCCGCTTGCCGGTCATCCGGTTGTCGGAACGTGGAATTTGCTGGCTCAGCTTGGCATTACGCCTCAAAAGGAAAATGGTTTTGTAGAAATAGAGCAGGAATTAAAATTGGGTGTTCTGCCCGTCGAAATCGAGTTTCGAGACGGAAAACAGTTTCAAGTCGTGATGACGCAAGGGAAGTTTGAAGCAAGCGAGATTGTTAACGACCGAAGCGAAATCGAAAAATTAGCGGAAGGTTTAGGACTAAAGGTTTCGGATTTTAATTTGCGGGAAGATTTACCGATTCAAACGGTTTCGACCGGAATCAAGGCGCTGGACGTTCCGCTCGTCTCGCTCGAAGCGTTGAGTCGCTGTCGAATAAATTCGAGTTTGTTGAGCGAAGTTTATTCAGCTCACGGAGCAGTCGGCTGCTACGCTTTTACGTTTGAAACGATGGAAAAAAACTCGCGCATTCACGCCAGATTTTTCGCGCCCGACGATAATATTCCCGAAGACGCGGCGACCGGAAGCGCGGCAGGTTCGCTTTCCGGTTATTTAACTTACCACGGCGCGATTGACACGAAAAAATTCACGATTGAACAAGGCGATTTTATGAAGCGACCGAGTCGAATCTTTGCCGAAGTTACAGGCGAAAAGGGAAAGATTGATAAAGTAAAAATCGGCGGAAGTTCGGTTCTTGTCGCAAAAGGCGAAGTGTTCTTTTAGTTCAAAGTTCAAGGTTCAAGGTTCAAAGCCGGAAACCAAATTGACTTTGAACCTTGAACTTTGAACCAAAATTAGTTTCTCGAAATTAAATTGGATGTCGTGCCGACGCCGCTCATCTTTTCCATCTCTTCTTTTGCCATTCCCGAAGTATTTTGAATTCCGGCAAGCCGCAGGCGGAATTCGTCCGGGTTGGTCGAGCCGCGCAGGGCTTCTTCGAGCGTGATAAGTCCCGATTGATAAAGATAAAATAAAGATTGGTCAAACGTCTGCATTCCGTATTGCGAAGTTCCGGCGGCAATCGCGTCGCGCACTTGTCCGGTTTTCTCTTCGTATAAAATATAATCGCGGATCAGCGGTGTCGAAACCATAACTTCGACCGCCGGAACGCGCGTCGTGCCTTTGGCAGATTTCATTAAACGCTGCGAGATGACAGCTTTCAAAAGACCGGCGAGTTGAATCCGTATTGATTTTTGCTGGAACGGCGGAAACGCGCTGATGATGCGCGACAAGGTTTCCGACGCATCCAAAGTATGCAAGGTGGAAAGAACGAGATGTCCGGTTTCAGCCGCGAGCAGCGCGGTTTCAATCGTCTCTAAATCGCGCATTTCGCCGACCAGAATCACGTCCGGGTCTTGCCGCAGCGAGCCGCGCAGGGCTTCGGCAAACGAGCGCGTGTCAACATCGACTTCGCGCTGCGTGATAAAGGATTTTTTGTCTTTGTGCAGAAATTCTATCGGGTCTTCGACCGTTACGATATGCGAGTTTCTGGTTTGATTGATGTGGTCGACGAGCGCGGAAAGCGTGGTTGATTTTCCCGAACCCGTCGTTCCCGTAACCAGAATCAAGCCGCGCTGAACGTCGCCGATAGTAGTCAAAATCGGCGGCAGACCGAGTTCGCTAAAAGTTTTTATCGTGTCGGAAATAACGCGGGCGACGATGCCGATTGAGTTTCTCTGTTGAAAGATATTGACGCGAAATCTGCCCAAACCCGAAACGCCGTAGCCGATGTCGACTTCGTAGGCTTCCTTGAAATGCAACTTCTGACGATTCGACATCATCGAAAACGCCATTTCCAGCGTTTCGTCCTGAGACAGACGACCCGAACCGGAGACGGGACGAAGTTCGCCGTTGACGCGAATAATCGGAAAAGAACCAGCCCGCAGATGCAAATCCGACGCGCCGAAGCTCATCGCCATTCGCAGTAAATCATCAATTCTACTCGGCATATTTTTAGCAGGAAAACTTCGGTTTCGGTGGAAAGATTTTACGTCGGAAAATAGGAAAAGCCAAACCGCCCGGATTTGATTTTAACTTTTCCCAAACAAATGCGTCAACAGTTATTTTAGGCGTGATAGACACTTTCGGCATTGCATCGTAAAATTAAAGTTTTCAATGTGGAGTATTAATGAATAAAGCAGGAAAAATTTTATCCTTCAATCCGCCGTATGCCATTCCGGGCGGGGAAATTTTAATCGAGTGCGAAAATTTTACGGTTGGCGACATCGGCACATCGGGTTGTTTTTTTGACGGACAGCGAGCGCGTCTGGTCGGCGCGTCGGCGACAAGAGTTTTGGCGATTGTGCCGGATAATTTTGATAAGACCGATGTCGAAGTTTTTCTGGAAAGCGGCGGCAAGCGAAGCGAGGCGAAAAGCATCATCGTCGGACGCAAACTCGCGGACGATTTGCATATCGTTGCAAATCCGGCGGTTGACCCGAAGGACGATTCGATAATTTTGACGCGCTCCGGCTCGCGCGGGCAACAGCTTCCCGTGACGCTTTTTAGATTGGAGAAAGATGGATTTTTGAATGAAATGTCAGCCGAAATTTTGAATCCGACGGGCGTCGCTTTCGACCAAAGCGGGCAATTATTCGTTACGGCGCGGGCAGACGGCGAAGTCTGTCGCATCAATCACGACGAGGAAGTTATGCCGTATGCTTCGGATTTGGGAATCGCCACGGGAATCGCTTTTGACCGCGAAGGCGCGATGTTTGTCGGCGACCGAAGCGGCACGATTCATCGCGTTTCTAATTTCGGAGATTCTGAATCTTTTGCCGTGCTTGAACCTTCGGTTTCCGCTTATCATCTGGCTTTCGGGACGGATGAAAATTTGTATGTTACCGCGCCCGGACTTTCCAGCTTCGATGCCGTTCACCAAATAGATAAAGACGGCTTTGACGGGATTTTTTTTCGCGGACTCGGCAGACCGCAAGGTTTGGCGTTTGACCGCGAAGGCAATTTATACGTCGCCGCGTGCTTGCAGGGCAGACACGGCATCGTCAAAATCTCACCCGCCGGAGACAAAGCCGAACTTTTTGCTGCCGGTTATAATGTGGTCGGTCTTTGTTTTACCAGAAACGGCGAGATGATAATTGCCACCAATGAAGCAGTATTTAGCTTACCGGTCGGAATTCAGGGAAATATTTTGGACTGAAAATATAATTGAGAAAGTAAAAAGCGCGAAGTTAGATTCAGTGAAAAAAGGGATGTGTTAATAATTAACACATCCCTTTTTACTCTTGCTTGAATTTTACGGCTGCGGCGTCGGCGTCGCTATCGGTTCGGGTTCGCCGCCGCCGCGTTTTTTCAGCTTCGGCGGAGCGTCTTTCGAGGTTGAACTCGAATCTTTGCCTGAATCGTCCGTCGTGTCGGCATCCGGCTGCCGTTTTTTCAAAGTCGGTCTTCCCGGTTCGCCTTCGTCGATGTCGCTGGTAACTCCGGCTTTGGCATTTGAAATTCTGAGAAGATGCGCCTTGACGCGCTGAAATTCCGAAGTGCTGATAACGTATTCTTCTCTTTCGGCAAATCGCGCGACCAATGAAAGACTCGAATCTCGACGTTCCAGAGATTGCGGGTGGGACGAAAAAAGTTTCGTTACCGTGCCGGGTTTTTTCTTATTTTTCGACGCGAGTTTTTCAAACATCGTGGACATTGCCGTCGGGTCGTAACCGGCGGCGTATAGATACTGAACGCCGAGACTGTCGGCTTCTTCTTCGGCGCCGCGAGAAAACTTGAGCATTGCGAGTCCGCCCAAAATTCCGCCCGCGTTTTGCAGAACAGTGCTGACAATCGGTCCGCCGAATATCATTCCCGCGAGCATTCCGTAATTCATCAAAGTTCCTTTGCCTTGATTTTCCATCGCGTGACGCGCGGCGACGTGCGCGATTTCGTGCGCCATCACGCCCGCGAGTTCGGCTTCGTTGTCGGCGGCGAGAATTAAGCCTTTGTTGACAAAAAAGAACCCGCCCGGCAACGCGAAAGCGTTCACTTCGTCGGTATCAATTACTTTGATAGTAAAAGGAACTTTGGCGTCTGAATGTAAAACTATATTTTGTCCGACGCGGTTGACGTATTCGGTAATTACCGGATCGTCGACTAATTTCGCCTGTTGCTCGACTTCCATCGCCAGTTGTCTGCCGATTTGCATCTCTTTTTCTTTTGAGCCGCCGAGCCAGCCGGTAACTTTATTACCAAAACTGCCGTTTATGTTGCGGCTACCGATTTGCGACGGGTCTTCTTTGACAGAAAGAGGGGAATTTGCGCTGGTTTGCGCCGGAGTTTGAGTTTTAGGAGTCGCCGTTTCCGCCTTTTTATTCTTTTTCTCTTGCTTTTCTTTCTTAGTTTGTTTCTGTTCGGCAGTAGTTTGTGCCGCGACGCTTGCCGGATAAAACGCAATCGCGCCGAGCCAAAAACTCGACATCAAAAAACCTGCGCCAAATTTACGAAATGAACCTTTTCGCATAAAAATCTCCTGTGAAAAATCTGTCTTGATATTTACGATTCTAACTTTTCTTTATTTGTAATAGCAACGAAATTTTTGATGCGGCGGCTTGCGAAAAAGTTGTGAGATTTTCAACGCGGAGCAAAAGAAAAATGTTTATTTCAAATTTTTTTGTAAAAACTGTTTTTTTTAACGGCAAAAATTGATAAAGTAATAAAACGCCGATGCCTTTTCGGCAAAGAAGCTTCTAAAATTCGCCGCACGGTTTTTACAAAAAATTTTCATAATTCAAATTTATCTAAAGCGACAAAAATTTCTTAACGCTTGCGACAAACGATAAAATTCAAATTCAATGAAACGTATTCAGGAAAAAGTAAAAGATGTAGTCGATGCCAGACCTTATACGAGTTTGCGGGATTTTACGTCAAATCCGGCGCAGACCGTTTCGATTTATCATTTCACCGATTTTACATCGGATTTGATGGCGAAATGGCTCGATAAAGTCGCGTCCGTTCAGGCGACGGGCGGCGCGGCATACGCTCTGGCGGGTTATCGCGGCGTCGGGAAAAGTCATTTTTTAGCCGCGCTCGGCGCAATCGTCTCGCATCCCGAACTACGGTCGCGCATTACGGATTCTCACGTCGCGGCAAGCGCGGAGCGACTTCGCCGAAGCCGTTATCCGGTGGCGTATGTCAGGCGCGGGACGAATGAAACTTTAGTCGGCGAGCTGCGAAACGCGATTGCCAAGACTTTTGAAATCGATGCCGCAAGTCTCGGCGATTCGGTTTCTGATTTGCTGAAAACAGCGGCGGAAAAAGCCGGAGAACTGACGTTTGCGCTTTTTATCGATACGGCTTTTGAACGCGCGTCGCGCGTGGCGCGTGATGACGGTAGTCTCTTAGGGGAGATTGCCGAAACTGCAAAAGGTTTGGACATTTTCGTCGCCGTCGCGCTTGACGACGACATTGCCGGGGCGGACGGCATTAACGCCGCCATTGCCGGAAATTTTACGATTGATTATCTCGACCAGGAACATCTCTACCGGATTGTCGACGCGCACATTTTCCCGAAATACAGACAAATGCAGCCGCTGCTGCACGAAATTTACACGAACTTTCGTGAAGTTCTGCCGCATTTTCGCTGGAGCGAACAGCGTTTCGCCGCGCTTTATCCGCTTCATCCGATACTTCTGGAAATCGCGCCGTTCGTGCGGCTTTACGAACCGGAATTCGCTCTGCTCGGTTTTGCTTCGGAAGCGGGCGCGAAAATTTTGGGTCGTCCCGCCAATTCGCTGATTGCGCTGGACGAAGTTTTCGACGGCGTTGAAAAATCGTTTCGCAAAATCGAAGAATTGCGGGAAGCCTTCGTCGAATACGACCGGCTGAGCGCGGCAATCAACACGCAGATTCCCGTTTTGCAGAGACTTCAAGCAAAATTGGTTTTAAAAGCCCTGTTTCTTTTATCAATCGAAGGCGTCGGCACGACGGCGGGCGAAATCAGCGCGGCAATGTTGATTTACGATGAAAACGCGCCGCTCAAAGCCGTTCAAATGGTTGAAGAATTGCTCGAAAAATTTGCAATGGTTTCGCCAGAAGGCATTCAGCGAATTGCCGAAGCCGGAAGAGAGATTCGCTACAACTTGAAAATCGGCAGCCAGGACAATCTCAATAATGCGTTGACCGAAGCGGTAAAAAGCGTTTCGCCGGATGTAGCGACAAAAATTTTGCGGCGCGTGGCGCGTGAAAGATTCTCCGACTGGACAATCTCTGACGACAACTCGACGGGCGACGACGCGATGGACTGCCAAATCGTTTGGCGCGGCGGACTGCGGCGCGGTCGTTTGATCTGGAATTTGAATAACTCAATCGCGCCGGAAAATAATCACCCGAATTCGGAATTTTTCGATTGGGAAATCATTATCGGCAAATCTGCTGAAAACCCGCTCCTTTCCGCTGAATCGAGTGAAACGGCGCGTGTTTTCTGGCAGCCCGCGCCGCTTAAAAAAGAAGAAACCGAAGCGATTCTGCGTTATTGGGTTTTGCTGACCGACAAAAATTTGCGCGACGAATACGGCGAGCAGATGCGTGCCGCCGGACACGCTCAAATGATGGCGGTCGAAAAGATTTGGAATCGAATTTTTCTTGAAGATGCGAATTTGATAGTTGACGGCTTGGATTACAATTTTTCCGAAGCGGCGCAAAGGGCGCAAACCTTGTCGGAGTTGTTTTCCCGAATGCTCGAACCGTTTTTGAACGAGCGATTTCCAAATCATCCGCATTTTGCCGAAACGCTCGGGATGACCGAAGTTTCCGAATTGGTCAACGATTTTTTCAGCGGCGCGCGTCAATCGCTGGCGGAAACTCAGCATCTTGCGAAAACTTTCGCTCTGCCGCTCGGTTTGGTCAAACAAACGGAAAATAATTTCGTTCTCGAATCGCAGGAAATCTTAAATAAGCTGCCGCTCGTCCGGGAAATTTTGTCCGAAGTCGAAGAAAGCTCCGGCGAGACGACCTCGCTCAAAACAATTTACAAAAAACTGAAACAATCTCCGAACGGCTTGGCGCGAGAGGCTCAGCAATTGATTTTGACGGCGCTTGTCGCCAATCGTCAGATAGAATTCGTTACTTTGGAAGGCGACCGCATCAATCGCCGTTCTCTTGATTTGAAAATAATCTGGGACGACATCAACGGCATTGCCAAACCTTCGGGCGTTGTTTATACAAATAAAAGATTAATCGAATGGGCGCGAATTCTAACCGGCTCTGATTCGCCGAAAGCCTTTGAAACGCCGGATGAGCGAAAAACGGTAAAAAGCGTGTTGGAAAATTGGCTGTCGGATTGGAACGAATCGCAAATTCTGGAACGATTCAATCGTCTGCCGGACGAGATTTTAAACACGAAAATCTGGCGACTAGCGGTTCACGCCGAAAAAACCTTCGGCGCGGTTGCCGAGACAATCAAAAACATTTCAGACGATTCGCTTTCTCTGGAAGACGGTCTGCACCGCGTCGCCGACGCTTTTTCGGATTCGGAGCGGGAGTTTTTTGCCCGCACGAAGGATTTGGTTGTTTTGGAAGATTTTATGGGCGGCGCGGCGATGCGCGAAAAAATTTGGACGTATTTAGCCGTCTGCGAAACGACGCACGATGAAAAATTAGAGTTTTTCCGCGAAAAACTTTTTGCGATTATCGAAGAAAGCCGCCGCAACCCGAACGAAACACTCAATCGTGAAATGGACAATTTGTGGAACACATTCCACGCCAGATTTCTCGAACATTTCGCCGACCGGCACGACCGGCTAATGAAATCACATCATCTGCAGGAAAGATTTGACGAGATTTTGCGCGGCGACGAATGGTGGGAATTTGAAAATCTGTCCGGCTTTCCGATTTTCCGCCAGGATTATTGGAAGGAAGCGCAGGAAATACGCCGCCAATTTGCCGAACTCAATTGCCGGTTCGACGTGCGCGAAATGTTAAATGCCCAGCCTTTCTGCGCGTGCGCGTTTAGCCTGGCAAAAATCCGCGAATGGGAAAAACTTCCCGCCGCATTAGAGGAGATTGTCGGTCGCGGACGAAAAAGTTTCAGAGAATCCTTGTCGGTGTCGAGCCGTGATTTGATTCCGCGCGTCGCAAATTTTTCGGCACGATACAAGGACGATGAATTTTCAGAAGCCGCTCTGCATTTGACCGAAGTTTTGAAAAACGATTTTGAGGAATTATCGCTTTTGACCGGCAACGAGTTGATTATTTTGCAAAAAATACTCGCCGATTTGCCTGTCTCGTCGCTGCGCAAAATCGACTTTACGAACCAATCAGACTTGCAGGAAATTTAAAGCTGAAAATCTAATTGGATGCGGATGAACACGGATTTGACGGATTAGCGCGGATAAATATTTTGAAGCTATCTCAAAAATCACTTAGCGACCTTTGCGGCTGTCCTTTGCGTCCTTTGCGGTTAGGTTTTTCCGCCTTTTTTAACCGCAAAGGACGCAAAGGACAGCCGCGAAGAACGCAAAGAAGTATTTTTGAGACAGCTTCTTATAAAATCTGCGTCAATCCGCTTAGTCCGTGTTTGTCCGCGTCCTATTTCTTTATCTTGTTTTGTGTTTATTACGTCTTTGTGATTTATTTCTCGTAATGAAAATCTCAATCATCGGAACGGGTAGGCTCGGCGGGGCTTTGGCAATTGCTATGTCGAAAAGCGGACACACGATTGAAAACCTTGTTGCGCGAAAAATTGAAAACGCTCGAAGGGTTGCCGAATTTATCAATCCGAAACCCGAAATTTTATCTGCCGATGAACTTTCAAAAATCACTTCGGAAGTAATTCTAATCACGACGCAAGATTTTGAAATCGAAAGCGCGGCAAAACGTTTGGCGGAAAGTGTCAATAATAAACCGTTTGTTTTTCACGTGAGCGGCTCGCTTTCGTCAGACATTTTGCGAGTTCTAAAAGACGCGGGCTGCAAAATCGGCTCGATTCATCCGCTTGTTTCAATCAGTAACGCGATTTTGGGTGCGAAAAGTTTTGAAGGGGTTTATTTTTGTGTCGAAGGCGAGGAGGAAAGCGTCAAGATTGCCGAGAGAATCGTTGCCGATTTGAAAGGGAAGTCTTTTCGCATCGCAGCCGAATTCAAACCGCTCTATCACGCCTCGGCGGTTACGGCGAGCGGACATTTGAACGCGCTGGTTGATGTGGCAATCGAGATGTTGAGCAAATGCGGTTTAACCGATGGCGAGGCTCGGGAAATTTTCCTGCCGCTTATTAAAAGCACCGTCGAAAATCTACGCACGCAAACGACGGCTGAGGCTTTGACGGGAACTTTTGCGCGTGCCGATGTCAAGACATTTGAAAATCACTTAAATATTCTGCGAAAATATGTTTCCGAAGAAGCGCTTGCAGTCTATCTGCAACTTGGTGCGCGCTCGGCGCATCTAGCCGAACGGCAAGGCGCAAACCGGGAGAAAATCGCGGAGATTCTCGAAAAAATCACGTTAGCTAAAAAGAATCTCAAATGTTAAAATAAAGTTCGGTTAAAAGTTTATGGCGAGAAAAATAGAAAACTTTGAAAATGAAAAGCAAGTTTTCTCCGAACACATTCAAAAATCCGGTTTGCGGCACACGGCGCAGAGAGATTTGATTCTCGAAATTTTCCTGCGAACCGAAGAACATCTGTCGAGCGAAGATTTATACTGGCTCGTCCAAAATGAAGATGCGAGCGTCGGACACACGACCGTTTATCGCACTTTGAAACTTTTGACCGAAGCCGGACTCGCGCGTGAAGTTCGTTTCGGCGACGGCAAAACTTATTACGAGCATCATTATAATCACGAGCATCACGACCATATGATTTGCACCGAATGCGGCAAGGTCGTCGAATTTTTTTCGCCCGAAATCGAAGCCTTGCAGGAAACGGTCGCCGCCGATTACGGATTTAAGCTGACGCATCATTCGATGCGAATTTTAGGTTTCTGCGAAGAATGTCAAAAAGTAAATGCTCAGGCGGCGGCTTCCGGCGCGCAGCCGCGAGTTCGAGTAATGCCGGCGAGAGTGTTGAGGTAATTAAGAATTAAAAATTAAGAATTAAAAGATTGTCTTTTCTCTTAATTCTTAATTTTTAATTCTTAATTTTTAATTGAAACATATGGAAGTTGAAGTAAAATTTGAGCGCGAAGATATTAGCGGCGTCGTTCCGGTCGGTAGTTATTTGTTCGATGCGGCGCGGCGAATGGGCGTCGAAGTCGATTGCGAAAGGCGCGGCGAAAGCGATTTGTGCGCGATGCGCGTAAAAGCGGGCGGCGAGCTTTTGTCGGAGGTAACAAAAGCGGAAAAAGAGCATCTAACTTCAAAACGGCGCAAAAACGGCGAACGGCTCGCGTGCCAGGCAAAATTTGAACAAACGGGAGAAGTTGTAATTATGACGACCAAGAAAAAGGAAGAGGAAAAACCGACGGAAGAAGAAAAATACGATGCTTATCGCAAGGAGTTTGAAGAATTGCCGCTCGAAAAAAAGGTCGCCAATCTGCTTCAGCTCGAAGCCATTACTTTCAGCGAAACCATTTCATTTGTTTTGAATTCGCCCCAGATGATTGTCGGAAAAATAATGGACGTGATGGCGGAATTCGGCTTAAAGATTGAAGACGACGCCAAGAAAGCGACTCGTCCGAACGAGCATCAAACAAACGGCAAAGCCGAAGAAAACGGTCATAGTGAAAATGGCGAAGCATCGCAAACCGATAATAAAACAGATATTAAAACGGACGAAGAATCTAAAAACTCCGAAACAATATAATATTTTCAGCGAAGTATAAATTTTCCACGCGAAGTAGTGAGCGATAAATTACAAAAGAAAATTCCTGACTCAATCAAAGAAAATACTCAGTATGCGCTTGCCTTTGGTTTGATTGCGACGATGCTGCTGGTTGCCGGTTTCCCGATGTTCGTTATATTTTTCTTTGCCATCTTTGCCTATTTTTTGTGGAAGACTTTTTCACAGCCTTCACGGAATGAAACGCGCGAAATTTTCGAGTTTTACCTTTCGGCAAACGAACTGCTGCGCGACGACGAACGTCGCTGGTTCGGATTTGAAGTGCAGGAAGTGATTGCTCGCGGCGAGCGTATTCTGCAATTGATGAACGGCGCGCCGCCGCTTGTTTATTTCACGCTCGGGGCGCTTTACCACAAAGTCGGCGACCACAAATCCGCCGTTAATCATCTTTCCTACATCGTCGAAAATGAAAATGCCGAAGAATCGAGCTATATTTATCCGTCGCCTGATTTGCGGAATTATGTCAAAATCCTCAGAAAAATCGAACGCGAGCCTGCCGAAGCGCCGCAGACTTCCGCCGCAATTCGCGCACTCGAACGCGCCAGACGCAATCGCGGAAAGGCTTTCCTGGAATCAAGCCGCGTAAAATTAATCGAATCAAACGAGAAAAAGCAAAAATTGATGGGCGAGCAGAAAAAACAAATCGAAAAACTCGCCGAACTCAACGCTGAATCGGGCGCTCCGGCGAGCGTTACGAAAAGCAACGGCGATAAAAGCTCACAAAATGGCAGACCGCTTTTTGACGCGAGCGATTGGCAAACACCGGAAAGGGAAAATAAGCCAAAAGAAAACGAAGGCAAAGCGACGACAAAAAACGACCCGTTCGCCAGCCGCCAATCAATCTCCGAAGTTTTGCGCGACATATACGACAACAAATAAGTTAGAGTAACCTAAGTTGCTAGTTATAGATATTTGAAAAAATAGAGTCTTCTCCTAAAATT
>CAXSBF010000016.1:0-124849 GCA_964235785.1 uncultured Pyrinomonadaceae bacterium | reverse complement strand
GAAAATTCTACCAATTCAACTGTTTGTCTGTCTTTTCAACTACTGATTCGCATAATTATATGAATTACGAAAAATCCGTTGATAATATAAAGAGTTATGTGTATGAACAGACTTGGTTTACAAACGCGGACAAATTCTTCTAAAGCATACTCGCAGGCGACGAATAGCAGAACAAGGAATGTCACGGCAAACAGAACTTTGAATTTCTTTTTCATAGTTTTACCTCAAGGACAATTACAAAGTTTGACTTTGCAATAAGATACCGGACTCGCAAAATAGGAATGGCTTTTTTGTTTTCGGTGCTCTCATCGAACCGCTTGACTAAGTATTCACCTTAGCAATATATGCGATGCCATTGTTGCTGAACTTATTGATTCGACTGCCTAACTGTTTTTAATTTTCAATAGCTTTGCATCAATAACCTCGTTTTTCACAGAGTATTAATGCAAACCTAAGCAGTATTGGTGCAAAGCCGGGTTCAAGAATAGCAGGTGGCGGAAAAGCAATCCGTAATAGTTATGTAAGAGTTGGAACAAAGACAAATGAAAAACGCCGAATTAATTATAACTCGACGTTCATTGAATAATTGTAATTTACTGAGCTAATCCGCAAAAGCAACGCTTAATTGTTTGAGCGGCATTGATTTTCTCGCGTCCAGTTCGTTAACGTTTTCGCCGTTGACGTATTCATACAAAATATCGCGCTGCTGCGGGATGAAACCGGCTTCGGAGATTTGGTAGCGCAGTTCTTTTTCGTTTGCCTGCGTGTCCGCGCCCGCCGCCGAGACGACGTTTTCTTCAATCATAATCGAACCCATATCGTCCGCGCCGAAACGAAGCGCGGTTTGTCCGAGACGTAAGCCTTGCGTCAGCCATGACGATTGAATGTGTTGGACGTTATCTAAAAAAAGACGCGAAACGGCAACCATTTTCAAATAATCTACGCCCGTCGGTTCTTCCGTAATCTTGCGCCCCAAAGCGGTGTTTTCGCGTTGAAAAGTCCACGAAATAAATGCTGTAAATCCGCCGGTTTCGTCCTGCAAATCTCTGATTCGCTGCAAATGCCGGACGCGATGCGAAACATTGTCGCCGATGCCGAACATCATCGTTGCAGTCGAGCGCAAACCGACTTTGTGAACGGCGCGCATCACGTCGAGCCATTCCTGCGTATTGCATTTGGTCGAAACTCTTTTTCTAACTTCGTCGTCGAGGATTTCGCCGCCGCCGCCGGGCATCGAATACAAACCCGCATTTTTCAAACGCCGCAAAATCGTTTCGTAATCGAGTTTGGAAATCAAAGAAATATTGTGAATTTCCGGCGGCGAAAAGCAATGAAGTTGAAATGTCGGATATTTAGCGTGCAAGGTTGAAAGCAGATTTTCATACCATTCGATATTAAAATCCGGGTGAAGTCCGCCCTGCATCAAAACGCCCGTGCCGCCGAGCGCGATTGTCTCGTCAATGCGCTTGCAGATTTCTTCAATCGAATGAACGTAAGTGTCGGGCTTTCCCGGACGGCGATAGAACGCGCAAAACGTGCAGACGACGTTGCAGACGTTTGTGTAATTGATGTTGCGGTCAATGATGTAGGTTACGACATCGGTCGGATTTTTCCGCATCCGAATTTCGTGCGCGGCGAGTCCGATGCGGACGAAATCATTTGATTCCAAAAGCTCGGTCGCGTCTTCCGCCGTCAATCTCATCCCTGCCAAAGCATTATCTAAAATCGGTTGAATACTGCTCATAATTCAAGATCATTTTATCATGAAAAGATTTAGCCACGAACAAACACGAAAGAACACGAAAATTTAATTCAAACTTTATTTCGCACTTTATTTCGTATCTTTTCGTGTTTGTTCGTGGCTAATCTCCTTTCATTTTGCAAATCAAAATCGCATTCCGCAAAAACATTCGAGCCAAATCTACAAAATCTCTGAAATTAACGCTCTTTAAATGTTTCTCCAAAAATGGAAACAAAATTTATGCCAAAGAATTGATACTTTTTATAAAAATTTTACGCCATTACAAACAACAGGGAAGTTTTTATAAAAGGAGAAAGAAAATGCGAAATCAAGAAAATCAACTCGAAGCCAATGACATCGGTTTGCTGATGTTTGTTTTAGTTGCGGGCTGGCTGCTTCTTTTTCAATCGGGTTTGTTTCAGTAATCGTTGATAAACGAAAGCGGTTTGCAGCTTTCAATCAAACGATTTTTGTGTGCCAATCGAAAAAATAGCTCTAAACCTTTTTGCATATTTGCGTCAATCGTATAAGAAATGTTTTGTGAAAGATAAATCTTAAATTCCTCACGCGCGAGCGGGATTTCCGCTTCGTAATTTGAAACGATTTCGTCCAGATGTTTTAATCCTTCATCACGCGCCGCTGCAAAGTTAATCTTTTTCGCAGTTTCCACTTTCTCAGCGTTTACCATCCACATTGCAAAAACAAAACCGAAGCCTGTAAAACTTTTCCACGTTTCTGCTAAATCGAATTTACGATATTTACTTTCATCAATCGTCAGCGACGGATCGCCAATCAATAAAGCGCAATCGGAATCCGAAAGCATTTCCGCTAAATTCGGTTTTGCCGTTTTATAAACTGGTTCAAAATCTAAAAACTCACGGAAAATTATTTTCGTCAGCGCAACGCTCGTTTTTGACGAAACATCGAGCGTAACTGATTTTACTTTCGATAAATCTTCACCTTTTGTTACCAGGCAAACGCTTCTGACTCGTTCCTTCGCGCCGACGCAGACATTCGGAACGAGCAAAACATTTTCGATTCTTTGATATTCGATAACCGGCACGAGCGCGGCATCAACTCTCTTTTGCGATAAAAGTTCGGCTGAACGCGCGGGCGCGTTGTCCAAAATCAATTCAAATTTTCCGCGATTCTGACCATACAAAAAACTCCAAATCAAAGGCGCGGTGTTTGAGTAACTCGAAGCGGAAATTCGCGGAACGGACATATCTTTAAATGGTAAATGGTAAATGGTAAATGGTAAATGGCAGATTTTGCGATTTACTATTTCAGACACACGATTTACCATAAATTATTATGAAAATTTACGATGTCAGCGTTCCGATAAGTGAAAATACGCCGGTTTATGAAGGCGACCCGAAGGTTGAGATTGAAGCCGGACACGCGATTGCGCGGGGCGATGCGGCGAATGTCTCCAAACTTTGTTTCGGAGCGCACACGGCGACGCACGTTGACGCGCCGAATCATTTTATCGAAGGCACGGGGAAGGTTGACGCGCTTCCGCTCGACGTTTTAATCGGCAGGGCGCGTGTCGTCGAATTGCCGAAAGACGTAATGGCAATCGAAGTTTTGCACGTTTCGGGCGCAAATCTGCAAGGCGTCGACCGAGTTTTATTCAAAACGCGCAACTCGGATTTCTGGAACGATACGACGCAAGGCTTTCGCAAAGATTTTACGTATATTGCGCCGGAAGCAGCCGAAGAATTGGTTAATCTCGGAATAAAATTGGTCGGAATTGATTATTTATCGGTTGAAAAATTCGGTTCGGAGGATTTCGGAACGCATCTAGCGCTGCTCGGCGCGAAAGTCATAATTATCGAAGGACTTGATTTGCGGGAAGTCTCCGCAGGCGATTATGAATTGATTTGTCTGCCGATGAAAATTGCAGGCGGAACGGGCGACGGCGCACCGGCGCGGACGGTTTTAAGAGAAATAATTTAACAGGATGGACAGGATAATCAGGATAATTCAATTTGCTTTTATCCTGATTATCCTGTCCATCCTGTTTGAAATTTATGAATCGAGAGGAATTTGCCGAAAAGCGGCGCGAAATGGCGCGAAATTCAATTCCCGAATTGATTGATTTACTTAAAGCTGAAGATTTACAAACACGCTTTTTTGCCGAGATGTGTCTGCGCGACGCGACCAACACTTGACTTAACTTTCAGCCTGCGAGTTCGCGGGAAGAACGCGAAAAAGCGGTTGAAGAATGGAGAATTTGGTGGAAACAACGCGAAGGAAAGTTTAAAAAGCGTTGGAAATGACGCTGACACTAAACTAAATTTATTCCGCGCTCCGCAACTATAAAATTAACTGCCGCATCAAAACTTGAAATTCTGCCGACTTTGAGGAGTTTTTATGATTTCAACCACGGTTAAAATTTTTCTGCCGATCCTTTTCATTTTATTTTTCTTCACCTTTTCAAACGCCCAAACGCCGACGCCGACGCCGGACGAAGACACCGAAAAAGTTTTTACCGAAGAAATCAAATTGAATATCAATGCTTTCGACGCGGAAGGAAAATTTGCTTCGGATGTCAAAAAGGAAGATTTGGTGATATTAGAGGACGGACGGATTCATCAGGCGAGCAGTCTTCGGCAAATTCCCGCTAACGTTTTAATCGTAATGGACACGGGCGGCGAGATGCGGCAGGCGAAAAGTTTGAAACAAACTGTCGCAACAGCGAAAAACTTAATCGGCGCGCTTTCTGCAAAAGATTCGGTGGCGATTATGCAATACAGCGATAAGGCTGAGATTATCGCCGAATGGACGAGCGATAAAGCCGAAGCGTTGAAGATTTTAGAGACAAAAGCAAACTTCGGAAAGCGTTCGGTTTTTGTCAATGCGCTCGAAACGGCGACCAAATTTTTGCAGAAAACGCCGCTCGATAATCGCCATCTTGTTTTGATTACAGACGGCACGGACAGTTTAAATAATATGGCGGAAAGAGACGCCGCGATGAAAAGTCTGCTCGCAACCGACATCAATGTTCACGTTATCAGTTATACGCAAATGGAGCTTGCCGATATTGAACCGCGCACGAAAGGCACTTCAAAAACGCCGCTGCCGAGCGCGATGCCCGAAGAAGTGTTAATTACAATGCCGAAAGGAGTTCAAGATATGATGAGAGCTCGCAATACGGGCGTTCACATCAACACGGACAGAGAATTTTTGAAAAAGATGCGCGAAAGAAAGCAGGATTTAATCAACAGCGAAAAATACCTTAACGACGTTGCCAAAGATACCAACGGCGAATTTGTCGCGCCCGCATCAAAAGAGGAAATGCTGAACAAAGCCGCGCTCGTCGCCCGATTTATCGATTCGAGCTATGTGATAACTTACGCGCCGAAACGACCGCTTAAAGAATCCAAAACGGGCGAAGTGCGAAACATCGAAGTAACTTCGCGCCGTCCGAATTTGGATGTGCTGGCTCATCGAAAACTGATTGTCCCAAACGACAAAAAGTAAAGGTGAAACAATCGCCAAGTTGTTTTCCGGCGCATTTCAACCGATTTTTAATTAATTTCAAACAATTTTTCAACATTTGCATTTCGCGTCAAATCGAATTAAATTTAGCGCTTAGTTTTTGATTTTAAATGTCGGAGGAAAGAAAAAATGTTCAAAAAATTCGGGTTAAAAATTTCAATCTTAGCAATGATTTTTTTGATGGCGACAACGGACGCGATGGCGCAAACGCGAATTCGTTTCGCGCGCGGTCGCAATTCGGCGACCGTCACGGGAACGCTGGCGGCGGGCGCGACTAAAGGATTTGTGCTGCGCGCTTCGCGGGGACAGAGTTTGACGGGAACGCTCAGTTCGACCAACGGAAAAGCCGATTTCACGCAAGGCAATCTGCACGACACGCAGTATTCGCAGACGGTCGAAGAAAACGGCGATGTCCATATCAGCATTGACAATCATGGCAATCGCGCGACGCGCTTTACGCTGACGATTTCGATTCAGTAAAACTCGTTATATTTCCAATCTTAAGCCGTCCTGCGCCTGAATAATTTCGCAGGGCGGCGAAAATTTTATTATTTCAGCTTCAAAACCAACAGTGTCCCATTCCGGGTAAAAATGCGTCAGAACAACCCGTTTCGGTTTGGCAAAGCGAATTAAATACATCGCCTCGCCGAGTTCGAGATGCCTTTCGATTGGCTTATTTTTGAAAAACGAACATTCCATCAGAAGCAAGTCCGCGCCGCCCGCAAATGTTCCTATTTCCTTTGTAAAACCCGTGTCGGATGTATAAACAATCGTTTTGTTATTTCTGTCCGTGATGCGAATTGCCAGACTTTCTTCGGTGTGCGGCGTGTCGAGCGCAATCGCTTCGATTTCAGGCAAAATCTCAAATTTTTCGAGCGGTTCGACTTCGATTATTTCGAGCGGAAAAGGCTGTGCGAATAATTTGTAATCGTTCGCCCGGTCGAAACTTCCGAGCAATTTCCTCAAACCTTTCGCGCCGAAAACTCGCAGAGGTTTTTTCCTATTTTGTGTTTCCGTCGCATTCTTCGTTCCGAACAGAAACGGCGCAAGTCCGCCGATATGGTCGAGATGAAAATGCGAAATCCAAATTGCGTCAAGATTCGCCCAATCGAGATTTTCCTGCGCCATCCGATGAATCGCCGACGCGCCGCAATCTAAAAGAAGCAAACCGCTTGCAGTTTTCAGCCAATAACCGGGCGAACTTCTTTGCGGATGAGGAACTGCCGTTCCCGAACCTAATACTATAAATTTCATAAGAAGATTTTAGCCACGAATAACACGAATATCACAAATAGAAAAACAAAAATAATTCGTGTTATTTGTGTAATTCGTGGCTAAAATCCTTTTGTGATAAATTTATCTCTATGAATGAATTAGATATTCTCGCAATCTTTGCACATCCCGACGATGTTGAATTAGCCGTCGGCGGAACGCTTTTAAAGATGAAATCGCTCGGCTATAAAACCGGTGCGTTGGACGTAACGAAAGGCGAAATGGGAACGCGCGGAACGGTCGAAGGTCGCGCGCTCGAAGCGGAAGAGGCAGCGAAGGTTTTGAGATTAGACGTGCGCGAAAACTTGGAATTGCCCGACGGTCACGTTTGGCTGACAGAGGAAACGCGCACGAAATTAGTCAGAGTTCTGCGCCGCCTGAAACCGAAAATTTTGCTGACGCATCAAGTTGACGACCCGCATCCCGACCACAATCACATCACGCAATTAGTCAGAGAATCCGCACGTCTGGCTTCGATGCAGAAATACGATTTTGAGTTCGGACAGCAGCGCACCCCCGCGCCGATTGTCGCGCACAACATTTTTTCCCAGCGCATCACGCCTTCGTTCGTCGTCGACATCTCGGAATTTCTCGAACAAAAAACCGAAGCGATTCGCGCGCACGCTTCACAATTTTACGACCCGAATTCAAAGGAACTCGAAACTCGTCTGACGGGTAAGAATTTCATTGCCGAACTCGAAAACCGCTCGCGTTATTTCGGCAGTTTAATCGGCGTCGCGGCGGGCGAGCCGTTTTTTGTGCGCGAGGCTTTGAACGTCGAAGACCCGATTGAATTACTGACGCGCCCGATGAATCTTTATTCGTAGTTTCGTTTGAAATGTAGAAAGGTTTTCATAACGAAAATATTTATTTGTCTTTGAGAACTATATCAACGATTTTCGGCGCAAGTTCTTCACACGAAGCCCTTTCCAAATTGGTCATCAAAACGACGGCGAATTTTTCCTTCGGCAGCATAAACAAAAAGGTTCTTGTTCCGGCTTGGCTGCCGTCATTGAAAACTCGTCTTTGTCCGTTTGCTTCACCAACCAGAAATCCAAAAGCGTAATTCGATTCCTTGCCGTCGCGTGTTTTTGGCTTAGTCCACATTTTTTCGAGCGTTTCGGGTTTTACAAGCTGTCCTGCATTGACGGCAATCGCAAATCTCGCCATATCCTCGACGGTGGAAACCAGACCGCCAGCCGGAATCTTGATGCTCGTATCGTGAAGCGGCGCATTTTGTATCGCGCCGGACAGAGCCGTGCGATAACCGGCGGCGCGATTCGGGATGATTGTAAAAACGTCATCGAGTCCGGTTCCGGTCATTCCGGCGGGTTTGAAGATGTTTTCCTTCAGATAATCCGGATACGACGCGCCCGACGCGCTTTCAATCGCGCAGCCGAGCAGCACATAACCCGGCGTCGAATAAAAATATTTCGTTTCCGGTTCCTGAAGCAGCGGGTCGTCCTTAAACGCGCCGACGGATTCCGAGATTGTATTGTAATGCTTTGTGCTGACGACTTCTTCAAACTTGTTGTGGCGAACTCCGGCAAAATGCGTTAGCAATTGGCGCGGCGTAATCGTCCATTGCTTTTCGGGATAAGCGGAGCAGTATTTTTGAATCGGCGCGTCGAGGTCAATCTTGCCCTTTTCGACCAATTGCATAACGGCGATTGCCGTAATTGATTTCGTAATCGAAGCCAGACGATAAACCGTGTCGCTTCGAGCCTGCGCCTGATTTTCGACATTCGCCAGACCGTAGCCCTTCGACCAAAGCAGTTTGTTGTCCGCAACGACTGCAACCGACAGCGCAGGCGCTTTTGATTTCGCCATCCAGGCTGCGATTTCCGCTTCGATTTTTTCGATTTTTGCGGCGGGCAAACTTTGATTCGTTTGCGCCGAAGCCGAAATTGACAAAATAAAACAAACCAGAATCAGAGTTATTTTATATTTGAAATTCATTGAAGTTATATTTTTAATTTTTGGATTTCAATAATATAACACCGCGCGACTTGGTTTTATGACGGTTTTTGAAAATAATCGAATTGCTTTCAGATAACGCCGCGAAAGGTTTTACGGTGAAGCGGACACGCGCCGAATTTTCGCAGCGCTTCAAAATGCGCTTTCGTGCCGTAGCCGACGTGCTTTGAAAAACCGTATTCGGGATAAATTTCGTCGAGTTCGCGCATTAAATTATCACGATAAACTTTAGCGATAATCGAAGCGGCGGCAATCGAAGCGGAAATCGCGTCGCCGTGAATAATAGCTTTTTGCGGCAAGTTTATTTCTTTTAATTGAAGCGCGTCAATCAATAAAAAATCAGCCGCCGGATTTAATTTTCCGACAGCTGAAATCATTGCTTTTTTTGTCGCTTGCAGGATATTTATACGGTCAATCTCGTCGGCTTCGATTTGCCCTATCGTGTAACAAACCGCGTTCTCACGAATTTCTTTAGCTATTCTTCCACGATTTTTAGCTGAGATTTTCTTTGAATCGTTTAAGCCTTCCGGTAAAGGTTTCGACAAATCCAAAATGACCGCCGCCGCAACTACCGCGCCTGCCAGACAACCGCGCCCGACTTCATCAATACCTGCGATGAACTTGAAGCCCTCGGCGACGGCACGTTTTTCAAATTCAAGACCGACTTGCATACAAAAGAAAATAGGACGCGGGCGAACGCGGATTCAGCGGATTGGCGCGGATAAATCTTTTATAAAAATCTGCGTTAATCCGTTTAATCCGCGTTCGCCCGCGTCCTATTGATTTCAAACCTTTACTTTTTGCCTTTCGCAGCCTTGGCAGCATCTTTTCCGCGCGTATCGCGTTCTTTGATTCTGGCAGCTTTTCCGCGCAAATCACGAAGATAATATAGTTTCGCGCGACGAACTTTCCCGCGTCTGGTTACGTCAATATGATCAATAACAGTTGCGTGGAGCGGAAAAATTCTTTCCACGCCGACGCCGAAACTCACTTTTCTGACCGTAACGGTTTCGCGTGAGCCGCCGTGTTTTTTGGCAATAACGATACCTTCAAAAATCTGCAGGCGTTCTTTGTTGCCTTCCTGAATCCGAACGTGAACGCGCACGCTGTCGCCCGATTGAAACGCCGGAATGTTTTCTCTTAACTGTGTATTTTCGATTGTGTCTAAACGGTTCATTTTTTTAAGTGATAACTGATAACTGATAACTGATAGTTTATTTTCTTCACTATCAGTTATCAGTTATCAGTTATCAGTTACTCCTTAATAAATCTTCTCTAATCTTTTTCGTCTTTTCCAAAGCCTTTTCCTTGCGCCATCGTTCGATTTCCGCGTGATTCCCACTGAGGAGAACTTCCGGGACGAGCATTCCGCGAAAATCTCTCGGCTGCGTGTAATGCGGACAATCCAGCAAGCCGTCGGAAAAGGAATCGTTTTCGGCTGACGTTTCGCTTCCCAAAGCGTTTGGAAGCAGTCTCGTAATCGCGTCAACTAAAACAATCGCCGCCGGTTCGCCGCCCGATAAAACGTAATCGCCGATTGAAATTTCATCCGTTACAAGCGCGTCATTCACTCTTTCGTCAACGCCTTCGTAACGTCCGCAAATCAAAACAATGTGTTTCGCTTCATCGGCAAATTCCTTTGCCACCGATTGTTTGAAAACTCGTCCTTGAGGCGAAAGCAAAATGACTCGTGTTCCGCCCGGGTAATTCTCACGCTCGCAAGTTCCGATGATTTTTTCAATCGCGCCGAAAATCGGTTTGCATTTCAAAACCATTCCGTCGCCGCCGCCAAACGGTCGGTCGTCAACCGCTCGGTTTTTGTCGTCGGTAAAATCGCGCAAATCGTGAATGTTTATCTCGATGATTCCGGCAATTTTAGCGCGTCGAATTATTCCAAAATCAAAGACCTCACGAAAGAATTCCGGGAAAATTGTTAAAACGTCAATTTTCATTTTGGATTTTGGATTTTGGATTTTGGATTGAAAAAGTAAATCCAAAATCCAAAATCCAAAATCTAAAATTCGAGTAAGCCTTCGGGCGCGTCAACTTTTATCAGCTTATTTTCAATGTCAACTTCGGTGCAAATTTTCTCGGCAAACGGAATCAAGTATTCTTTTGTTTCGCCCGTGACGACTAAAATCTCCGTGCCCCCGGTTCGCAGAATTTCTTTGACCGCACCGAGCTTCACGCCCTCGATTGTTTCAACCGCGCAACCTTGCAACTGCCAATCGTAAAACTCGTCCGTTTCAAGCTCGACTGCTTCGTCTTCCCCGACGCTAATCTCGCAATTTCTTAATGTTTCCGACGCTTCTATCGAATCGAATCCGGCAAACTTGAAAATGATTCTATTCTTCTGAAACCAAAATTTTTCAATTTCGAGTTCAGACGTTTCGCCGTTTGGCTTGACGGCAAAAACCTTCTCCAAATTATCAAACCTTTCGGGAAAATCGGTTAAAACATCGGCGACGATTTCACCGCGAAGCCCGCGCGTCCTGACGAGTTTGGCGATTACGACTAAATCTTCCATTTAAGTTACAGAAAGTTGCGAATGGTTCCAGACAGTTTTAACTCTGTAACTAACTGCAACTCCGCTGCTTCTGAAAACTTATTCGACAATATCCAAAACAAACCGCTTGCCGTGTTTTTGTCCGGCGTGGAAAAGCAGGCTGCGAATCGCTTTGACGGTTCTGCCTTCGCGCCCGATGAGTTTGCCCATGTCGTCTGCCGCAACGCGAACTTTAACAACAACCGACCTTTCGCTCGAAGTTTCCGAAACTTCAACCGCTTCCTTGTCGCTCACTAAAGCGTTTATAATTTTTTCGACAGCTTCTTTCATACAAGTTTGGAAACACGAAAAGCCGGGAAGAATTTAATTGCCTGAAGTTTCTGCTTTAACGGGGATTTACTCGCTCGCTTCCGGTTTGTTTTCTTCCGCTGTTTCCGCTTCGGGCGCAGCTTCATCAGTTGTCGCGTCCGCTGTCGCTTCTGCTGCCGCGTCCGCTTCAGCCTTTTCAGCTTCAGCTTTTTCCGCCGCTAATTTATCGGCTTCGGCTTTCGCGGCTTCGGCTCTTTCGGCTTCTGATTTTTCAGCTTTCACACGCTTTTCTTCGGCTCTCGCTGCTTTTTCAGCTTCCGCTTTTGTCAGCTTTGCCTGCGCTGCCGCAGCTTTTTCTTCTTCGGTTTGCACCGGATTGTGCTTAATTAAACTTGCTACGGTTTCCGTCGGCTGCGCCCCGACCGAAATCCAATACTGAATACGGTCGTGAACCAAATTAACTTCCGCCGGATCCATCATCGGATTATAAGTCCCAACGTTTTCCAGATATTTCCCGTCGCGTTTGCTCCGTTTTTCCTTAACCACGATGCGATAGAAAGGTTTTTTCTTCGCGCCCATTCTCATCAAACTTATTCCTAACATATTTTTTTAACTGATAAGTGATAACTGATAACTGATAGTTTTCTTTATTATCAACTATCAGTTATCAACTATCACTTACGCTTTTTGTGTCTTTTCTTCTTCTTTAATTTTTTCGCCAAAGAATCGGTTTGTTCCTGGTAATTATTATCAAAATCTTCCGTTGCTCCGCCGTTGCCGCCCATTCCGCCGAGCAAACCGCCGAGACCGCCGCCACCGCCCATTAATCCGCTCAAACCGCCGCCGAGTCCGCCCATCGCTTTGCCCGCGAGTTTCGAGAAAAGTCCGCCGCGATTCATTTGCTGCATCATTTTCTTCATCTGCTCGTATTGGCGAATCAGAGCGTTGACTTCGGCAATCGTCGAACCCGAACCTTTAGCGATGCGCGTTTTTCTGCTCGCGTCAATAATTTTATGATTTCTACGCTCGCCTTTGGTCATCGAATCGATAATGGCTTCGGTGCGCTTCATCTGCGCTTCGACTTCTTCGCTCTGTTCATCGGAAAGCTGAAGTCCGCCCAACATTTGTTCGGGCATCATCTTCATCAATTTGGACATTGAGCCGAGTTTTTTGAATTGTCCGAGTTGAGCGCGAAAATCTTCGAGCGTAAATTGATTGCTCGTCATTTTCTCAAGCTGCTTCGTCGCTTCGTCCTCGTCAATTTTGCCTTGAACTTCTTCGATAAGCGACAAAACATCGCCCATTCCGAGAATTCTCTGCGCGATTCTGTCCGGGTAAAATGGCTCAATCGCGTCATATTTTTCGCCGACGCCGACAAATTTGACGGGTTGACCGATGACTTGTTTGATTGACAAAGCCGCGCCGCCGCGTGCGTCGCCGTCCATCTTTGTCAAAACAACGCCTGTAATTCCGACTCTTTCGTGAAAAACTTCTGCCGAACGAACAGCATCTTGTCCCGTCATCGCGTCAGCGACAAACAAAACTTCCATCGGTTTGGTTTCGGCTTTGATTTGTTCAAGTTCGACCATCAACTCGTCGTCAATATGCAGACGACCAGCCGTGTCAATCAGCAAAGTGTCAAAACCCGAATCCTGCGCGTGTTTCATCGCGCCGCGCACCAGCGTCATCGGGTCGTTCGTTTCTTTATCTTGATAGACGTTAACACCGACCGCGCCGCCGACAACTCTTAATTGCTCACGCGCCGCCGGACGATAAACGTCAACCGAAACTAATAAAGGATTTCTCTCTTGATTATCTTTGAGCCAACGCGAAATTTTCCCGGTCGAAGTCGTTTTACCCGAACCTTGCAGACCGACCATCATCACGACATTCGGAATTTGGCGGGTAAAAACCAGCCGTGAAGACGTTCCGCCGAACAGTTCGACCAATTCGTCATAAACGATTTTGACAACCTGCTCGTGCGGTTTCAAATCCTGCCAAACCGCTTGACCTTCGGCTTTTACGCGAACATTCTCAACAAAATCTTTAGCGACTTTATAATTAACGTCGGCTTCGAGCAAAGCCATCCGAATCTCGCGCAAAGCCGCGTCCACATGCTCGGGCGTCAATTTGCCCTGACCGCGCAGATTTTTCAGCGATTTCTTTAACTTGTCGGATAAAGACTCGAACATATAGATACACTTTTGGCAGTAAAGCCGAAACTATAAATACTAATTGCTGAATGGAGAAGTGTCAAGAAACGAGCGCATTTAACGACGTTTATGCTTATCTCTTAAATAAACGTAAATAGTCAAAAGCCCGAAAAGAAATAGAGGAATACAGCAACCGACGAATTCAAACACTGCATCTCTTCCAAGCATAAAAGTTTCACTCTTTATAATTTGGAAAGTTTCAATTTTACTTGGATGAATTAAAGAGAAAATTTACGCATTAAGAAACTTTTTCAACGGCTAATCGCAAACCATTCACAGTCGGCAAAGACAAATCTTTGGATAGACGATAAAAAATCCATTGCTCTAAAACTTCGAGGAGTTTATCGCGGCAATCTCCTAGCAACTCAGCTTTGGCATATACGCCTTGAAATCCGGGAATCTCGCCATAGAAACTTCCGTCGTCGCTTAATATCTCGTATTTGGCTTGACGCATCGCGGCTTGGATATATTGACTTAACATATTGTAAGTTTAGCTTTTCACCATTATTTCATCAACCAAAACTTTTTCAATCGCTTCAATTACATTTTCAACCGAAACTCTTTTGATACATTCAGGCTCGGCAAACTCTTTGCAAAAATAACCCGCGCACGGCTGGCAAGGCATTTTCTCAAAAACAATTTCGTGTCGAGCGTTTGTCCAAGGTTGCCAATGATTGATGTTTGACGAGCCGAAAACGATGACCGTCGGAGTTTCGACAGCCGCCGCGATGTGCGCGATTCCTGAGTCATTGCCGACAAAGATTTTTGCTTTTGACGCTAAAGCTGTAATTTCGGGCAAAGTTAAATCGTCGAAAATCGCAATCGGCACGTCGGACGTTTCGCGGAGCTTTTCCAAAACTCCGCGCTCGCTTTTTGTCGCAACGGCAATTGTCTGTAAACCTTTTTCAAACAAAAACTCGGCAATACGCGCAAAGTTTCCTGTCGCCCATTGTTTTGTCTCGAACGCGCTTGTTGGATGAAACAAGGCAAAGGGTGCAGAATGAAAATTGAAGGATGAAAGTTTGTTTTCAATCGAGTTTAATGCTGTTTCGGTTGCAGCTAAACGGCTTTTTGGTCTATCTGAAACCGGGACGCCGACAAAACCTAAAAGTGCAAGCTGTTGTTCGGCGGAATGTGTATTTTCTCTTTGCCAGAAATCTGCCGATGAAGCGAGCAGGTGATTGTATAGAAAACCGTATTGATAATTTTTGTAGCCGACCAAATGCTTAGCGCCGCTTGCACGGACAAAAAATGTCGCGGTTGTTCCGCCGTGCAGATTGAATGCGACATCGTAATTGTTGCTGCGGATTTGCCAAGCCATTTTAAGGCGCGATTTATTATCTTTTCCGACGCTTAGAACATTATCAACCGCGTCAAAGCCTTCCAAAACGGGCGCAACCCAATCTTCCAGCAAAATATCCATCTGCGCTTCGGGCAAAAATCTCTTTAAGGCAATGAGCGAAGGCGTCGATAAAACCGTGTCGCCGATTGAGCGCAGACGCACGACGAGAACGCGCCGCACGTTTTTCCAATCAATATTCATAACTGATAACTGATAACTGATAACTGATAGTGAAAAGAATAAACTATCAGTTATCAGTTATCAGTTATTCCTTCGTTGCTTCTTCGACGAGCATCACGGGGATTTCGTCGCGTATCGGATAGACCAGAGCGCATTCGGGATTTATGCATTTCAACCCGCTTTCGTCGGGCTTTATTTCGACCTTTGATTTGCATTTCGGACAGCGCAGAATTTCTAAAAGTTCGGGACTGAATGCCATAGATTTTTACTCCAAAATTTACTAAGTTGAAAACAATTTTAACCTAAAGGCGCAAAGACCTGAATAGGAGGTTCTCAAAACACCCGAGCAGCGGCGTAATTCTTAATTCTAAATTTTTAATTCTTTATTATTTTGCAGGTAAATAATGCTCGTTTTCATACGAGTTAATTAGAATGCAAAATTTAGAATTGCAGCACTTTGAAAAAGTCCTGATAAATTAAAAAGAGCGAGAGAAGCAAAGTCTCTCGCTCTTTTCAGTTTTCACTTTTCACCTAGCTTGCGGCTTCGGTTTTGGTTCCGCATTCCGGACAAAACTTTGCGCCCGGAGCGAGTTCCGCCTGGCAATTCGAGCATTTTGCTTTTTCCTGCGACGAGCCGCATTCGGAACAGAATTTCGCGCCTTCGCGCAGCTCCGCGCCGCATTTAACGCACGGAACTTTACCGACTTCCATTTTTGCGCCGCAATCGTTGCAAAATTTTGTGCCGGCGGCATTTTGTTTGCCGCACGACGGACACGAAACCGTCGAAGAAGTTTGCGAAGATTGTCCGCCGCCTTGCTGCTGACCGGCGTTGCCGAAAGCGTTTGCCATTTGTCCGCCGACCGCAAAGCCCGCGCCTAAACCCGCGCCGAGTCCTGCGCCGCCGCCTTCGTTTTGCGCCGCGTCACGAAGCGCGTCAGCCGCCTGAAACTGCATATATTTGCTTGCGTCGCCGAGCGCGCCCATCGAACTGCGTTTGTCGAGCGCCTTTTCGACTTCTTCCGGCAGCGAGATATTTTCGACGTAAAATTTTGTAACTTCTAAACCGTAGCCGCGAAAATCTTCGTTGATTTTCGCGCGAATCGCTTCGCCTAATTCTTTATATTGAGCGGCTAAATCGAGCGCGGGAATTTTCATCTCGCCGAGCGCGTCGGAAAATTCGGTAACAATCGAGCGTTTGAGTTGTTCGTCGATATCTTCGGTTTGAAAATGCGCGTTTGTTCCGGCAACTTCCTTGATAAACTCGCGCGGGTCGGCGACACGCAAAGAATACGCGCCGAAAGCGCGAAGGCGCACAATGCCGAAATCGGCATCGCGCAGCATAATCGGGTTTGCCGTTCCCCATTTCATATCGGTAAATTGTTTGACGTTGACAAAATAAACTTCCGATTTGAACGGCGAGTTAAAGCCGTATTTCCACGCTCCCAATTTTGACAAAACCGGCGTGTTGCCGCCGTCAATCGTGTAACGTCCGGGCGTGAAAACGTCCGCGACTTGTCCTTCAAAAACAAAGACCGCAACTTGCGATTCGCGCACAATCAACTGCGCTCCGTTTTTTATTTCCTGTCCGGCAACTGGAAAACGATAAAGTATCGTGTTGCCCGAATCGTCGAGCCATTCGATAACCTCGATAAATTGGTTTAACGCCGCTTCCTTAACTTTGTCGAAAATACTCATTTTTTAATATCTCCTTTGCTGTTGATAACGAAAACTATCTCACAAAGTTTCGGTAAAATAAAGTTTTGCACAATCGATTGACAACAATCAGCGATTGCTTTGAGGTGAAAAATCAATGGATTTCCTTTTGTATCTGTCCTTATAAATTGCAAAAAATATAATCATCAAAGTTCCGCCGGAAATATCGAGCAAAACATCGTAAATCGAACCTGTCCGCAGCGAGTTAAAACTTTGATTGTATTCGTCAATCGAAGCGACCGAGATAACTAAAGCCAATGCAAAAACGAACCGGAATTTTTGTAAAAATCTAACCGAAGAAGTCGAGAAAGCGCGGGAAGCCCAAAAAGCCAAAATCGCATATTCGGTTAAATGCGCGAGCTTGCGGACGTAGCCGTGATAAATGTTTAGAGTTTCTTCCGGCGCGTTTGGAAAAAGAAACACAAGAAGCGGACGAATAAAACGCGAAGTGTTCTGCATCGCGCCTTGCGTCGTCGAAGCGAACAGGACAACGCCAATCCACAAAAAAAGCGGCGCGTAACGAATTATTCGCCCGCGCCACTTGTTCGGTAAGTCAGATTTAACCATTTACTTTAGCGCATCGTTTTCTCTTAATTCTTAATTCTTAATTCTTAATTCTTAATTTTTAATTGATTACGCTGCTGCCGCGCCCGAAACAACTTCGATAATTTCTTTCGTAATCGCCGCCTGACGAATGCGATTCATATTCAAAGTCAGAGAATCAATCAATTCGCCCGCGTTTTTCGACGCGCTGTCCATCGCCGTCATTCGTGAACCCTGTTCGGAGGCGACCGATTCGAGCATCGCGCGGTAAATCTGCGTTTCGACTTGTTTCGGCAGCAATCTTCCGAAAATTTCGCTTGCCGGCTGCTCGTAAATATATTCGGCTTGCGCTGCGCTTTGCGTTTCGGTTTCGTCGGTCGAAGTGCGCGGAATCGGCAAAAGCTGTTCGACTTTGACTTGCTGCGACAGCACGGTTTTGAATTCGGTAAAGACGAGATAAACCTTGTCAATCGTTTCGTCTTCAGTGAAGATTTTGATAATACGGTTGGCAATTTCCACCGCGTCCGTGTGTTTGACTTGACCTGCGCCCGTCAATCCGAGATATTCTTCGACAAAAGTCATTTCGCGCCGTTTGAAAAAATCGCGCCCTTTGCGACCGACCGGAATCATTTCCGAAGATTTTCCGGCGTTCGCCTTCAAAAAATTCTGCGTCGCCTTCATCAAATTCGTGTTGAAACCGCCGCACAAACCCTTGTCAGCCGTAACCAGAACAATCAGATACTTTTCGTCGCCTCTTTCGGTTAAAAGCGGAGACGAAAAATCATCGCCGACGTTTCCGCTCAGATTGCCGAGAATCTCCGACATTTTAACGGCAAACGGACGCGCCGCCGTTACGCGGTCGGTCGCGCGTTTGAGCTTTGCCGCCGCGACCATTTTCATCGCTTTGGTAATCTGCTGCGTATTTTTGACCGACTTGATGCGTCGGCGCATATCTAAAAGACTTGCCATAAATTTAATAGCTATTTGTTCTGCAAAAATTCTTCAACCGTCAATTTTATGTCGCTTGCAATTTTTCGCAACAAACTTGGTGAAATATCTCTGCCTTGATGCACCGGAACGGTTGTAAATCTGCCGTCGTCGTGCCGAAACTGCTTGTGCGAGCCGCGTTGTCGAATTTCTGCAAAACCGAGATTTTCTAAAATTTTTATAACTTCTCGCGGTTTTAGAACGGGAATATTTCCCATATCAATTCAAAGAAATTGTTTGAATTCCGACAAATTCGGTTTCAAACTTCGGCTCGCCGTCTTCGAGAAGCATTTCGATAACTTCCCGAAGATTCGCGTTTAACTCGTCAAGTGTTTCGCCCTGCGAATGCGCGCCCGGAAAACCCGGAACATAACCGACAAACAAATTCGTTTCAGGACATCTTTCAACGACGGCAGTAAAATTATGCGTTTTCATAAAAATCAAGCATTCGCAATCGCTGCTTTGTTTTGATTATCTTGAGTCCAGCGCGTCGCCTTGAAATCTTCGACGGCTTCACGCATTGCGGCTTTTAAATCGTCGTCAATTGATTTTTTATCGCGCATTGTTTGCAGAACCGACGGATGCGAATTTTCCATAAAATTGAAAAGTCCGTCTTCAAAGCGTTTCAAATCCGCAACTTCGATGTCGTCAGCCAAACCGTTTGTAACCGTCCAAATGATAAGCACTTGATTTTCGACCGGCATCGGTTGATATTGCGGTTGTTTCAAAATCTCGGTCAGCCGTTTGCCGCGTTCGAGCTGATTTTGCGTCGATTTATCCAAATCCGAACCGAATTGGGCAAAAGCGGCGAGTTCCCGGTATTGCGCGAGGTCGATTCGCAGAGTTCCCGCAACCTGTTTCATCGCTTTGATTTGCGCCGCGCCGCCAACGCGCGAAACCGAGTTTCCGACGTTGATTGCCGGACGCACGCCGGAGTTGAAAAGGTCGGATTCCAAAAAGATTTGACCGTCGGTAATCGAAATTACGTTCGTCGGAATATAGGCGGAAATGTCGCCCGCCTGCGTTTCGATAATCGGCAGAGAAGTTAAACTTCCGCCGCCGCGAGCGTCGGACATTTTTGCTGCGCGTTCCAGAAGGCGCGAGTGAAGATAAAAAACGTCGCCCGGATAGGCTTCGCGTCCCGGCGGACGACGCAAAAGCAGAGAAATTTCACGATACGCGGCGGCTTGTTTTGACAAATCGTCATAAATCGTCAGCGCGTGGCGACCGTTATCGCGGAAGTATTCGCCGATGGCAACGCCCGCATAAGGCGCGAGAAACTGCATCGCCGCCGGGTCTGAAGCTGAAGCGTTGACGATGATTGTATAATCCATCGCGCCGTTTTCTTCGAGTCTTTGACGGACTTGCGCGACGGTCGAAGCCTTTTGACCGATGGCGACGTAAATACAAATTACGTCTTTACCTTTCTGGTTGATAATCGCGTCGATGGCGACGGCAGTTTTTCCCGTCTGACGGTCGCCGATAATCAGTTCGCGCTGTCCGCGTCCAATCGGCACCATCGCGTCAATCGCTTTAAGTCCAGTCTGAAGCGGTTCTTTTACGGGCTGACGGTCGATAATTCCGGGCGCGATTTTTTCAATCGGGTTAAATTCACTCGTTACAATCTCGCCTTTGCCGTCAATCGGATTTCCCAGAGCGTCAACCACGCGCCCAATCATCGCGTCGCCGACAGGCACGCTCATAATACGATTCGTGCGTTTTACTTCGTCGCCTTCTTTAATTTTTTGAAAATCGCCGAACAGCACCGCGCCGACCTTATCTTCTTCGAGATTGAGCGCCAGACCGCGAACACCGAAAGGAAATTCGATAAGTTCGCCCGCCATCACCTTTTCGAGTCCGTGAATTTCGGCGATTCCGTCGCCGACTTTGATGACCGTTCCGACTTCGGAAACCATCATACCCGTGTCGAAATTTTCAATCTGCCGCCGAATGATATCGTTGATTTCGTTTGCTTTTATACTTTCCATAATCTTTATTCTTTAACTTTTTAAAAAACTATTCCTCAATTTTGAAGTGCGGATTTTCAATGATTCCAAAAACATTGCCGAACGGGTCTTTGAACTGCGCGACAAAAATTCCTTCGCCGACCGTCGTCGCTTCGGCAATCGTATCCGCGCCGAGTTCTTTTAACTTTTTAGATGCGATTTGAATGTCGCTCACGCCCCAATATGCAATTGCATTATTGCCTTTTGCAACTTCTTCACCGTTCGGGTCGAGTCCTAATTCATAACCGCCGACGTTGAAACCGACGTAAAACGGTTCGTCGAAATAAGGCTCGATGTTGAGAATTGACGAATACCAATCTTTCGCCGTCTGTAAATCGTCAACCTGATAAATAACCGTTCGCAAGCCTTGAATCATTTGCTTTAAGTCCCGATTCCAATCATTTGATGTTTGAGTTCCGCAAGGCGCGTTTTAACAGAACCGTCATAAACGGTCGAGCCGACGCGCGTAACGACGCCGCCGATAAGGGTTTCATCGGTTTCAAAATTCAACCTGACGGTTTTGCCCGTTAATTTTGACAGGTTCACCTGCATTTCCGATTTTTCCGCTTCGGAAAGCGAACGCGCAGAAATGATTTGCGCGGAAATTGCGCCGCTTCGTTCTTCCAAAACGCTCGCAAACTTTTCGTTGATTTCGCCGATTTCAGTCAAACGATTGTTTCTCAGAAGAACGCGGAGAAAGTTCCCCGTCGTTTTCGTCGGCTTTGTCTTTTCGATTAAACTTTCTAAAACCTTTTCCTTATTAACTTGAGAAATAGCCGGATTGCCCAACGCGGTTTGCAAATCGGTGTTCGCGCTTATCATTTGTTCCCAGGTTTTCAACTCGGCTTTAACCGAATCGGTTTCGCTTGTTTTGGTAACGACATCAGCCAGCGCGGTGGCGTAACGACGGGCGACGGTTTCGACACTCATTTAGTTTAAGCCTCCGATAGATTGAATGTTTGCCCTGACCAGCCGCGCGTCTGTTTGCGGATTGATTTCCCGCTTGATTTTTTCTTCCGCGAGTCGAATGCTTTCTTCGGCGGAAAAGCGGCGAAGCTCGGTTTTTATCTGTTTTCCGGTGCGCTCGATTTCGCTCGTCGCCTGTTCGCGCAATTTGCTGATTTCAAACTCGGTTTGTTGGCTGATGCGTGTTTTTTCGGCTTCGGCTTCCTGCGCCGCGCGCTGCCGAATCGTTTCCGCCTCCGTGTCGAGTCTTGCAAGTTTAGCTTCGGTCGCGGTTAATTGCGCGAGCGCCGCTTGTCTCTCTTGTTCGGCTTTAATCAATTCGCCGCGAATCGTTTCGCGTTTGGTTTTGAAGGCGCTGCTCAGTGGTTTTTTCAACAAGTAAATCATTATGGCAATAAATATTGCCAGGTTAAAAAATCTCCACAACTCAAAGCCCGGGTAATTAAAATAAGTGTTCCAAAAATGCAGGAAATTATCCCAACCCGACGCGCCGTGCGCGCCTGCGGCTTCGGCAAAAATTAAAATAAAGCTAAGTAACATAAGTGATAGTTGATAAGTGATAGTTGATAGCTGATAGTTTAGAAACAATTCTTCAACTATCAGCTATCAACTATCACTTATCAGTTATTTAAGATATTCGCGCTGATTTTCTCCGCCATCTGTTCGGCTTGCTGTGCAATTGTCGCTTTTGCCTCGACGGTTTGACGATTTAATTCTTCGGTTTGCTGCGCGACCGTTTGCGCGACTTCCGCTTTGACCGCGCCAATTTTTTCTTGTCTGACGGCGACGGCTTCGGCGCGTTCTCGTTCAATCATTTCGTAGCCTGCGGAACGCGCTTTGAGCATTGTCGCATCGTAATGCGATTGCTTTTCGCCGATTTTGCTTAAAATTTCCTGCGCTTCGCTCGAACGCCCGCCTTTACTGCGCTCGCGCGATTCGAGAATACGATTGATGGGGCGAAAAAATGTGCGATTCAAAACCCAAATCATCAGCAGAATCAACGCGATGTGGATAAACAATGTGCCGTCCGGCACGAGCCGAACTTCTTGGAATGCCAGCAAAACCATATACTTTTTCTATTATAGTGTTTGTTTTAAATAGTGCAAAAATTCACTAGCTATCAAAAGAGAGAGAATATCACGCCCGCATTTTAGCGGTCAAGCAAGGTCTAAAATTGACAATTGCCGAAAATTAGCTTGACAGTTTTCGAGTGAAACACTTAGTTTTAATTCACGATTAATTTCCCGGGAGGCGCATCTGTTCCGGTGAATGGCGCGGTCTTCAAAACCGTTTGTGAGATTGTGAGAGCAATCTCGGGTTGGTTCGACTCCGACACGCCTCCGCCAATTGTCAAAGCAAAAGTAAAAAGTAAAAAGGCAAAATTTATATATTGTCTTTGATTTCACATTTTTCACCGTTTGCCATTTGCCTTATGAAAGATTGGATTTCTCTTAATATGACTCCGCAAATCGGACCTCGCGCCGCGACCAAGTTACTTGAAAAATTCGGCTCGGCGGAAAACGTCTTTCACGCCCGTCGTCACGAACTCGAATCCTTAAAATTAAAACCGGAATCAATCGAAAGCATCTTAAAAAGAGAGTTTCACGAAAAGGCGGAAGAAGAATTATTAAAAGTTAGAGAAATCGGCGGCGATGTTTTAAATTTGGATGACGGCGGGTATCCGTTTTTGCTGCGCGAAATCGCAGACCCGCCGATAACCCTTTATGTTAAAGGCGATTGGCAGGCTTGTTTTGACGCGCCGTGCGTGGCGATAGTCGGTTCGCGTCGCTGCTCGACTTACGGCGAAAATGCTTCGCAGATGTTGGCGAGGGATTTGGCGGCAAATGGAATATGCATTGTTTCGGGCTTGGCTCGCGGAATCGACACGGCGGCGCATCACGGCGCGATTCAAGCCAAAGGCAGAACCGTCGCCGTTTTAGGAACGGGAATCGGACAAGTTTATCCGAAGGAAAATGCGAGGCTGGTTGACGAAATTGTAAATTCGGGCGGCGCAGTCGTTTCGCAGTTCCCGCTTGAAACGCCGCCGATACCGGAAAACTTTCCGTATCGAAACCGCATCATAAGCGGGCTGAGTTTGGGAGTTTTAATTGTCGAAGCGTCGGAGCGGAGCGGTTCTTTGATTACCGCAAGATTGGCGATGGAGCAAAACCGCGAAGTAATGGCTGTTCCCGGAAATATCACGTCGAAAAATTCCTTTGGCACGAATTATTTGATAAAGTCGGGCGCAAAACTCGTTCAGCAATGGCAAGACGTTGTTTCAGAACTTCCAAGTGAAATTTCAGCCGCGATTTTGCCGCCGAGGGTTGACGACAAAAATGTCGAAAAGGGAACCAAACAGCAGGAACAAGTTCCGGCAGATTTGAGCGAAAACGAGCGCAAAATCTGGCAAATGCTTTCGGCGGATGAAGCGACGCACATTGACGTTTTGCTCGAAGAAAGCAGTTTATCATTCGGCGATTTAAACGCCGCTCTGGTTAATTTGGAGATGCGCGAACTGGTTCGCAATTTGCCGGGCAATAACTACGCAAGGAAAATTTGAATTGTGAGAACGCCGCCCGTTACGGATTGACACCAGGCAAGATAAGGTGTTAGAAGTCAGAATGTCAGCACGATGAATTGTGTCTGACATATTTTTTTAGAAATAAAATGGCAAAAAATTTAGTTATCGTCGAATCGCCCGCGAAGGCGAAAACAATTAATAAGTATCTCGGCAGCGATTATTTGGTTCTCGCTTCAATCGGGCATATTAAGGATTTACCGTCTAAAGGTTTGGGCGTGGACATCGAAAATAATTTCGAGCCGACTTACGAAGTTATTCCTGACGTGAAAAAACGCAACAACAAAAAAACCGTTGCGGATTTAAAACGCGCGGCGAAGGAAGCCGACACGATTTTTCTGGCGGCTGACCCCGACCGCGAAGGCGAAGCGATTTGTCAGCATCTCGCGGAAGAAATTGTCCCGAAACGTCCGGCAAAACAGGTTTATCGCGTAATGTTCAACGAAATTACGAAAAACGCGATCAAAGAAGCATTCAATCATCCGAAAGAAGTCAATAAGGATTTAGTTGACGCGCAGCAGGCAAGAAGAATTTTAGACAGATTAGTCGGTTATAAAGTTTCGCCGATTTTGTGGAAAACCGTCGGCGGAAAACTTTCGGCAGGACGTGTGCAAACCGTCGCCGTGCGAATGGTCGTCGACCGCGAACGCGAAATCGAAGCGTTTGTCAAAACCGAATACTGGTCAATCATTGCCAATCTCACGGCGAAGCTGCCGCCGAATTTTGACGCGCGGCTTTTCAAAATCGAAGACCAAACAGTAAAAACAGGCGGTTTCGACCAGGATGTAAAGAAGGGCGAAACACACATTAAAGATGAAACGACGGCAAAATCAATCGTCGAAGAAGCCGGAAAAGAAAATTTCATCGTCGATTCCGTAACGACGAAAGAGCGCAAACGCAATCCGACGCCGCCGTTTATCACTTCAAAATTGCAGCAGGAAGCAGCCAGAAAACTCGGCTTTTCCGTCAAGCGGACGATGACGACCGCGCAGAGACTCTACGAAGGCGTCGAAGTCGGAAAGGAAGGTTTGGTTGGTTTGATAACTTATATGCGCTCGGATTCCGTGCGCGTTTCCGACACGGCTTTATCGGAAGTTCGAGATTTTATCGGCGGAAGTTTCGGCGCAAAATACCTGCCCGAAAAGCCTGTGATTTATCGCGGAAAAAAAGACGCGCAGGACGCGCACGAAGCGATTCGCCCGACCGAAGCGAGCCGGACGCCCGAGAGTTTAAGAAATAATTTGAGCGCGGACGAACTGAAACTTTACACTTTGATTTGGAAACGCTTTGTCGCCTCGCAAATGACCGCGGCGATTTTCGACCAGACGACGATTGATATAAAAGCCGGAAGATTTATGTTTCGCGCGACGGGTTCGGTGCAGAAATTCGACGGCTTTTTGAAAGTTTATCAGGAAGGACGCGACGAAAAACCGGAAAATGAGGAAGACTCGGACGAAGAAAAAAATCTGCCTCAAGTCGAAAAAGGCGAGCAGTTAAAATTAAATAAAATCACGCCCGAACAGCATTTTACCGAGCCGCCGCCGCGTTATACCGAAGCGACTCTGGTGAAAGTGCTGGAAGAAAAAGGCATCGGGCGACCTTCGACATACGCTTCGATAATGACGACGATTATCGACCGCGAATATGTCGAAAAACTCGAAGGACGTTTTCATCCGACAGGTTTGGGAACGACGGTCAACGATTTGCTCGTTCAAAACTTTAAAGACCTTTTTAACCCGACCTACACGGCGCGGATGGAAGAAAATCTCGACGAGATTGAAGAGGGAAAACTAAATTGGCGCGACGCGCTTCGCAATTTTTACGATAAGTTCTCAAAAGATGTCGCCGATGCCACCGAAGCCATCAAAAACGTCAAGCAACAGGCAATTCCGACTGACGAGATTTGCGAAAATTGCGGCGCGGGAATGGTCATCAAATTCGGACGCTTCGGACAGTTTTTAGCGTGCGCGAATTACCCGGAATGCAAAACGACGAGAGAAGTTGCCGCAAAGCAGTCGGCAGCCGGCAGTCAGCGGTCGGCAGAAAATGGCGAGGCGCAAACTGAAACCGAAGAAGTTCCGAAATGCGAGTTGTGCGGACGCGATATGGCTTTGAAACGCGGGCGTTTCGGAGCGTTTTACGGCTGCACGGGTTATCCCGAATGCAAAAACATTCGCAAAATCGATAAAAAAAGCGGCGCGGCTTTGACAGTTGCGCCGCCCGTCGAACTCGACGAGATTTGTCCGAAGGACGGCGCGAAATTAGTTTTAAGACAGGGACGTTTCGGCGAATTTACTTCCTGCTCAAATTATCCGAAATGCGATTACATTAAGCGTCAAACTATCGGAATTGCTTGTCCGAAATGCAAAGACGGAGAAATCGCCGTCAAAAAATCAAAGCGCGGAAAAATCTTTTACAGCTGCACGAATTATCCGAAATGCGACGCGGTTTTCTGGGACAAACCGGTTCCCGAACCTTGTCCGAAATGTCACGCGCCGTTCATTTTAGAAAAGACGACAAAGAAGGAAGGCACATTTCGCTATTGCCAAAACGAAGGTTGTGATTATAAAATTGCCGCAAGCGATATAACCCAAAATTCAGATGCAGAGTCGAAGGCTTCGGTTTCGGTCAGCTAAACGCGCGAATGAACGAAAACATCGAGTTTCTACAAGCATTTCTAAAAAACCCGCTCAAAGTCGGCTCGATTGCGCCGTCCTCGTCCGAACTCGCGCAAAAAATGATTCAAGGCATTCGCCCCGATGACGATTCCATTGTCATCGAACTCGGTGTCGGCACGGGCGCGATTACGAAATTTTTGCAGGACGTTGTGCCGAGCCGGGAATCGTATCTCGGCATCGAACTCGACCGCTCGCTCGTCAAATCGCTCAAGATGAATTATCCGCAAATGCGTTTTGTCTGCGGAAACGCCTGCGATACTTTTGCGCTTCACCAAAAATCAAAACTCGGCAAAGTCGGTTATATTATTTGTTGTCTGCCGTTCGTCTCGATTCCAAACGAGACGGGCGAGGAAATCCTGCGCGAGATTGATAAATTTATGGAGCGAGGCTGTGTTTTTCGCACTTTTCAATACGCGCACGGCTATTATTTTCCGTCTGCAATCAAGCTCCGCGAACATATGCGAAACCGTTACGGCAAGGCGCACAAAAGCCGACTCGTAATGAAAAACGTTCCACCGGCTTACACGCTGACCTGGAAAACTTAGATTAGTTGATAGTTGATAACTGATAACTGATAGTGAAAAGTTTAATTTGCTACGAACTGCCAACTATCAGTTATCAGTTATCAACTATCAGTTATTCAGCGTTTTGCTGTATACTCAGGCAAAACTTTTTTACAAACAAACCAAACCAAATTTTCAGGAGATTTTTATGATGTTACGACGCAAAATTTTAGGCGTTTTTCTGCTCTACGCTTTTCTGCTTCCGACCTTTGCTTTCGGGCAAGCCGCCGCGCCTGCGGTTTATCAAGCCCCGAAGGACGTGATTGACAAAATTAGAGATGAAGGAAAAAATCGTTCGCAGGTGATGCAGACTTTAAGCTATTTGACGGACGTTATCGGCGCTCGGTTGACAGGCTCACCACAATTGAAACGCGCCAACGAGTGGACGCGCGACCAGATGACGAAATGGGGAATGCAAAACGCGAAACTCGAAGCGTGGGGACCATTCGGACGCGGCTGGACGCTGAAAAATTTCAACGCGCAAGTCGTCGCGCCGTATGATATTCCGCTCATCGCTTACCCGAAGGCGTGGTCGCCTTCGACTAAAGGCGCGGTTACGGCTGATGTGGTTTATTTAAATGCCATAAGCGATGCTGATTTAGATAAATACAAAGGTCAGCTTCGCGGAAAAATCGTGCTTCTTTCCGACGCGCGTGCGCTGGAAGTTATCGAAAAGCCTTTATCTTCGCGCTACACGGACGAAGAATTGACAAAAATGGCAACTCCGCCGGATCCGGCGGCTCCGCGCCCGCAACCGTCCCCAGCCTCGCCCGAGCAAGCGCAACGCTTTCAACGGCAACAGCAGCAGCGAGCGATGGCGGGAAAAATTGCAAATTTTGTGATTCAGGAAGGCGCGGCTGTTCTTGTTGATAACAGTCGCGGCGGAAGCGGCGGCACGATTTTCGTGCAGGGCGCGACCGTGGCGCAGGAAGTTCCGGCAAATCCGCAGGACAGACCGGTTCGTCTCTCGCCGCAGCAAAAGGAAGCCGAAGCGAGAATGCTTCCGCAAATAACCGTCGCTACCGAACATTACAATCGTCTGGTACGAATGATAAATCAGGGCGAAAAGTTGCGAATGACCGTTGATATTCAAGCCGAATACAACGACGCCGACCCGATGGCTTACAACACGGTGGCGGAAATTCCGGGAACCGACCCGAAATTAAAAGATGAAGTCGTGATGCTCGGCGGACATATGGATTCGTGGCACGCGGGAACAGGCGCGACCGACAACGCGGCAGGCGTCTCGGTTGCAATGGAAGCTGCCAGAATTATCCAATCGCTCGGTCTGAAACCGCGCCGCACAATTCGCGTCGCGCTCTGGTCGGGCGAAGAACAAGGCTTGTTCGGCTCTTCAAATTATGTCAAACAGCATTTCGGCGAAATGAAAGGCGGCGGAAACCAGGGACAACCGGCAGCGCCGGGCGCCGCGCCAGCCCCAAAACCCGAACTCGTCAAAGGTGCGGATTACGAAAAACTTTCCGCTTACTATAATTTGGATAACGGCACGGGGAAAATTCGCGGCGTTTATTTGCAGGGCAATTCAGCCGCCGCGCCGATCTTTAAATCGTGGCTCGAACCGTTCAAAGATATGGGCGCAACGACAATCACGATTTCCAACACCGGCGGAACAGACCACCAATCGTTCGACCGAATCGGACTTCCCGGATTTCAGTTTATCCAGGACACAATCGAATACGACAGCAGAACGCATCATTCAAACCAGGACGTTTTCGACCGCATTCAAGCCGACGATATGAAACAGGCGGCGACGATTATGGCTGCGTTTGTCTATCAAACGGCGATGATGGACGAGAAAATTCCGCGCAAGGAAATGAAGTAAAGTAAAAAGGCAAAAGGTAAAAGGTAAAAGGCAAAAGTTTGGAACGGATTTGCATTTTACTTAGTTTATAGAAAGTAGAAATCGTGGCTTGTAAATCGAAACTTACGAGTCACGATTTTTATTTGCTCACGGAAAATTGAAATAAGAAAAAGTTGTCGATTGCCAGTTGAGTAAAGTTTTGAATAATCACAGTTGCTAATCCAAAATCCAAAATCTAAAATCGAAAATTCGATTATGTATCCAAAAGGAAATCTTTTCGTTCCGGCGTCTGTCGGACAATTGGAAGCGATTTTGAAGGAGCCGACAGGCGAAATTCGCGGCGTCGCGCTGGTTTGTCATCCGCACCCGCTCGGCGGCGGAACGATGCACAATAAAGTCGTCTATCGCGCGGCGGCAGGACTCGTCGAAGCCGGACTTGTTACACTTCGCTTTAATTTTCGCGGTGTCGGAAACAGTTCGGGCGAACACGACGACGGAAACGGCGAAAAACAGGACGTAAAAGACTGCCTGGATTATTTGACTGAGAATTATCCTAACGAAGAAATAACGCTCGCCGGATTTTCCTTTGGCTCGCGTGTCGGCAGCGAGGTCGCGCTCGACGATGAGAGAGTCGCGCGCCTCGTCAGCATCGGAACGCCGGTCGATAAATACGATTTTTCTTTTTTGAAGGAATGCCGCAAACCGATTCTTTTCGTTCACGGCGACCAGGACGAATTCGGTTCAATCGAAAGTCTTAATTCGCTCGTCGCGCAAGTTTCTGAAAATACCGAAACGAAACTCGTCGTCTTTGAAAACTGCGGACATTTTTTCGACCGGCATCTCGAAGAATTGAAAAACACAGTTCGAGATTGGACGATTGAAGAAATTAAGAATTAAGAATTAAAAATGCAAAATCAAACTGAAGAAGATACAAACGAACAATCGGAAACCCAAAATTCGCAATCTGAGATGAAACGCGAAGTCGCCATTCGTATCACAATGATGCCGCGCGACACGAATTCGCACGGCACGGTTTTCGGCGGGATTATTTTGAGTTACATCGACGTTGCGGGCGGCGTCGAAGCAGTCAGGCGCACGGGACACGACCGTTTTGTGACGGTGGCGATGAAGGAAATTATTTTTCTCGAGCCGGTTTTCATCGGCGACCTGGTGAGCTTTTACGCCGAAACGACAAAAATCGGCAATACGTCCGTTACGGTTCGCGTCGTCGTCGAAGCCCAACGCTTCGGCTCGCGCGGTCAGAGCGTCAGAGTTACCGAAGCCGAAGTTGTTTATGTGGCAATCAATCAATACCGCGAGAAAGTTAAAATAGGTCATAACTGATAACTGATAACTTATAGTTTTTTGGTTTTGCACTATCAGTTATCAGTTATCACTTATCAGTTAGAAAGATGCCTGTTTGGAAATTAGAAATCGAATACGAAGGCACGCGCTATCGCGGCTGGCAAATCCAGCACAACGCGAACACGATACAAGGCGAGTTACAAAAGGCTGCTTATCAGTTATTTTCCGGCAGAGTCGAACTCGGCGGCGCGGGCAGAACCGATGCGGGCGTTCACGCCATTCAGCAAATCGCGCATTTGAAGGTTGCCGAATTAAAAACGAATGTTACGCCGCGCCAAATCCAATTCGGATTTAACGATTTGCTGCCGCACGATATTAACGTCGCCCGGGTTAAAAACGCGCCGGAAAATTTTCACGCTCGCCACGATGCCGTTTCGCGCGTTTATCTTTACCAAATCTCGACGCGCCGCACGGCTTTTGCTAAAAATTTCGTCTGGTGGATAAAGGACGATTTAAAGGTCGGCGCGATGCGCGAAGCGGCGGAATTGCTTGTCGGAAAACATAACTTTCAGTCGTTTTGCGAACTCGACGAAGATAAAAAACAATCGACAATCGTCAAAGTCGAACACGCCGAAATTTTTACCGACGGCGATTTGATTTGTTTCCGCATCGGCGCGAGTCATTTTTTGTGGAAAATGGTCAGAAGAATCGTCGGGATGCTGGCGGAAGTCGGGCGCGGCAACGCTTCGGTCGAAGAATTTCATCGCCTGCTGAAATTTCAATCGAATGCCGCCGCCAAATTTACCGCGCCGCCTTCGGGTTTGTTTTTGGAAAAAGTTTTGTATCGAGGCGACGTGCCGCCGAATAAAGTTTCGGGCTTCAGATTTCAAGTCTCCGGTTAAAAGACGCTCCGCCGGAAACCTGAAACCCGAAACTTGAAACCCGTTCTGATTTATGCCAAAGTCAAAGTATCAAAGTTTTACCGAAATTTGTTTCAGGAGTTTAAGATAAATGCCAAAAATTACGGCAGAAGCGGCTTTGGGAATTGTCGCTTTTGAAGTCGAAGCGGGAAGAAAACTCGTTCTGTGTCTTGAAGATAACGGCGTTGACATTTTGCATCGCTGCGGCGGAAACGCGAAATGCACGACTTGCCGCGTCGAAATCATAGCGGGCGACCCGGGCGAAATCGGCGAGCCGGAACGAGCCATTCTCGCCACCAAAACCGATTTAAACGACCACACGCGCCTTTCGTGTCAGGTGCGCGTGATTGACGATTTGCACGTTAAAGTCGTGCGCCAGGCTAGCGTCGAAGGAATTGACGCGGGCGGAAGACCGAGCGAATAAAGGCAAAAGGTAAAAGGTAAAAGGCAAAAGATAAAAACAAAATTTATAGCCGATTGCTTCTGAAATTGAATACTTGTGAAACGGTGAAGTTAGCGAGTAAAGAAAGAACAAGGAGAAAATAAATTATGGCGAACGAAGCAAAAGACCAGAAATATCCGTTTGAACTGCCCGCGCTCGAATACGATTTTGACGCGCTCGAGCCGGTTATCGACGCCGAGACGATGAAGCTGCATCACGATAAACATCATCAGGCGTATGTCGATAATCTTAACAAAGCCGTCGAACCGCACGCGGATTTGCAAAACAAAACCTTGTCCGAATTGCTCGGCGATTTGGATTCGCTGCCTGAAGCCGCGCGCGGCGCGATTCGCAACAACGGCGGCGGACACGCCAATCATTCGATGTTCTGGAAAACGATGAAATTAAACGAAGGCGGCAAACCTTCCGGCGATTTGGCGACGGCGATTGACCGTGATTTCGGCTCGTTTGACGATTTCAAAACAAAATTCAACGAATCAGGCGTCAAACAATTCGGTTCGGGCTGGGTTTTCGTCGTCGCAAACGGTGATCAATTGACGATTCAATCGATGCCGAACCAGGACACGACGTTTCACAAAGGCATCGAGCCGCTTTTCGGCAACGACGTTTGGGAACACGCTTATTATCTGAAATACAACAACCGCCGCCCGGATTATCTGAAAGCGTGGTGGGACGTGGTTGATTGGGATGCGGTCGCCCAACGCTACGAAAGGCTGCGCGCCGAATAAATTTAACAAAACGCGAGTTTTGAAGTTTGTAATTCGCAAAATTTAACCACAGACATACGCAGACCCGCACAGAACATCAAATTAAAATCTGTGCGCATCTGTGTTAATCTGTGGTTTTATTATTTATATGATTGAAGAAAAAGTTTTAATCCAAAATTTCGTCAAAAAGAAAAAGGAACGACTCAGAAAACCCGATTGGTTAAAAATTCGCGTCGGCGACCCGACCAATCAGAACGCGGTTTTGAAATTGATTGACGGTTTGAACCTGCACACGGTTTGTCAGGAGGCGCGTTGCCCGAACATTTTTGAATGCTGGACGGATAAAACCGCGACGTTTATGCTCGGCGGCGACACCTGCACGCGCCACTGCGGTTTTTGCGCCGTCAATAAAGGCAAACCGATGGAACTCGACCCGCTGGAACCTCTGCACGTCGCCGAAGCGGTCGGACATCTCGGATTGGAACACGCTGTTATTACATCGGTTAATCGTGATGATTTGACGGACGGCGGCGCGGCGCATTGGGCGGAAACGATTCGCACGGTTCACCGAATGAATCCGACGTGCCGCGTCGAAGTCTTGATTCCCGATTTTCAAGGCAATGAAGCCGCTTTAAATACGGTTCTCGCCGCGCGTCCCGAAGTTTTGAATCACAACACGGAAACGATTGCGCGTCTCTACCGCCGCGTGCGTCCCGACGCCAATTACCAACAAACCTTAACGCTTCTCGAACGCGCCGCGCATTACCGCGATACCGAGTTCCCGCGAATGAAAACCAAAAGCGGAATTATGGCTGGACTCGGCGAACAGTTTGAAGAAGTCGTCGCATTGATGAAGGATTTACGCTCGGTTTCCTGCGATATTATGACGATTGGACAATACCTGCAGCCTTACGAACGCCGCCTTCCGGTCGAAAGATACGTTACGCCCGAGGAATTTGCCGAATGGAAAAAGATTGGTCTGAGTTTAGGCTTTAAGCACGTCGAATCGTCGCCTCTGACGAGAAGCTCGTATCACGCGCGTCAGCAGAGCGAATCGGGCGAAGCAAATATTGTCGGAATCGGCAAATAATTATTTTTGCTAAACTTTACTTAACATAAAAAGGAATAAATCAATGTCAAAAAACAAAATTACAGTTTTATTTTTAACGATATTTACATTGTCTTTAGCTCAAGCCTTCGGGCAGGACTCAAAAGAGGAAAAGCTAAAGGCTTGCGGAACGAAACAGGTTAATTACAAAGCCGCTACCGACAAGAAACAACATCCGACTCCTGACGCGCCTGCCGATAAAGCGATGATTTACGTTTTGCGCCCGACTATTATCGGGATGAAGATTAATTCAAAACTAGCCGTTGACGGCGAATGGAAGGGTGTCAATCGCGGAAAAACTTATTTCTATTTTACGGTCGAGCCGGGCGAACGCTATTTCTGTTCGGAATCGGAAAACCAGGATTATCTTAAATTAAGTGTCGAAGCGGGAAAAACCTATTATCTTCAACAAAAGGTTGAGATGGGAATATGGAAAGCTCGCACAAATCTTGTCGTAATGACTGAAGAAAAAGGCAAAGAAAAACTTAAAGATGTTTATTTGAGTACTTTTGAAGAGAAGCAAAAATAGTCGCTTCTTGAAACAATTTAAAATTGGCATAGCGAATCGGGCGAGCAGGATAAATCGTAAATGTCAAATCTTCCTGTTGTTAGCGCGTGTAAGAAATAGGATGAAGGTTTTTCGCAAATGAAACTGTAAAATGATTATCCGCGAGATGCAGCGAGAGATTGACGGCGAACGATTAGCCGATTTTGATGCGTCGTTTTCGACCGAATATATTTATCGCGCTGCGGTTGATAAAATGTCAGTCGAGATTGTCGAAGAAAAACTCGACGTTCCTTTTCAAAAGATTTACCCGTTCGATTTAATCAGAAAAGATATTGACGAAGCCGATTATGCGGTCGTCGCGGAGATTGATGAAATTATCGCCGGATTTGCCACTGTCAAATACGAAGAATGGAACAATCGCGCCTGTTTGACCGGAATTTTTGTCGCGGCGGACAGCAAAGGCAAAGGCGTCGGACGCGCTTTGGTTGCGGCGGCGATAAACTTTGCGACAACCAAATCCGCGCGTTGCCTGTGGGCGGAAACGCAGAACGTCAATCGTCCGGCGATTCAATTTTACCGAAAAATCGGTTTCGAGTTCTGCGGTTTCGACGGCGCGTTGTATAATCCTGCCGATGTTTCTTCCGGCGAGACGGCTTTTTATTTCCGTAAATTATTACCCGTAAAAATTCTTGAAACCGAGCGCGCAATTCTGCGCGAAGTTTGCGCTGAAGACGCCGAATTCATTCTCGATTTGCTGAATCAGCCGTCGTTTATCAAATACATCGGCGATAGAAATGTGCGAACACTTTCGGGCGCGGCTGAATATATTGAAAGCCGTTTTGCGGACGGCTACCGGCAATTCGGCTTTGGAATGTGGACGGTTGAATTGAAGGAAACCGGAACACCGATTGGAATTTGCGGTTTCGTCAAACGCGATTCTCTGCCCGACGCAGACATCGGTTTTGCGTTTTTACCGCAGTATTGCTCGCAAGGTTACGCTTTTGAATCCGCTGCCGCAGCGATGAATTACGGCAGCGATGTTTTAGGTTTGAAGCGCGTTCTCGCCATTACCTCGCAGGACAACGAAAGTTCCGGCAGGCTGCTTGAAAAAATCAATTTCAAATTTGAAAGATTGATTAAATTGCCTCACGTTGACGAAGAACTTAAATTGTTTTCGCGGAATGTGTAACGAAAATTTTGGCAACGGCAAACAACTAAAATTTCAAACAGAAAAGGCAGACTCAAAACTTTGAGTTTGCCTTTTCTTCTTGTTTGTAAAAACCTACAAAAACCTTTTGTTTTATTTCGCGCTCGCGTTTTTAGTCTGCGATTTCTTTTCGGTTTTCGGTTTTGTTGTTTTTGAAGCCGTTTTCGCTGTCGTATCTTTGACAGTTGCTTTTGCGGCGGCTTTCTTTTCGATTTTAGCCGCTGCCGGATTCAGCATCGAAGTCCAGCGATATTCGGGCGTTTGAAAACCTGCCTTTAATTTTTTGAAGATGAAATCCGTCATTTCATTAACAATCCAATTGTGATTGTATTCGCCGACCGATGCGAGTTCGGCGTCGGGCGCGGGATTCATAAAATCAATCGCATACGGAATGCTGTCTTTGATGGCAAACTCGACCGTGTTCAAATCGTAACCGAGCGCTTTGCAAATCGTTTTGACATCGTTTTCGACTCGCGTGTGAAGTTCGGGCGAGAGATAATCGTCAACATTGACATACTGCATTCCCGATAAATACGACTGCGACGGGTCATACGGCATTATCAAAACCTTTTCCTGCCCGACGCAGTAACAGCGCACGAATTGGTCGTATTCGATGCCTTCCTGCAAGGTCATACAGAGCGTTCCGGTCTGATTATAAACGTGCCAGAGTTCTTCCAAACTCCAGATTTTCGAGACGTTTTTCCAGCCGCCGCCGTCGAACGGTTTTAAAAAGGCGGGAAAACCGACGTATTCGACAATCGCTTCCCAATCGAGCGGGAATTCGAGATTTCGCAAAGATTCCGTCGTAATATCGGCAATATATTTTTCCTGCGGAAGTAAAACCGTTTTCGGAATCGCCACGCCGATTTTCGCCGCGAGCGCGAAATTGAAAAATTTATCGTCCGCCGACCACCAAAATGGATTGTTGATTATATAAGTTCCTTCGAGCGCCATTCGCTTCAAAGTCGCCCGGTAATACGGAACTTCGTGCGAGATGCGGTCAATCACCACGTCGTATTTTTTCGCTTCGTCAAGCCGAATGCCGCCGACTTTCACCATTTCGGCGACGACTTCGCCGCCGCCTTTTTCGTTGATGCTTCTGATAATCGATTCGGGAAACGTTACTTCACGCCCCGTTAAAATTCCGACTCTTTTCATATTTTTGTTAAATTCCTTTTTTGATATTGTTGTTAAATCTTACTGTGTAAATTTCGGACTCGTCCAAAAACAGATAGTTTAATTGAGAAAGACGAAAAGTTTCAAGTGTGAAAATAAAAATTGAAGAACGAAGTTAAAATGCGCGGCGCGAAAACTTATTACAAAGCGAGCGAAACCGCTTTTCCAAAACTTTAATCATAAAACGAAAATGCTGCATACTGTTTTGTCAAAACAGTATGCAGCCAAATAGAAATTTGCTTGCGTCGATTAATGTCCGCCGTTCCTTTTACTGCTTTCACCGACAATATAGCTGTTTTTCGCTCTGACAACGACATCCGGACGCTGCACGCGGATGCGAATTTGGCGGCGTTCGCCTTTCTGCCCGACCGCTTCGGGATAATAACCGATTGTGTATTGACGACGAAGCTCTTCGGCAATGCCGGTAAATGCTACATCGAGATTGTTGTTTGCCTCAAAGATTCTGCCGCCGCTGTTTCTGGCAATCTCTTCCAAATAACGCCGACCCGTTTCGTAATCGGCGCGGCTTGTGCCGGCGCCTCCGCGTCGTGGATTATTGCCGCCGATTTGAACGTTACCACCGCCGAAAATGCCTCCCAGAATAGTGCCGAAGATGTCGCCGTTGTTTGGCGGATAAGGATTATTTGTGCCGCCGCCGTTTCCGGCATTCATATCCTGATAAGTGTCGTAGCGAATCGGATAAAACAGCGCGTCAATTTCTTCGGTTTCGCTCACCGTGCTTTGATAAGTCGCCCGCCGCGAAGTCGTGTTCACGCCGTCGGTAAAAATTACAACCGCTTTGCGACCTTCAATTTGGCGAAGCTGGCGGTTTATTACGTCGTCAACCGCGTCGTAGAGACTCGTTCCCGAACCGAACTGGGCTTGCATAATAGCGTATTGCAAGACGCTTCTATCATTGGTTGGCGGACATAAAACGTGAACGCGCTGGTCAAACGAGATGACCGCAACCTTATCGTCTCGCCGCAATTGATTGGTGAAGGCAATCGCCGCGTCTTGAATTTCGTTAATCTGAAATTTTGTCGAAGGGCTGACATCAATCATCAAAATGACCGTGAACGGCTGTTCGACCGAAGCAAAATACTCGATTTTCTGCTCCATATTGTTTTCAAAAATATGAAAATCCTTTTGTCGCAAACCGGAAATAAACCTGCCGCTGCGGTCAAGCACCGAGACGGGCATCGTTACCAGATTGGTTTCGACCTTGATAATTTCGCCGTCATCTTCGGCGGTTTGCCCTGGCGTCTGATTCGTCGTTGTCGGCGTTTGACTGCTGGATTTCGTGTCGCCAATCAAAACGGGCGGACGTCTTTCGGAAGATTGACTTGGAGTGTCTGTTTGAATAGTCGTCGTCGCGGGCGGTGGAGTCGTTACGATTCTCGGACGAGTAGCGCGTCCTGCTTGAGCCGCGATTGAAACCGCTAAAAGACCGAGCCAGACAAAAACAACTGCGAATTTTTTCATGTTCCGATTCTCCGTTTAGAAAATTAGCATCGGGAGAGAATGTATTTGATTAAGAATACATATTAAAAGATGCCAGACGGCGACATTCCGTTACAAATATCTTTTATTATTTTGCGCGGCTCCGTGGCAGTCAATAATTCCGAGATTCTCTTCTCATCCGCGCTTCTTTTCCGGTCGCATTTTGTTCGGCGCGTTTGTTTTGCCGGAAAATCCGGTCGGCTTCGGCGTCTGCGGCATTTTCAAGTCGTTTGCCGTTTTTGCAGCGGCTAATAATTTTGAATTTTCCAACAATTTAGCGGCTGTTCTGGCACTCTTGCTCAATTTCTTTTTTTCTTTTGCCATCGATGTTTATTGTTTATTTTCCTTTTTGATTCTTCGTAGTATTTGATTATCGACTGTCTGCCGGATTTATCTAATATAAAGATTTCGAGGTTTCGTGTCTAGGAATGTTCGGGAGTTTAAGCTAAAGTTGCAAATTCCGCTTTTTTCGTGCGATGTTAGAATTGCACAAGGAGAATTAGAAATTGTTCGTAGAAAGTAAAACAAAAACAAAACTGCTCAAAAAAATGGGCGAAGCCATCCGCGATTTTTCGATGATTTCCGATGGCGACAAAATAATGGTCTGTCTTTCGGGCGGCAAAGACAGCTATACGATGCTCGAATTATTGCTCGACGTGCAGAAGCGCGCGCCGGTCAAATTTGAAATTCTCGCCGTCAATCTCGACCAGAAACAGCCCGATTTTCCCGGACATATTTTGCCGAATTATCTGAGAAGCATCGGCGTCGATTATAAAATCGTCGAGGAAGATACTTATTCCATTGTGACGCGGCTCGTTCCCGAAGGCAAAACTTTCTGCTCGGTTTGCTCGCGGCTGCGGCGCGGAATTCTCTACACGACCGCCGTCCGCGAAGGCTGCACGAAAATCGCGCTCGGTCATCACGCCGACGACGTTATCAATACGTTTTTACTAAACCTGTTTTTCGTCGGACAATTAAAAGCGATGCCGCCGATTCTGCGTTCTGATGACGGGCGCAACACGGTGATTCGTCCGCTTGTTTATTGTCAGGAAAAGGATGTTGCCAAATTTGCCGAAGAAAAACAGTTTCCGATAATTCCTTGCAATTTATGCGGCTCGCAGCCGAACCTGAAACGCGCCCGCGTCAAAAGATTAATAAACGAATTGGCAAAGGAAATTCCAAACGTTCGCTCGTCAATTATGACGGCTTTGACCAATGTTACAGGCTCGCATTTGCTCGACGCGGAGCTTTACGATTTTAAAAATTTCATTCCTCTGATTAAAGAATTGAAACCGCTTCACGGAAGCGTCGAAAAGGAACTCGACGAGATTTTCGACCATTCCGAGCCGCAATTTCAAGCAAAATCTTTAGCGCATTTAGCCCAAGAATTACGCAGTTGAAATTTAAATGAGTCGCGTAAGACGAAATTGTTTATTTCGCATCGCCAAGCATTTCAATCGCTTTCAGCACGCGCAAGGTGTTTCGATTGACGTGCTGACCGAGCGCGATTAAGCCGAATATCAAAATCGTGTAGACGGTCATTGTCGTCAGCAGCAGCAGAACGTGAACGCGGTTGGAAAAATCCGCGAGCAGCACAAAAGCGATTATAAAAAGCAGTTCGACAAACGCCGCGCAGACGAGAGCGAATTTGTAATTGCGCTCGTTGCGCTCGATTTGTCCGAGTGTGTTAGCTCGAATTTCGTTGATGTTTTCCGACATATAATCTCCTTAATTATTTATAAAAATTAGCGTAAATTATGACTGCAATCATTACGATTGCCTCGACAATTGCGAAAATGATGATTGGTTTTTTCATATTTTGATTGTTCATCGCTCAACTCTCCTTTTTAATTTTTTGCCGCAAACTTTCCAGCCCGTAAGCCAGACGCGATTTGGTTGTTCCCAAGGAAATGTCCAAAATTTCGGCGACTTCGCTCAGAGGCATTTCGTCCAAATAATGCAAAATCAAAACGGCGCGGCTGGCAGGCGAAACTTCTGAAATCAGCTTCGGAATTTCATTTATTATTTCCGGCTCGTAAGTTTCTTCAGCAGACGCGGCGGGCAACGTTTCCAAAACTTTTTCGTCCCGTATTTGCTCCGTCCAGCGTCTTTCTTTTTTCAAATGCTTGAACGCCGCACGCGATGCGATTCGATAAACCCAAGCCCGAAAAAGTTTCGGGTTTTCCAGCCAGGTCAGCTTGCGGTAAATGATAATAAAAACTTCCTGTAGAACGTCTTCCGCCTGAGCGTGTTCGCCGACGAGCCTGTAAATATAGCGAAAAAGCGGCGCTTGAATCGTTTTCAAAAGCTCGTCAAAAGCCTGTCTGTCGCCCGACTGCGAACGCAAAATTAAAAACATCTCTTTTGGATTGTTTATATTTGCCATCCACTTATTAAGAGACTGTAACCGGTAAAACTGTTCGGATTTTTTGAGTTTTTTATTTTTTGCAGCCGAAAAAATTTTCTGTGAAAACTTTCGAGCTATAACGACATTTCTTTTAATTCTTCAATAATTTTCGGCAAGATTTTCAAAACAAAATCAACTTCCGCTTTTGTATTAAATCTTCCGAGCGAAAAGCGAATCGCGCCCATAGCTTGTGAATACGGAATTTCCATCGCTTTCAAAACGGGTGAAGCTGCATGCATTTCAGCGTTGCAAGCCGAACCGGTCGAGACGCAGATGCCCGCGTCATTCAGTTTTGCGAGAATCGCTTCACCGTTGAGGTTTTCAAAGGAAATGCTTGAGGTATTCGGCAAGCGGAATCTTGAATCTGCTGTTCCGTTTAACCGAGAATTTGGAATTTTTTGCAAAATTTCGTTCTCTAGTCGGTCGCGCAAATCTCTGATCTTTTCCATTGCGGAAAAATCTTTGACAAAATCTGCAGCCGCGCCGATTGCAGCAATTTGATGAACGGCTTCAGTTCCCGCGCGTCTGTCGTTTTCTTGACTGCCGCCGATGTAAATCGAAGGAAACTCAACACCGTTTTTTATATAAAGCGCGCCGATGCCTTTCGGCGCGTAAAATTTATGACCGGAAATGCTGAATAAATCAATTTGGCTTTCCTTCAAATTTACAGGAACTTTGCCGACCGCGTTCACGCCGTCAACGTGAAAAATCGCCCTGGAATTTTCTTTGACGATTTCGGCAATTTCTCTGACCGGAAACAAAATTCCCGTTTCGTTGTTTGCCAGCATCACGGAAACGATTGCCGTATCTTCACGCAAAGCATTTTTCAGTTCAGACAAATCTAAAAAACCTTCTTTGGAAACATTGAGCCAGGTTGTTTCAAAACCTTCTGTTTCTAATTTTTCACAAAGCTTGCGGACGGCTTCGTGTTCGACGCGCGTCGTGATGATGTGTTTTTTGTCCGGCGCGGCGGCTGCCAGCGTTCCGAGAATCGCCCAATTGTCCGATTCGGTTCCGCCGGAGGTGAAAACAATTTCCTGCGAATCGCTTGCGCCAAGCAAGCTTGCAACTTGCTTACGCGAATTTTCGATTGCCCGGCGCGTGTCGCGTCCGAAATTATAAGCCGACGACGGATTTCCGTAAAACTCGGTCAAAAAGGGTTTCATCCACTCAAAGACTTCCGGCGCGATTCTGGTCGTCGCGTTATTATCAAAATAAATCATTAAACAGTGGTAAATGCTAAGTGGTAAATGGTAAATTAGAACATCATAAATTTACCATTTACCATTTACCATTTACCATTAAGAATGTGAACGCAATTCTAGAAGTTACAGACGCGAGCGGTAATAGTTGGAAAGTCAAGCTGCTTCCGCTTTCGGTCTACAGCATCGGCAGAGGCAAAGACAACGACATCGTTCTCAACGACCGCCGCGCCTCGCGCCGCCACGCGCAAATTATTGCCGAGGCGACCGACTTTAAAGTCGTTGACGGTTATTACTCCGGCGGCGAAATCAAGCGCAGCGTCAACCAGGTTTTCGTCAACGGCACGCCGAGACTCGAAAAAATTCTCGAACCCAATGACGAAATTGTTATCGGCGAGACAAGGCTGAGATTTAATAAACTCGAAGAAGCGGAAACTGCGAAAACCCCGAAAAGCCAAAGTTCCGCAAATTTGTTTGATGATTCCGCCGCTGAAGCGGAAGCCGCAAAAAACGTAAAATATAACGACCAGCCGCTCGGACATACGCAAATGCTGATGTCCGCCGAAGAAATCATCAAAAGCCATTCGGGCTTTTCGATGCAGACCGGACTTGCCACGGCGACGGAAATCAAGGAACTGCGGCGGAAAGCGAAAGTCCTCGATTTGCTTTACGAATTGAGCCGCACGATTGGCACGGTTTTTGACTTGAAGGAAATTTTTATCAAGGCGACGGATTTGATTTTTCGTGGAACGCCAGCCGACAGGGTTGTCGCGCTGATTAGTGAGGAAACGCCCGACGGCAAGGTCTCGGACGGCAAACTCTTTCCGATTGCCGTCCGTGCGCGTGACGCGAGAATGGAGGATTCAGCCGAAAAATTGTCAATCAGTCGAACGATAACGCAAAAAGTAATGCGCGAGAAAGTCGCTCTTCTGTCGCAGGACGCGAGCGGCGACGCGCAGTTTTCGATGTCTGAATCAATCGTTTCGCAGGGCGTCCGCTCGACAATCTGCGCTCCTCTGATAACCGAATCGAATGTTCACGGCGTGCTTTACGCCGACCGGCTCGACCCGTTTTCCGCATTCAGCCCGGATGATTTGGAATTGATTAGCGCGGTCGCGGCGCAAACCGCCGTGACGGTCGAAACAGTCAAAGCGCATAAACGTCTTGCAAGGGAAGAAATCGCGCGGGCAAATTACAGCCGTTTTATGCCCGAATATGTCGTCAAGCAACTGCTCGAAAATCCTGATTCATTTAAGCTCGGCGGAACAAATCTGACTATTACGGTTCTCTTTGCCGATATTCGCGCATTTACCTCTTTTTCGGAGACGGAAAAGCCGGAAAGAGTGGTCGGAGTTTTGAATCGCTTTTTCTCGATAATGTCCGAGATAATTTTTTCGCATGGCGGAACGCTCGATAAATATATCGGCGACGGTTTGATGGCAATTTTCGGCGCGCCGACGGCGACTGCCGAAGATGCCGAAAACGCCTTGAAAGCCGCCGTTGCAATGCAGAAACGGCTTGCAACCTTAAATACCCAATTAGAATCCGAAGGATTCAACAAGTTGAGCGTCGGCATCGGACTTCACACGGGCGAAGCAACCGTCGGCTATATCGGTTCGGAACAACGCTCGGAATACACGGCAATCGGCGATACCGTCAATCTGGCTTCGCGGCTCGAAGCCAACGCCCGCGGCGGACAAATTTTAATCAGTGAAGCGACGGCGCAAGCAAGCGGAAACTTGTTTGATTTGACCGCCCAAGAACCTCTGACAGTAAAAAATCGCTTGCAGCCTGTTTCTCTGTTTGAAGTAAAATGGAATTAGGCTAAAATTAGCTGTATTTTAGGATAAGCCAGGCGGTTTAAGATAGTTTAATCCGTTTGATTGTTTTTATCGGGACAAGGGGAAATGCCTTTATGCTGGGAATTTCATCGTTAAAAAAACTCGTTACCGATTCGATGGCGATTGATATGGGAACGGCAAGCACGCTGATTGCCGTCAAAGGACGCGACATTGTGCTTGATGAACCGTCGGTGATTGCCGTCAACGAATTATCGGGCGAAATTGTCGCTTACGGACAGGAAGCATTCGAGATGCGCGGGCGCGAAGCACGCGACATAACCGTTTTAGCGCCTTTGACCGGCGGCGTTGTCGCGGATTTTGAGCGAACGAAAAAAATGCTCGCGCATTTCGTCAAAAAGGCTAAATCCGGCGGCTCGCAAGTTTCTCTCGAAGCTGTGATGAGTATGATTTCCGACGTTACTCACGTCGAACAGCGTGCTTTGCTAAACGCGGCGGAAGACGCGCATATCGGCAAAATTTATATGATGGAAGAAGGCTTGGCGGCGGCTTTCGGCGCGGGCGTTACGCCGCGCGACAAACGCGCTTCGGCAGTCATCGACATCGGCGCGGGAACAACCAATATCGCCGTTGTCGCCAAAGGAACGGTCGTTCATTCGCGTTCGGAACGACTCGGAAGCGACGATATAAATCTGGCTTTGGCAAATCATCTCCGGCGGCATCGGGGGCTGCAAATCGGCGATGAAACGACCGAAGTTATCAAAACGCGCTTTGCAACCACGTTTCTGCCGGAAGAAATTGAGAAAAAATTTATCGTGCGCGGGCGCGACGTGCAGACCGGAAGTCCGGCAGCGGTTGAAGTAACGGTCGGTGAAATTTATCCGGTCGTCGAAGGAATCGTGCGGCGGGCGGCGCAAATCGTCAGTGACACTCTGACCGAGCTTCGACCGGAGGTTGCCGCCGATATTTATGACCGCGGAATTATTTTGACCGGCGGCGGCGCGCTTCTAAACGGCATCGAGCAATATGTCCGCGATTTTGTAAATCTGCCCGTAACGATTTCAGATGAACCGCGTTATGCAACCGTGCGCGGTTTGCTCAAGATGTTCGACGAACCGGAACTGCTCGAAAAAGTTTCACGCAACGAGCTTCACTTTCTGCAAAACGCCGAAGTTCCTTTTGAAGCCTAGAAAAATGCAAAATTAAAAATTAAAAATGCAAAATTATTAATTAGAGAATACGAGAGTTAATAGAAGCATTTAACCATACGGTTTCTTTCTCTACCCGTTGCATTCTTAATTTTTAATTTTGCATTTTTAATTTTTAATTTAACCGATGCGGTTCGTCCAATTTTTCAAGCGTCAGCTTCTCATCGCGCACGTTTTCGGAATTCCCGTGCGCGTGGATTATCGCTGGTTTTTTGTGCTGGCGTTGATGTCCTGGCTGACTGCGAGCAGTATTGATTCGGCTTTCGATAGCTCTTTTACCGGTTTTTTCTTCGGTTTTTTGACGACCTTAGTATTTTTCGCTTCGATTTTTATCCACGAAGTCGCGCACGCCGTCATTGCTCGCAGAGAAAACGTGCCGGTCGTCGAAATTGTGCTTCATCCGTTTGGCGGTTTAACGCGCTTCAGGCGCGAACCCGACACGCCGCGCGCCGAATTTCGCATCGCAATTGCCGGACCGATTGCCAGTTTTTTGCTCGCGCTTTTGTTTTTGGCTTTGATGACAATCGCCAATTCGCTCGGCGCGGATATTATTGCAAAGCTGTCCTTTCTACTTTTTTTGTGGAATTTTCTGCTGGCGATTTTCAATCTTTTTCCCGGTTATCCGCTCGACGGCGGCAGAGTTCTTCGCGCATATCTCTGGCGGCGCGGCGCGGATTTGAACGAAGCGACAATATTAACAGGTCGCTGCGGGCAAATTATTGCCGGAGTGTTAATTCTTTTCGGAACATTCATTACACTCGTGCGCGGCGATTTTTTTACGGGCTTCTGGACGATTCTCGTCGGAGTGTTTCTGTATGATTCGGCAAGCGGAATTATCCGCCAAATCAGAGAACAAGAAAAAATTATCGTGGCGGACGTGATGAAAATCCCGATTCCGGTTAGTCCCGAAGCCGATGTTCTGCATTTTGTCGATAGAATTTTGCCGCTCTATCGTCAGACGGTTTTCCCCGTTGCCAGAGATAAACAACTTTTCGGAATTTTGTCTCTGGCAGATTTGAAAAAACTGCCGCGCGAAGATTGGAACAAAACGCAAATTCAAGCTGTAATGCGCCCTGTAATACCCGAATACTTTGTCGGACCGGATACGCTTTTTAGCGAAGCGCGAGATTTGATGCGCGAAAACGGCGTCGGCGCGCTCGGCGTAGTCGATGTAAAGGGAAACCTCATCGGTTTTGTCCAAAGAAGAAAAGCGTAAGACAAAAATTATCCGGCAATCTGAAAAGTCTCCCGGCTGCATCCTAAGCGAATAAGCGGTTGCGACTGATTTTTCCGATTGCTTTCGATTGATATAATTTATCATTTTCAAAAACCGTCGATTGTCTGAATAATTTTTGAAATCATCGACAAAACCTGGATAAAAATAAGAAGTTCGCCGAAACAGTTGTGATATTCTTAAAAGGCGGCGAGATTTGCAGACCGCAAAATTAAAGAATCTACACCGCTTTATAATAAAGTAAAACTGCCAACCGACAGTTTGAAAGCTGACCGTTAACCGTTAAATTTAATGCTGTGTGCTTCGTTGTATATTTTGGGGATTTTTGATTATGAAGTTTTTATTCTTATGTTTCCTTATCGTAATGTTGCTTAGTTTTGCATCTGCTCAAAGCATAAATGCAAAAAAACTCAATCATCTTCGCGTTTCAGAAGAATTGCGAGCGCGTTTAGTCGAAAGGCTAAATTTATTTATAGAATATGAACTTACGCAACAATATGACAAACAATTTGACTTGCTCGCAACCAAATGTCCTGAATACTTACATTGCTATAATATCGAAAGACAAGAGTATGCAAAACAGAAATTGGAGCAGATGAAAGTTTATGGAACATTATTGGAGTTAAAATTTAAGAGCGTTTCTGAAATAAAACTTAAAGACAATTGCGTGGGAATTGGTTTAATTCCAAAGTTGCGCGATAACGATAAAATTTATTATAACGCAAGCTCATCAATAGCTTGCCTGAAAAACAACGACTGGTTTTTCAGTTTTGCTTTTTTAGAAATTTAAGAAGGGATTCATCATTTTCAGTTATCAGCTATCAGTTAAAAAGTGCCTTTAAACGATTACATACCGACCATCAACACGGCGCGAAACGCGCTCGATATTGGTTTGGTTTTCGTTATTGTTTATGTCGTGTTGAAACTTCTGCGCGGCACGCGGGCAGTTCCGACGGTCGTCGGAATGGTCGCGCTCGCGCTTTTGTATTGGCTGGCGGTCGCGCAGGAGCTTGCCACGCTCGAATTCGTTTTGCGCTCGGCGGTACTGTATATCGGCGTGGCGATTATCGTTCTTTTCCAATCGGAAATCCGGCAAGCCTTGATTTATTTCGGTAATCGTCTGCGTTTTCCTATTTTGCGGCGCGCGCAGGACGGACTCGGCGACACGATTTATGATGAAATCGTTCTGGCGGCAACGACGCTTTCGACCGAAAAAATCGGAGCGTTGATTGTCATCGAGCGCAATGTCGGACTGAGGAACTTTATTGACGCGGGCGTGCAGGTTGACGCCAAGCTCAGCTACGATTTGCTGGTGACGATTTTCAATCCGACGACGCCTTTGCACGACGGCGCGGTCGTTATTCAGCGCGAGCGTATCGCCGCCGCTTCCGTTTTTCTGCCGCTCACCAAAAATCCGAGCGTCTCGCGCGAACTCGGCACGCGCCACCGCGCCGCAATCGGCATCACCGAAGGAACTGACGCGGTTTCAGTCGTTATTTCCGAAGAAACCGGTTTGATTACGTTTGTCGAAGGCGGCAGAGTCAAGCGAAATTTAGACACGACCGCGCTTCGTAATCTGCTTCTGCGGGCGATGGATTTGCCGATGGTCGAAACCAAACGCGAGCCGACCAAAACGATGAAGGAAACCGAAAGCGAAATAACTATCGGGTAGTTCAAAGTTCAAGGTTCAAAGTTCAAAGCCGGACTTTGTAATTTAACTTTGAACCTTGAACTTTGAACTTTGAACTATGTTCTCTTTTCCAACCGAAAAATTCTTTCAAAAGGAAGAGCGGCAAATCATTATTCGCCGATTGTTTCGCCGCGTTTTTTTGGAAGATTGGCTGATGAAGCTAGTTGCGCTGGCGATCACGCTCGGATTATGGCTCGGCGTAACCGGTCTTCGCGCACCGATTACGACTCGCCTGAATAACGTCGGATTAAAACTTCGCGTCTCGAACGACATCGAAATTACCAATTCGCCCGTGCAGGAAGTTGACCTTGTAATTACGGGCGACAAGCGCAAAATCGACCAGATAAAACAAACCGATTTGGTGGTTTCGCTCGATTTGGCTGACGCGCAGACGGGCGACCGAATCGTTCAAATCACTCCTGAAAACGTCAACGTCGAGCTTCCGAACGGAGTTCGGCTCGAAGAAATTCAACCGAACAAAATCGCGGTCAAACTCGAAAAAGTCGAAGAGCGTGAAATCACCGTCAAAGCCGAGACCGAGGGAAACTTAGGCGAGAATTTCGAGATTTACAATCAAACGGTCGCGCCGCAGAAAGTGCGGATTCGCGCTCCTGAAAGTTATATCAAATCGCTCGATTTTGTTTCGACCGAAAAGATAAACATCAATGACCGACGCGAAGATTTTACGGCTCGTCAAGTCGCGCTGAATATCGTCAATCCAAAGGCGACGCTGCTCGACGCGACGGTTGACGTTAATTTCAAAATCGGCGAAAAACGAACGGAAAAAACCTTTGCTATTCCGGTAAAAACGGATAACGGATTAAAAGTCGCCACGGTCGTGCTTTACGGCGGACGCTCGATTTTAGAATCGGTCAAGGCGGAAAATCTGCAAGTGGAAATTCTCAAAAACGAAGCCGGCGAAAATGTTTCGCAACTAACTCTGCCGCTCGATATTCAAGGAAAAGTCGAGATTAAAAAATTGAGTATTAAGTGATAACTGATAGTTGATAACTGATAGTTGATAATTATGCATTTGCATTTAATTATCAACTATCAGTTATCCACTTCTTTATGTCCTCGCGCATCTCGTCCGTGATTTCGTGTTTCGCCACGTAGGATTTTGATTGAAAGTTTGGCAAATAATCTTTTAACTTCTTCTCGAATTTTTGAAACTTCCCCAGCGGATAAAACTCATCGTCGTTGCCGTAAAGATATAAAACATCGGCGTCGGTCGGTTTGTAAATTTCGTTCGTCGCCAAGTCCGAAGGAATACCGCCGCTCACGCCGATCACGCCGCGCAAAACTTCCGGAAAAGTAAAAGCAAAGCGAAAATTCAGCGCGCACGCTTGCGAAAAGCCGTAAAGATATATTTTTCCGGCATCGATAATTTTATCCGTGCTAAGTTTTTCAATCACTTCGAGCAGAAAATTATGATGCAGCGCGACGGATTCTTCCGATTTATAATCGGTCAGCCAGCCGAATCCGGTTTTGAATACGCCGCCGGTTTCGCGGAAATGCTGATGCGGACCCTGCAAAGAAGCGACGGCAAAGTTTTCAGGCGCAATGAGTTTGGCTTCGCGCATCATATAACGCTTGTGCGCGCCGTAGCCGTGAACGGCAATCAGCAGCGGCGCGGGCTTTTCGACGTTTTCGGGAATGTATAAATCGTAGTAAAGTTTGATTTCGGCTTTGACGCTCAAATCGGTTTGCGGATTTTCAGAACTCATAAATAAAAAATATCGAAAAAAATTACAAACAAAAGATTTAACCACAGATAAACACAGATGGACACAGATTACAAAACGATGAATTAGGAATGCGGAATGATGAATTAAAGAAACCGTCTTTCATCCATTGTTCATCTTTCATCATTCATCTTTTCAAAAAACATCTGTGTTAATCTGTGTGCATCTGTGGTTAATTTTCTTATGGAGAAAATACTCAAGCGGTTCGACGAACTCGCGGGCATCGAAGCAGACAATAATTTTGCCAAATGGCTGGAGCGCGTCGCTTTTATCTTTTTAATTTTGATGGTTTTGTCCGCGCCGCATTCGATTGCCGCGACGCAGATTGCCTGGCTTTCGGGAATGCTGTTTTGGGTGATTCGACTTTTTATAAAACCGCGCCCGAAACTCGTCCGAACTCCGCTCGACCTCGCGCTCTGGAGTTTTTTCGTCTGGTCTGTAATTTCAGCCGTTTTTTCCTACGCGCCCGATATTTCCATTGACAAACTTCGCAATGTCGCGCTTTTTCTGATTTTCTATTTTGTCGCGGGTAATTTGCGAACCGTTCGCGCTGTAAAATTTCTGGCTTTCGCATTGATATTTTCCTGCCTTGTAAGCGCGGCGTGGTCGCCGATTGAGCGCGTCGTCGGGCGCGGCGTTGAAATTTCAGGCGTAAATGCGGACAGTATTTTATCGAAAGCAAACTTGACCGAAGGCGATGCAATTCTGAAAGCCGGCGGCAAAAAAATTAAAAGTCCCGACGATTTGACAGCGGAAATCGAAACGAACGAATCGACCGATTTGGAAGCGTTTCGCCCGCCGATTTATTTCACGGTTAAAGTCAGGCGCGACGATTTATTCAACGGCGCAAACTCGCTCGAAAAACTCGGCATCGGCGATTGGACGCGAAGTCGAAACTGGCGTTACGGAGGATTTTACGGTCATATAATTACTTACGCCGAAGTTCTGCAAATGATTGCATCGCTTGTCCTGGGACTTTTTATCGCCAGTTTCGGAAAGAAAGAAGACGCGGAGACGCTGGGAAGCGGCGACGCGGCGAAAAAGCGAGACGAGTTTTCATCGGAAGCAAATTTTGGTCGTCCATTTTTTAAATTTTCGCGTCTCCGCGTCTCTGCATCGCCCCTGCTCGCAGTCTGTCTGGTCGTGATGATTTTCGCGCTGCTAACGACTTTTACTCGCTCGGCGCAAATCGCTTTTTTGATTTCGGCTTTTTCGATTGCGCTGGCAAACGGAAATCGCAAAATGCTTTTCGCTTTCGCGGCGGTAATTTTGCCCGTCGCGCTCGTCGGATTTTTCTTCGTTCAGCAAAGTCGAAACGTCGGATATGACAGTAAAAACGATGATTCGGTAAGTTACCGGCAGACGGTTTATCGGGAAGGTTTCAATTTATGGACGAGCAGCCCGCGCCGCTTTTTTTTCGGCGTCGGAATGGATTCGGTCAAGCGTTATAAGCAAGATTGGCATTTGTTTGACAACGGCAGGCTTGAAACAAGTCATTTTCATTCGACGCCTTTGCAGCTACTTGTCGAACGCGGTTTGCCCGCGCTTCTGCTGTGGCTTTGGGTTTTATGGATTTATGCGCGAACGCTAATCAAAGTTCAAAGTTCAAAGTTCAAAGTTCAAAGTTCAAAGGATGAAAATCCAAAATCCAACATTCAAAATCCAAAATGTGGAGATTGGCAAACACAAGGAATTATTTTAGGCTGTTTCGGCGGTCTGGTCGGATTTTTCGTCAGCAGTTTGGTTAATTACAGTTTGGGCGACGGCGAAGTTGCAATGGTTTTCTTTTTGTTGATGGGATTTGGGGTTTCCCTTTCAATTCAGGATTCAGGATTCAGGATTCAAAATTGAAATCTTAAATCCTGAATCCTGAATTTTGAATCTTGAATCTTTAGGCTGCTTTTTCAATTCCGTAGCGAGCGATTTTCATATAAAGCCCGCGCCGTGTCAGTCCGAGTTCGTTTGCGACGCGCGAGATGTTCCATTTGTGGCGCGTCAGGGCGTCTTTTATCATTTGCGTTTCAAGTTCGGAAACGGCTTCTTCGAGCGTTCCGCTGTTTGCGCCGACATTAAAGGAATTAAATAAACTGTCGTAGGAAGCAATCGGTTTGACGTTTCCGTTGTCGCCGAATGCGACGAGCGGTTTTGCGCTGCGCTTGAGTTCCGCCGACAGATGTTCGGGCGTGATTTTTTCGCCGTCTTCGGCGCGGGCGACGACGCGCTGAATTTCGTTGCAAAGCTGGCGAACGTTGCCTTGCCAATCGCAAACCATCAGCAAATCAGTCGTTTGCGGCGTAATCGTGATGTCGCGTTTGCCGAATCTGGCTGAATAATGGTTGATGTAATAATTTATCATCGGCGGAATTTCCGAACGACGCTCACGAAGCGGCGGAACGCGCAGGCGAATCACATTCAGACGATAATACAAATCCTCGCGGAAACTGCCGTCGGCGACTTTTTCTTCCAAAGGCATATTGGTCGCGGCAATAATGCGAACATCGACTTTTATCGGGCGTTTTTCGCCGAGCGGCTGAACTTCGCCTTCCTGCAAAAACCTGAGAATTTTCGGCTGCACGTCGAGCGGCAAATCGCCGATTTCATCAAGGAATAAAGTTCCGCCGTCAGCCGCGCGAATTATTCCGGGCGAATCGGCAACCGCGCCGGTGAACGCGCCTTTTTTGTAACCGAAAAGATGACCTTCGGCTAATTCCTTCGGGACGGCGGTGCAGTTAAACGGCACGAAAACTTTGTCTTTGCGGCTGGAAATCGTATGAATGGCTCGTGAGACGAGTTCCTTGCCAGTTCCCGATTCGCCGGTTACCAAAACCGTAACGTCTGACGAGCGGATTTTATAAACTTCTTCGACGAGCGCGGTCATCGCCGGACTCGAATGAATAAAACCGGGCATCAAGCTGTTCGATGTGAACGGACTCGCCTCGGAATCGGCGTATTGATGTTTATCTTTATCGCGCAGAGCGCAAACATCCATTCCGAGTTCGACGACTCTCAAAAGCGGCTGAAGCGAGCCTTCGTCGTTCAGAACAGCGCCGGAGCGCGGCGCGATTATCAAAAACGCGGGCGCGGCGCTCGGAGCGCGAAGATTGAAAATTTTTAAGTTTTTAGTTTTGGCGAAATTCTCTAAATCGTTTTTCTGGTTGGCTTCCTGGAGTTTGACGACAATCTCCATACTTTCGGTCGGGACATAGCCGTGCGTGATAAACGGAAAAAATCTTTTTTGGTCGTTTATCTCGGCGATAATAATTTTGCTTGCCTTACTTTCCTGCTGCAAAATGGCGATGAGTTCGCGGAAAAGCAGTTCGCGCGACGCGGTCGCTTCGGCAAGACGCAGCATCAAAAGCTGCGAACCGGCGGACGTTACGCGCTTTTTCGGCTTTTCGACGGTTTTTAGCTTTTCAAGAGTTCTTTCGGTTTTGGCGAGAAGCGATTTGACGCCGAGCCGATGGAAAATCTCGTTTGCCGAAATCAGATGTTTTCCGGCGCGGTCGGGCTGTGTTTCAAAGATGGTTTTGCCGATTAAATAATGTGCCAGAGCAGTGTGATAGACATCTTCCGCCGCTTCAAAAATCGTTAGAGCGCGGCTGAAATGATGAACCGCCAATTCTTCGTCGTCATTTTCCAAAACCAGCAAGCCGCGAATTCTCTGGATATTTCCAAGCACGAAAAAATCGGACGACGGGTCGGTTTCTTCGATTTTAGCAAGCTCGCGCTCGCATTCGGATTGTTTATTTTCCTCCAAATAAACTTCCGCAAGGACGAGACTCGCCATATTTGCAATTTGACGCTCGCCGATTTTTTTGCAAATCTCGATAGTTTCCCGCGCTTTCTCTTTGGCTTCGGCAAGTTTTCCCTGCAATAAGAAACACCGCGCGAGGTTTCGCAAAGACTGAATAAGATACCATTCCTTTTTGCGTTCTTCGGCAAGCGCGACGCTTCTTTCGAGCAAATCCTGCGCTTCGTCGAGTTCGCCGCGCAAAATTTTAAGTTCGCCCAAAGAATCTAAAATTCCCGCGACGTGAACGTGATTTGCCTCGGTCGCCAGTTCCAAAGCGCGATTATACGCGGCTTCGGCTTTTGTCCATTCGCCGCGAATCGTCAGATGCAAGCCCAGGTTGTTGTATGCGGCAGTTGCCTGAATTTTATGTTCGGTCTGCTCGAAAAATTTGATGGATTTCTCCAGACACGCGATTCCGTCCTGCGGACGCCTGAGAAACCAATACGCGCCGGAAATATCCGAATAAATTTTCCCCAAAAGAAACGGCGCGTTGCGCGAGCCGATAATTTTAATTGCCAAATCGTAAAATTCCAGCGATTTTTCGCTGCTGCCTTCCTGATGATAAGTCGCGGCGATGCCTTGATAGCTTTCCGCCATTCCGCTCCAATCGCCTTGCTCGCGGTAATAATTAAGGGCTTTTTCGGCGTGGTCGCGGGCAATCGGAAACTCGTTTAATTTGCGATAGACGCGCGACAGCGCAATATAGATTGCGCCGAATTGACTTGTCAGATTCACTTGCTGCGATTGTTCTAAAGCGTAGTTGAGCAGCGCGACCGCCTGCGGATAATCGTTGGTGTTATTTAACGCAATCGCAAGCTGCGTGATAATGGAAATCTGCGTTTCCGGTTCGAGTTCGCCGAGCAATTCTTCGTCGTCGTATTTTTCGATTGATTCGAGCGATTCTTTATAACGTCCCTGAGTTTCGAGCGTGTAGGACAAAAGACGATAAATCCTGGCTTGGTTTTCCGGCGCGTGAGAATAATTGGCAAGCGTTTGATTGAGAATTTTTTCCGCCGCGCTCGAAAGACCTTCGGTTAATTTCTGCTCGACTTCGGCAAAAATATTCGCCAAACCTTCGTCCGAAATACTTTTCGATTTACGCGGACGCGCTTCGCCTCCGGCTTCAAACAAAGAAGCCTTACCCGAAGATTGATAAATCCTAGTCGAAAACGAATCCTTTTTCATGCTGCAACAAAAAAGAGAAACTGTTAATAAAACGCTTTTTTCAGCGACTGGATTTTAATTTCGATGAAGCGATTTTATTAAGATTGAGCCTTTCTTTGTGCGAATGTATCAAAATTTTCGCCGCGCGTCTATATTTTTTCAGCGGCAAAAATTCGGCTAGACGAAAAAGCGGTTTGTATGACATTCTTTTAGCTAAAGTATTCGAGAGGAAAAAATTTGAACGCAGAAGAAAAACGGCTCGAACAAGCCAGAATCGAAGAAAAGGAATGGAAACTTTGGGGCTGCTACCTGAGCGAGCGTGCCTGGGGAACAGTTCGTGAAGATTACTCGGCGGACGGCAACGCCTGGAATTATTTTCCGTTTGAACACGCCTGCTCGAAAGCATTTCGATGGAACGAAGACGGAATCGCCGGAATCTGCGACCGGAAACAGAGAATTTGTTTTGCCGTCTCCTTGTGGAACGAGCGCGATAAAATTTTAAAGGAAAGACTTTACGGTCTCGGCGGCAACGAAGGCAGTCACGGCGAAGATGTCAAAGAGTATTATTTTTATCTCGATAACACGCCGACGCATTCGTATATGAAATTTCTCTACAAATATCCGCAAAGCGAATTTCCCTACGAAAAATTGCGCGAAGAAAATGCAAAGCGCGATAAATCTCAACCCGAATATGAACTAATGAACACGGGCGTTTTTGACGAAGACAAGTATTTCGATGTATTGGTCGAATACGCCAAAGCCGACGCGGAAGATATTTGCATAAAAATCACGGCAACGAATCGCGGGCGCGAATTCGCGCCGCTTCACATTTTGCCGACCGTCTGGTTTCGCAACCGCTGGTCCTGGTATGAAAAGGCGGAAAGAGCGCGAATGGAAGAGGTTAAAATTGAATCTGAAAATCTCTCGCTCATTCATCTAAACGAAGAAAAGCGCGGCGATTATTTTTTCGTGTGCGAAGCGGCGGAGCGCCTGCTTTTCACCGAAAACGAAACGAACTTCGAGAAAATTTACGGCGGTAAAAACACTTCGTCTTTCGTCAAAGACGGCATCAACGATTTTGTCGTAAAGGGTAACAGAGATGCGGTAAATCCTGCTCAAGCCGGAACTAAAGCCGCCGCGCATTACATTTTCGACATCGCGCCGCAAGCGTCTGAGACAATTTATTTGCGATTGTCCAACAAAGAATTTCACCACAGAGACACAGGGAACACAGAGAAATTAAATCGCGGTGACTTTATCAAAGAGTGTGAAGAAATCTTTGTCTCAAGAAAAAAAGAAGCCGACGAGTTTTACAAGGAAATCGTTCCCGAAAATTTAAGTGAAGACGCGAAGAACGTGATGCGGCAAGCGCTCGCCGGAATGCTCTGGTCGAAACAGTTTTATCATTACGTCGTCAAAAACTGGCTCGAAGGCGACGCGGAATTTTCGCCGCCGCCGAAAGAAAGATTAACGGGCAGAAACACCGAATGGAAGCATCTGTATAACGACGATATTATCTCGATGCCGGACAAGTGGGAATATCCCTGGTATGCGGCTTGGGACTTGGCTTTTCACTGCATCACGCTCGCGCTGGTTGATTCGGAGTTTGCCAAACACCAATTGATTTTGCTGCTGCGCGAATGGTATCAGCATCCGAACGGGCAGATTCCGGCTTACGAATGGGCGTTTTCCGACGTTAATCCGCCGGTTCACGCCTGGGCTGCGCTCCGGGTTTATCAAATCGAAGCAAGGCGGCGCGGCGCGGCTGACCGCGATTTTCTCGAAAGGATTTTTCACAAACTTCTTTTGAATTTTACGTGGTGGGTAAATCGAAAGGACGCGGAAGGAAACAATGTCTTTGAAGGCGGATTTTTGGGACTCGACAACATCGGTGTTTTCGACCGCAATACGAAACTTCCCGACGGCGCGCACCTCGAACAATCCGACGGAACGAGTTGGATGGCGATGTTTTGCCTGAATATGCTGGCAATCGCGCTCGAACTCGCCAAAGACGACAAGGTTTATGAAGACGTGGCGAGCAAATTCTTCGAGCATTTCGTTTATATCTCCGATGCGATGAACAACGTCGGTACTGAAGACACCGAGCTTTGGAACGAGCGCGACGGTTTTTATTATGACGTCGTGCATCTGAAAGACCACCGCAACATTCCGCTTCGCCTGCGTTCGATGGTCGGGCTGATTCCGCTTTTTGCGGTCGAAACCGTCGAGGATAAATGGCTGGACGATTTGCCGCATTTCAAACGTCGGGTCGAGTGGTTTTTGAAAAATCGCAGCGATTTAACCAATGATATTGCGTGTATGCAGGAACCGGGCAGAGAAAACCGGCGGCTCCTGGCGATTATTACCAAGGGGCAGCTGCGGCGTATTCTGCGTTATATGCTTTCGGAAAACGAATTTTTATCCGACTACGGCATTCGCGCTCTTTCGCGGTATTACAAAACTAATCCGTATGTTTTTGAAGCGGGTGAAATGCGCTACGAAGTCGAATACGAACCGGGCGAATCGCACACGGGAATGTTCGGCGGAAATTCCAATTGGCGCGGTCCCATCTGGTTTCCCGTCAACTATCTTTTAATCGAAGCGTTGCAAAAATTCGATTTTTATTACGGCGAAGATTTCAAAGTCGAGTTTCCGACCGGTTCGGAAAAAATGCTGACGTTGTGGGAAGTTTCGCAGGAATTATCCTTAAGGCTCTCGAACATTTTCCTGAAAGACACGGAAGGCAGACGCGCCGTCTACGGCAACGACGAAAAGTTTCAAACCGACGAAAACTGGCGCGATAATATTTTGTTTTACGAATACTTTCACGGCGACAAAGGCTGCGGACTCGGCGCCAGCCATCAAACCGGCTGGACAGGTTTAATCGGCAAATTATTACAGCAGACGGGCGAATATGCCCGGGAAGAAAGCGGAAAATATACCGAAACCGGCGATATGGAAACGGCGGAGGAAACAAACGACACAATAGACAAATGAAAGGTTGAATTAAAAATATGAAAGCAGTAGCAGTTACACCGAAACAGGCGAATACGGTTCGGCTGGTGGAAATGGACAAACCGAAGGTTTCCGACATCGCAAATGGGCGCGGAGTTCTGGTTGAGATTTTGCGCGTGGGCGCGTGCGGAACCGATAGGGAAATCAACAACGGCGAATACGGCGTTGCGCCTGACGGTTTTGATTTTCTCGTTCTTGGACACGAAAACCTCGGACGCGTTGTAGAAACAGGCGAAAATGTGCGTGAATTTGCTGTCGGCGATTTTGTCGTGGCAAGCGTGCGCCGTCCGGGACACTCGATTTACGATGTTATTGGCGAGCAGGATATGACGACCGACGACGAGTATTTCGAGCGCGGCATCTCGCGGCTTCACGGTTATATGGCTGAATTTTACGCGGAAAGCGCGGATTGGCTGGTGAAAATTCCGCCCGCGATTGTCGAAATCGCCATACTTTTGGAGCCGCTTTCGATTATCGAAAAGGGAATTTCGCAAGCCTTCGAGATTCAGGAACGAATGAAAATCTGGCGACCGAAAACCGCCGCCGTTTTCGGCACGGGAACGGTCGGACTTCTGACGAGTCTGGCATTTCGCCTGCGCGGTTTTGAAGTTCACGCTTTTGGCAAGGACAGTCGGACAGGTTATTTTAACGCGGATTTGTTAGAAGAAATCGGCGCGACTTATGATTCGACGATGGAAATTTCGGTTGCCGATTCGGTCAAAAAATACGGCGAATACGACGCGATTTTTGAATGCACCGGATATTCGCCGATTGCTTTTGAAGCAATGCAGGCTTTGAATCAAAACGGCGTGTTGATTTTATCTTCGGTAACCGGCGGCGAGCGAAAAATTGACCAGATTCCAGCCGATAAAATCAACCAGCAATTCGTTTTGGGAAACCGTCTGATGTTCGGCACGGTCAACGCCAACCGTGAGCATTTTGAAATGGGCGTTAAGGATTTGGCTTTGTCAGAGGCGATGTATCGAGGCTGGCTCAAAAAGATGCTGACGCACAAAGTCGAAGGCTTAGAAAATTTCGGCAAAGTTTTTGAAATCTTGAACAATGCCGCCGCCAACAAAGCGATAAAAGTTTATTTCGAGGTGAACAAAATCTAAAAGTGTTGTTTCGATGAGTGAAATCTGTTTCGGAAATATAAAATTTAAATCAACCTGAGTTAAGGGTATAGAATGATAGCCGCAAAAAGGCACAAAATTCGCAAAAAGGAATAATGGAAAAATCTTTTTTGTATTATTTGCGCTTTTTTGCGGCTATTCCTTTTCTGTTTTTGCTGACGTTAAATCAGCGTAAGAAAATCCTTTAACGCCTTTGGCAAAGGCGCGTGAAAATCTATCTTCTCTTTTGTCAAAGGATGCGTAAAACTCAATCGTTCGGCGTGCAGAAAAAAGCGGTTTAGTTCTTTGATTGCGTGGCGAATCTGCAAATCGGCAACCGTATTGTCACGCCCGCTGTTGTAGGTTTCGTCGCCGACAATCGGATGATTGATATAGGAAAGATGCACGCGAATCTGGTGTGTTCTGCCGGTTTTTATTTCGACATCGAGCAGCGTGAATTTCTCAAATCTCTGTCGCGCTTTCCACAAACTCAGCGCGTTTCGCCCTGATTTCTGCACGGACATTTTCAGGCGATTGTGCTTATCACGCGCAATCGGCGCATCGATTTTTCCGGTGTTGCGCTCAATTTCGCCGTGCGACAGCGCGACGTAAGATTTATAAACTTCGCGGTTTCTAAATTGCGCGGAAAGCGCTTCGTGAATCGTTTCATTTTTTGCCACGACGATTAAACCGGAAGTGTCTTTATCGAGGCGGTGAACGATGCCGATTCTGGATTTTGGATTTTGGATTTTGGATTTTGGATTTGATATATCGGAAATCGTATCTTTGATTTTGAATTCTGAATCCTGAATCTTGAATCGGTAGGCAATAGCGTTTGCCAGCGTTCCATTGGGCGCGCCCGCGCCCGGATGCGTTATCATTCCGGCTCGTTTATTGATGACGGCAAGGCTTTCGTCTTCAAAAATTATTTCAAGCGGGATGTTTTCCGGCTCGAATTTTTCAATGAAAGTTTCGGTCAGCTTAACTTCTATTTTGTCTTCAGCGCGGAGTTTATACGAGGACTTCGCTTGATTTTGATTAACCGTCGCATCACCGTCGTCAACTAATCTCTGCAGGCGCGAGCGACTCCAATTCTCGATTTTCTCTGAAAGAAAAGCGTCAAGACGCTTACCGGCATCTTCGGTTCCGGCTTGAAAATTTAGAATTGTATTTTCTTCGCTCACAAAAAGTTACTGCCTGCTAAATACACGAAACACACGAAAATTAAAACCGAATAATCAAATTTATTTTAGTTTGTTTCGCGTATTTAGCAGGCAAAAAAATCAATTCACTTCAATTATTTTTGGCGTTCGCAATCGGTAAATCATAAATACAATCGCGCCGACGGCGACAATCAAACTGATGATTTGCGAAGTTGAAAGTCCGCTCAAAGTTGTTAGTCCAAAAAGATCGCCGCGCGGGTCGTCGCGGAAAAACTCGATTGCGAAACGGACAATCGGATAAAGAATCATATAACCGATTAGAACTTGCCCGTCGAAGCGTTTACGTTTGTGGAGGTAATATAAAACGCCGAAACAGGCGAGCATCGCAAAAGATTCGTAAAGCTGTGTCGGATGCAGATGCAGAGCGCCGCCCGCCGCATCGGTTATCGGAACACCCGTGTTTTCGTGTCCCGCTTCGGTAAAATGCACGCCCCAAAACAAATCAGTCGGTTTCCCCCAGCAACAGCCAGCCGAAAAACACCCTTGTCGCCCGAAGAATTGCCCTAAAGCGACGCCGGGCGCGAGAGCGTCGGCAACCTTCCAAAACGGCAATTTGTAAAATTTAATCAAAAGAAAAACCGTGAACAGTCCGCCCAGGAATCCGCCGTAATAAACGCCGCCCGAACGCAGGAAATCGAGCGAAAAGACATTGACGCCGTCTTCGGTAAAAAACATCAAAATTTTCGAGCCGATTAGCCCGCCGATAATCGTCCACAAACCCACATCGTAAATCCGCTCTTTCGGCAAACCGTCGCGTCCGCCGAGCCGAGCCGCGACAAAAAGCGCGAGCATCAAGCCGATTGCCAGAAGGACGCCGTAAGTATTTATCGGGAAACTGCCGATGCGGAAAAGTTCTGGATACATTGTTTGGTTAGGTGTCGGTTGCCGGTTTTTTGTTGGATAAAATTAAACCGTGCAGCGACAGCCGCATTCAAATTCAATCTCGACGGGCGACATTATCTCGCGTTTTTCGCCGCTTCGAAAATGCACGACTTCGTTTGTGTAAGGATTGAAAACCACCACGTCTTTCACGCCGTTTGCCAGATAAATCGGCGGCGAGATTTCCAAATCCTTCGCTTCGTATTTTTTGCTGATGACTTCTATAACAGCTTCGGGAACGGATTGCGTCGCTTCTTCCATCTCTTTCGGCAACTTGCAGAAAATCGAAACATCGGGGCGTTTCAAAGAACCATCGGCGAACTGAACGTAAATGTCGGCAATGTCAATACACTCACAAGTTTTTCCGTCCTTTTCGGATTTTTTAATCGAATCACGGATACGGTCAATCTCTAATTGATGTTTAATAACAGGAGAGGCTTCCCAAATTCTAAGGTTGCCCGCCACTTCCAGCTTTATACCGAGTTCTTCTGCGTTTAATAATTGCTGATTCATTTTAGTCTTCCTGAAATTCTTCGGTTTCAAACGTCAATTCAATCCGGTCATAAATCTCGCGCAAATCCAAATCGCATTCGATTGTTTTGATTCCCAAAACATCGTCGATTTCGCCGTAACTTCGATAAAGCCAATCGCCGCCTGCCTGTTTTGTAAAACGTTCGACAAAAATTTTGTCTTGCGAAACCAGGATGTAGTCGGTCAAAGTTTCATTTCCCATTCGATATTTTTGAAACTTTGTCGTGCGGTCATAATTTTCCGTCGAAGGCGAGAGAACTTCAAAAATTACTTGCGGATTTATCAAAACATCTTTTTTCTTGTCATGAAATTGCGGCTCTCCGCAGACAATCGTCAAATCGGGATAAGAGAAGAGACTTGCTGAAGAAGTGCGAACTTTCATATTCGGCGACAACGCCTCGCACGGTTTGCCTTTTAATTTGTTTCCGACTTCACGCGCCAAATTCATACAGACGCGGCTGTGCGAGAGGCTTTCGCCAGCCATTTGGTAAATTTCGCCGTCAAGAAATTCGTGACGCACATCGGCTTTGCGCTCAAAGTTTAAATATTCTTCGGACGTCGAGAGCCTTTTTATTTTGACTTTTGCAAGCGCCATAAAACCTATTCGGCTTTCGCATTGGTTTGCGCCGACCTTCCAACCTGCACACGCGCCGGACGCAACAATTTATCGCCGAATTTATAACCGCGAGCATATTCAGCAGTTATTTTTTCATCCACTTCGGATTCGACCGGAATCATATCGACCGCTTCGTGCTGTTCGGGATTAAAATTTTCGCCGACCGATGCAATCGGTTCGACGCCGACGCTCGTCAGGGCTTGTTCAAAGCTTCTCGCCGTGCCTTTCACGCCTTCGAGCAGATGTTCAAATGAAGCATCGGTTTCGCTGGCGTTAATCGCTAAATTCAGATTGTCGAGAACCGGTAGAAGCGTCGTCAAAAAGTTAAACTGTCCTTGCTTGGCGCGGTCTTCCAGAGTTTTCATCAGACGCTGGCGCATCTCGGCGGTTTCGCGTTCCATCTGCGATTTTATCTCGTCAAACTTCTTTTGCACGCCGACGAGTTTTGCTTCGGCTGATTCGCGGCGCGTTTTCTCATCCTTTAAGTCGTTTTCCAATTTGATAACTTCCGGCGATTTCACTTTTTCGCCTTTTTTGTCATCCTTTACCCTTTCGCCTGATTCATTAAACCGGCGTTTATCCGCAAACGGAATTTCTTCCGCGTTTTCTTCCATCGTTTCTTCATCGTTAAAATCTTGTTCGCTCATTGTTTTTTTATTAAACCAACTCATAAATTTCGATAAATGCTAATTTGCCAAAGCATCTAGTCTAACAAACCATTTATCACAAGGAAAATTTAGCCACGAACAAACACGAACAAGCACGAACAATATTTTACTTTAATTTCGTGAACTTTCGTGTTTGTTCGCGGCTAAAAATCTTAAGCGGAAGCCGTCGCCGCTTCGGGCGTAAATTTCATTAAATCGTTCTCCGCCGAAACTTTAACCGTCTGCCCGCTGGCAATCTCGCCGCTTAATAATTTTACCGCCAAAGGATTTTGAATCAAGGATTGAATCGCGCGTTTTAGCGGTCTTGCGCCGTAAGTCGGGTCATAACCTTCTTTGACTAACAATTCCTTTGCCGATTCGTCCAGAACGATTTTGATATTGCGTTCCGCCAGAGTTTTGCGCAAGCGTTCAAGCTGCACGTCGATAATCTGCGAAATATGTTCGCGCCCCAATTGCTTGAAAACGACAATATCGTCAATCCGGTTCAAAAATTCCGGCTTGAAATGGTCGCGTAAAATTCCTATTACCATTTCTTTGACCGGCGTATCGACGAGCGCGGACGATTGAATCTCACGCGAGCCGAGATTTGAAGTCATAATCAAAACCGTGTTTTTGAAATCAACGACGCGACCTTTGGAATCGGTCAAGCGTCCGTCATCGAGAATTTGCAGTAAAAGATTGAAAACATCCGAATGCGCTTTCTCGATTTCGTCAAACAAAACCACCGAATACGGGCGACGGCGCACGGCTTCGGTCAATTGCCCGCCTTCTTCGTAGCCGACGTATCCGGGCGGCGCGCCAATCATTCGGGCGACCGCGTGTTTTTCCATATATTCGGACATATCGAGACGAACCATCGCGCGTTCGTCATCAAACAAAAACTCGGCTAGAGCCTTCGCCGTTTCGGTTTTTCCAACGCCGGTCGGACCTAAAAAGATGAATGAACCGACCGGACGATTCGGGTCTTGAAGTCCGGCGCGGGCGCGGCGAACGGCATTGGCAACCGCCGTCAAACCTTCGTCCTGCCCGATAACTCTGCGGCGCAAACCTTCTTCCATCGAAACGAGTTTCTGCATTTCGCCTTCGAGCATTTTCGACACCGGAACGCCCGTCCATTTCGCTACGACTTCGGCGACATCTTCTTCGTCAACTTCTTCTTTGAGGAAAACGCCTTCGGTTTGCAGTTCGGCAAGTCTGGCTTGCTCGTCGGACAATTGCTTTTCGAGCGTCGGAATCGTGCCGTATTGCAATTCGGCGGCGCGGTTCAAATCGCCCGCGTTTCTGGCTTGTTCAAGATGCAGTTTGGCTTCTTCCAACTTCTCTTTCGCGCCGCGCATCTTCTCGATTTCGTCTTTTTCCGATTGCCACTTTGCCTTCATCGCACCGGCTTTTTCCTGCAAATCGGCAATGCGTTTTTCAATGTCGGTAAGGCGCGATTTCGATTTTTCGTCGGTTTCACGGAGGAGCGCCTGCTTTTCGATTTCAAGCTGCAAAATCTCGCGTTCGAGTTCGTCAATTTCCTGCGGCAAGCTGTCAATCTCAATCCGCAGTTTCGACGCGGCTTCGTCAATCAAATCAATCGCCTTGTCCGGCAAAAATCGGTCTGTAATATAGCGATTCGACAAAGTTGCCGCCGCGACAATCGCCGAATCCTTGATGCGGACGCCGTGATGAACTTCGTATTTTTCCTTCAAACCGCGCAAAATTGCAATCGTATCTTCGACATTCGGCTCGCCGACATAAACCTGCTGAAAACGCCGCTCCAGAGCCTTGTCCTTTTCGATATATTTTTGAAATTCGTTGAGCGTCGTCGCCCCGACACAGCGCAATAATCCACGCGCCAGCGCCGGTTTTAACATATTCGATGCGTCAATCGCGCCTTCGCTCGCGCCCGCGCCGACGAGCGTGTGCAGTTCGTCAATAAACAAAATTATCTGCCCGTCCGACTTTTCGATTTCCTTCAAAACCGCTTTCAGGCGGTCTTCAAACTCGCCGCGATATTTCGCGCCCGCGAGCATCGAACCCAAATCCAATCCGACCAGTTTTTTATTTTTCAAAGTTTCGGGAACATCGCCCGAAATTATTCTCTGTGCGAGTCCTTCGACAATCGCCGTTTTCCCGACGCCCGGTTCGCCGATTAAAACCGGATTGTTTTTCGTTCTGCGCGATAAAACCTGAATTGTCCGGCGGATTTCGTCGTCGCGTCCAATCACCGGGTCGAGTTTTCCTTTTCTGGCGCGTTCGGTTAAATCTATTGAATACTTTTCCAACGCCTGGAAATTTTCTTCGGCGTTCTGGTCGGTAATTTTGGCTCCGCCGCGCATCTCCGCGACGACTTTCTCGACATCTTCCTTCGTTACCCCGTTCGAGCGCAAAATTCGTCCCGCATCGCCTTCTTTTTCTTCGCTAATCGTCAGCAAAAGATGTTCGGTCGAAATATATTCGTCCTGCATCCTTTCCGCTTCTTTTTGCGCATTTTGAAAAGCGGTATTAAAGCGCGAACTGAAATACTGCTGTCCGCCCGAGACCTTCGGAAATTTGGCGATTGCTGCTTGCGCTTCGGTTAAAATCGCATTGGTATTCGCGCCGAGTTTTCCCAAAATCGGCTTTAGCGTTCCTTCTTTCTGCTCGAGCATCGAAACAAGCAGATGTTCCGGCTCGACTTGCTGATTTTGATTCTTTTCGGCAATCCCGATTGCCTCTTGAACCGCTTCCTGTCCGCGAATTGTAAATCTATCGAATCTCATAAATAAAATGTAGTTTGCTTAGTCGATATGAATAATAAAACCTGAGTGTATCTTTGTCAAGTATTTAGATGTTAAATTTTTACTCGCCGAAACAATTTTTTTTCGCTTTTTAGATGACACAATTAGCTTAAAGAGGTTATAGTTAGCAGGTTTAATCTTCAAAACTAATCTAAAAACTTGTCGGAATTCGATGTAATGAAAATACTTCGTGAAATTTTATCGCCTTTGCTTGCCGTAGTTGCCGCGTTTGTCGTCGGCGGAATTATTATTTTACTAATCGGCGACAATCCGCTAAACGCTTACGGCTGGCTTTTATCAAGCTCGTTCGGCTCGGCAAAAGACATCGGCTGGACGCTGTTTTACGCCACGCCGCTGATTTTTACGGGTTTGGCGGTTGCCGTCGCTTTTCGCTGCGGGCTGCTGAATATCGGCGCGGAAGGGCAGCTTTACGTCGCTTCATTTGCGACGGCTTGGGTCGGTATTACTTTCGGCGGAACCGTGGTCAATGTTTTCGGCACGGACGTTAATTATTCCTGGACGAGTCTCCCGGCGATTGTGCTTGTTCCGCTCTGTATTTTGACGGCGATGGTCGTCGGCGGAATTTGGGGCGCGATTCCGGGAATTCTGAAGGCGAAATTCGGCTCGCACGAAGTTATCAATACGATAATGCTGAATTTTATCGCCATCGCGCTGGTCAGTTATTTGACGCAGTATCATTACAAAGTTCCGGGCGACGCGATTTTGCAGACCGCGCCGATCGGCACAGCCGCCTACATTCCGCAGCTCAATCAATTTTTGCCGTTTATTCCGAAAGACGTGCCGCTCAACGTATCTTTTTTGCTGGCGATTGTGATGTGCGTTCTGGTTTATGTGTTTTTGTGGAAAACAAAATGGGGCTATGAACTTCGCGCCGTCGGACAAAATCCTTCGGCGGCGGAATACGGCGGAATCTCGCCGCAAAAACAAATCATCATTGCAATGACGATTTCCGGCGCGCTCGCGGGAATGGTCGCCGTCGGCGAAGTTTTAGGAAATCGTCACAATTATTACGACGGGTTTTCCGCCGAATGGGGATTTTTAGGAATCGCCGTCGCGCTTCTCGGCAGAAATCATCCGCTCGGAATTTTTATCGCGGCGATATTTTTCGGAGTTTTACTGCGCGGCGAAATTTTTGTAGACGCTTTTACGCCGCGGATTTCCAAAGATTTAGGGTTTGTTTTGCAGGCGATTATCATCTTGTTCGTTGCCTGCGAAGGCTATTTCAGAAGGTTGATTTTCACCGGACAAAACAAAGGCAAGAAATTGCAAATCTAGTTTTTCAGAGAACTTCGATAACTTCGTCGAAGTTATGCTTTGAAATATTCGTCAAAATCTCGTTTGGAAACGAAAGTTTTTGCCCTGTGAAATTATCCCGCAATTTAAGAATATGAATGAAATTTTTACATTTGCACTGTTATTTGCGACCGTCAGATTTGCCACGCCTTTGATTTTCGCCGCGCTCGGCGGAATGTTTTCCGAGCGGTCGGGCGTTATCAACATCGCGCTCGAAGGCTTGATGCTGGCAGGCGCATTTACGGCGTCGGTGGTAACTTACGAACTGGGAAATCCGTTTCTCGGTCTTTTATTCGGAGTTATGGCAGGCGCGGTTTTAGCGTTTGTGTATGCCGTCGCGTGTATCAAATTTGAAGCCGACCAGGTTGTCAGCGGGATGGGAATAAACTTTCTGATGATTGGGCTTCCCGCGCTGATTAGCGGCGCCGTTTATGATTCGTCCGGCTCGACGCCGCAAATTCCGAAAGAACATTTTCTGCCTGAATTTTTTAACATTCCTTTTGCTTCGATTCTCGCATTTGCGCTCGTGCCGGTTTGCTGGTATGTGCTGTATAAAACTCCCTTCGGCTTACGCCTTCGAGCGACGGGCGAAAATCCGGCGGCTGCTGACGCGGCGGGCGTCAATGTTACGCGGCTACGATACACGGCGGTCATCATTTCAGGAGTTTTAGCGGCGGCGGGCGGCGCATATCTCTCAATCGGACAATCTTCCTTATTCACCAGAAATATGACGGCGGGACGCGGATTCATCGCGCTCGCCGCGCTGATTTTCGCCAAATGGAAACCGATTCCGACGCTTTTCACCTGTCTGTTTTTCGGCTTTATGGAAGCCTTAACCATTCCGCTCGCCAACTACAAACTCGCTTCGGGTGAAAACATTCCCGTGCAGTTTGTCCAGATAATTCCCTACGTCATAACGATTATCGTGCTGGCGGGTTTTATCGGCTCGTCGCGCGCGCCGCGGGCTTTGGGAATTCCTTATCGAAAAGAAAAATAAACGGATTTAAATCAAAATGTGCGTAAAAATTATGCACGGACTTCTTTTTAACTTTTCGCTTCCAATTTCAAATGCAACAATTGACCGGCGCAAAATGCCTTGCCGCATTGCGTTGAGCGCGAGTTTGAGATGCAGATATTCGGACTTATTAAAACTTGTAGTAAAATCAAAATCAGAGGAAATCTAATTATGCTGACAGCAATCGAAACAACGGCGACAATCAACGCCAATCACGAAATTGTTTTGGATGAGGAACTGCCGAGCAATGCGCCGAGCCGCGTGCGGGTAATTGTTTTGTTTGATGAAAACACAGACATTGGCGAAAAGGAATGGCTGAACGTCGCTGCAAACAATGAAGTATTCGAGTTTCTTAATGATGGAGCCGAAGATATTTATACTTTAGAAGATGGAAAACCTTTGACCGATGAAATATAAAATCGTCATAGTTCCATTTCCGTTTGACGACCTTTCCGGTCAAAAAGCGCGTCCCGCCGTTTGTCTGACAAATCAAATTCAACCTTACGGTCATATCGTTTTAGCTTTTATTACCAGTAAAGTTTCGATGAATCCGTCCGATACGGATTTTGTCATTGATTCAAATGACGCCGATTTTGCACAAACAGGCTTGAAGGTTTCTTCGACCGTCCGCCTGCATCGTCTGATGACAGTCGGCAAAACAATCATCAAACGCGAACTCGGCGAACTATCAAAAAATCAACAAACGGAAATCGAAAACCGTTTGCGAAAACTTTTTGGTATTTGAAAACTTACAGACGAAAAACGATTCGATATACTTTGATTTCATCTTTCCCGCCTTTGTGATAAAAATAAATGCCGATGAATTACGAACAAACACACGAAGCGGCTGATTTCATCCGCTCAAAATACAACAGAGAAATAAAAGTGGCGCTCGTTTTGGGAAGCGGTTTGGGCGCGTTTGCCGATGAAGTCGAGAACGCGGTGAAGATTTCGTATGAAGAAATTCCGCATTTTGCGCGTTCGACCGTCGAAGGTCACGCCGGACAGCTTGTTTTGGGCGAAGTCGCGGGCGTTTCGGTTGCCGTTCAGCAAGGTCGGTTTCATTATTATGAAGGCTACGACATTGCCGAGGTCGTTTTTCCGATTCGCGTTTTCGGCGTTTTGGGAATAAAAAATTTGGTTCTTACAAATGCGGCGGGAAGCGTCGATACGGATTTTAAACAGGGAACGTTGATGCTTATCCGCGACCATATAAATTTTATGGGCGTTAATCCTCTACGCGGCAAAAATGATGAAAGATTTGGCGCGAGATTTCCCGATATGACGGAAGTTTATTCGCTCGATTATCAGGAAATCGTTATCGCCGAAGCAAAACAAATGGCGCAGGAAAAGGCTCAAAGAGAACAGGAGAGAACGAGAAAGAAACAAGATGTAAACTCTTTTTTGCGGCGCGGCGTGTATTGCGCTCTTTCCGGTCCGAGCTACGAAACGCCTTCGGAAGTCCGACTGCTCAGGCTTCTCGGAACCGATGCCGTCGGGATGTCAACTGTCCCGGAGGCGATTACGGCGCGGCATCAAGGAATGAAAGTTATCGGAATTTCCTGCATTACGAATATGGCGGCAGGAATTAACGACGACATTATTCATCACGAAGAAGTGATCGAAACCGGCGCGAAAGTCGCCGGGATATTCAAGGAATTGTTGAGAAGAGTTATTTCAAAGTTAAATTAAATTGGTCTTTGGTTTTTGGTCTTTGGTCTTTGCCAAAAACTCAATTCAAAAACCGAAGACCAAAGACCAAAGACTAATGATAATAGGAATATGCGGCGGAACAGGTTCGGGAAAGACGACGATTGCGCGAAAAATTATCCAAGCGGTCGGCAGGCAAAATGTGATTTTGCTTGAGCAAGATTCGTATTATCGCAATCTCGAAGATATGCCGCTCGACGAACGCCACCAGGCGAATTTCGACCATCCCGACTCGATTGACAGCGAGCTGCTCGTCAATCATCTGAAGCGTCTGAAAGGCGGAAACTCGATTGAAATGCCGATTTACGATTTTAAATCTCACACACGCCGCCGCAAAGTCGAGCACCTCGAACCGAAGCCGGTTGCCATTGTCGAAGGAATTTTGATTTTTTCCGAGAGTAGAATTTTGAATTTGCTGGACGTGCGCGTTTTTGTCGATACGCCCGACGATATTCGTTTTATTCGGCGCCTTCAGCGCGATATTGTCGAGCGTGGACGCACGGTCGAGTCGGTCATCGCGCAATATCACGCGACGGTGCGCCCGATGCACTTTGAGTTTGTCGAACCTTCCAAACGCTACGCCGATTTGATAATTCCCGAAGGCGGCAACCCGGAAATCGGTGTAGAATTTTTGTGCGGGCTAATCCGAGAAAAACTTAGAACGGAAACAAGTGGAGCTAAACGATAAAAGAAAAGGGAAAATTCACCACAGAGGCACAGAGAACACAGAGAGAATAATTTTTTAACTCTGTGTTCTCTGTGCCTCTGTGGTGAAAATGTTTTATGAACAGAGATTTAGAAAAACTTATCGAATCAGCCGGACAAGTGCGTGAAAAAGCCTACGCGCCGTTTTCGGAATTCAAAGTCGGCGCGGCTGTCGAGACAAAAGAGGGGAAAATTTTTACCGGCTGCAATATCGAATCGGCAAGTTACGGTTTGACGGTTTGCGCCGAGCGAGTGGCGATTTGGAAGGCGGTTTCCGAAGGCGAAAAAGAATTTACAAACATCGCGGTCGTCGTCGACACGGAAGAATTAACGCCGCCGTGCGGAGTTTGCAGACAAATTATCTGGGAATTTTGCGGCGACATTCCGGTGACATTTGCTAATCTCAAAGGCAAAGTCGAAACCGTGCAAATGAAGGAACTTCTTCCGCGCGCGTTTGACACAAAATTTTTGAAGTAGAAAATCTTTCTCTTCCGGAAAACGGCGGTATAATACATTTATCAATTCGAGAAACGATTTCAGACAGGAGAATTGGCAATGATTAAAAGTTTGTTGGAAGACGAGGAAAACCAGCCGCTCGAAGCCAAGCCCGAAATTAACGGCGAGCATATTTTTGACGCTCCGCTCGAAAACTTTTCCGAAACGGGCGAGCGGCAAACCGCTGCAAATATCTCCGAACCGAATGCCGAACAAACATCCGCAGATTCTTTCGACAAAACCGATTCCGAAGAAAATTTTAATTTCAATTTGGTAGAAACATTGCCGACGAGTGTTGATAAACCGATGTTTCAGACGGATTTCAAGCCGGAATCGCTTGCCCAGACCGCCCGCAAGAGCGGTTTGGCTTACGCTGCTGGAATCACGCTTTTTGCCTCGATTGTTTTTTTGATGGGTCTCGGCTGGTTTGCCGATTTGCTGCTCGGCACGTCGCCCTGGGGAATTGTCGGCGGCATAATCCTGGGTTCGATTATCGGCTTCATTCAGTTTTTCCGCATCACCTCGCAAATCCTCAAAGACAAAGATTAGATAAGGCAAAAGTAAAAAGGTAAAAGGCAAAAAATAAAAGGAATAGCAAGAGTAAAAAACAGTGAAGTTAATTGAAATTGCAAAACATCAATAACTTTGCTTTACTTTTGCCTTTTACCTTTTTACTTTTGCCTTTTTACTTTGTAAAATCTATGTTTCGCAATGAGCGATGATTCACAATCTATTGCCGAAGAACAAGAAAATCTTGAACCGCTAACGCATCGGCGCATTTTAATCGTGATGGCGGCGGTGGCGGCGACAGGCAGTCTGCTCGGTTTTGTATTTGTTTCCCGGTTGTTCGGGTCGGGCGTTTTAATCGGCGGAATTTTGTCTTTTGTCAATTATTACTGGCTGAAACGTTCGCTCAAAAAGATTTTCGAGCAAGCCGTCGAAGGCGAGAAAGCCAGATTTTTAGGACTTCGCTATTTGTTTCGATACCTTATTTTGGGCGGAGTTTTACTAATCGTTTTTTTGACCAAAACCATTCCGGTCGCGGCGGTGATTTTGGGTTTGGCGAGTTTTGCCATAGCAATTATCATCGAGGCTTTTATACGTTTATTCGCATCTTTTTTTAAGAAAAAGGAAGTTTTATAAAAATGTTTTTATTTGCAGAAGGCGGCGGTCATCATACGCCTTTAATCGTCGAATTTATCAATCATTATCTGGGCGAGCCTGTTTATAGATTTCAAATGGGCTACACTTATCCGGCTTGGCAATGGATTTTGCGCGGTAAAACAACGCCCGAAGCGCTTTTCGGCGAGTATTCACCGGAGACGGCAATTCCCTGGTATACGGTAATGTTCGTTATCGCCTGTATTTTGACGATGGTTGTTATCTGGATTTTTAAGGGAAAACTTTCCGAAGACGACCCGACGACCGGACAACTCACGCTCGAATCAGGCTTTATCGCGCTGAAGGATTTGATTACGGATGTCGTCGGCAAACACGGTTATCAGTATTTCCCGGTGGTCGCTACTTTTGCCGTTCTGGTTTTGATTTCAAATTTGATGGGACTTTTGCCGATTTTTATGTCGCCGACCGCATCGGTAAATGTTACGTTCGCGCTCGGCATCGCGTCGTTTGTTTATTATAACTACATCGGAATCAGCGAAAACGGATTCGTCAATCACTTAAAACATTTTATGGGTCCGAAATTGCCGCTGCTGATGGCGATAATTATTACGCCGCTGATTTTCGGCATCGAGTTAATCAGCAGCTCGATTCGCCCTTTGACGCTCGGCATACGGCTTTTTGCCAATATGTTTGCCGACGAGCAGATTTCATCGCAAATTTCGGGTTTAGCGCCGCCGTTCACGCAGTTTCTTTTGCCGGTCGCGTTGATGCCGCTGGCGGTTTTCGTTGCATTTGTGCAGACACTGGTGTTCACGCTGCTTTCGATGATTTACATCAGCGAAGTTTCGCACGCGCCGCACGACCACCAACACGGCGGCGTGCATTCGGAAGAGACGGGCGAATCGATTGCCGTAATGCCGGCTTAGTTTAACTGATAATTGATAGTTGATAACTGATAGTTTTTATTTTCACTATCAGTTATCAACTATCAATTATCAGTTAGAAAGGTTTTTGAAGACTAAAGCAAAATTGATTTTGTAGAACTTGCAATTCATACGCGAAGTTGCCCGCACGCGACAGGAGCCTCGTCTCTACGGAGTCGAAAACGAGCGCATACCGGAAGCGAGGCGAAATTATACACGCAGGTTTGACCAAATAAGTTTTGCCGAGAGTCTTCGCAATTTAGAAAATTAAAAATTAGGAGACAAAAAATGAATAAATTTAAATACTTTTTCTTTTCAGCCCTTGCGCTCGTCGTAATGGCGCTTCCCGCGCTCGCTCAGGGCGCGGCGGACAATCAATCGACCGTCGATGCTAACAAAGCATTGGCGACCGGTTTGGGCGTTATCGGTTTTGGACTGGCGGCAGGCTTGGCTGGCATCGGTCAAGGTCTGGTCGGTTCAAAAGCGGCGGAAGGCGCGGCTCGCAACCCGGGCGCGGCGGGAACGGTTCAAACGCTGATGATTATCGGTCTTGCGCTTATCGAATCGCTCGTGTTGTTCGCGCTGCTGATCGTTTTCGTCAAACTTTAATCGGCGGAAATATAAAACCCGGGAATAGAAAAGGCGCAGATAAAAAGTTATTTGCCCGAGTTTGTATTCTCAACAAAAATAATCGCGGGCATAAGTCTTTCGGCTTCGCCCGCATTTTCTTTGCTTTATCATTCGTCATTTATCATTTATCATTGAACGTTGAACATTTAGGATTAAACCAACATAAACGTTTAGTCATCGAAGAAGTAATAAATGATAAATGTTCAATAAAAAAATGTTAGACAAATATATCGGACAAACTTTAGCGGACAAATACAAAATCGAAGACGTGCTGCGCGGTGACGACTTCACCAGAGTTTATCGCGGAACGCATCTTTTGATGGAAAAGCCTGTAACTCTCAAAGTTCTTCCGTCCGCGCTCGCGTCTGATGAAGACACCGTCAGACGCTTTTCCGCCGAAGCCCGCACGCTTTCGCTCATTTCGCATCCGAACATCTTAAACGTGACGGATTTCGGTGCGGACAAAAACGGCGCGGTTTATATCGCTCTGGAAAATGCAGACGGCGCAACCGTCAAGGACGCGCTGCAGCGGGAAGGAAAATTTCCGCCCGAACGAGCCGTCAGAATTGCCCGCCAAATCGCCGCCGCGCTTTCAGCCGCGCACGCCGCCGGCATCGTTCATCGTCATTTGAACAGCGAAAATATTTTCCTGTCGCGCGCGGCAAACGAACCGGAAGCGGTTAAGGTTTTAAATTTCGGCGCGGCGGATTTGAACGAAAATAAGTTAAACGTCAACGAAATTCCCGTCGGCGACGCCGAATATCTTTCGCCCGAACAGCTTTCCGGCGCTGAGGCTGAAGTCGACGCGCGTTCGGATGTCTATTCGCTCGGCGTAATTTTATATGAAATGCTGGCGGGCGAAGTTCCTTTTTCGGGCGAAAAACCGTCTGACATTCTGCACAAACAAACGCAGGAGCCGCCCGCGCCGCTCTCAGCCTTTCGCAGCGATTTGCCAGCGTATCTCGAACCGATTGTTTTGCAGTCGCTGGCAAAAAATCCTGAAATGCGTTACCAGACGGCAAATGAATTTGCCCGCGTCTTAAGCCACGCGGGACAAAATTTCGGCGCCACCGAAACATTTGTCGCTCCCCAAATCGACGAGGAAACAAACAATAATATCTGGAAAACGGCTTTTATCGTTCTGGCGGGAATTGTCGCTTTGACAATGGGCGTCTTCTATTTCAACTCGAGCAAACAAACCAACGTAGCGACGCAATTGCCGATTGACGCGAACGGTATCCCCGTTCAGCCGCTGAATCCGGCGACCGGCGCGAGCGAGCAGGGTTTATCGAATATGATGACTTTCTCGCCTGATATGTCGGGAAATTCAAATATGATTGTGCCTCCGGGCGGCGGCGGCGGCGCGTCGACTTACCCGGATGGCGTCAATCCGTGGGCAAACGGCGGCAGACCACCGGCAGGCGCGCCGCCTATTTATCCGGTCGCTCCGGGCGGGCAGATGATTGACCCGAACAATCCGAACAGTCCCTTTATGCAGGACGGAACAATGTATGTTCCAGTTCCGATTAATCCAAATGCCAATGCCAATGCGAATGTAAAACCTTCAGGGACGCCGACAGTAAAAGCGACGCCCGCGCCTGCCAATACGCAACCTGTGCCGACGCCAAACAATACCAACGCTGCGCCGCCTGCGGCAAATACGAAACCGGCTGCGACTCCGAAAACCGATAAAACGCCTGCTAAACCGGCGGAAAAACCGAAAGCGACTCCGTCCGCCGCCGACAAGCAAACTCAGAACGGAACAGAGCAAGATTCATAAGAATTAAGAGTTAAAAATTAAGAATTAAGAATTAGGAGAAGATTTTTCTCTTAATTTTTAATTCTTAATTCTAAATTGTTCCAAAACGCGCCGTGCGGCTTCAATTAAATTTTCTTCTTTTGTCGAAACCTTTAAAACGCCGCTCGGCGCGAACGAAGATTCGGGATTTTCGGCTAAAAACTCCATCAATTTTTCGGGCGCGACCTTTGCATTTTCGCCTAGTTTAATCGCAAAACCGCTCGGCGTTTTATCGACCGACAAGACGCGCATTTTTTCGGCTAGTTTTCTCAATCCGGCATACTCGAATAAATTCCCGACCGATTCGGGGATTTTGCCGTAACGGTCTTGGATTTCCGTATAAATTCGTCGTAAATCTTCTTCCGTTTCGGCGGACGAAATGCGTTTGTAAGTTCTCAGGCGTTGCGCCGTCTCGCTGATATAATCATTCGGAATCGAAACGTCCGCGCCCAAATTTAGCGAAACGCTCGATTCTTCTTCGATATCCTCGCCTTTTAATTCCTGAATCGTTCGCTCGAGCATTTTTGTATAAAGGTCGAAACCGAGCGCGTCGAGTTGACCGGATTGCTGTCCGCCCAAAATGTTTCCCGCACCACGCAGTTCCAAATCCAGCGCGGCGATGCGAAAACCCGCGCCTAAATCGGAAAATTCTCGAATCGCGCTCAGGCGACGTTTGGCAATCGGCGTTAATTCGACTTCCGACGGAATAAGTAGATAAGCGTAAGCGCGGCGATTCGAGCGTCCGACGCGCCCGCGCAGTTGATAAAGCTGCGATAAGCCGTAATTATCGGCGCGGTTGATGATAATCGTGTTAGCTCTGGGAATGTCGATGCCGTTTTCGATAATCGTCGTCGCCACGAGAATGTCATATTGATAATCGATAAAATCGAGCATCGCCTGTTCCATTTCCTTTTCGTTCATTTGCCCGTGAGCGAAAATGATGCGGGCGTGCGGAACGATTTTTTTGATGTGCGCGGTGATTGTTTCAATCGTTTCGACGCGATTGTGAATAAAGAAAACCTGCCCGTTTCTGGCGAGTTCGAGTTCGATTGCCGACTTTATCACGCCTTCGGAAAATTGAACGACCTGCGTGTTGATTGCCAATCTGTCGCGCGGCGGCGTTTCAATCACCGACATATCGCGCATTCCGAGCAGCGACATATTCAGCGTGCGTGGAATCGGCGTCGCGCTCAACGTCATCACGTCAACCTTCCTTTTCAACTGCTTTAATTTTTCTTTATGCGCGACACCGAATCGTTGTTCTTCGTCAACGACAACCAAGCCGAGTTTTGGCAAGCGAACATCGTTTGATAAAATTCGATGCGTTCCGATTAAAATATCAACCTTGCCTTCTTCTGAGGCTTTGACGACTTCCTTTTGTTCTTTCGGCGAGCGAAACCGCGACAGCAATTCGATTTTCACGGGAAATGCGGCGAAGCGCTGCTTGAAACTTTCAAAATGCTGATACGCCAAAACGGTCGTCGGCGTCAGAACTGCGACTTGTTTGTTGTCCATCACGGCTTTAAACGCGCCGCGCATCGCCACTTCGGTTTTGCCGTAACCGACATCGCCGACAACAAGGCGATCCATCGGCACGGCGGTTTGCATATCTTCCTTCATATCATCGATCGCAGTCGCCTGGTCGACCGTTAATTGATATGGAAAAGCGTCTTCAAATTCGATTTGCCAGGGCGTGTCTCCCGAAAAAGCAAAACCTTCAACAAGTTTTCTTTCAGCATACAACCGTAAAAGTTCATCTGCCATATCGCGCATCGCGCGTTTCGCTTTCGCCTTTGTTTTTAGCCAACCCAAACCGCCGAGACGGTCAAGCGTCGGTTGTGCCGCTTCGCCCGAAGAAAAACGCGAGACCAAATCCAATCTTTCGACCGGAACAAAAAGTTTGGCGTTATCGGCGTAAAACAAAAGCATAAACTCGCGTGTCGCGCCGCCCGTTTCGATTGTCTGCAAACCTTCAAATCTGCCGATTCCGTGGTCGACGTGAACGACAAAATCGCCCGCTTTCAAATCTCGGAAATCAGAAATAAAAGCCGATGTCTTGGACTTTGGACTTTGGACTTTGGACTTTGGACTTTGGACCTGATTGGTTTCACCAAAAATGTCGGCTTCCGTGTGAACGATTAATTGAAGCGCGGGAATTTCAAAACCGCCCGATAAATCGCCGATTAAAAGCGAAGTTTCCGGTATCGAAACCTCATAATCGCGCAGAATTTCGCGCAATCGTTCGGCTAAGCCGTGTGATTGCAGAACGAAAAGCGTTCGGTCTTCGGTCTTCGGTCTTCGGTCTTTGATTTCGTCTTGCTTACTTTGCGTCTTTGCGGGAAAGTTCTTTTGTTTTAATTCAATCGCAAAATCTTTTACGTTGCCGTGATATTTGCGTGTCGAGCGCGAGCCGATTTCAAACTCCGAAGCCTTTTCAGCGGTCGGAAAAAGAAACAACGGTTTTTTGTTAGATTTGGCAATCGGCAGTTCGCGGATTTCTGTCGGACTTTCCGTCTCAAGCGAAAATTGTTCATCGACTTGCGCCGCCGTTCTTCCCAGCGCGCGAAGCTCAACGCGCTGTTTCGAGTCAAACTTTCCACGTAATTGTTCGCCGCTTAAAAACAATTCTTGCGGCTCTAAACCAATCTCGCCCGCTTCGGTGATTTCGGCAAAATGCTTTTCTAAATTTTCATAAAAATTGGTGAGCGTGTGTTCGATTATCGAAGGCTCGTCAACGATAAGAACATAATTTTCCAAAAAGTCGAACACGCTCGAACTGCGCGGATTTACAAGCGGAAACAAAAATTCCCAACCGGAAAAATCTTCGCCTTCTTTGGCAAACTGTGTTCTGTCTTTTAACGCTCTGGCAAACTTTTCGTCCTCGAATCTTTCCCGCGCGAAAAAAGTCCAATCTTTAAAGTCCTTTGACGTTGCGGAAAATTCGCGCATCGGCGCAATGGATGTTTTTTTTAATTGTTCGGTCGAAAGCTGCGTTTCCGCGTCAAACTCTCGAATCGAATCAACCGTGTCGCCGAAAAACTCGATGCGAACCGGCATTTCCCCGTCAGGCGACCAAACATCTATAATTCCGCCGCGCACGGAAAATTCGCCGACGTTTTTCAAAGGCTCTTCGCGCACATAACCGCACGCAACTAACTTTTCAATCAATGTTTCGGGCGCAAAATCTTCGTCGCGTTTCAGATATGCGCCGAGATTTTTTATTTCATTCGGCGCGAGTGTTTTCGTTATCAAAGATTTCGCCGAGAGAATCAAAAAATCAGGCTTCGCTCGCGTTAAATTCCACAAAGCCAACGCGCGTTTTTCCAAAGTCTCGGCGTGCGGCGAAACGCCCGAATAAATGTCGCTTTCGGTCGAAGGCAAGTTCAGGATTTCGGATTTAGGGTTCAGGATTTCAGATTCATTAGTTTTTGAATTTTGAATTTTGAATTTTGAATTTTGAATCGAGTTTTGCCAGAAATTCAAATCGCATTCCCAGGTTTCCGAATCCTTGTTTGAATCGGTAACGACGACCAGAGTTTTGTCGGTTTCGCGTTTCAGTTCGGATAAAACAAAGGCTTTGGCGGAAATTGAAGTTAAGCCGCTCAGGGAAATGACGCGCGTTCCGCGTTTTATTTCCTCCGTCAGACGCTTTAATTCGGTGGTTGTTTCGGCGGCAAGATTCATTGGTTGAAAAGTAAATTATACATAGTCAAAGCGGTTTGGCGAAAAGAGAAAGAGAAGTGTTGAAAATGCTATCGCCATTAGCTATCATTTCCTTTGATGAATCGAAAACATCAAAAAACTTTGCGATTGATTTTCAGCGTTCCGACGCTCGCCTCAATCAATTTTGCCGACATTGAAAAACTATTGGTCGCTTCGGGCGCGGAAGTAATCGAAGGCAGCGGCTCGCGGCTTTCTTTTATGCTGAACAATCAAAAGTTGTTCGTTCATCGTCCGCATCCGGCTAAAGAGGCGAAGAAATATCAAGTTGAGCTTTTTCGAGAATTTTTGCAATCGGCAGGAGTTACAAATGAATAATACATTAACTTATAAAGGATTTACCGCGAAAATCGAATTTGCCGCCGACGATAATGTTTTTGTCGGGCGGCTTTTGGGAACAAAAGATATTGTGGCTTTTCACGGCGAAACGGTCGAAGAATTAAAAGATTCGATGCGCGAGTCGGTAGATTTTTATATTGAAGTTTGCGAAAGAGAGGGCAAAAAATCGAAAAAAAGTTATTCGGGCAAATTGCTGTTTCGACTGCCCGACAAACTTCACGCCGAAATCGCCGAAGCCGCCACGCGCGAAGGCAAAAGCATCAACGAATGGGGCAGAGAAGTCTTTGAATCGGCTGTAAAAAACGAAATGGCGGTAAAAAAGTAAGCATCAATCGAAAAAATTTATGTCTATCGCAAACACACAATCGGAAACCATCGTCGAAGCCGGAATTATTGAAGACAATGACCAGGTTTACGCGCGTATCGAGCATTTGAAGGAACTCGAAAATCTTATCGGAAACAGCTATCCGAATAAATTCGAGCGCAGTTTTGTCGTTTATAAAATCGAATCGGAACGCGAAGAAAACAAAGCTAAAGAGATACAGAAATTAGAAGATACGGTTTCACGCATTAAAGAATGCGAGGAAATCGACAACCTGATTCCGCACCTCTCGGAAGGCGAAAAGCCCGCGCCCGAAGTCAAAGAAGAAATCAACCGAAAATTAAAGGAATTCGGCAGCGTGCGAATCGCCGGACGGCTTGCGACGCCGCCGCGCACGATGGGCAAAGCCGCGTTCGTTCATTTGAGCGACGGCGTAAAAAGATTGCAGATTTATGTGCGCCGCGACGATGTGAAAGGCGTTTCAAACGACGAACGAGAAACGGACGCGAACGGTTGGGAAATGTTCAAATTGTTCGACCACGGCGATTTTGTCGGTGTCGAAGGCTTTTTGTTTTTGACGAATACGGGCGAGCTTTCGGTTCACGTTGAAAAACTGCAATTCCTTGCTAAAGCGATGCTGCCGATGCCGGACAAAATTCACGGTATCAGCGACCCCGAATTGCAGCGTCGTTTTCGTTATGCCGATTTGATTGCCGACAGTTTGAAGATTGACCACGCGGAAAACGAATTGACGACGCGGCAAGTTTTTGAACGTCGCGCCAAATTGATTAGCGGAATGCGCCGATTTCTCGACGATGCCGGTTTTATCGAAGTCGAAACGCCGATGCTGACGCCGAAAGCGACGGGCGCGGCGGCGCGAGCCTTTGAAACTTTTCACGAAGCGTTAAAGATTCCGCTTTACGCCCGCATCGCGCCGGAGCTTTATCTGAAACGCCTGACCGTCGGCGGTTTCGAGAAGGTTTACGAACTCAATCGAAACTTTCGCAACGAAGGTCTTTCGCAAAAACACAATCCCGAATTTACGATGCTCGAATTTTATTGCGCGTATATGGACGTGAACGGGATGATGGATTTTTGCGAGGCGATGTTAAAGGAATCGGTGCAGAAATCGAACGGAAGTTTGCAGGTAAAAATAGATGAAGTAAAAGAAGCAATTAATTTTTCAAAGTTTGAAAGATTAACGATGAAAGACTCTCTCGCCAAATCTTTAAGTTTAATGTATCCACATTTTGGAGATGAAAATCATGTGAGAAATTTACTTGACAATCCAAGAGAAGTTTTTAACTTTGCTACTGCATTTCAAGAAGCAAACAGGTCAGCATTATTTTCAAAAGGAGAAATATCCCGCGCTGATTTTATAAAAACGATTTGGACAGGTCCTCCGTATGAAATGGCTAAAAATCATACGGGTGTTACTGATGAAGAAATAAATGAATTAGAAACTGACAAACGAATTTTATACCTCTTTGAAAACTTTGTAGAAGAAAGATTAATCCAACCGACATTCATCATTGATTACCCGAAATCAATCTCGCCGTTATCAAAAGCGTCGCCCGAAAATCCGAACGTCGCCGAACGCTTTGAATTGTTTATCAACGGAATGGAATGCGCCAACGGTTTTTCGGAACTCAACGACCCGCAGGAACAATACGAGCGTTTCCGCGACCAGATGAATGAACGCGAAACGGGCGACGACGAAGCGATGTTGATGGACGAAGATTATATTCGCGCTTTGAGTTACGGAATGCCGCCCGCCGCCGGAATCGGCATCGGGATTGATAGATTGGTGATGCTGCTGACGAACCGGCATTCAATCCGCGACGTAATTCTTTTCCCGCATATGCGACCGGAAAAGCGCGACACAGATGAAAAGGAAGCGGAAACGGCGGCTGTCAATCCGAGTTGAAAAATGTTCGCGGCAGGCTTGATTAATTTGGTTTTCGGCTTGCTGTTCGTCGCGGCATTTTCGAAAACCGAAAGGGAAAATTAAATTTATAAATGAGACAATAAAGCTAAATTCAATTTCAAGGAGACGAGAAAAATGGCACAGGACAAAAACGATACTTATAGAACCGACGGAAAAGACACGACGATGACGGGAAGCGATATTCCGGGCGGCGACGGCACGATTTCCGACGAAGATATGCACGCGATTTCCGGCGGAAAAAAAGGGCAGAAAACAGGTCAAGACCATTCGACCGAAAACCGCGAAAATATGCTGCCGACGAGCGGCGTCGGCGCGATTCAGGACAGCAGTGATACGTCAACCGACATTTATCACGCGGCGGACAACGAGGAATAAATGATGGAATTTAAAGATACCGAATCGCAGCTCGCAGGCATCAGGAAAATTTTCGACGATGCAAAGCGTGAAGACAATTGGAATTTGAACGAAGAAATGCTTTACAGCTATTACTTTGTGGACGAAGACGTCGATAAATTGGAAAAGCTCGGCTTGAAGCTCGAAGAAGACGAATACGATTTCGTCGATATTTTTGAACTCGGCGACGAGGAAACCGACGAATCGACCGGCGAATATCTGCTGCATATCGATAAAGTCGAAGTTCACACGCCCGAATCTCTGGCGCAAAGAAACGTCGAATTTGCAAAGCTCGCCGAAGAATACGAACTCAAAACTTACGACGGCTGGGAATTCGGCGAAGTCGGCGATTATGACGAGGAAGAATTTCCCGACGAAATTGATGATGTCGAAAAGTAATTTAACCACAGATACACACGGATAAACCCGGATGTAAAAGCGGATAGACAGGATGAATGAAAACTTTTTCTTATACGCTTTTCGCGCTCGTCGCTTTTGCTTTAAATTCGATTCTCTGTCGGCTTGCGCTCGGCGCGGAAGCGATTGACGCGGCGAGTTTTACTTTGATTCGCCTTGTTTCGGGCGCGGCTGCGCTGGTTGCAATCAGTTCATTTTTCGGTAAAAAAGAATCAAACGCGCGGCGCGGAAATTGGTTTTCCGCGTTTTTTCTTTTTGCCTATGCCGTCTGTTTTTCGTTTGCATATATTAATCTGACAACCGGAACGGGCGCGCTGATTTTGTTCGGTTCGGTGCAGGCGACAATGATTACGCTCGCGCTTCTAAATGGCGAAAGACCGAAGATTTTGGAATGGCTCGGTTTGATTTTCGCGCTCGGCGGATTGATTTATCTCGTATTTCCGGGTTTGAGCGCGCCGCCGCTTTCGAGTTCCGCGTTGATGGCGACTGCCGGAATTGCCTGGGGTTTTTACACGCTGCGCGGAAAGCAAAGCGCGAATCCTTTAGCCGACACGACGGGAAATTTTGCTCGCGCCGTTCCGATGATTGTTTCAGTCGCGCTCCTTTTTATTCCGCAAATTCATTTGTCGCAAAAAGGAATTTTGCTTGCCGTTTTGTCGGGCGCGATTGCGTCGGGAATCGGCTATTCGGTTTGGTATACAGCGCTTCGATTTCACACGACGACGCGGGCGGCGATTTTGCAGTTTTCCGTTCCTATTTTGGCTGCCGTCGGCGGCATAATTTTCCTGGCGGAAATCGTTTCAATACGATTGCTGTTGGCGACGGTTTTAATTCTCGGCGGCATTTCGCTGGCAATTCTCGGGCGCAAGTATGGTAAAAGTTAAAGCAGATAGAATGAATCAATGAAACGCGCAGACGAAAGAGAAAGAAAATTTTAACCACAGATACACACAGATACACACAGATTTATTAAAGATAAAATAAGATTGGCTTTGCATTTATCTTGGTTTCATCTGTGTCCATCTGTGGCTAATTTTTCTTAAAAATTTCAATGTTCCGACAGTAAAAATTTAATTGGAAAATTTAGGCGAACAATCCAACCCTTTACCGTTGCCGGAAAACGTCAAAATTCTGCGTTTGTGGGAAATGATTTTTCTCGGCAAAGGCAGTCTTCTGCGCCAACTAATTCACGCTTTTTTCAGCATCGCGCTGCGTCTTTTCTTTCGCCGTATCGAAGCGAGCGGAATAGAGCGAGTTCCTAAAGACAGCGCGATAATTTTTGTTCTCAATCATCCGAACGGATTGATTGACCCGGCGCTCGTTTTCGTTTCACTCACGCGCCGCGTTTCCTTTCTCGCAAAATCAACGCTTTTTTCCGTCTCCGCCGCGCGTTTTCTGATGGAGACGATGGAAGTTTTGCCAATTTACCGGCGAATAGACGCGGGCGCGGATATGTCTAAAAATCAGCAGACATTCGAGGTTTGTCACGCGCTTCTCGCTCAAAATCGCTGCATCGCCATTTTCCCCGAAGGCATTTCACACGACGAAACCAAACTCCAGCCGATGAAAACCGGCGCCGCGCGAATCGCTCTGGGCGCGTTAGCGGTTGGCGAAGATTTAAGGAAAAAAGGTTTGAAGATTATGGCGGTCGGACTTTATTACACTTCCAAAACCGCGTTTCGGAGCGAAGCTCTGATTCGTTACGGCGATTTGATTGACGTCGAAGCGGTTGAATTAGACGAAAACGGCGAGCCGCCCCGCCGGGAAGTTTTACAGCTTACAAAGAAAATCGAAACGGCTTTGAGAAACGTAACTTTGAATCTCGAAACGGCGGAAGAACTCGATGCGATTGTCAAAGCCGAAGCCCTTTTTTCGTCGGTTTATGAAAATCTTTTGTTTAAGCAAACTTTGACCGAAACATTTTACAGGCTGCAAAATCTGGCGGAAAAATACAAGGTTTTAGGACAAAACGAACCGGAAAAAATGCGCGTTTTGAACGAAAAGGTTTTGCGTTACGAAAACGAATTGCAATCGAGCGGTTTGAGCGTCGAAAGTCTTTCCGTGTTGCAGCATCCGACAGCGTATGTTTCTCGTTACCTGATTTTGCGAGTTGTTCTTTTACTTTTGCTTGCGCCGCTTTCGATTGTCGGTGCAATCATTCATTCGCCCGCGTATCTTTTTTCCAACTTCATCGGCTTGATGTTCAAAACGCACGGCGACGACGCAGCCGGTTCGACCTATAAAATTCTCGCCGCCTGCGCCGTTATGCCGCTGACGTGGCTGATTGTCGCAAGCGTAATTTTTTATTTTTTCGGGTGGCAATTCGCGCTGCTTTCAATTCCAATTACTATTTTGTGCGGTTATGTCGCTTTGAGAAGCTCCGAAACGCTGATTGATATGCGCGTCTGGCTCAAATCAGCGTGGCTGCTGTTCCGGGAACGCGCGCTATTTCTGCGCCTTTTGGTCGAAAGAGAAACTCTGCGGAAGGAAATCAGCGAGCTAATTGAAAAATAATTACTCGAAATTTTTGCCGGATTTTTATTGAAGAGATTTACTCGGCGAAGAGATTAACTCCGGCACGGGCAATTTTATTTGTTTTCCCGGATTATGCTGGTCATACTTGAAATAAGTTCCGCCATATGACCAGAAAGTTCCATCGTCGAAACCAACGACCGAGAAACTGACGTGGACTTTTGTAATAGTTGAAATCGGCTGCCTCGTTTCTATGAAACGAACTAAGTTATCGTATCTGTCTTTTATGGAAATTTCCATGTCTTTTGATGGTCCTATTTCTATAGACGATACTTTTCCGTTGATTGTTTGGTTCATCGTCACAGGTCTGCCTTCTCTTGTAAATCCAAAGGCTTGACCATAGTTTGGTTGTATTCCCATTGGGTACTGTCCATTAGTCGCTGTTTCAAAAAAACTAAAGTTAAAACTAATGTAAATTATCTTCTTATGCGTTAAGTTTCTAACCTTAAACGTCAAGTCTCTGAGCCAGTTAGATTGGTCAATTTTTACTGGCTGGTCACTAAAGCTGGCGACAATATCACCAACTTTTACTTCCTCTATTATGACAGGGCTGTTTGGCGAAAGCGGTTCTGCGGTTATAACTTTTTCGGTTGATTCAACTTTAGAATTAATTCCTTGCGCGTTTGTTTGAAATACACTACCGAGCAAAACAAATAAACAGAAAGTTGCGGCTAAACTCAAATATTTCTCAAACATAAATTATATCCTCTGTGCAGTTTTATACGCTTCTTATACGGTATTGTCTACAAAATTTTGACAGTTAAATTTTAAGAGGTATTTTGTTTTCTTAATTTGAATTAAGATTGTCTTACTTCATAAACCACTCGCTGAAAATCTGCGTGAGCAGCCAGACATTGAGCGCGGCGATGAGAACGGCGACCGTGTAGCTTAAAATCTTTTGCCAGAGCGGATTGACGAATTCACCCATTTTCAGGCGGTCGCTGGTGAACATTACGAGCGGAAAGACGGCAAAGCTCAACTGCATACTTAAAACGACCTGGCTGAATATCAGCAGTTGCGCCGTGCCTTCGATGCCGTAGAGAAACGTGACGATAACAGCGGGAACGATGGCGATTAAGCGCGTAATCAGTCGCCGAAGCCACGGGCGGACGCGGATATTGAGGAAACCTTCCATCACGATTTGTCCGGCGAGCGTTCCGGTCAGAGTCGAGTTTTGACCGGAAGCGAGCAGCGCGACGGCAAACAAAGTGCTGGCGCCGGAGACGCCTAAAATCGGCGAAAGCAGTTTGTAAGCGTCGCCGATTTCCGCGACTTCCGTGTTGCCGCTCGTGTGAAACGCGGCGGCGGCGACAATCAAAATCGCGGCGTTGATAAATAGCGCGAACATCAGCGCGAGGGTCGAATCAATCGTTGAAAACTTTATCGCTTCGCGTTTTCCTTCCGAAGTGCGTTCGTAATTGCGCGTCTGCGCGATGGACGAATGCAGGTAAAGATTGTGCGGCATCACGGTCGCGCCCAAAATCCCGATGGCGATATAAAGCATCGCCGGATTGGTGACGATTTGCGTCGTCGGCACGAAACCTTTCAAAATTCCCGCGATTTCCGGCTGCGAAAAGATAATCTCGGCGGCAAAACAAGCGCCGATTGTCAGAACGAGCGTAATCACGACGGCTTCGAGCCAGCGAAAACCGCGATTTTGCAGCAGCAGCAGAATCATCACATCGAAAGCCGTCAGCAAAACGCCGTAAGTCAGCGGAATGCCGAACAACAAATTCAGCGCAATCGCCGAACCGAGGACTTCAGCCAAATCGCACGCGATGATGGCGACTTCGCACAAAACCCACAACGCAAACGAAACTTTCGGGTGATAATGGTCGCGGCACGCCTGCGCCAAATCGCGTCCCGTGACAATTCCAAGGCGCAGCGCGAGACTCTGCAAAAGTATCGCCATCAGATTTGAAAGCATAATCACCGACAGCAGCGTGTAGCCGAAACGCGAGCCGCCCGCCAAATCGGTCGCCCAATTTCCCGGGTCCATATAACCGACGGCGACCATATAACCGGGACCGGAAAAGGCGAGCATTTTGCGCCAAAAACCAAAACCCTTTCCGGCAGATAAAGTCGAATTCGCTTCCGGCAAACTCGGCTGCGGCGAGATTCTGCGCCAGCCCGTTATCGGTGTCGTTTCGGTTAAATCACTATCCATAAAAAACTGTTGTTTATCGTATCTTCAAACCGAAGTTGTTAATTTTCCACAAATTGAAAATCACCATCACGGCTCGGAATCGGACTACCGTGCGGACATCTTGTAGGGAAGCCCAAAAGCGCGTCGATTTTTTGCTCGAATTCTTCGGAAATGTGATGTTCGAGTCGTTCGGCTTCGTCGTGAACTTTCTGCGAGTCATACTTTAAAACCTTCCACAGAAATAGTTCGAGAAGCCGATGACGGCGCACGATGCGAAGCGCGACCTCGCGCCCTTTTTCCGTCAGGCGCACACCGTAATAAGGCGTGTGCGCGACGAGCGACAGCCTTTCCATCTGCTTGAGCATTCGGGAAACCGCAGGCGGACTGACGCCTAAAAGCGTTGATAAATCGTTTGTTCCGGCTTCAGATTTTCCTTCATCGCTGCGTTCGGACAAACTCCAAATCGCCTTCAAATAATCTTCCTTTGAAGTCGTTACCTTTTTTTTCGGTTGAATTATTGTCATTCTTAAAATTTAACGGCGGTTAATTTTAACTATAAAATTTTTAACCTAAGTTAATAATAATGTCAAGAAAAATGTTTTGGCAAATCGGGAAGTGAATGATTTTATTATCAAATTGTTTTTCAGCGAGTAAATTATTCGTTCGTCAAAACCAAAACCGGGTCGATGTCCGAGGCTCGCCACGCCGGGTGCAGCACCTTAATAGGATGTTTGCCAAAGACAACAATAATCCTTAGTCGTTTTTTTTTTTACGTTTAGCGAAAGCATCTTGACAAACTGAAATGCTTTGAAATAAAATTTACGGCATCTCAATTGAATTTTTGAAAAGTTGAAAGGCTTTATGTTTTCACTTTCTCTTCCACACTTCATAGAAAGATTTATCCTCTCTTTTGCGCGGATAATTAGAAGTTTGAAAACAAGTCATTTGAGAGAAAACAATTTCTAAAGATAAGCCCTGCGGTCACTTGCAATGACCACAGGGCTTAATTGTTTTAAGTACTTCTGCTGTGTTTCAGACAACAGACGCAAGCCTAATACACTTGCATCATAACGCAAACACAGCAGAGGCTCAACCTTAGCGAGAGAGTCAATACAATTTTGCATCCGAGTTGTCTGATTATACTTGCCTCTCCTTTAAACATTTCTATGGAGGAAATATGTCAAAAGTAACAACTAAAGTTTTGTTCTTAGCTTTGATAATTATTGGACTGTCGGGAAGTTCACTCGCTCAAGACCAGATGCCAATTGAAACTCAAAAAAATGTTAGGGTTCTACTAATAAATGGGGAAAATTCAGCAGTTGTAGATGCAAACGGAAGACTTACACAGATTGAGATACCACCCACGTTTGAGAATGGAGGGCAAGTGCTTCAACTTGGGTATGATAGCAATGGTCTTTCTTCCGTTACCGATTCAAACGGAGCTACAATAACTATTCAAAGGAATGAAGTAGGAGAAATACAAGGTTATATATTTCCAGACGGCGCAACGGCAGTTCTAAATCTAAGTGACTGCGAAACACCTATTACCTTTAACATAAAGAATATAAATGCTTGGCAAGCGCCACTTCGTCCATACCCGCGTGGGGGAGGCGGAGGAAATGTTTGTCGAGACGCGGCTGCGGCTGCGGTAATTGCCATTGGTGTTTGTGCTGCCAACGGGTCGTGGACTCCCGCGTGCTGGGGGTTAACGGCAAATGCTGCGTATCAAGCATATAAGTGTTGGGAGAGTACGCAGTAATTTGACTTGCTGCCGAAGTAAAATAATAACCCGAATAACAAAATAATGTTCAAAGACAAATCAGATATTATAAAATTAAGCAAAATTTTCAGATAAAGGATTTAGTTTGGAATATTTTTGTTTGCTTCGGAATAAAACAAACAATTAGCGTGGGCAGAAGTGAAAATCTGCCCTGCTTTTGAGATATATTATGAAGTTAAATATAGGCAAATTATTGGCGATAATCCAGATTTTACTTGGTATTTGGTATTTTGATTGGCACAGTTGGTCTCTGATTACTGTATCCATTATACTTTTTTTGAGTGGAATTCTTGGTTTTTTGCCAAATCCCAAATCAAAGTTTCTGACGAAATCAAAAACACTTATACAAATCATTACTGTTACTCTTGCTGTTATTCTTATTATCAAAACATTTCTTGTCGAATAAACTACTCGTTCGTCAAAACCAAAACCGGGTCGATGTCCGAGGCTCGCCACGCCGGATAGAGCGCGCCGACGAGACTTCCGCCGAGCGCAATCAAAATCGCCGTTATCGTCCAACTTTCGCTGAATTCAAACTGCAAATCGAAACTCGATTGAATAATGTAAGATGCGAGATATGAAACGGTAAAGCCGAGAAGAACGCCGAGAACGCCGATGAGAAATGCTTCGCCTTCGATGACGCTGATGATGAAGGATTTTGACGCGCCGAGAGATTTTAGAATCCCGATTTCCTTGCGCCGTTCGGTAATGGTCGTATACATCGAAAGCAGAACGAAAATCGTCGAGACGAACGCGCCGAGTCCGACAAGGACGCGCAAAAAAGTTTTCAGCGCGGGAATACGGTCTTGCTGGTCAATCACCAAATCGCGCGTCAAACTTACTTTATTGCCGGGCAGAATTTGATTGATGCGAGCGGCAACTTCTTCGGCATCTGCGCCGTCTTTGATTTTGACGAGAATATAGGTGCATTTGTTCGGCGATTCGAGCGCGTCCTGCATCGCGGCGAGCGACATTTTTATTCTCGCGCCGGACGGCGGAGCAAATACGCCGACAATTTTATATTTTTTGTCGCCGAAAAGTTCCATCAGGTCGCCGACTTTTAATTTATCGTCCTCCATTTGTCGTTCGTCAATCACTATTTCGTCGTTAGCACTTGGCGCGCGTCCTTGAACCGTTTTAATTTCGTTCATTTCGGCAAACGGCTGCCATTCAACGCCGTCAATCTGGCGAAGTCCCCAGCGTCCCGTCGTGTCGGGCGTGATGTAGCGAATCATTGGAACAATCGATTCGACGCCTTCGATTTCCCGCAGCTTTTCGGCGTAAGCCGTGCTGATCGAAGCATTTGAACTCGTCAATTCCATTGCGCCCGGACGGGTGAAAAAGATTTCCGCCTTCAAATTAAAAGCGCGATTCGCCATATTTTCCGTCATCCCGCGCGCCAAACCGGTAAAAAGCATTACCAAAATAACGCCCAGCGCCACGCCGACGATGCTGATCAACGTGCGAAAAGGTCTGGTTCTTAAATTGGCTAAAACTAATTCGAGCATTTATTCGGAAAGTGCGATTTTGTCCAGAGCCGCGCTGGCATTTGAAATTCTTTGCGATATTTTTTCGCGCGTCGGCTCGTCGAGTTCGGCGAGACGCGCTCTGAGATTTTTAATTCGAGCGAGATTAGATTCCAGGAAAGCCAATTCTTCTTCAAAGACTTTATCTAAAGTTTCATCCTCGACTTCGACAATCGGCTTTTTTGTGTCAACTTTGCCGTAAAACTTTCCGCGCGTCCCGTTGCTAAAATCGTATTCCTTACGCATCGAATTTTCCTTCTTCATAATTTATTTTTTCACGCCGCGTCGGTTTCCGCGCCGTGATAATCCTAATTTTATCATCATCGAGAGTATGAGCGACAATCAATAATTGATTTTGCTCGGAGATTCCGATTGTAATATAACGCCGTTCGTCAAAAGAATGGTCGGGGTCGTTTATAGAAATATGTAGAGGATCGTCAAAAATTGTTTTGGCTTCATCAAAATTAGTTCTATGTTTTCTGATGTTTTGCCGATTCTTTTTTTCAGACCAAACGACTTTAATCATTCCTTCAATAGCTGTTTAGCAAAATCAAAATCCTTCGCCTTTTCAATATCGGTAAATAGTTCGTTTCGCTTTTGAAAATCTTCATACATTTTATCGTAAGTCACTAGCAGTCGGTCGGTCGAAATCTCGCGCGTGTTAGCACGGACGGCTTCAAACGCGCGTCCAATTTTGCGGTTTCTCAAATCTTCGTCCGCAATGATTTCACGCACGGCGCGGGCGAAGTCTTCCGCTGTCGGCTCAACCAGCCAGGCATTTTCGTTATCGGCATACGAAAGAAGTCCGCCCGCATTCGGCGCAAGCGTCGGCGTGCCGGAAGCCATCGCTTCGAGCGGCGCGATGCCGAATGGCTCGCGCGGATTCGGATGCACAAAAACATCGGCGTTGGCGTAATAATTCGAGAGAGTTTCCTTGTCGAGATGTCCGAGTTGAATGATTTTATGCGGAATGCTTTTTTCGGTTTCTTCTCTTAGCCAATCGGCTTTTGGTCCAGCGCCCGCGACTAGCAGCCGATAATCCCTTTCCGAATCTTTCGCCAGAATTTTCATAATCTCAGGCAGAAGTTCGATATTTTTTTCCGGCGAAATTCTTCCGGCGTAAAGCAAAACAACCGAGTTTTCGGGAATCTCCGCCTTTTGCCGCATTTCTCTTTTTATTTGGTCGGATTTTCTATCGGGCGAAAACTGCTCGACGTTCACGCCGCGCGGACAGACAAAAATTCTTTCCCGAAAAGGAACTCGCGGAGCTTTGAAGGCTTGCCAGCACCAGTTAAAAAACCAATCCGAACGACGCGGATTTTTTGATTTTTCGACTGATTCGTAAAATTCTTCCGCCGTGTAGGGCGAATTGGCAATGTGATAATCGTAACTCGGGAAATTGTAATTGCCCATTACGCGCCGCGCAAACCATTTGGCGACGCTGCCGCTCGAAAGAAATGAACCGATATTGTCGTCCATTCGCTCGCACGAAAAATGGACGAGCATCGGTCTGCCGAGTTGTTTAAATTTGCCGATGCGAATCATCGCGCCGAGCATCGAGAGCGTATATTTATCGGTAACTTCTACTATATCAGGCATCTCGGCAAGCAGGATTCTGCGTATAATCGATTCGCCCGGCATATAATCCCAGGGCATCATTACGCGATAGCGTTTGTCGAAAATCGGCGATTGGCGGGCGGGAACGTAATAAATCTTCGCAAATTCGTTGACTTCTTCAATCGTTTCGGTTTCGCCCGGCACAATCAGTCGAACCAAACGCCGGTGACGTTCGGCGGCAGCCAGCAAATTATTAAAAGACGTGCTGATGCCGCCGGAATTTTTGTGATAATAATTGGTGATGTGGACTGATTTGATAGGATGATTTTGCACTTGGATTTCCAGAACAATCGCTGAAGAAATGAAACAATTAATTTTTGACGGTCGGCTGCCAAAGGCGCAAAACGACGGCGACAAGCAGCGTCGCAGCCAGCAGAATTGCCCACGCGCCGAGCGCGGTCGTCCACGCCCACGACCATTTGCCGCGAAAAACGCCCATCAAAGTTCCGATTGCCAATCCGAAGGAAACAAAAATACCGACTGCCGCAAGGAGTTTTCCTTCGCGTAAAAACGCCAGTATTTTTCCGGGCAAAAACGCGAGGAATTCGACGACAAGATACGGAATGCGTTTCAAATCGCCCCAGAGAGATTTCGTTTCGCTTCCCGCGCCGACCAGCAAGACTCCGTTCTTCATCACGAATAAATTAAACAATGCTGACAAAACCGAAATCAGTACCGAGACGGCAAACGCTTTTTGTCGGGCATTATTTTCCGACGCGGCAAAAATATTGCTGAAAAAATGTTCCTGCGAATAATGCGTCAGATACTCGATACTATGGCTAAAAACGGGAAGCGAAAGCGATACAATCAGCGTCGCCAGCCACGTCGGTTCGGCGCGGCGAAACGATTGGACGAGCGAGCCGGAGATGCCGGACGTAAAAAAACGAAAACTCAATTCGACTAAAACCGCCGTCAAGGTAACAACCCAATTTTCCTGACTTGCCTTATAAACCGTAAAATAAAAAGATGCTCGAAGAATCGCGCCGAGCAGCGCGGCTTTCCAATTCCAGCGCGTAATGATTTGCATCGGATGTCTGAAAAGACTCGCAAAAACATCACCGACCGAAACGAGCGCGTCATGAATGTCTTCCAAATTTTCCGCCTCGGCGACGGCTTGATGAATTTCTGTAGCAGTAGCTCTCATTCGTTTCTATTTAAAAATTTTATCCGCGCCCGCGCAGGGCGTAGCATTCCTGGTAAGCTCGATAGACGCCGTCGAAGACCGATTCCCACGAGCGCGAGTGAGCAAACTCACGCGCCGCCCGTTTCATTTTCACTAATTTTACGGGATTGTTCATCAATTCGAGCGAAAATTTTACAAAATCCTTCAGGTTTTCGGCAACAAATCCCGTTTCATCGTGCCGGACGATAAATTTGGGACCACCCTTATTGCTGACGATTGCCGGGACGCCCGAAGCGTTTGCCTCCTGAATGACGTTGCCGAAGGCGTCGGTTTTGGACGGGAAAACGAAAACGTCCATATTAGCATACGCCTTCGATAATTTCTCGCCATCGAGAAAGCCTGTAAATTCAGCGTTTTTAAGATTTTTTTCCAGAAATTCACGCTCGTTGCCTTCGCCGACGATTAGGAATTTGAAGTTTGTTTTGCCCGCCTTTATCAATTCGTTTTCCAGCGGAACAAGCAGCCGAACGCTTTTTTCGGCGCGAAGTCTGCCGACAAAACCCAGACGGAAAATGTTGTCGTTGACAGTTCTTTTAGCGGGCGAGAAAACTTCCGTATCAACGCCGCGCGTCATCAAAAAAGCCTTGCGGTTTGTGCCTTTGCCCAAAAGGTCAACCAATTCCTGATTCGGCGCCAGCACAACTTTCGGCATTTTATAATAGAGAACCGAACCGTCCAAAATTTTCTTCTCGGCGAAATTAGTCATTTTGGAAACCGTCGAATCGGGCATAAAGCTGAACATTTTTGCCAGACGGTGAGCGGCGAATTCGTGGATATTCGTGTGCCACGAGCCGATTATCGGAAGCTGCATTTTCCACCCTAAATATGAGCCGACGATGCTGACGTCATTCAAACCCGTGATATGCAAAATATCCGGGCGAAATTTAACCAATGCGCGAAGCACGCGGCTGGTGTGTCGCTGAAAAAGCGGGTCGTAAGCTAAATCCTCGTCTAATTTAAAGGAAACGGGCGAGCGTTTGAGCGATAGATAAGTGACGCTTCCGCTTTGAGTCGTGGCGGTTTGTTTTCCGGCGTGGATACACAAAAAAGGATAGCCGTTTTTTTTGGCATACCCGACTAATCTTTTACTTGTCATCGCCGCGCCGTTGACTTCCAGAAACGAATCGGCAAAGAAAGCGACGCGCAAATTTTCTTTCACAACCATTAAAACTGAATTGACAGCTGCCTGTGAATAAAAAGCAACTGTCAAAGCAAAAAATGATTATATCTTATAAATTGGCGAAAGCGAAATACGTTCTATTCTCGCTTGCCATCGCAGGATTTTATGTTAAATTTTTTCTAAATTCCAGAGAAAATTTAAATTGATAATTTTCGCGCCTGTGATTGAACCGCCGTAATTGCTACGGCATCGACAATATCTTCGGCTTTACAGCCGCGCGAAAGGTCGTTGCAGGGTTTGTCCAAGCCTTGCAGAATCGGACCGATTGCCGTCCCGCCGGTCAATCTCTCGGTCAATTTATAAGCGATATTCCCGGCGTTCAAATCGGGAAATATCAGAACGTTCGCTCGTCCGGCGACGTTTGAGCCTTGCGCTTTCGATTGGGCGACCGACGGAACGAGCGCCGCGTCCGCTTGTAATTCGCCGTCGATTTCAAGGTCGGGAAAACGCGCTCGCGCCGTTTTCGTCGCTTCGAGAATTTTGTCGATAAAATAGTGCTTTGCGCTTCCCTTAGTTGAAAAAGAAAGCATCGCAACTTTCGGCTCGACGCCCAAAAGAGCGCGACACGAATCAGCCGAAGCTGCCGCAATCTCCGCGAGTTCCGCCGCGTTCGGATCAATCACGACGCCGCAATCGGCATAAATCATCGCGCCTTCGTAACCGAAATTTTTGTTCGGCACAACCATCAGAAAAAACGACGAAACGACTTTAAAGCCTTGCCGCACGCCGACGCATCGCAGAGCCGCCGCAACCGTATGCGCGGTCGTGTTTGTCGCACCGGCGACCGAACCATCGGCTTTTCCGAGTTTAACCAGCAAATTTCCGTAATAAAGCGGGTCTTTGACGGTTTGCTCGGCTTCTTCGAGCGTAACGCCTTTCGCCCGCCGCAATTCGTGATAAAACATCGCCGTTTTGCCAAATTCCGAAGATTTTCGGTGGTCGAGAATTTCAATGCCGTTTAGATTAGCATTTGAAAGGCGCGCCGCCTCACGAATTTTTTCTTCATTGCCGAGCAGCGTAACTTTCGCAATTCGGTCGCGGGCGCACATTTCGGCAGCTTGAGTCGTGCGAGCGTCTTCGCCTTCGGGCAAAACGATATGTTGCAAATCTGATGCGGCTTTAGCGCGGATTTTTTCCAGAATCATATTTTATTTATCATTCATCATTTATCAATTATCAAACAGACGAATTGATAAATGATAAATGATAAACCCAAAATGTAAAGACTTGCCGAAACGCTCGGTATTTCTTAGACTGTAATCAAATTTAATAATGGAGCGAAACGATATGAGCCAAATTGAAAAAGCAAAAAACAAAAAACCGACGCGAAAAGAAAAAAGCGAGATGAAAGACCGGATGAAAAATATGTTAATGTTTTTGCCGAATATGGTGAAGCTGCTCGGCAAACTCTTAACCGACAGCCGCGTTCCGATGGTCGATAAGGCTTTATTTGCCGGGGCGATTGTCTATGTTATTATGCCGCTCGATTTTATCCCTGATTTTCTGCCGTTTATCGGTCAGGTTGACGATACGTATTTGGTTGCTTTGACGCTTCTCAGATTAATCAATCGAACGGATGAAACAATTATACGAGAACATTGGCGCGGCGGCGGCGATATTGTTTCGCTCGCCGGTTCGATTGCGAAAATCGCGCCGATGCTGCTTCCGAAAAGAGTTTCGCGTGTTTTGTCTTCCGAAGTCGAACTGACCGCTTCCGGCAAAGCCCTCGAAAATATCACGAAAAAACAGGCATTGTTTGTCGAAGTTGGCGAAAAGGAAAGTGAAAAGGTAAAAATTGCGTCGTCTTCTTAATTATCATTTTAGCTAAAATCAGAAGAGCGGCAAGTATTTGAAAATACTTGCCGCTCTTCTGATTTTAGAATGATAACCGGAACGATTATTTACCTGAACTAAATGTCGAGTAAATAGTGCTTGTCGGTTGTGTTACATCTTTTTCTTCCATAGTTACGAATAATCCAAAGTCACTGAGTGCCGTCTCGCCGCGAATCTCGGCTTCCTGACGTTTGCCGGTGTTGATTACCTGACCGATTTTCGTATAAGCGTTATCAGCCGAAACTGCCCATAAAACATAGCGTCTGTTTTTCGGCGCCAACTTCATATCATCAAAACGCATTTTTATTTTCGTAACGCCTTCTTTGCTGTTGTTCACATAAGCTTTTCCTTTCAAGCCTTCGAGGTCGCCGGAAAATTTTATCCTGATTTCCGTTTCGCCTTTTTCGAGACCCGAGATTCCAAGCAGCGGAACATTATAGGTCGAAGCGACAGTCTGACTGCCGGCTACTTGTTTTTCCATTCCGTTCGTCGGAGTGGTTGGCGTATTTCGCACGACCGCATAACCTTTCGGCACTGCGCTGCGAAACACAACTGATGTATCGCTGCCGATAGTGGTTAATCCTTCCGTCGGGGAAAGCACCAGCATAAATTGATTAAGCGGTGTTTTGAAGGAGGTTTTTGCCATTCCGTTTTCGCCCGTTACCGGACCTAAAAATGTCGTGTTGCCCATCGGGTCAACGGCATAAACGTAATAATTTGAACTGTCCAAACCGCTCAAATCGAGATTGACGGTCGTTTCGTCGTTCATTCGCATAACGCGAGCCATTCCCTTTGCAGTCATCATTTTATCGGTCGGCATCAAATCCACGACAACTTCTTTGCCGGTCGGATATTCAATAACCGTATAAGAGCCGTCCATATTCCGAACAACCTTTTTAACCGAAGTCCCAGTAGTCGTGGTAGTTGTCTCCTGTGCAAAAGCAGTTCCTGCCAAAGCTGTTGCAAGCGCCAATCCAATGCTTAATTTTTTTAAGTTTTTCATAATGTTTTACTTCTCCCAATGAAAATTGATTCGTCTAAAAATACACGAATCAAGAATAATCTGATGAAAAGCAACAAATGTGCCATTGGAGATAACTCATTTAGTTTGAAAAATTTATATGAATTAAAGGATTTAATTATTTCGAGGTGAAACTGTAAATGTATGGAATTTTTACAAACAATAAAATAGAGTATGAAGCTTATAAGCTTCATACTCTATTTTATTGTTCGCATTTTTACTCAATTTGAAATTACATCGCCTTTTACCGGCGAGTAATCGGTTTTCAATTCTGTTTTATCGTCGCGTTTGACGTTAAGTTTTTCAAAAAAAACTTTCATACTGGCTTCATCCGCAAAAAACGGCGCATTTTGAAATTGATAATGCAGATGCGCTTCGCTTGAGTTTCCCGTATTTCCGCACAATCCGATAGTTTGTCCTTTTGTTACTTTATCGCCGACTTTGACGCGAATCGAATTTTGCTTGAAGTGCGCGAAAAGCGAGTATTCTCCTTCCGCGTGTTTGATTATTACCAAATTTCCGGCGGCGAACATCCGGTTCATTTCGCCCGGAACATTATCTTGAACGCCGTCGACGACGTAAGTTACCACGCCGTCGGCAGGCGCGATAATTTGTTGTCCAAAAGCATAATAATCTTCGTTCATTTTGCCGTCGCCCTTGTGCGATTTACCGTCCGCGCCGACTTTTAAAATATCAAAGGCAAAACGCTGATTCGGCGCGTCTTGATGATAATTTTGAGCGGTCGTGTCGCCGCCCCAAAAGACAAACCATTCACCCTTGAACGGCAAGGCAAGTTTTGTTTGATTTCGCCTGGTATTTCTCGGCTTTTGCGGCGGCGCAATTCCGAGACTGCTGATTTTTCCCTGCGCGTCCAGGGCGATTGTTAATTCCATTTTGCCGCGCTCAAATTCGGCGGGAAATAAGGCAAGGGTCGGAGCAACGAAATTGGGCGTTCCGAGTTTTATAATCTTGCCAAGCTGCGATTGGGTATTATCAAAAAACTCTTTGATTTTGTCTGAAGAAAACGCCGCGCTCATTTCGGTGTTAAACTCTTTTTCAATTCGCGCGTAATCTTTGCCGTTATAAGCCGCGACAATCATTTCCGCAGATTGCCGAAACTTTTCCTGATTTGATTGCGCTACGACCGTCATCGAAAACAAAACAAACAAAATCGCAAATTTTAATATCTTCATAATTTCAAAGACAAATAATAATTTGGTTTTCATTTATGATTTATTTAATCTCCAATTCAAACGGCAGCATCATCATCGCCTCGCCGTTTTTCATCCGGTCGAAAAGCTCGGCAAAACGCAGAGCGCGACGCGCGTCTTCGGGCAGAGATTTAATCAATGCGGCTTGCGCTTCGTGGTTTTTAGCGTCGGCAAATGTGCTGGCGTCGCCGCCGAAATATTGGTTGAAAAATGATTGTGATTCAGGATAAACAACTCGCTTAATTTCTCTTTCGGCGGAAATTTGAGCCAAATCTTTTGCGACTGAGATTGCTTTTTCGAGTCCGCCGAATTCGTCAACTAAACCGTTTTGCTTGCCTTGCGTTCCCGTCCAGACGCGACCTTGCCCGATGGAATTTACTTCTTCGTCGGTTTTACCGCGACCTTTTGCCACTTTCGGAACAAAATCTCCGTAATAAATTTTGTTTGCCTGATCTTGCATTTTGGCACGTTCCTCAGGCGTCCATTTTTCTGTTTCGCGGAAGATTCCGGCGTTTTTGCCGCGCATTACGTATTCATTGGAAACGCCGAGCCAATCATATAAACCTTTGACGACGGGTTTGCCCATAAACACGCCGATTGAGCCGGTCACGGTCGAAGGTTCGGCAACGATTTTGTGAGCGTTGCAAGCAATGTAATAACCGCCCGAAGCCGCAACGTCGCCCATCGAAACGACGAGCGGTTTTTTCGCCTTTGCGTTTTCGAGCGCGTGCCACATCAAATCCGATGCGAGAGCCGAACCGCCGGGCGAATCGACGCGCAAGACAATTGCCTTAATCGTCGCATCTTCCGCCGCTTCGTTGACCGCTTCGATAATCGTATCCGAGCCGACCATTTCGCCGCCGAGCGCGGAGTTGTTGGATTTTCCGACATTTATCACGCCCGAAGCGTAAATCACGGCGACTCTTTCGCCGTCGTCCAAGCCGAGCGAATCGGCAGGAACTTCACGATATTCGTTAGCGCTGACGGTTCGCAAATGGTCGTCGGCTTTGTAGCCGAGTCGATTTTTCAGTTCTTCATAAACCTGGTCGCGGTAACTCGCGCTGTCAATCAAACCGATTTGCAGCGCTTCATTCGCGTGATACGGCGCGTTGTCAACGATTGCTTTAACATCTTCGACCGATTTTTTGCGGTCGGCGGCAATTCCGCTCGTAAAACGTCCGAAATACTCGTCCAAAACCGCGTTGATGACTTCGCGCTGCGCGTCGGACATTTGCTTTTCGGTGTATTGGTCGGGCGCGTTTTTGTATTTGCCGATTTTGATAACTTCCGGCTCGATGCCGAGTTTGTCGAGCGAGCCGCGATAAAACATCGCGTTTGCCGCAAAACCGTTGACGTATAAATCACCCGCGGGCGGCATAAAGATTTTATCGGTTGCCGCGGCAATATAATATTCCTTGTTCATTCCGAGTTCCATAAACGAATAAATCGGCTTGCCGGAAGCGCGAAATTCCTTTATCGCGTCGCGCAATTCGTCGGCTTTGCCCCAGCCGATTTGCGGAAACTCGATGTCGAGCAGAACGCCGCTGATTCGCTTATCGACTTTTGCTTTGCGAAGCTGCGTTAGAAGACCGGAAAAAGACTGCGGCTGTTGAATTCCGAAAATTTTCGCCCATTTATTTTCCGGCACGAAATCCGGCAAACCGCCCGAGACCTTCAAAACCAAAACGCTGTTGTCCGGCACTTCCGGTTTACCAAAAGATTCCGCCATTAAAGCGATTCCGATAATTGCAACTAAAAAAACGGCGAGTAGACTCGCGCCGATTATAAGAAGTGTTTTTGCTGTTTTTGACATTTTATTTATTGAATTATTGCTCTAAAACTTATTTATATTTCCCGCTTGAATACTAAAATTCACTATCTTTACGCTTGAAAAGATGAAAAGGTTTGAATCGGTAAAGAATAAATTCACTACAGAGGCACAGAGAACACAGAGTTTTTGTAAAAAGAATTAGCCGCGAATAGCGCGAATAACACGAATAAAAAATAAAAAATAATTCGTGTTATTTGTGTAATTCGTGGCTAAATTCTTTTCACAATCTCTATGTTCTCTGTGCCTCTGTGGTAAAACGTCCTGCTCAAAAAAGCGACTTTTGATTTTCCAAAATGCTCGCTTCAATCGTTTTTTGTCCGAATAATTCTTTCAGTTTATTGACGCTCGCGGGCGCGAAGCCTTCATAGAAGTTGCTGAAATAAACGTAAATATCTTTGGCTTTAATTCGCTCTATTTCTGCTTTCCACATTTGCAAATGCGCGTCCTGCGGTCGAACGACTTTATTGAAAGTCGTCAAATCTCGCTCTCCCATAAACCGAATATAAGCAAAGTCCGCCGTCTTTTTTTCGATTGCTTCAAAGATTTTCTCGCGCGGAATCCAGCTTCCTTCAATCAGACACAACGCGACTTTATTTTTTGCGAGTTCTTCAAACGTCCAATCCGTCAGCCATTGCCTTTCACGAAACTCAATCGCAAAACGAATTTCTTTCGGCAGTTCCGCCAAAAAAACGCGCAAGGCTTGGGCGTTTTCTTTCGAGGCTTCAAAATTCGGCGGAAGCTGAATTAAAACCGCGCCTAGTTTTTCTTTGAGAAGCGAAACTCTTTCGCAGAATTCGTTCAAAGCCGGAAACGAAGGCTCGCGCAAACCGTATTCGTGCGTGATTTCGCGCGGCAGCTTTAACGAAAACGAAAAATCTTCAGGCGTTTTTTTATACCAACCTTCAACCGTCGCGCTTGCCGGAATCGCATAAAATGTCGAATCAACTTCAATCGTATTGAAAACTTCCGCGTAAAAGCCAAGCATTTCATTCGAGCGAGTTCCGCGCGGATAAAATACGGTTTCATCGCCCGCCTTCGTCGTCCAATCGTCGTAATTCCAACCCTGACAACCAACTTGAATTTTGGATTTTAGATTTTGGATTTTGGATTTCTTTTTTGTTTTCTTATCTGTGTTCATCTGCGTTTATCTGCGGTTAAATAAATCTCATTCTGTTTCATTTATCTGAAGTCTTCCGGTTAAACTCGCAATCACCGTAACTAATTCATCCGGTTCGACCGGCTTGGCGACGTGATTTTGAAAGCCGCTCGACAGCGCGCGCATCCGGTCTTGGGCGCGGGCAAATGCCGTCAGCGCAATCGCCGGAATGTCTTTCATTTTTTCGTCCGTTGCGGTGCGGACTTTGCGGATAAAAGAATAGCCGTCTTCGTCCGGCATCCCGATGTCGGAAACCAGTACGTCCGGGCTTTTGTTTTGCAATTGCTGAAAACCGTCGGCGGCGGAAACGGCGGTCGCAACGGTCGCGCCGTAAAATGTTAAAGATTGCGTCAGCAGTTGCCGCGTATCTTCTTCGTCGTCGACAACCAATATAAGAAGTCCGTCAAGGCTCAGCGTCGAATTGGTTTCTAAAGTTTGATTGTTAGTTCCGTTTTTGTTTTCTTCGTCTTCCTTCGGCGAAGCGGTCAGCGGAAGCCGGACGACGAAGGTCGAGCCTTTATTTTCGCCGCCGCTGTAAGCCGAAACCGTGCCGCCGTGCATCTCCGTGATGTGCCGGACAATCGCCAGACCGAGACCGAGACCGCCGAATTTTCTGATGCTCGAAGCGTCGGCTTGACGAAAGCGGTCGAAAACGTGAGGCAGAAATTCTTCTTTGATGCCGACGCCGGTGTCTTTGACGCGGAGTTCGACAAAATTGTCGGTGCGCTCGATTTCCAATCTGACCACGCCATCGTTCGGCGTAAATTTGATGGCGTTTGAAAGCAGATTCCAGATAACTTGCTGAAGGCGATTCGGGTCGCCGGAAATATGACTAACCTCGACATTTTCCTTTATTTCGAGCGTAATGCCTTTGGCTTCCGCCGCCGGTCGAACGTTTTCGAGCGCCGATTCGACGACGTTAATCGGTTTAATCGTCATCACTTCGAGCCTAAGTTTGCCGGAAATAATGCGCGATACATCAAGCAGGTCTTCAATCAGACGGTTTTGCGATTCGGCATTGCGGACGATTGTTTTGGTTGCTTTAGCGGTCATCTCTTCGTCGAGTTTTCCGGTTTCCATCAGGCGCGCCCAGCCTAAAATCGAATTGAGCGGCGCGCGAAGCTCGTGCGAAACGGTGGCGAGAAATTCATCGCGCATCCGATTGGCGATTTCCGCGTCTTTGCGAGCGGCTTGTTCGTTTTTAAGCAATCTTTCGCGTTCCTGTTCGGCTTCGCGGCGTTCGGTTATATCGCGCGAAGTCGAAATCAGACGGCTCGGTTTTCCCTCGGCGTCAAAAACCGGAGACAGCGAAACGTCCCAATATCTGAGGTTTCCTTTGGCGGTTTTACAAAAACCTTCAAAATGTGCGGAATTTCCTTTCCGGGCGTTTTGAACGGCTTGATAAGCCAACTCATTTTCGTCGCCTTCCCAGAAATCTATCCATTGTTTGCCGACGAACGAACTCAGGTCGTCTATTTCCATCACGCACAAACCGTTGGTGTTCATCGTGTGCAATGTTCCGTCGAGTTCCAAAATCTTCACGCAGTCGGGACTGCTCTCAAAAATACTGCGGTTAAACTGCTCGCTGTTTTTCAGTTCGATTTCGACTCGTTTGCGGTCGGTAATATTGATGTGCGAGATAACCGCGCCGCCCGCCGCGCCGCGCATTACGCTGACTTGCAGTAAAAACCAGCGTTCCTCGTCGGGCGAATGACACGGATACTCAAACGAAAAACCGTCTTTTTCACCTCGCAGAACCGCCTGCAAATTTTCCAGAATTTTCTTCGTGTCCTTATCAAAAGCTTCGGGGTTTTCGCAGACTTTCAAATAGTTTTGTCCAATTCCGGTCAAAGAAATTTTTTCTTCAACACAATTTTGCTCGGCGAAATTTTGCCATGCTTTGTTAACGGCGACAATTACGCCGCTTTTATCAAGCACGGCGATGTGCGCCGAGAGCGAATCGAGAATGGCGCGGGTGAAATACTCGTTCTCGCGCAGAGTGTTTTCAAATTCCTTGCCGTCCGTAATGTCGCGGCAGTTGCCGACGATATGCAAAACCTCGCCATCTTCGTCAAACTGCGGCTGTCCCGTGCAGTGATTCCAGCGGATTGAGCCGTCCGGCATTTTAACGCGAAACTCGGCGTTTAATTTGGCGCGTTCGGCGATTGACTTCTGGAAATGTTTTTCCGTCTCGGGAAAATCTTCTTCGTGAATTTGGCTGAATACTTTTTGACTCGAACCGTCGAAATCTCCGGCGGCTAGTCCGAAAAGCGACAGACCGCGCTCGTCGATTTCAAGACGATTTGTTTTCGGATTCAACGTCCAGGTTCCTAAATTTCCGGCTTCGAGCGCGATTTGTCGGCGCGTCTCGGCGTTCTCGCGCTGTTTTATTTGCAGCAGTAATTCTTCATTGCTGGCAGACAATTGCCCGGTTCTTTTCTCGACGCGCTGTTCGAGATTCCTGTTTGAATCTCGCAGCTCGTTTTCGGCTAAATGTCTCTTTGCGGTTTCACGATAAATAGCGAAATTGGCAAGCCCCAAACACAAAACTCCGCCGAAAGTTCCCGAAAACAACACTAACAAAGTGTTGCCGATGCTTTCATCCAAATCGTCTTCACGCTCTTTCAGAAGCCGATTCTCCTCGTCCTTCATTCGATTAATCGAATGCCGCACATCATCCATTATTCTTTTGCCTTCGCCGGTCGCCACCTTGTCGGCTGCCGTGCCGCTTTGCTGTCGGCGGCGCATCTCGATGATAGAATTGTTAAAATTCGCTTTTTCGGTGAGTTTGCTTTGCAGGATTTCAATTTCGGCGGTCTGTTTCGGGTTATCCGCGGTTAATCGGCGCAGATTTGCCAAATCGATAATGATTTGCTGCTCGGATTTTTCGTATGTTTCTAAAAGAAGTTCATTTCCGGTCAGGACAAATCCGCGCCCGCTCGATTCAATATCCGACGCTAAAGCATAAGTTTCGTCGAGCTGCAGAAGAACTTCCTGCGTGTGCTTCTCCCATTTTGATGCTTCCCTGAGCGAGCTGGCGCTTCGATAACCGAAAAAGCCGAGCACGACGAGCAGCGAGAGAGCAAAAATAAAGGCAAGCTGAATCTGTCTTTCAAGAATTAACTTCATTGATTTTTATGGAAAAATTTCACAAATCCGAAAATTTGTTTCGATGATTATCGTCTTCGGAGCGATGCCGAATCTGCAAAAATTGCCTGATAAGAAAGTTATTATTATTAAACCGTAAATCAATCGGATTTCACAAGCCGATTCAACGCTAATCACTTAAAAAGGCTTCGGTTGATAAACTTCCGAAGCGTCAAAAACTTATAAGTCAAAACTCCTTCAAATAAATTCATCAATTTGAAGCGCATCTGAAAACCGTCTCGCAGCGAATAAAATTTACATAGAAAAGGATTATGACTTTTGAAACAAAAAAAGAAGTTCTCGATTGGTATGAAAAACAACCCAGAACTTTGACCAAAGAATTCATCGACCGCATCAATTGGAAAGACGTGAAGAGCTACGCGCTCGACGAAAAATCCGTGCCGGTTTTGCTGTATATGCGCGACGTCGAAGCCCTGACCGATATGTGTTGTGAAGAATTGCGTCGGACGCCGACGGGCAAAGACCCGATTATCCGCTATGAAGCGTTGAAGCAGCGAAGAGCAGACGCACGGTGAAATCTTAAATCGTTTTCTAAACAAAGCCGGCATCGAAACCGCCGAGCGCTGGCAAACTCAAGTCAGACGAGCCGTTTCAAACTTTTATACGATTAACAATTATTTGATAACGTCTCTGACAAATCTGGTCGGCAAAAAGTTTACGGCGACGCATATGACTTTCGGCGCGATTCACGAAATGCCCACGACGCAAGGCTACAGAAGACTCGCCGAACTCGCGGGTCATCCGGTTTTAACCCAAATCCTCACCGGAATTATTCGTGAAGAATCCGCGCACGCGCATTTTTACCGAAGCGTCGCGCGAATTGAAGCGACAAAATCGGCGAGATTGTTTCCCGGAAATCTTCAACTGTTTGGAAGAGTTTCACCGTGACTAAACAAAGGCGAGAAATGTGGAATTACTAACGATAAATAATGAAATTTTGATTCACCGTTGAAGCCGAACCGTAAGTCGAGCCGAGATTGATGCGTTCGGTGCGCCGCGTGTAGGTGCGATAACCGGGGCTGGCAAAGAAGTATTGCCACGGCTCGTAAACGTTTTGCGCTTCAAAGGGCGTGAAATACCAGTTGTCGAAATAAAAGATTTGGTTGTGAGGCGGGTCGTAATCGTAATCATATAAAGTCGCAATGCCGCGATGAATGGCGGTCGCCGTGTAGGTCGTGTCCGCCGCGCCCGTGAAATTCAGTTCAATGCTGGCGAAACCGTCCCCGTAATCGTCGGTTGCCGAGCCGCTTGCGACGACGATACCGTAGTCGTTTCTGACCGTCAAATAAACTGACGCCTGATAATCGCCCATCACCTCGTAATCGGCGTCAGTCTCGGAATAAGCTGTAACGGTGTTCGTATCTTCGTCATAATAGATGCATGTATATCACGTAACAGACAATAATAACTTATCAATTTTGCTTCATCCGACTCAAATGTTTCTTTGCTGCCTCTCTTACCGGATACGATTTTATTTCGCCCTTAGCGCCCTTTGACTCATACGGATCATTTTTAGAAACATCTTCAAGAACAGAAACAGCATCGGCATCCTGCAATTTTGCAAGACCGTTGATTGCTGTCAGTCTTATATTGTGGTCTGCGTCTTTAGCCTTTTTCACAAGTAATTGCTTGATTTTCTCTCGTGAGCCGGGAAGCTGTGTTTCAAGGCGATTGATATTTGTCGGTTCCAGCATCTTAGAAAGCACTCTTGTTGCAGAACCTCTTACCAGCAAATCGTCACTGTCAACTTTCTCTGTAACCATATTGATTGAAAACGGAGCTAGTTCGGCAAGGGCATTTGTCGCCATGTTACCGGTATTGATTGCGCCGACAAGTGCGGTAACGGAACGTGAATCTTTCAAACCAGCTACCGCCGCAATCAAATCTCCATAGTAATCGGTGTAATCTTCGGTTAATGTTTCACCCGTCTGCCCAAACTTTTTCTCGTGTTCACGGATGAGATTATTTTCCGTCTCAAGAAGTCCAATAAGCGTTATATTTATTTCATCTGCATCGGTTTGGCGCTTTCTTGATAATTTAGATAATGCTGAAGGAATTTGCCAGGTTTGTCCGTTGAATTTGCTTCCAAAACCTAAATCTAATAGTTCATAAAAAGCAATTCTTCGACTGTTATAATCAGCCGCTTTCATTTGTTTAAGCAATTTTACTACCTGATCGTTTTGGACGTTCACTCCTGCAAGGCTTTGAAACTTCAAGGCAGATAAAGAGCCTACAACCAAGAAAACACTTATAACAAAAGCAATGAGTAATTTATTTAACATAGTATTTCTCCTTATTTATTGATACTCCCAAAATTAATAGCCACCCGCATGGTTTCGCCAGTCTGCATGAACGCATCCCGCACCACATGGACCATCCCACGGTTCTACGTAATCAGCATCAGCTTCTTGGGCAGCGTATGCGCGTTGATTATATTCATTAAAGGTACGAGTTTCATTTCTAATATCAACTGCGTCTCCATACATATGTCGGCTCTGCTTCGCTCCACCAACTCTGCGGTTATGCGATGGATTACGATATGCGCTATTGACAATCATCGAACCGCCGCCGTATTGAGTACGCCATTCCTCCAACCCATACCCTGAAACAATATCAGTTAGTGGATCACGAATTAATGCCCAACTATAATCACCTGTATTAAGTTGATAGAAGGGAAAATGGGTGCTTCCATAAAGCTGCGTAAAATCTGAACAAGCGGGCATAAGCGAAACGCCATAAGTTTTGTACTCTTTGATAATAGTATCTCTTTCATCACCACATCTGGGCGGAGTCGAAACCGAGCCGTAAGTCGAGCCGAGATTGATGCGTTCGGTGCGCCGCGTGTAGGTGCGATAACCGGGGCTGGCAAAGAAGTATTGCCACGGCTCGTAAACGTTTTGCGCTTCAAAGGGCGTGAAATACCAGTTGTCGAAATAAAAGATTTGGTTGTGAGGCGGGTCGTAATCGTAATCATATAAAGTCGCAATGCCGCGATGAATGGCGGTCGCCGTGTAGGTCGTGTCCGCCGCGCCCGTGAAATTCAGTTCAATGCTGGCGAAACCGTCCCCGTAATCGTCGGTTGCCGAGCCGCTTGCGACGACGATACCGTAGTCGTTTCTGACCGTCAAATAAACTGACGCCTGATAATCGCCCATCACCTCGTAATCGGCGTCAGTCTCGGAATAAGCTGTAACGGTGTTCGTATCTTCGTCATAATAAGTGTATGTATAACTGCCCATACCCGCGCCGTAATACTGCGCCGACGCCGCTGTCGTCAGCAGGCAGAGAAAGGCGACGGCGATTGCAAAGCGAAAGAGAGTCGAAGATTTCATTGTGTCCTCCTGTCCAAAAGCGAAACGCAGAGAGACTGCGCGGCAAAATTATTTTTCGGCGGAAACCGGCTTGACGTTCAGCGCGATTTTGTTTTTTACAAAGTCTTGAAAATGCTTGAACGCATCTTCGCCGAACGCCGCCCGCAATTCGTCGCGTTTCCGCAGCACGAGGTCGTTGCGCTGCTTCGTCATTTCACCAAGCTCGGCGGGCGGCGGCGCGGGCAGTTGTCCGTGCGGAACTTGCCCGTTCGGATATTGCGCTTTGTAGGCTGCGATAATCGGTTTCGCGCGTTCGTCAATCAATTTGATTTCCAGAGCGCACTGCGACGCTACGCGCTCCAGTATTTGCGCTTGCTCGTCGCTCAAATCCGCGTTGCGTTTGAAGACTCGGTGCAAATGCGCCGAGTCTTTACCTTGCCGCTCTAAATCGTCGGCTTTCGCCTTGAGCGCCGCGACGTGACGAAACAGGTGGCGATAAGCGACTTGCTCCGGCACTTCCGCCGGATTGTTTTGTGTTGAATTTGTTGCGGTGGAATTTACCCGCGAGCTAAAAACAAACGCGGTAATCCCGATTAAGACGACGCCAATCAGAATCGCTAAATTTTTTATCATTGTTACCTCCGACAGCCGTGTGAAAAACTTTCCGAAAACGAGGTTGATAAATTCTTGGGAGAATCGAGTCAACGGTGATTTATTGTGATGAAGATACAATGCGCTTAAATAATTTCGTTGTCAACGAATTTTTTGTCGCCTGATACTGAATTAAAGCAGTGATTTTGAACGGAATTTATCGATGGTTGAGCTTCCTTTCAGTCTAACTTTAAATTTTTAGTCCCGACTTTTTCTCAAACATTTTCCGGTAAATCGGCAGAGCTTTTTCTTCGACCGCCGTTTCTCTTTCGGTTTTTACGGGAAAAGGATTTTCGGAGATTTCAGTCTCGCGCAAATTAGTATTTTCACGAAAAGCCGCAAACATTTCTTCAGCCAGAAAATCAACGTCGGTTTGGATAAAAACTTTGCCCGGAATTTTCAAATGCTCGACAATCGTTTCGACCAAATCGCCCGTCACCATTCGGCGCTTGGCGTGTTTCTTTTTATACCAGGGGTCTGGAAATTGAATCGTTACAGTCTGCAAAAGATTGACGGGAAGGTTTGCCAGCAATTTGTCCAGAGCAAAGCTCGCGTTACAAAATTCGTAATGCAAATTTGTCAGATTATTTTCCTGTGCCAGACGATTTGCTTCGACGACGAGCGGCTCGCGGATTTCCACGCCGAGAAAATTCCATTGCGGCTCAATTCGCGCCATTTTTAATAAAAACCTGCCGCGCGCGCTGCCAATATCGAGAAGTAAAGGCAAATCGGGATTGGAGAAAACCTTTTCAATTTCAAAAGGTTTAGGAAGAAAACGATAATACGGCGCAAGCGGATTGACGTGCTGATGAACGCGAACTCTCATAAGGATTGCGAAAATGCGGAATGCGAATTGTAAAACTTTGCATTATTGTAACTATTATTCTGACTAATTTCATATTAAATTTCCAACTCGCGCAAATATAGTCGGATTGTTGTATTTAGGAATAGACAGTCATAGCTGCATCGAATATCGCTTGAAACAAAAATGAGTTTCCGATGACTTTTGCCCGGATACAACGTTAATTTTGATGCCCGGTTGACGAGCCGTAAGTAATAGTTTTATCATTCATATTCGTGCGCCGGGGCGGCGAAATTGGTATACGCACCAGACTCAAGAACAGGCGCGGTTCGCTCTCTCGGTGGAAAGATGCAGAAATGCACCGCACTTGATATAGTTAGTTTATGCCAGAGTGGCGGAATGGCAGACGCGGCGGACTCAAAATCCGTTGCCCGCAAGGGCGTGTGGGTTCAAGTCCCTCCTCTGGTATTTAGTTTCGTTTATTCTTTCCTGCAAATGTAGCAGTCTGCGAGTGGCAATTCGGACATAAAAGCCTCAGGTTTTCTATTCTGTGATCAAGATTGACACCGTTAATGTGGTCTAGTTGTAAAGAAATAGGTTTTCCCTTCCATTCAATTATATCGCATCCTTCTCCGTTACATTTAGCCTCTAAAAGCCCCTCTCGCAACAAACGTATTTTTAATCGAGCGATATTGGTGTAGTTGGAATTTTCAACAAGGATTTCAGACAGGGGAATAAATTTAATGTGATTGTAACCGGGTCCGGCATTCAAGCCATATTCAATCATCTGATCAGTCGGCAAATCTAGCTGCCGCGCCGCCGCTCTTAAAACAACATAACCGCCCCCGCTATGATTACAACCTAGTTTCTTAGCGACCTCGCCAATCGTCTTACTGTCAAGCCAAGCTCGAACAAACTCCTCCTGAGTGTATTTCCTTTTGTTCCAATTCACCATACTTACCAGAATATCAATTCTTGACGATGTTGTGCGAGTGCGCTATGTCTAAATCTGGCGGGAGCAATCCCATGTCGGTTCGATTCCGACCTTCGGCATTTCTTTTTCATTTATAAAAATTAACATTCTTCAAAATAGCTGCAAATCTGCTCGGTAAGCCCGCCTTTAGTTTTATCAAAAAGTTATCCGAATAATTTTTGAGAAGTCGAAAGTGTGAAGTCGCTAACATCGCTCGCCGCCAATCCCGCATCTCACAAAAACCAAGTTTTTAGATTCTCGAAAATCAAATGAATCGTTCAAAAAAATATATCGGCAAATCATTTTTTCTGGTTATATTACTGTTTAATATTGCCTGCGGGGATTCTTCATCGGCGGTTGTCAGCGACGCAGATTTCGCGTCTCTTGCGCCATCGAAAAATGTGCCGAAGTTTCGCGTCGAAACGGTTGCGGCAAATCTGGAAGTTGTCTGGTCAATCTGTTTCGCGCCGGACGGACGGATGTTTTTTACCGAGCGTCCGGGCAGAGTTCGCGTTATCGAAAACGGCAAACTCCGCCCCGCGCCTTTTTTCACCGTGCCGGATGTCGAACCGTCGGGCGAGAGCGGTTTGATGGGAATGACTCTGCATCCGAATTTTGCCGAAAATCATTTTGTTTATCTGGCTTACGCTTATCAGGACGCAAATAAAAATCAGACCGTGCGCGTCGCGCGTTACCGTGAAACGGGCGAAACTTTGACCGATGCCAAAACGATTATCGAAGCAATTCCGGCTTCGCGTTATCACTCCGGCACGCGCTTAAAATTCGGCGCGGACGGCAAACTTTATATCACGACGGGCGATGCGACCAAGCAAAGCCGCGCTCAACAACTCGATTCGATAAACGGTAAAACCTTGCGCTTAAATGACGACGGAACAATTCCGCCGGACAATCCGTTCGTGAATCAAAAAGGCGCGCGTGGCGAAATCTGGACTTACGGACACCGCAACGCGCAGGGAATGGATTTTCAGCCCGGTTCGGGTTTGATGTTTCAGACCGAACACGGACCTTCGATTATTGACGGCGTGAATTTGTTTAAACGCACGGGCGGCGATGAAGTCAACATTGTCGAAAAGGGGAAAAATTACGGCTGGGCAAAAATCAGCCACACGATGCGGCGCGAGGGAATGGAAACGCCGATTATCGAGTATTCTCCGGCGGTCGCGCCCGCGAGCGGAATGTTTTATCGCGGCAAGTTGTTTCCCGAACTGAAAAATAATTTTCTTTTCGGCACGCTTAAAGGCGAAGCGATTATCCGGCTTGTATTAGACGGAAGACGCATCGTTTCGCAGGATAAGTTACTCGAAAAACAATACGGACGCATTCGTGAAATTGCCGAAGCCGCTGACGGCTCGATTTATTTTTCCACCTCAAACCGCGACGGACGCGGCGATGCGACAAAAGAAGACGACCGCATTTTGCGAATCGTGCCGGACATTTTAACTTCGATAAAATAAACGTTAATATAATTTCCTTGATTTCAAGAAAAACAATTTATCTTGTAACGAATAATATGAAAAAACCAGTCATTTCCATTCTTTTGATACTCGGAGTTTTCAGCGGTTTTGCGATTTCGCAAACGAGAAAAAAAACAATCAGGCGCGGCACGAAAACTACGGTTATCAAAAAAACAACAGTTAGCAAAACAACACCGAAAAAAATTATGACGCCAGCATCAAACGCGGTAACGACCGCATCGGGCTTAACTTATATCGTAACGAAAAACGGCACGGGAGCGCAGCTAAAAGCGGGCGATACGATAATCGTTAATTACACGGGGCTTTTAACGAACGGTACAAAGTTCGATAGTTCGCTCGACAGGGGCGAGCCGTTTTCGTTTCCGCTCGGCGCTGGGCGTGTGATAAAAGGCTGGGACGAAGGTTTTCAAAAACTTCATGTCGGCGACCACGCCATATTGACGATTCCGGCTTCGATTGGTTACGGTTCGCGCGGCGCGGGCGGCGTCATTCCGCCGGACGCAACCTTGATTTTTATCGTTGAAGTCATCGGCGTTAAATAATTTTTCCGGCGTGAAATTCGTTTGCAATGGCGGCAAAAATAAAAATCGGAACGTGCGGTTTTCGCTCGACCAAAGAGGAATATGCAAAGTCGTTTTCCGTCGTCGAAGTGCAGCATACATTTTATCAGCCGCCGCAAATCTCGACGCTCGAACGCTGGCGCGCGGTTGTTCCGCCGGATTTTGAATTCGCTATCAAAGCGTGGCAACTGATTACGCACGAAGCGAAAAGTCCGACTTTCAAACGTCTGAAAAAGATTCTGACGAAAACCGAAAAAGCCGAAGCCGGACGTTTCAAGCCGACCGCGATTGTCGCCGAAGCGTGGGAAACAACTCTGGCGTGCGCGAAGGCTTTGCAGGCGAAAACGATTTTGTTTCAATGTCCGGCAAGTTTTAAACAGACGCGCGAAAACATTTCTAATCTCGAAAAATTCTTTGCTTCGGTAAAACGCGGAAAACTGAATTTCGCGTGGGAGCCGCGCGGCGATTGGGACGGGAAAACGGTTAAAAGCATTTGCGAAGATTTGAATTTATGGAATGCGGTTGACCCGTTTGCGAAAATGACCGAAACGCCCGGCAAATGTTATTACCGGCTTCACGGACGCGGCGGTTTTCGCTACAAGTATGAAGAAGACGAGCTTGCCGAACTCGCCGCGCTGCTACCCAAAAATAAAACTTCCTACGTTTTTTTCAACAACAGATATATGACCGAAGACGCTTTGCTGTTTCAACAATTGTCCGGAAAAAAAGCGATTGAGCCGGAAGCGAAAAATTAATGAGCCAATTAAAAATTTCCGAGATGAACGCGCTGGCGCGACAAGCGTTGATTGACAATAATTTCGCGCCTGATTTTACGCCGCAAGTAATTGATGCCGTCGAATCGCTCGACGAACAAAAGATAATTTCGTCCGCAAATCCTTCGGTTAAAGATTTGCGTTCCTTGCTCTGGTCTTCGATTGACGACGCGGCTTCGCTCGACCTCGACCAGGTTGAATACGCCGAAAAACTGCCGAATGGCGACATTCGCCTGCTCGTCGGAATCGCTGACGTTGACGAATTCGTGCCGAAAGATTCGCTGGTTGATAGTTTCACCGCCAAAAATACCGTTTCCATTTATACGGCGAGCAAAGTTTTTCCAATGCTGCCCGAACATCTTTCGACCGATTTAACTTCGTTGCGCGAAGCGGTTGACCGGCTTGCCGTCGTCATCGAAATGATTGTCAGCGAAAAGGGCGATGTTCAAACCGGCGACGTTTTTCGCGCGATTTTACATAATTACGCGAAACTTTCCTACGAAGAAATCGGCGCGTGGCTCGATGATTCAAGCGAAATTCCCGCCTCGGTTACTCAAACGGACGGCTTGGAAACGCAGATTCGCCTGCAATATGAAACGGCTCTGCGCCTGCGCGATTTTAGAAAACGAAAAGGCGCGTTGGAGTTTGAAACCATAGAAGCCAAGCCGATTATTTCGGGCGATGAAATCACCGACATCGAAATTGAAAGACGCAACGCGGCACGCGATATTATCGAAAATTTTATGATTGCCGCGAACGTCCAGACGGCTGAATTTCTCGAAAACAGAAACGTGCCATCGCTGCGGCGCGTCGTAAAAAATCCGCAAAGATGGAGTCGAATTGTCGCAATCGCCCGCGCTTTTGGCGAAAATTTGCCGGAAAACCCCGATTCGCTCCGGCTCGCCGAATTTCTGGAGCGGCGCAAATCAGTTGACCCGACACACTATCCGGACCTTTCGCTTTCGATTATCAAATCGCTCGGCGCGGGCGAATATGTCGTGCAGGAAGCAGGCGCGGACGCGGGCGGGCATTTCGGTTTAGCCGTTCCCGATTACACGCATTCGACCGCGCCGAATCGTCGTTATGCCGATTTAATCGTCCAGCGATTAATCAAAGCGACGCTCTTTGGAAAATCTTCGCCTTACACTTTTGAAGAATTAAACCGAATCGCCGCGCACTGTAACGAGCGCGAGAGCGCGGCGCGAAAAGTTGAGCGGCAAATGAATAAAACCGTTGCGGCAAGCGTGATGGCGACGCGCGTCGGCGAAAAATTTGAGGCGATTGTAACGGGTATTAATGAGCGCGGAACATTTGCGCGCGTTTTGAATCCGCCGGTTGACGGGCGCATCGTCGAGGGCGAGGAGAATTTGCAAATCGGCGACGAAGTTCCCGTCCGATTGATTGATACTGATGTCGGGCAAGGTTTCATTGATTTTGCCCGCGTTTCTTAATCGACAATCTTAATTTACAGGAATTTTTTAACCACAGATAGACACAGATAAACACAGATAATTTCTGATTTTTCATAAAGTTTTTATCATTTCCTATCTGTGTCCATCTGTGTCTATCTGTGGTTAAATATGTTTTTATCACTTTATGAATATTCTCTCGCTCGAAAACGCCAGCAAAAACTATGGCATCAAACCGCTTTTTGAAAACGCCACATTCGGCATCGAAGACCGCGACAAAATCGGAATTATCGGCGCGAACGGTTCGGGCAAAACGACGCTTCTGAAAGTTATTGCCGGACGCGAAGAACCCGATGCGGGAAAAGTCGTCCGCACGCAGGGAAAGACGCTCGCCTTTTTGTCGCAAAATCCGACGATTGACGACGATAAAACTGTTTTGGAAACGATTTTTGCGGCAAGCGGCGGCGTGATGAAATTAATTTTGGATTATGAGACAGCCTGTCACGATTTAGCTGAGAACGGCGCGAACGAAAAACTGCTTGAAAGAGTTTCGGAATTGCAGCACGAACTCGAAATCTCGGGCGGTTGGGAAATCGAAACCGGCGCTAGAATTGTGCTTGATAAATTCGGTATTTTTGACACTTCGGCGCAAATGAAAACGCTTTCGGGCGGACAACGCAAGCGCGTCGCGCTCGCTCACGAACTCATTTTTAAGCCGGACATTTTAATTCTCGACGAGCCGACCAATCATCTCGACGCGGACACAATCGAATGGCTCGAAGATTATCTCAGGCGTTACACCGGCGCGTTGCTGCTGGTGACGCACGACCGCTATTTTCTCGACCGCGTAACAAACCGAATTTTCGAGATTGACCGCGGCGGGGTGCAGAATTTCGCCGGAAATTACGCTTATTATTTAGAGAAAAAAGAGGAACAGGAAACTCTCCGCGCAACAGAAGGACATAAGCGCGAGATGCTGATAAAAAAAGAACTCGCGTGGCTCAGGCGCGGCGCAAAGGCACGCACGCGCAAATCGAAATCGCGCATCAACGCAGCTTACGATTTGATGGCGCAGCCGAAGGAGCGAGCGAAATCCGAAATCGATATTGCCGTCGGTTCGCAGCGTTTGGGTTCAAAAATCATCGAGCTTAACGACATTTCAAAATCTTACGCGCCGCACAAATTGATTGACGATTTCAACTATATTCTCAAACGCGACGACCGCATTGGAATCATCGGCGCGAATGGTTCGGGCAAAACGACGCTGCTCGAAATTATCACAAATAGAATCGAGCCTGACTCGGGCGAAGTAGAAATCGGGCAAACCGTCCGCATCGGTTATTACGACCAGGAAAGTCGCGCTTTGAACGACGAACAGCGCGTCATCGATTACATCCGCGAGACGGCGGAATATGTCACGACTGTTGACGGAAATCAAATTACGGCGAGCCAGATGCTCGAAAAATTTCTGTTTCCGCCCGCCGCGCAGTATGCCGTTATCGCCAATCTTTCCGGCGGCGAACGGCGCAGACTTTACCTGCTGAAAATTCTTATGGATTCGCCGAATGTTCTGCTGCTCGACGAGCCGACGAACGATTTGGATATTCCGACTTTGATTGCGCTCGAAGAATATCTGGACGATTTCGCGGGCGCGTTAATCGTCGTCAGCCACGACCGCTATTTTCTCGACCGCACGATTGACAATATTTTCAAATTTGAAGCGGGCGGCAAAATCAGGGAATACGCCGGTGATTATTCGGCTTATCTGGAATATAAAGAACGCGAAGAATCCGAAAAACGCGAAAAGGAAAAACAGGCGGAAACCCGCCAATCGGCAAGCGTGCAAAGTTCGCAATCAGAAGTTTATTCGGGAAAAGTGAAAAACTCTGCGCCCAAAAAACTTACCTTTAAGGAAAAACGCGAACTCGAAACGCTCGAAGCAGACATCGCCGCCGCCGAAAAACGCCAGGTTGAAATAGAAAAGGAATTAAATTTATTCGCCGCCGATTCATACAAAGTCAATCAACTTTACACCGAACAACAGCAAACGGCGGAAAAGCTCGAAAAGGATTTGCAGCGTTGGACGGAACTTGCGGACAAGGAAGTTTGAGAAATGATTTAAATTAACCGTCAGTTTGGGTTTAAGCCGTCGAAGATGGCGATATAATTGTAGCCAACAGTGCAAACTGTGGGGTCGAAAGAGTTATTAATTAGCTGTTGAAGACAGCGACATAACAATCTTATGCCGCCGTTTTCAACGGCTTGGCAACATTTTCCGCATTTGTTCTGGGCTACAATTATAACGTCGGTTTCACCGACTCAAAAACAAATTTCTTATCCCGAACTGAAGCTAATTACCAATGCCGCAAACTTCAAAAATACAATTCTTAAATATCTTACCTTTGTTACTAAACTCAATCGCTCTGCTGGCGGTCATTTGGATTATCGTTCCCGCGCCGGCTTATAATATTTGGCTTTTTTCGGTTGCGGCGAGCGAGTGGAGTTTGTGGTTCGGCGCGATTGCCTTGATTGGTATAGTTTGCAGCCTGTTCAATCGAGACGGGAATCTATGGCTGGCGTCTTTAACGATTGGCGGCATTGCTCTTATCATTTCGCTCTATCCGCTTTTCAGTGTTATTTCGACGGCGCGTGAGCAAAATGTTTCGCTGTCGCTCGGGCGATATTTTAACGGTTTATGGAAGGGAAATAATTCTTCCAAAGATGATACGAAAAATTTTACGACCTACACTTTTGCTCAAGCCAGCGGGAAAGATTTGCAGTTGGATGTCTATTCGCCGACCCAAAACACCGTCAACAACGGCGCGAGTTTGATTGTCGTTCACGGCGGTTCGTGGAGCGCGGGCGAGCGCAGCGATTTTCCGCAGTGGAATCAAATGTTTGCGGCGCAAGGGTTCACCGTTTTCGACGTTGATTACCGGCTCGCGCAGCCAAATTATCTGACGGCGAACGGCGATGTTAAATGCGCCGTGAAAAGGATTAAGGAAAATGCCGGGAAATTCAAAATTTCGCCTGACCGAATCGCTCTGCTCGGGCGTTCAGCCGGAGGTCATCTCGCGCTGCTCGCGGCATATTCCGCAGGCGACGCGCGGCTTCCGGCAAGTTGTTCGGAAACGTCCGCGAGCGAAAACGTCCGCGCCGTCGTTTCCGTTTACGCGCCAACCGATTTGCTGTGGGCTTACGACCATCCGGCAAACGAGCGGGTAATTGACGGACCCGCGACGCTTGCAAATTTTCTCGGCGGCAGTCCGCGCGAATCCGATGAGATGCGCGAGCGGTATATTCTCGCGTCGCCCGCGTCGCATATCACCCGGAACACGCCGCCGACTTTACTCATTCACGGCGGGCAAGACCAGCTTGTGAGACCGGAAAATATGAATTTTCTCGCCGATAAATTAAAGGAAGCGGGCGTGCCGCATAAAACGCTTTTTATTCCCTACGCGCAGCACGGCTTTGATTACAACTACAACGGTTGGGGAGCGCAGATTTCCGAATCCGCAATTCTCGACTTTTTGAGCGAAAATACTAAATGAAGACAGCCGCCGCGCACCGAAAAATTATAGATGCTCAAAATATACTGTTGTTCTAATTTGAGCTGCTGTAAAATAATTATCAGCCTCAAAAACGACCCTTTTTGAAACAGGCTTTGCGGTATTTTGTTCGTATTTCCGGTATTATACCGCAAACTTGCGGTATAATATCTAGTTATGTTGCTAGGGGTTACTGACAAAAGAGATACCGTTTTGAAGTCGTTAATTCTAGAAAGGATAAGAAACTCGTGAATATTCAATTTGATTTTTTAATAGTGCTTATTTTTAATTTGATTGGATTTACCGTCGTTTTGGGTCAGTCTTCATCGAAGAGGCAGATTGACCCGCTAGCAAAACTTGGGAAAGAATTTGTCTCCAACACTGCGAGAGTCAATGGAACGACGCTTCACTACGTTCGCGGCGGAACGGGTCCCGCCGTCATCCTGCTGCACGGATTTCCGCAGGATTGGTATGAGTTTCACAAGATTATGCCGCGCTTGGCGAAGAAATTTACCGTCATCGCCGTTGATTTGCGCGGGATCGGCGGCTCAAAGCCGACAGCCAAAGGTTACGAAGCGGCGAATCTGGCGGAAGACGTTTATCAGATTATCCGGCAGCTCAAACTGGAAAAGGTTTACGTCGCCGGACACGATTTGGGCGGAATGGTTGCATACGCTTTCGCGCGGCTTTATCCGCAGACAGCTCGCGGCGTGATGATAATCGAAGTGCCTTTGCCCAGACTCGAGCCGTGGGATGAAATCAAAAACTTGTCCTGGCATGTTAATTTTCACCAAACGCCGGAACTGCCTGAAGAATTAGTCGCCGGTCGGCAGAAAACATACTTAAAATATTTTTTCAAGATTGGCACAATGAATGAAAAAGCCATCCCCGAAACGGATGTCGCGCATTATGTGAGCGCTTATTCTTCGCTCGCCCAACTACGTGCCGGTTTTGAAATTTACCGGGCTTTCCCGGCGAACGAGGATTTTAACTCGAAGCAGTCGAGCGAGATTGATTTACCACTAACGCTGGTCGGCGGCGATAATTCATTCGGTAAACTTATGCCGAAACTCGTTGAAGATTTACGCCGACACGGCTGTCAAAACGTCCGTTTGGAAATAATGAAAGACAGCAAACATTATGTGGCTGACGAGCAGCCGGAAATCGTGGCGGAACTTATCGAACGCTACGCTTCGTTATAAAAGCATGAAAATATGCTATGTGCTTTCGCTGACTGTCATTCATCTGCGGACATACGTAGCACAACAAGTCATTGGACGTAAGGGCGAAACAGGCGCTTTCATCAGTCTCATAAACGCTCGTTTTTGCAACAGAAACTTATACATCACCTTTATATCTGTCAACTAAACTGAAACTTTTTCAAAACTCGTTTCATAATCAAAATTTCAAAAACAATCCGTTTAATGAGTTTTGAAACACCGTGTTGAGGCACTGAAAAGTAATCTCGTTTTCCAGCACCACAAGTTTAGGACACTACTAGAGAATTGATAGGTATGACAGGATCGACAGGGATAATACAAATGATTTAAAAATCTCTGTTTATCCCTTCATCCCTGTCGATTCCTCTTTCGGTTTATGTATTTCACAGGATTGAATTTGCTCCAAAATGCCCGGTCAATTTTTAAGAAAACAAAATTTCCCGTAAAATCAATTTGATGAAAAGAAAATCGAACAACCCGAAAATTGCCGGAATTTTAGCTTTTGTTATTGTTTGGCTCGGCTTTAGCTTTGGCGCGACTGTTCCGGCACAGGAAACCAGCCGCGAAAGAATTCTCGAAAAACCGACGCCGAAACAAACTCCGACCGCAAATCCGGCGGTTTCGCCGACACCGATTCAAACGCCGACGCCCGTTCCGGTTCAAACTTTAGCGAGTTTGCAATCAAAGATTCGTTTGACTTTGGCGCGTTCGGAGTTTAGACGCGGTTCAATCGGCGTTAAAATCGTTTCGCTCGACACGGATAAAACTGTTTTTGAAGAAAACGCCGAAAAGTATTTTATGCCGGCGTCGAATATGAAAAGCTACACAATCGCCGCCGCGCTCGAACGACTTTCGCCTGATTTTCGTTTTGTAACGAGCGTTTTCGCGCCCGCTATGCCTGATGCAAACGGCGCGATTCGCGGCGATTTAACGATTTACGGACGCGGCGACATTTCGCTCTCGACCGCTTTTTATAATGGCGATTATTACAAAGGTTTGGACGCATTAGCACAGAAAATTGTCGAGGCAGGCGTCAAAAGAATCGAAGGAAATCTAATCGGCGACGAAAGCTATCTTACGGGAAACGCGATTCCTTCGGGTTGGGAATGGGACGATTTGCAATGGTATTACGGCGCGGAAATTACGGCGCTTCCGGTCAATGACAATGCCGTCGATTTGAGCGTTAAGCCCGGCGCGGCGGTCAATTCGCCGTGTGCCGCGTCAATTCTTCCGACCAATGCAGTCGTGAAAATCGTCAATCGCTGCACGACATCTGCGGCAGGCACAAAACGCGATATTCAAGTTTATAAGAAAATTGACCAAAACACGGTCGAGATTTTAGGCACGATGCCTTCGGGCGACAGAGCTTATCAAGGCTCGCTTGCCGTTTCGCGTCCCGCGCAGCTTTTCGTCGAATTACTGCGCGGGCTTTTGATTCAAAAAGGCGTGGTGATTACCGGACAAAACAAACTATTAAATGCTCAAGATAAAGCAAGTTTTGCTGCCGCTTCTTCCGTCGCGCCGGTTGAAATTACAAAACTTGAATCGCCGCCGTTCAGCATAATCGCGGCAAAAACGTTGAAGCCGAGTCAAAATACTTATACCGAAACAATTTTGCGCGCGCTCGGCGAGCAAGTCGGAGATAAATCCAATCCCAAAAAAATGAGCGCGGAGCGCGGGCTGGAAGTCGTGCAAAATTTTCTGCTGCAAACGGGAATTCCGTCCGACAGCGTGATTCAATACGACGGTTCGGGTCTTTCGCGGCACGATTTGGTAACGCCGAATTCTGCGGTTCAGCTTTATACTTATATGTCAAAAAGCCGTTACGCAACCGTCTGGCGCGACGCTTTAACCATCGGCGGAATCGACGGAACTTTGCAAAATCGTTTTAAGGGAACGCTCGCCGCCGGAAACGTGCGCGGAAAGACCGGAACGATTGACCAGGTGTCGAGCCTTTCGGGTTATATAAATTCCGCGTCGGGCGAAAAACTCGTCTTTTCGATTATCGTCAACGGCGTCAACGATGTGAAAATGCGACAATCTACGATTGACGAGATTGTTTTGTCGCTCGCAAACTTTAACGGAAAAACGAATTAAAGTGAAAAAGTAGAAGAGCGAAAAAGTGAAAAAGTAAATTTAGTTTGCCCGACAAAACCTTTTCACATTTTCACTTTTTTACCTTTTTAGCACATTTAAAATCTTGTCGTGAATGCCGCCGAAGCCGCCGTTTGACATAATTGCCACGACATCGCCTTCCTTTAGTTCGGGCGCGAGATGCGCGACAATCGTGTCGGCATCGGGAAAGCTGAACGCCGGTTTGCCTGTTAAAGCGACATCTCTGACAAGTTCTTCCGTATCCAAAACTTTGCCGAGTTCGCTCGCCTTTGATGTGTTATAGACGCCCGCGACAATCACATAATCGGCAAAAGCAAAAGCCTTTTCGTATTTTTCCTGAAATACGGCGAGCCGCGACGACCACGAGCGCGGCTCGAAAACGGCAATCAAGCGTTTGTCCCGGTATTTTGTTTTTAAGGCTTTGAGCGTTTCTTCGACCGCCGTCGGATGATGCGCGAAATCGTCAATCACGGTTACGCCTTTTTCCACGCCGCGAACTTCGACGCGCCTTTTGACGCTCTTAAACGTCCCGAACGCCGCTTGAATTTTTCCCTTTGAAATTCCCCACGCATCCGCCGCAATGATTACCGACAAACAATTTCGCACATTAAATTCGCCAATCAGATTTGTTTCAAAATCATCGAATTTCCGTCCTTCGCAAACGACCGTGAAGCGCGTCAAATCACCGGAAAAATCAATTTCACGGGCTTGCCATTTAGCGTCTTCAGAAATTCCGAAGGTTTCGATATTAGTAAAAATTTTGCCGCTCATTTCATCTAAAACTTCGCGCACAATCGGCGAATCGACGCCGACAATCAAGCGTCCGTTGGCGGGAATTAAATTCATCAGACGCGAAAACGCGAACTTGATTTCGTGGATGTCGCGGTAAATATCCGCATGGTCGAATTCGATGTTGCCGACAATCGCCGTCTCCGGCAAATAGTGCATAAACTTCGGCTTTTTGTCGAAATAAGCCGTGTCGTATTCGTCGCCTTCAATGACAAAATAATCGCTCTTTGCGACGCGGAAACTCGCCCCGAAATTCTGCACGACGCCGCCGACCAGAAAGCTTGGATTGAGACCGCCGACTTCCGTAACCCAAGCCGCAATGCTCGTCGTCGTCGTCTTTCCGTGCGTTCCGGCGACGACCAAGGAGTGCTTGCCTCTGATAAATTCTTCTTTGACGATTTCCGCCTGTGAGCGATAGACGAGCTTGCGATTCAAAACTTCTTCGAGTTCGGCATTTCCGCGACTGATAGCGTTTCCCACAACTACGCAATCCGCGCCGATGTCGGCATTTTCCGCTCGATAACCGTTCAAAATCTCGATTCCGAGCGACTCGAGCTGCGTTGACATCGGGGGATAAACATTTTGGTCTGAACCCGTAACTCGATGTCCGCGCGCCTGTAGCATTCCGGCGAGCGACGCCATCGCCGTTCCGCAAATTCCGATTAAGTGATAGTGCATAATTGCTTGATTTTATTCGTTTCTACTTGATGTTTTGGAGTGCTAATGATTGAACATCTAAAACGTATATTATCACTTGCCGACTTTCTATCTAAACAGGTAACAGAAGAATTTGGAGATTTCTAAGTTTCGGAAGAACTTTAATTATTGGATTAATGAGGCAATTGGAGAGCTATCTGTCCAAAAGAAATATAAACACAGTAAAAACTTGTTGGCAAAATTGATAAAATATGGTATAAAAATTAATGTACTTAAGTGATAATTTTCTTGCAACGCAAGACCACTTATTTGCTTCAAAGTATTGAACGAATTTTAACTCCTAAGCATTAAACAAATAACTTTTAGATTAGAGGCTAAGCCTTCAATTTTTACGTTAAAAGTAAATCTAAGCCTTCCAGCTAAAAGAATTACCGGAAGAGTTCATAAATTATGTTTATTTCTCCCAAATCCGCGTTACCAATTTTGCCTGCATCCGGTCAATCTGCCTTTTCGGCGATTTCAACTTTTTTACAGTCCTATAATCTTTTGCTTGTCTAACCGTAATAATCAATACATCTGTTTCCGTCAACGCTTCCGAGCGAAATTGATGGACTGGCACTAACCGCATTTATGTTCCCAATTTTCATACGCTTTATAACCGTGTAGCTATTATTAGATTTTAATTCGAGGTAAAGAATGATGACTAAATTTATTTTTGTAATATTAAGTTTGTTTGCGATGAGTTTGTCTGTCTTCGGACAGAACGATTTGAATAAGGATTTAAACAAATCTTTTAGAAAATATGATGTGGTTGAATTAGACAATAAAGTCGTTCTGAGAAAAGCCAAATCGAAACAACCGATTGAAATTCAAGCCGACGGACGTTATTTCGAGTTTGTTTTAACGCCGAATGATTTGCGAGCCGGAAATTATAAAGCTATTGAAAGCACCGCTTCGGGCGACATTGAGATGAAGCAAGCCGAAGTTACCACTTACAAAGGCAAACTAACGACCGACGATAACTCCGAAGTCCGTTTTACCGTCACCGAGGACAGTATCGAAGGTATGATATACACGGGTTTTGATAAGATTTATGTCAATCAGGCAAGGAAATTCTCAAAACTCGCGCGGAAAAATCAAGTGGTTGTTTATGGCGAAGGCGATTTATTAGAAACCGTCGATTTATCAAACGATACGGCAGGTTTCCAAAAAGATATTGAAGGGAAGATAGATTTGGGTCTCGGTTTTATTGAAGCGTCTATCGACAATCGGATGGAGACGCTGCCGTCGGCGGCTGAGGCGGCGGTCGACTTGAAGGTGTTGGAAGTGGCGACCGAAGCCGATTATCAATGGGTTACGCAAATAGGCGGCGCGACAGCGGCGAACAATGAAATTCTAAGCGTTCTGAACCTGGTCGACGGAATATACAAGAGAGACTTGAACTTAACAATTTCGGTCACGTTCCAGCACGCCTGGGCAACGCAGGACTCATACCCGGTGACAACATCATCGATAGATTTGCTGGATTCGTTTGTCGCTTATTGGAATGCCAACTATTCAAGAACACAGTATCCGCGTGATGTCGCTCATCTATTTACGGGCAAACTCAGTAATCAGGGAATTGCCTATGAAGGCGTGACTTGCCGCAATTCGAGTTACGCTTACGGCTTAACGGGCAGAAGCGGAAGTGTCAATCATTTGATAACCGCTCACGAAATCGGTCACAATCTGGGAGCGCCGCACGTAGATAATAGCGGAAGTTGTGCCAACTCGTTGATGATTCCATTTTTAAACGGGAGTGTGACGAGTTTTTGCGACACATCGAAAACCACGATTGCGAATTTTGTAGCTGCAAACGGCAGCTGTTTAACTTCGGGCGGAACAACAACACCGACTCCTACTCCAACTCCGAGACCAATTACGCCGACACCAACGCCAACAGCTACATATACGCTGGTTGCCAGTCCAAGTGTTGTTTCTCCGGGCGGTCTGTTGACAGTTAATTGGACAGCGCCTGTCGGCTCCTCGCCAAGCGATTGGATTGGACTTTATAAGGTAGGAACTACGAATTCTGAATATCTCGGTTATACTTTTACAAACGGAGCAATCTCCGGCGGCTTTTCAACCTCTCTGACCCAACCCGGTTTGTATGAGTTTCGCTATTTGTTGAACGGTTCTCTCACTAGCGTCGCAACAAGTAATCCTATTTCTGTCCAATCAGTCTCGACACCGACGCCAACTCCGACGGCTACGCCGACACCCGCGCCGCCGTCAACTAACATAAAGGGCGACGTGAATCCGCGACCTAATCAGGCGGGCAATCCGAATCCCGGTCAAAGCGGCGACGGCGTTGTCGCCTCGGGCGATGTAACGCAGATACGGCGATTTGCGCTCGGACTCGACACGCCCGACGCTGCGCCTAATACGTCCAATGAGTTTCAGAAAGCCGATTGCGCTCCGCTCGGCAGCGGCGACGGGATTATTGCTTCGGGCGATGTAACGCAGGCGCGCCGCTATGCCCTCGGTCTTGACGCGGTGCAGTTTGCCAATGCGACTGCATTTTCAACTTTGACTGCCAATTCAACCGGTGAGTTATTCAACAAGAAAGCGGGAGAGCGGACAGAGTTTGAAGCGCCATTGAATCATCAGCGGACAGTGACTCCGG
>CAXSBF010000015.1:0-142213 GCA_964235785.1 uncultured Pyrinomonadaceae bacterium | reverse complement strand
TTTCATTTCTTTGTCAGATTATCGAATTAAACTGAAATGTCAACAGAACCTAGTTTTAATGTAAATTACAGATAACAATTTTAGGTGTCCTTTTTTGATGCCCAGACACAACTTTCACAGGTTGTTTTTGGGCATTTTCTTTTTTTTATGCCAAACGAAGTTTCCACTAAATTTAATAATTAAATAATTTTATGAAACCCAATCAAATTGAGCCGATTGAAGTCGGCTATACAGATGAAGACAAAGTTATTTTTCACCTTCGCAAAATTTCAATCGCCGAAAGCGATGAACTTGACGCGAAGATGGCGGATGCCGAATCTGCCGCCGATAAGCACAAAAATCTCTACTTGATTCGTCTGGAGGCTTTAAAAGATTACTCGGTTGAGATGCCGGAGAAGTATGTTAAGGAAAACGGCGAGTTAAAACGAGTTCCTTTGAATGATGCGACAACGGCAAACGTCGCGCTGCAAGAGCATTTTTCGGAAAGAAGCCTCGAAAACGAATGGGTTATTCGAGATGCCTTTATCAGATTTAAACAGGCATTGCAGCCGTCGAGTAGGTATTTAAGTTTTTTCGAGTAATCTGCCTCGTTTATTTTCCGTATGCGGCGCGGCGCGAAAAGCTGTCTTTTAGATACGATTTTTGCTGGACAGAATGCGTAAAAACCGGAACGGTCTCGGTGGACGAAAATCGAAGCGGTTATTGCGACGAGTGCAAGCAGAAAAAGGAACGCGATAAATTCCGCGCCGCGTTTGCCTCTGCGGTCGAGCAGAGATTAAATCCGGGCAAAATGTATCGTTTCGATGAAATGCTTTCCGTCTTTTATTCGGTTCGAGCGGCGGAAGATTTACCGAGAGATTCGATGTCGATTCACACCTCGCGTCTTTTGAGTGTTTATCTTCAGTCGAAAAACACTTATGAGAAGGAAATTCGGGAGAAAGAAAAGAAAAGGTGATTTCTAACAGAGGTCAAGCGTTATGGCAAACACAGTCGAAACCGATTTCAAGATAAACTTTCCTCAATCCGAGCTTAATAAAGTCGATCAGTATAAAGTTACAGTTTCAGACCTCGAAAAAACTTCATCTGGACTAGGCAACTCTGCCGAAAAAGCAACAGACAAAATCGCTAAAGGTTTCGACAAAGCAAAGGCTTCGGTCGCGGATTTCGATAAATCGGCAAAAGCCGCGACTCCGCAAGTTCCGACGATTTCGCGCTATTGGGAAGCTGAAGCGGCGAAGACCGACAAAGCGGTCGCCGACATCAAAGCGTCGACCGCGCAGCTCTCAAAACGAAGCGGTTATCAATCCGTCGGATTTACCGTCGACGATGCGACCGGCGAGGCGAAAAATGTGAAGTCCTCGCCTCCCAAACCGAAATACAATGTTGATTACGGAGAATCGGAATTCAACACAGCATTGAAGCGAATTAAGGACATCGGCGACGAGTCGGAAAAAACCGCCGTGAAATTCGGCAGGCTGCGCGGTTTCGGCGCGATTTTCCGCGAACTGAATTTAGGAATTAACGAAACCGAACTTAACGCAGGACTTGCAGGCGCGGAAATCGCCGGAATCGGCGCGGCGACTTTAGCGACATTCGGTGCGGCTGCCGTTGCCGGAGTGGCGATTGTCAAAGTTACCGAACAAATAAAATCGGAAGCCGAAAGCCGACTTCGTAACGAGGAACTGATCACGGGCGCGATTAACAAACAAGTTATCGGTTTGCGCGACGCTTTTGCCGAGTATGAAAAATTTAAGACATCTTTAATTAACGACAAGGCGTTTACCAAACGCTTAGCTGCCGATGTCGGCGTTTACGATGCCAAGGCAATTGAAGCCGAACGCGGGAAAGTGGAAGCCGGTAACAAATCGCGCATTGAAGAAATTAACCGTTTACAGGCGCAATTGGCTCAGAATGAAAGATCGCTGGAATTTGAAAAAGGGCGTAAAGTGCGTGAAAACCTGTTTACCGAACTTGGTTTTGGGAACGAATACACCGCCAGCCAAAAGACTCAGAATGTCTCGCAAGCCGAACGCGCCGCTGAAAAGACTAAGAAATCATTGGCAGAGGCGGAAAAACTTCTGGAAAAAGGCAAATCGGCTTTAGAACAGACGGACAAGGCTTTAATTGATGTCACGGATAAGCAGAACAAAAACTTTAGCGATAATGCCGAAAGCGAGATAAAATCGCGCGAACAGGCGAATAAATTTGAAAACGAAAGACGCGAAAAAGCACGCGAGAAAGCCAAACAAGAACTCGAAAAAAGAAATGCCGACATCGAAAAAGCGACGAATAAAGCCGAAGAACTAGGAAAGCGTTACAGGGAAACTTTCGACAATTTATTTGTTTCGACTTCCAAGAACAATCCGTTCGCGTCCGTTTTCGCCGAAGGTGACCGCGCGATTGATAAACTTCGGGAAAATTTGAAGGGAATCGCGCCCGAACTTCGCGCCGTTGCCGAACAGATGCAGCAGAAATTAAACGCTGATTCCGTCTTTAACACCCGTCTCGAAAACGATTTAGCTGCTTATGACCTGCGGCAAACCGCACAAGAACTCAGAAATTACGGCAAAGACCCGAATAAACCGAACGAAATCCGCGCCGATTTGCGCGACCCATCGAAATTCTTTGCCGATTACATTGAATTTTTCACAAATAAACTTGAAGCCGATTTTCAAAAAAGAGGCGGCGGCGCGACGAAGTTCTTCCGGACGGCGGACGGTGGATTTTCTCAAGTTAATGAACGACCGTTTACGCAATATAACCGAACAGCAAACGGCGTTTTTTCTCAGTCTGATTCCCGAAACGGTTTGTTAAATGTTTATGAAAACGTTGCAAACGGCGGAACGTTTTCCAGGCAGCGAACTTTTGCGGATTTAAATGAAAAAGAGAAATTCGATTTTGTAAATAAAGATAATGCTTCACTGCAAGCCAGACTTTCGGGCGCGTTTGATTTAGCAACAAATCGGAATGCTCTGAATGATGAGCAAAAAGCAAGCATTGATAGAAAGATTATTTCTTTGTCGCAAGGCGTAACGGACAAATTAACTGACAAACAGCGCGATTTGGTTGCAACTTCGCTCGAAAAAGAAGCTGCGCGACGTGACGCCGCCGAACGCGCGGCGCAGGCTTCGCGCGACGCGCACACTCAATTATTGACCAGAGTTGCGGCGTCCAATGAGCGATTGCTTGAATTTGCGAAAAAAGGCGGCAGCGAGGCTTTAATCAGACTAATTGACGAATCCGGCGGCGCGGCATCCGTTGGTTTGAAGAAAGCTCCGACGGCGGAAAAAACCAAAGAATTTTATTTTAACCAGCTTGATTTCCAATGAGTAGTTTTTACCTGATACAAATCGACGATGTATTTTTGACGCGCGACGGCACGGAAACCGGCAGAGCCTGTTTATTGAGCGTCGCCGGAGCCTCGGATTTACTAAACAACTTTTCGGGAAACATTACGCCCGCGGTGGACGGAACACCGATTGTCCAAACTTTTGAAACGGGAACAAAAGGGAAAATTTTAGAAATCAAAGTCGATGTTCTTCTCGCGGAGGTGTGGAGTTCGATTGTTAATTTAATCAATGCCGCTCTTCTTGCAGGCGAGACGGTGAACATCATCGGTGCGGGCGACATCGGCGATTTCGATGTAGATTGCTTTCCGCTGCTGCCGAAACCGTTTGAAGCAAATGAATTCATCGAAGGACGGATAAACAACGCGGTGTTCAGATTTATAACTACTTAAATTTTATGATTCAAAATCTTGTCAAACTCTACGAAGGTGAGTCCTTAGCCGGCGCAAATTCGGGCGTCGTCTTTCTGCCGATTCTATTTAATTGCACTTTGACCGGCATCGACGTTTTAACCGATGAAAACGTTGTCGGAGACTGCGTGTTCAGCGTCGCTAAAAACGGCGCGCTCGTTACCGGCTCGACGCTGACGGTGACAAACGGCACGAGGCTCGCCTCGAGCGGCGTTTTGAGCGTCGCTTTGGTCAAGGGCGACGAAGTTGTTTTGAATATGACTTCCGGCAGCTTAAATTCGCCGATTACGCTGAATCTGGCGGTCGATGACGGTATTACGGCGACCGTTATATCTTCGACCGACGACCTTTCGGAAGGCTCGACGAACAAGTATTTTACCGCCGCGCGGGTTTGGGCGACCTTTTTGACCGGCATCGTTTTTACGACCAATGCGGCGATTACGGCAGGCGACTCGATTCTGGCTGCGTTCGGTAAAATCCAGGCGCAGATTACTGCTTTAATTGCGTCGGTTTCAGCCAACACGACCGCCATCGGCGGAAAAGTTACCAGCAACGCCGCAATCACCGGCGCGACGAAAACCAAAATTACTTACGACGCCAAAGGCTTGGTGACGAATGGCGCGGACGCGACGGCGACGGATGTCGGTTTATCAAATGTGACGAACGACGCGCAGCTCAAACGCGCCGCCGGTGACTTCGCATCCTTTACCGCCAAGGCGACGCCGATTTCAGCCGATTTGCTCCTTATCGAAGATTCAGCCGCATCGGGGGCGAAAAAGAAAATTCAGATTGGAGATTTGCCGTCGAGCGGCGGAACTTCACTGCCTTCACAGACGGGAAACACGGGGAAATTCTTAAAAACGGACGGTTCGGCTCTCAGTTGGGATACGCCGAGCGGCGGCGGCGGCGGCAGCGTTGATTTAACGAGTTTAGGACTTACCGTCTTAGGCAGCGACATGTCCGACGATTTTACGGGCGCGTCGGTCGATACGACGACTAAATGGAACTCGACGGGCAGCGGTTCAGGGGCGGTTTCGATTGCTTCAAATCAACTGTCTCTGGCAAGCGGAACGGGCGCGGCGGAAGCCTACCTGCGCTCGAAGACGACGTGGGATTTGCGGAATAAAGCCGTCCAGCTTTACCTGGCTTCGACCGAAGCGGCAACGGGGCATTCCGACCCGGCGTTTCAATTCATCATTACGACCTCTTCAAGCGTCGGCGGACTTGCGGTTGATAATTACGCGCTGATTCAAGTTTATGCAAATGACGGGATGATTAGCTTCAGCGTCAATGGTTCGACTCTGGCGAGCGCGGCATACAATTCGACAACCGACAAATATCTGCGATTTGAAGTTTCGCTCGATTTCAAGGTGTTTCTGAAAACCAGCACGGACGGTACGACGTGGACGACCAGGGCGTCGGGCAAACTCAGATTTTCAAGTCTCGACTGCTACATTTTTATTCGCCGCGCCAATTTCGGTTCGGGCGGCACGAGCGGCGCGGCGACTTTAATAGATAATTTCAAAATCTTCGCGCCGAATCAGACAATCGTCTGGGATGTCGACGCGGGAATTTTCGCGCTTCGACCCGGCGCGTTTTTCTAAAGACTAATGATTATCAATTCATCACATCAGCTTCATTCGACCCCGTTTGCGCTTCGCCTGCGCCCGAAAGGTTTTGTTCCCAGAAACCCGACGCCGATTGCGACAACGATTGCGGCGGGCGCGTTCGGAAGCAAAATTTACGCATCTCGTCTTTTTATCAACGATGTCGAAACTCCGTTTTTGTCGGCGACGATAAACGCGCCGCGCAAATCATTAGGCAAATCGCTTGAGATAAATTTGGCAAAAGCGGATTTAGCCGAGCTGCCTGAGGGCGCGACTTTTCGTTTTGAAATCGGCGTGAAAATTTCCGGCAGTTACGTTTGGACGGAAATTTTAGACGAAGGGACGCTTTTCGGGAAAAACTATTCGGTTTCATTCGAGCGTGATTCGCTTTCATTTTCAACGGTTGAGCCGCTATCGGACAAACTTGCAAAATCGCCGAAAAATAACTTGATTGTTTTCGACGGTAACCGCCAAACCGTCACGACCGAAGAAATCGAAAGGCTTTACACCAACACCAATGAATTTATTACGACGGCGGCGCGTGATTTGCGCGCGCTTACTTTATACAAGCTGCTCGACATCGCTTTCGTCGAAGGCTGCGGGTTTGCGTCGGTCAAAACAAACCTGCCGAATTACCTGGTTGCCCGGTGTGATTTCTCGGTGACGCAAAACTACACCGACGCCATCGCGCCGCTAATTGGAGTTTTCGAGCCGGAAATTTTCGCAGTCGGCAATGTCCTTTGGATACTCGACACGACGGCGGCGATTCCGACCGGCTTTACGCCTGAGACTTTGCAGGCGAATCGCTATTCGGGATTTAATCAATCAATTCAAAATCCGTTCGAAGGCGCCGACGGCATCATTTTGCAATACCTGACGCCGACGGGCAGTTTTTATCAAGACCGCGAGCTTGATCCGGTGATTGAAACTTCCGGCGAATACGGCACAGCCGGCTACACCGAAATTACATCGACAAAAACTTTGCGCGAGTGGAAAGACCTCAGCAATCCGCTGATAATTTTGCGCGTCGAGGTGAAAAGCGAAATCCGCGAAACGCGCATCGATTCCGTTCTGGTCGGGCGCGAAACGCGCGAGCATACGTTCGATAAATTAGGACGCGCCACCGGCTATACAAAAACTCTGGAAGCCAGAATGCCGGATGTCGATAATTCAAATTTGCCGTCTTTGCTTCAAACGCGCAGTGAGACGCAAATCATCAATTACAAAACCAATCCGTTCGCATCGCGCCAGACTTATCAGAGTCGGATTGAAACAAGAGTTTCGGCATTGATGGCAATCGATTCCGAAAACACCGCGCTCGACGCGAACGGCGACGATTCCGCATATCGGCAGGATTACGAAAAAGTCTTTGAAGCGGGGAATTTGAAAACGGGAATGACATCGGAATTCAATGTGATCGAAGTTCAGGCGACGCAGTTTATACCGAGAAGAAACGGGCAAATCGAAGTCAGAGAAGAGCGGTTCGACGCGCTGCGCGGGAAAACCAAACCGTCGCGCACCGAAAGCCGGAGCGGTGATATTTCCGTCCAGTCGCGCGAACGCCAGCAAACTTTGGTGATTTTCAAAGACGGAATTACCCAAGCGACCAGAACCGGACGGCTTGAAACTTTGAACGCCGGAGAATTGCCGCGATTTTTCGCCGAACCGCTCGCCGTTCGGAAACTCGCGGAAGGCGAAAAATCTTCAGGACAAATTGAAGTCAGCGGATTTGAGCCGAGTCTTGAACGCGGAATTTTGTTTGATTTGCGAGATAGGAATAATGAAACATTCGGTAATTTCTTGACTTCCGGTTTTCGCGTAATTATCCAACCGGCTTCGATTAAAACGACGATTGACGCGATTAAAATCTGATGGCGGATAAAACCTTCAAAGTTCGACCGGGCGAAGAAATAGACATTTTAATCCGACGGCGACGGCAGGACGATATTTCCGCGCCGAACCGGGCAAAACGGCGCGGCATTATTGATCCTTTCTCGCGCGATGAATTCCTTCCGCGCAGGCTGCAAAAAACCGGCGGCTTGCAGTTCGTCGACCTTGGACAAATTCTGCTTGAAGAAATCTGGACTGATAAACTTTTTTCGGCAGACGCGAATATTCACCAATCGGGAAACAACATCATTTCCGACGATATTCAGCCGGCGGACACGGCAGCCAAAGCGCAGTTTTACCTTGATTTTGTCGCCACTCTGCGAGCCGAAGCCGAAGCCGAGTTAAGCGACCCTGAATTATTCCCGGACGGACCGCCAGCCGATCCTGAGCCGAATATCAGCCGCTATGTTAATTTCGGAATGATTGAAGCGTTCAAAAAAATAGAAAAATCAAACGCTGAAAAATTTTATCTTCAGGTCCGAAGCGTCGCGCTCAATACATATTTCACTTTGGACGAAGACTCGGAAAGATGGACAACTGACGGGAAAGCCGCAAAGTTTGAAGACTCGGAACTTTCGATGGGCATTAACATTCGAGGCAATCCTTTTTTCTCGTTCGCTCGAATCGGGCAAAACGCTCACCCGGACACGGCGAAAATCACGGTCGAGCCTGATTACGAAGCAGAGGAAGTTGAATTCAATGTCGGCAAGTCGGACATCTATTTTCTCATTCCGGCGTTTTGTAATATCACCGAATCTGCGAGCGGTATTTTTTATCCTGTCACCGACCGACCGGATATATTCAACTCCGGCATTCAGTATTCTTTTCTGGAAACCTTGTACTCAAATTATTTAACATTTCCGCGCATCGAGCTTGACGACTATTTAGAAACCTGGTTTGCGAACAACTTTGATATAAATATCAATTTTGATGACGCTGAAGCTGCGAGCTACGCAGCGTTCTTCGAGAATTCCGATTATTTGAAATCACTCGCCGGCACGCTCTTTTATAAAACTTATTTCGGGCAAGCCGATAACGGAATGGGCGGAACTAATCCTTTGACGGTCACGGAAGGGCGAACGTTGATTGAATTTCCGTTTTATTCGATTTTCCCCGCGCCGCCTCTGCTGCCGCAGTACCAGCTCAAAGACGACGGCGTGAGCGTGCAGGTCGAGCCGGTCAATTATCGCGCCGATTGGAGCGCGACGAGCAATCCGGGAGCGCTCTTGGCGATAATCAAACAGGGAAGCGATTGGTTTTATGCGTGGGAAAGATAGTTGAGCAAAGCGGTTGAAAAAGGTTCTATTTTGAGCGGCAGGAATATTCTGAATATGCACAAAATAAATGTTGCCGAATAAAACTTTCGGTGATATAAAGTTTGTTAATCCTTGAGTGGGATTATAAGGTGCGAAAGGCGCAGGTGGTAGTAAGAGCCACCTGCGCCTTTCGTGTATTTTATGAATAAAAAGACTGAAATCTTTTCTCCGACATTTTAACGACTTATTGGCGGGTTTTGCGTTTTTTAGTGTGCTAAAGTGTCGTTAGAATGTCGGAGCAAATTTCTGTAAAGTCATTATAAAAGCTATCTAATATGCGTATTTATTGGCTTTTATAGAAGTTGTCAAAAAAATAGATGGTGGAGGCGGCGGGAATCGAACCCGCATCCAAAGGTTGCGACCTGGAGAATCTACACGTTTAGTCAATTCTCTATTTAATTTCGCCGTTCGCAAGTAAGTGAACTGACAAGACCTTGCGAAAAGCTAGTCCGGCTAACATTTCGCTCGTTTTCGCAGACGGAGAAAACGAGCTAGCTTAAAATAAGTTATGCTTCGCACCGCGCGCTTCAAGCTGACTTGCGGGGAAACACTTGGTGGCTAGAATTAACTAGGCAGCAAGAGCCATATTATTATTGGCATTTGTGTTTTGCTTGGTTTTTTAACGAGCTAACAAGCAAGCCCGACGTGCATCCAAAGATCTATACAAGCCCCTGTCGAAGCCTGTCGCCCCCAAATTGAAGAGAAGCTATATTACCGTGTTTAGAAGAAAAGTTAAACCGTAGAGTTGTCTTTAAGAATTTATAGTTTCTTGTAAAACTCTATGCCCTCTTTAAGTTCGACCGCGATTTTGCCTTCCGTTTCCGCGTAATCGAGATGCGCGACGGCTTCGGAAATCGCTAAAAATCTGTGAACGTCTTTGTCAATTGCTTGCGGAAAAAGTTTGTTCGCCGCGTCCCAAGCCGTGATTCCTTCATTTGTAACCAATTCGACAACCTGTTTTTGCCGTTCGTCAATCGAGCGAACGTAGCGGTGAAAAATTTCTTCAAAATCTTCAATCGGCTCGCCGTGTCCGCCGTAAATCAAAGTCGGCGAGCAGCTTCTGATTTTTGCCAGGCTGACGAGATATTCGGCTAAAGATTTGAAACGTTTGTTTTTATCAATCGGGTCGGGCGAGATAATCGGGTTCGGCGTGATGCGTTTCAAAACACAATCTCCGGCAATTAATGTGCGATTTGCTTCGCGGAAAAGCGAACAAGAGCCGGGCGTGTGTCCGGGCGTGTGCAGAACTTTTAAGATTCCGCTCGCAAATTCAAATTCCATTTCGTCTTTTAATTCAGAAAATTCATTTTCTGAAAGCGTGTCGGTTAAATGTCCGACCTTATTAAAATCTTCTTGAATTTTGCGGAAAACTTCCGGCGGAACACCGGCGCGATTCAGCAGACGCTGCTGTTCTTCACGCGCCGCCCGCTCGAAAAGATGCCCGTTTTCCCAGTTGTGAACAAAAATTTCCGCGTTCTTGGCTTCGTCGCGCGCTTGCTTTGCCAAACCGCAATGGTCGACGTGCGCGTGCGTCAGAACAATGCGCCGAATGTCTGCGATTTGAACTCCGTTGCGCCGCAGTTTATCGCGCAGCACGTCGCTCGCTTCTTTTGTTTTCGGTCCAACGTCAATCAGCGTCAGCGGTTCTTCCTTTACCAGATAAACATTGACATCGCCGACATAAAAGGGCGTCGGAATTGTGAGCGGAATTATTTTCATAAGATTTTTGCCACGAATTACACGAATATCACGAATTAAAAGGAAAATACAGCCGCAGTAAAATTGCGTGATTTTCAAAACAGGTTTTCCCGTGTCTTTTGCGCTTACTTACGGCTAGAATAGATTTGTGCAATCCAAAATCCAAAATCCAAAATCCGAAATCGCAATAGTTGGCGCGGGACCGGGCGGCGCGAGCTTGGCGATTCGGCTGGCGAAAGAGAATTTTCGCGTAACTTTAATCGAGCGCGAAAAATTTCCGCGACAAAAATTGTGCGGAGAGTTTATTTCGCCCGAGTGTTTATTGCATTTCCGAGATTTGGGCGTGTTCGATGAAATGCTGGCAAGCGGCGGCGATAGAATTTCGGAGACGGTTTTTTACGCGCCTGACGGAAAATCGGTCGGCATTCCGAGCAAATGGTTTGGCGGTGATTCGGAAGGCGCGTTAAGTTTGAGCCGTGCCGAGATGGATTTTCGTCTTTTGGAAAAGGCTAGGGAAGTCGGCGTTGAGGTTTTGGAAGAAACTTTTGCGACAGGAATTTTATTTGAAAGAGAAAGCTTTTGCGGCGTAAAGGTGAAAGCTAAAGACGGAGAAGCGCGTGAAATTTTGGCTGATTTGACAATTGACGCAACCGGACGCGCCAATGTTTTAGGCAAATTAGCCGAAAGAGAAATTTCCCGCAAAGGCGCAGAGCAGCAAAGCAATTCAAAATTCAAAATTCAAAATTCAAAATTAAAGAAAATCCGAAATCCAAAATCTAAAATCCAAAATCGTCTGGTTGGTTTTAAGACGCATTTGAGAAACGTCGATTTGGAAAAAGGCGTTTGCGAGATTTACTTTTTTCGCGGCGGTTACGGCGGGTTGAGTTTTGTCGAAAAGGGACTTGCAAATCATTGTTTCTTGATAAAAGCCGGGATTGTCAAAGAGTTTAATTCCGATGCCGAAAGAATTGTTCGGGAAGTTATTTTTCAAAATCAACGCGCCGCTCAAACGCTGAAAAACGCCCAGCCCGTCGAAGACTGGCTGGCGGTTTCGGTTGACGGTTTCGGGCAAAAAGAATTAAATCCCGCAAAAAATCTTTTTGCCGTCGGCGACGCGGGCGCGTTTATCGACCCGTTCACCGGAAGCGGAATGCTGATGGCGTTTGAGAGCGCGGAGATTTTGGCGAAGGCTATTACTGAAAACCGTTTCGCGCCCGAACGAATTGCGGAAGATTATAAAATTTTATATCGCCGAAAATTTCAGAGACGACTGCGCGTTTGTTCGATTTTACGGCGAGCGGCGTTTGTCCCCGAATTTGCAAAATCGGCGATTTTCGCTTTGGGTTTAAGCCGCAAAATGCAGGAGGTTTTGGCGCGTTCGACTCGCCGGTCTTTTTTTGCGAGCGGCAATAAATAATAAAAGCCGGAAAAGCGGCGAAAGTCGAACTCGTTGCTTGCTAAAAAACGCTTTTTGCGATTAAATTTTCAAAGCTATCAATTCTGAAAACAATCCGTCGGTTAAAATCTGAGCTGTCTTTAGAGCGCGTTTGCGTTACAGATTCCTGTAACGCCATTTGCTAAATTCACATCCACAAAATGCTTTTGATTGTTGACCGGCGGAAATCTTAAAAAGTTTCTAAAAATCTAGGAGAGTTAAACCGATGAATGAATTTTCGAGGCGTATTTTTGCTATGACCGGAAAAATTTTGCTGCCGGCAATTGTTTTATGTTTATTTGTTGCGGCGGCGTTTGCCCAATCACAATCCACTGCGGCGGATTTAATCGGAACGGTCGTTGACCCGGGCGAAGCGGTGGTCGCGGGCGCGACCGTGACGGCGCGAAATCCGGCGACGGGATTCGTCCGAACCGTTACCGCTAATGATTCAGGCGAGTATCAAATCGTCGGACTTCCGCCGGGCGATTATGAAATTACGGCGCAGGCGGCGACATTCAAAAAAGTCGTCATCTCGCCGGTCAAACTATCAATCGGACAACGTTCGGAGTTAAAGATAAAACTCGAAATCGGCGCGCCTGACGTTGTGGTAACCGTCAGCGGCGATTCGGTCGAGCTTATCGAAACGACTCGAACCAGCGTTTCAAACGTGATTGACGAAGCGCGGATCGAAAATCTGCCGATTAACGAACGCAGCGCGACCGGATTCGCGCTGACGATTTCGACTGTCGGGCGCGATAACGGTCGCCCCGTCGGACCGGCGCCGACCTCCGGTTTGAATATCGGTGGACAGCGCGGACGCTCGACGCTCGTGCAGGTTGATGGCGCGGATTTTACCGACAATTCAATCAACGCGGCACGTTCGACCGTTTCGCAGGAAGCCGTGCAGGAATATCAGGTAACGACGAATTCCTACGCGCCTGAATTCGGACGCGCAACCGGCGGAATCGTCAACGTCGTCACCAAAAGCGGAACGAACGACATCAGGGGAAATCTTTTCGGCTTCTTCCGTCATAAAAGCATTCAATCACGAAACGCTTTTGCTCCGGTGATTGACAATGACCCGAACAAAAAACCGCCATACACGCGAGCGCAATACGGAGCGACATTCGGCGCGCCGCTCGTCAAAGACCGGATGTTCGTTTTCTTTTCGTTTGAACAGAGAAGACGGCAGGAATCAGGCTTTTTTACCGGCGATATTATCGGCGGCGCAACTTCCAGCATCACTATCGGCGCGCCGTTTTTACCTGTCTCGCAGACATTTACCAATCTGACGCCGGCGCAGGTTTCCTACATTCAAACGACCTTGCCGACCAATCCGTCGGTCGCGCTTGCCTACGCTTATTTTACGTCGGTCGGCGGTCAAACGGCTCTGAACGGCGCAAGCACGCTGGTCAATTTCCTGCCCGGTATCGGCATTCCGCAAGGCTCGGTCGTCGGACAGCGCTTTTTACTTTCCGGCGCGCCTGTCCCGCTGACCAGAAACGCCGACGGCGAACTTGTCGCTTTTCGACCGCTCGCGCAGCTCAGAAAGATTTTTCCGATTGCCGAAAATACGACTTATAACTCGCTTCGTCTCGACCATTTGATTGCCGAAGGTCAACAGCTCACGATGCGTTTCGGCTATAATCCGAGTCTTATAACCGGAATACAGGACGAATCGCAAAATCAAACTCTCGGTCAAAACGATTTCTCACGCACCGGCATTCAACGTCTGACGGACAGCTCGTTTGCCGCTTCGCTTTCGAGCGTTCTGCCGCACAATTTAATCAACGAAGCCTATTTTAATTTCGGACGACGCGCGGCGACGTTCGACTCGCGCGTTCCGAGCATTGCTTTGCAAATTGCCGGAACGGGCTTTATCGGCTCGAATCCGTTTTCGCCGGTTGACCGTGTGGAAACGCGCTTTCAACTGCGCGATAATCTAACGTGGATTGCCGGAAATCACATTGTTAAATTCGGCGGCGATTTTAACTGGATAAACGTCAATGCTAAATTTGAATTAAATTTTCCCGGTTTGTATAATTTCGGTCAACAATCGTGCGGCTCTTTGATAACGGGCTGCACCGGTCCGGCTTTTACGCCGATTCAAGCCTATGGTCTCGGCTTTCCGAGCGTATTTCTTCAAGGTTTCGGCGACCCGAACAGCAAACTCAGAAATCGCCCGCTCGCTTTTTTCGCTCAAGACACCTGGAAAATTACCAAAAGAATTACGCTCAACTACGGTCTGCGCTACGACCTCGAGTTGACCGACGAATTTGCGCCGACGCCGTTCAAAGACCCTTTAACCGGAATTACGCTGACGGCTCAAGACATTCAGACAGCGCAAGACGCGCTAAATATCACGCAGGGGTTTCCGCGCGATAAAAACAATCTCGCGCCGCGTCTCGGCATCGCGTGGGATGTGCGCGGCAACGGCAGAACGGTCGTTCGCGCCGCCGGCGGTTTGTTTTACGACCATCCGCTGCTGGCAGTCGCTTTCAACTCGGATATTGCGGACGGTTCGCAGCAGCAGCAGTCAACGCTTCTGCCATTCGGCGGTCCGTCGCCGACTGCTCTGCTTAACGCATTTCAGGTTTTTCAAGGCACGGTAATTCCCGGAGTTACGCCCGGAGTCGCGGCGTCAGCGCAATATCTAAACGGCTATCAGCGTTTTAATCCGGCAACATTTACCGGCTTCGGACCGATTTTGCCGTTCACGCTGCACGTCGGAAAGGATTTTGAATATCCGTATGCGTTTCAGGGCAATCTCGCAATTGAACATCAGCTTTCCAAAGATTCGAGTATTTCGGCAAGCTACATAACTGTTCAAGCGAAACATCTGGCGCATCCGCAGGATGTCAATCTCGTTCAATCGAATCTGCTGGTTGATAATTTCAGGCGTTATACAGCCAATAATCCTGTCGCTTGCGGCACGGTCGCGTGTCCGGCGACGGGACGCGCGCCGACGAGCCTTACCGAAGCGGCGTTCTTTACTTTGCCGACGACCAGCAGCGCTTTATATACGGTTGTTGTTCCGGGTTTGGTCGCGGTCAACAATACGACGGGGCAAAAAATTGTCAGTCCGATTGCCGCTGACTTTTTCCGTATTCTCGGACCGAATTATTTCTTTGTCAATTCGATCACCAGCGGCGCAGTCAATAAAGCAACTTTCGACGCGCTTCTCGCAGGAAGCCTTCGCTCGCCGGGACCGATTAATCCGTATGCGGATGTCAACGCGCAACTGTCGGACGGAAATTCTTACTACAATGCTTTGAACCTTGAAGTGAAGAAACGGTTTTCAACCAACATTCAATTTCTTGCCTCTTACACCTGGTCGCATTCGATTGATGATTCTTCGGATTTACAGACGCTTCTGAAACCGCAGGACAACACGAATTTCCGCGCCGAACGCTCCGATTCGCTGTTTGACCAGCGTCATCGTTTCGTTTTCAGCGGCGTGTTCGCATCGCCCGAAGGCTGGCGGTCGGGCAACGGCTTTTACAAGCGATTCCTTTACGGTTTTTCCGTCGCGCCGATTATTGAAATTTCTTCGGGTCGCCCGTTCAATATCTTAGCGGTCGGCGATGCCAACGGCGATTTTCAAAGCTCCAACGAGCGTCCGTCTGTTTTATCGGACGGAACTTTGTGCGCGACCGGCGTCGATGCCGGTTGTTTCCAAAATGTCTTTCCGGCAACCGGCAATTTAGGGCGCAATCGCGGCATCACGCACGCTTACGCTTCGGTCGATATGCGTCTGACCAGAAAAATCCGTTTCGGCGAAAGGTTCAATATCGATTTGATTGCCGAAGGCTTCAACTTGTTCAATCGCTTTAACGAGGCGGCGGCAAACCCGTTTTATCAAGTCGTCAATGCGTTTGGCGAGCGCAAAGGCGGCAAGTATTACAGTAAGCCGACTTCCGCTTACGACCCGCGACAATTCCAGTTCGGAATGAAACTCAATTTCTAAATTTTACAATTTGGAAGTTTTTAACAAAGGCTGACAGGCGTTCGCGCCTGCCAAGCCTTTGTTATTTTATAAGAACAATTTACAGGGATGGCAGGATGAACGGGATTTTTAAATCATTTGTTTTTATCCCCGTCAATCCTTCCGTTCCTGTATATTTACTCTCTTTGCTTTGTAGTTTTTTCGCCCATTTTATCGGATAATTTTCTTGTGATTTCTCTGACCGAACAAATCAAACAAAAAGCCTCTGAAATTGGCTTTCATAAAATCGGTATCGTTCGCGCCGCAAGCCTTGAAAGGGAAGGCGAGCGTTTTAAGCGATGGCTGGAAATGAATTTTCAAGGCGAGATGCAATGGCTTGAGCGCGAACCGGAAAAGCGCTCGAATCCGAACTTAATTTTTCCCGAAGCAAAATCGATCATCGTTGTTGCCCTGAACTATTACACGCCGCACGAACACGAAGCGGACGATTCAAAAGGCAAAGTTTCACGATATGCGTGGGGCGACGATTATCACGACGTTTTGAAGGAAAAATTGCGCGACCTTTTGTCGTTCATCAAATCAATCGACGAAACTGCCGACGCAAAAATCTGCGTTGACACCGCGCCCGTAATGGACAAGGCTTGGGCGGTTCGCGCCGGTCTCGGCTGGCTCGGCAAACACTCGAATTTGATTACCAAAGAATACGGTTCGTGGGTGTTTCTGGGCGAGATTCTGCTCAATCTCGAACTCGAATACGAAACCGAAACAGTTGAAGACCATTGCGGAAATTGCACGAAATGTCTCGACGCTTGTCCGACCGGCGCGATTGTCGCTCCATATTTGATTGACTCAAAAGCGTGTTTGTCATACGCGACCATTGAATCGCGCGACGCGGAACTTCCGATTGAAATTGCTGAAAATTTGAACGGCTGGCTTTACGGCTGTGACATTTGTCAGGACGTTTGTCCCTGGAATCGTTTCCAAAAACCGACTGAAGAAACAAGATTTGAGCCGCGAGTTGGGAATGTTTCTGCTGATTTAGATGAAATACTTTCGCTGACACCGGAAAAATACGCCGAAAATTTTCGGCGCACCGCAATGAAGCGCGCAAAATTGGGCGGTCTGAAACGTAATGCTCAAGCATTAAAATCCGGTAAAGCGTAGGAAAATAATTTTCCGTGAATTTCCTTGCGCCGAAAATCATCTAACTTTGTAAAGCGGCGACCGAACAACTTTCGGAATAAATGCGCGACTTTTGTCATTATTTAAATCAGGGAATTTTGAGGTAAAATAAATTTATGGAAACGAAAAATTTAGAAACGGCAACGCTCGCGGCAGGTTGCTTTTGGTGCGTGGAGGCGGTTTTCGACGATTTGCGCGGCGTCGAGTCGGTCGAATCGGGTTATTCCGGCGGTCATAAGATAAATCCGACTTATCAGGAAGTTTGTTCCGAAACGACCGGACACGCAGAAGTTATTCAATTAAAATTCGATGCGAATATAATTTCTTTCAAGGAAATTTTACAGGTTTTCTTCGCCGTCCACGACCCGACGACTTTGAATCGGCAAGGCAACGATGTCGGCTCGTCGTATCGCTCGGCAATTTTTTATCATTCGGACGAGCAGCGTCGTATTGCTGAAGAAGTTATCAAAGAAGTCGAAGCCGAAGGCGTTTATGACAATCCGATTGTGACCGAAGTCGAGCCTTTCGATAAGTTTTATCTCGCCGAAAACTATCATCAGGAATACTTCGCCAACAACCCGAATCAGCCGTATTGCGCGGCTGTCGTCGCTCCGAAGGTAGCGAAATTCAGACGGAAATTTGTTGATAGATTAAAAAATTAAAAGCCTCTAAAAAGGGAAAACACAACGAATAATTCTCAAGAAATCAATCGTTGTGTTTTCCTCCTAAAAGCTAATTTTCTAATGTGCGAATTAAATCGGTCGCGTCCCGATTTACACAAATCACAATTGAAATAAAACGAAAACAGTTCGCGCCAAAAACATTTTATTTCACTCTGCCGCTTATGTCTTTAATCATAATCAAGTGCTTTTTCAGCGTCGGCAGATTTTCAACGGCGAATATTTTCGTTTCGACTTCGGTGCTGCTGTCAGCTTGCTTTTGAAATTCAGCCACGTCCCTTTCGTGGTCTTCGAGCATCATTCTGACATATTCCTTATCAAACGCCGCGCCGGAAAGTTTCGATAATTTGTCTATATCTTCCTTTTGTTTGCTGCTGACGTCGGTCGGAAGCGTGATGCCCTTTTGCGCGGCTAACGCCTTTAAAGCATTGTTTACTTTGGTATGGTCAAATGACATTTTTTGACCGAACGTCTTTACTTCCGCTGCGAACGCTTTGGACGCCGCCAGCTCGCCGAGCCTGACTTCTTCCATTCCGCCCTGCGCCGCTTTATTCATAAACTCCTTATCGCTGCTCGATAATTCCTTAGTCAATTTGGGCGACGTATCAAGATTCGTATTTGAATTCGTATTTGAATTCGTATTTGAATTCATTGTCGCCGTGTTCGCATTGGAGTTCATTACGACGGCTGTATTTGTATTAGTACTCAAAACTACTTTGTTGCTGTTAACTGCGGCTGGACTACAGCCGATTAAACCCAAAGCCGCCGCGCCCAAAACCGCGCTTATATAAAAAATCTTTTTCATTGTTTTAATCTCCTGTTCGATACTAAAAATCTTAATTTTTATACGACGGACTACCACTGTTAAATTAGAAAGCCGTTCGTTAGAGAAAACATTACTGAAAAAATTTTGTTATTGCAAAATCGGCGGCGGAGAAAGCGATTGTTCTTGTTTTATGGAATGCGCGAGTTTTTACTTGCTTTGAAACTGCAACCGGATAATTTTACAGCCCTTGTAAGCGCAGAGTAATACGAGTTTGTGAACCGGCATTTAAAGCCATTGAAGCTGTGCCGATTACCAACCGGCACAGCTTCAAAAGCCGTATAATAATTCTTGACTCAAATTTCGTGTCGAGCCGTCAATCGATTTCCATTATTTCATTTTGCCCTTAATGGATTTGATTTGGTCGAGATGCGATTGCAGCGTCGGCAATGTTTTCGTCGCAAACGCTTTTAAGTCCGCATCCGACGCGCTTGTCGATTGCTTTTTAAATTCAGCCACGTCTTTTTCGTGGTCATCGACCATTCCTTTGACATAAGAGCTGTCAAACGCCGCGCCGGAAAGTTTCGACAACTTATCGCTCATCATCTTCTGCTCGCTGTTGACATCGGTCGGCAGCGTGACGCCTTTAGCGGCAGCCAGAGACTTCAATTCATCGTTCGCCTTTGTGTGGTCGGCGACCATTCTCTGACCGAACGCTTTGACTTCGGGAGTCGCGCCTTTTGAAGCCGCGAGTTCGCCAAGCTTGACTTCCGCCATTCCGCCCTGCGCCGCCTCTTCCATAAATTTCTTATCGGCGCTCGAAACCGGTTTGCTGCTCATATTCGACGAAGCGTTCGTATTCATACTCGAATTCGCGTTCATCATCGAATTAGAGTTCGCATTCATCATCGAATTTGAGTTTGAATTAACGACCACCGCAACATTTGAATTCACCTTGTTCGTAGTTACATTAGTATTAGTCGCGCCGCCGCCGCAGGCTGCTAACCCCAAGCCCGCAAAAGCTAAAACTGCATTTCTGGAAATATTCTTTAACATAATCTTTCTCCTCTTTCTATTATAAATCTCAGCAACCATCGCACAATAAATTGTTTCGGAAACAACCAAATGTGTAACAAAATGATGCTTTATAAATCTTATACACTAACCTTAAAGCAATAGGAATGCCACACTGACACTATTCTCGATTTTTTACTGTGATAAAGAATTATCGGAAGATAAGAAATTACAACAGTGAAATTTCCTCGATAATTTCCCGTGCTTACATCTCAAAAGAAATTTGTCGGTCAAGCGACCGAAAAGGTAGAATAATTTTGGCTTACAACGCTCTGTCGTATCAAAGATTAAACAATTTGATTGCGGCTTGATAAAGTAAACGATTATTTATGAGCATCATTGTTTTTTATTCATGGCAAAAAGATTCACCGCCATCAACAAATAGAAATTTTATTCAAAGTGCCTTGGAAAAAGCGATTAAAGAGCTTAATAGAGATAAAGAAATTATTCTTGACGTAAGGTTAGAAAAAGACACGGAAGGTGTAGCCGGCTCGCCAGATATTGCTCATACTATTTTCGATAAAATCAGTAATTCGCATATTTTTGTTGGCGATGTATCGATTATAAATAGTGATGAGAACCCGAAAAGACTAACACCTAATCCAAATGTTTTAGTAGAACTTGGCTTTGCTGCCCGACATTTAGATTGGGATAGAATTATATGTGTTTTTAATACTGCATACGGAACTATTGAGAATCTTCCATTTGATTTGCGACCCCGTAGAATACTGCCTTACAAAGCAACAACAGAAGAAGGAGATAAAAACTTTCTTAAATCACAACTTCAAGTGTCTATTCAAGCAATTATTAGTCATTCGGAGAATCTACTGATTAATTCACGCATTAAGGTTATTCAATCTTTAATTAACGAGCTTGAATATAATTTAGTTGTAAGTGAAAAAACAGATGGTTCTAATTTTTCTCCTTTTGAAACTGCTAGATTCTCTACGACGGTCGATCAAGGGTTACGCTCGCTTATTTCCAGTGAAACATATAGAAAAATAAATGAAGTCTACTTTTTATTAAAGCAAACCAACAGGTTTATTGATAATTTGAGTGGTAATCCTGACCGTGATTATCAAACAACTATTCGCATTCTTGAAATAGCCAAAAAAATATTACCTTCAAAGATTCAAGAAATACTTCTTGATTTAGCGGGAAATAGTTAGACTAAATCCAAAAACGCGCGAGGATTAGATTATTTGCTAATCCTTTTTTGTTTTGGGTAATAGAACGGCGCGGCGGATTGCTTTATCGCGCTCGGCGAGTGAAAAGGCAATTCGCATCTTTTTGCCGAAAGGTAATTCGCGCTGGTGTCGGCGAAACTCTTTTTTGTTTGACTCGATGCGCTCGCCTGTTTGTTCGAGGTTCGTTGCGCTTTCGTTTTTCATGTTTGAAACCGCCCGATGTTTTCCCGCCATTTCACGGCTAGATTGTGTTTTTCTAAGACGATTTTTAAATCTTCCAGATTGACCGCATCGTGTTCGAGGAAAACATTGATTCGCAAAAAATCTTTCATTCGCCCGGTGTCGAGCATAATCGCTACGAGATATTCGGGACTCATCACTCTGACCGTCACGCCGCCGATTAATTCAAATTCATTTGCTTCAATCACCGCTTCGTTAATCAAATCTTTTGAGACGGGCAGAAACTGAACGGGAAAGCCTTCGATGTAGGCGTGTTCGCCTTTTATTTCGTAACCGCGCTCGCGCAGGTAATCGAACAGCGGTTGAAATTCCATCAAAACGCTTTGTCCGGCGCGGCGAACGTGAACGAAGACATCAATGTCTTCGGTGGCAATCGGCTCGGTGTAAAATATAACCGCCGTCGCGCCGCCCAAAGCGTAATTTTCAATTATGCCGTCGTCGGTCATCCGGTTGATAACGGCGATTGTCTTTTCGATGTTATCCATTGGCACTTTGAATTTTAGATTAGATTAGGCGGTTTGTTAAGTTTGATTGTCTTGGTAATTGAGATTTTGGGTGATTTGTTAAAGAATATAACAAGCAAAAGTTTTCAGGGGAGCAATAAGGCTGAGAGTTGTTTCAATCGGAACATTACCCTAAAACCTGATGCGGATAATACCGACGAAGGGAGAAAAACAATGAGTGAAAATACATTAGAAAAGAAAGAAAAAACCAGCGACGAAGTAAAACTGCCGAGTTCACAGAAAATCTACGTTGAAACCAACGGCTCGACAGTCAATCAAAACAAACACAATTTGCGCGTTCCGTTTCGGGAAATCCTTTTAAGTCCGTCCAGAAATATGCGGGACGAACTCGAAGAGAATCAGCCTGTGCGCGTTTATGATACGAGCGGCGTTTGGACTGACCCGAATTTGAAATGTGACGCGCGCGAAGGTTTGCCGACGCTGCGTAGAGATTGGATTACGTCACGCGGCGATGTCGAAGAATATGTCGGGCGCGAGATTTTGCCGCAGGACAACGGTTATTTGACGCGCGGGGCGGAAGATGTAGCAAAGATAAAAGACACGGGAAAGCTCGAAGAGTTTCCGGGCTTGAAACGCGCGCCGTTAAAAGCAAAGGCGGGAAAATGCGTAACGCAGATTCATTACGCGCGGAAAGGAATCGTCACGCCGGAGATGGAATACGTCGCCATTCGAGAAAATCTCGGTCGCCAAATCGCGTTTGAAACTTTAGCAAACGGACAGCAAGCGGAAAGAGATTCGCTTTATCATCAACACGCGGGCGAATCGTTCGGCGCGAGTGTTCCTAAGTTTGTTACGCCCGAATTCGTCCGCGAAGAAGTCGCTCGCGGTCGGGCGATTATTCCTGCAAACATCAATCATCCCGAATCTGAACCGATGGCGATTGGCAGAAATTTTCTGGTCAAGATAAACGCGAATATCGGAAATTCGGCGATTGCTTCTTCGATTGAAGAAGAAGTCGAAAAGATGCGCTGGGCGACGCTCTGGGGCGCGGATACGGTGATGGATTTGTCAACAGGCAAGAACATTCACGCGACGCGCGAATGGATTTTGCGAAACTCGCCCGTGCCGATTGGGACTGTGCCGATTTATCAGGCGTTAGAAAAAGTCAACGGTAAAGCGGAAGATTTGACCTGGGAAATTTACCGCGACACTCTTGTTGAGCAAGCCGAACAGGGAGTTGATTATTTCACGATTCACGCGGGCGTTCGACTTCCGTATATTCCTCTGACGGCGAAACGGACGACGGGAATTGTCTCGCGCGGCGGCTCGATTATGGCGAAATGGTGTCTGGCGCATCACGAGGAAAGTTTTCTTTACACGCGCTTTCGTGAGATTTGCGAAATTATGCGCGCCTACGACGTTTCATTTTCTCTCGGCGACGGCTTGCGTCCCGGCTCAATTGCCGACGCCAATGACGAAGCGCAGTTTGCCGAATTAGATACTTTGGGCGAGCTGACGAAAATCGCCTGGGAAATGGATTGCCAGACAATGATTGAAGGTCCCGGTCATGTGCCAATGCACTTGATAAAAGAAAATATGGATGTGCAGTTGGCGGTTTGCGGAGAAGCGCCGTTTTATACTTTAGGACCGCTGACAACCGACATCGCGCCCGGTTATGACCACATTACTTCGGGAATCGGCGCGGCGATGATTGGTTGGTTCGGCTGCGCGATGCTTTGCTATGTTACGCCAAAAGAGCATCTCGGACTGCCGAATAAAAAAGATGTCAAAGAAGGCGTGATAACTTACAAACTCGCGGCGCACGCGGCGGATTTGGCAAAAGGTCATCCGGCGGCGCAGATGCGCGATAACGCTCTATCGAAAGCGCGTTTCGAGTTTCGCTGGGAAGACCAATTTAATCTTGCGCTCGACCCGGAAGTCGCGCGTGAATATCACGATGAAACTTTGCCCGCCGAAGGCGCGAAGCTCGCGCATTTCTGCTCGATGTGCGGACCGCATTTCTGCTCGATGAAAATCACGCAGGAAGTCCGAGAATACGCCGCGCAGGAAAATATCGAAGCCGAAAAAGCCTTAGCTGTTGGAATGGCGGAAAAGGCGAAGGAATTTACGGCGACGGGAAGTGAAATTTATCACGGCAATTTGCCCGAAAACGGACACGAACATCATTGAGCGATAACTAAAAACTATGCTGGTATTAAACGAAAAAATCTCTAAATCTATTGGACATCACCTCGTCTTTTTTGCCGACCAAGGGCTTTCGATGAGCGATGCGAATACGGTCGCGGGCAAGGCGGGCGACATTGCCGATTCGGTATCGCGGCTTTTGAATCAGACGAGTAGTTACATCAAAACAACTGAACTTGATGGTAAGAAAGTGATATTGGTCGCGCCGAAAAAGATTGATAATCTTTACGAAGTTTCGCAGAAAGACGGACAGCTTTACGGTTTGAAAGCGTATTTGATGGAAGCGATCAAGGCGAAAAATGCGGTTATTGATTATCTCAAAACCGCTGATGTGAAAGAGTTTATCGAAGCGGACGAAAAGTTCAACGACTACGATAAAGAAGAAGACATTTATCCGGTCAACGAAACTTTAACCATCAATAATGTTTTGCAAACGTGGAGTTTGGAAGATCGGGCGGAATACTACACTTTGGAAGCGCAGGTCGCGCATTTGGGTAAAAAGATTCATCCGAACGGCGTTATGGACAAACTCGCGCAGGAAAGTTTTGAAGGTATTCGCTACGAACGCGAGGAATTAAATTCGGGTCAGGGCGGCACGAAAACGCATATCGCCGAAGTCACATCAGTTTATTCGCCCGAAGAAGCGCAGAAAACTTTTTACGCTCTGCACGATTTGCGGCGGGAAAAGGAAAAGAAATTAAATTGGTATAAAGCCCGTTTGCAGAATGAGTTAAATGCCAAACAAATCGAAGCTGAAAAGGAATTTCAAACGCGGCTCAACGATTACACAGAATTGCAAAAGAAGAAACGCGAAGTAGACGAACAATTCCGCAGCGTTCTTCAATCCAGACGATTAAAACTCGTCAAGGAAGCGGCAGACTTAAAGATTCGCTTGCCGAAAACTCTGGAAGAAATTTACGACTTTGTTGTGAATTTCAACGGGGTTTTGGTTTGAGTTTCTTTGAGCGGTTGGAATAGCTTTCGGGCGGCGCGTCCAAACCAATCAAATGGTAAACGCAAATGTCGAAAGACACATACAATATCGGGAAAACCGCAAATTTTAGCGGAATGGTTTGCGGGTTCGAGTCCCGTCTTTTCGCTGAATTTGTCTTAGTCTTAGTCTTGGTTCGCGGTTTTCCGTCCTGGTCTTGGGCGTGGTCTTGGGCATTGGCTTTTCGGACGCGGCAAACGAAACGCGACAAGAGTTTAGTTGAAAAAGTCGATGAGAAGAACTTCGGTTTTTCAAGTCGAAAATTAAGGCGAAACTTTTTCCAATCGTAAATTCATTCCAATTTCATAGGCAATTCGCCTAGGGAATACAGAGTTCACAGAGAAATCTTCGATTTTATTTCTGATTTTCTTTGCGAACTTCAGGATAAAAAATCTTCAAGAACGAATTCAGAGAACTAAAATACAAAGAATAGAATTTACAGGGATGTCAGGATGGACAGAGAATAACGAAGATTATTTAAATTTGTTTTTGTCCCTGCTCATCCTGACATCCCTGTAAATTCTCTTTACATTTTTGGATTTCACCAACTTCAAATTTGCTCTATTCTTTTTCTTCGTCCGTTTTTTGACCTTTCTTTGAGAAAAACAAATCCAGGATTAAAAGTCCCGCGCCAATACAAATTGCCGCGTCAGCCACATTAAATGTCGGGTAATGCCAATTGCCGAACTGCACATCAATAAAATCAATGACGAAACCCAAGCGAGCGCGGTCGGTCAAATTGCCGACAATTCCCGCCAGCAGCAAACCCAACGCGCCGAGAAGACGGTCGTTTGTGCGTGGAACGCGCCAAAAATAATAGAGAACTAAAATCGCCGCGATGCCCGCGACCACCGAAAGTCCCCAGCGTCCCGTGTTGCCGCCGTCATCCAAAAAACTAAACGCGACACCGGGATTTTCGGCGTAAGCGAAATTCAGAAAATTCGGAATCACGTTGCGGTCGCCGCCGAAACGCAGACGGCGAATCGCCCACGCCTTTGTCATTTGGTCAATTAAAAAAATGCCGCCCGACATTCCCAGATAAGCGATTTTCCACAAATAATCTTTTTTATTTACCATTAAACTCAAAAAAAACTTCGACGAATTTTACGGATAAAAACAGATTATCTTTAATTTTTATTCGTGTCTATCTGATTTTATTCCAACGTCGGAAAAATCGCTTTCGGCGCGTGATAATCTCTACTAGCAGCATTGCCAAAGAAATTTTCCTGTTATGCCGTCATTAGAAATGAAGGCATAACCAACGCCAGCGTCACCGAAATTTATTTCAAACGGAACTGATGATGAATCAAGTTGTAAAAGAAGTTTCCAATTATTGGGGTTGTTATCAGGGAATTCTTCGCCTTGTAAAAAATGTGGAATTCCGCCGATCTTGTTTTCAAAATTTCCTTCATCGTCATCTTCCTCAGTGTCAGGTACAGCTTTAGACTGTGGAACGGCAAATTCGCACGCGAAAGGTTTTCGATTGTTTTCAACAGCGATTTCTTTCCAAACGGATAAACTTTGTCCTGCTTCAATTGAAACAGATTCGGGATTATTACCGTTTGGCTGAATAATTACAGCATTTTCGCCGCCGTCAGCTTCCCAAGTTCCTTCAATATAATTATCCTCGTCATCCGACATAAAAACGTATGCCATTTTGCTTTCAATACTTCCGAAGATCTCTTTATCTAGCGCAATCTGGCAAATAAACATCATCGGTTTACCGGTGCTTTTACTAATTGCCCATTCGGGTTTTTCAATCCAAACGGGCTGACCGCCAAACTTTGTAACAGGTTCGGTAATTGGAAGTTTAGCTTCTTCAAAATTAATGATGTTTTTCATTACGCTGTCGCCGTTTGTTCAATTTGATTCAGAGCATCATAACATCGTTCGCAGACGGTCGGATATTTTTCAAACTCGCCGACTCTGACAGAATAATTCCAGCAACGCTCGCATTTCGCGCCGTCGGCTTTTTGAATTTCGACGTTGAACTTATCGCCTTGATGGACTTCAACTTGCGAGACGATGAAGATGTATCGCAAGTCGTTGAAATAATCGGCGAGAAAAAATGTCGTGTCTTTGTCAGTCGTCAAAATTACTTTGGCTTCCAGAGACGAACCGATAATTTTCGCGCCGCGCGCTTCTTCCAGGGCTTTTAGAACTTCGTCGCGGATTGAGAAAATGCGTTCCCAACCGGATAAAAATTTTGAATTATCAACGCCCGAAACTTTTGGGAATTCCGCCAGATGAACCGACGCCAGCGTTTGATGCGGAAGATTTTCAAACGCTTCGTCAGCCGTAAATGCCAGAATCGGCGCGAGCAGGCGACACAGTTTGTCGGTAATTTCGTAAAGCGCGGTTTGAGCCGAACGCCTTGCCACGCTTTTCGGGGCGAAAATATACAGACGGTCTTTGATAATGTCGAAATATCTCGCCGAAAGCGTGACGTTGACGAAATTATAAAGTGTTTGATTGACCGTTTGAAAATTGTAATTTTCGTAACCTTTGACGACTTTTTCAATCGTTTCCTCAAGACTCGCCAACGCCCAGCGGTCAATTTCGAGCATTTCCGCGAGCGCGACTTTGTCGGTTTCGGGATTAAAGCCGTCGAGATTTCCCAGAGCGTAACGCAAAGTATTTCTAAATTTGCGATAAGCGTCGGCGATGCGCGACAAAATTTCGTCCGAACAGCGCACGTCTTCGGTAACGTCCATCGCCGAAGCCCACAGGCGAATGATTTCCGCGCCCGATTTTTTGACGACTTCGTTCGGTGAAATGGCGTTGCCGCCGGATTTGTGCATTTGCTTGCCTTCGCCGTCAACAACCCAGCCGTAAGTTACGACTTGTTTATACGGCGATTGGTCGTGCGCCGCGAGTCCGCACATCAAGCTGGAATTAAACCAGCCGCGAAATTGGTCGCCGCCTTCAAAATAAACGTCCGCCGGAAATTGCAGATTGTCGCGTGTTTCGAGAACGGCAACGCACGACGAGCCGGAATCGAACCAAACATCCAAAATATCGGTCTCTTTTGTGAAATCTGTTCCTCCGCATTTCAGACATTTGAAATTGTCCGGCAGCAAATCTTTTGCTTCGCGGTTATACCAGGCGTCTGCCGTTTCCGCGTGGAAAATATCGGCGACGTGATTGACAATTTCCGCGTCGGCAACCGCTTCGTCACAGCCGTTACAATAAAACACCGGAATCGGAACGCCCCACGAACGCTGGCGCGAGACGCACCAATCCGGTCGTCCTTTGAGCATATTCGCCATTCGAGTTTCGCCCCAGCTCGGATGCCACTTCACTTTTTCGACTTCGCCTAAAGCATTTTCGCGCAGTGAAATTTTCTCGCCGTTTTGCGCCGCATTGTCCATCGAAACGAACCATTGCGGCGTGGCGCGAAAAATGACCGGATTTTTGCAGCGCCAGCAGTGCGGGTAACGGTGATTGTAATTTTCCGAATTGAGCAGCGCGCCCGATTCACGAAGGAATTCGACGATTTTCGGGTTTGCTTGAAAAATATTTTCGCCCGCGAAATGTTCGACTTCCGCCGTAAACCTTCCGGCGTTGTCAACCGGACAATAAATCTCTAAACCGTATTGTTTGCCGATAACAAAATCGTCGTGTCCGTGTCCGGGCGCGGTGTGGACGCAGCCCGTTCCCGATTTATTCGATGTTTTGCTTTCAAATTTCACGTCGAGTTCGACTTCCGCGTCGGCTTCGCCCAAAGTTACGTGGTCGCCGTTCATCAGCAGCGACGTTCGGTCGAGCCAGGCGTGTTTTGCTTCTAATTTGTCTAACTTCGTGCCTTTGAAACGCGCCATTTCTTTTGCTTCGCCAAGCCCGCAAGTTTCGGCAAAAGATTTTGCGAGTTCCGATGCGACAATATAAACTTCCGCGCCGAATTCAAGCGCGGAATAATCAAAATCGGGATGAACCGTAATTCCTAAATTCGCGGGCAGAGTCCAGGGCGTCGTTGTCCAAATCACGACAAAAACGTTTTTGCTTTTTAGACTTTCATCAATCAAGCCCGCGTCCGATTTCAAGGGAAATTTGACGTAAACCGAAGGCGAAGTATGCTCTTTATATTCGACTTCGGCTTCGGCGAGCGCGGTTTGGTCGTGAACGCACCAATAGACGGGGCGCAAGCCTTTATAAACGTAGCCGCGTTCTAAAAATCTGCCGAAAAGCCGCGCCGTCGCCGCTTCGTAATCATTTGACATTGTGAGATACGGGTTTGCCCATTCGCCCAAGACGCCGAGCCGCGAAAAATCTTTGGTTTGTCCGTCCATCGCGTGTTCGGCGTGTTCACGGCACAAGCGGCGAAAAGTCGAAACCGGCAAATCGTTTTTATTCTTGCCTTTTTCCGCGAGCTTTTTTTCGACGTAAGTTTCAATCGGCAAGCCGTGACAATCGTAGCCGGGAACATAGGGCGAATCGTAACCCATCATCGTGCGAGATTTGACGACAAAATCCTTCAGGATTTTATTCAGCGCGGTTCCCATATGAATATCGGAATTGGCATACGGCGGACCGTCGTGCAAAATAAATTTTTCCGCGTCTTTGCGTGCTGCGCGAATCATTTCGTAGAGCTTCGCGTCAGTCCATTTCTGCAAACGAGCAGGCTCGCTCTGTCCGAGATTCGCCTTTTGCGCGAAGTTCGTTTTCGGTAAATTTACGGTTTGTTTCAGTTCTAAAGTTTCAGTCATAATCGGTTGTAAACAGTCATCGCTCAAAGGCGAAAACCCGCGCTTCAGCAAGGGCGCATTTTTAGCATTCTCCGTTGCGTTCGTGTTTCTGCCTTCTGATTCATTAGTTTCAAAAAATCAAATTTTAACATTTATCAAACAAAAAATCCGAAATCCAAAACCCGAAACCCGGAATCGAAAAGTCCCGAGCCTTTTTGTTTTAAGACTCGGGACTTTTTATTCAAAGCAAAGATTTACCTTTGGCTTCGGCTCTTTAAGGAGCAAAGTCCCTGTCGGTAATAATGCTGATTATATCGAAGGTAAATTTCATAAAACTTATTCCAAATATATTTATGCCAAGATTTTCCGGTTTAGTCAAAAGCCGAAAACCAAATCGACGAGACAAAAAGCCGCGCAATTTTAATACAAGTTATCTCAAAAATACTGAACCGATAAAAATTTCTTAGTTTTCGCTTTGCGCCTTTGCGGGATAAATAAAGTTTCCCGCAAAGGCGCAAAGCGGCAAAGAGGAAGGCAAAGTATTTTTGAGATAGCTTCTAGTTTCTCTTTAAATTGTTGAAATACTTCTCGGCTTCTTCTAAAACGGCGTCGCGCCCGCTTCGCAAATCGGCGAGCGTTAACGCGACTGATTTATCGGGCGTTACGCCGTTGCCTTCGAGGGTTCGTCCCTTTGCGGTAACGAATCCGATTTCGCTGATGGCGAGGTCGCCGCCGCCTTTTAATTTTTGGTAATTCAGAATGCCGAGAACGCAGCCGCAGGATTGCGTGCCGATTACTGCGGCGCGACCGTGTTCCTGCATTGCGCCGGCGAATAATTCCGAAGTGCTGCCCGTCGCTTCGTTGATTAAGACAATGACCGGATTGGAATAAAGCTGTCCGCCTTTTTTGCCCGCCTGAAAATCCTTCGGTATTTTGATTAACCCGAAAAGCGCTGAAGGCGGTTTGCCGGTTCTGGTAATGATTGTTGCGAAAGCGGTTTTGTCATTAAAAAAATAACCGGCGATTTGCCCGCCTAATTCACCGTCGCCGCCGCCGTTCGAGCGTAAATCTAAAATCAATCCGGGCGCGTCTTTGAATTTTATCAACGCTTCTTTGATTTGTTTGTTGACCGGCGGAAGAAAGCGGTTGAATTTGATATAAGCGTAACCCGAAGACAGAATACGCGCGTCGAATTGCGGCGCGGCGGAAACGGTGCGGCGCGTGAGCGTTACGTCAAACGGAGTTCCGTCGGCGCGTGTCAGTCCGAGTTTGAGCATCGTGTCGGATTCGCCCGCGATAGTTTTTTGATAGGAGAGTATGCGCGTCGCGCGTTCGCTCGACGACGTTCCAACTTCACGTCGCGCCTCGGCAACGGCTTCGGCGATTGGCTGTCCGTCAACGGTTCGCACGACCATTCCAGCCGTAACTCCGGCTCGCGCCGCGTCCGAATCCGGCGTTACGCTAAAAATGACGGGAGTGTTTTCGATTTCATAAACGCGAACGCCCGCGCTCGTCGCTTGCAGGCTTTTGCGTTCCAGTCGACCGCGCGGCGAGCGAACCCGCGTGTGCGCGTCGCGCAATTCGCCGATTGTCAAATTCAGCAAATCGTAAAACTCCGCATCGCTTTTCACCGTGTCGACAAGCGGGCGATAGCGCTCGTGAACCGCGTTCCAATCAGTTCCGTTAAATTTCGGGTCGTAGTATTTTTCGTTAATCGCCTTCCAGACTTCTTCAAAAACTTCGACACGCTCTTTGGCGGATAAAACGTCGGACGCAGCGTTGACGGCTGCTGCGGCGGCGGAACGGGCGGGCGTTTGGGCGCGGGCGGCAATTGAACTCACAAAAGCAAGCGCGGCGATTAATAGAAGCGATGCCGCAAACGAGCTTCGCAAAACAGAAAATTTAAAAATCATTTTTACTCCAATTTTAGTATTGATATATTTTAGATAAACGGCTGCGAAGGAGAGTTGTAGAGCATACGTTTGATTATTATTATAGTTTCTTTAAAGGTTCGACCGAACGCAAAAATCATTACATTCCGCGTCAATAAATTGGCGGATTAACGCCGAAGGAGTTCCGACGACTGCAAAAGCAGCGAAACGGTCATTAACCGAACATTTGCACAATTCACGAAATCGGCGCAACCGGCAGGCGAAGTCTTTCGCCTGACTTTTTAGACGACGGGTTAATTGTTAATCGTCGGCAGAATGTATTTGGGAACATAGCCTTCAACGATTTGCTTGCCGGGCGCGTCGGCGTAGTTACCCGCGTAAATCGCTACCACCAAATCGAGTTCGGGAATCGTCATCACGGTTTGTCCGCCGTTGCCGTTAGCGAAGAAGGCTTGAACAATTCGTCCTTTATACGGATATTCAATCACCCACCACAGATAGCCGTATTTCATAACTTTGTAAGGCGCGACGGGTTTAGAGCCTTGAATTTCGTATAAAGGCATAGTTGAACGGCGCACCCATTCCTGCGAAAGGATTCTATGCCCGTTCCAAGTTCCGCCGTTCAAATACAGTTGACCGAGCTTCATAAAATCGCGCGGCAGGATTTTTACGCCGCCGCCCATATAGCCGTCGCCCGTCGGTGTCAGAGGTATGTAATAGCGTTTAATCTTGAGCGGTTCGGCAATTAGAGTTTGCATCAGCACCGGCAGAGATTGTTTAGCGGCACGCGCGAGAACTCCGCCCGCAAGGTGCGGATTGATGCTGCAATAGACTGCCTTCTCACCCGGCTCGCGGATATTTTTTAGGCTCAAAATATATTTGTAATAATCGAGAATTTCTTCCGAGTCGGTTATATTATTTTCCGCGCCGGGCGAGTTCGAGTCGCTGTCGTCGCAGTCCAAGCCGGAAGACATTGTTAATAAATGCTCAAGCGTCAGAGATTTTTTTCGAGGGTCGAGGTCGGGCGGAAACGCGCCGCCGTTCATCACTCGATAAACCGGACTCGATGCTTTGAGCGGAACGCCCGCATTCATCGCCGCGCCTATCAAAGTCGCCGTCAAACTCTTGGCGGCAGAGCGCGTTTCGTGCGGTTTGTCGCGGTTCTCACCGTGAAAATATTCTTCTAAAACCAGTTTGCCGTGTCTTGCAATCAAGATTCCGTGCAATTCCGGCGAATGAACCGAATCAATCGGCATATCAATAAACGTCCGAATGACTTTTTCAATTCCGTCGCGCGAGATTCCGACATCTTCGACCGATGCGGTTTGCCAGCCGTCGTCTAATGCGGGCGGCGTCGTATAGACATAAGTTCCGACGGGGCGACCGCGCGGGTAGAAGTCGCTCGTCTCGCCCGCCGAAATCCGCGTGAAATTGAAAGTGCCGCCGCGATTTACCAAATCGATTGACAATATCTCGCGTTGGGCGTCATATCTGCCTTCTGCCACGACGCGCCCTTTTTCCGTTCCTTTATCCGCCGCCAAAAGTTTTACGGATTCTCCTGCTTGTTCGATACGGTCAACCCGATATTGATTGACGCCGACGTTGCGTTCCGGGTTTTTCAAAAACGCGCCGATTGTGCCGTCGTCTCTGACTTTGACCATCAAGTAGAAAGTGAATGTGTCGTCATACGGCAAAACGTCACCGCGCCAGATGTTTTGTCCGAATTTTGCGAGCGTGACGGGCGAAGCGTAAGACCATCCGCCCTCAAACGTTCTCGGTTGAATCCAATGACCGACAATTTTTGTGCGCCGCGCGTCGAATTTTCCCAGATATTTGCCTTTTCCGCTCGCCAGTTCAAACGCGATTGAGTCGCCGGTTAATGTTGCTTGAGCGGTCTGTCCGGCAATTTCCGCCTGCCATCCGCCGCCCGTCCGCCTGACTAGCAAAACCCCACGAATATCGGGACCCGAACGATGTTTTGCCTCCCACAATCCGGCAAGTTGATTGGCGGAATTTGTTTGGGCAGTCGCGGTTTGCGAAGGTGAAACTGCCGACGACAAAACCAATGCAGCCAAAATGCCCAAAAAGAAAAAAACTTTCATAGTCGGTAACTCCCCAAAGAAAACTATTGTCTTATTGAGAGAAACACCGCATACGATATTTTTATGACGGAAATTAATGTTTGAAGTCAATCGGAAAGAGGAAAATTTTGCTCGCTATACTTTCAAAAAGAGCGAACTGCTGCCGTAATCAATGACCGCCCGATGCGCTTCCAAAGCGTCGGCGCCGAGAACCGCGTCAACCGGAGTTTCACCTCTAAGAGCCAATGCCTGATTGACGTGAGTCAAATCCATTGCCAGAAACGCTTGAATCGCCGGCGAGACGTTTCCGATGATAAAACGCGCCTCGTGAATTTGATAAACGTCTAATTTTGCCGCGCCCGCGCCGCCGCCGGAGATTTCCAATTTGTCGCGCGACAAATTTAACTCTCCGGCTAAATCCAGATTGAAAACGGTGCTTGACGCTCCGGTGTCAATCAATACCGAAATCGGACGGTCGTTCAAGAACCCGTCGGTGTGAAAATGTCCGACTCCGCTTCTTGTTAATTCAATTCGGGTGTAACCATTTTGATTTAGAAATTCAACTAACGACATAAGGCAATTTTCTCACAGCAGCTTTGAAACAGCCGGTAAGTCCATTAGCGTTTAGAAGAAAACGCAGTTGCGAAGTTGTTGTTTTCGCTTCGCACCCGGGAGACTTTTTCGGCGGAGCTTTATAAGGAAAAATTCTACTTTAAGTTTTTGTGCAAAAACTTAGCGGCGCGCGCCCAGGCAAGTTTTGCCGCGTCGGGTTTATAGAACGGGCGCGTGTATGCCAAAAACCCGTGATTCGCTCCTTCATAGAGAAAGACTTCAACGGTCGTGCCTTGCGCTTTCAGCATCTTTGCCGTTTTTTGAGTTTCCGTAACCGAAACTGATTCGTCGGCTGTGCCGTGATGAATCTGCACCGGAACTTTCTTCAGTCGGATGAGTTCTTGCTCTTTTACCGGCGCAGGGTGAAAAGCAACAACCCCATCAATGTCGCGGGAACGCGCCCCGAATAACAGAGCCTCGCGCCCGCCTCGACAAAATCCGACAACGCCCATTCCGCCCGAACTTACAAACGATTGAGTTCGCAAATAACTGACACCGGCTTGAACGTCATCTAGTCGGTCTGATTCGCTGTGATTGGCTAAGTATTTGTTATACGCTTCGTTATTGCTCGGAGTGTCGTCCGGCAAAGGGTGAAAGATATTCGGGGCAAGCCCGACGAATCCGGCGAGTGCCAGCGCCGCGCAAGTGTTCGGAATATATTCCTCGGAAATTTTGTTGCCCGCGACGACCAGCACGGCGGGAAAAACGCCTTCCGCTTTCGGACGCGCGAGATAACCGTCAATAGTTTCCGCTCCGTTGTGCTTGAAAACCACCCTGCCGTGCTGAACTTGCGCATCATCCAAAACGCGCGTTTCCGGTTGCGTGGTTTGCGCGTTTATCTCTTGACTTTGCAGCAATGTGAGACTTGCTAAAGTTGCCGCCGTCGCGCCGGCGAGGAAAGATCTTCTACCTATGCCGTCATTTCTATACTCATCGCCGATAAACATAAAATTTATTTCTTCCGGTAAAACAATTTGTCCAAATTAACGCCGGATGCGGTTTTTACCCGGACATTAACTACCCCCAAACCGAAAGTCGTGCTTTGACGTTCTATTTGGGTCGGCGAAATTCCTTCAATGTCGGTCTGATTGATAAACACGCCTTCAAACCTTTCCGTGCTGCCGTCCCCATAAACTTTTGTGGCGGTTAATAACGCGCCGTCAATCTTTGCATTTCGGAGCATAAATTTACGCACTTGCCGCGCGTCTCCGTCTTTAGGTTCATTGCCTGTCGCCGTAACCTTACCGTTAGACGAAATTTTAATTTCCAGATTGTAGTCCGCACTCGGCACTTCGTATTGTCCTGAATAATCGGCGATGTTTTTCAAGATGACAGGCTCGCTGTGGACGCTCTTATATTTTTCTTTGCTAATGCCGCGCTGAGACTTAAATTGGTATTTGGTTTTGCTTAATGAATCGACAATTTCTCGTGTTCTCTGCTGAACTTCGATTTTTTGGGCGAAAACGCCGGAAGGAATTAGCCAAAGACTAAAAAATAGTATCGCTAAAATAATGTGCATTAAAGTTTCTCCTTTTGGAAATTTTGTTTTCTACTTTCTAAAACACCGCCTGGTTAAATTTTGTGACACAAATTTTTTGCTCTATCGCCCGCTTGTTGAACAATGAATTGCAAATGCTGCGAAAGGTTAGCGTTTGAGAAACTCAACATTCGACTGTGCTTCAATTAAATGCTGTGTCCAAATCTTTTTTCAGCACCCAAAACCGCGTTAAAGTTTCCTCAAATTTGGCTGATGAGTTGAAGTTAAAACTATATATTTTAGTATCGGCATCATAAGTTATCCGGTCGGGAAAATTTATTGACCCTGTTGTACGGAGCGGCAGATTTACATAATTAACGTTTTTTAGAGAACTGTAGTCCCAGCTTACCGATAAAACTATTTTTTGGTTTGAAGCTGGAGAACGTCCGAGTTTGGCGTGTTCGGTTGATAATTTTTTTATCTCTATCCATTTATGCCGCTTCTTTCCGTAGACGAAGAAATTAGGCGTGTATTCCGCTTTTCCATAGTCACGATAGACGAAAAGATAATTGTCGTCTTCATAAATCTTTTCGTGCCAGAGCGGTTCTTCGTCGCAGGAAGCGGTAATAATTGTCGGACGTGAAAAATTCAGGTTTTGAGCCGATACTATTACGCTCTGCGCTAAAAAGCCGACGACGAGCAGGACGAATAATTTAGCTGTTTGTTTTCTCATATATTTAATTGTGCAGTTTTGCAATGTCGCAATCATTTGACTTTCAATTGCGGGATTTTAGCTGATTTGTCAGATGGTCGCATCGGTTGAGGCGTTTCCCTGACAAGTTTCATTTTTATAATTTCGATTGCTTTTTCGAGCTGCGGGTCGCGTCCATTTACTACCAAGTCCGGGCGGTTATCAATTATTACGTCAGGCACAACGCCTCTGTTTTCGACCACCGGGCGACGCTGCCCGCCGACCGTCTCCGACAGAGCGAGCGCGGATGTTTCGACTTGTCCGTCATCAATCGTCGCGGGCGTTCCGACGTTGCCGATGGTCGCGCCAGCCGTACGCATTCCGACGATTTGACCGATTTTTGCTTTCTGGAAAAAGTAAGCGAAAGCGTCGCCGCCCGAAATGTTGTATTCGTTGACAATCAACACTTTCGCGCCCGTAACCGCCGCGCCCGGAACTCGCAAAGCGTTTCCTTCGCGCGGAGCGTAATCGGCGATTGTCCGGCGGCGCAAAAGCTCGATAAAAAAGGACGGGAAATAGCCGCCGCTGTTCCAGCGTGAATCAACAATCAAGCATTGCTTATCAATTTGAGCGTAAAAGCCTGCGGCAAACTCATTTATTCCCCTCGCTCTGACGTCGGGAACGTGCATATAGCCGCAGCGACCGTTCGTCGCTAAGGACACTTTGCGGCGATTCTCTTCAACCCATTCGAGATAACGAAGCGGCATTTCGTCTTCCGTCGGGCGAACGGTTATTTTTCGCGCGCCTTCATTCGCCGGTTTATTGTTAATCGTCAAAACGACATCCTTGCCGACCGTGTTTTCAAAAAACGAGTAAGGCTCGTCTCCGGCGCGTAACGGTTTGTCATTAACGGCGAGCAGATATTCGCCCTCTTTAACCGAAGCGCCCGGCTCGTTGAGCGGCGAGCGCGTTTCGTTCGACGAATTATCACCGCGATAGATTTTCTTAAAACGATAAAAGCCGTTCGCCATTTCAAATTCCGCGCCGAGAAGTCCGACGTTCGTTTGCGGGACATTCGGCATATCACCGCCGAAAACGTATAAATGTCCCGTGCCGAGCTCTCCAATCATTTCGCCGATAAGATAATTTAAATCTTCGCGGTGCGCCACAAACGGCAAAAGCGGCTCGTAACGTTTTTTGATTGCCGTCCAATCAAGCCCGCGCAAATTCGGGTCGTAATAAAAGTCGCGCTCGATGCGCCACGCTTCGTCGAAAATCTGTTTCCACTCGGCTCGCGGTTCGAGATTCATTTTCATCGCTGACAAATCAATCGCGCCGTCGCCCGACTTTTGATTCGGTTTTGTGTCAATTATGTTGAAACCGTTGCCGCTGTAAATAATTTTCTCGCCGCCAGCGTTTAATTGAAAACTTCCGACGTTTCCCTTAATCACGGTTTCGACTTCTTGCTTTTCAAAATTATAGCTGCGAATCGCGGGCGGCAGCGTGTTTGCCGCGTCCGTTCCGGGCGACGGTCTGGATAGATAAAAAAGACGATTCTTATTCACCCGCAAATTCACGTAATTGCCGTCCGGCACGGGCGCGCTCACGATTCGGCGATTGATATTTTCAAAATCGATGCGAACGGATTTTACGGCATTTTCAGTTTTCGCTTCAGCCGCAAACGGTGACTTCGCGTCGGCAGTTAGCACTACGGCGTAAATTCCGGTCGTGTCGCTGTAATTGATTCCCCAATCGGTATCGCTGCGACCGGGGAAAAAGAATGTCGGACGGTAGCTTCTGCTCGAGAAAAAGTAAAGATATTTTCCCGAAGGGTCGAAGACAGGATTTCTGTCGTCAAATTTTCCTTCGCTGACCGGATACGATTTTTTCTGTTCGAGCGAATAAATGTGAATTTGGCGAAACAAATTGTCGTTTGCCTTTGCATAACCGATGAAACGACTGTCGGGCGACCAGCTATAATTGTAGATTTCGCTGTTTTTTGATTGGTCAATCAACACCGGCTTGCCGTCGTTAACATCAACGTAAAAAAACTTCTGCGTATTATCCGTGAACAACAATTTGCTCGAATCAGGAGACCAGACGGGATTGAAAAGATAACCGTTCGTCCGCGCTGTAATCGCTCGTTCCGTGCCGCTTCCGTCTGATGCGCGAATGTAAATTTGATACTCGCCGGTTCGGTCTGAAAAATACGCAATCCATTTTCCATCCGGCGACCAGACGGGCTGCAATTCATTCGCGCCCGATGTTTCGGTTAAATTACGAGTTTCTTTGTTTTGCTGCGAAACGGTGAAAACTTCGCCGCGCGCGCCGAAGATAGCGCGTTCGCCGTCGGGCGAAAGAGCAAACGTGCTGATGTAATTTGCCGCGTCAACGACTCGCGGCTTTGTTTGCGGCAAATCGCCTTCGACCGTTATCGGAACTTTTAAAGTTTTTTCGGTTTTGATGTCGAAAGTATAAAGCCAACCGCCGTTTTCATAGATAATTGCCGGAGAATAGCTGCCGCCGAGACTTGGATATTTCACGTCGAACTCACGATAATTTGTCAATTGCTTCAACTGTTTCGCGGCTAAATCATATCGGTAAAGATTCATCACGCCATCGCGGTCGGAAGCGAAATAAATCGCGTTGCCATACCACATCGGCGCGAGGTCGGCGGCGTCGGTGTGCGGAATCTCGTCGTATTTATTCGTTTTCAAATCATAAAGCGAAACGTAAGATTGTCTGCCGCCGCGATAGCGTTTCCAATTGCGATATTCGGTCGAGATGCGGTTGTATGCCAGCTTTGTTCCGTCCGGTGAAAAGGACGCGAATCCGGTATCGGGCAACGGCAGCGCTTCGGGAAAACCGCCTTCCAAACCGACCGTAAATAATTTGTTAATCGGGTTAATAATGCTTGCCCGCCTTGAAAAAAATAACACGCGCCGGCTGTCGGGCGTCCAGCCGAGAACCTGGTCATAGCCCGGATAATAAGTCAGGCGCTTCGGCTCGCCGCCTTCTGCGGGCATTATGTAAACGTCATAATCGCCGCCGTATTGCGCGGTAAAAGCAATCCATTTACCGTCGGGCGAAAGCCGGGCGAAAAATTCGTCTCCGGCGTGCGACGTAAGCTGCCGCGCTTTTCCTCCGGCTCGCGGGACGAGCCATAAATCGTCGGCGTAAGTAAAAACGATGCTTTCATCATCGAGAGTGGGAAAACGCAAAAGGCGCGTGCCGCTCGAGTCGGCTTGCTCCGCACTGCCGTTTGCCGAAAAAAACCAAAGCAGCAAAAGCAGCGAAACCGCCCGGTAAAAGTATTTTGACATAAAATTAATGAGTCTTTGTATTAACAACCGAATTTTGCCCGCTGCAAATTGCCGGTTCACCCTATATCCAATGACTTGGCGAACAATCCATTAACAAAATCGCGCAACTTTATTTATTCAATGGCTGCGCCAGTATCCATTCCATTACAATGTCGCGTCCCGATGGGTAACTGTCCCAGGACGGCTCGATTATTTTGTCGGGCATCACCGCAGGTGTCTCTGTATCTTGAAACTTGTAGTATCTGGTCGAATAAGAAACTTCTAAATTTGAGTTCGGCAGGCGGAACGCGTCATTCTCCGAGTAGCTGTTCGGTCTTCCGCCGGTCGGCTCGCCGACAAGGACGGCGTTTAATTCTTTGCGGAAATCGAGCGCGTTGACCATCGCGGCGGATTGCGTGGCGCGTCCGGTGATGACGTAAACACTTCCTCGATTGCGGAAAGCGTCACGTTTCTTTAAACCCGACAGCAGGTAACGTCCTTTGTTGAAATCGCCGCCGGTGTTTTGGCGAACGTCAATCACAAGGCGTTTCGGCGGAGAAGCGTCAATCAGTTTCAGTAAATCGTCGGCGATTCTCTTGAAAGCGTTTGTATCGGGATAGCCTCTCAGATTGACATACAAGGTCTGCGAATCCGGCAGCAGGGTGAACCAAAACTGTTCGTCTTGCCGCTGCCGGTAAAGCGGAACTTCTTTCAAAGTCGAAAGCCATTCAATCTTTTCATCCGGCGAAACCGCGCTCATCTCCATTGAAAACTGTTTTCCTTCCGCGTCCTCAAACGTCCATTGCCCGCGTTCTATGCCGGGCAATATTTTGAGCGTGAACAACACTTCCGGCGAAGTCATATAGCCGGGACTGACAAAGCGCGCCCAGTAATCATTTTCCTGCGGAACTAAACGGCTGACTTTCGCGCTTGCATCCGCGACGCCCGATTCTCCGATTCGCACAACACGCCCGCCCAGAGCGCGGCGATAAGCAGCGACGGTTCTTGTCACGCGAAGATCGCCTCCGAACCAAACGAGCGAGAGCGGATAGCGACGAAATGTTTTCGGCGGAAAAGTTGAAAATGTAGTGTGAGCGTCGCCGACCATCGCAAGGATTTGCTGCAGGCGGACAATGATTTCAAATTCCTGCAGCGAAGGTATAGCCGCATCGAGTTCGGCAACGGCACGCTCAAACGTTTCACGCGAAACACTATGAAAAGCGTTCTTGTGGCGGCGCGGCAATTCTTTGGCAAGATATTTTAAATCTTGCCGCCACTGTTCCTTCGTCAATGTATCACTGACAGCCTTGCCCGCCTGCGGCAGGGCATAAATTGTCGCTATAGAAGACCAGCCGCCAATAGACAAAATGAGCAGGAAAATTACAATCGACTTTTTCATTATTTCAAACCTCTTCGATTCAAAGTTACACGCGCCAAGTCTAAAAGTGATTTGCATAAACGAATCGCTCGACGAATTCGATTATTTGTGCAAAGCCGATTTTAATACTTTCACACAGGTTTCAGACGAATAATAGAATGGCAATTTTGGATTTGAATGTCTTGGAAGATTAAGACCTTTTTGGAACAGTCTTGCTTTTTCGAGACAGGGCGCGAAATTCGGCGGGCGTCATTTTCGTGTAAAATTTGAAAGCGTTTGAAAAATGGCTCTGGTCGTAAAATCCGGCGGCGCTGCTGATTTCTGCTAACGGGCTGTTCGATTCGGTTAATTCCCGCGCGGCAAATTCGAGTTGTAATCGTCTCGCATATTCGCCAATCGAGCAGCCGTAAAACTTTCGGAACATTCGCGCCAAATGTGCCGGATCGATACCGACAACGACGGCGACCTTCGACAAACCGACGCGCCCGGTAAAATTTGCGTAAATAAAATCACGCGCTTCACAAAGCCAGGCAGGCGGAATTTCCGTTGAAGAGACTTTAATTTCGCGGCGCGTCGCTTCCGCCAGCATTTCCAGTATCAAGCCTTCTATCATCAATTCCGCCGCCGCGACGCTTGTCATCCGAAACTCTCTGTAAATTTTCTTGAGAAGCACGGGCAAAAGTTTGCCTTGAACGTGCGCCGGAGCGTCAAAGAGTTTGGTGAACCGGCGAACGGTTTCTAATTTTCGCGGCAGCACTTCGATAATAAAACCGTGCGCTCCCGCCTCGCCGTAGCGGTTGGCGTGATGCTCTCCGGCGGGTTTTATAAGAATGCTCGAAGCGGTTGATTCCTGCGGACGAGTCCCGAAGATTTCTCTGAAAGAACCTTTAATCGTAAAATTTATATTGGCGCATTCGTGGTCGTGGCGCGGCAAAACAAGGTGCGGACGATGATAAGTTTGAGTCAACACAAACCCGCCGACTTCAAGTTTTTTCAGTTCTTCCCCGAATGTAATTGAACTGTGTCCTCGACTCATAACGCACTTTCAGTAATGTCTTAATTGATACGACTTTGCCAATGTCGATAATCCGCCAACCGCGGCGTTCGGTTTCACAACGCGACTCCGGCACGTCGCCTTTGCTAACTTTCGCGCAACTTTGGACGAAACGAGGAGCATATTGGTTGTCAATTATCGCACCCGTTATTTCTCTCTTTAAATGAAGCGTCTAACGATTGAGTTGACGTGGAGCGAAACCGCCGACACGCAAGTTTAGGGAAACGAACAAGCCAACAAACAAAGTCGCTGCCCGCGCCCTCACGTCCATCGAATTGTTCGGCTGCTCGTGATTAGGATTACGCAACGCTCGTTGGCGATTTCCGAGCGGCGCGGGCGAGCTTGAAGAATGCCCACACCGTCGCAGTTCCAACAATAAAGAGCGCAATGAGCGACATCCAAAATGACGCATCAGCCCCGGTCTGCCAGATTAAGTCGGCAGTCCCCGACGCGGCTTGCCATTCAGCCTGACCGTGCAGCCACAAATCAATGTTTGAATAAATATTTCCGCTCGTGTGCAGCACTATGGCGGGCAGAATCGAGTCTGTCAGATACGTTATCGTGCCGTAAATTGCAGAAACCGCCACATAGTAGGGCAACAGAACCGGCGTGAAATCCAAGTGAGCGACGGCAAACATCGTCCCCGTGACCAGAATCGCAATAGCCAGCCCGCAGTGCCGTTCGATAGGTCTCTGCATGTAGCCGCGAAACGCCGCCTCTTCGACGATGCCGGCGATAGGAGCAGCCATTAGCAGCAAAGACAGAACGGTAAACTTCGGAATCTGTGTAAGGTCGGGAAGTTGTTGTTGAGGCAGCACGACCATCCGATTCGCTAGATGAAGCGCAATGACTAAGGCGACGATGCCAAGCCCGCCAGCCAGTAGCGCCCACACCCAGACGCGGACGGAAACGCGGTTGACGCGAAGGCTTGTGCGTCGTTCCTCTGCCGTTGATTCGGGCGGATACGCACCGTTCAGGTATCGCCAGAAGAGCCACAAATACACAGCCGCGAGCGGCACTGCCCAAGGGAAGTTTGGGTAGTACCGCAGATTGGCGACGAAGATAATGTTACGCGGGATTGTCCCGGCAAGCATGACCAACATGCCGATGATTACAGCCTTGACAATGACTCTCAAGCGCTCTCCTCCTTTCTCAGGGTTGATGCAGCCGAGCTTTGTATTCTACTGAATTAAAATTTACTTAGACCGAATTTTTATAAGCCTTTTACATCTGTAAGTCAATAAAAAGTTTGATTTTATTTGACGTTTAATAAGTCTTTCCGGCTGAATCAAACTTCTGCCTAAAAATTTATGCCGAACTACTGCACTCTAAGTGTTCGCAATAAAAGCCAGACGAATTACAGACATACATTACAGAACAGTTCTTCCAGAAATTGATTTTACCGCGTCGGGTTTAATTGCAAGCCGGACAGAGACGACATTTTTTATTTAAAGTTCACGCGCTTTTCGGCGGATTTTGCTATTCTTTTTTCGTGTTTGAAACGCGCAGCTACGAGCTTGAAAGAATTGACACGGGCGATTACACGCCTGATGAATACGAGCGTTTTTTGCGCGAAATTCGTTTTATCAATCGTTTTCTCGGCGATGTTTGGGCATTGGAAAAAACGCTTTTGCGCGAAATCGGAAAAACGAATCTGCAAACTTTTTCGGTTCTCGATGTCGGCGCGGGTTCGGGCGAACTTCTCCGGGTGATTGCCGAATTCGCTCGAAAACAAAATCGAAAAACCAATCTTTTCGGCTTGGAACTCAACGCGCGTTCGGCTCTGGCTATTTTGGAAGAATCGAAAAATTTCGATGAAATCGAACCGGTTCGCGGCGACGCTTTAAATTTACCGTTTGCAGACAACTCTTTTGATTTTGCGATTTGCTCGCTTTTTACGCATCATTTTACGGATGAAAACGTCTTGAAAATTTTGAATGAAATGTCGCGTGTCGCGCGGCGGAAAATTTACGTTATTGATTTGCACCGGAACGAAACGGCTTACCGGTTTTACAAAATTTTCTGCCTCGTTTTTCGTATCAGCCCGCTTGTCCGCGAAGACGGTTTGCTTTCGATTCAGCGTTCTTTTGTGCCGCCGGAATTAGAAAAACTTGCTCGCAGCGCCAATCTTGCCGAAATTTCCGTGACCGGACATTTTCCGGCGCGGCTTGTTCTACAGGCAAATGTTTCGGAAAATTTGTGATAAATTAAGTTGTAAATTTTGCCATGACAAACTCGATTTTAATTGTTGACGACGAGCGCGGAATCCGCGAGAGCCTGCGCGGAGTTCTCGAGGATGAAGGCTTTGAAGTCGAAGCCGTCGGCTCGGGCGAAGCATGTCTGAAAGCCTGCGAAACAAAAAATTTCGGCTGCATTTTGCTCGACGTTTGGCTGCCGAATATCGACGGTCTGGAAACTTTGAAACAATTGCGCGAGCGCGGAAACGATTCGAGCGTGGTGATGATTTCCGGTCACGGCAATATCGAAACCGCCGTCAACGCGACAAAACTCGGCGCGTTTGATTTTATCGAAAAGCCGCTGTCCATCGAAAAAACCGTTCTGACCATCAGAAATGCAATCCGCACGAGAGAATTGGAAAGAGTCAACCGAAATTTAACCGAACAACTCGGTCAGGAATATGAAATGGTCGGCGAATCGGTGGCGATGCGGGCGTTGCGAAAACAAATTGCGATTGTCGCGCCGACCGACGGGCGCGTTTTAATTTCGGGCGAATCGGGAACGGGAAAGGAATTGGTCGCGCGGGCGATTCACGCGCAGTCGAAAAGAAAATCCGCGCCGTTTGTCGAGATAAATTCCGCCGCGATACCCGAAGAACTGGTCGAATCGGAACTTTTCGGACACGCCAAGGGCGCGTTTTCAGGCGCGATGTTTCCGAAAAAAGGGAAGTTTGAAATGGCGGACGGCGCGACGCTTTTTCTCGACGAGATTGGCGATATGTCGCCGCGCGTGCAGGCAAAAATGCTGCGCGTTTTGGAAGAACAGCGCTTCGAGCCGGTCGGCAGCAACACGCCGGTCAAAGTCGATGTGCGCGTGATTTCGGCGACCAACAAACGTCTCGACAATCTGATTGAAGACGGCGATTTTCGCGCCGATTTGTTTTATCGCCTGAACGTCATTCCGTTTCAGATTCCGCCGCTCCGGGAACGCCCGGAAGACGTGCCGCTGCTCGTCGAGCATTTCAACCGCAAATTCTCGCTCGATAACGGCAGGAAGCCGAAGGATTTTACGGCGGAAGCGGTCGAGGCGCTCCAAAACTGCGCCTGGCTCGGCAACGTGCGCGAGCTTCGCAACACGATTGAGCGCATTGTGATTATGAACGACAAGCAGCGAGTCGCCGCCGCCGATTTGCCGGAACTCGACGCGAAACGGGAAACGCCCGCCTCCAGCTTTCGCTTTCCGTCGTTCAAAGAAGCAAACGACGCCTACCAGCGCGAATTTATTTTGCACAAGCTCCTCGAATTCGACGGCAATGTTTCAAAAGCGGCGGACGCGATGAGCGTCGACCGCAGTCATCTTTATCGAAGAATGAAAAATTTAGGAATTAGCGCTGAAAAAGGTAAGACAGAAGTTTAATGGTTGAATTGACTTGGGGCGAAACCGAATACACGCAAGATAAGGGTTAAAATACAACTCGATAACAAAGTCGCTGTTTCGCGCTCACGTCAAATAACTTGTTCGGCGTGTGTTTGGCTGAAACACGCCCGTTTATTTTGAGTAATCCCTCCTTGTTTCAAGGCGAAGTATCACTCAATCGGTTTGCCAAATCTCAACGTATTACCGTTTGGGTCGGTCACATAAAATTCCCTGACTCCCCAACTCTGATTTAGTGGTCGCTGATGAACAGGTGATTCTTCTTTATTCGATGTAGACAAACCTCTCTTTAAATATTTTTCAAATAATTCGTCAACATCATCAACCCGAACATTCACTGCAAGCCCAAGCGGTTGGTCTTGTTCCAATCCGGTAAGCTGAATTTCTGCTTCTCCGTTTAATAAGTTTACAACCCAATCTTCGGACGAAGAGTTTGGGTATTTGAGTTCAAAATCAAGAATCTCAGTGTAAAAGGCTATAGATTCTTTCATATCTTTACATCGTAGGATAGGAATCATTTTCATTCGCAATTAAACCTCTTATCGTGTTGACAATAATAGAAAAGTCTCTGTATCGCGCGCAGTCAGATTAGGTTTTACAACTATTTATGTAGAAATATTGATAAGCAGTTGCGTTATTCTCTGTATTCCAGGATGTCTCCGGGCTGACAATCTAAAGCTCTACAAATCGCATCCAAAGTTGATAAACGAACGGCTTTCGCTTTTCCGTTTTTTAGTATGGAAAGATTAGCCATCGTGATGCCGACTTTCTCTGTGAGCTCGGTGACGCTCATTTTCCGCTTCGCCAACATGACATCGATGTTAATAATAATTGCCATATTGATCTCGTTATACTGTTAAATCATTCTCGGATTTTATATCCACGGCATTCTGTAAAATCCGTTCAAACATCGCCGCCGCCGTGGCAATCACAATCGAACCGAAGGTGATGAGGACACCTATGAAAACTCCACCCGCCCGATCATCCGAGTTGCTAAACAAAATGAAGATTTCTGCTCCCACGACAAAGCCAATAATAGCTATCGCACAATATTTTATAGTCTGCAACGCTTTCACGGTGGCTTGCGAGAATACCTTATTTTGTCCGGTATATCCCAAGACCTTGAACGCCTGATAGAGTGCCGCGAAAAACGGAACTGACGCGACATACGCATACGCCAAAAAAGGATCGTTGAAGTATATTTCGAAAAGCGTGGCGTGCGCGTTTCTGCCCTCGACGTGCGGTTCCCAAAGCAGGATGGCAAGAGCACCGATGCCGATGAGAATAATGATTACCTGCAGAAATATTGTCGAGCCTCGATTCATAAATAACACCTCACTCAGTAGTAAATAGTCATATTCTAATATGATATTTATCGTTTGTCAATACATCATTATCGTGTTACGGTAAAAATCTATTATCTTAACAAGCGAATGTATATTCATTGTGCTATTAAATCCGATGTTTTACCTCATAATGAATTTCTAAAGTTTTCAGAAGGTAATGTCAGCCAGCAAACACTGCCCAACGCTTGAGATGACGCGGGGCGAAACCCAATACACGCAACTTTGAGTTTAACGAGCAACGTCATAATAAAAAAGCTGCCCGCGCCCTCACGTCCATTGATTTGTTAGGCGGCGTTTTCACTGACAAGTTTCTTTGTTTTCAGTCCTTCAATTATCTATCGGAGCGTCCGGCATTTGTGATTGGATTTGATGTGCAATCTCGTCCAAGTTCGGCGAGTAATCATTCTCAGTCAAAACATAAAGCGTAGGCACATCGAGATTCGGAGCAACATACGGTTGCGGTGTTCCAATCTCGCCTGTCGCCCGATAGAGAGAGACGCGCTTATCGTTGTGATAGAACTCCCGACGCGGATTAGCCAAGCCTCTTTGCAAGTGCCGTTGCGCCACTATCTCTTCATCAACAGAGCAGATAACGATGTAGGGATAACTTAGCTCAAGAATTTTAGGCATTCTCCATTCCCAAACCGCGTGTTGAAATGCCGCTTCAATGATGACGGAGACCTTGTTGGCGAGATATTGGAATACGGTGTCAAAGAAGAAGTCAGAGACAATGCCATCGGTATCAGGTGATAGTTGGTCGTGCTTTACGCCAAAGGTGTTGACATAACCTTCTTTAATTTCATCACGGCTAATGACCGGCATCCACAACTGTCGCCCCAATTTTTTGGATAGAGTAGTCTTGCCGGCTCCTGCTCGTCCCGTGACAATTATACATTTTGGCTTACCGTTCAAAATGTTTGCTTAGACTCCATTATAACTTACAATTTTCGCAACATACCGCGCAATCACTTAACGATTGAGGTGATGCGGGGCGAAACCACCGCCACGCAAGCTGAAATATAAAAGACGACCTTAAAAAAACAAGGCAGCTATTTCGCCCTCACGTCCAATGATTTATTGTGCCGCCCGTCAACGGAATAAAGACATGTGAATTGAATTTGGATGTTTCACTTCTTTCCGATTTGCGAAATAAATTGTCGAAGGGCATGACCTTTCCACATCCAAAATCCCGTAAGGATAAGCACAGGAATGGAAACAAACCGAACAACGGGGGCGTAGTTTGGAAGTTCTTCAAACGGACTATAAACATAACCGATAATCGGAATTCCGAGGACAATGTGAATCCAGCGAAGAATTGAACGTTTAGTCGCAGCTTTCATGATTAACCTTTGCTTTTAGCGGCGTGCTAACTTATCAGCGTCAAAGATAATGGTATCGGTCGGTCAACGCGACTCTAATTTTAGATTCGTCTAAATCAAAACAAGGAAATTAAATCATAAATGAGTCTCTAGTGCAAGATTGTGTTTCACGGCTGCAACGGCACGAAAAGCGGCTAACGGTTGAGTTGACACGGGGCGAAACCGCCACCACGCAAGCTAAGGGAAATCAAAAAACGCGATAACAAAGTCGCTGTTTCGCCCTCGTGTCCAATGAATTGTTAGACCTCACCGCGAAAAGCATTGACTTTCCACTTTTCGCGCAAGTTTCAGAGAACTAGCTTGGACAAACCAAAACTCGTTTCCTTCTGTCCAATAGATTCTAGCTATTCCGTTGGGAAAAACGTCAACTCCACGCTCGCCGATTTTCTGTCCCTTTGCATTTAATTTGAAACCTCGCTCAACTAACTGGTCATCTTCGGAATTGGATTGGAACAAATGGCGCGTTACTTCAGGTGAAGTAAATTCGTGATAAAAATCTACTTCTTCACCGAGACGCGACTTCGTATTGTGAATGTCGTAGCCAGACTTGCCCGAAACTTGATTTGACCACGAACAATCAAATGGCGACATCGGTTCGGACTGAAACTGAAAATAAACTGCAAGCACAACTCCACAAGCAAAAGTGAGAAATGCTATTGCAATGTAAATAAGACGTTTCATAATTTCACATTTTAGCACATTCATTTTAACACGAAGAGGTCTAACTTTGATTTATACCGACTTGTAATTGTGATACACCGACGTTTTTATACGCCAATAGTATTGCAAAAGTCAATAATAATTTGATTTCTGCACGATTTTAATTTATCTTAACCGTCAAAAAGTTACTTCGTGTAAATTTTTACACCAACTAAAAGAAGTTATGCCTAAATTGCTTGACCGAACGCGCGCTCTAATGCGGATGCGGCACTACAGTTACGAGACTGAGAAAAGGTATATTTATTGGATTCGCAAATTTATCGGATTTCATAATATTAGAAATCCGGTTGAGATGGGTGCGCCTGAGGTCGAAGCGTTTTTGTCGCATTTGGCGGTTGAAAAAACTGTTTCCGCTTCGACGCAAAATCAAGCTCTCGCTGCTTTGCTGTTTCTCTATAAAGAAGTTTTGGGCGTGAATTTGCCGTGGCTGGAAAAATTTACGCCTGCTAAGAAACCGAGCCGCGTTCCGGTCGTTTTAACTAAAGAAGAAGTCAAGCAAATCACCGGCGAATTGTCGGGGAAAAACTGGCTGCTGGCTAACCTTTTATACGGCGCCGGTCTGCGCCTTCACGAGGCTTTGCGGCTGCGCGTGAAAGATTTGGATTTCGGCTTTCGTCAAATAACGGTGCGCGACGGCAAAGGCGGCAAAGATCGTTTCACGGTTTTGCCGACCGTTTTGATAGAACCGCTTCAAAAACAATTATTTGAAACGCGAAAACTTCACGAACGTGATTTAAGAAACGGTTTGGGATCCGTCGAGATGCCGTTCGCTCTGGCTCGCAAATATCCGAACGCCGAAACCGAATGGGCGTGGCAATACGCTTTTCCCTCGAGAGTTTTAAGCGTCAATCCGCGCACAGGCAAACGGGGCAGGCATCATCTATCGGCGGCTAGTTTGCAAAAACCGTTTAAGGACGCCGTGCGAAAAAGCCGGATTGCGAAAAGCGCCAGCCCGCATACTCTGCGTCATTCGTTTGCAACGCACCTTTTGCAAGACGGCTACGACATTCGCACGATTCAGAATTTGTTAGGACATAAAGAAATTTCGACGACGATGATTTACACGCACGTTCTGCAAAACAACCGTCTCGGTGTCAGAAGTCCGGTTGATGTAATTTGACGCGAATAACTTTCGGACTAAGCCGCCGCGAAATTTGCCTGCGAGCGGTTGTCCGATTAATTTGAAAGCGTTACTTCCCGAAAACCAAAATCACAAAGCTGTTCGGCACGATTGCGGGACGCGGGCGCGGGCGTTCGGGTGTCGGCGCGGGCGTTTCGCCGTATTGCGCGGTCGGCAGAAATACGCGATGCGTTTTTGCGTCGACCGCCATTGTTCTGGCTCCGCGCTGCGTCGTTACATTTTCGACGACGCTGAATTTGTCGGGCGCGTCTTCGCGCACGATTGTTAAAGTTCCTTCGCCGTTTGAACTGAACGCGAGTTTTTCTCCGGCGTCGAATCCGGCGGCGTCGGTGCCTTCGCCGATTGGGAGTTCAGCCGTCACTTTGCCGCTGTCGGCATTCAGTATAATCATTTTTTTGTTGCCGCAGACGACGAACAAGCGGCGGGTTTTCCGGTCAATCGCCATTCCCGAAGGGTCTTCGCCGGGCGCGACCGACCAGTGCGCTCGGGCGACGAGCTTGCGCGAATCTATCGGAACGACTTCGGATTTGTCGTCCAGATTGACAAACACCATACCTTTGCCGTCGGCGGTGGCAAATTCGGGATGCCCGCCCAAATCAATCGTTCCGGCGACCTTGCCGTCCGCCGCGTCGATTGCCGTCACGCTCGACGAGCCGCGATTAAAAGCAAAGACCCGCCCGCTCGCCTCGTCGTAAATAATGCAGTCGGGATTTTTGCCGACTTTGACATCGCTCAATTTTTTCAGTGTTTTCAAATCAAAAATCGTTACCGAATCGTCGCGCCCGTTGCTTGTAAAACCGCGTCCGAGTTTTTCCGCAATGGCAATGCCGTGAACGCCGTTGGTATTCGGAATCTCGCCGACGACTTTTTCGGTTTTGATGTCAATCACGACGACTTTTGTGGCGTGTGAAACATACAGACGCTGCGCCTCGCTGTCGGCGAAAAGATAATCCCAGCCGCCTTCGCCGCCGACTTCAATTTTTTTCAGTAAGTGATAGCCGCTCGACGCGGACGTCCTGGCTCGCGGTGATTGCGCGTTGCCGCTTAACATTGCAACGGCGACGATAAAAAGAAGCGAAAATGTTTGTTCGATTAGATTTTTCATGGGTTTGGTTTCTTTTTGGAGATTTGTTCCTCTACAATTTCCTGCACAATGATGTTTGATTTCAGCTTTTCAATTTTGGATTCTCCAAGCGGAAGATTTTGAAATCAAACCTGATAAATAATTTCCCGTGCTGTAAATTTATATTACGCCGATAGAGGTTTGTCGTCTATTTTATAATTAAAAAATCGGATTTATTTTCAAATTAATCTTTTCACAAACTTGCAACAATTTATTTCAGCGTGTAGCGTTTTCTTGCTATACTAAAATCCTATTTTGCAACTTTGGCGAATTTCAACTCGTAAAGGTTGGTCGTAGGTTTTTGAAGAGAGAAAATTTGAGGGAGCGAGAGATAAGAAAATGGGACTGTGGATGAGAATAAAACGGATGTTTTTTGCCGGAACCGGAGCGGCGCTCGACAAGATTGAAAACCCGGAAATGGTTCTCCAGCAAACGATTCGGGATATGCGCGAGCGCGTGCCGGATTTGAATAATTCGGTGGCGCAGGTAATGGCGACCGAGCGGCTTCTGGCGAAAAATAAAGAGCGTCTGTCCGAGCAGGTCGTTGACCTCGATTCAAAAATTAAAGCGTCGGTCAAAATGGGACGCGACGATATTGCGACGGCGTATATCGGACAGCTCCAGCAATCGCAGATTGATTTGGGGAAAACCACGGCTCAGCTCGACCAAGCCGCAAACGCCTCAAAGCAAGCCTTAAAGGCGCGTGATAATTACGTTTTGCAAATGCAGAAACGCACCGCCGAAGCGATGCAGCTAATCAGCGCGTCGAAACAGGCGAAACTTCAGGAGCAGCTCGCGCAAACGATGGAAACTTTTAACATCGGCGACGACGCTTCGACGTTTAACGAGATGCGCGAAAAAATCGACCGCCGCGTCGCCGCCGCCGAAGCCAAACTCCAACTCGGAACGTCTTCGGTCGACGCGCAGATGCACGACATCGAGCGCGAAGCGTCCCAGATGCAGCTTCAAGACAAACTGCTCGAATACAAACAGCAAATGGGGCTTCTCGGCAGCGGTTCCAACACAAGCGGCAAACAAATTTCCGCCGCTTCGGAAGTTAATAATTCGGAAACGCTCGACCACAACTTGCTGAATGATTCAAAAGAAAATTAGACTCGCGCGAAAAACGACGGCAAAACTGAAACGCCAAAATAGCATCTAGTAATCAGTTATGGCAGATATAGCAAAATACCAGCAGGAAATCAGCAAATTTAATACGAAATATGCCCGCGAAGCCGTCAAAGAGCCGGTCAATTTCTGGGGTTTAGCCGGTTTTGCGGTTGCGGCGGCTTACACGCAAAGCGTCATTCCGCTGCTTATCGCGCTGATTTTTGAGTTGATTTATATTTTTGTCGTGCCGATGCTGCCGAATTATCGTCAACTTGTCAATCGCCGCGAGAAGGAGCGCATTTTCGCGCTCAACAAAGCGACCAGAGAAAAATTGATAAAATCCTTTACGCCGCGCGAGCGCGAAGCGGTCGAATATCTACGCTGGCAGAAAGACAAAATTCAGGAAAATTATCATAAGTTCACAGGCGCGCGCGAGCTGCCGACTAATTTGACGACGCTCAACCATCGCTGGGAAGATTTCGTCGATTTGTTGGACGTCTATCGCCGCCGCAAACAGCACTTAAAATCAATCAATCGGCAAGCCGTCCACAACCAACTCGCGCAGGCATTTCGCGCCGCCGAATCTTCGGGTGATGAAAAAACGCGCCGCGTCCAGCAAACTAACGTCGAAATCTTAAAACGCCGTATGGCGTCTTTTGACGAACTTGAACGCAGCGTCAAACTGGTCGAAGGACAACTCCAATCAATCGAAAATTTCTTCGGTTATCTCAACGACGAAATTGTTACGATGTCCACGCCCGAAAAATTCTCTCTGCTCGATTTCGAGCAATTGTCCGATTCGATTGCAATGACCAAACAAATGCTCGACGCGACAAGCGATTCGGTCGGCGCGCTCGACTCTTACAACCGTGAGATGGGCAATTACGAACTGCTGCCGAATTCTAACTCGTAAAACTTATCGAAGACGAAAAAAAGGTGCTGTTGTTATTCTACAACAGCACCTTTTTTGTCTCAGAAATGTTTGTAGTTAGCGAGCGAATAAAAACCTTCAAATCATAACCATTAGATAATTCGGGCGATTCTGTTTTAGGGGAACTTGTTTTGGGTTTTATCAATTCAGTCACTACTCGTTCCATATGTTCGGTTCAAGAAGAAATGACAAACTATCAAAGACTATGAGATGATTTGTTGCTGGACTTCCGATTTGTTTTAAATGATTCTTGGAGTTTTCTAAGCGATTTCTCAGCTAGTTTATCTCCAATCAAATGTGGATCAAAAAGTATTTCTTCACTTTCAGATTGATGAGGATAAAAGGTTTTTATATATTCATCGTAAGAATAAGTTTTAACTTTTTTTTCATTCATAGCTTTTTCCTCCTTAAATTCAACGATAATAATTTGCCCTAAATTGCGGATTCATGTCAACTTCAAAATAATGCTTTCGCTTTACCCAAATAAAGCCATCGCCTTTGGAAATGACCGCCACATCAATCGGTCCGCCTACTGTTTCAGCATCCAAAGTTACGCGCCGTTTAAAGGAAGTTAGATTAACAAGTGCCTCTGCCATACTCGCTAATTCTTCTTTAGGTAAAAATTCGACAGCCTCTAAAACAGGATCAACATTTCGTTCTCTTTTATGTTTTTCGACTGTTGCCAATAAATCTTTAACTAATACGTTACCGACTTCTTTTAGTTTCTTTTTAATTTTTTCCTTGCTGCTTTTCGACGTAGGAAATGCCTGCGATATTTGCTCTGGGTAATACACGTCAAATAACTTTGATAGGTAACTGTTCAAGACAGTTTGTAGATTTGGATCAATACCTTGCATAAAGGTATGAACCATTTCCGACTGAGCAAAAGGAAAAACAATTGCTCTTTCCTGCCAACTCATTTTTTGGTTGTCGGTGATTTTGTATTTGAGTTTATCGCAAACAATTCCATCAATTTCAAATGAAATAAGAGATGGGAAAAAATCTTTTTCACCAAATCCGGCAATCACTAATCCAGATTGATTTCCTAACCCTATGTCCTTAAATAAAAGACTCTGACAAAGTATTTTCAACTTATTTTTTAGAGAGCGAGTAATCGGCAATTTTTGAAAAACTTGATTGATGATTTTGCGAATAAACTCATCATATTTTTTGTTAATTTCATTGCTGAGATTCTTGCTCGCAAGAGGCAAATCATTTTTCTCAGTTACCATTTTATGCGCGTTCTCAATAGCTTCTTTAATAATGCTTTTCAATTCCTGCTCGTTGATTTGACGACTTTTGTGTATAACTGTTTCGACCGCTTCATCAATCCTTTTTCTAATTATTCCTAAACCTTGAAAAATTCGCCGATGAACCCAGGTTTCTTGCTCAGATTCAGGAAATAAAGTTCGATTGTTTTCGAGAAAATCAATAAAGTTTTTTCCGTATTCTTCAATGTTGTCGAAAGGATTGTTGCCAAGTAAATCACGGTATGATTTGATCGCCGTCTCCCATGAAATGCCAAGCAATTCAGCATTTCCATAGATCATTACTCCTACCGGATGATACTTGGAAAGCATAAACAATTTATTTGTATTATAAATTTTTAGCTTTTCTCCATTACCGATTGTAACTGCGCTGTCAGCGGCAAGAGCAACAGCATTTTTATTCATAATTGCTATTTCAGCAGTCATAGTTTGAGGCTCCAAAAATCAAATCTGTTTTGATTTTTCTTAATACTTCATCAATTCCGCAACCGCTTTTTCCACGTCGTCAATCTGCGGCAAAATGAAATCTTCGACTTGCGGCGCATAAGCGACAAACGTATCGGTCGCGCCGACTCTGCGAACGGGCGCGTCCAAATATTCAAACAATTCATCTGAAATTCTGGCTGCGATTTCCGCGCCGTAACCGAATGAAATCGTATCTTCGTGCGCGACGACGGCGCGATTTGTTTTCCTGACCGATTCGGCGATTCGTTCCCAATCGTATGGCGCGAGCGAGCGCAAATCAATCAATTCAACCGACACGCCGTTTTTCTCCAATCGTTTCGCCGCTTCAAACGAACGCTGAACCAACGCGCCGTAAGTAATAATCGTTACATCTGTTCCTTCGCGCGCGACTTTCGCCTTGCCGAACGGAATCATAAATTCTGACGACGGATATTGCGATTTGTTATAAACCTGACGATATAAATGTTTGTGTTCGAGAAATAAAACCGGGTCGTCGCAGCGAATCGAAGTTCGCAGAAGACCGTTGGCGTCGAGCGCATTTGACGGGTAAGCGATTCTCAAACCCGGAATGTGCGAGAACAAAGTCGTTCCCGATTGCGAGTGATAAACCGCGCCGCCCTTCAAATAACCGCCGACCGGAACGCGCATCACGACGGGCGATTTCCAATCGTTGTCCGAGCGCCAGCGCATCAGCGCGAGTTCGTTTCTGATTTGGTGATAGGCGGGGAAAATGTAGTCGAAAAATTGAATTTCGACGACGGGTTTTAGACCGCGTGTCGCCATTCCGATTGCGCGTCCGACAATGTTTGCTTCGGCGAGCGGCGAGTTGAAGACACGCGCCGAGCCGAATTTTCTTTGTAAATTCGCTGTAACTTTGAACACGCCGCCTTTGCCTTTGACTTGTTCGAGATATTCTTCTTTTGAAACGTCCGCTACGTCTTCGCCGAAGACGACGATTCGCACGTCGCGCTCCATTTCCTCGTGCATACAACGATTAATCAAATCAACCATCGTTCCCGAGTTGCCGGAAAGTTCCGCGCCGTCTTCGGTATCGAAATCTTTGGAAGCCGGGTCAACGTCCGGCGAATAGACGTTTCGCAAAGCCGTTTCGGGCGCGGGCTGCGGCGATGCCAAAGCAATGTCAACGGCTTCGTTGATTTCCGCGTCAACTTCCTTTCGCAGCTTTTCTAAATCTTCCGAAGATGCAATCGCTTCGGTCATTAAAAATTCGGCGTAAGTTTTCAAAGGGTCGATTTCCGCATCGCGCTGGCGTTCTTCTTCGGGACGATAAAGTTTTTCATCGTCCGACAAACTGTGCGAATAAGGGCGCGTAACTTTGGCGTGAATAAACGCCGCGCCGCGTCTCGCGCGACAATGTTCAACTGCATTTTTGAAAGTTTCGTATGATTCGAGCGGATTTGTGCCGTCACATTTTTGGATGTAAAGATTAGGAAAGCCCGAAACCAATTTTGAAATGTCGCCGCCCGCGACGCCGACTTCGACCGGAACGGAAATCGCGTAGCCGTTATCTTCAACCAGAAAAATCACGGGCAGTTTCAGATTACAAGCCGTATTCAGCGCTTCCCAAAATTCGCCTTCGCTCGTCGTGCCGTCGCCGACCGACATATAAACGACTTCATCGCCTTTAAATCCCGTCACCTTGTCCTGCAATTCTTTGACGAGTGATGCGCGATAACCGGCTTCAGCCGCGCCGACTGCGTGCAGAGCCTGCGTTCCGGTGGGCGAAGACTGCGACGGCACATTAAGTTTGACGCTTCCCCAATGCGAAGGCATCTGTCGCCCGTGCGAGTTCGGGTCGGATTCCGCGCCGACTGCCGAAAGCAGCATTTCGAGCGGCGACATTCCGAGCTGAAGCATCAAAGCGCGGTCGCGGTAATACGGATAAAACCAATCGTAACCTGCCTTCATCGCCAAACCTGCGGCTGTCAAAATCGCTTCGTGTCCAGCGCCGGAGATTTGAAAAAAGATTTTATTCTGCCCTTTAAGCTGAATTTCCTTGTCGTCAACTCTGCGCGATTGATACATCGTGCGATAAATTCCGACCAGAGCCTTTGCGTCCAAACCTTGATATTTGTCCGCGTCAAAAGCAGACTTGCCGTTTGAAGATTTCAAAGACTTTTTCGCTTTTACTGTTTTCTGCGGCTTGATTGATTTTGCGGTTTTGATAACGGTTTCCGTTTCGTTATAGCCGTCGCCGAGCGTGCGGTTCGGCGCTTCGATGATTTTCTCTTTATTGTTTTTGGCTTTGATATTTTTCGCTGTTTTAGCCTTTGTTGCTGTTGCCATTTTGATAATTCCTACTCGATAACGATTTTTGATAAAAGGACAAAGTTATAAAATACCAAAGAATAAGGAAGCGGGCAATTTGCAGGAAAAATCTTGCACATTTATTCGGCGTAATCCAAATCGAGTATTTCCTGAAACTCGCCCGCCATCGAAGGATGACCGTGTTTTTCAGCCGCGACGATGCCTTGCGCGTAAGCTTTTTTCGCGTTTTCTTTTTCGCCTATTTTCTCGTAAGCCTTGGCGAGCATTCCATACGCCGCGCCTTCGTCGTTTGCTTTGTGCAGATAATCCCGAAGTGTCGCAATCGCGTTCGCGTAATCTTCGATTTTTAAGTATTCATTTGCCAAACCAAACAAAACCATCGTGTTATTTGCATCGGAGGCGAGCATTTGTGTAAAAACTTCGATTCTGCTTTGCATAAAATCAAAGTAACATTTCAGGTGAGCAAATGAAAAGGCGGCGACATTTTGCCTGTTAAAAAAAAATCAAAGGAATTTCATCTAAAAGCGTTTATTCAAACTGCCACTAGAGTCGTAATGCCGCGCGACCAGACAATCCGATTGTTGCTCGACCAGTCGAAAAAAAGAATTTGCTCGTCGGTAAAATTGGTTAATTGTCTGGACGGCTCACCGCTCAGAGGCTGATTCCAAATATTGGAAACGCCGTTTTGTGTTTTGATGAAGGCTATCGGCTTAATGCGGCAATGTTTCTCAACCGGCGAACACGAATTATTTCAAAAGATTTATAGCAGATATTTTCCTGGTTTTTCGCGCAACGCGAGTTACTTACTTGATTGAATACTCAATAAAAGACATAATGAATTTATCTACTTTTGGAAATAATTTTTCTAAGAAAACAACAAAATCAATAAGGAGTTTCAGCTATGCGCCATTTGCGTATTTCTTTTCTTTTACTTTGTCTCTCTTTAGCAGCCAATACATCTTTGGTTGCCCAACAAGATTCAAAAGCCCAGACGTTTCCTTCGCCGCAAGCCACGCCATCGCCTTCGCCGACGCCGGCGGCAACGCCTACTCCGCGACCCGAACCGATGTCGAGCGGAACGTTTTCGGGTTTGCGTTTTCGTTCGATTGGTCCGTCGGTTACATCCGGGCGCGTTACGGCGTTTGCCGTCGACCCGAATGACAGGGCGAAATACTACGCGGCGGTCGCGTCGGGCGGCGTTTGGAAGACCGTTAATGCCGGAACGACCTGGACGCCTGTTTTTGAAAACGAAGGTTCGTTTTCAATCGGCGCGGTCACGCTCGACCCGAAAAACCCGGCGACCGTCTGGGTCGGCACGGGCGAATATAACAGCCAGCGCAGCGTCGGTTACGGCGACGGCATTTATCGCTCGGACGACGGCGGGCGAAGCTGGAAAAATATGGGACTGAAAACGTCCGAACATATCGGACGGATTGCGATTGACCCGCGCGACAGTAACGTCGTTTTTGTAGCGGCGCAAGGTCCGCTCTGGTCGGCGGGCGGCGAACGCGGGCTTTACAAAACCACCGACGGCGGAAAAACCTGGAAAGCCGTGATTCCCGGAACTGAAAACACGGGCGTGACCGATGTCGTGATTGACCCGTCGAATCCCGACACGATGTATGCCGCTTCGTGGCAGCGTCGCCGACATTTTTTCACGCTTATCAACGGCGGTCCCGAAACCGCGCTTTATAAATCAAACGACGGCGGAAACACCTGGACAAAACTTCGTTCCGGTTTGCCGCCCGGCGATTTGGGACGCATCGGTTTGTCGATTTCTCCGGCGGATACGAACGTCGTCTATGCGACCGTTGAAGCGACGGGAAATTTGAGCGGAATTTTTCGCTCGAACGACCGCGGCGCGACCTGGGAGAGAATGAGTTCGACAATTGCTTCGGGTTTGTATTACGGGCAAATCATTGCCGACCCGAAAAACGTCGACCGCGTTTATATTCCGAACGTCGTGTTTCAGGTTTCCGACGACGGCGGGCGCACGCAGCACGCGCTTGGCGAGCGTCTCAAGCACGTCGATAATCACGCGATTTGGATTGACCCGAAAAACACGGATTATTATTTAGTCGGCTGCGACGGCGGCATTTACGAAAGTTTCGACCGAGGCGTGAATTGGAATTTCAAATCCAATATGCCAATCGCGCAGTTTTACGATGTGGCGGTTGACAGCAACAATCCGTTTTATTATGTCTATGGCGGAACGCAGGACAACAACTCGCTCGGCGGTCCGTCGCGCACGCGCAACAACGCCGGAATTACCAATGCCGATTGGTTTGTAACCAACGGCGGCGACGGTTTCCGCTCGCAGGTCGACCAGGAAGACCCGAATACGATTTACGCTGAAAGTCAAAACGGCGGTTTGGTGCGTTTCGACAAAAGAACCGGCGAAAATGTAGACATTCAGCCGATTGAAGGCAAAGACATCGAATCGCAGCGCTACAACTGGGATTCGCCGTTTATCGTTAGCCCGCATTCGCACAACAGACTTTATTTTGCCGGTCATAAGCTTTATAAAACGGACAATCGCGGCGACGACTGGAAGGTTATCAGCGGCGATTTGACTCGCCATCTCGACCGCAACGCGCTGCCCGTAATGGGCAGAGTCTGGGGACCGGACGCAGTCGGTAAAAATCAATCGACCGCGCTTTACGGTAACGCATCGGCAATTTCAGAATCGCCGAAAAAACAAGGCTTGATTTATGTCGGAACAGACGACGGTTTGATTCAGGTGACGGAAAATGACGGTCAGAATTGGCGCAAAATCGAAAAATTTACGGGCGTTCCCGATATGAGCTACGTCAGCCGCATCTGGGCTTCGCAATACGATGCCAACACGGTTTACGCGCTTTTTAATAATCACCAGAACGGCGATTTCAAGCCGTATCTTTTGAAAAGCACCGACACCGGAAAAAGCTGGACTTCGATTGCCGGAAATTTGCCCGAACGCGGTTCGCTCTACGCGATTGCCGAAGATCACGTAAATCCGAATCTGCTTTTCGTCGGGACGGAATTCGGTATTTTCTTTACGGTTGACGGCGGCGCGAAATGGATTCAGATGAAAGGCGGTTTGCCGACTATCGCCATCCGCGACATCGCCATTCACAAAGGAGCAAACGATTTGGTGCTTGCCACTTTCGGACGCGGTTTTTACGTTTTGGACGATTATTCGCCATTGCGTCAAACCAGAAAGGAAACGCTCGACCAGAATTCGATGCTTTTCCCGGTCAAAGACGCCTTGATGTATATTCGCTCAAATACTGTTTCGGCAAGCTCGCAGGGCGCGTCGTTTTACGCCGCGCAAAATCCCGCTTACGGTGCGACGATGGTTTATTATTTGAAGGAATCGCCGAAAACCCTGAGGCAAAAGCGCGTCGAAGCCGAACGTGCAGCCGAAAGAAGTAAACAGCCGTTTCACTATCCTTCGATTGAGGAACTGCGAACCGAAACCGAAGAAGAAGCGCCCGCGCTGCTCTTTACCATTACGGATTCCGATGGAGCGGTCGTGCGTCGTCTGACCGCTCCCGCGTCGCAAGGCGTCCAACGCGTCGTTTGGGATATGCGTTACACGCCGCCGGTAATTTCCGCGCCGCCGCAATTGCCGCCGGGCGTTACGCTGCCGGAAGGATTTACGGGCGGAGGCGGCGGACAAGGCGGACCGCTCGTAATGCCTGGTAAATACAACGTTTCGATGGCGATGCGCGTCAACGGCGTGGTTACGCCGATGCCGGGAACGCAAAGTTTCAACGTCATCATCGAAGGCAAGGAAAAAATGACGGACGCCGAACGCGCCGAGCTAATCGCGTTTCAACGCAAACTTTCCGTTTTGCAGCGCGGTGTTGCGGGTGCTAATCAGGTGGCGACAGATACCAAAACGCGCATCGGATTCCTGAAACGCGCCGCGCAATTAGCGCCGGTCGCCAATCAGAAATTCATCGAACAGGCGGAAGCCTTCGACAACGAAATCGACCGGATAATCAACGAGCTTCGCGGCGGGCGCGAAAATTCGGATATTCCGCCGCCTTCGATCAGTTCGCGCATCAACGTCGCCGCCGACGCGGTTCGACTTTCTTCGGTCAAACCGACGCAGACACAGATTGACCAATATAATCTTTCCGAAGCGGAATTCAGACCGCTTCTGGCGAGATTGAGAGCAATGGTTGAAACCGAATTGCCGAGATTTGAAAAAGTTCTCGAAGATGCCGGCGCGCCGCTAACACCCGGACGCTTACCGCAATAGCCACAAATGAAAACGCGCTCGCAAAATATATTTTGCGAGCGCGTTTTCATTTGATTTTATTAAATGTCAAAATTCTGCTCTGCTACTGATTCTGTCTCTAATAAAACTTTTTAATCGGCTCAGTTCTTCATAAACGTCAAATACTCTTTTCGGAATAAAATATAACGAATACTTGTCGTAAAAAATAAATAATCCTTTTTCGTTTTCTGTTGCTTTAAGAATTTCAGCCCATTTAATTTCCTTTTCTGCTGCTATGAGGATTTCAGACCATTTAAATTCTTTCTTATTTTTACCCGACCTTATCTTAATGCCTTGCTCGTCAAAAACGAATTTTTTATGTAAAGGCATCGGCTCGCCTTTTGACTCGAAATGATTTGCTGCTAAAAATTCAAATGTCTTAAAAAATACAAGCGCTGCTAATCTCATTAAAACGGCGATGGAAAACATTACAAGCAGGAATGTTGCGATAAATGAAAAGATTGAAAATTGTCCATAGAGGTAAAGAATAACGAGGGAAATCGAAACGACAATCAAAATATTTGACGGATTGCTAGCGAGTCCGGCAAAAATAGGAGTTCTGAGCGGAGCATCTATGTAAATACGTTTGAATTCCTCATAATCATATTCAACTTCCAAGACAATTTTTTTACCGCTGATTTCCATAAAATTTCTCTCAATAAAAATTTCAAAAATAAAGAACTTAAAAACTTTACGGTTTTTAAGTTCTTTTGGTTCAGTCTGGAAGTATCTTTCTATCGATAAATCCGGCTATTTCCCGCTCATAATCAATTTAGCAATCGTCTGCAACTGCATATTCGACGTGCCTTCGTAAATCGCGCCGATTTTCGAGTCGCGCCAGAATTTTTCGACCGGATAATCTTTGACGTAACCGTAACCGCCGAAAAGCTCGATTGCTTTTGAGGAAATTTTTTCAGCCACGCGCGAGGAATAAACTTTTGCCATCGCCGCTTCTTTGAGAAAAGGTTTTCCCGCGTCTTTCAAACGCGCTGCGTTATAAACCAATAAACGCGCGGCTTCCAAATCAATTGCCATTTCCGCGAGTTGAAACTGCACGGCTTGAAAATCGTTGATTTTCTTGCCGAACTGCTCGCGTTCGTTTGTGTAATTTAAAGCCGCTTCAAACGCGCCCTGCGCGATGCCGACCATTTGCGCTCCGATTCCGATTCTGCCTTCGTTCAAAGTTTCGATTGAAACTTTATAACCTTTTCCGACTTCGCCTAAAACGTTTTCCTTTGGAACTCGGCAATTATCTAAAATAAGTTCGGTCGTCGAAGAGGCGCGAATACCGAGTTTGTCTTCTTTTTTGCCGACGCTGAAACCTTCAAAACCCTTTTCAACAATAAAAGCGGTAATTCCTTTGTAACCCGCGCTTTGGTCGACGGTTGCGAACAACACGAAAATTTCAGCTTCATTGCCGTTCGTAATCCAGAGTTTTTGACCGGAAATTTCCCAGAAATCGCCTTTATCAATCGCTTTTGTTTTCAAAGCAAAAGCGTCCGAACCCGAAGCGGCTTCGCTCAAAGCATACGCGCCGACTTTTGCTTCAGCCATTTGCGGCAGGTATTTTTTCTTCAAATCGTCGTTTGCCCATTTGATTATCGCGTTCGTGACTAAAGTATTTTGCACATCAACAAAAACCGATGTCGAAGCGTCAACTCTGGCTAATTCTTCGATTGCCAGAATCGCGTTGAAAAACGTCGAGCCTGCGCCGCCGTATTCTTCGGGCGTTTCGATTGCCATAAGCCCGAGTTCAAAACATTGTTTGATTAAATCTTTATCGAGCTTTGCTTCGTGTTCCATTTTCTCGACGCGCGGGCGCACTTCGCCTTCGGCAAATTCTCTGACCGACGCGCGAAAAAGCTCTTCTTCTTCGCTCAAGGTCGTTAAAGCGTTGTTGGTATATTCACGTTCTAAAGCGGCTGCGTTCATATAAAGTTTCCTTTGTTTTTGTAAATAAAAAGTAAATGAAATAACATCTTAAACAACACGGACGGCAAAAGGCAAAGAGAAGTGAAAATCGAAACGGAAGTTCAAAGTTCAAATTTCAAGGCTCTGGGTTCAAATGAAAAACACCTCAATCGGCTGAAAATTGTCGCTATTGTTTTTACGATTTCGGGCGTCGGATTATTTGCTTATTTTGTCCATTCGGTCGGACTTCACGAAATTCTTGCGGGCATCGCTCATATCGGCTTCGGCGGATTTTTAATCATTCAATTTCTCTATTTCCTGCGGCTCGCGGCTCGCGCGTCAGCCTGGAAACTTTGTGTCTCCGAGCCTTACAAAATCGATTTGCGCGACACTCTGCCCGCCGTGATTATCGGCGAAGCCTTGAGCAGCTTGATTCCTCTGGGCGTTATTATCAGCGGCACGGCAAAAGCCATCGCGGTCAAAAAGCGCGTGCCTTTAGTCGTCGGCTTATCTTCGGTGGCGACGGAAAATCTTTTTTATTCTTTGATAACCGGAATTTTTATCTGCTTCGGCGCGGGCGCTTTTCTGCGTAGTTTTGAATTAGCCGAAGGCTGGATTGCGACGATTGACGTTTTAGTCGGGACTATTTTCTTTCTGATTCTTCTCGGCATTCTGATGGTTGTTCGCCAATGGCATTTGTTAAGCTCGCTTTCCAATTGGCTGTATAACAGAAACTTCGGCAAAAGATTTCTTGAAACCGGACGCGCTCAAGTCAGGCAGTTTGAGGATTTAATCTACGGTTTTTATCGTGAATATCCGCACCGGTTTTTCCCGATAGTTTTATTGCAAATCGCCTATCATATCGTCGGCATAGCGGAAGTCTGGTTTGTTTTGAGCCGCATCAGCTCGGTTTTTCCGAGCCTTTACACATCGTTTTTGCTCGAATCAATCAGCCGTATGATTACGATTGTCTTTAAGCTGATTCCGTTTTTAATCGGCGTTGACGAAGCGGGCGCGAAATTCGTAACGCAAACTTTGGCTTTGGGCGCGGGCATCGGTATAACTCTGGCAATTGTCCGAAAGGGCAGAATTTTGTTTTGGACGGCAATCGGCTTGATTTTAATCCTCAAGCGCGAGTTTTCATTAAAGGAAATCAATCGTGTCGACAGCAACAGTCGGCAGTAGCAGTCGGCAGCAGCAGTAGGCAGCAGCAGTTAGCAGCAGCAAGCAGATAATCCGAAAGCTACTGCCTACTGCTGCTGCCTACTGCTGCTGCTTCGGCTCTTCACTCATCAAACGCGCAACGTGAAAGATATAGTGAATTCCTGAAAAAACGGCGATTGCGACGACGGTTGTGTAAACGGTCGGCAAGTAGAAAACGAGCATCGGAAAAATAGCGGCAAGCAAAATTAAGCCGACGGCTGAAACCTGCACGAGCGTGCTGAGTTTGCCGAGCCAGGACGGTTTAAAGCCGCGAAAATCCGTGATGATAAAAATCGCAATCGCCGAGGCGGTAATCAAAACGTCGCGCCCGATGACCGATGCCGTTACCCAAAAGGGAACCGGCAGATGTCTGACGGGCGGAAAAACATTCGGCAAAGTTAAAATGATAAACGCCGTCGTCATCAGCAGTTTATCGGCAATCGGGTCGAGAATCGTGCCGAGTTCCGATTCCTGATTAAAACGTCTGGCGACAAAACCGTCAACGCCGTCTGACGCGCCCGCGACGAAAAAAATCGCCAAAGCCCAGCCGCTGTGACCGTAGAAAAGCGTAATGGCAAATGCCGGAATGAGCGCCATTCGCAAAAAGGTGAGCAAATTCGGAACGGTCAGAATGTTTGAAGGCATTTTTGTTAGTAGCAAGAAGTAAGAAGAGATCAAAATTTTAAGTTGAGCAAAGTAAATTTATTATCTGTATTTTTACTACTTGCTTCTTACTTCTTACTTCTTACTAAATATTTTTCAACTCGATTAATGAAATCTCCGGCGGGCAGCCGTAGCGGGCAGGAACGACGACCGTGCCGATGCCGCGCGTGATATAAACCTGGGTTTCGCGGCGGCGATACAAGCCGCTCGCAAATTTTCGGCGGCGCGGCAAAATTCTTTTTTCATCGTCGCGCAGCTTAAATTGCCCGCCGTGCGTGTGCCCGCTAAACATTAAATCAACGTCGGCGCGGGCGGCGCGATACAAAACTTTCGGGTTGTGCGCGAGCAGCATTTTCATTTCATCGGGAAAAGAGCCGCGCAGAGCCGAGCGCAAATCGGTTTGCCCGACCATATAATCGTCAACGCCCGCCAGCCAAAACGAAGCGCTTCGCGCCCTAAAGCGAAAACCTTCATTATTTAAAACCTTGATATTCGCCGCCCGCAGATGTCTTGTAACTTTTTCGGCATCCGTCCAATGGTCGTGATTTCCCAAACAAGCGATAGTGCCGAATTCCGAATCGAGTTTTCCTAAAACCTTCGCCATCGGCGCGATATATTCGGCTTCGTGCGAAACGTAATCGCCGGTCAAAACAAACATATCGGGCTTTAATTTGTTGGAGATTTCGACGGCGCGCGCGATATGTCCGAGATTGGTAAAAGGGCTGTGATGAATATCCGAGAGATGAACCAGGCGAAAACCGTCAAGATTTTTCGGCAGACGCTTCAGGCGAATCGTAATCCTTTCGATTGTCAAAGTGTTTGCTTCATTGATCGCATTGCGGGCGACAAGCGAAAAATTACTCGCTAAATCACGAAACGGCGTTTCCGAACCGACTGCGGAGTAGATTCTTTGCGACAACTTTATCTTGCTTGCTTGGGCATACTTCATCTTGGTTGATAAATTTTAGATGCTGAAAAATTGTGGAAAGATAGTTTAGTATAATCTTGTGGCAAACAAAAAGTCTAGAGTCGAGGCGGTGATACGATTTTGAATCTTGAGTTTCGCCAACAATTTCAGGACTTTCTCAAAAAGAAGCAATTTTAAATTTTACATTCTAAATTCTAAATTAACTTTGATAAAAATAATCGCTGTTTATTGTTAGGAGTTACGCAGTTGGAAAAAGAAATTTACAGGGATAACAGGATAGACGGGGATAAGAGCGGATTTTCAGTCATTGAGTTTCCTATCCAATCCATCCTGACATCCCTGTAAATTCTGCTTTTTTTGTTCAACTGCGTAACTCCTATATTGTAAAATAATGAAGAATTAAAAATTTAGAATGTAAAATTCCATCGCTCTGCAAGTATTTTGAGAAAGTTCTAATAAATTTAATCTTTATCAATTTCCGATGAATTCGCTGAATACGGCATCGCTCGTCAATCTTTTGGGTTTTACGGTCGGAATCGCGCTTTACGCGCTTCTGCTGGCGATGGTCGTGCGTCACCGCCGGAGCCGCGAAAAATTTTCGTTTGATTTTCTGCTTCTGGCGACTGCCGTTTTGGGACTTCTCTGGAACGCGGGTGAGCTTTTTGTACTTGTTTGGAAGGATTTCGGCGCAAGGGAAGTTTCGCCCGTTTTATTAGCCGTCTCTTATTCGGCGCTCGGATTTCTTCCGTCGGTGGTCGTTCATTCTGCCTGGAAAAATTCCGATAGCGAAAATGCAAATGTTCGTCTGCTCACATTTGCAGCATATAGCTTGAGTATTTTGGCTGGTTTTTTGCATTTGTATTCGGCGGCTTTTCACGATGTCGCGCTGTCGAATACGGCTCTGCAAATTTTAACTTTCGGTTCGTTGGTGCTGCTTGCCGGACTGCTGATTTTCAATTTTAAGCAGACGCTGGAAAAGAAAACAATTTGGATTACGGCGCTGCTGATTTTCGCGCTTTCGGCTTTACATTTGAGGTCGCAGGCTGAAGAAAATTCCTGGTTCGTCGAACTCGTCGCGCACCAATCTTCTCTGCCGCTAGCGCTCGCTATTCTGCTGCAGGATTATCGTTTCGCTTTCGCAGACCTTTTTCTGAAACGCGCCCTGTCGCTGCTTTTACTAACCTTGACGGCTTTCGGACTTTATGTTTTTCTCGCATCGCCGCTGCTTGCCTTGCACGCGGCACACGACAAAAACGATGTCCAGGCAATCGGTATTCTGCTCGCCTTTTGGATTGCGACCGCTTTGATTTACCCGTATTTGCATCGCTTTGCGGTCTGGCTGGTCGATAAAATTATTTTGCGCCGCGCCGATTATAAAAAACTTCTGGTTGAAATATCGAACGTCGTCGAAAAACCGGAAACGATTGAAAACGTTTTGAATGCGACTTGTCAAAAGTTAGCCTTTGCGCTGACGGCAACCGAATCAAACTGGAGCGAAGTCGCCCGGAACGAAACCAAAACACATTTGCCGTCGGTAGATTTTACTTCGCGCCGCGCCGAAATTTTTGTTCCGACGGCTGAATCGCCTTTTTACAATCTGCATTTAGAGAATTTTTCCGGCGGTCGCCGCCTGCTTTCGGATGAAATCGAGATGCTCGAAGCGGTCGCGCTGCTCGCGGCGCGGCGGATTGACGTTTTGCGCGTCACGGGCGAGCGGCACAGCCGGGAAATTCGGGAACAGGAATTTTCCAAACTCGCCGCCGAAGCCGAGCTTCGCGCTCTTCGCGCTCAAATCAACCCGCATTTTCTTTTTAACGCGCTGACGGCAATCGGTTATTTGATTAAAACCGCGCCGGAAAAAGCCTTTGAAACATTGATGAAGCTGACGCAGCTTTTGCGTCGCGTCTTGAAGGCGAGCGGCGAATTTTCGACTCTGGACGAAGAAATCGAACTTGTAAAATCTTATCTGGAAATTGAACAGGCGCGTTTTGAAGAGCGTTTGAAAGTGGAAATCGATGTCGCAAAGGATTTGGAAACCTTGCGCGTGCCGTCTTTCATTCTGCAACCTTTAGTCGAAAACGCCGTAAAACACGGTATTTCAAAAGCGAAATCGGGCGGAAAAATAAAAATTTTTGCCGTCCTGGAAGGCGAAAAGCAAAATACCTTTTTGAAACTAAACGTTTTCGACAGCGGCGCGGGCGAAAATACGGACGAAATTTCGCGGCGCTGGCAGACAGGCGTCGGGCTGAATAATATAGAGCAAAGACTGCGGAATTATTACGGAGCTTCCGCCGGTTTGAAAATCGAAAGCGAGAGCGGCAAGGGAACGACTGCGGAAATAAGAATTCCTGTTTCGGAAAATAATTTATTCATTACAGAAGCGCAGAGAACACGGAGAAGTGAAATTGATTATTAAAACTACGTGAACTCTGTGTCTCTGTGGTAAAAATTTTATGAACAAACTTCGAGTTATCATCGCTGATGACGAACGTCCGGCGCGATTCTTTTTGAAAACCGTTCTTGATAATTTTGAAGATGTCGAAGTTGTCGGCGAAGCCGAAAACGGCGCGGAAGCCGTCGAGATTATCAAAAAAACAAAGCCCGATTTAGCCTTGCTCGATTTGCAGATGCCGGAAATTTCCGGTCTCGAAGTCGTCAAATTGCTGCGAAAATCGCAATTGCCGCTTGTCGCCTTCGTCACGGCTTACGATGAATTTGCGGTGCAGGCGTTTGAATTAAACGCGGTTGATTATTTATTAAAGCCAGTTGAAAAGGCACGTCTGCGGGAAACTCTCGACCGGGCGCGAGAACGGCTCGAACAGACGGATTTTCCGGCGAAAGAATCAGAAAACTTAAAAGCCGCCGCTGCGACTTACGAAAAAATCTCGCCAAAAAATATTATCCAGCGCATACCGATTCGCGTCAGAGATGAGATTTTGCTGCTGCCCGTCTCCGAAATTGTTTCAATCGTCGCTGACGGCGAGCTTCTTCATATCACAAATATCGGCGGAAAAAAATTTACCGTAAATTTTCGGCTCAGGGAACTCGAAGCAAGATTGGAGACAAATAAATTTATCAGGCTGTCGCGCGGCACGCTGGTTAATTTGGAAATGATTTTGAAAATCAGTCCGATGCCTGGCGGCACTTATCGAGTCGTTTTGAAAAACAATCAGGAGTTTTCCTCAAGCCGTCTGCAATCGCGGATTCTGCGCGAAAAATTATTAAAGATATAATTTCGCCCGACTGTCTGTCTGACGTTTTTAACTGTTCATTCTTCCTTTTCGACCGTTAATTGAAAATCTGATGCGAGGCGCTTATTTTGAACGTCTTATTTGTTATTTTTATTGAAGGGTGTTTATGCCAAATCAATTTATTAACAAATTTTTAACTGCATTATTATTCGTCGTCTTTACGTCCGCCAGCGCATTCGCACAGACGCTCGGCACAGCGGGAACAATTTCGGGAACGATTACGGACCCTAACGGCGCAGCGGTTGTCGGCGCGAGTCTGACAATCAAAAATGCTGTTACCGGCTTTACACGCAGCGCGACGAGCGACGCGGAAGGAAATTACAGTTTCCAAAACGTTCCGCCGAATAATTATCAAATTACGGTTTCGGCGAGCGGTTTTGAGAACACGGCGCAAAATATCGTCGTGCGCGGCTCTGTTCCAATGCAAATTCCGATTTCATTGAACGTCATCGGCGGCAGCGCGACCGTCAACATTATCGCCGACGCGCAAAACGTCGAAAACATTCCGACGACGCATACCGACGTTGACGCTTTGCAAATCAGCAAACTGCCGCTGAGTTCGCCCGGCAACGGGTTGTCCGAAGCCGTAACTTTGACTTCGCCCGGCGTGGTCGCCGATTCCAACGGCTTTTTTCACCCGCTCGGCGACCACGCGCAGACGCAGTATTCGGTTGACAACCAGCCGATTACCGACCAGCAAAGCAAAGCGTTTTCGACGCAATTGCCCGTCAACGCGATTCAATCTTTGGAAGTTATTACCGGCGCGACTCCAGCCGAATACGGCGACAAAAGCAGTCTGGTGATTAATGCGATTACTCGTTCGGGTTTAAATTCGCCGAAACCTTTCGGCAGTTTTACTTCAACCTTCGGACGTTTCGGCACTTTCCAGGAAGAGGGAAGTTTCGGATTCGGCTCGGCAAAGCTCGGTAATTTCACGGCGGCAAATTTCGAGCGTTCCAACCGATTTCTCGATTCGCCGGAATTTGAAAATCTGCACGACAATGGGAATTCGGTCAGCGTTTTCAATCGTTCGGATTACAGCCCGACAGGTAAAGACACGCTGCATCTGAATTTGTTTTTTGCCCGCAATAAATTTGACATTGCCAATACTTACGAGCAGCAGGCGCTCGGTCAAGACCAGCGTCAGCAGGTTAAATCAGTCAATGTCGCGCCCGGTTACGTTCACGTTTTCAACGGCTCGACCGTTTTAACCGTTAATCCTTATTACCGGCAAGACCAGGTTAATTATTATCCGAGCGCCAATGTCTTTTCCGACCAGCCGACGACTATCAACCAATCGCGCCATCTGGCAAACGCCGGAATTCGCGGCGATGTCGCTTATGTTAAAGGCATTCACAGCTTCAAAATCGGCGGGCAGATTCAGCGCACTTATCTTAGAGAAAGTTTCCAGTTCGGCATTACCGATTCGGGCTTTAATCCGTTGTGTCTGCAAGCGTCGGGCGCACCGGTTGCGGGAAGAATTTGCGCGGCGGGAACAACTCCGAACACAGATTTTCTGCCCGGACTGCTGCCGTTCGATTTAACGCGCGGCGGGCGGCTTTTCTCTTTTAACGGACGCGCGACTATCAAACAGGAAGCCGCTTTCATTCAAGACGCGCTCAATTTCAAAAACGGTTTGACGGTCAGTTTGGGATTGCGTTTTGACAATTACAACGGTTTGAGTGAAGGCAAATCCTTGCAGCCGCGTCTCGGCATTTCGTATCTTTTCAAGCCGACGAACACCGTCGTTCGCGCGTCGTTCACGCGCAACTTTGAAACGCCGTATAACGAAAACTTGGTTTTCTCAAACGCGGCGGGCGCGGGCGGTTTTGCCGACGGCTCGTTCGGCGATGTTAATAACGCGCCGCTTCGTCCGGGCAATCGCAATCAATTTAATGTCGGGATTCAGCAGGGAATCGGCAAATACATCGTCGCCGACATCGATTATTTCAACAAATACACGCGCAACGCTTATGATTTCAACGTGCTTTTCGACACGCCGATTACGTTTCCGATTTCGTGGGACAAATCGAAAATCGACGGGGTTTCCTTTCGCTTAAACTTAACGAATTACAAAGGCTTGAGCGCGTTTTTCAACGCTTCACACACGCGGGCGAGATTTTTCCCGCCGGAGACGGGCGGCTTGTTTTTCAATTCGGATTTACCGACGGGCGTTTTCCGCATTGACCACGACCAGGCGTTTCAGCAGACGACGCAGGTTCAATACGGTTTTGACCGATTCAAATCTTTTCACAAATTCGCGCCGTCCGTCGCCTTTACGTGGCGTTACGACGGCGGTTTGGTTTCCGGCGCAGTTCCCGATTTTGCGACGGCTTTGACCTTCAGCGCTGACGAGCAGCACCAAATCGGTCTGTTTTGCGGCAGTCAATTTGCGACTTTAACGAGTCCGATTAGAACCTGTTCGGCGGCAAATCGCGGCGCGTTGCGCGTCTCCATTCCGGCAGACGGAACGTATAACGCCGACACGAATCCGCCGCGCATTGCTCCGCGCAATCTGTTCGATTTGAGTTTCGGCGCGGACAATCTTTTTCGCACGGACAAAGTGAAGGTAGCGGCGCGTTTGACGTTCGTTAATCTGACGAACAGGGAAACTCTCTATAATTTCAATTCGACGTTTAGCGGAACGCATTTCGTTACGCCGCGCTTGATTCAAGGACAAATCGGCATCTCATTCTAGTCGGGCTGGAATATAAATTAAAAATTAAAAGGACGGCTTTTACGGCTGTCCTTTTTTATTTGAGGTTTGCAAAAATTTCTCTTTCCAATCTCTAAAAATTTCTGTATCATCTCTCACAATGTCGCCAATCGCAATTACGTTAATTTTACTTTTTGTCGCCGTCGTTTTGTTTGCGACGGAAAAAATTCCGGTGGATATTGTCGGAATTCTGCTGGTCATCGGACTCGTAATGACCGGCATTTTGAACGTCAACGAAGGACTTTCCGGTTTCGGCGACAACATTATCGTTACCATTGCGGGACTTTTTGTTTTAACCGGCGGACTCGTCAAAACGGGAATCGTCGATTTAATCGGACGCAGATTGTATCGCATCGCCGGAAAAAACGAATTTTTACTGACGACTTTGATAATGGTTACGGCGGCGATTTCGGCTTCGGTTTTGAAGAATACGACGACGACGGCGATGTTCGTGCCGGTTGTTTTGGGTTTGGCGACACGCGCCAAAATCGCTCCGTCAAAACTTCTGATGCCGCTTGCGTTCGGCGCGATTTTAGGCGGAAGCTGCACGCTTATCGGAACTTCGACCAACCTCGCCGTCAGCAGCGCGATGCAGCGTTACGGAATGGAGCCGTATTCGATGTTCGAGCTAACGCCGGTCGGCATCGTGACGGTTGCCGCCGGATTGCTTTATATGCTGTTCATCGGCATCAGACTTCTTCCCAATCGCGGCGGCGAAGAATCTTTGACCGAGCAGTATCATATTCGTGAATATATTTCCGAAGTAACGGTCCTGCCCGATTCACATTTGATTGGCAAAACTTTGGGCGAAGCAAATCTCAATTTGGAACTCGATTTGAATGTTTTAGGAATTATTCGCGGCGAAGTACAAAGAATTTCGCCGAAACCGGACGAGCGTATCGAAGTTGCCGATTTATTGATTGTACAGGGCAGACTCGCCAATATTCTAAACGTCAAGTCCGAAGCCGGACTCGGGATCAAAGCCGACTTTAAATTAAGAGATCAGGATTTGGAAAGCGATGAAATCGAACTTTTTGAAGTAATGGTGATGCGCGATTCGAGCCTTGCCGGACAAACCTTAAAAACTCTGAATTTTCGCCGCAAATATAATCTAGCCGTTCTTGCCATCAACCGGCACGGCGAAACTTTTCTCGATAAAATCAGCGACGTGCGACTCAAATTCGGCGACGTTCTGCTCGTGCAGGGCAATCGCCGCTTGATTGAACCGTTCGTCGTCGAAGGCGAAATGCTGCTGCTCGAAGACGTTTCCGCCGGAAGTATGCGAACCGAAAAACGCCGCTGGGCGATTGCCGCTTTCGGACTTTTTCTCGCGCTGTCGCTTTCCAAACTCGTTACCGGCGTTGAAATTCCGCTTGCCATCGCCGTTCTGCTCGGCGTTTTGCTTTTACTGGCGACCAGAACAGTCCGTTATTCGGAGCTTTATTCGCTGATTGATTTTCGCATTCTGGTTTTAATCGCCTGTATGATGAGCTTCGGCGTGGCGATGGAAAAAACTCACACGGACGTTTTTCTGGCGGGCTTGATTCAAAATTATTTCGGTCAATACGGCGGAACGGCTGTCCTTGCGGGATTTTTTCTGCTGACCGTCGGCTTGACCCAACCGATGTCGAACCAAGCCGCTGCTCTCGTCGTCCTGCCCGTCGCCGTCAAAACCGCCGTCGCGCTCGGACTAAACCCGCGCACATTCGCCGTCGCCGTAACTTACGCCGCGTCGTTTTCCTTCATCACGCCGCTGGAGCCGGCTTGCGTTCTCGTCTATACGCCCGGACGTTATCGTTTTATGGATTTCGTCAAAATCGGCACGATTTTAACCATCGTCGTGTTTATTGTAGCGATAGTTTTAGTTCCGGTATTTTGGAAACTCTAATAAGTGAGAAATGAAAATACTGTTGCTCTTACCTTAAAGCGAAGCAAACTTTCCATCTTTGTATTCAAAGTGAACTGCGGAACCGGATTCCTCCGGTTTCCAGCCGTTTTGCAAGGCAAATGCAACAGCCAAACTTGCAAATTTTGTAGTTATAACTTTCGGCTCATTCGTTGAAACGATGGATTGCCCATTGGAAAGCCAAGGGTCATGCCATCCTTGTAAAGTAACAACGGCTTGTTGACTTGACGGAAAAGAGCCTTGAAGTTTCAAAAGACTATTCTCAGCTTTATTAACAAAGCACCATCGGAACTGTTGATTGTCTATAATCAAGTTGCGCCAACCTGTTGTTTTTTTTGGATAGCTCATTGTTTAGTACCAAAATGGAGTTTTGCGTTATTGCTTCGCATTTGAAATTCAGTCAACATCGGCTGAAATTTCTATTTTGTTCGACGCTTTTTTGTCGGGCGCGACCTGCACCGGAATTTTCCAGACGAGCGTTTTGATTTGGCAAGTTCCCGTGTTGTCTTCGCGGCAATAATAAACGCTTACTTTCGCCCGCAATGTCGCCGGACCTTTTTGCGCGGTCGAAAAAGGAATGACAATCGGCAGGCGCGTGAATTTTTGTTTCGGATTGAGGATTTTTATGTTTTGCCCTTTGGCGAGCGAAATTTCGTAGCGCTGCGGCGCGTCTTTGTTGAGATGAAAACCTTCGGGCAGCTTGATATTAAAGACGAGCGAACTTTGCGTGTTCGCCGAAATGGTCTGCGCTTCTGTCGTAATTTCCTTAGAGTTCGGCAAGTTTTCGCCGGATTCCTTCATTTCGATCGGCGAACTTAAACCTTCGATTTTGAGCGTCGAAACTTGTTTGGTTTTCAAATCCACCACACGAATTGCCTGGTTATTCGTATCGGCGACAAAGAGTTTTCCGTCCGCCACGCTCAAACCGGCAGGCTCGTAAAAACTCGCGTTCGCGCCGTCGGTCTGACCGGGTTTGCCCGTTCCCAAAAATGTCGTAACCGTGCGTTTTGCCGCGTCGAGTTCCTTGATTTTGTGATTGTATGTATCGGCAATCAAAATTTTCCCGTCGTAAAGCGCAACGCCCAACGGATGCTGCAAGCGCGCGTCGTCGCCCGCGCCGTCTTTGTCGCCAAACTCGAACAAATCACCGCCGACTAATGTTTCAACGGTTTCTTTCTGAAAGTTAATCTCGCGGATAATGTTCGATTCGGCATCGGCGACAAAAAGATTCTTGCCGTCCGACACGATTCCCGAAGGCTGCGCGAAAGCCGATTCTTCGATTCTGCCGTCGTATCTGGCTTCCGCTCTGGTTCCGGCGTAAGGCTCAATCGTATTTTTCTCCAAATCCATTCGCCAAATCTGATGCGAGCCAGCCATTGCAACGAAAAGATTTTTACCGACAATCTGCAAATCCCAGGGCGAATTTATCGCGGTCGTTTTCGCGTCTCCGCCAGCGCCGTTGAATTCGTCGAGTTTGCCCGTTCCGGCAATCGTTTCAACTTTTTTTGTTTGCAGATTTACGCGCCGTATCAAATGGTTTTCCGTGTCGGCGACGTAAAGATTTTCGCCGTCAAGCGCGAGACCTTGCGGACGATTAAAACTCGCATTCGTAAAATCACCATCTGTTTTAGCGGCTTTACCGTCGCCGATTGTTTCCTGTAATTTGCCGTTGAAATCAGTTGCGACAATTCGATTATGGTTTGAATCGGAAATGAAAAGCCGTTTTGACTTTTCATCCGCTAAAACCTTGCCCGGAAAAGCGAGCGGCAAGTTGCCGACTTTGGCGCGTTCGAGCGCGAATTTGAGCGGCTGTTCATTTAACTGTCCTTTTTTGCGAAATTCCGCAATCGTTTCGCCTATCGTTTTATCGAGCGTGGCGAGTTGTCCTTCGCCGGAAATTTGTCCGACGACATAACCGTTCGGGTCAATCAGAACCTGAGTAGGCCACGCGCGAACGGCATAGGCGTCCCAAATCTTGAAATCCGCGTCGTTGACAATCGGATGTTCGAGACCGTAGCGCAAAATTATCTTGCGAATGTTTTCAGTGTTTTTTTCATTCTCGAATTTCGCCGAATGAACGCCGATGACGACGAGATTTTTGTCGTATTTGGCTTCGAGTTTTTTCAAATCGGGAATGATATGAATGCAGTTGATACAGCCGTAAGTCCAAAAATCGAGCAGCACGACTTTGCCGCGCAGACCGGCAATCGAAAGCGGTTTATCGACGTTGAGCCAGCCTCTGTCGCCGACCAGTTCCGGCGCGCGAACCTTTGCTTGATATTTCATTCGAGACGAAAAAAGCGGCTTTGCCCCGCTGGAAAAGCCGTTCAAAACTAAAGTTAAAAATAAAAAACCGATAACTGCTTTCATGTTTTTTTCGGGGAAATTACCAATTAACATTTCCTTCCTTCGACGTATCAATCTGCGCCAGTTCCACGCCTTCGTCGAAAAAGAAAATCTTCATTTGGTCAAATAAAAACTGGTGCGAATCCGGGTTTGAAACGTCTAAACCGAAATGATTGATAAGCTGCTTTTGCTTTTCAACCCATTCCTTCCAGCAATTCGCGCAAATTTCCTGACCGACTTTTTGACCGAGTTCGGTCGGAATCGGCGCATAACCGAGTGGTTCGTTCTTTTGCCCGCACCGAGCGCACTTAAACTTATTATCTGAAAATAAACCCATTTTATTCCTCCTGAATGTATTCGTTAAATTGTCAAAAACAGTTTCGGAAGAATTAGCCACGAACAAACACGAAATTTCACGAAAGAATTTAATTTAAATTTTCGTGAAATTTCGTGTTTGTTCGTGGCTAACCTTCATTCGCCTTCCGAATCGCCGCTAAAACTTCGTCGTCTTTCGGGCGAAACAAACTCAGCGATTGAATTTGATGATGGCGAATTACACCTTTTTTATCAATCACGACGACGGCGCGCGCCGAACGTCCGGGAAGCCACGAATTAGCGTCGTATTTGCTAACAACTTCGCCTTTTTCATCTGAAAGAAGAGTCAACGGCAATCCGTGTTTCTCCGCAAAATCTTTGTGCGACGCGGCTGAATCGGTCGAGATGCCGACGACTTCCGCGCCGGTCGCCGCGTAATCCGCCCAATTATCGCGCACCGAACACATTTGTTTCGTGCAAACCGGCGTGTTGTCGCCCGGATAAAAAAGCAGAACAACCGTTTTCCCGTGCTGTTCATATAGTTTCCAATTGTTTCCGTCGCCGTCTTTCAACGTAAAATCAGGCGCGATTTCTCCAATCTGCATTTTTGGTAATACCTTTTATTTGATTTCATAAATTGAAATCTAATCAGTTGTGTAAGTCTTATTTACTGTCTCGCCTTTTTTATCAAATTCTATGTTGTAATAGTGAATCCAAACGTCATTACTTAATTCAGTTCCTTTATCAGTTTCATAACTCCAATGTTCATAATTAGAATTTGTATCATTAGTGTGATTAGGTTCGCCAAGCAAAGATTTAACTTCTGTTTTTGTCTTACCTTCTAAAACTTTACTTTTCTCCAAATCTTTTGACATTTGACCTCGCACTCGCAAATCTCCGTTTTTCCATTCTACAGAATCAAAAGTTACATCGTTCGATTTGAAGTCCGTTACGCAACCAAACAAAACGATGCCGATTAGGAGCAAAACTATTTTTTCTGAAATCTGTTTCATTGAAAATCCCGAATATCCTTAAAAGGCTTTTCCGCGTCGGTAAAATCGGGACGATAATAATGCGAAGCCGATTCGTATTCCTGCATAAAACCTTCTTCCATTTCCAATTCTTCAAGCAGCGAAACAGCGTTAAACCATTCTTTTTCGCTGATTCGGCGCGACAGCAAAATATAACGCTCGTCGGTCGCGGCTTTGTTCGTCGCGTAATACTGCGACATCAGGGAAACGGCAACTTTCGGGGACAGTTCTTCTTTTATCCAGCGCAGATTTTCTTCGGTTCCCGCCAAATCGTTCGGCAAAACCAGCAGGCGAATCAGCAAACCTCTTTGCAGTAAACCGTTTTCATCAAAAACAAGCGCGTCGCCCGTTTGTCTGAACATTTCCTTTATCGCCTCACGCGCGAAAGTTTTGTAGCCGCGCACTTTTGAATAGACAAAACCTTCCGCGTCGCCGGCGTATTTCAAATCGGGCAAATAAACGTCAACGATTCCGTCGAGCAATCGCAAGACTTCGACCGAATCGTAAGCATTTGTATTATAAACAATCGGCAGCTTCAGACCGTTTTCAGCCGCAATCAAAATCGCCCGCGCCATCTGCGGCGCAAAATGCGTCGGCGAGACGAAGCCGATGTTATGACAGCCTTTCGCCTGCAACTCGAGCATCATTTCAGCAAGCCGTTCGTGCGTGACTTCATTTTTCTTCTGCGTTTTCCAGGTTTGCGAGATTTGAAAATTCTGGCAATAGACGCAGCGCAGATTGCAGTTGCCGAAAAAGATATTTCCCGCGCCTTTGTCGCCCGAAAGACAAGGTTCTTCGCCGAAATGCGCCGTGTAGCTCGACACAATCGGCAAGCGTCCCGAATAACACGCGGCGATTTCATCGTTCAGACGATTGTTTCCGCAATCCTTCGGACAAACGACGCACGATTCGAGCAGGCTTTCGAGTTGCTCAACTCTCTTTTTCAGTTCGCCCGTTGCCAAGAGTTTCGTGAATTTTGGTTTTAATTTTTCTTCCAAAAGCATTGCCGTGATATTTGTTGATGATATTTTCCGGCGCGACCGTCCGCGCCAGTTCCCAGGTAAAATCCATTTCGGCATTGACGGTTGCCGTCGCCATACGAGTTTCGCGCAGCATCAAAACGCTGCCGTAGAATAAAAATAAAATGCCGACGATGCCGATTGGAATCGGAAGCAGCCGATAAACGCCGACGATGCCGACGATGCCGATTGAAACGCTCGTCAAAACGAAAAGACACAAACCGTAATAAAACGCGCCCATCGCTTTTTGCAAAATCCGCGAGCGGCTCGTAACTTTGTCGAGCAGATTAACGACCGTTTCAAGTCGCCGGTCGTAAAGCGGAATGCTGCTTTTGTCTTCGGTCGTCAGCAGTTGGGCAAGCCGCTGTTCCAAATCGCGCACACGGTCAACGACTCGACCGAGCCTGGTCGAAGTCGATAAAACAAGCGAACCCGTCGCGGAAATCAGCAGCGCGGGCGTAATCATCGCCGTCAGAAATTCGATTGTTATCTGCAACGCGTCCGGGTTTAATGAAATTACTTCACTCGCCATAAAGAAGTTTATTCTAACGCCAAACAGAGACAAGGCAAAAGGTAAAAGGCAAAAGGTAAAAAACAAACGCGAAAAGTCCATTTTGTTTTTTACTTTTACCTTTTACCTTTTTAATTTTGCCTTGTCTCCTTGCGTCTTTGCGCGTTTCGGTTAAAAAATAAATGTTATGACGATCGAAAAACAAATGCAGGGAAGTGTCAAAATTCTGCGGCACGAAAGCAATGTGTTGAAAGGAAATCCATTGGGCGACGCGCATATTCGGGACTTGTGCGTTTATCTTCCGCCGGGTTATGAAGCCGGCGACAAAAGATTCCCCGTCGTTTATTGCCTGACCGGATTTACGGGGCGCGGCAAAATGCTTTTGAACGACAACGCTTTTACGCCGAATCTGGCGGAAAGAATGGATTTGTTGATTGCGGAAAATAAAATCAAGCCGATGATTGTCGTGATGCCCGATTGTTTTACATATTACGGCGGCTCGCAGTATATCAATTCGACGGCAACGGGAAATTATGAAGATTATTTAACCGGGGAAATCGTATCTTTTGTAGACGAAAATTTCCGCACGATAAACGATAAAAATTCACGCGCCGTGATGGGAAAATCTTCGGGCGGTTACGGCGCGTTGATTTGCGGTTTGCGCCACGCCGATAAATTCGGTTTGATTTGTTCGACGAGCGGCGACGCTTATTTCGAGCTTTGTTATTTGCCCGACATTCCAAAGGCTTTTCGCGCCATTCACGGAAATCCGCAAGCGTTTATGGAGAAATTCCGGCGCGAAGAAAAGAAGGGAAAAGACGATTTTCCGGCGTTAAATATCATCGGAATGAGCGCGTGTTACACGCCGAATAAAGATTCGGAAATCGGTTTCGATTTGCCGTTCGATATGAAAACAGGCGAAATTCTCGCAGATGTTTGGGCGAAATGGCTCGCGCACGACCCGACTCGTCTGGTTGAAAAACACGCAGCAGATTTGAAAAGTTTGAAATTGCTTTACATCGACGCCGGAACGCGCGACGAGTTCGCCCTGGATTTGGGCGCGAGAATTTTGTGCAAAAGATTAAAGGATTTTGAAGTTCCGTTCATTCACGAAGAATTTGACGACGGGCATATGCAAATCAGTTATCGCTATAATCGCTCGCTCGAATTGATTTCGCAAAATATTTTTCACCACAGAGGCACAGAGAACACAGAGTAAAAATAATTTGTTTTAGAAATTTTTATTTAGAGATTTTAAAACTCTGTGTTTTCTGTGCCTCTGTGGTGAATTATTTCCTTGCAACTCGCTCGACTTCCGCGTTCATCTTGCCCGTCAGCATATAAAACATCATCTTATAATCCGAGATGAATGACCAAAGCGGATATTTGAAAGAAGCAGGCTTATTGTGTTCAACGAAAAAATGCGCGAACCACGCAAACGCATATCCGACGATTAAACAAAGCGGCAGGTAAAGCCAATGCCCGCCGCGAACAATCCAGACGAACAAAACAAGTCCGAGCGTCGTGCCGACGAAATGCAGATAGCGCGTCAAAGGCTCGCTGTGTTCGGCAACGTAGAAATCCCAAAATTCCGCGTAATCGGTAATTCGCGCTGTTTCGTTCGGCGTTTGAAAATTATTTGTGTCCATCTGTGTTTTTCCGTGGTTGAAATTTCTTTTAGAACAAGTTTATAACAAATCTTCAATAATTTTAACAATCTGCCGCAAGCCTTCGGCGTCGGTTTCCGAAAAATCATCGAGTTTGTCGCTGTCAACGTCCAAAACCATCGCAACATTTCCGACCTTATCAAAGATCGGCAAAACGATTTCCGATTTCGACGCTGAACTGCAAACAATGTGTCCGGGAAAATCGTCAACGTTCGGAACAATAACGATTTTTTCGGTCGTATAGCAATGTCCGCAGACGCCTTTATCAAAATCGATTCGGGTGCAGGCAATCGAGCCTTGAAACGCGCTCAGGACAAGCTGATTTTCTTTTTTTATGTAAAAACCGACCCAGAAAAATCCGAACGCTTCCTTCAAAACCGCTGTAATGTTTGCGAGATTAGCGACCAAATCCGTTTCGCCTGAAATTAAAGATTCAATCTGCGGCGCGAGTTCATCATAAATCTTTTGCCGGTCGATGGTTTTCGGAACAAATAAACTTTCAGCCATATTTTCCGAGTTTATCATAAACAGAGGTCAGAACCGCTTGGCACTTGTTTTGCATAAGCCGACATTCACAGGCTATTCAAAGGAACAATCTACAAGGTGGAAAACAAAGGCAAAAACGGATTTTGGTTGGCGACGGCTTTGGGTGTCGGCGCGGTTACGGCTTACGCGGTTTTGGGGAAAAAGCGTTCAAAATACAGCTTTCAAGATAAGGTTGTTTTGATAACGGGCGGCTCGCGCGGGCTTGGACTAGTGCTGGCGCGAACCCTTGCGCGGGAAGGCGCGAAAATCGCTATTTGTGCGCGAAATGCTGAAGAATTAACAAGGGCAAAGGAAGATTTGCAAAGTCGCGGCGCGGAGGTTTTCGAGACGGTTTGCGATGTCCGAAATCAATCCGAAGTAAGGCGAATGATGGAAGCGGTTTGTAATCGTTACGGACAGATTGACGTTCTTGTAAACAACGCGGGCGTGATTCAAGTCGGACCTCTTGAGGTGCAAACCCAAAAGGATTTTGAAGACGCGATGGCAATTCATTTTTGGGGCGCATACTACACGATGAGCGCGGCGATACCGAAAATGCGCGAGCAAGGCGCGGGAAAAATCGTCAACATCTCTTCAATCGGCGGCAAAATCAGCGTCCCGCATCTCGCCCCGTATTGTGCCAGCAAATTCGCGCTCGTCGGTCTTTCCGGCGCGATGCGCGTCGAACTTGCCAAAGACAACATTCAAGTTACGACCGTCTGTCCCGGATTGATGAGAACGGGAAGTCACGTCAACGCTGTTTTCAAAGGACAAAACGAAAAGGAGTTTGCGTGGTTCAGCATCGGCAACGCTTTGCCAATCAGTTCAATCAGCGCGGAAACGGCAGCGCGACAAATCGTCGAAGCGTGTCGGCGCGGCGACGCCGAATTAATCGTTTCGATTCAAGCGGAATTTGCGGCGAAAATAAACGCTTTATTCCCCGAACTGACAGCGGAAATTTCAGCATTTGTCAATCGTCTTTTGCCGTCTGCGGGCGGAATCGGCAAAGGTTACGCTTTGGGAAAGGAAAGCGCGGCTTTTGCTTCGCCTTCGTTTGTAACAGCTCAAATTGACGAAGAATCTTATCGAAACAACGAATTAAATTCGGGCGAGAAATTCGCCTAATAAACAAGTAAGGGAGAATTTTATGAACAACAATAATCAGGAAAAATCATTGACGGATATTTTTACCAATATGAATACCAATGTCAGCGACAACGAAAGACTCGTTTCGGCGGTCGGCGGCGGGTTGCTGACGGCTTACGGCATAAATCGAGGTGATGCTTTTGGAGTTTTGCTTTCCGTTCTGGGCGGCGGGCTTTTGTTGCGAGGCGCGACCGGACATTGTCAGGTGTATGACGCGATGGGCGTCGATACGAGTATGCAGGGCGATAACGACAGCCCTTACACAAAAGGAAGGTCGGGCAAAATTCACGTCAAACAAAGCGTTACAATCAACAAATCAACTTCGGAACTTTATAATTTCTGGCGCGATTTTGAAAACTTGCCGCAGTTTATGAATCATCTCGAATCGGTCAAAAATATCGACGACAAACGTTCGCACTGGGTTGCCAAAGCGCCGCTCGGCACGACGGTCGAATGGGACGCGGAAATTACCAGCGAGCGTGAGAACGAGCGCATCGGCTGGAAATCAACCGAAGATTCGGAGATTCCAAACTCCGGCGTAGTTGAATTTCTGCCGACTTCGACGCGCGGCACGGAAGTAAAAGTTACTTTGACGTATGAGCCGCCAGCCGGTTATTTAGGCTCGCTCGTCGCAAAGCTGTTCGGTGAAGAACCGAGTCAGCAAGTCGCCGAAGATTTGCGCCGCTTCAAGAGTTTGATGGAAGCCGGAATGATTATAAAAACGGAAGGTCAGTCTTCGGGACGCGCGCCGCAAGCGAAAAAAGCCATAGCATAAAAATTAAAAAACAATTTACAGGGATTAGTAGGCTTCGCGGCTTGGATGAACAGGGATACAGAAAAACCACTTAAATTTTTATTAGGTTTTCTTTCTTATCCCTGTCTATCCCATAAATCCCTGTAAATTGTTTTTATTTCAAGAAAAATTACATAAGGGAGAATTAAAATGAAGGCAGTTTGTTGGTATGGAAAACACGATATGCGCGTGATGGACGTTCCTGACCCGAAGATTCTGAACGACCGCGACGCGATTATTAAAGTTACGACGACCGCAATTTGCGGTTCTGATTTGCATCTTTATAACGGTTATATTCCGACAATGGAAGAAGGCGATATTCTCGGACACGAGTTTATGGGCGAAGTCGTCGAAGTCGGAAAAGACGTAAAAAATCTGCAAAAGGGCGACCGCGTGGTTGTGCCTTTTACGATTGCGTGCGGCAATTGTTTTTTCTGTCAGCGCGATTTATGGTCGGCTTGCGACAACTCGAACCCGACGCCGGAAATCGTCGAGGAATTATATGGTTATTCAGGTTCCGGACTTTTCGGATATTCGCATATGATGGGCGGTTTTGCAGGCGGACAAGCCGAATATGTGCGCGTGCCGTTTGCCGATGTCGGACCGTTGAAAGTTCCCGAACATCTCGAAGACGAACAGGTTTTATTTCTTTCGGATATTTTTCCGACCGGCTATATGGCGGCGGAAAACTGCGACATTCACGCGGGCGACACGGTTGCCGTCTGGGGCTGCGGTCCGGTCGGGCAGTTTGCGATTAAATCGGCGTTTATGCTCGGCGCTGAAAAAGTCATTGCTATTGACCATTACGAAGCGCGTCTTAACGAAGTTAGACAATACAATTTGGACAATAATGTCGAAACGATAAATTTCGATGACGTTGAAGTTTATGACAAATTAAAAGATTTGACGGGCGGACGCGGACCTGATTCGTGTATTGACGCCGTCGGACTCGAATCGCACGGCACGTCGCCCGATTCTTTGCTTGATTACGCCAAAGCGACGCTTTTCCTTGCTACCGACCGACCGCACGCGCTCCGGCAGGCGATTTACTGTTGTCGGAAAGGCGGAACGGTTTCCATTCCGGGCGTTTATGGCGGATTTCTCGACAAATTTCCGATGGGCGCGGCTTTCGGCAAAGGCTTGACCTTCAAAATGGGTCAGACGAATATGCACAAATATATGCCGAATCTTCTTTCGGCGATTGAAGAAGGCAAAATCGACCCGACGTTTGTTATCTCGCACCGCTTGAAATTGAGCGAAGCGCCGATGGCTTATGACAAATTCAATACGGACAAAGATGTTTGGCGTAAAATCGTTTTGAAACCATAAAATGTCAGAAAAAATCGAATCACCTGCCGAATTACTCGAACTTGCGATTGGCTATCAAAAATCGCAAGTTCTTTTTACATTGGTCGAACTGGAAATCCCAAAAATTCTCCACGAACAAAATCTTGCTGTCGAGGATTTGGCTAAAAAGCTGAAAATCCATCCGCTGGCGATGGAAAGATTTTTAAATGCCTGCGTCGCTGTCGGTTTATTGGAAAGTGAGAACGGAATTTATGGAAATTCTGCTCTGACCGATTATTTTCTTGTTAAAGGAAACGAGTCTTATCTCGGCAGTCAAATAAGTCGTTACAAAAATCGCTCATATCCGCTGTGGGCTGATTTGCCGGAAAAATTGAAATCGTGGAAATATGGCGAAAGCAATTCCGAAACGCCGGAAGACGAAGACCAGGGCGCGGAATCAATGGCGGAACAGCACAATCTCGCGCTGCTTCACGGACGCGCTTTGGGTGAAAGTTTCGATTTTTCAAAATACGAAAATCTGCTCGATTTGGGCGGCGGAACGGGCGCGATGTCAATCGGCTTGTGCGAAACTTTTCCGAAACTCAGCGCGACTGTTTTTGATTTGCCCGAAAATGTTAAAAAAGCCGATGAATTTATTTCTAAAAGCAGATTACAATCAAGAATCAAAACCATCGGCGGCGATATTGTAAAAGACGAGTTACCAAAAAGTTTCGATGTCGTTTTGATGGCAAATCTACTCTCGGTTTTTGACGCGGAAACGAACAAAAACCTTTTATCGCGGATATACAAAAATCTTCCCGAAAACGGCGTTTGCATTATTAGCGGCTGGATTTTGGACAAAGACCGTTTGAGTCCCGAAATTTCCGTTCTATTTTGTCTGGAAGATATTTGCTGGAATTCCTCCGATGTCGAGCGAAGTTTTGAAGTTTATGAATCCTGGCTTAAAGAAGCGGGCTTTAGAAAAATCGAATTCAAAACTTACCTCGAACCGACCCGGATGATTTGCGCCTACAAATGAAAATGATGTTGCCGATTGCTTAATTTTATTAGAAACGCGACTCGTGCTAAGATTTGCTATTTACTTTTAACAGGAAAATGGAAACCGGCATAATTTGCGTTTTAATTTTTGCTTGAAATAAACGATGGACAAATTTTTGATTCGAGGCGGAAAGCCGCTCAAGGGGAAAGTTGAAATCAGCGGCGCGAAAAATTCCGCGCTGCCGTGTTTGGCAGCAACGCTTTTGTCGGCGGAAACCGTCGTTTTGCATAACGTTCCGTATGTCAAAGATTTAATAACTCAACGCCGTTTATTAGAAGATTTGGGCGCGACCGTTTTAACGCCGGAACTGCGTACGCACAAAGTTTCAGCCGCTAACATCGAAGTTTTTGAAGCGCCGTATGAACTCGTCAAAACGATGCGCGCGAGCGTTCTGGCTTTAGGTCCATTGTTGGCTAGATTCGGACAGGCGAAAGTTTCGCTGCCGGGCGGCTGCGCTATCGGAACTCGTCCGATTGATTTGCATTTGAAGGCGTTTGAGCAACTCGGCGCAGTGGTGTCTTTGGAATCCGGCGATGTCGTGGCGCGCGCGCCAAAAGGCAGACTCGTCGGCGCGGATGTTTATTTTGACAAAGTTACCGTGACCGGAACGGAAAACGTAATGATGGCGGCGGTTCTGGCAAGCGGGAAAACGACGATTCATAACGCGGCGCGAGAGCCGGAAATCGAAGATTTAGCCGAGCTTCTAAATAAAATGGGCGCGCGAATCAAAGGCGCGGGAACGGAAAAAATTGAGATAAAAGGCGTGGAAAATCTCGGCGGCGCGGAACACACGATTATTCCCGACCGCATCGAAACAGGGACTTTTATTGTTGCCGCCGCAATTACGTGCGGCGAACTCGAAATAAAAAACTGTCGCCCCGAACATCTCAAAGCGGTTATCGCAAAATTGCGTGAAGCCGGTGTCGAGATTGAAGAATTGAATCAAAGCACGCTTCTCGTCAAATGCAGCGACGAAGGTTTGCGTTCAAAAAACGTAACGACCGAGCCGCACCCGGATTTTCCGACCGATATGCAGGCGCAATATATGGCTCTGATGACGCAAGCCGAAGGCGAAGCGACGATTGTCGAAACGATTTTTGAAAATCGTTTTATGCACGCTTCGGAACTGATGCGAATGGGCGCCGAAATTCACATCGCCGGAAACGCGGCAACTGTTCGCGGCAAAACAAAATTAATGGGAGCGCCCGTGCAGGCTTCGGATTTGCGGGCGTCGGCTTCGCTCGTTTTAGCCGGACTCGCGGCGGATGGCGAAACCGTCATCGACCGCGTTTATCATATTGACCGCGGCTATGAAAATATCGTCAAAAAACTCCGCAAAATCGGCGCGAAGATTGAGCGTGTTTCGGACAGCTTGGCGCAGGCGGCGACGTAAGTATAGCGCCGAACTTTTCACGACGGACGGGAAATAGGACACGGATTTTCACTGATTAGGCGGATTGACGCGGATAATTTAAAAAATAAACAAAAAAAGAGGCTTGTTAAAACCTCTTTTCTTCGTTTTTCTGCTCGTCACTTGCTTGATATTTTACCGAGTTTTCATGTTGTTTTCGCTCTGCATGTAATTTCTCCAATTACTTAGAATGAATATGAGCAGTAATATCCGACTAGTACATAATCATAATGTGTTTCACAACTGCCTCCAGCGCAAGTCGTCCATGGATCTTGCCTATAAACACCATCACATGATTCGTAGCCGCCGCCACCGTAGCCGCCAGTGCCGCCGCCGCCGTTGCAGAAGTAGCCTGGAAACATATCACAGTAGGTTGGACCGCCGCCGCCGCCGGTTGGAGGTGGAGATGCAACTGGTGTCGGAGTCGGGGTTGGAGTTAGTGTCCCGCGCGTTCCTTTGGTGGAGTTTGATTTTTTCGCTGCTGCCGTATCACAAGATGTAGGTCTTGCGGGCTGCGGAAGGTGATGTGAACACCAAAACTCGTTTCCGGGTTGTGAACATCCAGTAAATCCATTTTGAAGCTGCATATCAGCAATTATATTGGAGGCTTCCGTAGCGCCCGTCTGGCGCATAATCGTTTCAAGGTTGGGACATCCGCCGCCAGGCGGTATATCCTTCAAGCCGAGCACATGCCCGAACTCATGCGATACAATCCTATCTTTGCTTTCAGGTGCCCAGGTAATCCACTCATCAGAAAAGGAGACAATTCGCCGTGTAGTGTCATTAGGGTCGGTATACACGACTCCATCGTCAAGGTCACGTTGAGGGTCAGTGCTTATATCAACCGTCACTCTGCCTGCTTGTCCGGTCGGTGCCTGGGTAATACTAATACCTGCGGTTTGGCTCCAATTAGCGGTGGCATCTGCGATTCTATTTCTAAAGTCCTGACGTGCCGCGTCGGACGGTAAGGCAGCTAAACTAGCTTCATTAATTGAATAAGTAATAGCTCCTGTAAGCCCCTTTGAACTCACTTCCTGAAGAATCGTGCATTGATTGTAAGCCGCACAAGGGTCTGGTGTCGGTTGGGGGTCGCCGCCGTCATCAGTCAGCGCATTAAGAAGCGGAGCGCTGAAGTCGACAGAACATTTTGCTGATGGAACATTATCATTTGTCGAATCAATTAATTTTTTTTTTTAAGACTTTCTAAGAAATCTCCAAAACTTCTGTTCTTTTTGAGAAAAGCCTCATTTGACTGCTTGACATCTTTACTGGTCGCCAGCGGAATAATCTGTAAGTCGTCCTGAACTAAAACGATACCAGAAATGCCGCCAACCAAGACGTAAGTTGCTAAATCGCCGCTCCACGTCAGAAAGAACATGTAGCTTTCATTCTGATTCAGTTGATGTTCGCTTGCACGTATGCCATTGATTCGATGCCCGTTGACGACCATCGAGCCTCCCGGACGAGTTATCTTAAATTCATTATTAATCGGCTCAGGGACGGCTTTATTCATTAGCTGATAAATATCCAGCGGAACCGCGGATGTAAACGGTTTGACTACTCTTTGAGTTTCGATAGTGTAAGTCGTGGAGATAGAATCATCGCTCAGGGTTGTTTCCGTATTGATAATTCGACCCTGGATTATTGCTTCTGAACGGGTAAGCTCTTCAAGGCTGTACTCAACCTCGCTTTCTCGCTGGGTGCTAATATCAATGTCCCTTTCCTGTGCTATTTGGCGCAGTGTTTTTCTTTTGGGCGGATTTTTTCCGGGTGATTCCTGAGCGCCGACCTTTCCGCTAAAGGCTGAATAACCGAGACTCAGAATGACAAAAGAGAAAGCAATAAAAAGCGTTAAAATATTGATGTAATGTTTTTTTAATTTATCCATGAGAATTTACTCCTTACAGCGTTTAAGGCTGTGTCAAAAAAATAAAGTTTTACGACCGATTCGCCGGTTGTTTAATTGGCTGCGATAACTGAAAAATAATCGCTATTTTGTTTTATTTGTTTAAGAATTTGTCAAAGATATAAAGGTTGTAGTTGCCTTTTTCGATATTCTTATGACCTTCATAAATTATCCGGTCGGCAATGATTACCGTATCTCCGGTTAATTCAACATCCGACGGTATAGTTAATGTGTTAGCAATCTGAACACCTGATAGCTGAACGTCAGCGCGCCTTACCGCTTGCATCGCCGGCATTTGTCCGGCGATTTGCGCCAGACGGCTGCGCCAATCGTTTTCAAGTAGTATGTATGGCTCAAAAGGGAAACCACTGGCGGCTAGTAAATTCCGACCCGGAGTAAATGCCGCAATTTTACGCAATTTGTTGGCTTTAGGCGCATTAGAGTGATCAAATTCCTCGACTTCGGCGGCGCTTGGCGGTGTCAGCGACTGATTAGGCTGTCGCTCGACAACTACGAATCTACTATTACCAACTATGGTGTTAATCTGGTTTTGACCATAGATAAGCGTCAATGACGTAACCATAGCGACAACACAGATAGCGACTAACGAATAACCGATTCGTTTGATTCTCGTTTTATTTGATATTTTTGATGTGTCTGACATATGAAGAAATCTCCCGGTAAGCCGTTCTTTAGTCAGCTCACCATAATTATTGTTTTCCGTAGGTAATGATTTACTGGAATAAAATTCCAATAGTTAAATGAATTTCTAATTTCTGATTATCATAAACCAGGTAGAAATTCACATTTGGCTTATAAGGTTACTAATCTCTGTCAGAGTGTGGGCTAATTTTAGAAAACCAACATACTGCCCTAGTGCGTTAATCTAAAGATTTGAACAATGAAGCCGCTTAATAAATTACTTGCCACTCCATTAAATGAGTTAAATGCTTAAATCAGAAGCAAAGATGTAAATGTTTTTCTAAAGGTTGTCTCCTTTTTTAGTTTTCTCAAGATACTTAGGTTAAATTATATTATGCGACAATTTTCAATTAAATCCGCGTCAATCCGCTGTATCAAAACAGCGAAGCCTACTTCGTCCGCGTCCTATCAATCGGCATTCATTCGCACCCGATTCCGCGTTTTGTTCAATCCGTGGGTTTATGATTTAATAAACCATTCCTATGAATGAAAATTGTCTGTTTTGCAAAATAGTTGCGGGTGAAATTCCGTCTACCAAAGTTTATGAAGACGAAGTTTGTATCGCGTTCGACGACATCAGCCCGCAAGCGCCGACGCACATTTTAATCATTCCGCGCGAGCATTTCGATTCTTTGGACAAGGCGAAAAAAACCGACGAGGAAACGCTCGGACATCTGCTTTTAACGGCGGCTGAAATAGCCCGCGAAAAAGGTTTTGCCGAAGACGGCTACCGAACGGTTATCAATACGAATTCCGATGGCGGACAGACGGTTTTTCATCTGCACGTTCACCTTCTCGGCGGGCGCCCGTTCGTGTTTCCGCCGGGTTGAAATCTTTTCGTCAGATTTCTCCCATCAAAAATTCCAAAAATTATTTTCAAGAAAGCGTTATGAAAAAAGTTTTTATATTGGCAGTCTTATTTTCAGTTTTCAACGGCGGCTGCTCAAGATATGATTCAACAGGCAATGCAAATTCAGTAAACGCGAATTTGCAAATCGCTGCAAGTATCGAAACAAATCAAGCGAATGCAAATGCAAAAATTGAAGAAACTCCGCTTCCGGTTTTTACGGACGCAAATGAAGCGTTAGCCGCGGGCGATAAACTTTTTGACGAAAGCGATAATGAAAAAGCTATCGAGGCTTACCTGCAAGCCATCAAGTTAAATCCGGATTTTGCAGAGGCGTATTTCAAACTCGGATTGGCTTACTCGCAGCTTGAAATTGAACAAAAGAACGCCGGAGTTTTAACGGAAGAACCCGAGCCGACTCCAACAAAAAAAGGAAAAAAGGAAACGCCGAAATTGAGCGACGCCGATAAAGCCTTTGAAAACGCGGTCAAGGCTTATAAAAAGATTTTGGATAAAAATCCAAAAGATGACCAGGCGCAATTCAATCTCGGACGCGCTTATAACAAATTAAACGAGGACGCGGACGCGCAAAAAGCGTTGAAGGAAGCCGTCAAACTCAAACCCGACGACGGTCAATACCAAACGGAACTCGGCGCGATTTTGATAAAGCTGGCGCATTACGACGAAGCCGTCGTCGCTTTAAAAAAAGCCGTCGAAATTGACGAGGAAAATTTGCAGGCGCAGGAACTTCTCGAAAAAGCTCAAGCCGGAAAAAAGCGAATTGATTTCGGCGTTAAACAACAATTGAAACAACAAGCGACGCCGCAACCGCAAGAACAAACCAAAACACGCGAAACTGCCAAACCATTGGAAAGCTCCAAACCAAAAGAAGAATCGACGCCCGAAAAGAAGAATGCTAATTTGCAAACGAGCCGATAAGTTAAGAAACCGAACATTTATTGATTCTTATTTTATGCATCTAAAAAACACGCTTTCGATTATATCTGTATCAACTTGACACCGATGTCAGTTATCAGTTATCAGTTATCACCTATTCCGGTTGATTTATGAAAATTGAAATCGAAAGCTCGCAAACCTTTCCGCTCGAAAGAAAAATCAAAATGCACGAAGCGCGTGAAGCGATTATTGACCGTCTCGCGCGTGATTTGCCGACGAACATCGACCTTGAAAGATTTTTGACGGTCGTCGTTTCGGAAATTGGGCGAATGATGCAGGCTGACCGCTGCGACGTTTTGCAATTGACGCCCGACAGCGAGCTTCGCATCAGCCACGAATGGCGAGCGAGCGAAGACATTCCGTCGAGCGAAGGCACGACGATTCCGATTGACGCGGAAAAACTCTCGGAACGCTTCGATATTTCAAAGCCGATTCGCATTAACGACACCTCGAAAGCAACCGACGCAACCGTCAGATTTTTTGCGAAAGCTCTGGAAACACAATCATTATTGATTATCCCGATTATCTTGAGCGGTAAAGTCCTGGGACTTCTCGGTCTGCACGATACGCACGCGCCACGCGAATGGCTCGATGAAGAAGTTTCGTTTCTCGAATCAATCGCCCGCCAGCTCGCCATCGGTTATCAATATACGAGTCTTTATGTCGCGCAGGAGCAGGAATCCAAAAGCACGAATGCGCTTTTGGAGATTGCCAACACGCTCAATTCGCACTCGGATTTTGGTATTGTTTCGTCAAAGGTCTTGGAACGCGCCATTAGCCTTGTCGGCGCAGATTACGGCGCGCTCGGCGTGCTTGACCAGACGGAGAAGAAAATTTCACTCGCATCGTTCAAATCCGCGCCCGATGTCGAGCCAAACGCCGTTTTGGAAATGATACAAGAACACGGTCAATCGCTCGACATCGAACCGTTTCCGGCAATCGGCGACATTTTGCGCGACGGCAAAACTTTACGTCTGGTTGACAAACAATTGCCGTTTGCGATTCGATTGATTTTTAATTCGCAGCTTGGCGGAAAAGCCGCGCTCGTCGCGCCTGTTCGCGTCGGCGGACAAGCGTTTGGATTGCTCGGTTTCGTGTGGAGCGAAGAACGCGAGCAAGGCTTTGAAAATCACGAAGTCGCGCTCGTCGAAGGCATCGCCGACCAAATCGGAACGGCACTCGAACGCGACCAGCTTTCAGCCGAAGTGATGCGTTTAAAAAGCGAGCTTCACGAACGCAATACAAGCCAGATTATCGGGCAGGCAAAACCGATTCGCCGCGCCATCGAACTAGCTCTGAATGTCGCCGACACCAACACGACCGTTTTAATTCAAGGCGAATCGGGAACGGGCAAGGAATTGCTGGCAAATCTGATTCACTACAATTCGGGCAGGGAAAATCAGCCGTATGTCAAATTAAATTGCGGCGCGATTCCTGAAAGCCTGCTCGAATCGGAACTTTTCGGACACGAAAAAGGCGCGTTTACCGATGCGAGAACTCAAAGACAGGGACGTTTTGAAGAAGCCGACGGCGGAACGCTTTTTCTTGACGAAATCGGTGAAATGTCGCTCTCGGCGCAAGTTAATTTACTGCGAGTTTTGCAGGACGGCGAATTTACGCGCGTCGGCGGCAAGGAAGTCCTAAAGACCGATGCGCGTGTCATTGCCGCGACAAACATTGACCTTGAAAAAGCCGTCGAAGAAGGGAAGTTTCGCAAGGATTTATTTTATCGGCTGTCGGTGTTTCCGATTGTCGTGCCGCCGCTCAGGACTCGTCCCGAAGATATAAACCTACTCGTGTTTCATTTTCTCGAACTGCACAAGGAAAAAACCGGACGTTTCGTATCGGGAATTTCCAAAGACGCGCTTCGCGCTCTGGTCAATTACGAATGGACGGGCAATGTCCGCGAGCTTGAAAACGCAATCGAACGCGCCGTCATTATTGCGTCGGGACGACAAATCGAAGTTGACGATTTGCCAGAAGCTATCAGTCGCAAAGCGTTTGAAATTCACGCTCAGGCAAAACAGGAAAGGCTTCGCGCCGCCAGCGAAGGCAACTCGATCGGCATCGAAATCGAATTGCCGACCGCGATGAACGAAGTCGAAAAACAAGTTATCGAAGCGACGCTCGACTACACCGGCGGCGATAAATCACGCGCTTCGCGTCTGCTGAACATCGGCAGAAAAACGCTTTATCGAAAATTGGAACAATACGATTCAAAAAATGTAAGTAACAGGACAAAATTAAAGCAAAGTTTGAAACCACAGATGAACACAGATTGACACAGATAAATCAAATAAAATCTGTGTGTATTTGTGTTAACGCGAAGCGGGACGGTTACATTTTCTTTATCTTAAATTTGTCCGGCTGCTTAAATCTGTAAATTGATGGATATTATCGTCGGCACGGCAGGACATATCGACCACGGAAAAACCGCGCTGGTCAAAGCGTTGACCGGAGTTGACGCCGACCGTCTGCCGGAGGAAAAACAGCGCGGAATTACGATTGATTTAGGTTTTGCCGAACTCCGGTTGGGCGGCGCGGTTCGCATCGGTTTTGTCGATGTTCCCGGACACGAACGGTTTGTTAAAAATATGCTGGCGGGCGCGAGCGGAATCGATTTACTCGCGCTGGTTATTGCTGCGGATGCGGGCGTGATGCCGCAAACGCGCGAGCATTTTGAAATTTGCCGTCTGCTCGAAATAAAGAGCGGTTTAATCGTTTTGACGAAATCCGATTTGGTTGACGCCGAACTGCTCGAACTCGTCAAAATCGAAACGGCTGAACTGGTCGAAAACTCGTTTTTGGAAAACGCTCCCGTGATAGCCGTCAGCTCGAAAACCGGAGACGGAATTGCGGAACTAAAACAAACTTTGGAAAAACTCGCGCTTGAAATTCCTGCCCGGCGAAACGAAACCGTCGCGCGGCTTCCGATTGACAGAAGTTTTTCCGTCAAAGGTTTCGGCGCGGTCGTTACCGGAACGCTCGTTTCGGGCGAGATTAACGAAGCGACCGAAATGGAGATTCTGCCCGCCGGACAAAAAGTGCGCGTGCGCGGACTTCAAACGCACGGCAAAACTGTCAAAACCATTCACGCAGGACAACGCGCGGCGGTTAATCTCGGCGGAATCGAAAACGCCGAACTCGAAAGAGGAATGATTTTGACAATTCCGCGCGTTCTGCGTCCGACGCAGATTTTCAACGCGCAAATCGAAGTTTTGAAAGACGCCAAACACAGCTTAAAATCGCGCCAGCGTGTTCGCGTTCACATTGGAACTCTGGAAGCTCTGGCGCGTGTGCAGGTTTTAAACCAAACAAATGAAATCGCGCGGGGCGAAAAGGATTTTGTTCAAATCAGGCTCGAAATTCCGGTCGTCGCAATTCCGAACGAGAGATTTATAGTTCGTTCATATTCACCGCAAATCACGATTGCGGGCGGAAAAATTCTCGACGCGCTGGCAATCAAACATCAGCGAAAAGATGTGGAAAGCGTCAGGAAATATCTAAATGACTTAGTCGAAGTTGAAGGCAAAAACGACAAAACCGGACAAATAAAAATATTTCTCGACCGGGCAAACAAAAGCGGTTTAACTTTTGGGGATTTGCAGGCGCGAACCGGCTGGCTCAACGAAATCTTGCGAAAAGCGATTGCCGAAAACGTCGAAAAAAAGGCGATTATCGAAGCCGAAGGTTTTTATCTCGCTCGAACGCCGTTTGAAAATCTAAAGAACAAAACGCTCGCCGAAATTGAAAGTTATCATCGCCGCGAGCCGCTCGCCAAAGGGATTTTGCGCGAAACTCTGCGCGAGAAAATTTTCGCGCATCTCGCGCCGGAGATTTTTAAGGCAACACTTTTTTATTTGGAAAAAGACGGCAAAATTTCAGCCGAAAAGGATTTTGTCCGCGCAATCGCTCATAACCGACAACTTTCTGCGGATGAATTGAAGGCGCGCGATAGGTTATTGGAAATTTACACGGCGGCGAAATTAGAAGTCCCGACGCTGGAAAATGCTTTGAACGAAGCAGCCAAAGGCACAAAACTTCTTCGTGAACACGCCCGCAAAATTTTCCAGCTTTTATTAAATTCCGGTGAAATTGTTAAAATTACGGAAGATTTTTATTTTTCTAAAAAAGCGATTACCGAGCTAATTGAAAAAATTAAAAACTTTGCCGCAAAATCACCTGACAGATTGATTGATGTTGCGGCATTCAAAGATATAGCGGGAGTTTCACGCAAATATGCGATTCCTCTGCTCGAATATTTTGACCGCGAACGGGTTACGCGCAGAGCGGGCGACAAGCGTTTGATTTTGTAAAAATGAAAAGGTTTTTAACGGCAAAATGGCAGGATTTGATAATGGCAAACTATGAAATCGAACCGAGTTTGCTGTATCAATTTGTGCCGAAGGGAACCGTTTTGGATTTTCACGACGGCAAATGCTACGCGAGCCTTGTCGCATTTAAATTTCTCGATACAAAAGTTTCAGGCGTGCCGATTCCTTTTCACGTCAATTTTGATGAAGTCAATCTGCGCTTTTACGTTCGGCGCGAAACGCCGGATGAAACAAGGCGCGGCGTGGTTTTTATAAAGGAAATCGTTCCGCGTCGGGCAATCGCTTTTGTCGCGCGCGCTTTCTACGGCGAACCTTACGAAACCTGGAAAATGAGCCACGCGCAAACCGAAAAAGAGCTTTCGTATTTTTGGTCGAAAGGAAGCTGCAAAAACAGCATTACGGTTGAGGTCGGCGAAAATCTCGGCGTGCCGGAAGAAAATTCACAGGGCGAATTTATCATCGAACATTATTGGGGTTATACAAAACGCGGCGAAACCGGAACGGATGAATACAAAGTCGAGCATCCGAAATGGGAACTCTATAAAGTGAATTGCCGCGACATTGACGTTGATTTCGGATTGACTTACAGTGAAAAATTCAGCTTTTTGTCGGATGCCGAACCACAATCGATTTTACTGGCAAAAGGTTCGGAAATTGCAGTTTATAAAGGGGCAAAACTCGTTGTATAAATTGTATCGCAATTGAAATAATCCAAAATCCAAAATCTAAAATCCGAAATTCAACTATGGCAATCATCGGCATCGTCGCAATCGCGCAAAATTACGCCATCGGCAAAGACGGAAAATTGCCCTGGCATTATTCGTCTGATTTGAGGTTTTTCAAACAAACGACCTTGAATCACGCCGTTGTAATGGGTTTTAACACCTGGAAATCAATCGGCAAACCGCTGCCTGAGCGTCTGAATATAGTTTTGAGCCGTTCCGCAAAATTAGAAAATCAGCCGAATGTTTTGCTGCTGCGAAATACCGAATCGGTCTTGAGTCTGGCAAGTTATTTGAACTGCGATTTATTCGTCATCGGCGGCGCGAAAACTTACGAAAATTTTGCGAACGTGATTGACAGTTGGATTGTTACCGAAGTCCCGGAGACAATCGAAGACGCCGATACGTTTATGCCGGAGGATTTTCTAAAAGGATATAAAGTAAATGAATCGAGGGAACTTGAAAACGATTTGCGGGTAGAAATTTACGGCAAAGTTTAGTTGATGCAAATCTTTTGTCGGTTAATATTAGAGTAAATTTCAATTTGCTAAAATTTAAATGCCGAAAGAAAAATTTACAGGGATTAGCAGGCTTCGCGGCTTGGATAAACATGAATAACACGACATATTTCGATTTGCCTTTATCCCTGCGCATCTCATAAATCCCTGTAAATTTCCTTCTTTGTTTTAATAAACTTGCGCTAAAATCTTATTACGGATTTTTACTCGCATCTTCCTTTTGCTTATCGGTCAGCGCGATGCCCATTTTTTCGAGCGTCGTCCGATTGAGCGTTCCCGTAACTTTTAATTTGTTATCGGCTTGGTATTTTTTTAAACCGTCGCGCGTCGGGTCGTCGAGTTTTCCACTTTCCGTTACTTTCAACATTTTTTGCGCCTGCATCACTTGTTCTTTACTGGCGCGGAAAATCGGGGCGCGTTTTTTCGTCTCGGTTGTTTTGTTGGCGGCGTCAGCGGTTTTGGCAAAAGAACCCGGCGACACCGGAATTTCCATTTGCTTGTCGGTCAACTTGACGTTCATTTTTTCGAGCGTCGCGCGATTCAAAGTGCCGGTCGCTTTCAATCCGTTTTCAGATTGATATTTTTTGACGGCGGCGCGTGTCTCGTCGTTGAGCTTGCCGCTCGCTTCCTGCTTCAACATCTTTTGCGCTTCCATAATCTGGTCTTTATTGGCGCGAAAGATTTGTTTTTTCGGCTTTTCCTCGGTTGTCTGTGAGGTTGTAGTTTTGGCAGCGGTGTCGGTTTGAGCGTTGATTAAAACGCCGAACGTAAGAATTACGGTCAAAAGTAAGATAATTTTTCTCATCGATTTTCTCCTTGAGTATTTGAAGGTTTTGCGATTCGAGAACGAAGTTTCCCGAGCTATACGAACAACAACTCCGCATCGTTTCCGAATCGCGGCTTAACAGTGATTTGTTTGCAGTAAGTATTATTTATAATTGCCGAATATGTCAAGACTTTTTGCAAACAGGCGGTCTCCTAAAAGTGTTTTGCCGTAACTGTGACTAAGCTAAGGCAAATTATATAATATTGCTGCGAAAAGATATTTCTTCATAATAAGCAAATTTGGATTGTAAAAAGAAGAAATTTCAAACACTGAATTTAGGCAGCTAAAGATATGGTTATCTTAATTAATGGAGCGTTCGGAGTCGGAAAAACAACCGTTGCCGGGTTACTCGTTGCCAAAATACCGAAAAGTATCTTGTTTGACCCGGAGGTCATCGGATTTGTGCTTCAACGTCTGTGTAAATTCATTCCTTTCAGCGGTCACGGAACCGATGATTTCCAGGATATTCCGCTCTGGAGAAACTTAACGGCGTTGACCGCTTTAGCGCTCGATAAAATCACGAGTCGGACAGTCATTGTTCCGATGACTTTCTCTAACCTCGAATACTTAAACCGGATACGTTCCAAATTGTTATCTAAAGATATTACAGTCCGCCACTTTTGTCTGACAGCCTCCGTGGAGACGGTCTATGAACGCCTCAAAATTCGCGGCGTGGATTCTTCATCGCCGGAAGGTATGTGGATATATCCGAGAGCGGCAAAATGCTGCGAAATTCACCGTGCCTCTGAGTTCGGCGAGCATATTGACACAAATAAGCGGTTGCCGGGTGAAATTGCCGATGATATTCGGAAACGAATCCAGGCTGCCTAAATCCAGTCCTGACAACAAACTTTTAGAACAATACCTGTAAATCAACCGCCGGTCTGCCAGGTTTTTATTGCGTCTATCGGATGAATCAGCATAATGATATTGATTAAAAGGCTGTCCCGAATTGTGAAAATCAAAACGATTTCGACAAGCGCGAACAAAAAAAGCGAACGCCAAAAGGCAAGTTTATAGGCGAGGAGAAAACCGAGGGCGCAGCTTAAAATATCGCCGAACGAATTGGCGACCGAATCGCCGAAATAATCGAGCGAGAATGTTGCGGTGCGATAGCGTTCGATAATTGCCTGGGAATTTTCGAGAACTTCCCAGCCGGATTCAATCAAAACGGCGAAAAATAAGAGCCAGGCAATCGGCAGACGCTTGCGAAAAATCAAAAATAAAGCCGCGTAATAAAGAAGTCCGTGAAGGATGTGAGTAAAACTATACGGGTCGAAAAGATGCTGCGAGCTGTGTTTGCTCCAGGCGTCGCTCGACCACAAAAGATACGGCGCGTCCCATTTGCACCACCAAATTCTGCCCTGAAAATGCAGCGCGAAAATCGTCAATATAACGATTGCCGCCATTAAAATCCAGGGCGCGTAATCGCTCCGAGTTTCAAAAGTAAATAGAGAGTTTTGATTTTTTGAATTGTTTTTCGTAATTTGTTCCGCAAATTCCGGCATCGTCTCGATTCAAGGTTTAAGTCATATGAAATTTATTACGCTTTGCCGAATCGCACAAAAACTTTACGGAGGAAGGTATTATTCAGCGAAATCAACTTCGACTTCGCGCGGAATAATTCCTTTTTCAAAACCTTCCTTGAGCAGAAGTTTGACGGCTTGCCTGCCGCGCTCGCCGTAATCGAGAGTCAAATCATTAACCCACATCGCTACGAAACGGTCGGCGAGTTCCGGCGGCATATCTCGCGCAAACTGCATCGCGTAGGCGAGCGCGTCTTCGCGGTGGTCGAGCGAATACTTGATGCTGTTGTGGAGACATTTTGAAACCTTTCGCATCAAGTCCGCGCCCAAATCGCGTTTTATCACATTTCCGCCCATCGGCAGCGGCAAGCCGGTTTTTTCAAACCACCACTCGCCCAAATCCAGAACTTTCGCAAGCCCGATTTGTTTATAAAAAAGCTGTCCTTCGTGAATCAGAAGTCCGGCGTCGGCTTTGCCTTGCTGAACGTGGTCGATGATTTTATCAAACGGCACGACCGTATATTCAAAATCCTGATTGTAAATTCTCAAAGCGAGAAACGCGCTCGTCATTTCGCCCGGAATAGCGATTTTCATTTGAGAAATTTCTTCGGCTTTGCGCGGTTCTTTGGAAACGAGTATCGGACCGTATTTATCGCCGATGCTCGCGCCGTGCGGCAAGAGCGCGTATTTGTCGGAAACGTAAGCGTAAGCGTGAAAGCTGATTGCCGTAACATCGAAAACGCCGTTTTTCGCGTCTTCGTTCAGAGTTTGAATGTCCTTTAAAGTGTGTTCAAATTTCAAACCGTCGGTTTCGAGCTTGTTCGTCGCCAAGCCGTAAAACATAAAAGCGTCGTCCGAATCCGGCGAATGAGCGACGGTGATGGTGGTTTTTGCCGATTTTGCTTCCATAATTAAATTTGTCCGTAAAAAATGTTCGTGTCGTATGAAATTTCTATTTTACCGTTTTCCTGATTCCGCGCAAAAAGCGTTTCGAGATTTTCGAGCATTTCGGAAAAGCGCGGATTTTCCGCCGTCGGTATGTATGAAGAAGAAAGCATTCTGCCTTTTAAGCTTTCAAAATCAACCGCTTGCGCGTTTGAAAAAGTTTTTTGTTCAAAATCGGTTCGGAAAAAATCCTGCAAAGTCTCTTTCGTGATGTTTTCGTGACGCACGGTTTCATAATCCGTGCCGAATTCAATCAAAAGATTTTCGTAGCCGCGCAAAAATGCCGTCCAATCCAGCCGGCGTTCGTTCCACATCAAAACCACGAAACCTTTATCGCGCAAAATTCTTTTGAACTCGACTCGCGTCTTCGTCCCGTCGAACCAATGAAACGCCTGCGCGGAAACAACAAAATCGACGCTTTTATTTTCTAAATTCGTATTCTCCGCCGTGCCTTTGATGCTTTTGAAATTCGGAAATTCTTGCAGAAAATTTTCCGCTGCTTCGCGCATCGCTTCATTCGGTTCGACGCCAAAAACCGGGTTGCCGTTTTCGAGAAAAATTTTCGCGGAAATGCCCGTGCCTGAGCCGATGTCGGCAATCGTCGAATCGTTTTCGAGATTCATCTCATCACGAAACAAATCCAAGACTTCCTTCGGATAAGTCGGACGATATTTAACGTAATTTTCGACGCGATTTGAAAATCTTTCGATTGTATCGGACATGATTTTTAAGAAAATTTACAGGGATGGCAGGATGAACAGGGATAAGAAATGATTTTTTTGTTTTTACATCCGTATTTATCCTGTCATCCCTGTAAATTTTCTTCTTTCACTTCCTCGCCCGACCATTCGGTTTTGCGTGAATGCGGAATGTCGAATTGGTCTAAAATTCTAAAACACAAATGACTAACTAAATCGTCAATCGTTTTCGGCTTATGATAAAAGCTCGGGCTGGCGGCAATAATCGTCGCTCCCGCGCGTGCGAGTCTCAACATATTTTCAAGATGAATCTGATTAAAAGGCGTTTCGCGCGGAACTAAAATCAACTTTCGGTTTTCCTTCAGACAAACGTCCGCCGCCCGATGAATCAAGTTTGTTCCCGCGCCCGAAGCAATCGCGCCCAAAGTTCCCATCGAACACGGCACGATTATCATTCCCGCCTGTTTGTTTGAACCGGACGCGGGTTTTGCAGCCAAATTATCTAATTTCCAAAAGCGAATCAATTTTGAATCTTTCGCCAAACCGAGCCATTCGTTGATTTTTTCCGTTGTCGGCTCGCGCAGGTTTGCGCCCGTTTCGACTTGCGCGACCGTCAGGGAAGTTCCCGACATTATCAAATTTATCGTCTCGACCGCGTCGCTTGCGGCAAGCAATTGCAAAGTTCGATGAGCGTAAATCGTGCCGGATGCGCCCGTGATGGCGAGTGTCAATTCCATAAAAATTATTTGGTTTCCAACTGTAACATTTTTGCAAATTGGAAAGCCAACGCAAATATAAAACTCGCTTGATTGTGTATAATTCGATAAAGCAATTGTAAATAACTTCGTTATCTTTGCGCCTTTGCGGGAAACAAATTCTTATCCCGCAAAGGCGCAAAGAGCGCAAAGTGAAAATCTAACGGAATACGGAAATTTATGAAAACAAGCGAAATCGAAGAAATTTTGTCGTCTCACGGCAAAGGCGAAATCTCAATTGAACAAGCGACGGAAAAATTGAAAAATCTTTCTTACGAAGACATCGGTTACGCGCGAGTCGACCACGCGCGAGCCGAACGGCAAGGTTTTCCCGAAGTGATTTTCGGACAGGGGAAAACGCGCGAGCAGATAATCGGAATTTTCGAGAAACTCGTGGCAAAATCGCCGAATGTTTTGATAACCAGAACAAACGCCGAAACTTTTGGCGACATCCGCAACATTTTTACCGAAGCCGAATGGCACGAATCGGCGAATTTGATTCGCGTTTTTCGAGATAAAACCGAACTCGGCACAGGCGAAATCGCCGTCGTTACCGCCGGCACGAGCGATATTCCGGTCGCCGAAGAAGCCGCGCTTGTTGCCGAAACGATGGGCAATAGCGTGAAAAGAATCTGGGACGCGGGCGTCGCGGGAATTCACCGGATTTTATCGGAAAGGGAAGTTTTGCAAAATTCGCGCGTCGTCATTGTCGTCGCCGGAATGGAAGGCGCCTTGCCTTCGGTCGTCGGCGGACTCGTCAAAGTTCCGGTCATCGCCGTGCCGACCAGCATCGGTTACGGCGCGTCTTTCGGCGGTCTTGCCGCGCTTCTCGGAATGCTCAATTCGTGCGCGTCAAACGTCACGGTCGTCAACATCGACAACGGTTTCGGCGCGGGCTTTGTCGCAAGTTTGATAAATCGACGCTGGGAAGAATGATGCGGCAAGAAGAAAACCAAAGAAAGAATTTACAGGGATAGGTAGGCTTCGCAGCTTGATGGACAGGGATAAATCAAAATAAATTTCTTTCTATCCCTGCCTATCAAGCTGCGAAGCCTACCTATCCCTGTAAATTCTTCTTTAGTTAAAATTAAGGGTTGATTAAAACGTAAAGTTTGTCCGCCCAATCGGATTTTGTGCTTCGCAGGATTTCGTATTGAACCGAAGCGGAATCATTGTCGCCGAGTTTGACGTAGGCTCGTCCCAAATTAAAACGCGCTTTATCGAAATTGGGGTTAAAGCCGACGGCGTTATTGAACGCATCGATGCTTTCCTGAGTTTTCCCCAACTCGTAATAACTTTCGCCCAAATAATTGTAGGTTTTGGCGTCGGGTTTGTAAGTTTTTAATTGTTCAAATGCGGCAAGCGACTCGCTGTATCTTTTTTGTTTGAAATACGCCGCGCCGAGAACTTCAAAAGCGTTTGCAAAATCCGGCTTGAGCGCGACGGCGCGTTTGTAGGCGAGAATTTCCTCGTCCGCGCGGTTTAGTTTATTGAAAGAAAGACCGAGCGCGTATTGTGAATCGGCGTTATCGGAATCGAGTTTCGTCGCCTGTTTGTAGGCTTCGGCGGCTTCTTTGAATTGTCCGAGCGCGAAGCTCGACGCGCCGATATTGACGAAGGTTTCCGCCCAATCGGGACGCAGCTTTGCCGCCTGGCGCGAAGCCCGCAGCGCGTCGTTGTGCCGCCCGAGCATTCCGTAACAAAATCCGGCTTGATACCACGCTTCGGCATAATTCGGATCGATTTCCGTCGCCTTTTCAAAATAACCGACGGCTTTCGCGTATTCGTCGCGCGATAAAATCCCCAAACCTTGCGAATAAAAACTCTGCGCGGCGGCGCGTTTATTTTTCTGCGTTTCGATGTTTAGTGAAGAAAAAGTTTGTAAATCGCCCGATTTTAATTGAGCGATTCTCTCCGAAGGCACGGCGAAATTCAGGCTTTGACCTTCGGCGGCTTGCAGGGTTGCGACCCCGATAACCTGACCGCGCATATTGACGACCGGCGAACCGCTTGAGCCGGGCGAAATCGGCGCGGTGATTTGGATGATTTTGCCGTAACCGGGAATTTCGCGCACGGCGGAAACGATGCCGTTGGAAACCGAGCCTTCCAGCCCGAACGGGTTGCCGACGACGACGATTGACTCGCCTTCCTGCGGCACGATTTTTTCAATCGGCAAAGGAACGGCAACATTTAGCGGCACGTCAATTTGCAGCAGCGCGAGGTCGCCTTCGCCGTCAATCGCCAGTACGCCTCGCGCCGTGTAAGTTTTGCCGTCTAATAAATGAACCGTTACGCGGCTGGATTTTTCGATGACGTGCCGATTGGTAATCACTTTATCGCCGGAAATAAAAAAACCGCTGCCGCGCGAAAGCGTCGCGCCTTTTGCATCGAAAGTTTCAATTGCCACCGCTGAAGGTTTGATGCGGCGCACGAGTTCCGGCAAAAAATCCTGCGCCGTTGCGGAAACGGTGCAGGCAAAAGCTGACAGAAAGAAGATGAAAATTTTAGCGACGGTAAACTTCATTAGTGCAATTTTAGAAATTCTGTCGGGATTATAAGGTTTTTATCCGAATCAAACAAATTTTTCAGTAAAATAAAATTGACAGTGCCAAGCTAGATGCTGAATTTTTATCGAACAGTTGCCGAAAATAAAAACGCGGCAGTTAAATGCTCAAACTTTGTCAGCCAGTTTCCGGACAAATTTCGCAGCTTCCGCAAAGCTTTGAGCATACAAATCGGCAGGAAATCGGCGGCGGACAATTATGTTTCTAAATGCTCTGCCGCCGAGAATGATTGGAATTTTTTGTTTGCCGACGCGCTCGGCGAAACATTTGTAATCGCGGGTAAGCGATTCGACATCGGCGATGACGGCGGCGGAAATACAGATTATTTTTGTCGAATGGTGCAAAATCTCTTTTGCCAGGCATTTGAGCGGCGTGTTTGCGCCGAAATTCAAAACTTCCCAACCTTCGTTTTCGATGGTTACTTGCGCCAGAAAAGACGGCAGTTCGTGGAAATCTCCTTCCAGCGCGCAGCAGACGGCGAGTTTGTCGGTCATTTCGGGAACGGGCAGGGAATTCCGCAGCTTGTAAATCGAGTTTTGTGCCGTTCGAGTGGCGAGATGTTCCTGGCTAACGCTCAATTCGCCTTTGAGCCAAAGTTCACCGACGCGCCGCATTGCCGGACAAATCGAATCGTCGAAAATTTCCGTCAGCGATTTGCCTTGCAGATATTCGCTGATAAGTTCATTTGCCGCCGCTTCCTCGCAGCCGGCAATCAAGGAATGAAAAAGCGGCGAGCCGCCTGCGCGTCTGCTCTCGCGCGGTCGCGCTGCTGCCGCGACGACCGATTCGTCGCCGTGACATTTTTTCAGCCCGAGATTTTGCTCGCGTTGAAAACGCACCACTTCTTCGGCGCGAAAACGCCGGTGTCCGCCGCCCGTGCGTTCCGATTGCAGCAGTCCGGCGTGTTCCCAGCGCTTGACGGTGGCGTCGCTGACGCGGCACAAACGCGCCACTTCCTTGGTTGTGAGACATTTCAAATCGGTCATATCAAACTCTGCGACAGCCGAGCTTCCCCAAATTCTAATTGTAGTTTGCCTTTTGGAAGAGAATCTTCCGGACGTTGGATTTTAGTTTAACAGCAAATTTATAATCAAACAAAAAAAATATAAACTTCCGTTCACGAAACATCGAGTCTTTCGCGCTTGATTCTTAAATCGTTCAAATTTCCGAGAGCGGCAAGCGCGATTTTGTCGGTTTGGAAAAATTCCCGCGCGATTTCCTGAATTTCCTCGATTGTCACAGATTCAATTTTCGCTAAAGTTTCTTCGACCGAAATTTGTCTGCCGTGCGTAATTTCCATTTGCGCGAGATTGGCGGCGCGGACGCTCGAATCTTCCAAACCTAAAAGAACCGACGCGACGGTTTGCTCTTTCGCCAAATTTAATTCTTCCGGCGTTACGCCTTCGCGTTTTAATTTCCTTAATTCGGCAATTGATAAATCTACGACTTCGAGAAGTTTTTCCGGCGAACATCCGGCGTAAATCGAGAAAACGCCGCAATCCTCAAACGAATTTGCGCTCGCGCCGACCGAATAAGCCAGCCCGCGTTTTTCCCGAATCGTCTGCCACAAACGCGATGAATTTCCGTCGCCCAAAATCCCGATTAAAAGCGACGCGGCGTAACGACGTTCGTCTCCGGCAGAAATCCAGGGCGCGGCAATTATTAAATGCGCTTGTTCGAGATTTTGTTTCTTCTTAATAATAATCGGCGCGGCAGTCGTCGGGCGGCTCAAAGTTTCAATTTTCAAGTTTAAGGTTTCGTCATTCAAACTTTGAACTTTGAACTTTGAACTTTGAAGTCCAAAAAACTTGCACGCGAGATTTTCGACTTCAGCGTGTTCGACGTTTCCGGCGCAGGCGATGACGATGTTTTGCGGCTGAAATGTCTCGCGGTGAAATTTTTTCGTCGTTTCGTGATTAAAAGTTCGGACGGTTTTGCGCGTGCCTTCAATCGGAAGTCCGAGCGCGTTTTCAGGGAAAAATGCCTTTGTGAAAACCTCGCTCAAAATATCTTCCGGCGTGTCTTCGACCATTTTGATTTCTTCGATAATGACTTTTTGTTCACGCCGTAATTCCTTCGCGTCAAAAAGCGGATTCGCAATCATATCGGCGATTAAATCGAATGCCTTAGCGGTTTGCGTGTCCACGACTTTCGCCATAAAACCGACCGCTTCGTGCATCGTAAAAGCGTCGAGATTTCCGCCCAGACGGTCGGTTTCGATTGCAATATCGAGCGCGGTTCGTTTCGATGTTCCTTTGAAAACGGCGTGTTCGATAAAATGCGAAATGCCGTTTAAGTTTGCCGGTTCGTGGCGTGATCCGCGTTTTATCCAAAAGCCGAGCGTCGCGCTCCGAACGTCGGGCATTTTTTCCGTGAGAATCGTCAAGCCGTTGTCGAGGCGCGTCGTTTTTATGATTTCCTTCATCGGTTTGCGTAAATGAAAATCGTAACATATTTGAAATAACTGTGTTAAGCACGCTTGTAAATCCAAAATGATGCGGCTGTAAAATTGACATTTTAGCCTGAAAATGAGATAAAAGAATAATAAGTAAGTGCTTACTAACTTAGGGAAAATGATTTTGTAATGGCTGTAAAAGAGAAAGAAGCGCAACTGAAAACAGATGATTCGACAATTAACGGCAAACAAGTCTTAGAAGCTGAGAAAAGCGATGATTCTAACGAGCAAGGGAACGATACTTCGATTGAGAGAGAAACAAAGCCTTCCGAGACGGAAGACCAAAAAGAGAAGTCGGAAAAACGAAGCAAACTGCCGTTTATTATAATCGGCGTGGTTGTGTTGGTCGGGGCAATCGGCGGTTTATTTTACTGGTTGAATGCGCGGCATTATGAATCGACCGACGACGCTTTTGTTGACGGCGATGTTGTGCAAATCAGCCCGAAAGTTTCGGCTTATGTTGCGAAAGTTTATGTCAAATCGAATCAGCCGATTCACAAAGGCGAACTGCTGGTCGAACTCGACACAAAGGATTACGAAGCGAAATTAGAGCAGGCAAAAGCGCAGCTACGCGCGGCGCAGGCGCAGAAAAATCAATCGCAGGCGCAAGTTGAATTAACGCGGAAAACCGTCAACGCAAGCCAAAACCAGGCGCGTTCCGGTGTTGAATCCGCGCAGAATAATGTCGAGCAGACACGCGCCGCCGCAGGTGCTAAACAATCTCAAATCAGGCAGGCGCAAGGCGCGGTCAAAACCGCGCAGGCGAATTTGGCGCAGTTACAGGCGCTTGCTCCGCAGGTTGAAGCTAATTTCAATTTGGCGCAAAAGGAATACAATCGGCGGCGCAGTCTCTACAATACCGGCGATATTTCAAAGCAGCTGTTTGACGAAGCGGTCAATGCCTGGCAAACGGCGCAGGCGCAGGTCGCCGCCGCGCAAAAACAAATACAAGCCGCGCAATCTCATGTCAACGAAACGCAAGCCGCCGTCGCTACCGCGCAGGAAAATTACCGACAGTCTCTATCACAAATTGAATTGACGAAATCGCAGGTCGGCGAATCGGTCGGTCAGCTTCAAGACGCCAACGCCGCGCCTGAAAGAATAAATGTCAGCCAATCGCAAATCGGAAACGCGGAAGCCGCCATCGCGCAAGCCGAAGCGACGGTTCACCAAGCCGAACTCGAACTTTCCTATACGAAAATTTACGCGCCGGAAGACGGCATTGTAACGCGCAAATCGGTCGAAGAAGGACAACTCGTGCAATCCGGCACGCCGCTGATGGCGCTTTCGCAGTCGGACGAAATTTGGGTAGTCGCCAATTTTAAGGAAACGCAGCTTGAATCAATGCGCGTCGGTCAGCCGGTTGACATCGAAGTCGACGCTTATCCAAACCAAACTTTTCACGGAAAAATCGAGAGTTTTCAAGCCGGGACAGGCTCGCGCTTCAGTCTTCTGCCGTCGGAAAACGCAACGGGAAATTATGTCAAAGTCGTGCAGAGAATTCCGGTCAGAATCGTTTTTGACGAACAGCCTGACAAACTTCATCTGCTCGCGCCGGGAATGTCCGTCGCGCCGAGCGTTAAAGTAAGGTAAAACAAAAGCTGTTTTGCCGAAACTTTCAGGCAAAAAACGAATTTTATGAGCGCGACTGCGGAGACGATTCCCGACAAAAAACCAGGCGCAAAGCAAACACTTGCCGATTCCGCCGCACAGGTTTGGACGCCGAGCTTCAATCCGTGGCTGGTTGCGATTTCGGTAATGCTGGCGACGGTGATGGAAGTTCTCGACACCTCCGTCGCTAACGTCGCTCTGCCGCATATTGCCGGTAATCTTTCCGCGACCACAGAGGAAGCAACCTGGGTTTTAACGAGCTATCTCATCTCGAATGCTATTATTTTACCTGCGACGAGCTGGATTACTTCGTTTGTCGGGCGCAAACGATTTCTAATTATTTGCATCATTATTTTCACAGTAGCTTCGGCGTTGTGCGGAGCGGCTCCCAATTTAACGATTTTAATAATCGCCCGTATTTTGCAGGGCATCGGCGGCGGCGCGCTGCAGCCAATCGCTCAGGCGGTTTTGCTCGAAAGTTTTCCGCCCGCAAAACGCGGCGCGGCAATGGCGCTTTACGGAATGGGCGTGGTCGTCGCGCCGATTATCGGTCCGACGCTCGGCGGCTGGATTACCGATAACTATTCGTGGCGCTGGATTTTTTACATTAATTTGCCAATCGGCATAATTGCGGCTTTTATGGCAAGCACTTTTGTCGAAGACCCGCCATATATCAGAAATCAAAAGCCCGGACGCATCGATTATATCGGCTTCGGCTTGATGGCTCTCGGTTTGTCGGCTTTGGAACTGACGCTCGATTTGGGACAGCAGAGAGATTGGTTTGCGTCGCCGGTCATTGTTTTTACTGCAATAACGTCCGTTGTTTCGATTTTGACGTTTATCGCCTGGGAACTTTACACGCCCGAACCGATTGTCAATCTGCGCGTTTTCCTCAATCGCAATTTCGCCGTCGGCACGGCTTTAATCGGTTCGGTCGGCGTCGTGCTTTACGGCTCGACGGTTTTGATTCCGCTGTTTTTGCAAACTCTGCTCGGCTACCCGGCGGTCGAAAGCGGTATCGCCGTCAGCCCGCGCGGTATCGGTTCAATAGTTTCGATGGTGATTGTCGGGCGTTTAATCGGCAAAGTTGACAGCCGCTATTTGATAATGTTCGGTTTCGCGGTGCTGGGCTTTTCAACTTATGCTTTTACGGGAATTAATCTCGAAATTGCACAAACCAATATCATTTACCCGATAATCGTCAGCGGTTTTGCAATGGGCTTTGTCTTTGTGCCGCTGACGACTTTAACGATGGGAACGCTTTCCAATGCGGAAATCGGTAACGCTTCCGGCATTTATAATTTGATGCGAAACACGGGCGGAAGTCTCGGAATTGCGGCAATGACGACGTTTCTGGCACGCGGCGCGCAACAGCATCAAGTTCCGCTTGCCGCCAATGCCTCTCAATACAACCCGGCATTTCAGCAAACATTCGAGCAAATCAAAAACTCGATGATGGCGCAAACCGACGCGGTAACGGCAACCCAGCAAACCTACCAGGTTATCTACGGGATGATTGCCAAACAAGCAGCGGTTTTAGCCTACATTGACGATTTCCGACTGCTTGCTATTCTCTGTTTCGTCGGCGTTCCGGCGGCGTTTTTATTCAAGAAAGTAAAAGGCGCAAAACCTCCGCCGGGCGCGCATTGATTAATAAAAATTGCATCGATTTTTTTTCTGTGCGCGGATTCTTCCTAAGCGGGAATGCGCCAATCAATTTCGCCTCGATTCGCGTCGCTCAGAGCTTTATTGATTTGCGAGAAAGGGCGGCTTTTGAGAAAACCTCTCGCTAATGGCGAAGGATGCGTTCCTTGCACGATTTTGTGTCTTTCCGCATTAATCAGAGGAATTTTCTTTTGCGCGTCTTTTCCCCATAAAACAAAAACGACCGTTTCCTGTTTTTGATTAACAAGACGAATAATTTCGTCGGTAAATGTTTCCCAGCCTTTGTTTTTGTGAGAATTCGACTGTCCTTCGCGCACCGTCAAAACGACGTTGAGCATTAAAATTCCCTGCTTTGCCCAGGCGGTTAAATTGGCGTGATTCGGCGGCGCGACACCAACATCATCTTTCAATTCTTTGTAAATGTTTCTGAGCGACGGCGGAATTTGCGCGTTTTTATCTTCGACCGAAAAACATAATCCGTGCGCCTGTCCCTTTTGAATGTAAGGGTCTTGCCCGAGCATCAAAACTTTCGTGTCGTCGTAAGAGGTAAGTTTCAAAGCGGTGAAAATTTTGTCGGGCGGCGGATAAACCGTATATCTTTCCTGCTCGTCGGCGACAAAACTTTCCAGTTTCGCAAAGTATGGTTTTTCTCGTTCTCCGGCAAGGTGTTTTCTCCACGATGCGGGGATTTCTGGAATCATAGTAATTGCTCACACGATGAAACTTTTAGCTTTGTCTTCGTTAGAAATTCTAACCGCTGCCGAATTTGAAAACAAGAAAAGCGAATTTTATTGTTTCAAATATCCAATTATTTTTGAAACTATAAAAAAATAACGGCTGCTTCGTTTCCAAAACAGCCGCTCGTAAATTTAAGTTTGATTTTATTTCGTTCCGTTTGTCGGCAAAATTGCGGGTTTATCACCGTTTTTCTGCATCTGGTCGCGGAACAAATTCAGTAAAAGGAGCGTTCCGATTCCGCCTCCGCCGTCGCCGCTGCCGTTTCCGCCGGAAGCCATAATGTCGGGCGTGATGCGAACACCTTTTTCACCGATGACTTTAAGCGTTTCCACCAAAGCCACGCCGTTTGCGCCGAGCGCGGCGACTTGTTCGCGGTAAGCGACGCCTTGCGCTTCGCCCATTAAGCGAACTTTTTCGGCTTCGGATTTACCCGTCTCAGAGATGTAATACGCTTCGCCGTCGGCTTCGCGTTTGCGTTGTTCGCTTCGCTTGGCGGATATTTCCACGCCAACCGTCGCTTCCATCAGGCTGCGCTGATTGTCGGCTTGCGAGCTGGTTTTTTCGAGTTCGATGCGCTTGATTTCGGCTTCGCGCTGGGCGTTGAACATTCCCTGTTTCTGCTCGGCGAGAATTTTTTCCGTCTGCGTCTTCATCAATTCTTCGGGCAGATGAATATGACAAATCAAGACGTTCACGACATCGACGTGATATTTCAAAAGATGCATTCTGACGCGGGCTTCGGCGCGTTCCTGTTCCTCGTGGCGATTTTGCAAATAAGCCATCGCCGAACTTTCTGACGCCTGGTTTCTGAAAATCGAATCAATCAACGGGTGCATCACGTTTTGAATAAGGCGCATCGTGTCGCCGATTTTCGCTACCATAAACGGCGCGTCTTCGGGTTTGACGCGAAAGACGACGCGCACTTCCAACTGCATTGTAAAACCGTCTTTCGAGATAACTTCAAACGGGTCGAAAGTGCCGCGAACTTCGCCCGCCGTCCATTCGACGGTTTGATTCGTCGTCGGAATAATAATCGGCGTCGTCGCCAGAGTGTTGACGTAATAACGTCCGGGTCCGACGACGACCTCCTGAATTCCGCGAAAACCGGCAGGCACGACATACGCTTCGTGCGCTCCGCTGTCGAGCCGTTTGTCCGCCGGGTCGCCGACTTCAAGTTCGGCTTTGATGTCTTCGAGCGAGCCTTTATCGCCGTCCACTTTATCTAATTTTTGCGCGGCAATCTGCATTTGTTCGGCTTCTTCGCGTTCAAGCCGTTCACGGATTTTTCGCGCCATTTCCTGCCGGATTTCTTCGGACGGGTCTTTGCCGACGTTTGATACGACGACCGCGACTTCTCCCGGTTTTACTTCCTTAGCCGATTCCGGGATTACTTTGAAAAGCAGCGGATTGATGTAATAAGTTCCGGGCAGCAAGATGTCTTTCTGCGGACCGCGCTGACCGCCGCGGGCAAGAAATTCGTTGCTGTCCTGAAAATTATCGTGTCCTTCGACCGCCAGCGCGACATAATCCTTCGGGTCGAGCGGCGCGCCGTCTAACGCTTCGACCAGACCGACCGTGTTTTCGCTGATGGCGGTTGCGTCGAAAAGCCGGATGTTAAAAAGTCCCGGCTTTATGTCGTTTCCATCTTCGAGTCCAATCGAATCGGTATGGATTCGATAAGTTCCGGGCGTCAAGACTTCGACCTGAGCGCCCTTTTGTCCGCCGTTGTAGATAAAACTTTCCGCGTCCTGAAAATTCTTATGACCTTCGACGGCTTTGCCGAAAAGTCTCCCTTGTGATAATTGAGTGCCGTCGGCTGATGTTACAATGCCGACTTTTCCCGTCGGAATCATCGCGGCTTTAGCAATCGAAACGCGGAACAGAAACGGGTGAATCGCCCATTTACCCGGTTGCAGCGTTCTGAGTTGAATACCTTTCACACCGCCCTGTTTGATAAATGCAATCGGGTCTTGAAAATTGTTGTGCGCGTTTTGCGCTCTGTCGGGCGCGAAAATTGAGCCGGTCTGCATCGGCTCGCCGTCAATCGCTTCGATAACGCCGAGTTCGTCCGCGCCGATTTCGATGAGCGGAACTTTTTGAATCACGCGCTCAATCGGATAAAAAACGAAATGCAGTCCGGGTTTTAAGACATCGGCTTGAATCCCGATTTCTCCGTCGGTTGCCACGACGCGCCCTTGCGGCATTTTCTTTCCGGCGTAACGACGTTCCTTAATGCCGACTTCGGTCGCGCCGACGTTGACCAGAAAGCGCGTTACGATATACCAAATCACGCCCAAAACGATTAAACCAAGCACGCCTATAAAGATTAAACTTGTTGTGTTGTCCATTGTAGTTTCCTCAAGAAAATTTACAGGGATAATAAAGAATTATTTTTTGGCTTTATCTCTCTGTATCATTGCGTCTCTGTAAATTTCTTTTCAAGATTTCCTTCTGAGTCCCGGCGCAGACGTTCGATTTCCTGTTTCAACCAGAACATCGCGCCCGAAGCTCTTTCCTGTTGGGAGAGAAGTCCGATGTGGCTTTCCAACAAACCAGCCAAATCGGTTGCCGTCAAATTTTTTATTTTATTTTCCCGAAAGACTTTTAGCACACTTTCCGCCGTTTCGCCGAAAATTTTTGCGCTTTCGCTGCCGGCGGCTGATAAAAGAAGTTCGATTATATTTTTCCTGGTCGGGTTTTCGAGAAAAATTGTTTGAAATTCTTTTACTCGTTCTGCTTTTTCGAGCAAATCTCGTCGCGCTGTTTCAAGTTTTTCGGCTTCGGTTTTCGCCGCTTCTTCGCGCTCGAGAAACCGAATTTCTTCCTCGTCCGGCTCGAACAAACTGCGGTATTGCGGCGCGTCGCCGACAATTTGTTTCTGATTATTCGATTCGAGAGATTTCGCGCGGCGTTTCAAGTAAAACGAGAAACCGAAAACGGCTGCCGCGCCGACGATAATAATTGTTGCGAAGAAAATTAAAATGAAGATTATCATCTTCTAAAAGCAAACGCCGAAATTTGTTTGAATTTCAAAAACACTTCCGAGCATTGCCCTCAAGATTGATATACGCAAAATTGAATTAAAAGTTTTGGGAAATTTACAGGGATGACAGGATCGACAGGGATAAATCAGTTGGTAAGAATGTTTTTAATATTAATTTTGCCGCTTTCGATGAATTTGTTCTGGAAGCGGCGGTATTCGATTTTGGGATTGCCGAAGTTTATAAGAAGTCCGACTTCGATATTTGTCGCTTTCAAGTAATTTATGGTTTGGGCGTAATGTTCTTTCGTCAATGCGCTTGCAACTTTTAATTCAATCAAAACTTTGCTCTCGACTAAAACATCAACGAAAAAATCGCCGACAATTTCGCCGCGAAATTTTACTTGCAAAGGAAATTGAGATTCTGCCTTTAATCCCTTTTGACGCAAAGCAATCAATAACGCCTTTTCATAAACCGACTCTAAATAGCCGATACCGAGTTCATTACTGATTTCAAAACCGGCTTCTAAGATTTTTCCAGTGATTTCTTCGTATAACATAAAATACAGTAAGAACAATTTACAGGGATGACAGGATTAACGGGGCTGAAGCAAAATTTTTATGTTTTATAATTTATCTATTTTAAAATTCTTCTTATCCCTGTCAATCCTGTCATCCCTGTAAATTTCCTCTCTTAATTTCCTATCGCATTGAATAACAATGGAAACGTCGCCAGCGATTGTCCGCGATATTGCGGACGAAAGCCGAATAAAATTATCCTGCCTTTGCCGATGTTGACTTGCACAATTGCCGCTTTTCCCGCGATTTTCTCTGCGCCCAAAGCGTAGCCCGAAAGCAAGATGTCTTTCGGATTCGCCGGGTAACGCGCGATGACAAACATAAATTGCTCATTGCTGTTTCCCGTCAGTTCAAAGGCGGGCGAGTTTTCAAACCACGCGATTGAATCTTTCGACATTCCTTTGGCAATCGGGTTTGAAGTGTCGAGTTCGGTTCGCAGAATCGAGCCGGGAATGAAAAAATCTTTTCGGGGCAAACCTTGCGTTACGTCGCGGACGGGCAGATTAAATTGTTCGATAGCGAAGTTTGAAGCGCGGTTGAGAAAGACCAAAGTTCCGCCCGCTTCGACAAATTTTCGTAAATTTGCCACGCCGTCTTTGCCGACGCCGCCCGTGTATTCGTCAGGCATCGCGCCTTTTGGAAAACCGTTTAAGATTTGGTTCGCCGATTGGTCCGGGAAGATAATTACATTGACGCTATCTGAAAGATTTTTCTCATTTATTTCTTGGTTCAAAATTGAATCGTGTCTAACGCTGCAATACTCGTATTTTCTCGGCAACATCCAATCATATTTTTCGATTACCCAACGATTCCAACCTTCGTCCATCGAGGGGACAAACGAACGATATGTTCTGTAATTGAGTGATCCGCGACAACGTGAACTTCCGCCGCCGCTTCCATTTCCCCAGCCGCCTTGATACGTTTCAAATGGTTCGTAAATTGGCGTAACTTCGACATCCATCAAAAGCGCGAGCGTATGCGCCGTTACGTCGTAAGGCGGAATCGGTTGACCTTTATCGTCTCGCAAATCCGGGTATTTTTCGGCTTCGAGCATCGCTTTTGCGAAAGCAAAATAAGGTTGTCCTGATTTAACTACGCGAGTTCCTCCCTTGAATGTCTTACCGTTTGATGTAAATGTTTTTGCGGCTTCAACTTCAACGCCCGCTCGTTTCAAAATGCTCACAATGCCTTGACCATTAAATGACGGCAACAACGCATAGGCAAATACTTCACCATCTTTTCGCGGTCTGACCGCTTCTTCGCCGACCGCGTAAAATCGCTTGAGCCAAGACTCACGGTTGTCGGCGGCGTGTTTCAGAAGTAAAAACGCGGCGGTCGTCATATAGTTTGTGATGTCGCGCAGATGCCATTCGCCGCCTTTCCAGACGGGCGAAAAATTGGGCGCTTCCTTTTTTACGTCGTAGCCTAAACCGTTTCGCAATTCTTCAAACTTTACGTTGACCGGCGTGGCTAATTTCACGCTTGCCGTTTCCGACAAAATCCGCACGCCGCCGTGATAATGCGAATACGCCCGCGAAGGCGTCCAGGCGTCGTAGGTCGAATCGGTCGTTATGCCCTGAAAACCTTTTTCGCGCATCTGTTTAGCCATAAAATATCCGAGTTCCGTGTAGCCTTCGACCAATTCCTTCGGCACGTTCGGCTCGACGGGCGCGAGATACGGCGGCAAAAAAATCCGCGAACCGTTTGCGCCTTGCTGGTGAATGTCGTGGACGATTTGCGGATGCCAGACGTTGTGAATTTTATCGACCGTCAACTGCGTTTCGACCTGCGTGAAAGCATACCAATCGCGGTTGTCGTCGTGTCCGACGTATTTGTGATAAAGCTCCGGCGGTTCAGTTCCTTCAAACGGCGTTCCGAGCGTTTTGTCATACCAATTTTTGATAATATCCACGCCGTCGGGATTCAAAGACGGCACAAGCAAAATGATTGTTTGGTCTAAAATCTTCAAAGTTTCCGCGTCGGTCGCGGTCGCCAACTTATCGGCTATCAGCATTGACGACAAATAACTGCCGACTTCGTTTGAATGAACGCCGCACGTTATCAAAACAATCGTCTTGCCTTGTTTGATTAAATCGTTTGCAAGTTTGTCGTTGCTTTTAATAATTCGCGGGTCGGCGAGTTTTGCATTTATCTGTTTATATTTTTCGAGATTTTTTAAATTCTCCGGCGTGGAAATCGTCGCATAAACAAACGGATTGCCGAGCGTCGATTTGCCGATTTCCTGAAACTGAACGCGGTCGGACGCTTTATCCAGTTTTTGAAAATACTCGACAACCTGTTTCCAACTCGCCAGCTTTCTATCGTCGCCGGGCGTCCAGCCGAGAACGTCTTTCGGCGCGGGAACGCTTTGGGCAAAAGCCGCAAAAGAAACGAAAAGAATTAACGAGCAAAGACGCAGAGCCGCAAAGAAAGATTTATTTTTCGTCATAGGAAACTCCTTAAAAATTGCTTTAGTTTAGCAGAGAAACGAAGAAAATTTACAGGGATAACTGGATTAACAGGGATAAGAAATGATTTTAATAAAGGTTTTATTATCCGTGTTCACCCTGTTATCACTGTAAATTTCTTTTCCGAACGGCTGCAAATCGCTTGCTTCAAATTCGATTGCAAGTTAAATTAACGCAAGGCTTTCAAACAAAATTCTCCCCGGTGCAAGCAAAATAAATTCGGAGGTTTAAATTTCCGCTTATGACTGGTAATCCATTTCTAGCAAGATTTCGCCCGTATATTCCAGACGCCGTGATGAATATGCGCGAGCTTTCGATTTTTCCGCTGATTGTCGGAACAATTCTGGGAATTATCTTCGGCGCGTCGTCGCTTTATCTGGTTTTGAAAACCGGCTTAACCGTTTCGGCTTCGATTCCCGTTGCCGTTATTTCGATTACCTTGTTTCGTCTTTTATCGAAATTCGGAATGAAAGATGCGACGATTCTGGAAAATAACATCGTGCAAACCGCCGGAAGCGCAGGCGAATCAATCGCGTTCGGTGTCGGTGTAACGATGCCCGCGATTTTGATTTTGGGTTTCGACCTCGAATTCTGGCGCGTGATGTTAGTCGCCGTAATGGGCGGACTTCTTGGAATTTTGATGATGATTCCGCTGCGCCGCGCCTTGATAAAAGACCAGCACGGATTTTTGAAATACCCGGAAGGAACGGCTTGCGCGGAAGTTTTAAAGGCTGGCGCATCAGCCGAATCCCGCGCCGTCGCCAACGAATATGCGGAAACGAAGGTTTTGGAAACCGACGATTCGGCTTTGCAGGGCGGAAAGATTATCTCAATCGGCTTTGCGATGGGATTCATTTATAACGCCCTGATGCAGGTTTTCAGCTTTTGGAAGGGCGAACCCGAACACGAGTTTAGCGATTCCACGCTCAAGGGCGGCTCGGTCGCGCTCGAAAACAATCCCGCTCTTTTGGGCGTCGGCTACATCATCGGACCATATATCGCCGGAATTATGATGGGCGGCGGCGTGCTGTCTTATTTGGTTTTAATTCCGATGATTAAGTTCTTTGGAAGCAGTTTGGCTGCGCCGCTCGCGCCGGAACTTTCAAAAACTATTGCGGAAATGTCGCCCGGACAAATTCGCGGCGCGTATATTTTGTATATCGGCGCGGGCGCGGTGGCGATGGGCGGAATGATTTCGCTCGCTCGCTCGCTGCCGACGATTTGGCACGGCTTAAAGGGCGGACTCGCCGATTTACGCGGCGGCTCAAACATCGAAGGCGCGGCGCTGCCGCGCACCGACCAGGATATTTCGATGAAATGGGTTGTCATCGGCGTGCTTGGATTGGTGGCGGCGATTATGCTGTTTCCGCAGCTCGGTTTGAGTGTTTTTTCAAATCCAATTGTTTCATTTTTGGGCGCGATTCTGATTATCATTTTGGGATTTTTATTCGTGACGGTTTCATCGCGCTTGACGGGCGAAGTCGGCTCGTCGTCGAATCCGATTTCAGGAATGACGGTCGCAACATTACTGATAACTTGCCTGGTGTTTCTGCTTTTAGGCTGGACGCAGCCCGACCCGTATTTCGTGACGGCTTTGTCAATCGGCGGAATCGTCTGCATCGCAGCCTCGAACGGCGGCACGACTTCGCAGGATTTGAAAACCGGTTTTCTCGTCGGCTCGACGCCGCGCAAACAGCAAATTGCGATTCTCGTCGGCGCGCTCGGTTCGGCGCTTGTTTTAGGTCCGCTGCTTCTGCTCTTAAACAACACTGAAACTTATTACCAAAAAATCGACGCCGCTTCGCCGCTCGCCAATTACCGCGTAACCGAAAACCAGCTTTTCCGTCAAAACGGACAGCTTCAAGCGGAAACCGTCGCCAACGGAAAATATAAAGGCGTCGATAACGAAACTTATCGCGTTTGGCAAAACACCGACCCGCAAAACGGACAAACCGGAAAATACCTGATAAATACTCAGGGTCAGCCGGTTTATTTTGTTGACCCGGGCATCAACGGCGTGGTCAAAAAAGACGAAGACGGCAAGGAATTAACGCGCTACGACGCGCCGAAAGCGACTTTGATGAGCTATATCATCAAGGGAATTTTGAGCCAGCAATTGCCCTGGGGTTTGGTGCTGCTCGGCGCGATGATTGCGGTCGTTTTAGAACTCGCAGGCGCGCCGTCGCTCGCTTTTGCGGTCGGTTTATATTTACCGATTTCTACGTCGTCGCCAATTTTTATCGGCGGTTTAGTGCGTTGGGGCGTTGACAAATATCTGAAACAAAAACTCGCACACGAAAATCTAACCGAAGAACAAATCATCGCCGAAACCGACAAATCAAATGGCGTGCTAATGGCTTCCGGCTATATCGCGGGCGGCGCAATCGCCGGAATTTTGATTGCATTGTTCAGTCTCGATTACGGCGTTTTGAAACGACTCAAAGACGTTAAGGACGGTTTCGAGACCTGGGCGAAAACGAGCAATCCGTTTTTTGCCGGACCGAGTTCCGATTTGCTTGGCTTGATTCCGTTTTTGATTCTCGCGGCGATTCTTTATTTCGTCGGACGCGAATTGCTATTGATGGGCAAAAGAAGCGGTAGATAGAGAAAACCGTTTTTCGCTTTTCCAAATTATGCAAGAATTTCTACGGATTTCGTAAAAAAAATTTTACTTTTTTTAACAGGAATGCGCTATACTCTTTTTTAGCGCATTTTCTTTTTGTCTCCCGACGCGCTTCTTCCAGACGATTTTATTTCTATTTTTCGGAGTAAAACCTGAATGTCCCAAAATCTTTTTCCAGTTAAATCCAATCGAAAACTTCTCGTTTTATTCGCAATCTTTTCAGTTTTGTATATCAGCGGCTGCTCGGTCGAAGCGGCAAAAACCGTAGATAAAACTTCCGGCAAAACCCAAAACAAATCTTCGCAAGCGACTTCTTACACGACCGAAGCAAAAAATTCGGCGGCAAATGCGACAATTGAAATCGAGGCGAATTCGCCTGCCGATACGGTCAGAGTTTTTTATAAAAATCTGCGCGAGAGACGATTCCGCGAAGCGATGTTTTTGACGAATCTGCGTCCGGCAATCGAAGGTTTGACCGACGATGAACTCAAAGATTTACAGGTTGATTTTGAACCGCTCGCCGCGCAGGTTCCCCGGGAAATCGAAATTAACGGCGAGATAATTTCAAAGGACAAAGCGACCGTTACCGCGAAACTTCCCGACAACGAAACGGGCGAAGTGAAATTGCAGGAATTAAAGCTGCGAGATGAAAACGGAGTTTGGATTATCTTAACTGTTGACGAAGCCGCAGAAACGGAAATCAAAAAGGAAGGCAAAAATTATTTCTTCGCGCTAAGAATCGAAACTCACCACAACGAAGCTAAAGCGATGCTCAACCGAATCGCCAAAGCGCAGATGATTTATTCGGCGCAAAACGGCGGACTTTACGATGAAATGCCGATTTTGCTTGAGAAAAAACTTCTTCCCGAAGACGCGCAATCATCGCAAACAACCGGCTACAATTACCGAATCGAATTGTCGTCGGACAAAAAGAAATACACCGCTTTCGCCACGCCCGGCGCATACGGCAAAACCGGAAAATTATCCTTCTGGTTTGAAGCGGGCGGCAATAAAGGTATGACCATTAAAAGTAAGGATACGAAAGGGCAAACGCCGAAGATATAACCCGAATTTTTATTTTGAGGAGAATCATTCGCAAAAGTCGTATGAAATTTGAGAAAACGAACGTCCCCGAAGAAACTTGAGTTTTTATATTGGATTAGACGGGAAAGAAAATGATACGAAAATGGATTTGGAATTTTAAGAAATCAATCTCCGAGCGTGCCGCGCCGAAACGGTATAATTTGCAGATACCGATTATTATTTCGTTTGAAGCCGGCAAAAACACGGGGAAAAAGAATTCGGCAACAGCGAATTTATCGGTCAGGGGCGAGACGAAGGATTTGAGCAATTCGGGCGTTTCGTTTATTGTTCCTTCGATTCGCCTCAAAGAATATTATTTGGTCGGCGAAAACCGCACGCTCGACGCCGAACTCGGTTTGCCGGGCGGCAAAATAAAAATGCGGATTGTCGGGCAGAGATATGAACAGTTGAACGACGAACATTCCTCCACAAATAGTTATGTGATTGGCGCAAGCATAGTTGAAATAACGGACGACATGCGAAAAATTTACGAAGACTTTCTGCGTTCGGGCGGCAAAACCGAAATAAACGCCGCAACGCTCAAACTCGAAATTGATAAAAGTTAGATTCCGAAAAAATTGAAACAAACCGGAAGCGCGGGAAATTGAAATTCCCGCGCTTTTTGTTTTTTGATGTTTCGGTGTGTTCTAATTTTTGATATGAAAGAAACGGTAAAAATCGGAATCATCGGAACGGGTTTTGCGCGAAGAGTGCAGATTCCCGCGTTTCTAAAATGCGAAAATGCGGAAATTATTTCGGTTGCGAGCGGTCGGCGCGAGAATGCGGAACAAACCGCCAAAGAATTTAACATCCGGCATTTTACAGACGATTGGCGCGAAACCGTTCGGCAGGAAGACATTGATTTAATCTGCATCACCACGCCGCCCGCGACGCATTATGAAATAACAAATTTCGCGCTCGAACACGACAAACATATTTTGTGCGAAAAGCCGATGGCGATGAATGCCCGCGAAGCCCGCGAGATGACTGAAAAAGCGAAAGGGAAAAATGTTCTCGCGCTGATTGACCACGAGCTTCGTTTTCAAAAAGGCAGGCAAAAAGCGTTTGAAATGTTAAGAAACGGCGACATCGGTAAAATCATTCACGCTAAATATAATTTTCGCAACCACTCGCGGGGCGATGTTAATTTGCCCTGGAATTGGTGGTCGGACGAGTTGCAAGGCGGCGGCGCGTTGGGCGCAATCGGCTCGCACGTCATTGATTCGTTTCGCTGGTTTTCGGGCGCGGAAATCTCGAGCGTTTTCTGCCAATTGCAAACTCACGTCAAAAATCGTAAGGATGCAAAATCAGGCGAGACGCGCCGCGTTACAAGCGACGACGAATCGAATCTGATTCTACGTTTTTATGAGAGCGATTTGACCGAAGGCGCGACGGGAATTGTTTCCGTTTCGATGGTCGAGCGTCCGAAATATGAAAATCTGATTGAATTTTTCGGAACGAAAGGCGCGTTGCGCGTCGATTATCGCGGCGAGATTTTTCTGGCAGCGGAAAACGAAAAGGATTGGCGCGAGATTGAAATAGAATTTGATAAACCGCTCGAAGGCGTTGCCGATACAGGATTTTCACGCGGTTTTACGAGTTTCGCGCCGAAAATTATCGAAGCGATTCAAACAGGGAAATCGGAAATCGAACACGCGGCGACTTTTGCCGACGGATTAAAAGTTCAGGAAGTTATCGACGCGGCGCACGAATCGAACCGGACGGGCGCGGTTGTAAAGTTATAAAAGATTGTGAAACGCGTCGTTTATTTTCAGGGAAGCAGTTGAAAAAAATAGCTTTGCAATTTTCGTCGCGCTTTCAGAGCTATTATAAACTGCAAAACTCTTTTCCGGCGTGAAATAAAAGAATAAAAGTTTCTTGCTCCGTAGAATTTTACCGACTGGAAACGGTTGATTATCTACGCGCAAGTCGTCAACGGATTAGCGCATTGTCCGTCGGGCGAAAGCCAGCCGGTTAGCTTGCCCGATTTGACCTGTATCCAATCGCTCCGGCAAGCCGTCGGTTGAACGAGACTTTCTTCGGGTATCAATTTTTTCAAGACGCGGCTCTTTTTTTGCGGCGCGGCGTAGAGTTTCGGGTCTGAGTTAGCAACGCTGACGGCAATTATCGATGAATGAACCCAGCCGCGATTTTTAAAGAGCGTTTCATCAACATCGGCTCCGGTCGTTTCCAGTTTTGAAATCTCGAACCAGCCGTTCGCGCTGCCGGTTAGGTAGAAGATAATTTCTTCTTTTGTCTTAATAGTTTTGACGATTGGCGAATTTTTACCGGGTTTCGAGCGAACGTTGATGACGTCCGGTAATTCGTCGGCAATTCCGGCGCGGTATGCTTTGATACTGCATTTTATTTTCGCTTTTCCAACGACTGTCGGCGATTCCGAAGCTTTTGGGGATTTATTGATTTCGCTCCGCGTTTGACTGATTAAATCCGGCGCGATAAAACAACTCGCGCCGATTGCCAGTAGAAAAATCGTAACGATTTTTATTTTAATCATTTGTAGAATTCTCCCTTTTGGAGCGCGGCGGATAAACATTCCCCACACGATTAACAATAATAGGACTTTCTCAAAAAAAAGTAATTCTAAATTTTACATTCTGAATTCTAAATTAACTGCTCATAAAAACAATCGTTATTTACTGCAAAATAATGAAGAATTAAAAATTTAGAATTTAGAATTTCGGTCGCCGTTCAATGATTTCAAGAGTTTCGGCTAAATAATTTTAGGAATTCCGCAATGCAGAAGCGCTGTTTATTTGCGCGGTCGCCTTCCAAAATTTTTTGTGTTATTAAATTTCAGATAATTAATCGGACAGATTTATGAAAAAGAGAATGAAACCACAGATAGACACGGATGAACACAGATTTTATTTGATTTATCTGTGTGAATCTGTGTTTATCTGTGGTTTCATATCTTGCTTTAATTTTGTTCGACTACTTAGACAAATTTATGGAGATTATAAAAAATGAAACGACTGAATAAAGTATTACAAATCGTAATTTTGTGTATGATGCCGAACTTTGTCGCGGCGCAGGAATCCGATTTAAAAATTCCCGCCGATGTCAAACCTTTTGTCGAAAAAGGAATGGAGGCAATCGCTCTGGAAACGGCGGATTTGAACGGCGACGGCACAGCCGATTTTGTCCTTGTACTGGACAAGATACGAGCCAAGTCCGATGAAGTGAATTACGACGAGAGCGAACGACCGCTGCTGATTTTAACGCGCGGCGCGGACGGCAAATTAACCGTCGCCGGACGCAATGACGGCATTGTTTACTGCCGATATTGCGGCGGTGTCTACGGCGACCCGTTCGACAGCCTTGAAGCGAGGCGCAACGGTTTTACCGTCAACAACGTCGGCGGCAGCAGCGACCGCTGGAGCGCGAGCTTTCAATTCAACTATTCGCGCCGCGATAAAACCTGGCAGGTCGTCCGCGTGGTCGAGTCGAGCTACAACGTCTTTCAGTCGAATAAAGTTAAAACCAAAATTTTAACGCCGCCGAAAGATTTCGGGAAAATCAATTTTACGGATTTCGACCCGAACAATTTTGCCGGTAAAGGCGCAAAGTAACACTGGAATTTCATTACTCGTTTCAGAGGCTATCTTAAAAATACTTTGCCTTCCTCTTTGCGCCTTTGCGGGATAAATAAAGTTTCCCGCAAAGGCGCAAAGTCGCAAAGGGAAAACTAAGAAATTTTTATCGGTTCGGTATTTTTGAGATAGCTTGTAGTATTTCAATCGAATGAAAACGACTCGCAATCTTCATTCGAGTTATTACTGCTTCATATATTTATCGAGAAAATCGGCGACGAGCGGATAAAGCACGAGCCGATTTTTCAGTTTTGAAATGCCGTGTCCTTCGTCGTCAAAGAGTTTGTATTCAACTTTCGCGCCGCGTTTCCTTAGTGCGGCGACGATTTGCTCGGCTTCGGTGTAGGGAACGCGCGGGTCGTTTTTGCCTTGAATGACGAACAGCGGCGCTTTGATTTTATCGACTTTGGCGAGCGGGGAAATCGAGCGCAGAAAATCTATATCTTTATCGAGCATTCCATATTCGACTTCGCGCTGACGCCGCCGATAACCGCTTGTATTTTTCAGAAAACTTTCCCAATTGGCGATTCCCACAGTATCAACCGCCGCCGCCCACAAATCCGGGTAAAGCGTAACCGCCGCGAGCGTCATATAACCGCCGTAACTGCCGCCCATCACGGCAATTCGTTTTGCGTCAGCGCCGCCTTTTGTTTTCAGCCATTCGACGGCGTAAGCCAAATCCTTTACCGAATCTTCGCGCTTTCGCACGTCGTCAAGATGCGTAAAAGTTTTGCCGTAACCGGTCGAACCGCGCACGTTCGTCGCCAAAATCGCGTAGCCGCGCGACAGATAATACTGATAAAGCGGATTGAATCCGGGACGCTCCTGTCCTTCGGGTCCGCCGTGAACGCTGACGATGACAGGCAAGTCTTTCGCGTTCACTTCTGCTCTTTTTGCACGCCGTCCACCAATTTGAATTGTCAGAGTTGATGTTTGAGGTTTGTAATACCACGCCGAAATATCGCGCCCGTCGAAAGTTTTATAACTAATCAATTGCGGTTCGACAAAAGATGTCTGCGGAATATCAGAGCGCGAACTTTTCGTCACTTGCGTCAATTGTTTCGTTTGCAAATCGTAAGTCCAAATGTCCGAATTATATTTCGCCGAAGCAAATGAAAAAGCCAGCTTCTTTCCGTCTTTTGAAAAATCCAAACCGCCGACAATGCCGTGCGCGGGAAGTTTTATAAGTTCGGCTGGAGGCAAACTTTCAACCTGTTTAGCGTTGTCTTCACCTTTGTAAGCTGCCTCTACATACAACTCGCTAAAACCTGACCGGTTGATTATCCAAGCCGTCGACGCGCCATTGTCTGATGTTTCGATTGTGTCCCAATCCCAATTGCCGCTGACGCAATCGGACACTTTTTTGGTCTCCAAATTCATCTGACAAGGCGCTATAAATTCGCGCCGGTCGTTTGTCAGAAAAGTAATTTCATCGTTTGACTCAAAAATCACATCTCCGAATTGTGACGCGCCTTCGTGCGCGGTTAAAAGCGTCGCTTGTTTGGTTTTCGCGTCGACCAGATACAAACTGTTATCCAAACCGAGTTCCGTTCCGTCGCGCGATATAATAATTCGGCTTCCGTCTTCGGAGGCGGCGACAAAATCGTTGTTGCCGTCCTGTTGAAATAATAGCTCTTCTTTGCCCGAAGCAACGTCCATCGAATAAACGTCGAAAAACGTGCGGTCGCGCTTGTTCGATGTGTAATAAATCTTTGTGCCGTCGTCCGACCAATCACCAAAATTATGACGCACTTTCGGGTTCGCGGTTAATTCTCTAATGCCGCTGCCGTCCGGTTTCATCCAGAAAAACTGCGTGTTTTCGTCGCCGCCTTTAGCTTTGCCGAAGACAATGCCGTTTCCGTCGGGCGAAAATTTTACAAAACCGATATTATCGTCGTAATTCGTGATTTGCTTCGGTGCGCCGCCTTGTAAATCAATCATCCAAATCTGCGATGTTCCGGTAACATTTGTCAGATAAACAAGACGTTTTCCGTCGGGCGACAAACTGGGCGCACTGGCGGAACGAATGTTCAGGTATTGCTGAATCGTGTGATTTTGCGCGAAGGTCGGAACGCACAAAATGAGTAATAGAAACAGAATTTTTTTCATATATTCTCCGAAAGATAAATTAAAAATCTTACCCGCATTATCCATTATCTTTCGGCAGTAATCCAGAAAAAACCTCTGCGAATTTGATTGAATACGACTTTAAAAGAGAAAAATTCCGGTTTCCATATTAAAGGAAACCGGAATTTTTCTGATGACAATCAGCTATTTTTAGTAAGACTGAAGATTAAGGATTCCTGAAAGAATCGTCGCTAAGATATTGAACGAGCCGTTGTTGTTTGAACCGTATTGGTAACGGCTGTTGTATCCGTCCTGGTAGCCGCGGTCGAAACCTTGTTGGAAATAGTATTGATACTGCTGCGAATCGACGTAGCTCTGATAGCCGTAATTTCCGCTTCGGTAGATCGAATTATTTCTATAGTTGCTTCCGCGTCGGTTTGAGCGGTCGGCTTGTCCGGCGCGAACGCCTTGCTGATAACCGTTATTAACCGCCTGTCTCAAAAGCTCCGCGCCGCGATTGTCGGTGTTGTAATAACTTCCGTTGCGATAGACGCGATAGCGATTATTGCTGTAACCGTTATTATTTGAATAAACGTTGCCGCGTTGATATTGGCGGTTGCGCTGATTTTGGAGGCGAAGCTGTTCTTCACGAATACGCTGTTGTTCTAAAATCGCACGTTGTCGCGCAATCTGTTGCTGTTGCGTATAAATTCTTTGCTGTTGTATGTCAACTCGTTGTGTTTTTTTCTGTTCCTGTCTGCGTTCCTGACGTTCATTTCGTCTGTCATATTGAGCGTTGGCAACTTCGCTTGTTCCCAATAATGCCACTAAACCGAATGCCGATGCCGCGATTGTTCGTTTCAAATTATTTAATTTCATCACAGTCTCCTTATTACTTTTTGCGGCTCTTGATTTGTAGTTCAAAAACCGGTGTAAATGTTTATTGATTAAAACTTGCATTGTTTCAATCAGCCTGCCCTCCATATAGCAATGACCGTGCCATATTGTATTTACGCTGTATTATATGGACTTTAGTGTAATGTAAAGGAGTGTAAAGAGTTATCAGGGATGTTTTTAGACTTTATGGGTTACAAATCAAATTCAAAATAAATCAGCCGCGAATTACACAATTAGCACGAACTAATCTTTCTATTATTCGCGCAATTTGTGTAATTCGCGGCTTGAAATCTTGCCGTCTTTGATTATAAATTAATCTTCTCATTCTCGCCGCCATCGGCGCTTTGTCCGGTAACTAATGCTTTCACGAAACCGGCAATCTGCACGAGAGTCGAAGAAGGCGAATCCCAATACTCGGCTTGTTCGACATCGACTTTCAATAAACAAATATGCGGGTCGTCCAAACCTTTGGGAAACCACGCCTTCAAAATCGGATTCCAAAGTTCTTCCATTTTTTGGCGGTCTTTGCTGATTGAAGCCGTTCCCGAAACCGAAACATAAACATTGTCTTGCGGCTTGGCATATGAAGCGTTTACGCGATTGTCGCGCTCGATTTCTTCAATTTTGTGCGTATTATCGCTCGTAAAAAACCACAAAGTTCCGTCAAATTCAGCCTCTTGCGTTGACATCGGGCGCGAGCGCAAAACGCCGTCGGTGTCAACGGTCGTCAACATCGCAAAATCAATGTCTTCGATTAAATTGTTTAGTTTTTTTATAGCTTCTTGTCTTTTATCTTCCATAGATTTTCTTCCCTTATTTGATAAAATTTGTATTTTTACTTTACCTTTTTGGCGAGTGATATTTCAAATAAAAAGAGATGAATAAAAATCGTATATTTATTTATCTTTCATCCGTCCTCAAGGCAATGGCAAATAATTTTCGGTTGATTTTCTCGTATTTTGTGTAATTTTTTTACTTATGACTACTTAACCTTTACAGTTTTCCTCAATCCTTCGCTGTAGATTACTGGCATGTGGTGATTCAATTGCTTCGTAAATAGCCAACGCTTCCTTCCACAAACTGCAAGCCTTTTCCTTCTCACCTAGACTGTCGTAAGCATTTCCCAATCTGCCCAAACTTATACCTTCGCCTTCTCGGTTGCCAATCTCGCGGGAAATCGCTAAATACTGCTCGTGATACTCAATCGCCTTTCGATACTCGCCTAGATTGTTGTAAGCACTGCCCAGGTTACCCAAACTTATGCCTTCGCCTTGTCGGTTGCCAATCTCGCGGGAAATCGCTAACGATTGTTCCTGATACTCAATTGCCTTTCGATACTCGCCTAGATTGTTGTAAGGAAGTCCCAAGTTGCCCAAGCTTGCGCCTTCACCTTCTCGGAAACCAATCTCGCGGGAAATCGATAATGATTGTTCCTGATACTCAATCGCTTTTTGATATTCGCCTAGCCTATTGTAAGCATTTCCCAATCTGCCCAAACTTATACCTTCGCCTTCTCGGTTGCCAATCTCGCGGGAAATCGCTAAATACTGCTCGTGATACTCAATCGCCTTTCGATACTCGCCTAGATTGTTGTAAGCACTGCCCAGGTTACCCAAACTTATGCCTTCGCCTTGTCGGTTGCCAATCTCGCGGGAAATCGCTAACGATTGTTCCTGATACTCAATTGCCTTTCGATTTTCAGAAATTGAAAAGAAAAAATCGGCTAGTTTTAGCAAAAGTCGCATTTCAGCTTGTTTGTCCAACTTTTCTTGATGCAAGCCGCGATATTCGGCTAACAAATTTTCCAGCGTTTCAATTTGTTTAATTTTTCCGGCGAGCGGAAGCGACGAAGATTCAACCAAGCTCGAAGAAACGCTTTGAAAAATTTGCTCTGTAACTTTTTCGGGCGGATTGGAAAAATAAAACGTCCCCGAACGAACTGAGAAGAAATCGGGCGCGTGGCGGATGATTTTGACCAGCGCGTATTCGGGAATCACCAGAAACAGCGGACACGACAGATATTTTTTGAACGAATCGCGCGAGATGTTGAGATTGTAAATCAAAGCGTTTTCCGCGCCTTTCCCATCACTCGAAATCGAACGTTCCAAACCCTGCACGAAAACCGCCTCGCAGTCCGCGCCGATTGTCCTTCTTTGCAGCTCGCCCAAAAGGTCGGTAATCGGCTTTTTGAATTTTATTACTTTTATCGGCTTGCCCTTGAGATTCTTTTTTATCTCGGCAATCAGAGAGTTTTGTTTAGGAACTTGATTACAGCAGACGAAATAAAGGAAATGTTTCTGCGAGAATTTGACGGCGCGAATCAAACGGCGAAGCTCATCCGCGGCGTCGTATCGCTCTAAATCTTCGGAAATGGCGGGTTCGTTCGGCACGGTTATTTATTCAGGCAGTTTCAGTTTCTTTAAGGCTTCCTGAAACTTGATGGTGCGGCGAATCGCCGGATTGACCGCATACCAAACGTCGTCATCGTCCCGCGTCTCGTCGCCGTTCATATATTCCAGCACGGCGAGACTTTCAATCATCTTCGAGTAATCGTCGTCGCCGTTCTTAATCTGCTGATCGGGAGACATTTCCAGCGCCGCCAGCATTTCCCAGTATCTTTCTGGAACGGACGCGGCAAAACTGCGGACTTCTTCCTTGACGCTCGCCTGCGCCGCTTTGAAATTAATCGGCAGTTCGTCAACTTCGATCAACGCTTCCTGAATCAGTCTGATTAGACTGCGAATGTTTCCGCCCGAATACTTAATCAGGTATTTCAGCGCGTCGGTTTCTTCAGCATTTGATTGCTCGAAAACTTCCTCAACCGAAACTTTGGCGAAATGCAGACGCTTGTTGATGATTTCCATCAATTCCTGTCTGCCCTTTTCAAAAGGTGTGTCGAAGTTGCCGCGCCGATGAATCTTGACCATCGGCAAAGGAAAAACATTGTTGCCGTAAATCTGCTGAAGTTGTGTTCCGTAATGCGAGCGATATAAAAACAACGGAACGGTGTAAATGACGTTGGTAACGATTGAAGTCAGTTGCTCGGCGCGGTCAATAAAAAGTTTTTTCTGCGAAACGATTTCGGATTCTTCCTTTTCAAACCTCTTGATCTTTTCAAGCGAATCGGCGATGATGACGAGCTTTGTAAACTCCGTTTCCTGTTTCATCCGAAGTTCTATTTCCATAATCAAAAGATTCAGTTCGCCGAACAAAGATTTCTTTTCATCGCCTGTAATCGCCTCGCGCACTTGTTTTTTAAGACCGGGATTTTGTTTCAGTTTCTCGATATGAAGTTTGGCAACATCCCACGGCAAGCCGACTTCGCCTTCAATCTTCAAATCACCCAGAAACTCGACTACCTTCTTAACCAGCGAATAAGATTCCGCTTTGGTTTTGATTTCAAATTGCTCGCGGCATTGATTAGCAATTTCGGAAATCATTCCGAGAAAAATATCTTCGAGCGTCGCGTCCTGCTTGTCCAGATATTCTTCAAAGTCAATGTAAACGGGGAAAAAAGTGGTTTCCTTTAACAGTTTGTCTTTTAAATGAAGCAGTTCGGAAGACTTTCCGCAGCCGAGATGCCCGGTAAATAAATAGTAAAGATTTTCATTTCCGGCATTTTTAAGCCGCTTAATCATTTTCTTGACTAAAGCACTTCCGCCTCGCGCCTCCTTACAATCGGCGTAAAAACGCGCATCCGCCGGAACATTCGGTTCAAAAGTGTTGTAGATAGCTTTCTGTTTTTCTTCCGGTTTCATATCAATTATTAAAAACTGAAGTAAAGTCGCCTATTAATTAAAATTTTAACATATTCATATAATCAATTTTATACAAACGCCCAAGACCGAAAATCAACTCGTGTGGTCGTGAATAATCTTCCAGCCGTCTTTGAATTTGCGAAAAATCAGAGTAAATTTTCCGTGCGGATTGTCCTTTTCTCTAGCTAAAGCCCAGCTTCCCAAAACGACCGCCGAATCTTTTGATAAAACGTCAACTTCCAAATCGGAAAACGTTAAAGTTCCCATCTTCGCGCGTGAATCGTAATTCTTTTTATAGCGTTCAATCGTCGGCTGCCAGCCGCGCGTCACATCCGCGGCGGAGACGAAAACCAAATCGGGCGAATTCCAATAACCTTTCATAAACCCGTCAATGTCGCCTTTGTTCCACGCCGCCGTTTGCGCGTCCATCACACGGCGAATCTCCGCAGCAATCTTTGTAACGCGCTTGTTTTCCTGGGCAAAACCGACTGTTGAAACCGTCAAAATAAACGCGAAAAGTAATAGTAAATTTTTCATAATTGTTGTAATTTATCAGAGATTAAGCCGTTCTTAAAATTTGAAATTAAATGAATCGAGAAAAAGAGTTTCACACGGTCGCCCAAGCCTTGGTTTTTCGCGGGAAGGTTTCGCTTCTTCAACTCAATCGCCACATTGAAAATCTCTTTGATAAGCGAATCAAACGCTTTCCTTTCACTGATAATTTAACCGGTAAACCAATCGTCGCCGAATCGAAAACGCCGCTTTGGACTGAAAGCGAGCCGGAAGAACAATTTCTTCTGGCGGGAAAAGTTCATAATTTGCGGCTCGCCGTCAAAAAACTAAACGGCGTCGAGGTTCAAGCCGACGAGATTTTTAGCTTTTGGAAACAAGTCGGGCAGGCAAACCGCTCGAACGGTTACGCCGAAGGACGTGAATTGCGCGAAGGCTGCATCATTCCGAGCATCGGCGGCGGGCTCTTCCAACTCTCGAACGCTCTGTATGACGCTGCTTTGAAGGCGAATTTTGAAATCATCGAACGCCACGCGCATACGCAAATCGTCGCCGGTTCGCTCGCCGAACAAGGGCGCGACGCGACGGTTTTCTGGAATCACATTGATTTGCGTTTCCAATCCTCGACGCCGTTTCGTATCGAAGCCCGCCTGGGCAAAGACCACTTGCACGTTAAATTCAAAAGCGAAATTCAGAAAAATAGTTTTATACGGATTTCAAGAAGCGCGACAAATCAAAACTCAAAATACAAAATACAAAATCCGCAATCGTGCGCGACTTGCGGAGTCGAAAGTTGTTTTCGCAGCCTGAAATCCGACGCGAATTTAACTTTTGGACGCACGGCTTTTCTGGTTGACAAGTTTTCGCCTGAATTTGACGATTATATTCAAAACACGAAAAGCGCAAAGGATTTATTATTTCTACCGCTCGACGGCAAGCGTTTCCGAAAAGCAAATTACACCTGGACGCTCGACGGTTTTGCCCGAACCAAACAAAGTCTTTTGGTTGCTTTCGAGCGTTCCTACAAATCGCGCAAACTTGCGGCGCAAGGCGCGGCGCGGCAGCTAAACGTTCTTTCGATGTATGAAAAACTCGCAGAGAGCTACGCCAAATCTTTAAGATATGACGCGACGCATCTTGTCATCCAGCAAAATCTTTTGCCGTTTTTGTGGCGAGCGGGCGTTTTGGGCGGTAGAACTTTTGATGTATTGATGACGAGTTTGCCGATGGAAACTCTGCAGAGAGAATTGGATTGTGCTGCCGCACTTCATCCGCAAAGCAAAACGCTTGGGGATTTTCGCGCTGATAAACAATTAGTTGAAGCCGAAGCGGAAGCCTTGCAAAATGCAGAAAAAATTATCACCCCGCACACGGCAATCGCTTCACTTTTCACTGAAAAAGCTGAGCTTTTAGAATGGAAAATTCCGAAGACAAAGCAAATTGTAAACAACCACAATGAGAAATTTACAATAGTTTTCCCCGCTTCGACCGTCGGGCGCAAAGGCTGTTACGAACTGCGCGACGCATTGCAGGGTTTAGACGTGAAACTGATTGTTTTGGGGGTGGAACTCGAAGGCACGGATTTCTGGCACGGAATTGATTGGGGAAAAGGCGGTGACGATTGGCTCGGAAAAGCCGATTTGATTGTTCTTCCGGCATTTGTCGAACATAAACCGCGCCGACTTCTGCAAGCCGTCGCCAACCGAATTCCCGTCATTGCTTCAAAAGCCTGCGGCGTGGAAAATATAGAAGGTATCTCAAGCGTTGAAGTTGGAAACGTTGAAATGTTGCTTTGCGAAATTAAAAGTAAAGGAGGTTTCTAAATATGCGTAAAGTAATACTCGGACTCGTAATCAGCCGCGACGGTTAAATCACCCGCAAAAATGGCGCGGTTAATTGGCTTTCGATGGATTTGAATTACGATTGGACAGCATTTTAAAAACGATTGACGCGGTGGAATCGCAAGAAATGATTTAAAATCCCTGTTAACCAACTTTAACCACGTAAATTTGCTTTTTCCCGCCAACAAAACTAATTTTGAGTTATGAGCATTGCAACGAAAACAGGCGACAAAGGAAAGACCGCGCTGATTGGCGGCGAGCGTGTTTCCAAAGCGGATTTGCGCGTCGAATCCTACGGAACGATTGACGAACTCGGCGCGCAGATGGGTTTTGCGCGTTCGATTTCGGGCGATGCGGAAATTGACGAACTTGTAAAATCAATTCAAAAGGAATTGTTTATGGTCGCCGGTTCGGTGGCAAATCCGAATTTTCAGGATGCGCCGAAACCGTATATGACCGGCGAGATGATTGACCGTTTGACGGCGGAAGTTACGCGCATCGAAAAGTTGGAAGGCATTTTATCCGATTGGAGTTTGCCCGGCGATGTTTCCGCCGCCGCCGCTTTCGACATTGCCCGAACTGTCTGCCGTCGCGCCGAAAGATGCGTCGTGCGACTTCAGGAAAACGGCGAAACGGTTGATTCGCTCGTCGTCACTTATCTCAACAGACTTTCGGATTTGCTCTGGCTCGTCGGCAGATATTTGGAAATGAAAGCCGGCGTCGATTCGACCTTGCGCGACGACGAACACAAAGGCAACAAGTGGTCGAGAGCCTGGTAGGTGATAACTGATAAGTGATAAGTGATAACTGATAACTGATAAGTAAAAACCAATTCATACATATCAGTTCTCAGTTATCACTTATCACTTACTTGAGGCAACCAAAATCAAACCTCGCGCACCAATTAACAGGTAAATAACAAAAACAATAAAAATCTTTCAGAGGCTGAATATGAAAATTTTCCTTACGGTATTTCTCTGTCTTTTTTTCGGTTTCAATGTTTTCGGGCAAGCCGACCAAAGTGAAAATAATAAAGAAATCGCGGTCGAAGAAATTTCTCTGGCGCGTGACGACGGACACGGCAAAGCGGGCGAGGCGGCGAATATTTTTACGACGACCGACGTTCCGATTCATTGTTTCATCGGGCTTAATTCGATGAAAGCCGCAACCGTTAAAATGAATTTCGTGGCTGTCAAAGCCGACGGCTTAAGACCGGAAACGAAAATCGTAACGGTCAGCTATAAAACCAACGGCAACCAGGACGGCGTGAATTTCAATGCTTCGCCCGAAACGATTTGGGCAGCGGGTAAGTATCGCATCGACATTTTCCTTGACGGCAAACTTGCAAAAAGTCTCGAATTTGAAATCAAAAAATCAACGAAAGAAATCGTTAAAGACAAACAACCGCAGCCAAAACTCGCGCCGCAACCCAAGACCAAACGCAAGCCTCGCAAAACATAAAAACAAATTTTTATTTTCCATTGTGCCGGACGATTTTCAAACATCGACGGTATCGGTTTGAGACATCGAACGTGCAGCGTAAAATTCAATATTCCGCTTAACTTCAAAGAAATAAAAGGAAAAGTTGTTTGGCATTTCGCTTGCAACCTGCGATGATTTACAAAAACTTCGAGGAGAAATCAAACAATGGGTGATACGACGGTAACGAAAGTAGATTCGAGCAATTCGCCGAGCGGCGCGTTGGGACAAAAATATCTGGCATCGGGCAAATCGCTGGCGATGCGTTTGTGGGAAAACGAGCAGCCCGGCGATGCGAAAGAACACGCTGTCCGCGATTATGAAACGGTCGGTTACGTTATCAAAGGTCGCGCCGAACTGCATCTGGAAGGTCAGATGGTTTTGCTCGAAAAGGGCGATTCGTGGGTTGTGCCGAAAGGCGCGTCGCACACCTACAAAATTCTTGAGTCTTTTACGGCGGTCGAAGCGACGCATCCGCCAGCGCACGTTCACGGACGCGATGAGGAATAATTGATTTTCGTTAAAAATTTAGAGAGCCTTGTTCGATAAACTCGACAAGGCTTTTGTTTTTGGGAGCGTGTCAATTAAGATTATAAAAATTTTGAAATTCAATTAACATTATGAAAAACAAGTTTTTGTCTCGGATTTTCTTCGTTTGCTTCTTATCGACCGTTTTCTTTTTACAAAATAGTCACGCGCAAAAAGTTTATTTTCCGCCTGCCGCCGATTGGGAAAAGCGAACGCCCGAACAAGCGAAATTTGATGCGGCAAAGCTAAAGGAAGCGATTGACTTTGCCGTTGCGGGCGAAGCGAAAGCGCCGCGCGATATGGAGCTTTCACTGACGCAGACTTTTGGGCGCGAGCCGTTCGGCGAGATAGTTGGCGCGACCAAACCGCGCGGCGATATGACGGGAATCATCATCAAAAACGGTTACATCGTCGCCGAATGGGGCGAGCCGTTTCGCGTCGATATGACGCACAGCGTAACGAAAAGTTTTCTCTCGACCGTCGTTGGTTTAGCGTATGACCGCAAACTGATAAGAAATCTGCAAGCGCCCGTTTATCAGGAAATTGCTCCGATTTTGGCTTATAATCCGGGCGAACGATTCGATTCCGCCGAGCGTTTCGGCAAACCAAAATTTCTTGAATTGTTTGAAACCGAACACAATCGTCAGATAACCTGGGATTCAATGTTACGGCAAACAAGTGATTGGGAAGGCACGCTCTGGGGCAAACCGGATTGGGCAGACCGACCTGACCGGGACGTGAGCAAATGGCTCAATCGCACACGCAACGCGCCCGGCGCGGTTTATGAATACAACGACGTGCGCGTTAATGCGCTCGCGCTTTGCGCTTTGAACATCTGGCGCAAACCTCTGCCGCAAGTCTTAAAGGAAAATGTAATGGACGAAATCGGTGCCTCGAATGCGTGGCGCTGGTTCGGCTATGAAAATTCATTTGTGGTCATTGACGGCTCAATCATCCAATCGGTCAGCGGCGGCGGACATTGGGGCGGCGGAATGTTTATTTCGGCGCGTGATATGGCGCGTTTCGGACTTCTGACGGCGCGAAACGGAAAATGGAATAATAAACAAATTATCTCGGAAGAATGGGTGAAGATGGCGCGAACGCCGACCGTAGCGCAGCCGACTTACGGTTTTATGAACTGGTTTTTGAACACCGATAAAAAACTTTATCCGAACGCGCCCGCGACGGCGTTCGCGCACGTCGGCAACGGCACGAACGTTATTTACGTCGATGCGGAAAACGATTTGGTGATAGTTTTGCGCTGGATTGAAAACGATAAGATTGATGGTTTTTTGCAAAGGATTTACGCGAGTTTGCATCAATAATCCGGATGGAAATTTTAGATTAAGTAGCCGGACAAGATAAAATTAACCGCAGATGAAAACAGATTTTTCTTCAAATAAAATGTATTTTTATCTGTGTCTATCTGTGTTCACCTGTGGTTAGAAGCTATCTCAAAAATCACTTAGCGACCTTTGCGGCTGTCCTTTGCGTCCTTTGCGGCTAGGTTTTTCCGCCTTTTTAACCGCAAAGGTCGCAACGGTAACGCGAATAACGCAAAGAAGTATTTTTGAGATAGCTTCTGGTAAAAAAAATAAGATTGTTGACGGAGAAGTTTTACAGATGGAAACGAAAATTAAAAACCTGACGATTATGTTTTTTGCCGCGCTTATTATCGGTGCAGCTTTAGTAATTAGCGGCAACGCGCAGCGCAAACAAAACAATATGGAAAAAACGGCGGCTTTTCAGACACTTGCCGAAGACGCGCATTCTTATTCAAACCCGCAAGCCGTCAGAGTGCGGCACGTTGACCTCGATTGGACGGTTTTGTTCGATAAAAAAACTCTGCAAGGCACGGCGACTTTGACCGTCGAACGCGCCGCCGGTTCACAAAACGCGCCTCTGATTTTGGACACGCGCGACTTGAGTATCGAGAAAACCGAAACCTCCGGCGACGGCAAAAAATACGCGGCAACGAAATTTGAACTCGGCGCGGCGGATAAAATTTTAGGCTCGCCGCTGACAATCGAACTTCCCGCCAATTCCAAATTCGTCCGCATTTTTTACGCGACGAGTCCGAACGCTTCCGGTTTGCAATGGCTCGCGCCCGAACAAACCGCCGGAAAGCGAACGCCGTTTATGTTTTCGCAGGCGCAGGCGATTCACGCCAGAAGTTTTATTCCGCTTCAGGATTCGCCGCAAATCCGCGTAACTTATACGGCGCGCGTCAAAACGCCGAAAAACCTGCTCGCCGTGATGAGCGCGGAAGGAAATTCGCAAAATAATAACCTGCGAAACGGCGAATATAATTTCAAAATGACGCACCCGATTCCGTCATATTTGATTGCAATTGCGGTCGGCGATTTGCAGTTTCGCAGTTTGGGAAAACGCACCGGCGTTTACAGCGAACCCGCGATGATTGAAAAATCCGCGTTTGAACTCGCCGACACGGAGAAAATGGTCGAAGCGACCGAAAAAATCTACGGCGCGTATCGTTGGGGACGTTATGATTTACTGGTTTTGCCGCCGAGTTTTCCGTTCGGCGGAATGGAAAATCCGATGCTCACGTTTGCCACGCCGACGATTCTGGCAGGCGATAAAAGTCTTGTGTCTTTAGTCGCGCACGAACTCGCGCATTCCTGGTCCGGAAATCTGGTAACAAACGCGACGTGGAGCGATTTCTGGCTCAACGAAGGCACGACGACTTATATCGAACGCCGCATTCTCGAAGCGCTCTACGGCAAACCGCGCCTCGAAATGGAAACCGTTCTCGGTCGCAAAGTTCTCGACGGCGAGTTGGCGGAATTCGACGACCGTGACGAAATCTTGCACGTCGAACTCAAAGGACGCGACCCGGACGACGGTTTTACAGAGGTGCCGTATGAAAAAGGCTCGCTTTTCCTGCGCCATCTGGAAGAAACAATCGGACGCGAAAAGTTTGATAAATTCCTGCGCGGCTATTTCGACAGTCACGCTTTTCAAAGCATCACGACCGAGACATTTGTCGATTATTTGCAGAAAAATCTGCTCGACCAAAACACAAACGTCTCACGCGCCGACGTTGACGAATGGATTTACAAAGCCGGATTGCCGCAAAACGCGCCTGTTCCGCAATCGGACGCTTTTGCACGAGTCGAAGCGCAGGCGCGAAATTATTTGAGCGGAAAAATCGCGGCGAAAGACGTTCAAACACAAAATTGGACAACGCAGGAGTGGCTTCATTTTCTGCAAAATCTACCGACGGATTTGGGCGCGACGAAAATGGCGGAACTCGACCGCGCTTTTAATTTGACTAAAAGAGGCAATTCGGAAATCGCGTTTCAATGGCTTCTGATGTCAATAAAAAACAATTACACGGCGGCAAACGCGCGGCTCGAAGAATTTCTAACGTCAATCGGACGGCGCAAATTCGTCAAACCGCTGTTTGAAGAACTTGTCAAAACGCCCGAAGGAAAAATACGCGCCAATACGATTTATACCGAAGCGCGTTCCGGTTATCACCCGATTACCGTCGCCACCATTGATGAAATCTTAAAGTGGAAAAATCAATGATTCAATAAATTCGCATTATGAAAAGTTAAATTAAAAGTTGCAAAGCCGAAAACGCATATTTCAACTTTGTGGTAAATTGAATTCAACTTAACCGAAACCTATCAAAACAAATGAAACTAATTTATCTTAAAAAAGCGACATTTATTGTTGCCCTGATGTTGGCAATAACCAATTTCGGTGACGCGCAAACGGCAAATCGCGCTAAACTATCGTCTGCAACCGCCGCTAAAAAATCCGGCAAAACCGCTTTGTTAGTCGAGGAGCGGAACGTCCGGGCGCAGTTGGAGTTTTTGGCAAGCGACGCGCTTCAGGGACGCGGCAGCGGAACGCAGTTTGAACTGCTCGCCGGGCAATATATCGCTTCACAATTGCGGGCGTTCGGCGTCGAACCGGCTGGCGATGCGGACGCTTCGGGCAAAAAAACTTATATCCAAACGGTTAATATAACCAGAAACGCTTTTGCCGAAGCGCCAAAGTTGAGCTACACGGCAAACGGCGCGACAACCGTTTTTGAACACGGCAAAGAAATAATTGTTTCGCGGATGAGTTCCGCGCGATTGAGCGGCGAGCTGCAAAAGATAAATTTAGACGGAAAGCCGAAAGCGGGCGCGATTGCTTTCGTAAAATTGCGCGAAGGCGAAGAAACACAAAATCTAAACCAGAAATTGCAGGCGATTTTATCAGGCGGCGCGGCGGCGGTGATTGTCGAAGAAACTCCGCAATATCGTTCACAATGGAGCAATCTCGCCGCTCGCCGAATATCTTTTACGACCATTACAAACATTCGCTCGAATCCGTCAAATATAATTATCGCGGGCAAAGACGCGGCAAACTCGCTCGCGCAAATTGCCGACGGAACAAAAATCGAAATCAAAGGAGAACTCGCTCCCGCGCAGACTCAGCAGACGTATAACGCCGTCGGAAAATTGACCGGCACGGTTTCCGTTTCGTCGCCGGAAATCATTCTGCTCAGCGCTCATATGGATCATCTCGGCGTCAGAGCGAATGCGCCGACCGAAGATAAAATTTTTAACGGCGCAGACGACGACGCTTCGGGCTGTGTCGCTGTTCTGGAACTCGCCCGACTTCTGGCTCGCGGTCAGCGTCCGAAGCGGACCGTTTATTTTGCATTTTTCGGCAGCGAGGAAGCAGGCGGTTTCGGAGCGCAATACTTTGTCAATACGCTGCCGTTTCCAAAGGAAAAACTCGTTGCCAATCTCGAATTTGAAATGATTGGTCGTCCCGACGAAAAAGTCGCGGCGGACGAACTCTGGCTGACCGGCTTTGAACGTTCAAACCTGGGCGCGGAACTCGCTAAACAAGGAGCAAAGCTCGTCGCCGACCCGCATCCCGACCAAAACTTTTTCCAGCGTTCGGATAATTATACTCTCGCCAGACAGGGCGTTATCGCGCACACGGTTTCGAGTTTCGGTCTGCACAAAGACTATCACCAGGCAAGCGACGAACTTGATACAATTGATTTCAGCCATATGACGCGAGCTATCAATTCAATGGTCAAACCAGTCGAGTGGCTGGTCAATTCAAACTTCAAACCCGTCTGGTTTGAAGGCAAAAAGCCTTGATTCTTGCCGGTTACGTGAAAACACTTTGTTGAAATTATTTTTGTGAAACTTTCGGATTCTGCTAAAATTTTTCATTATGAGTCAAAACATCGAAGTAATTTACGAAAACGGCATTTTGCGTCCTTTGCAGCCGCTTAACTTGCCTGAGAAAAAGATTTTCAAAGTTAATCTGCCTGATGAAGCGTCAAGCGACGAAGAAACACACCGAGATAAAGTTTCCAGAGTTCTGCGCGATGCGGGATTGACAAGTCAGATGAAATTTCCGAATGCGAAAAAACTCTCCGATGAAGAAAGAATAAGATTGGGCAAACTTTTTTCCGCCGAGAAATCCTTAGGTGAATACATTGACGAAGACCGAGAAGCACGCGGATGAGCAAAACTTATTATGCCGACAGCAGCGCGTTGGTCAAACGTCATATTTCCGAAGCCGGAAGCGCGTGGATTGAACAAGAGTTTGACGCGGCAAGCGGCAGCAGAGTTATCACCACAAAATTAAGCGTCGCCGAAGTTCTAAGCGCAATGAATCGCAGGCGGCGCGAGGCTAATATCACGGCGACGGAATATACCAAATTCTCCGGCGATTTTCTTTCATTCGTCGAAACCGATTACGAAATGGTTGAGATGTCCGACGCGGTTTTGCTTGAAGCGCAAATGCTTCTCGAAACTCATCCGCTTCGAGCGGGCGACGCAATTCAACTCGCATCGGCTCTGCTCGCCAACGCTCAACTGCAATCCGCCAATCTTCCCGCGCTGATTTTCCTCACTTCCGACGCGCGTCTTTTGACGGCGGCAACCAGCGAAGGCTTGCAAACCGACGCACCGCAGACTCATTAATTTTGGGAATTGATTGCGGGCGGCGCGAAAATAAACAATTCAATTTTTGTGAGAATGTTTTGGTAAAATCTAATCATGATTATTCTTGGAAAAAATACTGATGACAAAGGTAAACAGTTAGAAGCAATCACTCACGATTTATTAGCCTCAAAAGGCTACATAAATATAACTACGAATCTTATTTCTACATGCGGACATGAAATAGATGTTGTAGCTGACTATGTTCAACCCATTCTTGGCGGAATGGATTCAAGAAGAACAATCTGCGAATGTAAGGCTCATAAAAAACCAATGGCTATGGATGATTGGCTAAAATTTGTTGGCAAAATATATTGTGAGCAAGCAGAACTGAATAAGGAAATCATAGGTTTTTTTATTGCGCTGTCAGGCGTTAATAGAAATGTGAGCGGCAATTATGACAAGCTAAAATTAAGATTGCCAAATATTGTATTGATTGCAGGCGATACTTTACTTGAAGAATTAAAATCTCTATACAGTCTTATTGATTCTAAAGATTTGTCTAACAAACTTCTTTCTCTGACAAATAACAACGTCGAAAAAATAGAAATTGCTTACTACAAAACGAAACTATATAACGTCATTTTATTTGAGAGAAAAGGTCTTTTCACCATTTTGGATAATCAAGGTAATCTTCTGGACGATGAAGCAAGAAAAGAAATCTCGACAATGGTCAAAAAAGAATTAAAGCTAACGGAGTTTCTCAATCTCGAAGATGAAGTAAAAGCAAAAGGCAGAATTAATCTAACAATCAAAACAATTTTAGGCGCAATAATTAATAAAGAGGGAAAAATCAAAAAGAATTCTTTGAAATCGCTTCATACTTTAACTGAACTAAAAATTTCTTCCGTTGAGATTAATAAAGTAATTGAATCGTTGATAAGTGATAATTTAATCGAACTTTCGACAGATAAAACAGAAATTTGTATCAAAAAGAAGTCTAAAGATTTTTATTCAAAAATTTCCGCAATTTTTAAGTTATTGCTTTCTGGAGAAATGACAATCGAAGCCTTTGAAGCATTAAAAAGTAAATATATGCGAATCAGTAATTGAAAACGAGCAAAAAGAAAGCGACTGCTAGTTTTC
>CAXSBF010000014.1:0-148207 GCA_964235785.1 uncultured Pyrinomonadaceae bacterium | reverse complement strand
CGATGGTCCCGATATTGACGTGCGGTTTCGAACGGTCAAATTTCTCTTTGCTCATAAATTTTGATGCCTCAAAAAATTATTTTTATTAAATTCCTAAAAACTTCTTAATATGTTTTGCCAAACGCTCATCAACATCTGCGTGGCGCGGAACGGGCTGTTTTCTACCATTCGAGGGATTCAAATAAATATCGTGTCTCGAACCGTGTCGTAACAAAATGCAGCCCGCTTTTGTCAATTCCCTGACGAACTCTTTACGCTTCATATTGAAATCTCTTTGACTTCATATTTCTGCGGCACGTCATCCATTGCCATCATTAAATATGCGTCTTTGAGATTGTCTTCTAACTCTTGAAGCGTTTCTCCCTGCGTCATAATTTCGGGATGTTCCAACAATTTACCGAGCCAAAATTTATCCGACTTCCAATAAATCATTCGCATTTTCGTTTCCGAAACACCCGTCATAACTTTAACTGCTCGCGCCTTTAACTTTAGCGATAATTTCCTCGGCTACATTTCGAGGTGCCTGGTCATAACGCTCGAAGTGCATCGTTGATGTCGCCCGTCCCTGCGTCGCCGAACGCAAATCCGTCGTATAACCGAACATCTCCGAAAGCGGCACGAATGCCGTTACGACTTGCACGTTTCCGATGCGCGGCTCCATTTTTTCGATATGTCCGCGTCGACGATTCAAATCGCCGTTGACCGCGCCCATATATTCTTCCGGCGTGACGACTTCGATTCGCATAATCGGTTCGAGCAAAACCGGCTTCGCCTTTTTCACTGCATCCTGGAAGGCAAATGAACCAGCTAAATGAAATGAAATTTCGTCCGAGTCAACTTCGTGATACGAACCGAAGAGAAGTTTGACTCTGACATCGACGATTTCATAACCTGCCAGAAATCCGCGCTGCATTGCGTCTCTGACGCCTTCCATCGTCGGTTTGATAAATTGACGGGGAATCGAGCCGCCGGTGATTTTGTCTTCAAAAACAAAACCTTCGCCCGGAGCCGGTTCGATTTCGAGTTCGACGTGACCGAATTTGCCGCGCCCGCCGGATTGTTTCTTGTAAATTTCTTTGCCCGGCGCGTTTGCAGTAATCGTTTCGCGGTAAGCAACCTGCGGTTTTCCGACGTTGGCTTCGACGCCGAATTCGCGTTTCATCCGGTCGACGATAATTTCGAGATGCAGTTCCCCCATTCCGGCGATAATCGTCTGTCCGGTTTCGTGGTCGGTATTAACCCGGAAACTCGGGTCTTCTTGAGCTAAACGATTTAACGCAATGCCCATTTTGTCCTGGTCTTGGCGAGTTTTCGGCTCGACCGCGACGCGCACAACAGGGTCGGGGAATTCCATCGATTCGAGAATAATATGTTTGTTCTCGTCGGAAATCGTATCGCCTGTCGTGACGTTTTTCATACCGCCAATGGCAACGATTTCACCCGCTGAAGCCGATTCGATGTCTTCGCGTTTATTAGCGTGCATCAACATAAGTCGCCCGACGCGCTCTTTCTGGTTTTTAATCGTGTTATAAACGTAAGAACCTGCAGTAACCGTTCCGCTGTAAATGCGAACGAATGAAAGCTGTCCGAGATGCTTGTCCGCCATCAATTTGAAAACTAACCCTGAAAACGGCGCGGAGGCACTGGCTTCACGCGGTTCGAGTTCGTTGGTTTTCGGATTGATGCCTTCGATTGGAGGAACGTCGAGAGGACTCGGCAGATAATCAACGACTGCGTCGAGCAGAGTTTGAACGCCTTTGTTTTTGAATGCCGAGCCGGTAACAACCGGAACGATTTTCATTTCAAGCGTTCCTTTGCGAAGCGCCTTGCGGATTTCTGCTTCCGAAACTTCTTCGCCTTCCAGGTATTTTTCCATCAAATCGTCGTCAATACTGGAAACGGCTTCGACTAATTTTTCGCGGGCTTCCTGAGCCGGAACTTTTAAATCTTCGGGAATTTCAGTTGTTTCGTATTGCGCGCCTTTGGTTTCGTCGTTCCAAATCAACGCTTTCATTGTGATAAGGTCAACGACGCCTTTGAGTTGGTCTTCGAGTCCGATTGGAATTTGCAGAGCGACGGCGTTTGCGCCGAGACGGTCGATAATCGATTGGAAAGAACGGTCAAACGATGCGCCCGCTCGGTCTAATTTATTGATAAAACAAATGCGCGGAACTTTATATTTATCGGCTTGCCGCCAGACTGTCTCCGATTGCGGCTCGACACCGGCAACGCCGTCAAACACGGCAACCGCGCCGTCGAGAACACGCAAGGAACGTTCGACTTCCATCGTAAAATCAACGTGACCGGGCGTATCGATAATGTTAATGCGATGTTCGACACCCGTGCGCGTCCAGTAACAAGTCGTCGCGGCTGAGGTAATTGTAATGCCGCGCTCCTGTTCCTGCTCCATCCAGTCCATCGTCGCCGTTCCTTCGTGAACTTCGCCGATTTTATGTGAAACACCGGTATAGAAAAGCACGCGCTCGGTCGTCGTGGTTTTACCCGCGTCGATGTGCGCCATAATGCCAATGTTTCTATATTTGTCTAAACTTATGTTTGCCATCTTTCTAGTTGATAATTGATAGTTGATAACTGATAGTTGTTAAAGAAAAAAACTATCAGTTATCAACTATCAATTATCAATTAATTAAAATCTATAATGCGCGAACGCTTTATTCGCATCCGCCATACGATGAACGTCGTCTTTCTTTTTTACTGCATTGCCGCGATTGTTGGTTGCGTCGAGCAATTCACCGACCAATCTGTCTTCCATCGTTTTCTCGCCGCGCTTGCGGGCGTTGGTTACAATCCAGCGAATTGCCAGAGTGTTGCGGCGGTCTTTGGTAACTTCGAGCGGAACTTGATAAGTCGCTCCGCCGATGCGTCGTGATTTGACTTCCAAAGTCGGAGCGACATTCTCCATCGCTCTTTTGAAAATCTTAAGCGGCTCTTCACCCGTTTTGTCGGCGACTTTCTGCATCGCACCGTAAAAAATACTTTCGGCAACCGACTTTTTCCCTGCCCACATCACGCCATTGATGAATTTCGTCACCATTATGCTGCTGTAAATCGGGTCTGGTAAAACTTCTCTCTTTCCTGCAACTCTTCTTCTTGGCATAAAATTTCAACTGATAGTTGATAACTGATAACTGATAACCGAAAAGTTTTTTAACTATCAGTTATCAACTATCAGTTATCAGTTATTTTTTTCCCTTCACAGGTGCCGCGCCTTTCGGACGTTTCGCGCCGTATTTTGAACGCGACTGATTTCTGTTTGCCACGCCCGACGAGTCGAGCGTTCCGCGTATGACGTGATAGCGCACGCCCGGCAAATCCTTAACGCGACCGCCGCGAATCATCACAATCGAGTGTTCCTGCAAATTGTGTCCGATACCGGGAATATAAGTTGTAACTTCGATTCCGTTGGTCAGACGAACGCGGGCGACTTTTCTCAAAGCCGAATTCGGTTTTTTCGGCGTCTGCGTATAAACGCGCGTGCAAACTCCGCGTTTCTGCGGGCTGGCTTGCAGCGCCGGACTCGCCGTTTTATATTTGACGGCTTGACGACCTTTGCGAACTAATTGGTTGATTGTCGGCATTTCTTTTTAATCCTGAAAACTTTCTTCCGGCAAAGTTTTTCTAAAATAAAAACGACAGTAACCTCTGACCTGCCTCTTACCGATTATTCTCGGCAGTTAGCGCAAGCGGTTACTTGCAAAATAAATAATAGTTAATCTTTAACGAGAAAATATTTAATGTCAAAGCGCGTAACTTTTTGACGATTTCTCTTTATACAAACTTTTCTGTGGCGTGGCTTTTATATTCGGTTAGCAAAACAATTCATATTTTGATTGATTTGCCATAAACGCTGGAACGTTTTCTTTTCAAAAAACCGCGACGTTTATTTTTACGCCACAATAATTGTTTAAAGCATTTGAAAACTTCATCAAATGCCTTACGCTTCTCTTGCAAACTCTAAAACTTCCGCTTTACAGTTCGCGTCAGACGAAATGTCCGAAACTTCAGACTATACGAAACGAGAAAAACTTTGTCAAGCGAACCTTTGCACAATCCCGGAATTGTTTGTAAAATTTTCCTTTTCCATTATCGAGCATAATTTTAATACAATAACTATGGCAACTATAAATAATAAACTTGAAAACTTCTTAAATAAATTTAGTGAAAACGATTGGCTGAAAACTTTGGAAAACCTGCTTCCGAACATTCACGCCGTTGACCGCAATGCGACGCAGATTTGGTTTCGCTTTTTTCCGCTCGCTCTGCACAGATATTTGCAGACGGCGGAAGACAAAGCCGTTGCGATTCAAAAATTTGTGATGCAGGGCAAGTTTGAACTCAGAGACCAGATTGATTCGTCGCACGATTTTCTTTACGGACACAGGTTTTGGGCGGACGTTAAAGATGAAATAACACGACGCGCCGAATCTTTTAACGATGAAAATGCGGATTTATCGAGTGAAATCAAACAAATCGCAAAAATAGTCGCTGATAAAGTAAAAGCGGACGAATCTTTACTGGTTGGAATTACGGCAGTCGGTTTGATGACTTTGACGCAAGTCGGTTTGGAAGATTTCAAAAGTACGAAAGGCGAGACGAAAAAACCGCAGGGCTTGATGTCGAAATCGCCCGAACAAATCCTCGCTGAACGCGCCAAAGACGCCGGTCAGGGAATTCTCGGATTCTTGAAAACCGTCAATAAGGAATGGTCGGTGCGTTACGACGAAGGCGAATCGGGCGGCAAATTCCGAATAATGAACGACGAGGAAATCGCGTCCGGCGCGGCGCGTGACCAATCGCAAAACTGGCTCGCGCAAGACGCACGGTGCGGCGAAGGCGTGATTCCGGTCGAATGCCGTTCGGCGGCTTGCGGAACTTGCTGGGTTGGGATTTTGGGCGGCGCGGAAAAACTCTCGGACGTTGCGCCGCGCGAGAGAAAACAGATGAAAATTTTCGGCTACAATCAGCCGGAAGACGCGAAACCGTTTTTGAGGCTGGCGTGTCAGGCAAAAGCAAACGGCAATGCAACAATCGTGATTCCGCCCTGGAACGGCGTGTTCGGCAAAAAGATTTACGGCAATATCGAAACAATCGAACTCGAACCGGCGACGACTTCCGCTGCGAAACTTCGTGAAACGATTGCAGATGCAACAAGTAATTCAAAATAAAATTAGCCGCGAATAGCACGAATAACACAAATAAATTTTATTGATTTTAATTCGTGCTATTCGTGTAATTCGTGGCTAAAAATCTTTGTGAATAAACCAAATCAAATTTCCAACTTTCCGCCGACACTTTTCATTTTGTTGGCGGTTTTGCTTTGGAGTCTGGGCGGAGTTTTTATCAAATCAACCGCGCTCGACGCATTTTCGGTTAATCTCGGACGCTCGCTTTTCGCCGCGATAACGGTTGCGGTTTTTACTTATAAAAAAGGATTAAAACTCGACGGCTTCACGCTTTTGATTTCATTTCTATACGCGGGAACATTGAGTTGTTTCGTCTTTGCCAACAAAAATACAACCGCCGCGAACGCTATTTTTCTGCAATACACCGCGCCGATTTATATTTTGATTCTCGCGCCGTTTATTTTGAAGGAAAAGTTTCGCGCGTCTGATTTGATAACGGTAATTGTTTGTCTGGCGGGAATGAGCTTGTTTTTTCTCGAACCGCAAAACGCCGCCAATAAACTGGCTTCAAACGTATTTTTAGGAAACATCGCCGCGCTCGCCTCGGGCATTTTTTTCGGTCTTTATTTTATTTTCCTGCGCCATCCGCGTTCCTTGCAGAAAAACCCGGCGCTTTCGGTTTTTTACGGCAATCTGATAATTGTTTTTTTGATGCTTCCGCTTGTTTTGAATAATCCGCCGATGCAAATAAATTCGAGAGATATTTTGGCGATTTTGTTTCTCGGTATTTTTCAAATCGGCATTGCTTACGTTTTATTTACCAACGGCATTTCAAAAGGCGTGCGCTCTTTAGACGCCAGCATTATCGGTTTTATCGAGCCGCTCTTAAATCCGATTTGGGTCTTTTTTATCGTCGGCGAAAAGCCGAGCGGTTGGGCAATTCTCGGCGGAGTTATTATTCTCGCTGCCGTCATCTTTCATACTTTGCGCGGGCAAAAAAAACCAACCGCAGAACGCTGAATAAAATCGTCCAAAATTATTATATTTTAAATAAACACATTATCTTTTCATTTATCGGCGCCGATTTGATAAAGTTATCGCGGACGAAAAATTATGAAGGCAACACTTATCACAGGCGCGTCCGGCGGCATCGGCGAAGCATTTGCCCGAAAACTCGCCGCAGAAAAACACAATCTGGTTTTGGTTGCCCGTTCGGAAGATAAATTACTTGATTTGTGTGATGAATTAAAAAAGAAACACCAAATCACGGCTAATTACGTCGCCATTGATTTGATTGATTTTGAAGCCGACGCGCATCTTTTCGAGGAAACCGAAAAACACAATCTCGAAGTCGATTGGCTGATAAACAACGCCGGTTTCGGCTCGATGGGCGATTTTGCCAAACTGGAACTTGAAAACGAGCTTCAAATGATTCGGCTAAATGTGGAATCTTTAGTTGCCTTGACGCATCGTTACCTCGCAAAAATGCGCGAGCGCAAAAGCGGAACGATTATCAACGTCGCTTCGACGGCAAGTTTTCAGCCTGTTCCGTTTATGGCGACTTACGCCGCAACCAAAGCCTTTGTCCGCTCGTTCAGCGAAGCCATTGCAGAAGAAAATCGACCGTTCAATATAAAAGTTACGGCGGTTTGTCCGGGTCCGACCGACACGAATTTTTTCGATGTTGCAAATGCCGAAGCCTTTCGAGTGAAAGGAATGGAAACGCCCGAAGCGGTAGTTGAAACCGCTCTGAACGCGGTAAAAAGCGGAAAGGCTGTAGTCGTTTCGGGTTGGACGAATTATCTCGGCGCGAAGATTGTCAATTTCGTACCGAATTCACTCGTTACCCGCGCCGTTGGCGGAGTACTGCGCTCGAAAGTTGAAAACAAGAAGTAGGAAGTAAGAAGTAAGTAGCAAGAAATCGGTAGTAAGAATTTTAGATTTCAGATTTAACGTGAGGCTTTCAATTCTTGCTTCTTACTTCTTACTTCTTGCTAGAAGCTATCTCAAAAATAGTAATTATGTTTTTATATCTTTGATTTCCCTTTGCATCTTTGCGCCTTTGCGGGAAACCGCCTTATTTCCCGCAAAGGCGCAAAGATGCAAAGTTAAAGGCAAAGTATTTTTGAGATGGCTTCTACTTAAAAAAAATGAAATTCACGGTTCTCGGCAGCGGCTCGACCGGCAACGCCATTTTAATCTGCGCCGAAAATACAAAAATTCTGGTTGACGCAGGTCTTAGCGCGAAGGAAATTTTGCGTCGTCTCGCGCTGGTCGGCGTTGATGTTTGCGACCTCGACGCGGTTATCATCACGCACGAACACAGCGACCACGCGAGCGGCTTGCGCGTTTTGCTGAACACCGTGAAATGTCCGGTTTTTATGTCGGGCGAAACTTTGGAAGCGTATTTGCGCGAAAAATCCAACAGAAACAATAACGAGCCGCAGAAACGCGCCGACGCTATTAAAAATCGAATCGTTGAGATTGAATCGAGTGTTGATTTCCGCATCGGCGAAATAGATTTCGAGCCTTTCTCAGTTCCGCACGACGCGGCTGATAATTTCGGCTTCGTCGCCAAACACGCGGGCATCCGGCTTGCAACCGTTACGGATTTAGGACATTTTACGACGCTCGTCAAACAAAAGCTGCAAAACTGCGACGCGATTATTCTCGAATCGAATCATAACCGCGATATGCTGAAGGCTTGTCCGATTTACAGTTGGGATTTGAAACAAAGAATTTTGTCCAGCACCGGACATTTATCGAACGAAGAAGTTTCCGATTGGCTGACCGACGATTTTGACGGCGCGGCGCGACACATTGTTTTAGCGCATCTTTCGCAACGCGCCAACGAACCGCATCTGGCGCGTCTGACAGCGCAAACCGCTCTGCAAATGCGTGCGCCGCTTTTCAAAGCCGAAACCGAAATTACGATTTCGTATCACCGCGAGCCGACGGTTTGGATTGAATTTTAAAAGCAGTTAACCACAGATGGACACAGATAAACACAGATTTTTTAAGAAAAATCAATAAGATAAAATCAATTGCTTTATTCTTTTGTCTTATCTGCGTTTATTTGTGTCTATCTGTGGTTAAAATTTCTTTGTTTTTGGCTGCAAAATTTCCTCTACTATCTTCTGCCGAAAATCAAAAATATAATCGAGTTCGCGCCGAACAAACCAATACGCCAAATCGCCGCCGAAAGGTTCCAGCGGCAAGCGGTATTTTACTTCGTCTTCGATTAAAGTTTTATTTTCCGAAAGCTCTGTAAAAGTGTGGCGGTGAATCCATTGTTTATACGGACTTTTTAAGGCTTCGTCAACAAACAGATGCGGCGGATTCCATTCGGAAATAATTGTTTGCCATTTGACGGGAAAACCGCGCAGCTTCAATTTGTAATCAATCAAACTTCCTTTTTTAATATCAATCGGCTGCCCGGTGATAATTTGAAAGTTAAGTTCCGGCGGCGTGATGCGTTCGAGATTTCCGGCGTCAGCGAAAAAATCGAACACTTTCCCGATTGGCAAAGCAAGCGTTAGCCTGCGCGTTAAAATATGTTCCGCCATTTTTGAATTATGAATGCAGAAAATTAATTCTCGGTTCTGTTTTCGAGTTTGTCCTGCAAATTTTGCGGCAAGTTTGAAAGAAAATTGTAGCCGGTTTTTTGTTCGATTGAACGAACGGTCGTGCGAAATTTGCGCCAATCGGCTTTGCCGAGATTCGGCGCGTTCGGCATATCGACGGCGATGACGTGCGTGTTTTCGTTGACGGCTGAAAAGTCCGCGCCCTGCGGCAGCGCGACGATTACTTTCCAGCAATTGGTCGGCACGGTAATTTTCCTTTTCAATTTCCCTTTTTCGCCGTAACAGCCCGCGACGACGTATAAATCTACTTTGCCTTTTTTGACCAAATCGCGCGAGTAAGTTTCAAAATCGTTCCAGACATTTCGATTCAGGTCGGGCGTTTGCGGAATCATATTCGTCATATAAAACGTCTGGCTGTTGGCATCGGGACTCGTCGAACGGTCGGCGCTCGGACACAAATGTCCTTTGTCGAAACCGCTTCCCGTGTAATCGGTCGGCGTGACGCGCGTAAAATTTTTGGGCAAATTCGGGTCGGGACGAAAATTATTTTGCCGCTCGGCTTCTCCGAAATCGTTTTCCGAGATGCGCCACGCAACCCAATTTGCTTCGCCGCGACTGTTGTTATAAGAAAGCGCGTAAGCCGTGTTGACCATCAAATAGTTGTCGGCGTTTGAAGTGTTTTCTGTGGCATTGCTCGGGTTGCCGAGCGCGAGATAAATTTTTCGCGCCTGTTCGACGTTTTCAATCGGCTGCGGTTTTTGTCCCTGCGGAATCGGATTTTGCGTCGCCGTATTATCATTATTTTTAAAGTAATTGTTAATCCGATTAAAGCAAAACAGCGCAAGCAAAATCAGGATTGCCAACGCCACGATGCCACCGATAATAGCTTTATTTTTCATAAGTTTTCTGCTTCTGAAAAGTTTAACACAACCTTAATTTTCGACAACAAAGACAACTCGCAAAAAGCCTGGAAAACGTCCGAATAAAAATAAATTACAAATTTTATTTTATGATTTCTTGCAGCGTTTTCAGAGTTTTTCGCAGGCAAATTGTTTCGCGTTTCGCCGCATCTTAAAGCTATAAAAATTTTGCACGATGCGTTTTCGACAACAAATACGCTAAAATAAAACCTGCAATGAGCGAGAAACTTCATTTAACCGATTTGTTACCGAACGAGATTGTCGATTTTATCCAAGAAATCGGCGAGCCGAAATATCGCGCCAAACAGATTTTCAAAAATCTGCACGCGCGTCGCGTTCGTGATTTTGGCGAGATGACGGATTTACCGAAGTCTTTGCGCGAAAGGTTAAATGAAACGGCGACATCTTCAGTTTTGAAAGTCGAATCGCGTTACGTTTCGACAGATGGAACACGCCGCTTTTTGATGAAAACGCACGACAATTTTCCGGTCGAAACCGTTTTCATTCCGACCGAAAACCGCGACACGATTTGTTTTTCATCCCAATCCGGCTGTCCGCTGAAATGTGATTTTTGTCTTACGGCAAAATTGGGTTTGTTGAGAAATCTAACGGCTGGCGAAATTGTCGAGCAGATAATAATTGTCTTAAACGACGTTTATGGAATCGGCGCGGATACTCCGCACGGCACGAATTTAGTGGCAATGGGCGCGGGCGAGCCTTTTTTGAATTTTGAAAATTTGACGAAGGCGTTAGAGATTATGGCAAACGAAGACGGACTTTTCATCGTGCCGAATCGAGTAACGGTTTCGACCGCCGGAATCGTGCCGAAAATTTACGAATTTGCCAAACTCGAAAAACGTCCGCATTTAGCCATTTCGCTGTCCGCGCCAAACGATGAACTTCGCAACAAATTGATGCCGATTAATAAGCGTTGGAAAATCGAAGAACTGCTTACGGCGGCAAAGGAATTTGAAAAATCGCTCAGGCGCGGCGAGCGATTTACGTTTGAATACGTTCTGCTCGGCGGCGTGAATGATTCGGACGAACACGCCGGACAGCTTGCTAATTTGCTCAACAGTTATGAATTAAACCGCGTGAAAATAAATTTAATTCCGCATAATTCCGCCGAACCGCTTGAATATAAACCGCCGTCTCGGGAACAAACCGAACGGTTTCGAGATTTATTAGAAAGCAAAGGCGTTTCGGCATTCGTGCGCCGTCCGCGCGGGCGCGATATTTACGCCGCCTGCGGGCAGCTTGCGGCGAAGGACGCGCCGAATCTGGCGCAGATTTCAAATTGAAAATATGGAAATTCTCATCGTCGGAGTTCTGCTGGTCGCCTTGATGGTTTTCGTTTCGACGAAAATCAAAAAAAACGCGGCGAGCGCATTTGAAAAGGAAATCATCGATAAAGAGGATTTTCGACTTGTGAAACCCGAAGGCTTTCTCAGTCCGGTTTATGAAGAATCTGAATTTGCATTCGAGGCTTATACAAAGGAATTTGGCAAAAACGACGCCGACGAATTTCGGCAAGCGTGGGCAAATTTGGTCGCAACTTCCGATTCAAGATTTGAAACTGCGATTGAAAATATAAAAAAAACGGGCGTAAAAATTTTATCGGAAAAGTTTTTAGAAAATGCTTCCGAAGAACAAAAAATTTGCTTGATTGAAGGCGAAAAGGTTGAAAAAGGTATTGCCGTAAAAAAATTTTATAAAATTATCGAAAGCCCGAAACGTCATAAAATTTATCAGTTACAGATTTCGGTTTTAGACGCTTATCAAGAAAATTATGCAAATCGAATAACCGAAATGCTGGAAAGTTTTGTCGTCAAATAAAAGCATTTTGCGGCGAAAATTTTTTACTTAAAAGGAAAAAACTTATGAAAAAATTATTATTCAGCGCAATTTTATCTTTGGGATTTGTATTTTCGGCGGGAAATTTATTTGAAACAAACGCTCAAACTTTCAGCGGTTCAATCGGCGCGGTCAAGCGCGGCGGCGCGACCAAAGGAACTATCGTAATGAGTATTCCGAGCGGTTTGCACGTTAATTCAAGTCGTCCGAATACCGAATTTGCAATTCCGACGGTCGTAAATTTGAGCGCGGCGGGCGCAAAAGTCGGAACTGTGATGTATCCGCGCGGCACAAACCGCAAATTCGAGTTTTCCGACGACACGCTGAACGTTTATGAAAATCGCGCCGTGTTTAGTTTTAATGTTGCCGTTCCCGCGAATTTTAAAGGAGATACGATAAAGGTCAACGCGGTCGTGCGTTATCAGGCTTGCACCGAACAGGTTTGTTATCCGCCGAAAAATAAGGAAATTACTTTGACTGCAAAAGTTAGATAAACAAGAAAGAAATAGCCGCAAAAAGCGCAAAAAGCACAAAATTAAATTATATTTTTTGAGTATTTTTTTGCGCTTTTTTGCGGCTATTCTCCTGTAACCCAATCACCGATATTAAGCGTCCGGTTTTGCCGTAAAGTTTTTTTTCGAGGCGGTATGAAAAAAACAAATCGGTTCTTTCCATCGTGCAGAGCGGCGCGGTGAAAATGTTTTCCGGCAAAACGCCAACGCTCAATAGTTGTTCTTTGTTTGCGAGCGGTAAATCAATTAGCGCGTGTCCTTCGCGCGTCGGCGTAAAAAGTTTTCCACAGGTGGAAAACTTTTCCGCAAAAGCGTCAATCACGTCTTGACCGACTTCATAATTTCGCCCGCACGCCGCCGCTCCAATCGCGCAAATCAAATCTTTTGCGTTTGTTCCGTAATTTTCGCTCATCTTTTGAATCGCGTTTTTGACAATCGAATTTACCGTTCCCCGCCAACCGGCGTGAACTGCGGCAAACGCTTTTGTTTTCAAATCGCCAAGCAAAACAGGAACGCAATCGGCGGTTTTCACGCCGAGCAAAACACGCGGAACGTTTGAAACGAGCGCGTCCATTTTATAATTCCCGTCTTTCGCATCTTCCGAATTTTCGACGACACGCACTTCCGCGCTGTGAATTTGCCAGCACGAAGCAAGCCGAAAATCTCCGTCAAACATTTGCAAAAAACGTCTGCGATTCTCCTCTATATTTTCGGCTGAATCTTCGTCGTAGCCTGCAAGATTTAACGAATCTTTCGGAAAATCGCTCACGCCGCCGAGCCGTGTCGAAAAACCGTTGACAAATCCGGCTTCTTCCAATGCGCGGGAAACCAGAACTTTTACGCCGTCCTTTTCACGCCAGTAAAAACCTTTTTCTGCTAAAATTTCGTTTTCGGTTTCCGAATTTTGAATTTTGAATTTTGAATTTTGAATTGAATCTGTGATTGTTTCCATCGGAATAGACATTGTAGAAGTTTATCGCATCCGCGAGACGATTTCGAGAACGCCGCGTTTTGTCGAGAGAGTTTTTACGGAAAAGGAACGTGCTTATTGCGATGCAAAAGGCATGGCGGCGGCGCAATCTTACGCCGCGCGATTCGCCGCCAAAGAAGCATTTCTGAAAGCGTTAAAAACCGGCTGGCGCGGGAAAATTACTTGGCACGACATCGAAATTATTTCGGGCGAAAATAATGTTCCGAGTTTACAAATCTGCGGAGAAGCGCAAAAGATTTTAGAAAATCTCGGCGCAGATCAAATTCACCTTTCACTCTCGCACACGACCGAACACGCTGTCGCGCAAGTTATTTTGGAGAAGACTTAGCTTGCGGTTTCTTTATTTTATTCAAAATGGCTATATCTTTATTTGAAGTAACGGAAGCCGTTCTGGTGCAAATGTTTGTCATCAAATTGTTATTGTTTTCGGTAGCATAAACCAAATACTTTTTCCCAATCTCGAATGCGTAACCGCAAAGGCTGTCCTCTGATGCCGTTAATAACGTAATTTCCTTTTGAAAATTTTTGTTCCAAGTCTTTTTAACTTTGAATTTTACGATAACCGAATAAACATCGGGCTTTTTGATTACTTCAACTACTTCGCCGACAAAAACCGAAGATGATTTTGTGTAAGCGCCTCTGACTTGTTTCTCGATTGAAATATCTTCCGGCTGAAAACAATTGCAAGCTAAAATATCGCTCGCAGTCAAAGCAATCAAAAAAGTCGAAAAGATAATTGAGAAAATGATTTTGTTCATAATTTAAGATTAAAGGCTATGCGCTGTAGTTAAAATACTCGCGGATTGAAGCTCTTTTCTCTGTTTTATAGTGAAGAGTTAATAGCGAATAGTGAATAGTTTGAGAACGTAACTATTCACTATTCGCTATTAACTCTTCACTGATTTTCAGTAAATTTTGTCCTGGAACTTTGCATATTTTAAGCTAGGGATTTTCTCTTTCAGACGGAAAAACCGGACGACTCGCGTCCGGGTTATCGGGCGAAGTGTGCAGGTGAATTATTTTCCAGTCCTTGCCGACGAGACGAAAAACCAGCGTCATTCTGCCCGAAGCGTTTTCGAGCTTGTCGTTAAACTCTTGCGTTTGCTTCCATTTGCAGGTCGCGTAAGCCGTGTCTTTGCCGAGCATTTCGACGCGCCAGCCTGTAATATCCAGAGTTACGTTTTTGGTTTTTTCGTAAAGCGATTCGCGGTTTTTCTTCATCGTTTCCCAACCGATAGTTGCCGAACCGTTGTTGTTGAAAAAAAGTATTTTGTCGCTGTTTTGATAAACGCTCATTACTTTTTCCGCGTCGGATTGTTTGATGCCTTCGACCAGGCGGTCGAAAGCGTCGCGCACGCCTTTTTCGCCCGGCGCGGTTTTAGTCGAAACGACGGTTGTGGTTTTTGCCGGAGCAACAGTCTTATTCTCACCTTTGACAACGATTTTGTTGGTTTGTCCGAATGCCGCCGAAGCGAAAGTCAAAACGATAAAATTTAAGATAGCGATTTTTTTCATTTTTTATTAGTCCTCTCGAAAAGAAATTTTTGGTCGGAAGAAGTTTATAATCGAAAAACTTTGTTGCAAAACCGGGGTCGCGCGTTTTCTGAAATTCTCGAAGAATAAAACTTCTGCACCAAATCGTATTTATTTTAACCGATTTGCGCCATTCACATCCAAAAAAATTTACAAGCAAAATTTACGACTCAATAAATTCCGCATTAAAACATTATTTATTGATTCTAAAACGGTCGGAATAACTCTTGCGTGCAGCGCAAAATTAAAAGTTGAAGAAATTCAACGGATTACTCTTCCCGAAGAAAAATCGAAAATTTAAGGAGAAACCGTTTATGCGAAAAGCCGAAAAAATTCTTTGGGCAATTTTCTTCCTGTTGCCCCTGTTTGTCCTGAGTTCGGGAAATGCTTTTGCAAATCCGTCTGACGATGATGAAGACGAAACCCCCGACGTTACGGCGCGGGTTGCGCGTATCAGTTTTTTGCGCGGCGACGCGAAGGTAAAACACGCGGGCAACCAGGATTGGGAACGCGCCACGCAGAATTTGCCGATTGTCGAGGGCGACGAAATTTCGACCGACGACGCGCGGCTGGAAATTCAGTTTAACCGCGATAATTACTTGCGTCTGTCGGAAAACGCTTATTTGAAAATCACGACTTTGCGCGACGAAGGCGTTGCCGTCAGTTTGCCCGAAGGCGTTTTGAGTTTGCGCGTGTTGAATTTTAACAAAGACCGCGAATCTTTCGAGATTGACGCGCCGCGCACAACTGTCGCCGTGCAGCAGGCGGGAATGTATCGCGTAAATGCGGGCGATAAAAAAGATTCGCAGATTCGCGTCTCTGTTATCGACGGCGGGCAAGCGCGTGTTTACACGGAAAATTCAGGCTTTTCGCTCCGAAACGGGCGCAGCGCGGAAATTCAAATCGCGGGAAATTACGCGGGCGAATATGAAACTTCGGATGCTTCAAAATACGCTGATGAATTCGACTCTTGGGCTTTGCAGCGCGACGCAGTTATTGCCAAACGTCTGCAAAATGCAGGTTACGATAAATACTATGACGCGGATGTCTACGGCGCGGAAGATTTGAGCGAATACGGCGAGTGGATTCACACGCGCAAATACGGTTACGTCTGGAAGCCTTACCGCAACGCGACGAGCAGTTACGCAAATTGGTCGCCTTATCGTTACGGCAATTGGCGCTGGATTCCGCCATACGGCTGGACTTGGGTCAACGACGAGCCTTGGGGTTACGCGACATATCATCACGGACGCTGGGTTTATGTCGATAACGATTGGGCTTGGACGCCTTACGGTCGCTATCGCACACGGCGAAATTGGTGGCAGCCCGCGCTGGTCGTCGTCGCTTATTCGGGAAGTCTAATTTGCTGGTATCCGTTGCCGTATGATTACGGTTATTACAATTATAACTCGGTCTACGTCGACCGCCGTCGTTATAACACGACAATTATTAACAACACGACCGTCATTGCAAATCAGCCTCCGACCAGAGCAAAAGACAGACGTAGAATCATTTTTGACCGCCCTCCTTCAGAGCTTGATGTTCCGCCGACCGGCGTGGTCGCTGTCAATGCCGATGAATTTGGCAAAGGCACGCGAGGCATTCGCCCCGCGCCGCTTGAAATTGCGAAAAAAATTCTCGCAAGAACGCCGCTTGAAAACCAGACGCCGCCGCTTCCCGAATACGGAAACTTAAAAGGCAAAGGAAATCGGGAAATTGTGGCTGAAACGCCGCGCAACGAACAAATCGGAATGCGAACCAAAACCGGCGCAACCGAAAGAACAACCGGCGTTCAGGTTGATGAAAGTCTTCGCAAAGAACGTATTTACGGAAATCGTCCGCCCATTGAGCGAACTCCGCCGACCGCCGAAACGATAGGAAATCAAGGGAAAGTTGAAATGCGAGACACGGGCGCAATCAAACGCGAGCCGCGTCCGATGCCGAGACAAGAGGACGGTAATGCGGAAAAGAAAAAATCTTCGCCGAGAGAAACTTTGCAAGACGGTTCTCCGATTCGTTCGGGAAGCGGAAAACCAAATACTGAAAACGAAGACAATCAGGTTTCCAAACCGCGCAGCCGGGTAAAGGAAATGTCGCCCCCGATTTACGCGCCGCCGCCGCCGGAACAGCAACCGGAACGAGTCGAACGCAAAGAGCGTCGCCAAATATCGCCGCCGTCCGAGTCGCCGCAGCCTTCCGAACAGCCTTCAAAACAACGCGAACAGCCGCGTGAGGCGAAACCGCCGCAACGCGAACAGTCGCCGCCGAAGCAGGAAAGAAAAGTCGAGCCGCCGGCGAAGGACAAACCCGAAAGGATTAAGCCTCCTGTCAAAGACAGCGGTAAATAAAGTTCGGCAAAAACCAAAAGGTCAGAACGGCACAAAATCCGTTCTGACCTTTCGATTTATTGATAAAGAAAAAAATTTATTTCTGCAAAAAGATTTGCCGGTTAATCGCCGTCGGATTGCCAAGCACGATGAAGCGTAGATTTTTCATATACTTTTGCGCGACGCTTTGAACGTCTGCCGGTTTTACTTCGCGGACTTTGTTCAAAAATTCAAACGAATTGCGCCAACCGCCGCCCGTCAGTTCATAACGCGCGAGTTCACCGGCTTGCGCGACGTTGGTTTCCTGTCCGAGGTAATAAGTCGTCAAAAATTGTCCGGTTACGCCGGAGATTTCTTCCGGGCTGACCGTTTGCTGTTTCAAATTGCCTATTTCATTGAGCATCACGCTGGTTGCCTGATTTGCGTCAACGGCGGTGACATAAATGTTCGCCGTGTTCGATGCGAGCGAACCTAAATCGGCAGACGGCGCATAAGACAAATTGCGTTTGACGCGAACTTCTTCAAACACGCGGTCACGGAGCAGCGCCGTCGCCACGCGCATCGCGTAATAGTCGGGGTTATTGAGCGAAGGCGCGCTGAAAACGCCTTGAATATAATTGGTCGGCAGCGTTGTTCGGGAAGTTATGTCGAGCGTCGGTTCGGCAAAATTCAAAGCCGGTAAAGGCTGCGATTTGTAATCGCCGCGCGGCAGTTTGCCGAACGAGTCGGTAAGGCGCTTTTGCAAATCCTTCGCGTCCAAATCGCCGACAACTACGAGCAGAAGCTGCGAGGTTTGTAAAACTTTTTGATGATACGCCCGAAGGTCTGCGGCGGAAAAGCGGCTGATTGTTTCGAGCGTACCGCGCACGTCGTTTGAATACGGATGTTTGGCGTAAATCACGCGGTCTTGTAAAACCTGCAAAAAACCGTCTGGACTGTCTTCGTCATCTCTCAAAGAAGTCAAAATTTTCTGGCGCGTCAGTTCGAGGTCTTCCGCCGCAAAAGCCGGATTCAACGCAATGTCTGTAAAAATATCCCACGAACGGTCGAAATTCTGGCGCGTCGAAATCATACTCAAAACGCTGTAATCGTTACTGACGCTAGAGCCGAGACTGCTTCCGGTTCGCGCAAGTTCGCGGCGCAAAGCCTCACGCGGAAACTTCTTGCTGCCCTCGGTTGCCGCGTTGAGCATAAAATTTTCGATTCCGGCATTTTTGTCGGTGATGTTTTGCGCTCCGCCGCGTATAAAAAGACCGGCGGCAACAGTCGGCGCGCTCTGCCGTCGTTTGACCAAAACTTTCAGCCCGTTGACATCAAACTCCGTCACGAGCGCGGCTTGCTCGGCGATATTTATTTTGCCCGCCTGAGCAAAGTTTTGGGAAACAAACGATATACTAATGAACGTCAATAAAAGAAATTTACTGACGACTGACGACTGACGACTGACTACTTTCATAAATTTATTTAAACACTGGGAACGCAGGCATCTTGCCTGCAATCGCGCGACAGCACGAAAGTATTCGTAATTAAAAATCTAAACCATTTTTGAACGTTTGCGCGTTCATTGCAGGCAGGATGCCTGCGCTCCCGACTATTTTCCAATCAAATCTTCCTGCGTTATTTTTGCTTTAGCTTGCGCGTCCGACGAAATCAGCGCGATACCGACGTGCGGTTTGTTTTGAATATAAGTTCGCACGTATTTATTGGTCTCGTTTCTGGTGATGAGCCGCAGATTTTTATAATATCCGCGATAATAATTGATGCCGGTCGAAGACCACCAGAAACCGAGCGTGTGCGCGTAAGTACTGGGCTGCTCGCGGCTGAACAAATCTCTTGATTCGACCAGAGTTTTCGCGTTTTCTAATTCTTCGTCGGTAAAATAATCCGGCTTATCAAACTGCGCGATTTCCGCGTAAGCAGCTCTCAGCGCGGCTTTTGCTTTATCGGGCGTCGTTACCAAAGTTACCGTAATCGGTCCGACGTTGCGTTGCGTGTAATATGTAATATCCGCGCCGACGACCAAACCCGAATCGACCAAACTGCGTTGAAAGTGCGAATTCGGCTGCGTCAAAATAAACGAAAAAACGTCTGCCGCATAAGTCGAAGCGTCGTCTTTCCCGATAGAAGGACCTTGCCAGCCGATTTGAATCAGCACATTTTGGACGGGCTGCTCGACAACTTCGCCTTCGCTTTTCGTCAAAGGCGGATGCTCGACGAGCGGAAATTCCTTGAACGGTTCAACCTTTCGCCGTTCCCAACTGCCGAAAAACTGCTCGGCAGCTTTGAAAACTTCTTCCGGTTTGACATCGCCCGTAACGACCAATGCGGAATTGTTCGGGACGTAATAACGCGACTGAATCAAGCGCATTTTATCGGTCGTCGCGCCCAAAACCGTTTCGCGCGTGCCGAGCGGATTTTTGCGCGTCGGGTATTTGTAATAAAGTTTATCCTTCAGAGCGCGGTCTAAATAATAAAACGGATTGCCGAAATTGCGGTCAATCTCGCCGTTGACGACTTGTTTTTCTTTGGTAAATTCGTCTTCGTCAAAGGTCGGGTAACGCACCGCGTCGTTTATCACGCGAATCGCAGGCAAAAGATTCGGACTCGTCGTCGTAAAATAATAATTAACGACTTCTTCCTGCGTCTGACCGTTATAATTAATGCCGAGCTGCCCGATGTCGCCCAAATAATTAACGTTTCCGATTTGGCTCTTCAGCTTTACGGTTTCCGCGCAGTTTTCGCGTTCATAAACGGCGGAATTATTAAATTTTTGAGCAAGCTCGCACCGATAAATCAATGCGGATTTATTCGGCTTGAAAAACATATGCTCGTAGAGATGCGACAAACCGTTTAGTTCCGGCGATTCGGTAAAAGAACCGTTGCGAACGTCCAACTCGACCGTCACAATCGGCACGGAAGCGTCGGGCAGCACGATGACTTCCAAACCGTTCGCCAGAGTTTTAGTGACAAACGGAACTTCGATGCCTTGCTGCTTAACGGCAGGCTTTACCGCCGTCGTATTGTTCGGCGCGGCTTGCGAACCGTTTTTTGTTTGCGCTAAATTGAAAGTGGAAAGAATTGATAAAATTAAAAATAAGGACAAAAAACTTTTTTTCACGAATGACTCCCGGAGCGAATTTAAATTATTGTATTTACGCTCTTTCAGCGAAAATGTTTTGAAATTAAAATCTACCATAAAGGACAAATAAAATGGAACGAGACAATTTGATGCACGGAGCGCGAACCGCGTTGAATCAAAATTCGGAAATGCGCGATTGGTGCGAAAGTTTTTTAAAGGGCAAAGAACGCCAGACGAAACCGGAGATGTCGGACGAAGAATTTGAAAAACACTGGCGTTATCACAAACCGGAAATTATGCACGCGGGCGCGGCGGAAGCGGTGCAGGTATATAAGACGAGAAATACGGAAAATTAGCCGTTTTCAACAATTACGTGAATCAAGAGTAGAGGTTGACGAGCCAAACTCTTAACTCTTCGCTATTAATTATTCGCTGTTTTGTCAGAGAACTTTCGATAAATAACGAATAGTTAATAGTGAACAACGAATAATGACGGTGCTCTGGAAATTCAATTTCCAATCATTGCGGCTGATTCAGCCCGTTTGTTCTCTACTCTTGATTCACATAATTAACCCAAGTTGCCGGTTATATTTTTACCGCAGAGGACGCGGAGGATTTTCTTTAAAGCTTCAGCCTGATTTCCACTGAAAAACTGCGGTTGAAAATTAAAATAAAAAATAAATCCAACCAATTTTTTTGTATCTTTCCTCTGCGTCCTCCGCGTCCTCTGCGGTTCATTCTCTTAATTTAATAACCGGCAACTTGGGTTAATTATTTTTGATTAACAAGAAGGGCTTGAAAGGCGAGATGCCGCCGCGAGTCAGCTTGGAAACTCGCGGCGGCACGCTTCAGAACGGGTAATCGGCGGATATTAGATTGGAAAATAGCTGGAAAATCTGTTGGTAAAAATCAAAAATCTGTTTACTGCTAATTCAAAATTTTATTTGGAGCGTTAAGCTATTGTCGCTCTCGATATTGATAAATTTACTCTTTTCCATTCGCCCTCACACCACCCGTTCGGGTAGATTTTTATTACCTAAAAGGAAAACCGGCAAGTTTTTAATTTGCCGGTTTTCCTTTCTGTTTATCAATCGCCGCTCACTCGATAATTCCTTCACGTAGCGCCTTGGCGACGGCTTCGCTTTTTGAATGAACCTGCAATTTTTCGTAAATTCGCTTGATATAAAACTTCACGGTATTGACGCTGTTTTTTGTTTGCTTGGCGGCGGTGTTGTAGTTATGACCTTCGCCCAACAACTTCAAAAGCCGCAGCTCGTGCGGCGTCAAATCGTATTCGACCGTTTCAGGCGGACGAATTTCACGGAAAAGCTTTAAGACGCGCGAAGCGACTTCCGGCGACATCGGCGAGCCGCCCGCGACGGCATCTCTGATGTTTTCCAGCAGTTTGGTCGGCGGCGTTCTTTTCAAAAGGTAGCCGCACGCGCCCGCGCAAATCGCGTCAAAGATTCGCTCGTCGTCTTCGTAGACCGATAACATCAAAATCGTCAACTGCGGAAAACGCTCTTTCAGAATTTTGATGCCTTCGATGCCGCTCATTCCCGGCAGTCCGATGTCGGATAAAACCACGTCCGGCAAATTGTGCGGAATGCGATGCAAGGCTTCTTCCATCGAGCGATAGCTGCCGATACATTTAAAACCGTCGGTAAAATTCAGCAAAGACGCCAAGCCTTCGCGTATCTCGCGCTGGTCTTCGACGATTGCCGTTTTTATCGGCTCGGCGGTTTCTGCGATTACGCTGGCTGCATTATTTATCATTTGGCTTTTTCCTTTTTCTACTTTCTACCGAAAACAGTTTAATGTTTTTTGAAAGGCGCGTAACTACCCGTTCGGGTAAAACTTTATCCGGCATCAGTCGAATTTTTCTCAAGCGGAATGCGAAGCGTAACGGTCGTGCCTTTGCCGATTTCCGATTCGATGCGGTATTCGCCGCCGAGTTCTGCGGCGCGGCGTCTCATACTCAAAAGTCCGTTGCCGCCCGCCGCTTTTTCCCAGTCGAAGCTTCCGTTTTCGCCGTCGCTCGCCGGATTAAAACCTCGTCCGTTATCTTTCAAACGCAAAGTCAAAAAATCCTCTTCGAGCAGAAAATCAATCGCCGCTTCGGTCGCCTCCGAATGTTTGACCAAATTATTAACCGATTCCTTGAAAATCAGAAAAATCTCTCGCCGCAGATTCGCCCCGAGCGGCGCGTCCGGCGTCTGGTCGGGCGTAGTGAATTCAAAATCAATCTCGCGGTCGGTTAAAATCTCGCTCGCAAAACGCCGCATCCGCAAGGTTAAATCGCTCAGATGATCTTTGCGCGGATTGATTGCCCAGACAATATCCGACATTGCTTCGACCAGTTCGTTGGAAACCGAAGTAATTCTTTCGAGCGGCGTGTGAACGGTTTCGAGCTGCGCGTGATTGCGGGCGACTTCCGTCAGAACGGCGATTTGCGTCAGGCTCGAACCGATGTCGTCGTGCAAATCCGTCGCAATTCTGGTTCTGACGCGCTGCAATTCGGCAATGCGTTCTTCACGCGATTTTTGCAATGCTTCTTCGGCTCGCTTTCTTTCGGAAACGTCGCGGGCGACGCCCGTAAAATAGCGTTTGCCGTTTAACTCGAATTCGCCGAACGACAATTCGAGCGGAATTTCCGCGCCCGTTTTGTGCCGTCCGCGAAGCTCTACGCCCGTCCAGGAAATTCTCTTGCGATTGGTTGTCGTGTAATGGTCTAAACCCGCGTCGTGGCGCGGGCGTAAATCTTCGGGCATCAGCATCGTCAATTTTTCGCCAATCAATTCCGAAGCCGCGTAACCGAAAATTTTCTCGACCGCTTCGTTGATGAAAACGATATTGCTGTCGGCGTCAATCGTAATAATCGCGTCCGAAGCCGTTTCCGCCAAAGTGCGGAAACGGGTTTCGCTTTCTTTGGATTTGACGAGCGCGGTTTCGACTTGACGAGTTTTCTTCACGCGAAAACGGTCGAGCGCGAAAATAAAACCGGCGAGCGCGAGCGTGGCAAGCGCGATAAACCACCAACGCTCATAAATCGGTGGAAGAAGTTTGAAAGCAACGGCGGCAGGCTGTGGCGTGTGAACGCCGTCGGCATTAACGGCACGCACCAAAAAACGATAATCGCCCGCCGAGAGATTTGAAAAATTAACCGTTCGCTGCTCGGTCGGCTGGCTCCAATCTTTATCCGCGCCTTCGAGCATAAATTGATAGCGCAGAGATTCGTTCGGATTAAAATCGATGCCGAAAAAATCAATCTGCAAATTGTTTTGACCGGGCGCGAGTTCGAGATTTTCAATAATCGCGCTTCCGAGTTCCGAAACCGTTTGACTTTCACCCGCGATGCGAAGTCCGCTCAACCAAACGGACGGCGCGATTGTTTGATTTTCCTTTTTCGGCACGAGCCGCGAAACGCCGTTCGGCGTTCCGAACCATAATGCGCCGTCTTTTGCCCGAAACGCGACGTTGACGAAATCTCCCGCCAAACCGTCGTTGACCGAATAATGTTTGACGCGCCCCGTTTCCGTGGTGAGACGATTAACGCCTCGCGCCGTGCCGACGTAAATTTGCCCGAAATCGTCTTCCACAAGCGAGCGGACGTTATTGCTCGCCAAACCGTTTTCGGTCGTGTAATTTGTGAAAGATATTTGTTCCGCGCCGGAAATTTCGACGCGACTCAAACCGCTCAAGCTCGATGTCATCCATAATCTTCCCTGTTTATCGAAATGCAAAGCAGTAACGACACCGCCGGTTTCCGGCGCGGCGGAAAATTCGGTAAAGCGATTACCGGCAAAACGCGCCAAACCGCCTTCGTAAAAGCCAACCCAGATGTTGCCCGATGCGTCTTCGGCAAATGCCGAGACCGATTTGTTCGGGGGAAAACCGTCGGCTTCCGAAAAAAAATAAAACTTTTCCGACGCCCGATTCCAACGAGCAAAACCGTAACTCGCCGAATCGGGAGCGCGATTGCTAATCCACAAATCTTTGCGCGAGTCTTCAAAAATATGAAACATCACATCGCTTTTGAAACCGACGTTTGTCCCGTAGACGGCAAGCGGTCGCTGTCCGGCAAGCGCGTCTAAATTGTCGGTCGCGGCAAAGCGGTATAATTTTTCGGTTGTCAAAAACCACCATTCGCCCGCGCTGTCCTGGAAAATCGGGTTTGAAGTCCACGACGCCCGCGAATTCGGCGGCAGTTGCGGGCGCGCGCTTTGAAAAACGCCCGTGTCCAAACGACTAATGGAAAAATCGTTGTCGCCAATATAAAATTTGCCGTCTGAAGTTTCTCCGATGGCTAAAATCGCCGGGTTTTTTAATCCGTCGGTCGGCGTAAATGTCGACAATCCGTCGCGGTCGAGACGCATCGCGCCGGTCGCCCAACCGAACCAGAGGTTGCCATTCGCATCTTCGACCATTCGCCCGCCGCCTTTCAAAAAACCCTGCTCGTTTGTGTGCAGCGTAAATCTACGCCCGTCAAACTCCATCGCGCCGTTTCCGGCGGAAATCCAAATGTGTTCGTCCGACGTTTGGTATAAAAACTTCGGGCTGCCGCTTCCGGTGAACGCTTCGAGGTCGGCGTATCTGAAAACTTCGCCGGATTTTTCCGGCAAAACGACTTCGTTTTTTGTCTGCTTCTCGATTGCATCTTCCAATCGGCGAATTGTTAACGCGCCCGAACCGGAAACTTCGTCGAGCGTTTCCGGTTTAATTACATAAATTTGCGAAAGATGCGCCAGCCAGATTCTGCCCGCGCGGTCTTCCAGAACAGAGCTTGCGCCGTCGGTGCGGACATTCTCCATCCGGTAAAAAATTTCGCGTTTGTCGGGCAAAAGGCGCAGCAATCCCCAATCCGTTACTATCCACAAACTTTTGTCCCGGCTTTCGATGATATTCGAGATGTCGAATTGAGCGGTTATATCGGGCGGCAATTCCAATTCGATTTTTTGCAGGGTGAACTTTCCGTTTGATTCAGTTACGCGGTAAAGCGAATCGCCGCCAACCCACAAATTTCCGGCTGAATCCTCGAAAAGAAAACCGCGCGACTCGCTGATGAATTGGGCATCGAGCGTCGGTCGGTCGCCGGTCGGCGCCGGATTCTCGACGATTTTTTTCGGGTCGTAGCGATAAAGCCCGCCGGTCGTCGTAATCCAATAAATCCCGTCGCGCGTTTCGAGAATTTGTTCGATACCGGGCGGCGATTCCTTCGCGCCGACTTGATAAGTAACAAAACGCTGTCCATCAAAACGCGAAAGACCGTCGCGCGTCGAAAACCACAAAAAACCACGCGAATCGCGCATCACGCTGGAAACGAAGCTGCTGCCCAAGCCATCGGCGGAAGTGTAAATCTTAATCGGCAGGCGTTCGGCGGCTGAATTGCCGAACGAGGAAATTAATACCAGCCAAACGCAAAAAAGGCGGACAAACGCGAACGCGATTGCGGGAGAAAAAATTGTCTTTTGCTCCTTTGCCATTGACAATAACCGATTGCAGGAAAGAATTTCGTCGCGTGCATTATAACTTTAATTGCCCGAACGCAAAGTTAAAAACTTTGCTCCATAATTTTTAGCCGTTCACCGCAAAAATGCCGCCGTTCTTCAACCAGACCAAACGGACGCGGCAGATTATCGGCTTTCTTAACAATAAATTCACACGCCGAATTTGTTTGAGCGAGATCGAAAGTTTCGCCTCTTTTGTCTCTCAATGGGTAGAGTAAAACAGATTTTATAAGAATTTTCCAACCTTGCAGACCAAACCAAAAAATCCGAAAAAATATTTTCACCGTGGTAATTCTTAATCGACAGCGAATTTTTACTACCCGAAACAACTTACCCGAACGGGTGATGGCAAGCATTTGTCCTTCCTCTAAATTTCTATTTGTGAAAGCGAGAACGCACCGGAAAATTCCGGCAACGATGCAACTCGCGCCAAACAAAATTTTATCAATCGCTGCGCCGGACGAGCGGCAAAAAGGAAAAAACAAAATGAGGAATAATAAAATGAACAAACTACAAAACATCTTTTCAATTTTACTTCTGCTGTGCGCGGCGGCGTGTTTCAGCACAATGGCGAACGCGCAAACGACTTCGTTCACTTATCAAGGCAAACTTTCTGACAATTCCGTGGCGGCAAACGGCAGCTATAATATGCAGTTCGCGCTTTGCACGCAGGTGAGCGGCGGTGTTTGTCAGAGCCTTCAAGCGGTTTCAAATGTCGCGGTGGCGAACGGAATTTTCACCGTCAATCTGGATTTCGGCAACGCCTTTGACGGCGGCGATAAGTATTTACAAATCAGCGTCGCGCCAACCGGGAATAATAATTATGTCGCGCTCGCGCCGCGTCAGAGAATCACCTCTGCGCCGTATGCTATCAAATCGCTGAACTCCGGCACGGCGGAGACGGCAAACACAGCAAATACGGCGACTGATTCAATTCAGCTCGGCGGCATCGATTCGAGCCAATACGTTCTGACGACCGACCCGAGACTTAATCAATCGCCGGGCGGCAGCGGAAGTTACATTCAAAACAGCCTCGCATTACAGGCGAATGCCAGCTTTAACATCTCCGGCAGCGGCACAACGGGCAGCTCATTCTCCGCGCTCGCCGTCAACAGCACGACCGGCTACGGCATCGGCGGCAATCGCGTGTTGAGCGTCGGCGGGACGAATAACGTCTCTGTCGGAGTCGGCGCGGGAACCGGCAACACCGGCAACAGCAATTCCTTTTTCGGCAACAACGCGGGAAATCAAAACACCGGCAGTTTCAACGCTTTCTTCGGACACAACGCGGGCGAAAAAAATACCGGACAGCAAAACGATTTTTTCGGTGACAGCGCCGGATATAACAACACAACGGGCAAGCAGAATTCCTTCTTCGGCGACAGCGCGGGCTTTGCCAACACAACCGGCAAGAGCAACTCGTTCTTCGGCAGCTACGCCGGAACTGCGAACACAATCGGCGACTTGAATTCTTTCTTCGGCGACAATGCAGGGGCGGCGAATACGACCGCGACTTCAAATGCTTTTTTCGGGAACAAAGCCGGAACAGCAAACTCGACGGGAAGCTACAATTCGTTTTTCGGCTCGAACGCGGGCGCGGCGAACACAACGGCGATTAACAATTCGTTTTTCGGACAAGCCGCCGGATTCAAAAATACCACCGGACAAAACAATACATTCATTGGCAACGGCACGGGTTTTGACAACACGACCGGCGGCAATAATGTCTTTGTCGGAAACGGCGCGGGCGCGGGCAACACGACGGGCAGCAACAACACGCTCATCGGCAATAATACGCTTATCTATCCCGATTTGACTTATGCCACCGCCATCGGCGCGGGCGCGGGCGTCTCAGACAGCAATACGATTGTTCTCGGTCGCGGCAACGGCAGCGATACGGTTTTGGCTTCCGGTCCGCTGGTTATCGGCAATTTAGGCGTGGGCGGCATAACGCCTCTCTGCCGCAACGGACAAAATCGAGTTTCAACTTGCCTGCCGGGTAATGCGCTTCAAAAAGACGCCCGCGAAAATGCAGCCGCCTTTACTGCCTTAACCGACCAAAACACCCGAATACAAAAACAACTCGAACAACAACAAGTCTTGATTGAAGGCTTGAGAAAAATCGTCTGTTCACAAAACGCGCAAGCCGATGTCTGCAAGGAGGACAAATAAAATGAAAAACCGACAACTTTTATCTTTAGCAACTCTGTTTATCTTGATGACGATGTTCGTCAACACCGTCAAACCGCAAATCGCCGCGGGCGGTCAATTTTCGCTCGAACAATCCGTAGTTGCGGGCGGCGGCGCTTCAAAAACGGCGGGCGGGCAGTTTGCGCTCGACGCCACAATCGGTCAAGCCGCCGCCGGAAATGAGTTAAACAATTCTCCGTTTACAGCAACTTCCGGCTTCTGGAATTTCACGCCCACCGCGCCGAATGCTTTGTCATACGAATCGGATGTTGCGTCACGACCAAACGGCAACGGCTCGATTCAGTCAAACGATGTAGTGATGGTGCGGAGCTTTTTGACCAACTGTAACTCCATCGATACATCGAGTAACGAATTTCAACGCGCCGATTCCGCTCCTTTCAATACAAAAGGCGACGGCTTGATTCAGTCGAACGATGTCGTCCAGGTCAGACGTTATGTCAATAATTCCGACGCTCCGCAATTGGCGGGCGGTCCGACTGCCGGATGTCCGGGACAAGCGGCGAATATCGGCGAGCAGGCAAGCGCGAAAGCCGTCGAGGTTGCCGCGCCGGACGGCTCGCTCCGTCAGTTGCGCGTCGAAAGCGCAACCGCTTCTGCCGGTTCGACCATGACGGTCAATATTCGGGTTGACCCGAACGGCGACGAGTCTGAATACGCCTTTGTCTTGAACTATCAAGCGCCGCTGTCGGCTCCGGTGGTGAGCAACGGAACAGCCGGTTCGCTCTTGCGCGACTGCAATGTGGGAGTCGTCGGACAAGTCAACTGCTCGGTCGGCGGCTTCCCGAACGATAAGCCGGGAAGCAGCAATTCCGGCATCGGGGAGATTGGGTTTGGCAGCAATCAGATATTGCTCAAGGTGACATTCCAAGTGGCGGCGAATGCGGTCGCAGGCTCGACGACGCCTTTGACGTTGACAGGCGTCAATGCCTCGAATGACGCGGCAGTCTTGTTGCCGCTCGATAAGGTGAACGGCGTTGTAACGATTACCGGACCGACGGCGGCAAACGTTTCCATTGGCGGACGAGTATTGACCACCGAAGGACGCGGAATTCTTAACGTGCGCGTGACAATGACGAGTTCGAGCGGCGAGACGCAAACCGTCCTATCGACAAAGAACGGTCGCTTTTTATTCACTGACGTTCCGGCGGGCGAAACTTACATTTTCAGCGCAGTCGCCAAACGCTACCAATTCAGCCAACCCGCCCAGGCGCGAGCGATTACCGACGACACCGACGACATCAATTTTGTCGGCAGTTTGACTCGATAACCCTGACCCGACGGCTTCGAGTTTTAAGCAGTCGGGAACGATTTTTATTTACAAATTTAGATAAAGGAGACATTTTTATGCCATACATTTTCAAAACACTCGATACATTTTCTTCGACATTAGTTCACATTCGATTGCTGGTTGCCGCGCTCGGCTTGATAATTTGTTTCGCAGCGGCGCAAAACACATTTGCCGCCACTTATGTAGTAACAATCAAAACTGACGGCGGTGACCCGCTAGGCGCGTGCGCCATGGTCGGCGGCACTTGCAGCCTGCGTCAGGCTATCAACACGGCAAACGGAGTCGCAGGAGCAGACACGATAAACTTTGACGCCGGATTGAGCGGGCAAACAATCACGCTGACACCGGCGCTCGGTGAACTCAGCATCTCGTCCAATATAACGATTGACGCGCTCGCGGTGGCAAATGTATCGGTTAGCGGAGGCGGCGCAAATCGCGTTTTCGATATGCCGACAGCAGGCACGGTTGTTGTAATGACGGGCTTTCGTATTACCGGCGGCAATGTTACAAGCGGTGCCAGCGGCGGAGCAATCCAAAATTTCGGTGGAAATTTAACGCTCAACAATATGGTCATTCAAGCTAATACCGTGTCGCCCGGAGCGGGCGGCGGCATTTACACTACCGGAGCAGGCAATCATTTGACGATAAACAATGGTTCGATTATTGATAATTCATCACAGGATAACGGTGCCGGCATTAAAGGTGATACCGGCAGCATTATTAGCTTAACGAATGTAACCGTTTCCGGTAATACGGCATACTTCGGCGGCGGTGGTTTTGCAGTTTTTAGCGGAACACTGAATATAACCGGCGGCTCGATTACGAATAACGCTTCCACTGGTTTTTCGGGTGGAGGAATTAATACTGGCGGGAATACTGCATTAACCATAACCAATGTCAGTATTACCAACAATCACGCCGGCGCAAGCGGTTATGGCGGCGGAGTAGTAATATACAGCTCTGGCGGTTCGACAATTACCAACAGCGTCATTTCGGGTAACACAGCGACATTAGGCGGCGGCGGTATCTATTACAGCAACATTGCAACACATCGTATTACCGGCACGACCGTCAGCGGCAATTCGGCGGGCGGCGGTTTCGTATTTAATAATTTCAGGGGCGGCGGCGGATTAGTTAATGAGAAAGCCACGGTTAACATCTCGAACTCAACCGTTTCGGGCAACTCGTCGGGCTGCGAATGTGGCGGCGGCGGCATAATCACATATAACGCCGGCACGACAAAATTACGCAATGTAACCGTTGCTAATAATACAGCCTCAGCCGGATTGGGCGGCGGAATAGTCTCTTTCATCTCCGGTTTTCCGGCGGGATTGACAAATATCGGTAATACGATAATTGCCGACAATACCGCGAGCGTCGCTAATAATGATGTTGACGGCGCAATCGCGTCGCAGGGCTTTAATCTGGTTCGCTCGCGCGGCACCAGCACCGGCTACGTCGCGTCGGATTTACCGGACGGCTCAAACCCGATGCTCGACGTTCTCGGCAACAACGGCGGCGCGACGCACACTCACCGATTGCTGGCGGGAAGCCAGGCGATTGATAAAGGAAGTAATGCTTTGGCGGTCGACCCGTTTAATAATGCTGCTCTGGGAAGCGACCAGCGCGGATTTGCGCGAACCTTTGACGGCGACGGCAACAATACCGCGACGGTTGACATCGGCGCGTTTGAAGCGCAAGTCTTCACGCCGACGGCAGGAGAGGTGACGGTCGGCGGGCGCGTCACGACGAACAAAGGAAGCGGCGTTAAAAATGTGCAGCTAACCTTGCTGGGCGCAGACGGCAAGTCGCGCACGGCTTTATCAAACGCGGACGGCTATTTTCAATTCACGGACGTTCCGGCAGGCGACACTTATATTTTCAGCGCCGCCGCCAAGCGTTTCCAATTCAGCCAGCCGACGATTGTGCGGACGATTACCGATGACACCAATGACATCAATTTCAAGGCTTATGAAGTAAGAGTGACAATTCAATAGTCTTAAAATAAACGTGAAAGTTTGTTGGCTGTTTGCCCGGATTGGTGTCTCGACGGCAAACAGCCAACCGCTTTTCGATATAAACAAACGACGATATTCTGCATAATGAATTGAGGAAAAATGAAAACAAAAAATGTTTCATCTTATAAAACGGAAATTGACCGGCAGTTTGTCGAAAACCGGGCGATGAAGATTCAAATGCTTAACGATTCGTTTTATGAAAAAAGACAATCGAAACGCGTTCCCGCCGATATTTTTCCCAAACCGGGCAAATAAATTTAGAGAAATTAGTTAAGAAATCGTTCGATTGACAATTTTAAATTCGTCTTTTTCGCTGCGGCTCGCCTTTCAACGAATATCTATTTCGGAATGGTTTCAATGTAAATTTTGCTTGTGTATTTGCTTATCAAATAAGCTGATGCAAGTTTGCAGAAAAGTTTTTTATTTTCGCAAGGTTGCCGTATATTATTGAGCGTCATCGAGCCAGCGACCGATGATTTTTTCGATTCGGTCGTAATCTTTCATAGCCGGGACGTGCTTGGCATTAGGTAGAGTTTTTGATTCTTTGAGAGTTTTAAAAAGCTCGCGGCTTCTTTTTATCGTTTTTTCGGCGGGCGCGAATATGTCGTTCTCAACTGTCAAAACATACACGGGCGCGGCAAAATCTTTCACCTCATCGTCTTTCAGAAGCGGCGGTCGGCGCGTGTCGAGATTTACACCGAGCATAATCGCCTTTTGCAGACGAACAGAGTAATCGTCTTTTTCGCTGTAAAAAGCATCCATAAATTTTATTAAATCGTCGGTTCGTTCCGTTTTCATAAATTTTTTCATCGGCAGAAGCAGTTTGAAAATTGATTGGAAAAACGAGCCGCTCGCCATCACAATCGGCACGACGAAAATCGCGCGTTCGACTCGTTTCGGTTGATGTGCCATCAAACGCCCAAGGATAAAAGAGCCGTAAGACACGCCGACGACCGGAACTTTTTCCAAGCGCAATCGATCAAGAACTTCCGCGAGCCAGACGCCGTAGCTTGTATCCTTGACGGAGAGTTTTGTGTCCGCGCTTTTGCCTGCTTGCCCGATTGTGTCAACGCCGTGAATGCGGTATTTTCCCGCCAAACCTTTGACCGCTTCGAGCGCAAGCGGCGCGCCCGCGTTTACTCCGTGCAGCACGACGACGGGCGGCGCATCCGCGTCACCGATTGAAACGACGTGCGTTGCGCCGAAAGAGGTTTCGACAAATTGTTCGTCGTATGCCACTTTCAGTGCCGCAAGTTTTTCATCATATAAATTTAAGATTTCACGCTTTGCACGTTCGCTTTTATAAATTGAATCTGTTTTCATAGCTCAAAACTTATTCCTGAAAGGTTGTTTGCGATAATTTTATTAATCAAAGATTGATGGTCGAGCCGCTGAATTAAAAACATTGCGGCTTATCGCTTAAAAGAAAAGAAAAAACGCGAACATAATTCATCATCCGAATAGGCAGAGAAATCGGCGCGCGCCCTTTGAAGATTAAGCTCGATTATTTTTTACCATTTTTACTAATAATGTATCAAATAATGCAATTCGGGCATGCTTGAAAATCTCGAACACTACAATGAAAAATAAACATACCTAAACGGGTGATTACCATTGTTTTCAATTCGCGTAATTTTGTTTCAAGCACGGGGAAAATTGTATGAGGAGCAAAAGGATAAACTAAACACTAATGAAAACGAAAAACATTTCATCTTATAAAACCGCAGCCGACAAGCAGTTTGTCGAGAATTGGGTGCAGCGAATTCAAACGCTCAATCAATCTTTTTACAAACGTTTATCGGTTGAAACAGCATTCGGAGAAACCGTTGTTTGGAGTTTCAACGACCAGAGAAAAGATTTAGAGCCGATTGTTTTTTTGCCCGGCGCGAGATTGTGCGGAATGAGCTGGGATTTGAACGACAACTTGAAAATTCTCAAAAACGATTTCCGGTTTTATCTGATTGACGTTATCGGTCAGCCGGGTTTGAGTTCGGGCAATTCGCCGGACGCGAAAACGGACGAATTCGGTAAATGGATTGTCGAAGTTTTAGACGGTTTGAAGCTGGAAAAAACCAACATTGTCGGCGCGTCGTTCGGCGGCGAGTTGGCGATGAAATTGGCGAACGTCGCGCCCGAACGAATCAGGAAAATGGCGCTGATGAATCCGGTCGGCTTGAGCTATATTTCGCTCGCGCCGCGCGTAACATTTTACAATCTGCTGCCGATTCTTTTTCCCAACGAAAAAAACGTCAATCGCTTTATTGATAATGTCGCGTTTGCAACGCCGGAAGATTTATCGCCGGAACGACGCGCGCTTTTGAGCGAATTTATCTTGCAGACTTTGACGCGCTTTAATTTCAAAGCTGATTATCCGTATAAAATGCCCGACGCGGAACTAAATAATTGGAGCGTTCCGACATACATAATTTTGGGCGACTCGGACAAACTTATTCCGCACCAAAAAACCGTCGAAAGAGCAAAGGAGCTTTTGAAAAATCTAAAAGACATTCGCGTCATCGAAGGAATCGGACACGGAATCGAGTTGTCGAAAAAAGCAGCCGAAATACTCCGCTATATTTTGAAGACGGGCGACTAAATTAATAACTGAGAAATTTAAATCAGACACCCGTCCGAAATTCCAACAAACAAATAAAGGTTTTCGTGGAGATTGCGAATTTGTTTATTTTATAAGTTTGACTATTTTTTCGGATTTTGACCGGCTTTATTTTCTGTTTGCGTGGCGGTTGTTTCGTCAAGATTAAAAAAACCGATTGCCGCGTCGTGGTCGGAAAAACGTTCGACGCGCCCCGAATCGTTGCGGTAAATTTCGGGGAAATCGGCATTCAAACGCGCAAAACCGAAAGCCGCGAGATGTTTTTTCATCGCTTGCGTAACAATCATATGGTCGATGTCCTGCGCGTTGCCGTCAAAGCTGTAGGAATATCTTTGCTCGGCTTTTATCAAATCAACCAAATCCGTCAAATCCGGGTTGACCAAATCTTCCGAAGCCGTTAAAACTTCGGTTTTCGGCGCGGGCGTGCCTTTGATAACGCCGATAATATCGCCGATGCCGTCGTTGAATTGAAACGCATTAAAATCGCCGAGCAAAACCAGTCTCTCGTTCGGGTTGAGCTTTTGACGCTCGTTGACCATTTTCGCTAAGAATTCAGCCTGCATTTCCCGTTTCAGACGAACGCGAGCGCCGCCGTCTTTCGGGTCATCAATTCCGAGAAAGGATTTTAGATGATTGACGACAACCGTGAATGCAAATGGTTTATTGGTTTTCGCGTCGTCAATCGTCGCTTGCAGCATTAGCGGCGGACGGTCATAAAGGAAATCATCTTTTCCATCGGGAGCTTTGAATTTCTCGTCTTTACCGATTTGCGTTACGTCGACGACTTTAACGCGCGAGGATTTCACCAGAAAGCCGACATCGATTCCGCGCGCGTCGTTTCCCTCAATCAAATACGCTTCATATTTCGGATTCGTTTGCTTGTCGGCAACCGCGTCGGCGTTGATTTTGTCGGCGAGTTTTTTGAGAACGGCTAAATTTTCGACTTCGATTGTGCCGATGACATCAGGGAAACGCAGATAATCGCGGATTGCCATCGAGATTTTTTTCATCCGATTTTGAAACGCTTCGGGTGTAACAATGTCTTCCTTGATTTTCGGGTCGTCTTCGTCGTCGAAAAAATTTTCGAGATTCATTCCGGCAAGCGAAAACTGTCGCTCGGTAATCGGCGGCAGCGGCGAAGATTTTATCAAATTAGAGACTGCCGCTTTGCCGCCTGCGTCGGGCAAAATCGTGTATTTTTGAAAACCGTAGTGCATCACGCCGACCAGATTTTTAATTTCCGCTTTGGCGGTCACGTTCAACGTCTGCGCGCCGACCTGCTCGTTGCTGTCAATGCGAATCGCTTCGGGATTGGAATCGAAAATCGTCATTTTCGGAGTATCCTTTTTCATCTGCTCTTTTTCTTTGTCCGAAGCGAAGTTGACGTCGAAAATATCCATGCCGGGTTCACGGAACGGGCGCGGCATTCCCTTTACGACGCCGTAAAAAGTGCCGTCGGAAGTTGCCGCGCCGGTTTTATCGTTAACTCTGCCTTTGGTCGGCGCGACGACCGTCAGCGTTTCGACCGCGACGCGCATTCCTTCATATTTTTCGAGCTGGTCGATTTTGTTCGACGCGAAATCCGCCGCCGTCAGCACAATCGGCTTTGGCAGAGCGTTATCTTTTGAGACGACTTTAATCGTGTCTCTATCCTTAAACATCGAAAGTTCTGTAATAGATAAGCCGGCTGGTTCGGCTCTCGGACGAAATTCGCTAATCGTTCCGGTAACGGTAATCATATTTCCGATGGCTGCTTCGACGGTCGGCTCGCTTTTCGTATAAACGAAAATTCCCTCGCTCGTCGCCGGGTTGTTGTCGGTCTTATCGTCCGGCGACTGCAAAAAGAATCCGGTTTTCGTTCGCGCGGTTACGATTCCGCTCAATTGCACCGGCTGTTTTTCAAAAGCCGACACATTTTTGTCGCCCTGTGCTTCACTGATTGAATGTTCTTTCTGCGCCGAAACAGTGAGCGGTAAGCAGTAAGCAGTAAGCAGTAAAAGAACTGCGAAACGTGCGAGACGAACGTATCCCAAAACGGATATGCGACTAAACACTCTTAATCTACTGCCGACTGCCGACTGCCGACTGCCGACTGTTTCTGATTTCTGTTTTCTAAACATTATTGTGTGTCCCTTCTACGTTCTATTAATTCCTGTGTATTTTTCGGAACGTTCGAGAAAAAATTGTAGCCCGTCAAATTTTCAACCGCGTTGACCGAAACTCTGAAATTGCGCCAGGGAGCGTTTATATCGACCGGCGGTTGATTTGGAACGATGATTGCGATGGTGCGCGTCGCTTTGCCGATTCTCTGCAAATCGTTGTCGCCATTCGGTAGAACGAGCGCGACTTTCCACGTTACCTGCGGCACGACGATTTTTCCGTTGGCAATCGTTCCGAAAACGCCCGCTCCGCCCGAAACAATGTAAATTTCGTTTCCCGCTTGCGCCAGCGTGCGGCAATACGATTCAAAATCTTCCCAGGGTCCTTGATTATTGGCGGCAAGCTGCGGCAAAAAGTTGGTCATCAAAAACGTCGCGGAATTGTCGGGAATCGAGCGCGTTCTGTCGCCCGAAGGCGCCATATGCCCGCGGTCGTAACCCGAACCCGAATAATCGGTGTCGAGAACGTGATACCAGGCGGCGGGAAGCTGCGGGTCGGGACGATAATCGTCCTGCCGCGGCGCAGTTCCGAGCCAACTCGTGTCGAGCCGCCACGCAACCCAATTCGGTTCGGCTTTGCTCCGGTTATACGAAAGCGAGTATTGCGGTTTGACCATCAAATAATTATTTTCATTGGCAACGTCGCTCGTCGCATTCGACGGATTTCCTAAAAGCAGAGGTTCTTCGCCGGCTATCGGCGCGTTGATGGTGATAGCGATTGAAACATTTGCCGTGCGCGACTGCGTGTCGGAAACAACTACCGTTACATTACGAACGCCGCCGCTTAAATCGTTGGGAACTGCCGCTAAATACGAATAAGTATTATCGCCTGCTGTCGCGTCGCCGTTTGTCCCGTCATCAAAAAACTGTTGATTCGCCGCGCCGCCAATTGTGGTTAAATTTCCGACGACTGAAATTCCGGTGCTGGGCGGCGTGGTCGCGGGAAAAACCGAAACGGTCAAAAGCGTCGTTCCGCCCGGCGAAACGGTTGCCGGATTTGCGCCGCCGCCCGCGAGCAGGTTCGCTCCGCCGCCGCCGCTGCAAACATTCGGCGAAGTTGCATTGTTGCGCGGCGCGGCAGGATTGACGGTCGAGAAATCCCCCGCGTTATTATCCGTGTCCTGACAGCCGTTATTTGCGCGGGACTGCGCGGCATTCGTGGGCGGCGCGACGGTTGTCGTTCCTTCGACAAAAGCGTTGGTTGCAGCGCCGTAACCGACCGAATCGAAAATTATTCCGGTATTTACAGCGCCGCTGCGAATGGCGAGACCGCCCGCCGTCGCCGACATCGAACACGAACAGGTTGTCGGATTATAAGTAAAATTCGGCGCGGTCGTGCCGTCATAAACGTTTGAAGCAATCAAATAATACGCGCCCGACTGGATTATCGTGCTGCTAGTCCATTCGGCAAAAAGAACGTCACTCGTTCCCGCCGCGGAACGATAGACAAGACGCAAACCGTTGAGGTCGACGCTGTTTGAGCTGGTATTGTGCAGTTCGATAAATTCGTCGTTCGCGCTGCCGCCCGCAACTTGAAATCCGCTGATAACGATGTTCGGCGATACCGCCGGTGTATTGGTGCTTTGATTCGTCTCGCTCTGCGCGGTCGCCCGAAAACTCGCCGCAAACCAAGCCGAGACGATAATTAAACTGACCAGGACAATATAAAACCTTTTCATTAAATAATTCCTTTTGACTTAAAATTACAGGAAGGGAAAATTTCGCCGTATTTAAATTTTTAACATATTTCTTTGTGTTTGAATAACCGCGATTTGTTGCCCGTAAAATTTTTATCGCCTCGATTATGTAAAAAAACGGGTGTAAAAATAAAAACGGTCGATAAATTTTGCTTAACTTTCGCCCCGTTAATTTGTTATTATAAAGACGGTCGAGAAATCGCCCGTTCAATTCCGCCCTTTTCAAATCATTTCCCGAATGACTTCTCCGAACAATCTCGAAATAAAAGGAAACTTGCGCGAGTTTCCGCTTGCCGAACTGCTGGTTGAAATTTCTCAGGCGCGGCTCAACGGCTCGCTTCGCTTAAACTCGGAACTGCAAAAAGCGGTCGTCTATTTCGACGCCGGCGAAGTCGTCTTTGCCGCTTCAAACGCGCGGGCGTTTCGCCTGTTCGAGATACTTTTGCGCGAAGGGAAAATTGCCAAAGAGCAGCTTCTGAAATTTTCCGATTTGACCAACGATTTTCTGCTCGGTCAAAATTTAATAAAAGAAAATCTGTTTTCTAAACGTGAAGTCGATGCGATTTTCGCGGGTCAAATCGAAGCCGTTTTGACAAACGCTTTTGAATGGCTCGAAGGAGATTGGTCTTTCAGTCCGCTTGTCCGGGTTAAAGGCGATATTCGATTTAAGGTCAATCTAAAACAATCGTTGATAAAATATGCCAGAAGTTTATCAGACGAAGCCGTCGCCGGAAGATTCAAAAATTTGCAGGAAGTTTTCAGCGTCAAATCCGCGACGCCGATTGACATAGATTTATCGCCGCAGGAATCGTTCGTCTTTTCAAGATTTGAAGATTCCGGTTTGAGCGTCGAAGACGCGAGATTTTTAAGCGGTTTGTCCGCTTCCCAAACTCTCAAAATCCTTTATACGTTGTGGCTCGGCGGTTTTCTCAATCGTCGGAGCTGGAACACCGCTTTTTCCGAAAAAAAAACTACGGAGATTTTATCCGCCCGCATCAGTTTGATGAAAGGAGCAAAAACGCCCGCGTTTTCAGAAACCGCGCCGCCGAAACACGACCCGGAAAAAACGCGCAGAATAGAAAAGCCGTTTGAAAAACCCGCGCCGGTCGAAGAAAAACTTTCGCTCGACCGTTACCTCGCACAGGTCGAAAACTCCGCCAATTATTATGAAATGCTCGATGTCGAGCCGAAAGCCGCCCAGACGGAAATCAAACAGGCTTATTTTTCACGCGCTAAGCTTTTTCACCCGGATTTGTTTCACAAGGAAGCCGACACGCAGCTTCAGCAGCGCGTTCAGCAGGCTTTCGGTAAACTCGCGCAAGCCTACGACGCATTGCGCCACGAAAAAAGCCGCGAAGTTTATAACTTCAAAATGCGTAAGGAATTGGAAGCGGCGAAACGGCGACCGAAAACAAATGTCACAGCCGATAGTGCGAGTTTGCAAAAAAATCTCGAACAGGCGTCGGACGATTTTGAACAGGGTTTCAGCCTTTTATTGGAAGAGGAGTTTGAAGCGGCAATCCCGTATTTGGGGCGCGCCGTGCATTTAGCAAGCAGCAATGCGCGTTTTCACGCCTACTACGGCAAAGCGCTGGCGGCGGACAAAAATCAGCGTCACAAAGCCGAAGCGGAATTGCAGAGCGCCGTCAAACTCGACGAAAGCAATCCCGATTATCGCATTATGCTGGCAGAATTTTTTATCCAAAACGGACTTTCAAAACGCGCCGAAGGCGAGTTGAACAGATTATTGGCAATCTTTCCCGACAACCGGGAAGCGAAAATTCTACTCGACACTTTGCAGAAAAAATAGTTAAACTGATTGGGATTTTGGATTTTAGATTTTGGATTTTGGATTGGAAATCGTTTGTCGTTTGCAGCTAATTGTTCGTTGCTTTTCAAGTATTGCAACGAATGACTGGAAGCTATCTCAAAAATACTTATTTTTCCTCTTTGCTTTCTTTGCGCCTTTGCGGGAAATAAATTCGTCTCCCGCAAAGGCGCAAAGAAAGCAAAGTAAAGTCAAAGATATAAAAACAGATTTGCTGTTTTTGAGATAGCTTCCAGCAACTAACAACAGGCTAACAATCTAAAATCCACAATCTAAAATCCAAAATCAGAAGTTCGATTATGTTAAATCTCTCTGCCAAAGAAGCCGGTCTCGACGAGCAATTACAGAAAATCGCCCGCGCGATTGATGAATTTGAAGGGTATCCGTTTCCGCACGCGACGCGCATTGCGGAGGTTGCCAATGCTTTGGCGCAAAAGCGTTTTAATTTCGCATCGCACGACCTTTTATCGCTCCGGCAAGCCGCGCTTCTCCACGACATTGGCGAGATGACGATGAATCGTGATTACATAAAAGCTAATCGCGTGCTGCGCCCGGACGAGCGAATCGATATGCAGAGGCACACGGTTATCGGCGAGCAGGAAGCGGCGAAACGCGGCTTGAATCGCGGCGTCGGGCTGCTCGTTCGCTGGCATCACGAATGGTGGAACGGAACAGGCTACCCGGACGCTCTCGAACGCGAGCAGATTCCGCTTGCCGCCAGAATTTTGCGCGTCTCGGACACTTACGCGACTTTAACCGAAAGTCGTCCGTATCGCCCGCCGTTTTCCGCCCTCGAAGCCAAACGACATTTGACCGAATGGGCGGGCATCGAATTCGACCCGAATATCGTCAAGGCGCTTTTATCTTTGGAAGGCGCGGAAGAACTGGATTCATATCACGAAAGCGCGAAGATTTAGTTGATAACTGATAACTGATAGTTAAGAACATTATCAGTTATCAGTTATCAGTTATCAGTTATCAGTTATTTTATGCTTAACAAATCGGCTGCCGCGCCAAAAGGCTGGCTGGCTTTTGAACTGAATATTTTGCGTCGTCTGAAATTTGCTTCGGCGGTTTTGCCTTTTACGGGCGAACCGCATCTCGGCGCGTATTTGAAGCGGTGGAACGCGCGTGTTCTGGCAAATGATTTGACTCAATCGGCTTGGACGAAAGCCATTGCCGCGATTCAGAACAACACTGAAAAGTTATCCGACGAAGATGTCAATCTCGTTTTGGAAGACGCATATGTGCCGCGCTACCGTCTGCAAAACGAGTCGCTCAAAAATTGGTTTAACGAAACCGATGCCTGGTGGTTTGACAATGTGCGAAACAATATCGAAAAGCTATCTTCGCCCGTCGCGCACGCCATCGCGTTGAGCGTCGGAATGGGCGTCGGCGATTACGCTCTATCATTTACCGAAGAAAACCGTGAGCTTCGCCAGCCGTTTTCGACCGTTTTCAAACGCATTTTGAGCGTGCTGCCCGAACCTTTTGACAACAATCAAAATAACGCCTGTCAAAACAGAACCGCTTATGAATTTATTGCCGAAAACCTCCAAAACGATTTGATGTTTCTGAGACTGCCGCAGGCGCACAAGAAGAGTTTGAGAAATTATCTAGGCTGGACGGCTTGGCGCGAGGAATGGCTGCGTTTCGGCGATGATTTTTGGAACGATTTGGAACGGGCGCAAGCCAACCGGCTCGGAGCTTTGGTCGAAACCAAATATCAATATTTGCGCCATCTCGAAGAGCTTCTGCAAACCGCTTCGCACATTCCCGTCTGGGCAATCGCGCACGTCGAAGACGGATTCATTTCAACTCAGGAAATAGTCGAAATCATCGCCCGAATCCGCCGCGTCGATACGATTTTCACCAAAGATTTTTCGGAATTGACCGGAACGAAAGCCGTCGTAATTACTGCATAAAAAAGTGAAAAACTAAAAGTGAATAGTGAAAAATTTATTATTCACTTTTAGTTTTTCACTTTTCACTAAATGGATGTTTGGCAAGCACCGTCCGCATATTGACTTGACCGAAAAGCGTTTCGATATACGCGCCGAAGCGGTGCAGAATCGGCACGAGGTCTTTTTTGTCGTTTGTAATCAATACTTCTTCGATAAACCGCTCGACTGTTTCGGTGTCTTTATAAAACAAAAAATGAAGCGTCGTATTTGAAAAATCGGTTAACTCATTACGCAGATTTACAAGTGAAGAAGCGTCCGGATTCTGCTCGGCTTTTTGCACGGAATTCGAGATATTCCACAAATTTTGGCGCAAAACCACGGATTGCCGGAACTTATTTTGAAAAACCGGAAACAAATCGGTCGGTTTTATGTTCGGCTCAATCAGTTGCGCGAAGCCAACCAGAGTTTGCTGAAAACTGTCTGTCAGGAGCGAATGCGCCGTTTCGATGCGGGCATAAACCGAAGGCGTCGCGCGAATTTCCGCCAGTCCCGCAAGTTCGTGATTATAAACTTTGCGAAGCTCAATCGAAGCCGTATAAGCCGCGCCGTCGAGCGTGCCGAAAAGTTTATCGTCTTCATTCGGATAGCGAAGCAGGCGATTGTTGATATAGCCCATCATTTCTTGAATCTGCTCATAGACACGCGAAAAAATCAGCAGCGAATTTTTCAACGGCTCATCGTTCTCAAGCATTTTTTCAATGGCGGAAAGCCACTTTAATATCTTTCCGAAGCGCGGCAAAATTAGCCGCAAATCGGCTTCCATCGCCGGCGGAAGCGGTTGACGGGCGAGTAATTCCTGCAAAACTGTGGGCAGGAATTCCGCGCCCGTTTTCTCAGCCAGTTTGATAAGACGGTCAAAGACAGCAACGCCTTTAAGTTTCTCAGTCAGGAAATTGCTCCAAGCCGTCCATTCAGCGAATTTTAACGGCGTTGCGCGAAGCAGGGTTTCATTAAGCAAAATTGAATCTTTTAACGCTTGAGATAATTTATAAAGTTCGTCCGCGCCGATTTCAAAATGATTGACGGACGAATTCAAATCTTCTGATTTGCCGACTTCCCTGCTGTCCGGTAGTGGTAAATTTTGTTCTTTTACGTTCTTGCCAAACTGAAAAGTCAATTTTGAACACAAAAGAAGCGCTTGATGTGTCAGCCGGAATTCTTTCGTCCAATCGCGCGTCAGCGATTTGGCGCGGTTTTCTTCGGTAAAACCGTGATTACGGATATTCAGAAAACTTTCCAAACCGGAAAGCCATAAACCGAGTTCAAACGCCGAATCGTTCGCCGCAATCGCAGAAGAATTCGGCGCAGCTTCATCCAGCACGGCGCTTGTCGCGGATAAATTGGTCGAATCGAAATTTGAAGTTTGGCTTACGGCAACGTCCAAGGCAGGTTTTCCTCTCAAAACTTTCGTTCAGGTTCAAAGGCGTGCGCGGAAATGTCCGCTACATAATTTATACCTTGAAAAGATTAGGTTTGGCAAGAAAAAAGTATTCACGGAAAATACCGCTCGAATAAAATTTTCGATTAAATCTTTGTAATTATCAGCACATTTTTGTCAATCCGAATGAAAATTCATAAATTACAAAAACGTCGATTCCAAATTATTTTTTACTTTGTGTTATAAAGTTCTTGACAATCAAAATAACTTAATGTAAATTTCAAATTTATATGGCGAAGACACAGACGATTTTCAAAGAAAAGACTCAGGCGGACGAGCTGCCGAGCCTTTCAGGACGCGCGATAGACAATTTGCAGTTTATCCGCGAGACGATGGAACGTTCGACGCATTTCACGGCTGTTCCCGGTTACGGCGGCGTGTTTATGGGTTTGACGGCAGTCGCGGCGGCGTTTATCGCTAACAATCAGCCGGTCGTCAAAGATTGGCTGACGGTTTGGTTGATAGAAGGTGTCCTGGCTTTTGCCATCGGTTTGTTTGCGATGTGGCAAAAGTCGAAAATTGCGAAAATGCCGCTCACGTCCGCGCCGGCGAAAAAATTTGCGATGAGTTTTCTGCCGCCTTTGATTTGCGGAATCATCATCACTTTCGGGCTTTGGCGATTCGGGCATTTTGAAATGATGATTCCCGTCTGGCTGCTGCTTTACGGCGCGGCGGTCGTCTGCGGCGGCGCGTTTTCGGTCAAAGCCGTTCCGATGATGGGCTGGTGTTTTATCGCGCTCGGCGCAATCGCCTTTGTAGCTCCCGCCAATCGCGGCAATTTACTGATGGGTTTAGGCTTCGGCGTTTTGCACGTCGTTTTTGGAATTATTATCGCGCGAAGATATGGCGGTTAGAAAAATTGTCCGCAGATAAATACGGATGGACACAGATAAGACAAGATTGGATTAAGAGTTATGGCAAAAAAGAATTTAGCGATTGCAAGAGAGAACCAAGCCGAAGAAACGGCGAAACGGCAATCCATAAAAATAGAAAAGGCAGCCGAAACTGTTTCGAGCGAACTCGACAAAGTTATTCACGAGCGAATGCGCCTCGGCATAATCAGCGCGCTCGCGGCAAACGAAAGTCTGAGTTTTACGGAACTGAAAAATCTCTTGAATACGACCGACGGAAATATCAGCGTCCACGCTCGCAAACTTGAAGATGCGGGCTATTTAGAATGTCTGAAATCATTTAACGGTCGCGTTCCTTTAACCGAATACAAAATTACAAATGAAGGCAAGACCGCGCTCGGAAGATATTTGAATCATATGGAAGCGTTGATAAAGACGATGAAAAATATTTGAAATGAGAAATCTTATAAGAATTAAAACAATAAAACAGGTTTTGAAAGTTCTGTTGTGGGCGATTCTAATTTTTGTCGTAATTTCGTTTGTTCAATGTTCTTATGAGATTTCATATCTAATGATTTTTGGCAAAGCGAGTTACTCGGTAAAAGCCTCATATAACCTGCCGAATACAAACGCTGAAGTAATTTTGGAACGCCGCTGTATACATTTATTTTTAGCTGAATACGAACGCGCTTTGGTTTTGCGTGTTAACGGAAAAGAAGTTTTGAGACAGCAAGCCGCCGATGATTCAGGCGGTTATTGTCGAATGAACATTTATCAAATTTCGCCAGACAAATTCTTTCTGAGTGGAGATTTAGATTTTGATAAATACGAATTAGACGTTTTGGAACAAAAAATAACTTCGGCTGTCTTGATAGAAAAACCGCCGGGCGCAAAATTTGTTGGAGTTTTTGATTCTGATGAGAGAGAAAAGTGGCGTTTTATTGCCGTAACGGAACGTGAAGAACAAAAAAGCAAAATCGAGCATTATAGAATCCTTGACAAAGGCGATGAAAGGAAAATAAGTGAAAGATGAAGACAAAAGCAGAAAAAATTCGTCCGATTTTGACTTCGTTCATTTTTTTCGTATTAACGACGCTTTCAAGCACTTCGGCTTTTGCTCAAGCCGCAAAAATTGACGACGCAAAAGAATTAGAAATCTGGCTGGATGAATTTATCGCCGGAAACTTTCCGAATGCCGAATCGGGACAAGTTGCCTTCGTTTTAGTCAAAGGCGACCGGATTTTCTTTCAAAAAGGCTACGGTTTTGAAGACGCGGAAAAGAAAATTCACGTTTCGCCAGAAAATACTGTATTTTACGCGGCTTCAGTCGGCAAGGTTTTGACCGCGACGGCGGTGTTGCAGCTTGTCGAGCAAGGCAAGATTAAATTGGACGAAGACATAAATCATTATCTCAAGGATTTTCAAATCGAATCAAAATTTTCGCAACCGATAACGATGGCAAATCTGCTGACGCACACTGGCGGCTTGGACGAAAATCTTACCGGCGCGCTTGCTCGAAGCGATGCAAAACCGATGACGATGGAGGAATTTTTCAAACGGAAAATTCCCGCTCAGGTTATGCCCGCCGGCAAGCAGATAAATTATTCAAATTTGGGAATCGGTTTAGCCGGGCATATTGTCGAAGAAGTTTCGGGAATGCCTTTTGCGGAATACGTCGAGCAGAATATTTTCGCGCCGCTGAAGATGGCGCAAAGCAGTTTTCGACAACCTTTGCCGCCGGAATTGTTTGAACGTCTCGCGGGAAACCGTGCGCGGCAAACGCCCTTCATCGTGCTTTCTCCGGCAGGTTCGCTGGCAATGACAACTGAAAATATGGCGCACTTTATCGTCGCGCAATTAAACGGGGGAAAGTATGGCGACGGGCAGATTCTGCAAGCCGAAACAATTGCCGAAATGCAGAAGCGGCATTTCTCGCCGAATCCGAACGCGCCGTTTGTCGGTTACGGTTTTTTTGAAACTCTTGCCAATGGCAAACACGCGGTTTTTCACACCGGTGACCGCGGGCAGCATTCGCTTCTGTATTTGATTCCAGAAGAGAAAATCGGTTTTTATCTAGTCTTTAGCGGCACGGACAACAACTCCGCAATTTTGCGGGAAAAGTTCGCCGAAGAATTTCTCAATCGCTATTTCCCCGCCGAAAAATTTGAATTGCCGAATCCGCCGAATGATTTTCAAAATCGCGCGGAAAATTTTGTCGGAACATATCGCGCCGGAAACTATTCACGCGCAACGCTCACGAAAATCATCGGACTGCCGCAGCAAATTAGCATTACAAATAACAACGACGGCAGTTTAACGGCGGAGCTTTTCGGCGGCGCGTTAAAAGCGAAACTCGTCGAAGTCGAACCGAACTTGTTTCGCAGCGACGACAAAGGTTATTTCACATTTCAAACAGACGGAAACGGAAAGGCAAATCGGCTTTTCATCACGGGCGGTATTTCCGACCCGATGACTGCCGAAAGAATAGCCTCGTATGAAAACGCTTGGTTTCATATCGGTCTAATGCTCGCGGCAATTTTGCTTGTCGTTTCGCGCAGTTTGATTTCGATAATCGGTTTTGTCCGGCAACGCTTTCGTAAAAACAAATTGGAAATTGAAGAACCCAAATTTATGCGCGTTGGCTGGCATCTTTCGGCGGCGGTCAGTTGGTTGATTTTGCTCGTGCCGGTTGTTCTTTTCGCGTGGCTTTTCACCCGCGAAGGCGGCGCGATTTATGAAATGCCGACGGCGATTATCGTTATTTTAGGAATTTTATTGACGGCGAGTTTGATTGGCATTACTTTACCGTTTTGGGCGGTGTTGGCGTGGAAAAATAATGCTTGGACGCTTCCGCGCCGAATCTATTTTAGCCTGTTTGCGTTGATGGCGTTTGTAATGCCATTTTTCTTGAACTACTGGAATTTGCTCGGATTTAACTTTTGAAAAGGAGCGTTTATGGGACTTTTAATGATGTTGGCGACCATTGGCGGAATGGGCTTGGCATTTATTTTGTTAATTATTGCGGCTTGGACAAAACAAGTCTGGCTGTCGAAATTCGTTTCGGGAGCAGTCGCAGTTTGGCTGGTGTTTTATACGACGATGCTGTTGGGCGTTTCGCTGGCGAGCCGGGAAACAACGCTCGGGCTGAACGAGCCGAAGGAGTTTTGCGGTTTTTATCTCGATTGCCATATGCACGCGGCTGTAACGAATGTAAAAAAGACAAAAACGCTCGGCGATAAAACGGCAGAGGGCGAATTTTATATTGTTCGAGTGAAAGTTTTCAGCGACGCAAAACGTGCGACGCTCGGTTTGATTACGGTTGACGCGAAAGTCTCTGACGACCGAAACCGCGAGTTTCGGCGCGACGCGGAAGCCGAAGAAAATTTAGTGGAGCAACCGCCGTTTGACCGGCAAATCTCGCCGCTCGAAAGTTTTGAAAAGGAAATCGTTTTCGATTTGCCTGCCGACGCGAAGAATCCGCGTCTCGACATCAAAGAAGGTTACGGCATTGACCACTTGATTGAAGCGTTTTTAATCGGCGACGAAGACAGCATTTTGCACAAGCGAAATTATTTTGAACTCGCGGAACAAACACAAATGGCGAACGTGAATTAAAAATCAGAGGAGAAAATTTTATGCAGGAACTCAAATTAAACGAGGAAGTTGACGAAATCGTAGAAACAAAAAGCTTTTGGCGAAGACAATTTCAAAAAGATTCGACCGTTTGGCAGAGGAAATTCGACTGGGTTTTCGGCGTGATTTTGCCGGTCGTCTGTTTTGTCTTTGACCCGATAGTCTTTAAAGGCGGCGCGGCAGAGTTCGGCGAAATCAAACCTTTCGCTTATATCCTGAGTTTCGTTTTGGTAATGGCAATGTCCGCGTGGCTGATTTGGGGCGAAAAGCTGAAATGGCTGAACGCATTTTTAGCCGGATTATTCCTCGTCGGCGGCATAATTTCTCTCGGCATCGGCATAATTTTATTGCCGTTGAGCCTGGTCGGTCTGATTTTTATTATCGGGATTCTCGGATTCACGCCATTATTTACATCAATCATTTATCTGCGCTGCGCGTTTCGCGCTTATCAAACTGCCAAACCGTTTCTTGAAAAGCGAGTTTTGAACAATGCGTTTGTTCTGAGCGCGATTTTTAGTTTTGTCATTCCTTACGTCGTCAATGTCGAGATAAAAAAAGCGATGGACGAAATGATAAACGGCGACGCGCAAACCGTTCGTTCTAACGCTCGAAAACTAAAATACGTCGCGCCGCTGGTTAATTTTGAACGATTAGACAGAAATTATGCTTCCGAAAAAAGCGAAAAAACAATCGCGCTCAGAGACGCTTATTTGTCATTGGGTGGTAAAGATGCTGAATAAAGAGGAAGTCGTTTGATGGACTGAAATTTTTTAAAATTTAAATTATGAACGAGAAAACGAAAACAGGTTTGGTAATTTTGGAAGCGGCAATGCTGATGGGCGTTTTAGGCGATGCGCTGCTTCGGGTCGCGCCCTGGGGTTTGAACGTCTTTTTGTGGATTTCCGCGCTTGTAACGGCAATGATTATGCTGACCTTTCGCCGCCGCAGCGAATCGCTAACCGCTCAGACGATTTCCCTGCACGCGGCGTTGGTTTTTTTTGCGGCAATGTTCCTCTGGCGCGATTCAATAGAATTAAAAATTCTGAATGCGCTTTCGATCCTGACAATTTTAGCAATCCTGACTTTGCCCGCGCTTAAAATCAAAACAAATCTGGCGGGAGTTTTCCATTATTTTTATGCGGCGGTTTGGTCGGCTGTCAGCTCGGTTTTTTCGCCGTTCGTTTTGCTGCTTGCCGACATACAGTGGAAAACCGTTCCGCAAAAAGGCTGGACGAAACATCTGATTGCAGTCCTTCGCGGGCTGGCGATTGCCGCGCCGATTTTGATTGTTTTCGCGGCGCTTTTTATGGCGGCGGACGCGGTTTTTCAAGGCATTATCGAGAAGACTCTCAACATCGACCCGGCAATTTTGCTGTCGCACGTTTTCCTGACAGGTTTGTTTGCTTGGCTCGTCGCAGGCTACTTGCGCGGCACGTTTTTTGAAATCTATTCAACCGAACAAGCGTCCGAGATAAAACCGCAAATTTTAAGCATTACTGAAGAGTCGAAGGAAATAAAAGATACGGTTGCAGACGAAGTAAAATCAGAGGCGCAGATAAAGGAACAGAAAAAAAGTTGGGATTGGCGACATTTTGACAATTCGATTCTGCCGAAATCCTTGACGCTCGGCGCAATCGAAACAAGCGTCGTTTTGGGTTTGATGAATCTTTTGTTTTTAAGTTTTGTCATCGTGCAGATTCCGTATCTTTTCGGCGGAATGGATTTGGTGCAAAACACGCCCGACTTCAAGCTCGCCGAATACGCCCGGCGCGGTTTCGGCGAACTCGTGATTGTCGCCGCGCTCGTTTTGCCCATTCTGCTTTTTTCGCACTGGCTCATTCGGAAAGACAATCCGCTAAACGAAAAGATTTACCGCGTTTTGGCGGGCATTCAAATCATTTTGCTGTTTGTCATAATGATTTCCGCCACGCAGAGATTGCTGCTGCTGACCGGAAATTTGGGTTACGGTTTGACGACCGTCAGACTTTATCCGATGGCGTTTATGGTTTGGCTCGCCGTTGTTTTCGTCTGGTTCACGTTAACGGTTTTGCGCGGTTCTCGTGAACAATTCGCGTGGGGCGCGTTGTGGTCGGCGTTTTTCGTCGTCTTCACTCTGCACGCGCTTAACCCGGACGATTTTATCGTTCGCACAAATGTCGGCTTGATGCGCGAAGGTCGCAGTTTCGATTCGTCGTATGTCACGAATTTGAGCGACGACGCCGTTCCCGCGCTGCTCGAAGCAATGGCGACGATGGACGCGGAAAAACAATGCGTCGTCAGATGGAAATTATCCAATCGCTTTGAGGCGGCGCAGGCGGAAAACGATTTTCGCGCCTGGAATTGGTCGCGCTCGGCGGCGCGAAAACAAATGACGCAAAACCGCGAAAGTTTCGATACTGTGAATTGCATGCCGGAAGCCCGAAAATATTCTGATGATTAGTTAAATTTCATCCACAAAGGGAAAAAACTTTATAGCCGAAAAAGATTGTCTTTTTCGGCTATAAAGCGTTATATTAGCGCAAGTCTTTATTTCCATTCCAATTTATCCAAAACGCGCAACTTGTCAAAAGTTGTGAACCGAAATCGGACGCCATTTTCCGATTATTTTGTCTTATGACTACTTATAAAAATTTTATGGGCGGCGAATGGATTGAATCCGCGTCCGCCGAAACAATCGAAAACATCAATCCGGCAAACACAAACGATATTATCGGCACGGTAAAACTTTCCACGCGCGACGAAGCCCGAAAAGCGGTTGAATCGGCTTACAACGCTTTTCGTGATTGGAAAAACACGCCTGCGCCGACGCGCGGGCGCATTGTGGCGAAAGCGGCGCGGCTGCTCGAAGACAACAAAGAAGAACTCGCGCAAATTTTGACACGCGAAGAAGGCAAAACGCTTGCCGAATCGCGCGGCGAATTGTCGCGCTCAATCAATGTCGCCGAATTCTGCGCGGGCGAATCGCGCCGTTTGAACGGCGAAACGATTCAATCGGAACTCGCCGCCAATTTCGCTTACACAATCAAAGAACCGCACGGCGTCGTCGCTCTCATCACGCCCTGGAACTTCCCTGTCGCCATTCCGATTTGGAAAATCGCGCCCGCGCTCGTTGCCGGAAATACTCTTGTTTTCAAACCTGCCGAATCTACGCCCGCGACCGCCGTGAGAATTGTCGAAATATTTGAAGAAGCCGGACTGCCGAAAGGCGTTTTAAATATGATTCTCGGCGCGGGCGCGGAAGTCGGCGACGAAATCGCCAATCATCCGGCGGTCAAAGCAATTTCCTTTACGGGTTCGACCGCAACCGGACTAAAACTTTACGCGCAGGTCGCCGGACGCGGCGTAAAAGTGCAGTGCGAAATGGGCGGCAAAAACCCGGTCGTCGTGATGGAAGACTGCGATATGGATTTGGCGGTCGAATCAACGGCGCAAGGCGCATTCGGCTCGACCGGACAACGCTGTACGGCGACATCTCGCGCCGTCGTCGTTGATAAAATCGCGGATGAATTCGTGCAGAAGATTGTCGAAAGAGCAAAGCGAATGAGAATCGGTGACGGCGCGGATTCAAACACGGAAATGGGTCCGATTGTCAACGAACAGCAATTCAAAAACGTTTTGAAATATATTGACATCGGACGCGAAGACGGCGCGGAAATGTTAACGGGCGGGAAACGCGCGGAAGGCGACGGGCTTGAAAACGGTTATTTTGTCGAGCCGACTGTATTCGATAAAGTTAAGCCCGATATGCGAATCGCGCAGGAAGAAATTTTCGGTCCGGTTTTGTCGGTTTTGCGCGTGAAAGATTTTGACGAAGCGATGATTGCGGCAAACGATTCGCAATACGGTTTGACTTCCTCGATTTTCACGGGCGACCCGAATTTGATTTTCCGCTTTATTGGCGAAATCGAAACCGGAATGACGCACATCAACTCGCCGACGACCGGCGGCGAAGCGCATATTCCATTTGGCGGCGTCAAACTAACCGGCATCGGCGCGCGCGAACAAGGCTCGACATCTTTGGATTTTTACACGGAACTAAAAGTCGTTTATGTGGATTACACGGGGAGAAAAAGAGAAGGAAATTTGTATTGATATGAAAAACAATTATACGGCGGTTATTAAACAAGACGGCGATTGGTGGATTGGCTGGATAAAGGAAATTCCCGGGGTGAATTGTCAGGAAACGACACGCGAGGAGCTACTTGAAAGTTTGAAAATAACTTTGCGCGAAGCACTGGAGTTTAACCGTCAAGAGGCAGTTAGTTCGGCTGGAATGGATTACGAAGAAGAACTGGTCGCGGTATGAAGCGCAGAGACTTGATTCGCTATCTTCGCCTTCAAGGTTGCGAGCTTCTGCGCGAAGGCGCGAGCCATTCGTGGTGGCACAATCCCGCGCAGAACAAGCGTTCATCCGTGCCGCGTCATACGGAAGTCGGAGATAATCCGGTAAAGAAAATCTGCAAAGATTTAGGTATACCGTCTGCTAAATAAATCTCGACCGCTCTTGATTTTACACGAAATTGAAAGCTGTCTATGTCGATTACACGGGAAGAAAGAGAGAATGAAATTTATATTAAGAAAGGAAGATTTATGAAACGAACAATAATTTGTATTCTAATAATTTCGGCTGTCGTTTTGACGGCTTGCCAACAACCGCAGACAAACACGAATCAAACGGCGAACGCCGGAAATGCAAACACGGCGAACGCGACGGCGAATAATCAATGGGACAAATACGTCGAAGGATTTTTGAACGATTATTTCGCTGCCAATCCGCAGTTTGCCGTCTATCAGGGCAAGCACGAGTTTGACGGGAAATTGTCCGATTGGAGCGAAGACGGTTTGAAAAAGGAAATCGCCAGACTTCACGCCGAGCGCGACAAAGCCGCTGCTTTTAAAGACGACCAACTGGACGAACGCCAACGATTTGAGCGCGATTATTTAATCTCTCAAATCGACAAAGATTTATTCTGGCGCGAGACGGCTGACCAGCCGCACACGAATCCTTATTTTTATTCGGACGCAATTGACCCGGACGTTTATGTTTCGCGTGAATACGCGCCGCTTGAGACTCGGATAAAATCTTATACGCTTTATGCCAAAAACGTGCCGAACGCGCTGAATCAAATTAAAGCGAATTTGAAACAACCGATGGCGAAAACTCTGGTCAAAATCGGCAGAACGACAATCGGCGGCTTGGCTGATTTTTATTCAAAAGACGTTCCGACGGTTTTCGCTTCGATCAAAGACGAACAATCACAAAAGGATTTCAAAGAAGCGAACGACGGCGCGATAAAGGCTGTTAAAGATTTTGACGTTTGGCTCGGCGAGCAGGAAAAATCGGCGAACGATAATTTCCCGCTCGGCGCGGACAAATTCAAGCAAATGCTCAAAGCGACCGAAGGCGTTGACATTGATTTAACAAAGCTGGAAGAAATCGGCAAGCAGGATTTACAAAGAAACACCGACGCGCTCAAACAGGAATGCGACAAATTTGCGCCGAATCAAACGCTTTTGCAATGTATGGCGAAAGCGTCGGCGAACAAAGCGGAAGGCACGAATGTCGTTGACGCGGCGACGAAACAACTCGGCGATTTGCGGAAGTTTATTCAGGAAAAAGATGTCCTGACGATTCCCGGCACGGAAGAAGCGAAAGTCGCGCAAGCGCCGCCGTATAAGGCTTGGAACTTTGCGTATATCAACATTCCGGGACCTTACGAAAATAATTTGCCGTCGGTTTATTATGTTTCGCCGCCGAATCCCTCCTGGTCGAAGGAAAAACAGGACGCTTACGTTCCGGGCAAAGGCAGTTTGCTTTTTACATCGGTTCACGAAGTTTATCCCGGACATTTTGTGCAGTTTCTGCACGCCAACCGCTCGAAATCGAAATTCGGGCAAGTCTTTGTCGGCTACGCTTTCGCCGAAGGCTGGGCGCATTATACCGAAGAAATGATGTATGACGCCGGACTCGGCGGAGGCGATGCGGAAATGCACATTGGACAATTGCAGGAAGCGCTTCTAAGAAACGTCCGATTTCTGTCGGCAATCGGAATGCACACGAAAGGAATGACGGTCGAGGAATCGAAGAAAATGTTTCTCGAACAAGGTTTTCAGGACGAAGGCAGCGCCGAACAGCAAGCCGAGCGCGGCACGTTTGACCCGGCTTATCTAAATTACACAATGGGCAAACTGATGATTAGAAAACTGCGTGAAGACTGGACTGTAACGCGCGGCGGACGCAACGGCTGGAAACAATTTCACGATGCGTTTTTGACATACGGCGGTCCGCCGATTCCGCTTGTCCGTAAAGCGATGATGGGAAGCAATGATAACGGTTCGCTGTTTTAAAAACTAAAATGAATTGCAATCGTGAGGCAATTTGAGTTTCCTGAAAAATTATGAGTATTTCTCCGGAAAGTGATTTTGGACAATACCAAATTATTTCCGCCATCGGCGCGGGCGGGATGGGAGAAATTTATCTCGCTCAGGATACGAGGCTCGAACGCCGCGTCGCGCTCAAGATTCTGCCCGAAAGATTCACCGCCGACGCCGACCGTTTAAATCGTTTTGTGCGCGAAGCCAAGTCAGCTTCCGCCTTAAATCATCCGAACATCATTACAATTTACGAAATCGGCGAACACGACGGCGTGAATTTTATCGCCACCGAATTTATCGAAGGCGAAACTTTACGCGACCGATTGGCGATAGGCAAAATGCCGTTCGACGAACTGCTCTCGATTGCCGTCCAAACGTCGGAAGCGCTCGCGGCGGCGCACGCCGCGGGAATCATTCACCGCGACATCAAACCGGAAAATATAATGATTCGGCGCGACGGTTATGCGAAAGTTTTGGATTTCGGTCTGGCAAAGCTGACCGAAAATCAAAATCGAACTCCCGATTTTGAAGCCGAAACCCAACAACTCGCTCTGACAACGCCCGGAATGGTAATGGGAACTGCTGCGTATATGTCGCCCGAACAGACGCGCGGTTTGTCGAACATCGATGCCCGGACGGATATTTGGAGCCTTGGCGTGGTGTTGTTTGAAATGCTCACGCGGCGCGTTCCGTTCACGGGCGAGACGTTCAGCGATGTGATAGCTTCGATTTTGAAAACCGACGTGCCGCATTTATCGAAATGCGTTGACGATTGCCCGCACGAACTCGAACGTATTGTTGCCAAAACTCTGCAAAAAGACCGTGAAGAGCGTTATCAGGTGATAAAGGATTTGGCTTTGGATTTGAAAAGTCTGAGAAGAAACCTGCAATTTTCGGCTGAATTTGACCGCGTAACCGAAGGCGCGGAAAGAAATATGACGGCTGAAATGCCGAAACACACGACGACAGCCGAAACCGTTAAAAGATTTTCCGCGCTCAATATTCTTTCGATTTTGCTTGTCGCAACTCTGGCGTTCGGCGGCGTCTGGTGGTTTTTCGGCAGAAACGAAAAGCAAACTGAGATGTCAGAAACCTCTTCGCCAAAAACCGTCGAAATCGTCAGTTGGAGCAGCTCGCCCGGCGAACTTTACAGCGCCGGAACTTTTTCGCCCGACGGTAAGATGATTGCTTTTACTTCGACCAAAACCGGAACGAAAAACATCTGGATAAAACAGACGACTTCGGGCGAAGCGATTCAAATTACCAAAGACGAATTTAGCAATAGAAGCCCGATTTGGTCGCCCGACGGCGAGCGGCTGGCTTTTTTCTCGACCCGAGGAAAACAAACCGGCATCTGGCAAATACCGATTTTAGGCGGCTCGCCGAAATTGATAGCGGCGGTCGAAGACGGCAGCAGCGTGCTGCGGTTTTGGTCAAAAAAAGATTTGATTTACTACGAATCGAATGGCAATCTCTTTGCGATAGACGTTAATTCGGGACAAACAAGGCAAATCACCGATTTTGATTCAAAAGTGGTAAATGCCGGATTAATTTGTCTCTCGCCTGACGAACGGCAAATATCTTACATGACTGTTGACGGCGAACTCTGGAGCCTTTGGGTAAAGAGTTTAACGGGCGATACGCCGAAAAAATTAGTCAGTATTGCAAGCGAAATTAAAAATACGGTCTGGCATTTCGATAATCAACGAATTTTTTACAGCGCGTCGGTTGACGGAACTTTTCAGATTTTTGTCACCGACATTAACGCAACGCCGCCGAAACAGATTACGTTTGCCGAAAGAGACGGTTTAGTGCTTGACGTTTCGGCGGACGGCACGAAAATTTTATACGGTTCGGCAAAGGAAGAATCCGACATTTGGGTGGTTAGTCTGAAAGATTCAAAAGAATTCACCGTCGCTTCGGACATCAATTCGGAACTCTGGGCAAACGTTTCGCCCGACGGAAAAACAATCGCGTATCAATCAGTCAAAAATTTGAGTCAAGGCAACAAACTTTTTAACGGGACGATTTTAACCAAAACCCTGAACTCGGACGCACCGCCGACTGAACTTGTCACAAACGGTTTTTCACCTGTCTGGTCGCCTGACGGACAACAGATTGCATTTGCGCGGGTTGTCGGCGATAAATATCAACTCGAAACAATCAAAGCGGCGAGCGGCGGACAAAAACACTTGACGACTGATGGAATAAATTCGATAAACTTTACGTTTTTGCCTTACAATCGAATTCAAGCGAGCGATTTCAGTTGGTCGCCCGACAGCACAAAACTCGCGTATGTTTCCGACCGAGGCGGTCAATATAACATTTGGCTGGTCAATGCGGACGGCTCCGGCGACGCGCAGTTGACCGCTAACAACGATTCAAATTTAAATCTCTCCTGCCCGCTCTGGTCTTTTGACGGCAAACGTATTACATTCACTTCCAAAACCGGTAAAGGCAAAGTAGTCTTTGGCGTTTGGACAATAGACACGGAGACAAAAAATTCCAAAACGGTGATTCAAGCGGATTCATTTTTGGGGTTGATCGGCTGGGCGCAAGACGGCGAAGATTTGATTCTCGCATCCGTCAACAGTTCAGGCGCGGTCGGTTTGCAGCCTGATGTTTCTTTGCTTCAGGTGTCAACAAAGACCGGCGAAAAACGTCAGATAGCGACGCTTAAAGACACTTATCTTTACAATATTCATTTATCGCCGGACAAAAAAATTATCGCCTTTGCCGCGCGCCGGGAAGGAGAAGACAATATCTGGCTGATGCCTGCGGCGGGCGGCGAAGCCAAAAAACTGACCGCCAACAATGATTCCAGACTTTATTTTTCGAGTCTGGCGTGGTCGCCCGCGAGCGATTCTATTTATTTCGGCAAGCAATCGCGTTACAGCTTGCTTTCTATGCTAACCAATTTCAAATAACAGGAGAACCGAGATGACAAACAAATCGAACTGCAAAACATTAGCCGCCGTTTTTTCGCTGATACTGATTTTTAGCATCGGAGCTTTAGCCCGCGCGACGGTCGGCGACAAATCTGAAAACGACAAAAACAAAAAACCCGATTGCTCGAAAGTTTCCGATGCCGACACGGTAAAGGCAATCTACGATAAAATCAGAGTCAAATATGAAGGTCAGATGAAACATATCAATGTCAGAATTAAAGACAATGTTCTTACGCTCGAAGGCTGGGCGACGACAAAAAGCGTTCGGAAAGAAATCGAAAAATACGCCAAGAAAACAAACTGCGTAAAACAGGTTGTGAACAATCTGACCATCGGCGTCAGCGGCGGCTGCGGTCAAGGACAAAAAGTGTGCGGCGACATCTGCATCGGCGTAAAAGAAAGCTGCAATATCGTATATTGAAGCTATTGATTTGTAAGACTCTAAGTAGTGCGTTCAATCGTTCGCGCTTCTTAGAGTCTGTTTGAAAAATCAAACCTAACAGAAAAAGCAAACAAACGGGACGCGCCGCGAATTCGGCAGACTCGCCGCTCGTATGATTAAGAAAACCCGCGCCAATCCGCTTAATCAATGAAAATCAGCGTCCTATTTCCTACTTTTGAAACCGCTCCCGGTTAATTTAAATAAATATGAAAAAAGAAATTTGCAAACTCGCAATCGCAATTCTCTTGCTGGCAATGTCGGCTGGCGTTGTGCGGGTATATTCCCAAACTTCCACCGAAAACGCGCGCCGGAAAGATGGATTTCAGGAAGAGCAGGAAAAATTTTGCACCCAACAACGCATAAGCACGGAAAGAACTTATAATTTCCGGCAGTTTCCGACTCCGCCCCCGCGCGCGTATGGACCACAACCTTGGTATTCAAGGTTAAAGGAATGGATTCCTTTTTTTGGAAGCAGAGCGAAAGACAAATATCGCGAGGACGATATTCGCAGTCTTCGGATAGAATATGGTCGCCCCGCTCCGGTTGGGGAATCTAAACGCTCAAAACAGATTCGTTTGAACGCCGAACAAAATCTCATGGAAACACAGCAACAAGGCGAACAAAAATGGCAGGAATGGCTCAAGTTAAACCCGAACTCCGGATTGGAGGAAAAAAGGAATGCGGAAATCCGAATACGTCTTCAAAGTCTCGAAGCGGCGCGACTGGCGAAGTTTGATTGGCGCGAATATTATCTCGATACCGAGCCGATTACTTCTCAGGGCTATGGCTGCAACACCTGCTGGGCATTTGCCGCGGTTAACGCGATGCAAATCAGCCGCGAACTCGCCGCGATTCGCTCGCAAAATAACGATTTTGATAACAGTCTTCGCCCGAGCGTTAGACAACTGGTGAGTTGTATGGTCCCGTTGATGGCTAATTACTGCAAAATTAATTGGCACGGCGAGGCTTTTACCTTTATGGTTGACAAAGGATTGCCGTTAGGCGGCACAACTGAATACAGCATGAATTCTACCGACAGGAATTGTGACGCTAAAACTTTCGTTAAAGCTCTAACTTGGGATTATGTCAGTTCCGTCCCGCAAAAAGTCGCGCCGACCGAAGAAATAAAACGCGCGATAATCAGTTACGGTTCGGTCGTTTCAACCATTAAATTCGATAATTGTCTAAACCTTTACGGAGGCGGAGTTTTCAACGAAGAACAAAATACGGGCGGTATTCATATGGTTTTAATCATCGGTTGGGACGATTCGAAAGGCGCGTGGCTGATAAAAAACTCATACGGCACGGAATGGGGCGAAAGCGGTTTCGGCTGGATAAAATACGGCAGCAACAAAATCGGACAATTCAGCGCGTGGATTGCGTCTGACCCGAAGGAAGAAGAACGACTTGCCGCTGAGTTGCGTCAAGAGAAAAAGTGATTTTCTGACGAATCGAACTCTTATTATCATAAATGCAGGATCGAGAGAAATTTATGAAAAATGCGCGACTGGTTATAACAATTATCATTATCAGTTTATTAGCGTCATTTGCAGTAATTTCGATTTCCGCTCAACACGAGCAAAAACGGAAAACTATTCGCCAAAAAAAACCTCTCGTCGGGGCTGGCACGACGCAAAGCGCCAAACCGCCGCTGCAATGCACGACACAAAACGCCGGCAATGAAGAAGCGACATATCTGGTCGGCGCGAGCAACTTAAGCCGCGAAGAAAAAAAGCGAATCAAGGGTGAATGGGGCGTGTTGACCGTTCCGCAAGGCGAAACCGAACGCGCCAAAGAAGTCAGAAGAAGAGCCATCGGCTATCAACAGGAAATCAGAGATAAAATCACGAAAAGTATGAACGTCTGGATCAAAGCCAATCCAAACGCGGCGGCGGCGGAAATCGAAGAACGCCGCGCGCGCGGACAGGAGAGAATTGAATCCAAAATCAACCAAATCAACGCCGACAACAAAGCTCGCCTCAAGCTGAAGAATTGGGACTGGAGAACGCTGCTGGATGTCGGAGTCGTATTCAATCAAGGCGCGAGGTGCAACACCTGTTGGGCTTTTGCCGCGACCGCCGCCGCCGCTTCGAGTCTGCAAAAAAATTATCTGGAGGAGGTTCCGCTGGCAAATTATATTTTCCCGGACCAAACCACCGGCGAATTATCTGCTAATCCGTTCTTTAATACGAATGCAGGCAGAGGTTCGATTCCTTTGGCGCAGGACTTATTAAATTGTATGCCGATAAAACAGGAAGAAATCTGCAACTCCGGTTGGCACGGCATCGCCTTCGATTTTATGATTTACAAAAAAGGAATTCCGATGACTAAGACCGATGGCGTTGCCGCGGGCGCAAATACAAATTCCCTGCTCAAATATACGCCCGGACGAAAATTTACCTGCCAGCCGAACGACGGCTTTCTCAAAGCCGCCTCGTGGGATTATGTAAATTCTCCGCCCGACAAACTGCCGACCGTCAAACAGTTAAAAACCGCGCTCGTCGAACACGGTCCGCTCGCCGCGCCGATTTTTTACGATGAATGTCTGGCAAATTACAAAGGTGGAGTTTTCAACGAAAAGGATTTCGGAACGATTAATCACGTTGTCCTACTCGTCGGCTGGGACGACGACAAACAGGCGTGGCTGGTAAAGAATTCGTGGGGCGAAGAGTGGGGCGAGAACGGATTCGCGTGGATCAAATACGGCAGCAATAACATCGGCGTTTTCGCCGCCTGGATTGACGCGGGTTATTCATTTTGACGGCGGTTAATATGAAGATTGAGAAAATATTATGAAAAAAGCGTGGCTTGCGTTCATTGTCGTTTCTTTCGGCGCATCGATTGTCCCGTATGCGCTTGTTTCGGCGCGGCGCGAACCGGCGAAGGTCGTTCTGCCGCCAAAATCAGTTATGCCGATTGCGAATCAGACGCCGCAAAATCGGCAATGCTCCGCCAAAAATTCAGGCGATGAAAAGCCGACTTATCTGGTCGGTGCGTCAAAGCTGAGCGCGGCGGAAAAAAAGCGAATAAAAAACGAGTATGGGACTTTGGCGATTCCGAAAGATGAAGCCAAGAAAGCAAAAACAATCCGCGCCGCCGCGCTTGCGCGTCAGAATAAAAAAATCAAGGAAGCGACCGATAGTTTCGAGGCATGGCGCAAAGCTCAGCCTGACGCGCCCGCCGAAATTGTCGAAAGAAATCGCCGAATTTTACAGAATTATATAGATTCCTTCCGCGAAGACAGTCCAATAATTAAACAGCAGACGGCAATGCGAAAATTCGACTATAAGAACATCGCGGGCGCGGTATTGAATCAAGGCAGAAGTTGCAACACCTGTTGGGCGTTTGCGAGTAATGATGCGGCAGCGGCAAGCATAAAAATAAATCCCTTCGCCGGTTACAACGAAGGCTCTCTTGAATTTCGTTTCGACGGCAGCGCGCACGGAAAAGGCAGCGGGGTGATGGCTTTTCCGGGAAATCCGTCGCCGTTCGTGCAGGATTTATTAAATTGTATGCCGATTCCCGAAAAGGAAATCTGTCATTCGGGCTGGCACGGTCTGGCGTTTGAATTTATGGTTTCGGGCAAAGGCGTCCCGATGTCGCGCGAAGCGGATTACAGCGGAGGACAAGTTAAAAACGGCGTCGGGTATCAAGTGTTTTTGCCGAAAGTAGATCGCGAATACACGCCCGGCAAAAAACTGTCGTGCGCGCCCGACAACGGTTTTGTGCAGGCGCTTTCGTGGGATTACGTCAATTCGCCGCCCGATAAACTGCCGTCGGTCGAACAGCTTAAAACCGCGCTCGTCAAACACGGTCCGCTCGCCGCGCCGATTGTGTATGACGAATGTCTGGGAAATTATCGCGGCGGAGTTTTCAATGAAAGGAATCTCGGCACGGTCAATCACGTCGTTTTACTCGTCGGCTGGGATGATGACAAGCAGGCGTGGCTGATAAAAAACTCATGGGGCGAAGAATGGGGCGAGAACGGTTTCGCGTGGATAAAGTATGGCAGCAATAATATCGGCGTTTTCGCCGCGTGGATTGATGCGCGTAGATATTGAAGCCGCCGAGTCGGGAACCTGAAAACTCAAAGGCGAAAAAATAGAAAAAAACGCGAAGTTTATTTTTTGACATTTGCATTAAATAGTTTACCTTTTTACCCGAAACCGGCAAAAGATTTTTCCGTGAAATCTTCGCAGTTTCGAGGTAAAAAATTATATAAATGAAACAAAACAGCCGGTAAAAGGAATTTCTTTTTGACATTTGCCGATTTCGCATTGTTCACAAGAAAATAGCTAAGTAGTTTAGAAAATTTAGGAGTTATTAAATGAATCCAACAACAGAACAAAAAACAACAGTTTCAGAAGCCGTGCGCAAGCACAAGGAATTTCTTTTTCCGGCAGTCGCCACTTATTATCAAGAGCCGCTCGCGCTGGTCAAAGGCGAAGGCGAATACGTTTGGGACGACGCGGGCAATCGTTATTTGGATTGCTTCGGCGGCGTGTTGACGGTCAGCGTCGGACACGCGAACCCGAAAATCAATGCGGCGATTATCGAGCAGGTCAATAAGATAATGCACACTTCCGCGCTATACGCGAACCCGAACCAATCGGATTTGGCGGAAAAGCTGGCGGAAATTACGCCCGGCGATTTGAAGAAATCATTTTTCACATCGAGCGGCACGGAAGCCGACGACACGGCGATTATGGCGGCGAAATTGGCGACGGGCAGACAGGAAATCGTCGTTCTCCGTCATAGTTATTCGGGCAGAAGCGCGACTGCTCTCTCGTCAACCGGACATTCGACGTGGCGACCGCTGCCCGCGCAGGTTGCGGGAATCGTCCACGCCCGCGCTCCGTATTGCTACCGCTGCCCGCTTCATTTATCGCCGACAAATTGCGGCTTGGCGTGCGCCGAAGATGTCAAAGACGTTATCGAAACGACGACGACCGGCGAAATCGCGGCGTTTATGGCTGAACCGATTCTCGGTGTCGGCGGTTTTATCGTGCCGCCCGCCGGATATTTTGAACGCGTCGAAGAAATCACGCGCGAACACGGCGGACTTTTCATCGCCGACGAAGTGCAAACCGGATGGGGACGCACGGGCGACAAATGGTTCGGCATCGAGCATTGGGACGTGAAACCCGACATCATCACGTCGGCGAAAGGAATGGGCAACGGCGTGCCGATTGGCTGGACGATTGCGACGGCGGAAGTTGCCGACAAATTTCCCGGCTTGACGTTCGCCACATTCGGCGGGAATCCCGTTTCGACCGCCGCCGCGCTCGCCGTTATTAAATTGATTGAGGACGAAGATTTGCGAACGAACGCGCGAATCGTCGGCGATTATTTCCGCGAAAAACTCGAAGAATTAAAGGAAAAATACGAAATCATCGGCGACGTGCGCGGAATGGGTTTGATGCAGGGCATCGAACTCGTCAAAAACCGCGAGACGAAAGAACCCGCGCCGCAAGCCGTCTTAACCGTCTTTGAAGAAACCAAACGACAAGGCGTTCTCATCGGCAAAGGCGGGCTTTACGGCAACGTGATTCGCACGGGAATGATGCTCAATTCGACGAAGGATAATGTTGACGAATTGGTTGCGGCTTTGGATAAAGGCTTTGTGCTTTGTTAGAAAAACCAAAGGGGAATTTAATGAAAAAAACTTCAATACTTTTGTTAATTGTTTTTTGCAGTTTCAGTATTTTAGGGCAATCCAAAAGAACTAAAAAGAAATCTGCACGAAAGAAAATAATTACAACTCAAACTCAAAAGAAAGAGAAAGCCAATGTTTCCGCCTTGTCAAATATACCTGATGAAGAATACACGGTTTATATGGCTATCTTGGGTAGAAACAGTGAAATGTTTATTGTCAGAGACAGAAGCAGCGTTGACGATTTCGGTGGAAACGGCGGCGACTTGAAACAAAGTTTTGACGAACTCAAATCCGAAACCTTAGAAGACTTTAACTCAAAGAACAAAGAATCTTCGCGTTTGGAGAAAAAGTTTCCCACAAAAAACACATACGTTTTAATTAGCGATGAAGAAATAAAGAAGTTTTTCGACAAACGATTAGATTGGGAAGGGTTTTACAAAAAATATCCAAAATCCGACGGATTTTCTACTTTTTCGAGAGTCGGATTCAGCACTGACGGAAAGCAGGCTTTAGTCTTTGCAGCTCAAAGTTGCGGAGGATTGTGCGGAGAAGGAAATTACTATTTCCTGAAAAACGAAAACAGCGAATGGAAAATCATTAAAAAACAAATGACGTGGATTTCTTAAAAAATCATGAAAATCAATAAACTGTTTTCGTTGCGTCTCGGATTTATTTTCTTATTGCTGTTCTTTGCCGCGCAATCGGTTTTCACGCAAGGCGGGAAAATTGTCAGCGAAACACTACACAGCAAATCTTTAGAAAAAACCGCGACCGGCGAATCGCCCGACCGGAATGTTTCCGTTTACCTGCCGCCGGATTATGAAACCGCGCGGGCGAAGCGTTATCCGGTCATCTACCTGCTCCACGGTATCGGCGACACGCAGGAAACCTGGCTGGACGACGGCGGCGGAGATTGGAGCCACATTAAAAGCGTGATGGACAAAGGCATCGGCGAAGGAAGATTCCGGGCGATGATAATCGTGATGCCCGACGAGCGGACGAAATGGTTCGGGAGTTTTTATGTCAATTCGTCGGCGACGGGCAACTGGGAAGATTTCACGGTTAAAGATTTGGTTAGTTTCGTTGACCGCAAATATCGCACGCTTGCAAGCGCGGCGAGTCGCGGCGTCGCCGGACATTCGATGGGCGGTTACGGCGCAATCACTCTGGGAATGAAACACCCGGAAGTTTTCAGCGTCGTCTATGGAATGAATCCCGGTCTTATCGGCTGGGGCGGCGATTTGACCATCGAAACTCCTGCTTTCAAATCAATTCTCGAAGCCAAAACCTTCGACGAAATTTTGCAGGGCGGCGCATTGACGGCTGGAACGCTCACCGTCGCGCAAGCCTTTTCGCCGAACCCGAACAAACCGCCGTTTTACGCCGATTTCCCGTTCGCAATGGTTAACGGAAAACTACAGCCGAACGAACCGGCATACGGTAAATGGATGGAAAATTTTCCGGTCAATATGGTGGGCAAATACAAATCGAATCTGCAAAAGCTGAAAGGTCTCAAATTCGACTCCGGCTACGACGACGAATACCGATTTATTCCAATCAATTCCCGCGCGCTGTCTCTGGTTTTAACCAATAGCGGAATCAACCACGTTTTTGAAGAATACAACGGCGACCACCGCAATCGAATGTGGGGACGAACCGGCAGACTCTCGACCGAAGTTTTACCTTATTTTGAAATGCTGCTTGAACATTAAAATTATATGAAAACACTAATCAAAAACGGACGAATCGTAACGGCAGTTGACGATTATCGTGCGGACATTTTAATCGAAGACGAACAGATTTCCGTCATCGGCAAAACGCTTGAAATGGAAGTTGATTTGACGATTGACGCAAGCAATAAACTCGTCTTTCCCGGCGGCATTGACCCGCACACGCATATGGAATTGCCGTTTGGCGGAACGTCTTCGTCGGACGATTTTTTTACCGGAACTCGCGCCGCGGCGTTTGGCGGGACGACGACGATTATTGATTTCGCCGTGCAGAACAAAGGCGAATCGATGACGCAGGGCGTTGATAACTGGCACAAAAAGGCGCAGGGGAAAACGGCGATTGATTACGGTTTTCACCTTATCACGACCGAATTTGAAGACGGCGACGAGCGCGAGATGTATCGCCTGATGGACGAAGGCATCACGAGCTTTAAATTATTTATGGCGTATCCGGGCGTTTTTCTGGCGGACGACGCGACGATTTTTCGGGCGATGTCGGCGGCTGGAAATCGCGGCGGCTTGATTTGTATGCACGCCGAAAACGGGATTGTTATCAACGAAATCATCAAACGCGCACTCGCGCAAGGGCGAACCGCGCCGAAATATCACGCTTTGACGCGCCCGACGATTGCCGAAGCCGAAGGCGTGCATCGCGCGATTGCGATTGCGGAAATGGCTGAATCGCCCGTTTATATCGTGCATTTAAGCTGCACCGACGCACTGAATCAAGTCCGCGAAGCGCGAGACAGAGGCATTGCCGCGTTTGCCGAAACCTGCCCGCAGTATCTTTTTCATTCAATCGAAGATTACGGCGAAGATTTTGAAGGCGCGAAATATGTGATGACGCCGCCGCTCCGGGAAAAACACAATCAAGCAGAATTGTGGAAAGGCTTGAAAATGGACGACCTTCAAGTCATCTCAACCGACCATTGCCCGTTTTGTATGAAAGAGCAGAAAGAACTGGGCGTAAATGATTTTTCAAAAATCCCGAACGGCGCGCCCGGCGTGGAAAATCGAATGTCTCTGATTTACAACGGCGGAGTCGTCGAAAACCGAATTTCCCTGAATCGTTTCGTCGAACTGACTTCGACCGCCGCCGCAAAAATGTTTGGGTTGTTTCCGAAAAAAGGAACTATTGCCGTCGGGTCTGATGCGGACATCGTGATTTTCGACCCGGAACGAGAACACACTTTCGGCGTGGCGCACGAACATATGAACGTTGATTATTCGTCCTACGAAGGCTGGAAGGTAAAAGGGAAAGTCGAAACCGTTTTGTCGCGCGGTCGCGTCGTGATTGAAAACGGCGAACACAAAGGCAAAGCGGGCGACGGGCAATTTTTGAAACGCGGAACTTGCGTCAACATTTGAAAATTATGACTGAGACAATCCAACATAGCGACGGAAGAGTCGAATTGAAAGCAGACGCTTTAGAGGAAATTTCTCGAAGTTCGCTTTTCAACGAAGACCTCGCGCCGGTGCCGATTGAGCGGCGCAACTGGACGACGTATAACTACGCCGCGCTGTGGATTTCGATGGCGCACTGCATACCGACTTATATGATGGCGTCGGGCTTGATTTCGGCGGGAATGAACTGGTGGCAGGCGCTCGTTACAATTCTTTTGGGCAATGTAATTGTGCTTGCGCCGATTCTTCTAAATTCGCATCCGGGAACGAAATACGGCATTCCTTTTCCGGTTTTTGCCCGCGCCGCTTACGGCACTTACGGCTCGAATCTTCCGGCGTTGATGCGGGCGATTGTCGCCTGCGGCTGGTTCGGAATTCAGGCTTGGATTGGCGGACAGGCGATTCACATATTTTTCGCGTCCGTAATCCCGAATTGGAATACGCTTTTCGGCGGCGCAATCAACGGACACACGCCGACCGAATGGATTTCGTTTTTGATTTTCTGGGCGATGAACATTTTTGTTGTCTATCGCGGAATGAATCTTCTGCGGCACGTTGAAAATTGGGCAGCGCCGTTTGTTTTGATAATGACAGGAGTTTTGCTTGCCTGGATTTTATATCAAGCGGGCGGCGTTGGTTTTCTTTTGCACGAGGAAGATAAATTCAAAACGCTCGGCGAGTTTTGGACGATTTTTATTCCGTCTTTGACGGCGATGATTGGATTTTGGGCGACGCTTTCATTAAATATGCCGGACTTTACGCGATTCGGAAAAAGCCAGCGCGAGCAGGTCGTCGGGCAAACCGTCGCGCTGCCGACGACGATGGTTATTTTTGCCGCGATGGGAATTCTTATAACCTCGGCGGCGGTCGTCGTTTTCCCGCAGATGAAACCGGACGAGCTTTGGGACCCGGTGAAATTGGTCGGACAATTTTCTCAGCCTTTGGTTGTGGCGATTTCAATGTTCACGATTGTCGTCGCAACTTTGTCGGTCAACATCGCCGCCAACGTCGTTTCGCCCGCCAACGATTTTGCCAACGCTTTTCCGAAATGGATTTCATTCCGCACGGGCGGTTTGATTACGGGAATCGTCGGAATTCTGATGCAGCCCTGGAAATTGCTCGCCGACCCGAGCGGTTATATTTTCTCCTGGCTTCTGGGATATTCGGGCGGACTCGGCTCGATTGCCGGAGTTTTGATTGCCGATTACTGGCTTGTCCGACGAAAGAATTTGAATCTCGGCGATTTGTATCGCGCAAAAGGCATTTATCGTTACGCGAGCGGCTGGAATTGGCGGGCGGTTTTGGCGACAATTTTGGGTTGCTTTTTCGCGTGGATTGGTTTGATAATTGAACCTCTCAGATTTTTGTATGATTACGCCTGGTTTGTCGGTTTCGGCGTTTCGTTTCTCGTTCATTTTGTTTTGATGAAAGTTGTGCCACCGCAAATCGAAAGAGAAAATTTAGTTGCAGATTCTCACGGCTAACACGGACAAAAAACTAAAATTTAATGGAGAAAACTATATGATTCAATGTCCTAAATGTGGCATAGCCAATTCTGACGGAACTCGATTTTGTAGTAATTGCGGAAATACATTTGGGATTGCTCAACCGCAAATGCAGCCTAAAAATAAGAGCAATCTGAAAATTGTGTTGATTGTTTTAGGGTGTATTATTGGCTCGTGTGTTTTGTGCGGATTACTCGGCGGTATTAAAGAAGTTATTAACCCAATGCCAAAAACAGAAGTTGCAAATCAACCAGCAACAAATACTTCAACAACGAAAGATACGACACAAACGAAAGCGTCAGCGACTGCAAATTCAAAAGATGAAACCAGCACAATCAAGTGGAGTGAACTTGATAAAATTTATAATCTCAAGAGTAATTCAACAGATATGCAAAAAGAGGCTTTATGGAAAGATTACAAAGGTAAAAGAGTTGCATGGACTGGAACTGTATCTGAAGTATCTAAAGGAACATTCGGCGGATTATCTTTACAAATTAAAATGAATCCAGATACATTAACTTCAGATATTCTTTTGTCGCTAAAGAAGGAAGAAGAAAGCAAAGCTATGAGTTTAACCAAAGGCTCAAAAGTGTCTTTTGTCGGAACATTAAACAATTATGGTGGCGCTCTCTTGCCAATGTCGTTAGATGATGGCGAAATCAAGTAATTCATATTCTTTAGCCCACATCAAAAATAAATTTATGAAGCAAAAAATTAAAATCATCGTTCTTTTCATTTTTGTTTGCGGAAGCGCGTTCGTTTTCACGCGCGGCGGTCAAATGCAGACGAATCAGACGCCGAAAGCGCAAACGAAGACTGCCGCCGAAGTATATAAAAACATTCAGGTTTTGAAAGACACGCCCGCCGAACAGCTAATGCCGATGATGGATATAATGTCGTCGTCGCTGGGCGTGAAATGCGCTTTCTGTCACGTTCCCGACCAATGGGAAAAAGACGGCAAGGAAGAAAAAAAGACAGCGCGCGAAATGATAACTATGACGCTTGCGCTCAACAAACAAAATTTTAACGGGCGGCTGGAAGTTTCCTGTATGACTTGTCATAACGGCAGACCGCATCCGGCGTCGCCTGTCACGCTCGGCGAAAACCTTTTCCAGCGTCCCAGTCCTCCTCAGCAATCCAAAGAACCGATGCCGACCGTTGACCAAATTCTGGACAAATACACGCTCGGTTTGGGCGGCAAAGACGCGCTTGCAAAAGTTAAAACCCGAACGATAAAAGCATCACGCACTGATAATGCAGGTCAGCCCGTAGCAGAAGAAATTTACGCCAAATCGCCGAATAAAATGCTGGTCGTTACAAATTTTCCGCAAGTCGTGGTCAACACCGGATACAGTGGCACGGACGGTTGGGTGATGATTGGCGGCAAGAATGAAACCGCTGCCAGCAAAGACGAGTTGGAACAATTTACACGCGACGCTCAATTTTCGTTCGAGCCTTTGAAGCTGAAGGAAATTTACAAGGAAATGACAATTGCCGGAACGGATAAAATCAACGACAAAGAAGTTTATCTGGTTCGCGCGACGACGCAGGCGGGCAAGCGCGAACGTCTGTTTTTCGACAAACAAACCGGCTTGCTCGCGCGCCGCTACGCCGCCGCGCCGACCTCTATCGGCGTCTATGCGTTTCAGATTGATTACGATGATTACCGCGCGGTCGAAGGCGTAAAAATTCCGTATCTGATTAAGTGGTCGGTTCCGGGACGCTCCTGGACGCGCAAAATTATCGAAGTCAAACAAAACGCGCCGATTGATGATGCGAAATTTAATGTTTCGGTAAAATGAAGAGAAAAGCTATATTTTCAGGATGTTTTTTGCTGTTGCTGCTCGGAGCTTGCATATTGCTTTTTCAAATCAGCAAGTCGCGGACATTCCAGTTTTTCGGAGAAATATATTCTCGGATTGAAACACAGCAAAAGGTCGTCGCGCTGACTTTTGATGACGGTCCTACAAAGGCGCATACTGATGAAATTCTCGGTATTTTGCGGGAGGAAAATGTCAAAGCGACTTTTTATCTGACGGGCGGCGAGATTGAGGAAAACCAGGGTGAAGCCGAGAAAATAATTGCCGAAAGACACGAGATAGGAAATCATACTTACAATCACGAACGGATGATTCTGGTTACTCCCGGATTTGTTAAAAGCGAAATTGAAACAACCGATGAATTAATCAGAAAAGCCGGATACAAAGGAGAGATTACGTTTCGCCCGCCTTTTGGGAAAAAACTGTTTGCATTGCCTTTTTATTTGTCCGAACACAACCGCAAAACGATAACGTGGGATGTCGAACCTGAAACTTTTGTCGAAAAGTCGGAAGATATTATTAAATACGCGCTCGAAAATGCGAAAAACGGCTCGATAATTTTACTCCACGTCGCGTATGACAGCCGCGCGGAATCAATGAAATCCGTCCGCCCGATAATCGAAGGTTTACGGGGAAAAGGTTTTGAATTTAAAACCGTTTCCGAACTATTATCAATAAAAATTTAGATTAATTTGGAGAATAACAAATGTCGAGAATAATCAAATGCGGACTGATTCAAGCCGCGAACGTCGCGCCGACCGACGCGCCGATTGAGGAAATTAAAAAAGCAAACCTCGACCATCAAATGACGATGGTCGAAGATGCCGCGAAACAAGGCGTGCAGATGCTCTGCTTTCAGGAGATTTTTACCACGCCTTATTTCTGCGCCGAACAGCAGACGCGCTGGTATGAAGCGGTCGAAAAAATTCCCGACGGCAAGACGGTCAAAATGATGCAGGATGTCGCCAAGCAATTCGGAATGGTTTTAATCGTGCCGATTTACGAAGAAGAAATGTCGGGCGTTTATTACAACTCGGCGGCAGTCATTGACGCAGGCGGCGAGTATTTAGGCAAATACCGCAAGACACATATTCCGCACGTCAATCCCGGCTTTTGGGAGAAATTTTATTTTCGTCCAGGCAATCTCGGCTATCCGTGTTTCGACACGGCATTTGCCAGAATCGGCGTTTATATTTGCTACGACCGACATTTTCCCGAAGGCGCGAGATGTCTCGGTTTGAACGGGGCGGAGATTATTTTTAATCCATCGGCAACCGTCGCCGGACTTTCGGAATATCTCTGGAAACTCGAACAGCCCGCGCACGCCGTCGCCAACGGTTATTTCGTCGGCGCAATCAACCGCGTCGGCTACGAAGCGCCCTGGAACATCGGCGAATTTTACGGTCAAAGCTATTTCTGCGACCCGCGCGGACAAATCGTCGCCGAAGCCGCGCGTGATAAAGACGAGCTTGTCGTCGCCGATTTGGATTTCGATATGATTCGAGAAGTGCGAAACACCTGGCAGTTTTTCCGCGACCGCCGACCGGACGCTTACGGACAAATCGTGGCGGATTAAATAAATTAGCCACAGAGAACACAGAGAGATATTTAAAACAGCATAGACCGGATTAACAAAATAATTTTTTCTTTTCTCTGAGTTCTCTGTGTCCTCTATGGCTAAATAAAAATGCAGGAAAGACAAAAATACTCGTCGGGAATGAAATGGGAACAAGTCGTTGGTTATTCCCGCGCCGTGCGCGTCGGCAATCAAATCTACGTTACAGGCACGACGGCGACCGATGAAAACGGAAACATCATCGGCGTCGGCGACGCTTACGCGCAGGCGATTCAAGTTATCAAAAATATCGAACGAGCTTTGCAGGCTTTGGGCGCGAGTTTAGAAAATGTTGTTAGAACCAGAATGTTTGTAACCGACATTTCGCGCTGGGAAGAATACGGCAGAGCGCACGGCGAGTTTTTCCGTGAGATTTTGCCCGCGACGACGATGGTTGAAGTTTCAAGATTGATTGATTCAAAAATGCTGATTGAGATTGAAGCCGATGCAGAAATTTAATTTTTCACAAAAAATATGTCATTAACACACAATTCGCCTTTGAACATCGAACAAATCGAACGCAACTTCCGCGAGATTGCGCCCGCGCTCAATGAAGCCGAAGCCATTCTCGAATCGAATCGCTGCGTTTATTGTTTTGACGCGCCCTGCACGCACGCTTGTCCGACGCATATCGACGTGCCGAGTTTTATCAAAAAAATCGCCTCGGGAAATCTTTTGGGTTCCGCCCGCGTGATTTTCGACGCGAATCCGATTGGCGCGACTTGCGCGAGAGTCTGCCCGGTCGAAGTTTTATGCGAAGGCGCGTGCGTCGAGAAAACTTTGATGGACAAGCCGATTGAGATTGGCAGACTTCAACGCTACGCGACCGATTATGCGATGCGAAACGATAAGCAGATTTTCCAAAAAGGCGAATCGAACGGCAAGAGCGTCGGCGTTATCGGTTCGGGTCCGGCAGGTTTATCTTGTGCGACTTACCTAGCGCGACTCGGGTATGCCGTAACGATTTATGATAAAAAACCGCTTCCCGGCGGACTCGACACTTACGGGATGGCGGAATACAAAATGTCGCAAGCCGTATCGGTTGCCGAGGCAAAACAGGTCGAAAATCTCGGCGTTGATTTCAAATTAAATACAGAAATCATTCCGCAGACCGAAGACCAAAAACCAAAGACCGAAAACCAAATTTCTTTTGCAGATTTGCAATCAAAACACGACGCGATTTTCCTCGCCGTCGGTTTGGGCGCGACGAATAAACTCAACATTGCAGGCGAAGACGCGACCGGCGTAATGGACGCGCTCGATTTTATCGAACGGATAAAAACCAGAAATTGGCAAAGCGTTCCGCTCGGCAAAACCGTTGCGGTTATCGGCGCGGGCAACACGGCGATTGACGCCGTTACGCAAGCCCGACGACTCGGCGCGGAAAGGGTTTTAATGATTTATCGTCGCACCGAAAAAGATATTTCGGCTTACGATTACGAATACGAGTTAGCGAAAAAGGACGGCGTTGAATTTCTCTGGCAAACTGCGCCGATTGGAATTTTGACGAGCGAAAACGGTTCGGTTGTAGCTCTGCGCTGCGAACGAACCGGCGACTCGAATCAAATTTTTGAAATCCCGTGCGACATGGTTATAAAAGCAATCGGGCAGCAAAAACAAGTCGGGTTTTTCCAAAACATCGGCATCGAGTTTGACGAAAAAGGGCGCATCGGCGTCAACGAATTGATGCAGACTTCGAATCCAAAAATCTTCGCGGGCGGCGATTCGGTCAACGGCGGCGCCGAAGCGGTTGACGCTGCGCAGATGGGAAAACTCGCGGCGCAAGGCATTCATTTTAGTTTGTCGGGAGAGAGAATTGAATTCGCAGGAGCGCGGATTCCTTTGCTTGAAGAAACGGGAATTATTCATAGTCATTCGTAAGCCAGACATTTGAGAAGGAAAAAGGAATGAACCGCAGAAATTTTTTGAAGACCAACGCGCTCGGCGCAATCGGTCTGGCTTTTGCCAGTAAAACTCAAGCGCAAACCACGACGAAACAAACTTCCGCCGGAATAAAAACCGCCAGAATAAAAATGATTTCGATTGACGGCGGAAAGTTTCGCGTCTGGACAAAGCGCGTCGGCGCGGGAAAAATCAAAATGCTGCTGCTTCACGGCGGACCGGGCGCGACGCACGAATACTTTGAATGTTTTGAAGATTTTCTGCCCGCCGCAGGAGTCGAATTTTACTACTATGACCAATTGGGTTCGCACTATTCCGACCAGCCGACCGATGCGAATCTCTGGACAATTCCGCGTTTTATCGAAGAAGTCGAGCAAGTGCGAAAAGGTCTGGATTTGGAAAATTTTTATTTGTTGGGGCATTCGTGGGGCGGAATGTTAGGGATTGAATATGCCTTGAAATATCAGCAGCATTTGAAAGGTTTTGTCTTATCGAATATGACTGCCGGCGTTCCAGCCTACATCAAATATGCGAACGAACTCAAAAGTCGATTGCCGAAAGAAATTATCGCCATTTTGACTAAATACGAAGCCAAAGGCGATTACGAAAACCCTGAATATCAGCAAGCTATGTTCGGACACATTTACGCCAAACACATTTGCCGCCTGCCGGAGTTTCCCGAACCGCTCGACCGCTCCTTTCGTCACCTCAACGCACAGGTCTATAACACGATGCAAGGTCCGAACGAGTTCGTCATAACCGGAAATTTTAAGGATTGGGACAGATGGCAGGATTTACCGAAAATAAAAACGCCGACGCTTGTCATCGGTGCAAGATACGACGAAATGAATCCGGCTGATATAAAGCGCGAAGCCGAATTGATACCAAACGCACGACTGGCAATGTGCGAAGGCGGCAGCCATATGGCGATGTGGGACGACCAGCAAGCGTATTTCAGCCATTTGATTAAATTCTTAAAAGACAATGAGCGCGGCGTAAAAATGAAGTAATTTGGAGTAAATGTTATGAAGAACTTTTGCGGGCTTTGAAGAAAAAATTGGAACCTGTTTGAGTAAAAATAATGAGCGAAGAACAAAATAACATTAAAGGTGGCGTAATCATAATGGGTTCTCTATTTTGGGAGGACGAAAAAAATTGTGTCAAAGGGAAGGAATCTGAAGGAAGAGCAAGAAGAATTTGGAGAAAGAATAACCTAGATATTTCCGAGAAAGAAGTCATTCGACTTCCCATTAGATACGGCAGATTTTCTGGCAAAGATAATAGAGAAAACACTTATACAATGGTTCTTTCAAAAGATTACTTAAACTGTCTTGGAACTGCTCTAGCTGTTCCTTTTAAAAAGCCTTTTTTGATAAATGAGAAAACAAAAATAAAGGAACAAATTAAAAAGTTAGCTAGAGTTGAAGGAATCCAAATAGGTAACTCAAGAGTATTTGCAAAATGTTGGAGTGCAATTTCAATATGGATAAATCCAAATAGCCAATACCTTAACCAACTTAAAAATTATTGGTTAAGAAATATAGTCGGATATAAAAATAATATTTATCGCTATTCTGGGAAAAGTTATGAATGGTCAGATGGAATGCTCTTAGATAATAGTTTTCAATTACAATTACCAATTGTTTCTGATTTAGACTTTCTTCTTTGCACATATATTTTACCAAAATATAGCGACTCCCCAAATTATGATGATTGTCAACGCATTCAACATATGAATGACGGTTATCCTAACTCTGAAACAATCGGCAGAGCAATTAAAAATTCAGGCTATTCTACTTACTTCTGTCAAAATAGAGTAAGCGGAATTGTTACAGCAAACGACGAAGAAATTTTCAGATATATTTCCTAAATTCATTATGTTTGAAAATCCTTTAAGGAAGATTTAGTTTGGTTTCATAAATTAGAATTTCAAAATTATGGCAGATTTAAGTGTAAATTTTGCAGGAATAAAGTCGCCGAATCCATTCTGGCTGGCGAGTGCGCCGCCGACTAATATGGGTTCGATGGTCGAGCGGGCGTTTGACGCGGGTTGGGGCGGCGCGGTGTGGAAGACTTTGGGCGAGCCGATTGTTAATGTTTGCTCGCGGCTGGCGTCTCTGGACAACGGCGCGAATCGGATGATTGGCTTGAACAATATCGAATTGATTACCGACCGACCGCTCGAAGTAAATTTGAAAGAAATTTACGAGTGTAAAAAGAAGTATCCGAACAACGCCGTGATTATTTCTTTGATGGTCGAATCGAAGCGCGAAGCCTGGCACGAGATTGTCAAAAAATCGCAGGACACGGGCGCGGACGGTTTTGAGTTGAACTTCGGCTGTCCGCACGGAATGAGCGAGCGCGGAATGGGCGCGGCGATGGGGCAAGTTCCCGAATATACTTGTATGGTGACCGAATGGGTGAAGGAAGTTTCTAATTTGCCCGTGATTGTAAAGCTCACGCCGAATGTTACGAACATCGTTCCGCCCGGACGCGCGGCGGTGAAAGGCGGCGCGGATGCGGTTTCTTTAATCAATACAATCAATTCGGTGATGGGCGTTGACATCGACACGATGATTCCGTATCCGAACGTCAACGGAATGGCGGCGCACGGCGGTTATTGCGGAACTGCCGTGAAACCGATCGCGCTGAATATGGTTTCGGAACTCGCGCGAGACGCGGAAATAAGCATTCCGATTTCAGGCATCGGCGGAATCAACACCTGGCGCGACGCGGTGGAATTTTTATTGCTCGGCGCGTCGAACGTTCAGGTTTGCACTGCCGTAATGCATTACGGATATCGCATTGTCGAAGATATGATTGACGGCTTGAACAATTATTTGGACGAAAAAGGCTTTACTTCGGTCAATCAGATTATCGGGCAAAGCGTCAGCCGCGTTACCGATTGGGGAAATCTCGATTTGAAATATAAAACGGTCGCCCGCGTCAATCCCGAAAATTGTATTCGCTGTAATCTCTGTTATATCGCCTGCGAAGACGGAGCGCATCAATGTTTTGATTTTCACGAAATTGACGGCTTGCGATTTCCTGTGGTTGACGAACCGGAATGCGTCGGCTGTAATCTGTGTTATCTGGTTTGCCCTTCGCCCGGCGCGATTTCGATGGTTCGGCTCGATGACGGCAGCAATCCGACAAGCTGGCGCGAATTGACGAGCAAACCGCCGCAGACGATGACCGGCGATTGAATTTATAATAATTAAAAAGTGAAAACCGGACGGCTGATTACTGCGCGCGATTGCAAACGGTAATCGGCTGTTTCAATTTTGTATGCGATTATCTAGAATGATTTGCAATGAAGAAATTCTTAATTGCGGTCGGCGGAATTTTAACTTTGGTTTTGCTTGCCGGTTTGATTGTGATTGCGATTGAGGAAAATGATAAAGCGGTGATTGAAAAATACGCCAGAAACGAAAACCTAGCGACAATAAAAAACGATTGGAAAGGCACGCCGGTTGACGAGAAAGGAAGATTCGTCAATTACGAATTCCCTTTTCTGTCGAAATTTTCCGATTTACTGAAATGGCAGTTGAGCGCGAATCCGCAAAAGGAAGAAAAGGCAAACGACCGCGAAAGACTCGCCGTTTTAGACCCGACCGAATTTTTGCAGAGCGAGCGAGACGGAATTTTGTGGCTCGGACACGCTTCGTTTTTTGTTCGTTTGAACGGTAAGAATTTGCTGCTCGACCCGATTTTCGGCAAGCCGCCGCTCGTCAAAACTTTTGTTGACGTGCCTTCGCCGCTTGAGAAAATAAACCGCGTTGATTACATTTTGCTGTCGCACGACCACCGCGACCACGCGGACGAAAATTCAATCAGGCAAATCACGCAAAAATTTCCAAACGCGCGAATTTACGCCGGTTTGCGAATGGAAGAACTTTTGAGAGATTGGACTCAGCCAACCAACGAAATCCAAACGGCTGGCTGGTTTCAGCAATTCAAACTTCCCGACGGGCAATTGAAAATTTATTTTCTGCCCGTTCGTCATTGGTGTCGGCGCGGGCTGTTCGATATGAACCACAAACTCTGGGGCGGTTTCGTAATTTCCGGCGCGGGAAAAACAATTTATTTTAGCGGCGATTCCGGTTACGGTTCGCATTACCGGGAAACGGCAGAGCTTTTTCCCGAAATCGATTATTTTTTAATCGGCATAGGCGCGTATAAACCGCGCTGGTTTATGCAGCCGAATCACAATTCGCCGGACGACGCGCTCGAAGCGTTTGCCGACGCAAAAGCAAAAATTTTGATTCCGATGCACTACGGACGTTTCGATTTGTCGGACGAACCGCCGAGCGAACCGCTCCGATTGTTGCAAGAAAAAGCGCTGGAAACGAATGTTTCGGACAAAATAAAAGTGTTGAATATCAACGAAGGTTTGTTATTTGAAACCACAGATGGACACAGATAAACACAGATGTTTTTTAATTTTACCTTAAAACTCCAACTGCGAAACCGTCTCTGTCCTGTTTTGATTTATCTGTGTTAATCTGTGTTAATCTGTGGTTAAATTTTCCTTTATGAACTCTTCAAACCTAAAATCAATCGTTGTTTTCTTCGTTCTAATTTTTCTATTTTCTATGAAGACACCAGCGCAAAGCGAATCGAAAAACGTTCCGCAAGATTGGCTGACGTTTTCCGAGCAGACGGATTATCGAAAAACTCCGCGCTATGCGGAAACCGTCGCTTACAGTCAAAAATTGGACAAGGCTTCAGACCAAATCGTTTATAAGTCGTTCGGCGCGAGCGGCGAAGCCAGAGATTTGCCGCTGCTGATTGCGGCAAGCGATAAAACTTTTACGCCCGACGCTGCCAGACGAAAAGGCAAAGCGATTGTTTTGATTCAAGCCTGCATTCACGCGGGCGAATCGGATGGCAAAGACGCCGGACTTGCGCTGCTTCGTGATATTGCCATTACAAAAACACGCGCCGATTTATTAAAAGACGTGGTAATTCTTTTCGTGCCGATTTATAACGTTGACGGTCACGAAAATTTCAACGCTTACAATCGCATTAATCAAAACGGACCGGACGAAATGGGTTTTCGCGCGACAACTGCCGGACTTAATCTCAACCGCGATTATATGAAGGCGGACGCGCCGGAGACACGCGCTTTTCTGAAACTCTGGAATGAATGGAAGCCGGATTTTTTTATCGATTGCCACGTTACGGACGGCGCGGATTTCCGGTATAACGTAACTTACGAATTCGCGCATTTCGCGGAAGTTTCGCCCGTCATCAGCGATTGGATGTTTGAACATTTCGATAAAAATGTCGTGCCGAAAGTCGAAGCCGAAGGCAATCTGCTGACGCATTACATTGAATTTGCCGGACGCGACGTTTCCAGAGGAGTCGCCACATTTATCGCCACGCCGCGTTTTGCTACCGGCTATGTTCCTCTAAGAAATCGCGCCGGACTGTTGATTGAAACGCATATGCTCAAGTCTTACAAATCGCGCGTGCGCGGAACTTACGACGTTCTCTGGAAAACGCTCGAAGAAATCAACCGCGACAAAAATTCCCTGTTTGAAGCAAACAAAAAAGCCGACGCCGAAACCGTCGAGCGCGGAAAAACATACGACGCCAATCGTCAGTTTGCATTGCGAGTCCAAACGACCGACAAATCCGTTCCGTTTGCCTTTAAAGGCGTCGAATACAAAACCGAAGACAGCGAAATTTCGGGCGCGAAACGCATTGTCTATGGAACGAAACCGCTCGATATGACGATTCCGAAATTTGACGAAGGGAAAATTTCCGCGTCCGTCGCACCGCCGCTTTACTACATCGTTCCGCCGCAATGGAAAGATGCAATCGAAGTTTTACAGGCACACGGCGTTCAATTTGAAAGACTGACAAAAGCTTTAACTATTGAAGTCGAAAGCTATCGTTTTACGGACGTGAAATTTGCCGCCGCGTCTTTTGAAAATCGCGTAACGGTAAATTTCAAAGCTAATCCGATAAAAGAAAACCGAACATTTCCCGCTGGTTCCGCCGTCGTTCCGCTCGCGCAGGAAGCGGCAAATGTTGCAATCCATTTGCTCGAACCGAATTCGACCGATTCATTTGTTTATTGGGGATTTTTCAACGCGATGTTCGAGCAAAAAGAATACGGCGAAGGCTACGTTTTAGAAAAACTGGCGCGTGAGATGATGGCGAAAAACCCGGAATTAAAAAAAGAGTTTGAAGAGAAACTGAAAGATGAAAAGTTCGCTAAAAGCCCGCAAGCGCGTCTGAATTTCTTTTACGAACGTTCACCGTATTTTCTCAATCAGCGCGTCGGTCTCTATCCGGTCGGGAGAATCACAACGAAGATAATGGAAAACTGAAAATGGAAAGTGGAAAATGTTTGATAATGCAAGCGCGGATTTTCCTATAAAATTTTAATTTTCCATTTTCCATTAAAAAACTATGACTTTTCCGAGAGCGAGCGGCATTCTTCTGCACCCGACATCTTTGCCGGGCGAGTTCGGTGTCGGCGATTTGGGCGCGGAAGCGTTTAAATTTGTAGATTTTTTAGCGGAAGCCGGACAAACCTACTGGCAGGTTTTGCCGCTCGGTCAGACGGGTTACGGCGATTCTCCTTATCAATGTTATTCGGCGTTTGCGGGAAATACCAATCTGATTTCGCCGCAAAAACTTGTTAGAGAAAATTTATTAACCGGAGAAGATTTGAGCCGAAAGCCTGATTTTCCTCAAGATAGAGTTGATTTTGGAAAGGTCATTGATTGGAAAAATTGGATTTTATCAAAGGCTTATGAAAATTTTCGTCAAACGTCGGATTATGACTTGCGCGAAAAATTTCAAGCCTTCAAAAATGAATTTGCCTGGTGGCTCGACGATTACGCGCTGTTTCGGGCGATTCGGAAAAATCAAAACCAAAAGCCCTGGTATGAATGGGAAAAGTCTTTGAAATTGCGCGATGAAAGCGCGATGGCTGAAGCGCGTCAAGATTTGCCGGAAGAAATAGAAGCGCAAAAGCTTTATCAGTTTTTATTTTTGGAGCAATGGCTTCGATTGAAAACTTATGCCAACGAAAAAGGCGTTAAAATTATCGGCGACATTCCGATTTTTGTCGCGCTCAATTCGGCGGATGTCTGGCATAATCCGTCCGAATTTAAATTGAACGCGGATGGTTCGCCGACGGTCGTTTCGGGAGTTCCACCGGATTACTTCTCGAAAACCGGGCAGCTTTGGGGAAATCCGATTTACGACTGGGACAAAATGCTGGCGGACGGATTCGGCTGGTGGACGCGGCGCGTAGAATTCACTTTGAAAAATGTTGACATCGCGCGGCTCGACCATTTTCGAGGTTTTGCGGCGTGCTGGGAAGTTCCCGGCGCGGATAAAACGGCGGAGAACGGAACCTGGGTCGATGCGCCCGGTAAAGAATTGCTTCAGGCTTTGAGAAATGCGGTTGGCGACGAATTGCCGTTTATGGCGGAAGATTTGGGCGTGATTACGCCGGACGTGGAAAGTTTGCGAGACGATTTTAATCTTCCAGGAATGCGAATTTTGCAATATGCCTTCGGCGGCGACGAACATAACAGCTATCTGCCGCACAATTTTATTCAAAACTGCGTCGCTTACAGCGGAACGCACGACAACGATACGACGGTCGGTTGGTTTGCTTCGGCAAACGAACACGAGCGCGAATTTTGCTTCAAATATCTGAACAGCGACGGGCGGGAAATTCATTGGGATTTTATTCGTATTATATTTGAATCGGTCGCTGACACGGCGATAATACCGATGCAGGACATTCTCGGTCTAGGCAGCGAGGCGCGTATGAATCTTCCCGCTTCCAATAGCGGAAACTGGAATTGGCGTTGCCGAACAGAGAATTTTTCACAAGAACTCGCTCAAAAGCTGAAAGAATTGACCGAACTTTACGGTCGAATTTAACGAAAGTGAGAAACACATTTTGTTTTAATGTTTGACGAAGTAACTTTCCGTCATTTTTGTTTTTTCTCGATTTTTTACAAATTCCGGCATTCTCGAACTCGACCTTGAACGTAGTATTACGTTTCACTAAATTAAGCCGTCTCATTGCACTCAAATCTAACCGCTAAATTATAAAAATCCCAAAAGCAACGTCTGAAAGGATTTGCTGTTTTTCGGTGCAAACTCAACGGTCAATTTTGTAGCGTCGTTGTGTTTGCCGCTTAAAAATTTTTACGTTTGTAGATTTTTCGGGTTGAAAATCGGACTGATGGCATAGCTATTGCCCAACGAAAAGAACACAATTCAGGTTGTTTGGTTTTAATACAATTTACGAATTCAAGTTCGTAAATTGTCAAAAACCGGGTTTATAAAAATTGAGAAAAGGGGAGTAAAAAAATGGCAGAAACAAAAGAAATACGAACGGATGATACAACATCGGAAAATACAACAAATAACGATGCCAAAAATCAAACAAATAATTCAACACAAAATAATATGCAAACCGGCGTAAGCGGCGCGGCGACCGGCGCGAAGGAAATTTTAGAACAAGCAAAAGAAACCGCCGGTCAAGCCTACGGAAAAGTTACCGAACAGGCTTCTTCAAAAATAACCGAGCAAAAAGATACTCTGGCTCGCGGCTTGTCGAGCGTTGCCGACGGCATACGACAAATGGGCGAGAACTTGCGCGGCGGCGAACAGGAACAGACTCCGCTCGCGGGTTTGACCGCCAGATACGGCGACTCGCTGGCAAGCCAGGTCGAGGATATTTCAAACTATCTGGAGAAAAAAGACCTTCGTGAACTCGTCAAAGATGTCGAAGTTTTTGCACGCCGCAATCCGGCTGTATTTATCGGCGGCGCCTTTGCGCTCGGAATCCTAGCGGCAAGATTTCTGAAGAGCGGCAATCCGAACCAGTCTCTGATGCGTCGTCCGCGCAGCGAGAGAAAAGGTTTTTACATTCCGGACGAAAGCGAAGGCGTTTATCTGCCGGAAGATTTAAGCAAAAAAGTAGGTTTGACCGACACTGCAAAAACTACTTCCGATTTCGGTTCGACCGGCACAAGCCAAAGAAACACAGGCAATAGCGCATCATCTACGGGAATGTCGGGAACACCTACGGATAATACGACGACCGCAAGCGGCGCGGCGTCCACAACCGACAGAACATCTACGGATGCTTTCTCGACAAATAAAGGAGGTTAGTTATGGCACAACAAGTTATGAAAGAAGAACGCTCGTTGGGCGAACTATTTTCCGAACTGGCTTCCGAAACAAGCACGTTAGTAAAACAGGAAGTTGCGCTGGCGCAGACCGAACTAACGCAAAAAGCGACGAAAGTCGGTAAAAATGTCGGGTATTTGGTAGTCGGCGGCGCAATCGGATATGCGGCTTTGCTCGCATTTATCGCAGCGCTGATTATCGGCTTGGGAAATTTGTTGGGTAATCATTGGGCGGCGGCTTTGATTGTCGGCGTTGTTGTCGCTATTGCTGCGGCTGTGATGATTATGTCGGCATTGAGCGCGTTAAAATCGACCGAGATGACGCCAACCCAAACAGTTGAAACGATTAAGGAGGATGCAAAATGGCTGAAGGATCAAGTGAGCTAAACGAAGGAACGGGAACGACAGTCAGTAGAACGGATGAAACAGGCGAGTTCGACAATATGACTGACGACACAGCTTTGGAAAATCGTTCAACTGAAAATTTTTCGAGTGATGAAGGATTTGATACGACTACGGATGAAACTACAGACGAAACCGAAAAGATTCGGACTGAAATTGTCGAAACCCGCTCGCAGATGAGCGAAACAATCGACGCGATTCAGGAAAAACTGAGTTTTGCCAACATCGGCGAAAAGGTCAAAGACGAAGTTTCCGAACATATCAACAGCGCGATTCAGACGGCTAAAGATTCCGTCTATGACGCGACATTAGGAAAGGTGGGAAATGTTATGAATTATGTAAACAAAGGAATGAATGAAGTTGCCGAAACGGGCGTAATGCAAATCGCCAGGAAAAATCCGCTGGCAATAGCTTTAATCGGAATGGGACTCGGTTTGCTCTATATGAGCAAGTCTGAAAAGCGTTCGCAATATCGTTACAATCGCAGTCAAAATGATTATGATTTTGACCGCGAAGAAGGTTATAACAGACGCGAATTTTCATCGACGGACAACCAATCGACATTCGCAGCCGCACAGACTAAGGTTAGCGACGCTGCCGGCAAAGTCGGCGAAACCTTCAGCGACGCGGCTGGCGCGGTTTCCGATACGGTCAGCGGCGCAGCCGGAACGGTTAGCGATGTTGCGGGCAAAGCGTACAAACAGGTCGGCAATCTCGGCTCGCAGGTCAAAGATGTCGCAGGCTCGGCGCAAGACCAATACGAGTATTACATTGAGGAAAACCCTCTTGCGGTCGGCGCAGTGGCATTAGCGCTCGGCGCGGCGGTCGGAATGTCGATTCCTTCAACTCGTTTTGAAGGCGAATTGATGGGCGAAACCCGCGACAATCTGATGCAGAAAGCGCAGGAAACCGCTCGCGGAACAATTGATAAAGTTAAAAGCGTTGCCGGTGAAGTAACCGAAAAAGTTAAAGACGTTGCGGCTGATGTCGCGCAAACCGTCAAAGACAATGCCGGAGACGTAATTCAACCCGTGAAAGATGAAGCTAAAAAACAAGGTCTGACCTAAACAATTGTTGATTAAATCAAAAGCGGCATCAACTTTTTGCAGGTTGATGCCGCTTTTTCTGCGCGTGAAATTTATTTCGTTTGAATTCTTTCCAGTCCGTTCATATAAGACTGCAAAATTTCGGGAATCAAAATCGAACCGTCCGTTTGCTGATAATTTTCCAAGATTGCAATCCAGGTTCGCCCGACCGCCAAACCCGAACCGTTGAGCGTGTGAACGAATTCGGTTTTAGCATTACCCGAACGTTTAAAGCGCAGATTCATTCGTCTCGCCTGAAAATCTCCGCAATTTGAACAGGAAGAAATTTCCCTGTAAGTTTTCTGGCTCGGCAGCCAAACTTCGATGTCGTAAGTTTTCATCGCGCCGAAACCCATATCGCCGGTTGATAAAACAACGGTTCGATATGGAAGACCGAGAAGCTGCAAAATCCGTTCGGCGTTTGCCGTCAATTTTTCGTGTTCTTCGGCGGAATTTTCGGGCAAAGTCAATTTTACCAATTCAACTTTTTCAAATTGGTGCTGGCGAATCAAACCGCGCGTGTCGCGCCCGTAACTTCCCGCTTCCGAACGAAAACAAGGCGTGTAAGCCGTCCAGCATTTCGGCAAATCCGCCGCGTCGAGAATTTCTCCGGCGTGGTAATTCGTGACCGGAACTTCCGCCGTCGGAATCAAAGCAAAACCACGCTCGTCGGTTAAATGAAACAAATCTTCTTCAAATTTCGGCAACTGATTCGTCCCGAAAAGCGATTGACGATTGACGATAAACGGCGGCAAAGTTTCCGTGTAGCCGTGTTCGGTGGTATGAACGTCGAGCATAAAATTGACGAGCGCACGTTCGAGTCTCGCTCCCGCGCCGTTCAAAATCGCAAAGCGCGAGCCGGTAATTTTTGTGGCGCGTTCCAAATCCAAAATGCCCAAACTTTCGCCCAAATCAACGTGGTCTCGCGGCTCAAAATCAAATTCCTTCGGCGTTTCCCAACGCCGAACTTCGACATTCGCGCTTTCGTCCGCGCCGACTGGAACATCATTTGCCGGAACGTTGGGCAAACCGGCGAGCAGTTCGTTCATTTTGGATTCGACTTCTTTGCGCTCAATCTCAAGCGTGTTTTGCGTATCTTTCAAATCCGCGACTTCCGCCTTTTTCGTTTCAGCTTCGTCTCGTTTTCCGCTTTGCATCAACGCGCCGATTTCCTTGCTTGAAACGTTTCGCTTTTGATTAATTTGGTCTGATTCGCTGATGACCCGGCGGCGTTCCGCGTCGAGTTCGGCAAAGGCATTTAAAGATTCAGTCGGAAAATTGCGGTTTTCCAAAGATTTTTTGACGAGTTCCAGATTTTCTCTGACAAAATTCAAATCGAGCATTTTACATAAATCTCACAAATAAAATTTTACAAACAAAAGAAAAAGGCTAACCCAGCCTTCTTGCAAAGGCAAAAGGCAAAAGGTAAAAAGCAAAATTTAGGTTTGAGTCGCAATTTTGCCTTTTACCTTTTGCCTTTTGCCTTTTGCGAAGCAACCCATTCGCCGCAAAAAACTAAATCGGCGCGACCCGTAATCAGCATCTCGTCGTCATCACGCCAGACGGCTTCGGTCGTTCCGCCTTCTGCGCGGACGGAAACTTCTCTGCCGGTTTTTCCGGTCGAAGCGGAAGCGACCGCCGCGGCAATCGAACAAGTTCCCGACGAAGCGGTTTCGCCCGCGCCGCGTTCCCAAATACGAATCTCGACGTTTTCGCGGTCAACCGTTTTGATAAAAACAATATTGGTTCTGGCGGGAAACATTTCTTCGGCAGATTCGATTCGCCGACCGATTAATTGCCAATCAAACGAGCCGAAATCCGAAGTAAAAGGAGCGAAATCTTTGACGAAAATACAAACTACCGGATTGCCGACATCGACGAAAAATGCCTCGATTATCAAGCCTTCTTTCGGCAGTAAAATCGGAAATGAAGAAACTTTTGTTTCATCTTTCGCCTGTGAAGAAATCTTCAACAGCGAATTGTCAGGCAAATCAAATTTCGGCTTGCCGAGTTCAGCCAGAAACCAAAACGTATTCTCCGCCAGTTCGAGAAGCTGATAATTTTTAATTCCGCTTCTCGTTTCGAGCTTGAGATTTTCTGCCGTCCACAAATTTTTATAATAAAGATAAGCGACGGCGCAGCGCGTTCCGTTGCCGGAAAATCCGGCTTCGCTGCCGTCTGGATTGATAATGCGACACGAATAATCAGCCGTCTCGTTTTCCGATTTTTCCAAAATAGCAATTCCATCGCCGCCAACGCCCGTGTTGCGGTGACAAATGCGTTTTGCAAATTCGCTTAAATTTTCGACTGCCTGTAATTCTTCGTTTTCGATAACGATATAATCATTGCCGAAACCGTGAAATTTGCAGAAATTGATTGAATTCATAAATATACTTCACAAATTAACATGGATTACTTCGTGTAAATCTAAGGTTCTCCGTAACACTTCGTAAAATCAGGAGTTCCGTATGGTCGGTCTTCTCTAAACTTAATATCTTTTCCATCAATAGTCGGAGCTGGTTTGGGCAATGTTGCATCTTTAGGAACGAGCCAAATTTCTACTTCAATATTTTCTCGAAAACCGCCATCAATCAAAATAATTTTATCTTTTAACAGATTTTGAGGAGTTGTTGGATAAGACGCATAGGTAGTTAAAAATAGCGGAATTGATTTTGCCCGGTTGAGTCCGTCTTTACGATGCGGATAGTCTAATTTTGTTGATTCATAACTCCTGGTATTTTTGTTCCGACCTGAAGTTGTTCTTCTATAACGCCCGCCATAATAAATAACGTAAATTTTTGAATCTGGCGAATCTTTTAATGTTATAAAAACGCTATCCATTCGAGCCATAAATTCATCGCACGGAATTCTGCCGAATTCATCAATCTTTCGCGCTTCATTGGTTTGCGCTGAAACGCTGACAATGAATAATAACGAAATAAATAAACTTAAAAAGTGCTTTTTCATAAATTACTCAATCCAATCGGCAATAAAAACATTTGTGTCGCCTTGTTTCACCGCGTTTCTGTTTGATGCGAAGGCTAACTTTTTGCCGTCGGGCGAAAACATCGGAAAGCCGTCGAAGGATTCGTAAAACGTAACTCTTTCCAAAACTGTTCCGTCCGTATTTATTAACGCTAAATCGAAATTCCGCTTTGTTTTGTCGGTGGCAAAATAATTTGTGCAGAAGATAATTCGTTTTCCGTCCGGCGTGAAAAACGGCGCGAAACTTGCCGAGTTGAGTTTTGTAATTTGGCGTTTGTTCGTGCCGTCGGCGTTCATTGTCCAGACTTCAAAAACCGTCGGCTGAATCAAATTTTGCACGAGACGTTCTTTGTAAATCGCAATTTCGCTTTCTGTTTTCGGATGATACGAGCGATAGACGATTTGTTTTGAGTCGGGCGAGAAAAACGCGCCGCCGTCGTAACCAAGTTCCTCGGTCAGACGCTTGACGTTTTTGCCGTTTTTGTCCATCGAATATAAATCGAGGTCGCCGTCGCGCATCGATGTAAAAATGATTTTTTTGCCGTCGGGCGAAACGGTCGCTTCCGCGTCGTAACCTTTGGTCGCGGTCAATTGTTTGATGTTCGAGCCGTCAGCGTCGGCGGTTACGATGTCGTAATCCGGGTAAATCGCCCAAACGTAGCCTTTTGAATAATCAACCGGCGGCGGGCATTTCTTATCGCCAAGAAAAGTCGAAGCGTAAAGAATTTTCTTTTCGCCTTTGAAAAAATACGAACAAGTCGTGCGCCCTTCGCCGTTGGAAACCATTCGCACGTTCGAGCCGTCCGCATTCATCGTGTAAATCTGGTCGCAAACGCGATTGTCGCGTTTCGATTGGAAAATTAATTGCCTGCCGTCAAACGAAAAATACGCTTCGGCGTTTTCGCCCGCGAAAGATAATTGTTTGATATTTTTGAGATGCTTTTCCCCTTCGACCGCCAGTTCGTCTTTTTGTAAAAGAGAAAAAATCGGCTGATATTCAAACAAACCGAGTTCGGTTTCAGACAAACCGGACGCTGAAGCGGAAGAAAACGAATTGACAAAAAGTGAAATAAATATAAATAAAAATCGCATAATCGTTTCTCAGAATGTGTATTACAACTTGATATTAACATTCTTTTGCCGAAATCCCGGAACGACCGAAAATCCAATATCCAAACAAAAAAGCGAACAACAAACATAAAATTTGCTGTTCGCCGATTCGCTTTATTTCCGAATTTCTAGATTGCCATAGCGCCGACCGCGTTGTTGTAGTAGCGGTAAATCTCGTTGAAATCCTTTAAGGCGCGATTTAAGACCAAAGGAAGTTGGCTAAGGTCATTTGTGTTGACGATTAAATTTAAGTTTCGCAAAAAGGCTTCGTGCGCGCTCATCGTCGTTCCGCCGTCTTCGATTGAAGCGACAAACAAACGCCTTCTTTCCAATGAATGCATCGCATTGAGTTTTTGCTGCAACATTCCCGCGCCGCCGAAATCCGCCGCAAAATCGGGCGAGAAAATCAAAATCTCGGTTTTGCCTTCGCGCAGCCGCTCGTTGGCTTGCGCCGGAGATTGCGCGATATAAACTTTATAGCCTTCGCCGACCAAAATTTTGGCAACTTCATCACGCTTTTGTCCCAAACATAACAAAACGCGCCGCGGCTTTGTATTTTCTTCGTCGTCCGAATCCAAAACTTTGTTTTCGGTTTTTAGAGCCGCCAGCAGCGAGCGCATAGCGTTGTTGATTTGAAATTCGGATTCTTTGGCTGAAAATTCCTGTGTGCCTTCGTTGACCGCAACCGCCGGAGCGTTTTCCTTCAACTGCTGAACGGTCGATTTCGCTTCGGGCGACACGCGAATCAAATTCTGACAACGCGGACAGCGGACCGTGAAATTGGTTTTCGGGATTTTCGTTTCGTCCAACTGGAGCGAAACCGAGCAATTATCGCAGCGAATAATCATAGTTTTTAGTGGTAAATGGTAAGCGGTAAATGGTAAATGAAAAAGCTGTTTTACATTTACCATTTACCGCTTACCATTTACCGTTTTATTCAATCATATCGAGAAATGAATTCGGATTTTTAATTGGCGGCGGAGGCGTAGTCGCGGCAATCGAAGCGGCAGGCGACTGCGGTTTGGCGTTTGAGTAATCGCTTCCGCCCAAACCTTTTAGCTGGAGAAGAAGATTGTTTTGATTGGTCGAGAAGGAAAGCCCGTCTTCGACGGTAATCTGTTCCTTTTCAATCATCTTTAGAAGAATCGAATCGAAATCCTGCATTCCGTCGAGTTCGCCGTCGCGCATCGCGTCGAGCAGAGTTTTGCCGTCGCTTTCGCCTTTTTCGATATATTCGCGCGTGCGCTGATTTGAACGAAGAATTTCAACTGCCGCGATGCGTCCTTTGCCGTCGGCTTTCGGAATCAGACGTTGCGAAACGATATAGCGAAACGTCTGCGCGAGCCGCATACGAATAATTTTTTCTTCGTTTTTCGGATACATACCGATAATGCGGTCAACCGTTTTCGCCGCGTCAATCGTGTGCAATGTCGATAAAACAAGGTGTCCGGTTTCAGCCGCTTCGAGCGCGATTTCGGTCGTTTCCAAATCGCGCATCTCGCCCACCAGAATAACTTTCGGCGCTTGCCGGAGCGCGGCACGAAGGGCGGAACTGAAATTTTTCGTGTCCGAACCGACTTCACGCTGGTTTATCGTGCATTTTTTGTGATTGTGAAGAAATTCTATCGGGTCTTCAATCGTCACGATATGATAACTTTTCAGTTCATTGATTTTGTCAATCACCGCCGCTAAAGTAGAACTTTTTCCTGAACCGGTCGGACCTGTAACGAGAACCAAGCCATTGCGAAGATTGCAAATTTCGGCAAGCTGCGGCGGCACGTTCAAGGCTTCAAAACTCGGAATTCCATACGGAATGACGCGCATTACGATTGAAAACGAACCGCGCTGCTGAAAGATATTGACACGAAAACGACAGCGACCGGGAATGCTGTAGCTCAAATCCGCCGTTCCGAATTTCGCAAGCTGCGCGGCGGCTTCCGGGTTGTCTCGGAGAATCGACATCGCCATCATCTCGGTTTGAAAACCGGTCAGTTTTCCCAGACCGAGCGGCGACGCCGAATAGAGACTGCCGCTGATTTCGACCTGCGGCTTTTGTCCGGTCGAAAAATTCAGGTCGCTCACATTGTCGGAAATGAGCAGCATTTGCTCAATAATCGGGGCTACGTCAAGCAAACTCATTGATTGGATTAACTCCTAGAGAAATTTGGAAAGGCAGGAAATAAAATTTGAGAGCGGACGGTTTGACTCGTTAACCGTATGGCAATTTATATTTTACGCAGTTTGACCGAAAAAGCAAGTAAAATTTTAACTTAGTAAAACATCTTTTAAAAGTGGAGATTCTTATTTGACGACGGTTTTATTTTAATCCTCTAATTTCTTGAAGAAGTTGCACGGCATCAATTGTTTGTTCCTTGTTGTGATTATTTTTGTCGGCATAGTTCGAGTAAGGAATAACTGAAGAATTATTAACAAACTCAAAAATACCCTGCGGTCCGCGAACCGTTGTCAATTCTTGACTTTTTTCTTTCAAGAAAAGCAGGTAAGTAGAATTATTTTTTATTTTTTTGAAGCCCGGAGTATTAACAACAAGCATTGAGCCATCAGGTTTCGGAACTACGCCGCCCGGCAAACTAATTTTAATCGTATCTTCGATTTTTAAGTTGCCCTTTACTATTTCGTTAATTTTAAAAGTATAGACAATTTTTATAATTGAAGAATCTTTTGACAAGACGCAAATATTGCTAATCGGCTCTCCGATAACAATGGCTTTACTTTGGCTAACCAACGCTTGTCTATTTACCGGCTGACTCCATTCCGGGTCGGTTACAATGCGAGTGTCGGGTTTTGTTTGCTTTGACTGTTCAATTTGTTCGTTTCGCTTTTCGTTTTGAGATTGAGAAGAAACAATAATTACATAAAAAGTGCCGACTATAAACAGAATTACAATCGAAACAATTCCAAAAGTAGATAAGGTGGATTTTCTTTGTTTTTGTGTCATTTTAGCTCCTTTAACTTATGTAATTTTACATTACTCCAAATATGTATAGCAGATAGATCCTTTATATTCCCGAGTTTCATATAAATATTGACATGGCTCTTCCGGGAAACAAGAATAGTGAGTTGTAACTAAATAAACGTCATCACACTGTTCAGTATAATAATTGGAATAATAGGTATCACCGCCGCCGCCGCCGCCGCCACCGCCGCCTGGCGTAGGCGTCGCACGACAATTAGAAGCGAATGTACAATCTGGATCTGCACAGTCTATATCTTCATCGCAATCGTTACTAAACCCATCATTACACAGCAGTTCTTTGTAAACTCCGTCTAGAATCTCCCCTTGTGGTCTGGTAGGATCATTCGGACGGCAATCTAAACCATTACATTCAGGTGTGACAACTCCATCCTCATCTTCATCGCACTGAGGACATTTTTCACGGCTTTGATTACAATCAGTATCCCTGCAATCTGTTTCTTTGTCACAATCATCATTTACGCCGTCCTGACAATTGGACTCTACATATTCTCCATTAACTTTTGGACCCGGAAGAAGTGGATTGTCAGGATGGCAATCTTCTCCACCACAAGACTTTGCAAGTATTCCATCTCTATCGGCATCGCACTCGTCAAGGCAGGCTGCGGTTTCCCTACATAATGATTCTTGGCAATTTGTTGAAAAAACATCACAATCGTTATCTATTGGGTTGCCTTCAGAATCTTTGTCCGTACATTCAAATTCATACCCAGGCGCGCCTTCGTCGTGTCCTGTTGGCTCGCACTCTTCTTCTGGCGGTTCCACCGGTGGGATTGCCTGACAGGGACTTGTTATATACTCGCGTGTCGTATATCCCGCAGTTTTGCATTGCCACTCCTTTAGTTCTAAATTTCTGCAATTATTTCCGCAGAAAGAAGTGCCAGCAACCCATTGAACTTTAGCATGCGGTTCTGGCACATTAGGATAACCTTCTGGTAATGGACAACCATTGATTTCATACTCATATACTCGTTCGCAATTACTAAACGCGCAAGCCTCGTCACAAGTTGGAGCATTTGGCTGTTGAACTTGTTCACCTTGTAAAAAATCAAAAGTTTTCAACTCAAAAAGAAAGGACGGAATTAATGAAAGATTGTATGCTTTTGAAAAATTAAAAAAATTTGATGGACTAAATGAATCGGAGACAGAGTAATTCATTAAATTACCGTTCTTTAAAGTTTTTTTTTGATTGAAGAATCCCCTTTTGGTGAAACCTGTCCGGTCTGCGTAAGTTAAATCAATAAAAACCAGTTCGTAAATTTTAGGCTTTTGAATAAAACCGGTTTCAATGTTTATTTTATGAACTTTGATGGTGTCTTTATCTAATTTGAAAGTTACGGATTCATTCGGATTAATCGGCACGTCGGTCGGCTTTACATTGTTCTCTTCACTTTCATTAGCACCGCCGCTTAATTCGTGTCTGCCATATTCAAAAGAAAGCAAACCTAAAGGAACGCCGGAAATTTTGACATCTACAGTTTGCAAGCTATATCTTAAAGAATATATCGGTTTTTCACCAATGTTTGTAATTTTAACTTCAAAATCTCGTAAAACATCCGCACTGTCCAATCCGGTAAGTTCGATCTTCAGCGGAACAAATTTAGGTAACTTGTGTCTTATGATTATTTTGTTCTCGTCCTTGGCAACGGCAACAGAAACGCTTTTATCTTGTGAATACCCTGATAAAGCGAAACAAGTCAGAAACAACGCGCTTGAGAAAATCGTCAGAAATATTCTGCTAATTGAGAAAGGGCTATAATTGTGGTTATTCATATTTTTCTCCGTTTAATTTGACTTGGACTCTTGTGCGAGATATTTCTGCATAACACGCGAAAAATTAAGTTACATTTTTTTTGAGAATGTTCTTCCATCTACAGTAAAGCCAGTTTGGTCTCCGTAAGTTAAATCAAAAAATATTAACTCATAAACTTTCGGAAGCTGCCGTCCTTTACTCAATATGTTTTTTTTAACTCTCTCTGCATAACTACTACCAACCTCAAAAATATAAGTTTCATTTGGTTTAATTGGTATATCGTTCTCCGTCGGAATTTCTTGATTAGAACTATCCAGTTCCTTTCTACCGTAATTCAGATCAAAACCGAATAAAGCAGATTTTCCTCTGGAAGAGATATGTTCCATTTTCTCTGGCGCATCCGCCATATCGAGAAATAACCGGAGCGAATATATCGGTTTCTTTCCGGTGTTGGTAACTTTTACTTTGATTTTTTCCGGGAAGTCTTCCGCTTTTTCCGGGACTGTTATTTCTATTTTTAATGGTAACTTTTTCGGAATTTTGTTAATTAAGGTCGGCACTTCTTCGCTTAGTGCGCTTTCGTCCTGTGCATTTGTAATTAGAGGAAAACAGGTTAGGAAAACAAAACTTAAAACTAATATAAAAAAATTTGAGGTTAAATTCGTGTGTCGGCGGTTAATCTTCATAATCTGCTCCTTAATTGCAGTTGTTGCCGGATAAGCTAAATCACTCTGAAATAATAAAGATTTTAGATGTTGCTAATAAAGTTGATTTATGCTATACCTGCGAGAAATAATAGTCAAGTTTTTTCAACAATTTAATGTGGGGAAATAAAAAATGAAGAAAGTATTTAGAAAAGTTCAGTTTTTATCCAATATCGCAACAATTGTAATTGCGGTCTTGCTGTCGCTTATCGCAGTCAAACTTTACTTATTTCCGACTCCGCAAACACCAAATCTTTCTTCTTCGGTTGAAACCGTGCGAGTTCCCGCAAAGCCCGACTTACAACCGAGAACAAATTCTCAAATAACTCCTGTCGGTCAAGCCGTGCCGATTCAGGGCATTGATTGGAAAAGGAATAAGAAAACTTTAGTGATGTATGTTTCAACCAAATGTCATTTTTGTTCGGAAAGCGCGCCTTTTTATCAACGTCTCGTAAAAGAGCATTCTTCTAAAGATGTAAATTTTATGGCTGTATTACCCCAAAGCGTGGACGAAGGAAGGGATTATCTGAAAGGATTGGGAGCAAATATCGAAAATGTTTATAATGCTCAGCTAAGTTCGATTGGAGTTACAGCTACTCCGACATTATTACTTGTTGACGAAAACGGTATTGTTTCGGATATGTGGAGAGGAAAATTACCTGCCGACAAAGAAGCCGAGGTTATTAACAAGCTATCCAGCTAATGCGGATTCCTACCAACATTTCATTACTAGAGAGAAAGCATTCTCATTCTTTCTACAATTTTTTCCCTGTCGGAGAGCAAATCCGAAATAATTGCCACTGAATCTGCGCCGGCATTCAAAACATCACGAAAATTTTCCGAAGTAATGCCGCCAATTGCGACGAGCGGAAAATCTCCGACTGCTTCGCGCACTCGCTTGATGGTTTCGATACCGATTGTTTCTTCGGAATTTTCTTTAGTTTTAGTGGAAAAAACCGGACCGATTGCGATGTAATCAATCGGAAGTTTTACGGCTTCGACGGCTTGCACGACGTTGTGAGTTGAAAATCCGATTATTGCCTTTGCACCCAAAATTTCACGTGCTTGCTCCGATGGCAAATCGTCTTGTCCGATATGAACGCCGTCTGCTCCGAGTGCAAGCGAGATGTCAACGCGGTCATTGATTATAATTTTCACATCATTTTTTCTCGCAATCTCTAATGCTTTTTCCGCGTCCTCATAAAAATCCTTCGGCGCAGCGTATTTTTCGCGCAACTGAATAATTTTCGCGCCGCCTTCGATAAGTTTTCGGGCTTGCTCGGCGTGCGAAAGTCCGCTCAAACGAACATCCGTAATTGGATAAATTTTCGGAAGAAACATCCTTTATAACTGATAAGTGATAACTGATAACTGAAAGTGTAAAACCAATTCTTAAACTATCAGTTATCAATTATCACTTATCAGTTACAAAGATTTTACCATTAAAAATCCGTCTTCGCCGTTGTTGTAGTATTTTTGGAGTCGTTGGGCGATTGAGTAGTTAAATTCGCGGTAAAGATTCTGCGCGGCGACGTTGCCGACGCGCACTTCGAGCATTATGGTATTAACGCCGCGCTTTCCTAAGGCTTCTTCGGCGTGGCGGAGAAGTTTGTTTGCCAGACCGCGACGCCGATGTTCGGGCGCGACGCCGATGGTTGTGATGTGTCCCGCGCCTGCTTCGTCAGCTATGACAAAAACGAATCCGACCATTTGTCCGTTCGGCGTAACGACGCGATAGCTCAAACAATTCGGCTCGTTCAGCAGATATGAAAAAGTGTATTTCGTGTAGTTTTCACCGGCTTTGAAACAGCGCAAGTTTAATTTCAAAATCTCTTCGAGATGCTTTTCGGTTAACGGATGAATTTCATAGACGGTTTCAGGAGCGGGAACGACTATTTCAGGCTCGAACGCCGCGGGCGGCGGAACAAAAAGCTCACGAATTTTCTGGAAAACTGCCATACCTTTTATTTGCAAATTATACTTTCCCGATTTTACTCAGATTACTATAACCGCTCAAACAATTCTAATAATCTCTAACCGCTGTTGCGGCAAATATGAAAATATATTCACGGCAAAGATATTATTCTCCGGCAGAGTCAAAGTTTTTACTGCAATTTATCAAACTCGATTCGGTCGTCATTTCGGGCGGATAATTGCTTTTGACATTGAAAAAATATAAATTAGTAACAAGATATTCAAGAGGAGCAAAGTAAATGGCGAAAGACGTTATAAATGTTGACGGTGAAGAAAAAGTGGTTCGGGAAGATACGGCAAAATCCTATCGCGGCGTAATTTGGGCTTTGTTGAGCGTCGGCGCATTTATTATCATCGCGGCAATTTTAATGTTCAGCGGGATTTTCAAATCGGCAACCGACGGCAAACCGATGGAAAGTCCGAAGCAGATTGAACAGAAAAGAAATTAGAATTAGTGGTAAATGGTAAATGGTAAGTGGTAAATGAAAGAGAGGTTTTCATTTACCACTTACCATTTACCATTTACCATTTACAAAGATGTTGGTTTTGGGAATCGAAAGTTCTTGTGATGAAACGGCAGCGGCGGTTGTTCGTGATGGCGTTCAAATTTTGTCTTCGGTAATTTCTTCTCAAATCGAGCTGCACAAACCTTTCGGCGGCGTCGTGCCGGAACTTGCTTCGCGCGAACATCTGGAAAAAATCGACCCGATTGTGGACGAGGCTTTGAAAGAGGCGAATGTTTCGCTTGCGGAAATCGAAGCCGTCGCCGTTACGCAAGGTCCCGGACTCGTCGGCTCACTGCTGGTCGGCGTTTGTTACGCAAAGGCTCTGGCGTTCGGTTTAAACATTCCGTTCGTCGGCGTCAATCATATCGAAGGTCACGTTTTTTCGGTCGCGTTTGAAAATCCGCCCGTCGAATATCCCGCGCTTGCCTTGATTGTTTCGGGCGGACATACGAATTTGTTTTTTATTCCTGAAGCAGGTCTCTATAAAGTCGTCTCCCGAACGCGCGACGACGCGGCGGGCGAGGCGTTTGATAAAGTGGCGAAAATGCTCGGACTCGACTATCCGGGCGGACCGATTGTCGAAAAACTCGCGCGTGAAGGCGATGCGAAAAAGATAAAATTTCCAGTCGCTAAAATTTCCGACGGACGACCGGATTTCAGTTTCAGCGGTTTGAAAACGGGCGTCTCGCGTTATGTTCGTGAAAACGACATTCGTCCCGTCTGTGCGGGTGAAACGCCTTCGCAGGAGATAAAGGATTTGTGCGCCGGTTTTCAAGCGACGGTCGTTAAATCTCTAATCGGCACGATGGAAAAACTCGCCGTCGAGCTTCATCCGAAAACCTTAATCGTCGCGGGCGGCGTGGCTTGTAATCTCGCGTTGCAGGAAGCGGCGCGAAAACTCGGCGAAAACTTAAATTTACCTGTCTATTTTCCCTCAAAACATCTTTCCACCGACAACGCGGCGATGATTGCGGCGGCGGGAAATTTTCATCTCGAACGCGGCGAGCAATCCGATTTGCGAATGACGGCGGACGTTACTCTGCGTTTGCAGAACTTTGAAAATGAAGACGCGAATCTCAAAAAGAACAAAGTTCGTTACCGATTGTAAATCTGCTTGTATTTATCTGCTTCAAGTTTTAAGATTATCTTACATATCCGACGCTTCCACGTAAGGAAAATTGTTATGAAGATTTAAGTTTAGCCGTTGTTTGTCGCTCGGTTTTGATGGTTGCAATTTTTCCTTGCGAGACGAAAGATTCGGTGAAAATTCGCTGGTTGTTCGGAGGTTTATAATGCGAAAAATACAAAAGCTAAAATACCTTGCGACGCTGTTGTCAGTGTTTGCGACGGTGTTTATTTTAACTGTTTCATCGGCAATGGCGGTTTCGATTGCTTTGCAGCCCACATTGTCGGGTTTAAGTTCTCCTGTTTTTATGACAAATGCCGGGGACGGCACGAGACGGCTTTTTATCGTCGAGCAAGCCGGAATTATTAAAGTTTTTCAGCCGGTCGGAAATACGACAGGAATTTTTTTAGACATCAGAACGAGAGTTCTTTCCGGCGGTGAGCAGGGTTTGCTCGGACTCGCGTTTCACCCACAATACGCGGCAAACGGTCGCTTTTTCGTCTACTACACCAGACGGACGGACGGCGCGATTCAGATTGCCGAATACCAAAGAAAGTCGACAACCGAGCCGGACGTCGCCGATATGACCGAAAAAATTATTATTACGATTCCGCATCCCGGTCAAACGAATCATAACGGCGGTATGATTGCATTCGGCTCAGACGGTTTTTTGTATGCCGGAACCGGCGACGGCGGCGGCGGCAATGATGTTGCGGGCAATGGCAAGACGGATAACAACGCGCAAAATATCAATGAACTGCTCGGAAAAATTATTCGACTCAATATTGATGTCGCGGCGAGTCCGACCATTTTATACACATCTCCGTCAGATAATCCATTTTTCGACCCGCCGGGCGGAACACCTGTTAACGGCAGAGATGAAATTTATGCCTTCGGCGTGAGAAATCCGTATCGCTGGTCGTTTGACCGCGGCGGAACTCGGCAGCTTTGGGCGGGCGATGTCGGGCAAAGTGCGTATGAGGAAGTTGATGTTATTACGCGCGGCGGAAATTTCGGCTGGCGCATAATGGAAGGCTTTCATTGTAATCCGGCATTCAATGGAGGCGTCTGCACGCCGCCTTCCGGTTATATTTCGCCGATTTTTGAATACACGCACGCGGGCGGACGCTGTTCGATTACGGGCGGCTACGTTTATCGCGGAACTCGACAAATTTTTCCGAGCGGCACATATATTTACGGTGATTATTGCACGGGCGAGATTTTAAAGTGGGACGGCAGTGCGCAAACTCAGCTCCTTGACACGGCGCGAAACATTTCTTCTTTCGGCGAAGACGAAGACGGCGAAATTTACGTCGTCGGGCTAGGCGGAACGGTCGATAAAATTGTTCCACTAGGACCGACGGCGGCGACTGTTTCAATCGGCGGGCGCGTAATGACCGCAACGGGACGCGGTATCGGCGACGTGCTTATCAGATTGACCGATTCGAGCGGCAATGTTAGAACGACAACGACGACCATAAAGTCCGGTTATTACAATTTTACCGATGTTGCGGCGGGCGAAACTTATATCATCACGGCGAAAGGCAGACGTTATACGTTCAGCCAGCCGACGCAAGTTTTGAATATAGACGAAGACGCGAGCGACATTAATTTTATTGCCAATCCACAACTTTAACTTTTAGAAAAAACAAAAGACGCGCGAAATTGTGAGATACTTTTCCGCGCGTCTTTTGCTTTTATGCGCTTTTTTACAAGTATTGTCGAAAAGAAAAAAGCGTCGGACTAATCCGCTCGAAAATGCGTCTAAAAATTGAAAAATTTAATACAGCTAAAAAATTTGTTAGAAATAACCGATTTTCACGGGAGAAATTACAAATGCGCGGGTTCAAGTTTTTAACAATTTTGGGAATACTTGTTTTGCTTTTTAGTTTGGCAATTTCAGCAACGACTCCTTCGCCGCTGACAATTCGCCTTCAACCTTTTTTGACCGGATTGTCTCGTCCGGTATTGATAAGGAACGCGGGCGATGGCAGCAAGCGTCTTTTTATCGTTCAACAAGCCGGAATTATCAAGGTCGTGCAGCCCGGCTCGAACACGCCGACCGATTTTATAAATCTCAGCTCAAAAATAACAATTCCGGTTATCATCAGCGATGAACGCGGGCTTTTAGGACTCACTTTTCATCCGCAATTTGCGACGAACGGTTACTTTTTCGTTAATTACACCAGAGCCGCCGACGGCGCGACCGTTATCGCGCGTTACAAAACGACAGACGGCACAAACGTTCTCGGCGACCCGAACAGCGAGCGAATTCTTCTGGTTATTCCGCAGCCGTTTGCCAATCATAACGGCGGAATGATTGAGTTTCGTCGGGACGGAAATGCCGATAATTTGTATATCGGAATGGGCGACGGCGGCTCGGGAAACGACCCGGGAAATCGGGCGCAAAATATCAACGAACTTTTGGGGAAATTTCTTCGCATCACGCCCGACGTTTCGGGCAACGACACAAATCCGCCTTATACCGTTCCGGCGGATAATCCGTTTGTCGGAGTAAACGGCGCAGACGAAATTTACACTGTCGGTATGAGAAATCCGTATCGCTGGTCGTTTGATCGAGGCGGAACCAGGCAGCTTTGGGCGGGCGATGTCGGGCAGGACGCGATTGAGGAAGTTGACATAATTACCAAAGGCGCAAATTACGGCTGGCGCGTTTTTGAAGGAAACAGATGCACCAATAACGACACGACGCTGTGCAATCCGAGTAATTTTACGCCGCCGGTTTTTCAATATAACAGCGCAGCGCCCGACCCGCGCTGCGCTGTTACGGGCGGTTACGTCTATCGCGGAACGCAGAGAACTTTGCCGGACGGCGCATACACGCACGCCGATTATTGCACGGGCGAGGTTTATATGTGGGACGGCAATCAACAAATTCTGCTGCAAGACACGCCGCGCGCCGTTTCATCTTTTGGAGAAGATGAAGACGGCGAGCTTTATGTCGTCGGAATAGGAGGCGCGACCGCCGCAACCGGAACGGTCGATAAAATTGTTCGAGCGCAGGCTTCCGCCGATTTCGACGGCGATTTCAAAACCGATTTTGCCGTATTTCGTTCGATAAATAATCTCGCTTACTGGTTTGTGCTGAACAGTTCCGATAATTCGATTCGCACGCAGCAATTCGGCGCAAGCGGCGATATACCGACGCCGGAAGATTTCGACGGCGATAATGTCACGGACATCGGCGTTTTCCGTCCGTCAAGCGGTTCCTGGTATCGTCTTAACAGCAGCGACAATACTTTTTCGAGCGTCCAATTCGGTCAGCAGGGCGATGTTCCGGCGGCAGGCGATTTCGACGGCGACGCTCGCGCGGATTTTGTCGTCTGGCGACCGTCGAACGGAATTTGGTATCGCTTGAATAGTTCTAATTCAGCGTTTTCAGCCGTTCAATTTGGTCAAAACGGAGATAAACCCGTCGCGGGCGATTATGACGGCGACGGCAAATACGACATCGCCGTTTTCCGTCCGTCTAGCGGCATTTGGTATCGCTTGAACAGCGCCAACAATTCGTTTTCTTCCGTCCAATTCGGTCAAAACGGCGACGTTCCGGCGCCGGGTGATTTCGACGGCGATGGCAAAATTGACCAAGCCGTTTTTCGCCCGTCAAATAATAACTGGTATATCCTGCGAAGTTCCGACAGCGGGTTTCAAGCAACGCAGTTCGGCGAAGGCGGTGACGTTCCGGCAGTCGGCGATTTCGACGGCGACGGTCGCAGTGAAATTACCGTTTTCCGACCGTCCGGCGGAAATTGGTATCTGCTGAAAAGCTCAAACGGCGGATTTCAAGCTCAACAATTCGGTGCCAGCGGCGATTTGACCGCGCCGACTTACGACACACCGTAATTCAATTAAAAATTAAGAATTAAAAATTAAGAATTAAGAATTTTGAAGCAATACAAATTATAGATAACAAATTTAAATTCTTCTTAATTTTTAATTCTTAATTTTTAATTCTTAATTCATCAATCTGCGCGGGCGACCGTCAGCACATAAACCTTGCTCGCGCCTTTTTCCTTTAGAATTTTAGCGCAGTTGGAAACGGTTGCGCCCGAAGTGAAAACGTCGTCAACCAACAGAATGTTTTCGCCTTCGATAAAGTTCGGACGTTTTACTTCAAACGCATTTTTCACACTTATTTCTCGCGCTTTATGGTCCATTGTCGCGCGGTGCATCGGCGTATGGATTTTGCGAACGAACGTTTCCTTATCGAGCGTAATAGAATTTTGTTTGGCGAGAATTTCGGCTAAAACGACGGCTTGATTAAAACCGCGTTCTAAAAATCGCTTTTTTGAGAGCGGAACGGGAATGATTTTCGTCGCGTCTTGGAATGCGGAGTTGTGAAAGCGCGAAACGAAAAGCTGCTGTAATCTTTTTGCCGCAAACGGCTCGCGCTTGAGATTTAAGACCGACGCGGCAAGCGCGTTTTCGTAAATGCCGACGGCGATTGCCGCGTCATAAAATTGTTCGTCGCATTGATGACAAAAAGTCTGAAAATCAGACGGCTTCGACTGCAAAAATCTACCGCATTTAGCGCACAATGTTTCCGCGCTCGAAAAAATACGCGTCTTTTCCCAACACGCTTCACAGGCAACGCCGTCCGATGAATTTTCAACGCTATTTTCGCAGATTTGACAGGCTTGAGGATAAGCGAGAGTGAGGAGCGAATCGCAGATTTTGGATAACACCTTCATAACTGATAACTGATAGTTCATAGTGGTTTTTAACTATCAGTTATCAACTATCAGTTGTCAGTTATTATCATTCTTCATCGAGCAAGCCTTGTTCGAGAAGTTCCTGGCAATTCAGACAATAACGCGCCCAGGGAACGGCGTTCAGACGTTTCGGGTTAATCGGTTTTTCGCAATTCTGACACGCGCCGTATTCGTCGTCGCCGATTCGCGTCAGCGCTTCGTTGATGAAAATCAGTTGTCGGCTGTCGTTTTCCGAAACCGCCAGCATCACGTTTTTTGAATAATTTCTGACCGCCAAATCCACCGGGTCGGGCGTTTCCGCGTCATCAACCGAAAGGTCGTTGCCGTTCAATTTTCCGACCAGAAGCTCACGCTCGTCGACCAGTCTTTTTTTGATGTCTTTTAGATTTAATTCACTCATTTTTGATATGGAAACCCCTTGATTATAGTGTATGCGCGATAAAGCTGTTCGATTAAAACGATTCGCGCCGCTTCGTGCGTTAAAGTTAAACTTGATAAAGATAAACTAAAGTCAGCCCTTTCGACAACCTCAGACGTTACACCTTCGGCGCCGCCGATGACAAAAGCGATTTCCTTGAGTCCTCGATTTTGCCAATTTTCAATCTTTTCGGCTAATTCGTGCGACGAAATCGAGCGTCCCTTAACATCTAAAACGCAGACGAAGTTGCTTTGATTCACTTTTTCCAAAATGCGTTTGCTTTCATATTCTTTTGCGCTCGCCGTTTGGGAATCTTTGATTTCGACCGTTTCAACCTTTACAAAATGCGAAAGACGCTGCAAGTATTCCGTCTGCAGCGCCAGCCAATTTTTATCTCTTGTTTTGCCCATCCAAACAAATCGAAATTTCATAAAATTATAGCCGCAAAAATGCACAAAAAGCGCAAAATTTATTTTGAATTTTTGCGCCTTTTTGCGGCTAATTAAATTTCCGCAGGAATTTCAACCTTCTTCGCGTCGCGCCACAATCTTTCCAAATCGTAAAACTCACGCGCTTTCTGCTCGAAAATGTGAACGATAAAATCGCCGTAATCGAGCAGAATCCATTCGGCTGAATTGTAGCCTTCGATGCGAATCGGTCGAACCTGCAACTGTTTTTTGAGCTGTTCGTTTATCTCGTCGGAAATCGCCTGCACCTGTCGCTGATTTGCGCCGCTCGCAATTACAAAAAATTCTGCAAAGCTTGTTACTTCGCGTAAATCGAGCGCGACGATATTAAAGCCCTTTTTCTCGCTCGACGAGACAATCGCCAGTTTTACTTCTTCGTCCAAATCGTTGAAAGGAGTCGGTGTCTGCGCCGTCAAAACCAAATCGGCATTTTCTCTCTGGAGAGATTTTTCTTTTGCTAATTCTTCCATATTTCAATAAATGTCGTATTTTTCAATGTATTTTGCAACCTGCGGCGGCACAAGTTCGCGCCAATCGCTTTCGCCCGCGCGAATCTTCCAGCGAATTTCCGTTGCCGAAACATCGAGATTTATCGCGTCGGTAATGTAAATCTTTTGGTCTTCAGTCTTTGGTCTTTGGTCTTTGGTTTCTAATTTTCGAGTTTCTCGAATGTCAACGATTCTATTTTTAATTTCTTCGGTAACGTGCGCGAAACCGATTTCGTAATCGGGACGAGTTACGACAATGATATTCGTCAAAGTCAAGACTTTTTCCCACTCGCGCCAAGTGTCTATTTCAACCCACGAATCCGCGCCGATGACAAAGAAAATTTCCGCGTCGGGCAATTTATCTTTTAATTTCATCTGCGTTTCAAATGTAAAAGGTTTTTCGGGCGCATCAAGCTCAATTGTTGAAACTTTGATTTTATCTTCACTTTCGGTCGCCAAACACAACATCGCAAACCGATGAACCGCCGAAGTTGGCTTTTTATTCTTTTTGTGCGGCGCGTGAAATGCGGGAATAAAAATGAACTCGTCCAACTCGAAAATTTCAGTTAGTTTTCGCGCAATCGTCAAATGTCCGTTGTGAAGCGGGTCAAACGAGCCGCCGTAAAATGCAATTCGCTTCATTTTTGCCAAACAATTCATATGGAAAAAAATCAATTGAAACCACAGATAGGCACAGATGGACACAGATTTTTAGCAGCAAATTAAGATTTCCTTCTTGTTTTCGCCTTAAATTCATCCGTGTTAATCCGTGTCCATCTGTGGTTCCAAATTTATTTTTTCCGTTGCTTCCCTTTCCACAATTTCAGCCAATGTTTGCGCGACGAAATTTACAAGTTCCCGTGTTCCCAAATTCGTTACGGCGGAAATTTCCAGAAACGGCTTGCCGTCTTTCTCCGCCGCTTCGCGCAATTTTTCTAATCTTTCCGACTCGTCCAGAGCATCGAGTTTCGTCGCTACGACAATCTGCGGGCGTTCCGCTAAATTAGCATCGTAATTGGCAAGTTCGCGGTTGATAATTTCGTAATCGGAAACCGCGTCGCGCCCCGAAATCGAAGAAACGTCAACCAGATGCAGAATCAATTTCGTGCGCTCGACGTGCCGCAAAAAACGGTCGCCGAGTCCCGCGCCTTCGCTTGCGCCTTCGATAAGTCCGGGAATATCCGCGACGACAAAAGTTTTGTAATCGCCCAAATCAACGACGCCCAAATTCGGCTCTAAAGTCGTAAAAGGATAATCGGCGATTTTCGGTTTCGCGGCTGAAATCACTGAAATCAAAGTTGATTTTCCCGCATTCGGAAAACCTACGAGACCGACATCGGCAATTAATTTCAACTCAAGCTGCAATTCGCGTTCTTCGCCCGTTCTGCCCGCATAATGATAGCGCGGCGCGCGATTCGTCGCAGTCGCAAAATGCTGATTTCCCCAACCGCCTTTGCCGCCTTTCGCCGCCCGGAAGCGTTGTCCGATTTCGGTAAAATCAAACAATAATTCTTCCGTTTCCGCGTCGAAAACCTGCGTTCCGACGGGAACTTTGACAATCACGTCCGGGCTGTCCTTGCCGTGCCGGTTCGAGCCTTCGCCGTGTCCGCCGCGTTCGGCTTTGTGTTCCGGGTTGTAGCGCAGATGCAGCAAGGTATTCACGCCCGCGTCCGTTTCCAGCCAAACATCGCCGCCTTTGCCGCCGTCGCCGCCCGAAGGTCCGCCGCGCGGAATGAATTTCTCGCGCCGAAAGGCGGTTACGCCTTCGCCGCCTTTGCCCGACATCACACGAATTTTTACGCGGTCAATAAACATTTTTCTCGAAGAAGTTTTAGCAGAGAAATTGATTTTTATCCAAAATTTTTTAACTACTTCAAAAGCTACGCAGTTAAAACAAAATTTACTGTAAGTCAGTGAATAGTTGATAGTGAAAAGTGAATATTTCAGGAGCGTAACTATTCACTTTTCACTATCAACTATTCACTAACAAACAGAAACAAGTCTCAATAAGCAATTTTTCTAATCCAATCGCATTACTTTATCGGTTTTAAGTTTAGCAAACAAATTTGTTTTGTTCAGAAAACAAAAATTTTTCGTCTTATTCTTCCAACTGTTCCAAAAGCGTTCCGAGCAAGCCGAAAGCCGAAACGCTTTTGCGTTCGATTCCCTTTTCGGTAAAACGGGTTTCGGTTATGTAAGCCGTAACCGCGTCTTTATTTTCCCGCGCGTTTCCTAAAACTTCGACAATCTTTTTCGCCGAATCTGTATCTTTGGCAAAAGTAAAAGCGACTGATTTGCTTTGTTTTAATTTTTGATAAATAGGATTTTTTGTAAAATTTTGCCCGCTTCCTTTGGCTTGCAGACATTTCAAAACGCTTTCGGTTTCGCCTAAAATCAATTTATTTTCCACGAAAGCCGCCGCAGTTTGATTGACTTCCGAATGCCAAACGTCTGCGTTTTCCTGTTTTTCAGGCGAGGTTTTAAAATTTATTTGATTTGAAATTGATTTTTTCAGTTTTTCCGCGTCTTTCACCGTTACAATTACGACTGATTTTTCGCCGTCGGCGTCAAATTGCGCGGTTAAAATTTCCGGGTCAATCTGGCTTAAAAAAGTTTCCGCATTCGTGACTTCGTAAGGTTCGAGCAAACTGTCTGAAAGTTGGACGAGGAGTTTTCCGCTCAAAGCGTCCGTATTTTTCGCCGTTACGAGCAGCAGACTGCGCCACGCGATTAACGGATTTTTTAAGTTGTAGCGAGTTGCGCTGAAAATTTCCGGAGGCAAAAATTCCGCCGTCGCATTCGTTTCGGTTTCAGAATTTGAAGTTAAAGTTTCTTTGAAAACCGAAGCGGTTTCGTTATTCAAGGAAACAAAGATACTGTCTTCAATTCCCTGCTCGCTTTTGTTCGCCGTCCAGAGAATTTCTCGTGTCGTGTTTCGCAGAATCTGCGGCAAAATCCGTACGATAAAACTTCTTCCCGCGTCTTCTTCGGTCGCTTCGATTGCCGCCGAAACGCCTGCGAGATTGGCGATTTGCGCGACGGCTTCGGGCGCGGCGTAACCGAACGCGAGGAGATTTTCGTTTTTTGCGTTTTCACGCGCCCGCGCAACATTTTCATTTTTCAGCAAACTTTCCGCCGCGCCGCGCCCGACCGCTAAACATTTATCCAAAACGCTTTCATCGTTTCCGACATAAATCACGCTGTGCGACACGGCGGAAAAAAGTTTGCGCCCGTCGGAACTTGTCCAAACAAAAAATTTCGCGTCCGCCTTCTCCGATTTTTCAAGTTTTACGTCTTCGCCATAATTGTCTTTGGCAAACTTCCCGATTTTGTTTTCCGCAATCGAAACGGCAGTCGGTTTCCAGGCGTGCGTATCGGCAATTACCGCAAAATGCGGCTTGAAATTTAGTATGGAATCATCATTCGTGACCTTTTGCTCGGACGTTTCAAAGCCTGTTACCACAACCGCGACTTGAACATTTTCAAATGCGGAAAAATTCGGTTTGTCTGCGGCGAGTTCTTGAAACGTCTTGCTTTCGGTCAAGGCATTTAATGTCTTTGCCAAATCGTTCACTTCGATATAGACGAGCGTTTCCGCAGGCGCGAGCGTCCGCAAATCGGTCGGTTTTGAAGCGCAGGAAATAAGAAAAATTATCCACAGATAAACACAGATGAACACAGATGTTTTCAATATTTGAAATCTGAAGTTTGAAATTTGAAATTGTGTTTTATATCTGTGTTTATCCGTGTCTATCTGTGGTTTCATTTCTTTCTTTTATGATAAAATCTCGAATCAATATGAACGATAAAATTTTCGCAGATAACATTTTACAAGGCAAAGTCGCGTTTGTAACCGGCGGCGGCACGGGAATCACGGGCGGCGTGGCTCGCGCTTTTGCGGAGGCAGGCGCAAAAGTCGCTATTACTTCCCGAAAACAGGAAAATCTCGAACCGATGGCGAATTTAATTCGAGAAAACGGCGGCGAATGTCTGGCGGTCGCGGCTGACGTGCGCGATTTCGCGGCGGTTGAAAATGCGATTGCCGAAACAATCAAACAATTCGGCAAAATCGATATTGTCGTCAACGGCGCGGCGGGAAACTTTTTGTGCAAAGCCGAAGAATTGTCGCCGAACGGCTTCGGGACGGTCGTCGATATTGACACGAAAGGAACATTTAACGTCTGCCGCGCGGCGTTTGCGGAACTCGAAAAAAGCAAAGGTCAGATTTTGAACATCAGCGCGACGCTTCATTACACGGCGACCTTGATGCAGATTCACGTTTCGGCGGCAAAAGCCGGTGTCGACGCGATAACCAGAAATCTGGCAATCGAATGGGGCAGACACGGAATTCGCGTCAACGGCATCGCGCCCGGTCCGATTGGAGATACCGAAGGTTTCAGGCGGCTTGTTCCCGAACCTTTGAAGGAAAAACTAACGAGGAAAATTCCTCTGCAAAGATTCGGACGCATCGAAGATATTGAAAACGCGGCGCTTTTCCTGTGTTCCGACGCGGCAAGCTACATCAGCGGCGTCACGCTCGTCGTCGACGGCGGGCATTGGCTGACGGGAACGGGTTTGGGTTCGCTTCAATAAAAATCAGAAACAAATTTTTGTCCAAATTCTTTGAAAATTCTTTTTAGTCGATAGCTCGCTCGCTGTCGATAGTTGATTGAAATTCCTTCTCGGCTTTTTCGGCATCGGGATTGAGTAACGCTTCGGCAATGCGAAAGCGGGCGTAAAAGCGGACTTCGGCACGTGAGAATTTATCAGCTAAGGAAGTTGTGCGGTCGAAATCGGCGGCGCTCAGACTTTTTATGAGCGCGACGCCTTTCGATAAATTGCGGTAAGATTCGCTACGCACGGTATCGAATCTTACTTCGTCATTTTCCAGCGAGCCGTATTCGTTAAACTCGTCAAGCAGAATTCCCGCGCTGATAACGTCGTTAAAAAACGACATATTATTTTCCAGAAAAGCGAAACCTTGCTCGGCGTCGAAAACCGCATAGGCTTGAGCGATTTGCAGAATGGAAGCCAGATTTTTCCGGTTTTTCATTCTGCCCGAATACATCGAACGCGCTTCTCCGGCAAGCGCCGCCGCCGATTTTTTATCGCCTTTTTTGGCAACGCCCGCCGCCAGAGTCGCCAAAACCTCGATGCGCTCTTCCGGCGTTTTCAATTTGGCGAGCATTCGGCGAACTTCGCGCATATCGCCTTTTTCCGCCAGCACGAGCGGCATCGAACTTTCAATATTCTTATCAAGATAGTCGGATTCGGGCTTGGTTTTAATTTTGCCGTGAAACTTTTTGGCGTCTTCAAAATCGCCGTTACCGTAAGCAGTTTCAGCCGCTTTGTAATACAAATTATCGCGCTCGGCAGCCGGTTTCTTTTCGATGATTTGCGATATTTCCTCGCTCGATTTGTCTGCGATTTCGTTTTGAAAACTCTCCGCGCTCATCAGATTGCCGAGCGTTGTGGTTTGTTCCTGACCGATTTTGCGCTGAATCGCCTGCGCCTGCGCCGGAAAATACCTGGTGATTTCGGGCATCGCTTTGACGACCTCGTAAGCCGAGAGATATTGCTGGCGAACGTATTTCTGCGCCAGAATGTCGATGATTTCCTTGATTTCATTTTCGGTTAATACATTCGACTTCTTGTCTTTCGCCGCCTGGCGATTTAGTTTTTTGATTGTCTCCAAAAACATTTGAACGTCCCAGGTATTTACCGTATAACTAGCATTTTGATTGCCTTGCATTGTTATCGCAGAGTTCATCATTCGATTACTCATCGTGACGTTGCTCATCGCCGAGTTTGACAAAGAATCGTTTGGCGAACTGACGGTCGTGTCTTTGGTCTTTATTTTAGCGGCAATATCCCGCGCCAATTTTGCGCCGAGTTCCGCGTCTTTTTTGTAGAGACTTTCGAGCGTCGAAAAAAGACTCGCGTTAATGCCGTTTTCGAGATTTTTCTTTGCCAGCTCGTAGGCTTGTTTCGGGTCTTTTTCAGCGATTTGCGCGGCTAGACTAAGTTCGAGCGATTGGTCGTCCTCAAACATACTCGCGCCGAATTCGTCCTTGCGGCTGAGCGTTTGCAAACTTTCGAGCGCAAATTTCGGGTCGCGCGAGCCGAGCGCAATCAGCAAATCGTTTCGCAAAGTCTTCGCGTCATTCAAAATTCGGTATCTTTCGATATTTTCCTCTTCGTCTTCATTAACCGGCGGAATTTGACCAATCATCGAATTCAATTCCGTGACGGCGTTTTGAAAAACGGTTCTGGCTTGTTTTTCGTTTCGTTCCCAGAGCAGCTCGCCGATTTCAATCCGCGCGAAGACGCGGTTATACGGCAGCGAAAATCCTTCGGCTTCACGCGCCAGACTGCTCAATAAAGCGACTGCTTTTTCCTGTAATTCAGGCGCGACGTCGCTTTTTTTAACGTCGGTTTTCGCGGCGTTTTGCGCCAAAGTTTGACCGACCAGCGCGAGACAGAGAAAAAGTGTAAAAAGTTTTTTGTAAATCATTCGACTCTCCGTTTGACAACGTGCGTTAATGATAATTCGTCTTTAAAAATTAGTAAATAAAATTTTTGCCTGACCGTATGTTTTAGAAAATCGGCTTTCCAAGCGCGCTAATTTCAATTACCATTTATTCGTTCGTGTCAGGAACGAAAGACGTTTGATATTTTGCAATTTTTCACTTTTAGTTTTTAACTTTTCACTAAAAAATGCTGCTGGTTATCGACAATTACGATTCTTTTACTTATAACCTGGTTCAATACCTGGGCGAACTCGGCGCGACGATGGAAGTGCGGCGCAACGACCGAGTGACGATTGATGAAATCGAAAGCGAGATGAAACCCGCAAAAATTTTAATTTCGCCCGGACCGGGAACGCCGAACGACGCGGGAATTTCGCTTGCGGCGCTTGAAAAGTTCGGCGAAAAAATACCGATTTTAGGAGTTTGTTTGGGGCATCAGGCAATCGGACAAATTTTCGGCGGACGAGTCGTCCGCGCGCCCGCGCCGGTTCACGGAAAGCCGGTCGAGATTTGCCACGACGGGCGGACGATTTTTGCCGGACTCGGAAAAAATTTCCAAGCCGCGCGTTATCATTCTTTAATTGTCGAGCGCCAATCTTTGCCCGATTGTCTGGAAATATCCGCCGTCTCGCCCGATGGTTTAATAATGGGTTTGCGTCATAAAAAGTATAAAATCGAAGGCGTGCAGTTTCACCCCGAATCGATTTTAACCTCGGAAGGCAAAAAACTCTTGCAAAACTTTCTCGACATTTGAGATAGTAGATAGGGAATCCTGAGTCCTGAGTCCGAATCCAAGACTCTAAGTTATAAATTATCCTCAAATAATCAATCTGAAAAAGCTCTCGCATTTCACTTTCCACTTTCCACTTTTAGTTTTTCACTTTTAGTTTTTCACTTCTCATTTCTCATTTCTGATTTCTCACATATAATACGCTTATGCCCAAAACAGAATGGCTGCTTGCCGCGCCCGCGTCCGCTACCAACAGCAAAGCCGACACTCCGCTTTATAAATTTTTTGCCCGCTTGCTTCGCGGCGAAGATTTACAGATGGATGAAGCGTCGGATTTTTTTCGCGCTCTAACTGACGCAAATGCAAATTCCGCGCAAATCGCGGGCGCGCTCGTCGCCTTGACCGCCAAAGGCGAAACCGCTGCGGAACTCGCGGGAATGGCTCGCGTGATGCGCGAGCAAGCCGTCAAAATTCAAGCGCGTCAAAAGAATTTTATCGATATTTCAGGCACGGGTTCGAGCCTTGCGAAAACTTTTAATGTTTCGACCGCCGCCGCTTTTGTCGCCGCCGGTGCAGGACTCGTCGTTGCCAAACACGCGAATCGTGCCGTGATGAGCAAAACCGGCAGCGCGGACGTTTTAGGAAAATTAGGCGTCAAAGTTTCGGGCGAACCGGAAGTCGCGCAAATTTGTTTAAGCGGCGCGGGAATGTGTTTTATGTTTGCGCCGAAATTTCATCCGACACTGCGGCGCGTCGGCGATGTCCGCAGCAATCTCGGCATTCGCAGTTGCTTGAATTTGCTGGGCGTTTTAGCGAATCCGGCGAATGCTCCGAAACAACTCGCGGGCGTCTGGCATCCGTCTTTGATTGAACCGATGGCGCAGGCTCTCGCGCTTTTGGGGACGCAAAACGCCTGGGTCGTTCACGGCTCTGACGGTTTGGACGAAATGACTTTGGCGGGCGAGACTTTTGTCGCCGAAGTTTCGGGCGGTAAAGTCAAAACATTTCGCATTTCGCCCGAAGATTTCAAGCTGCCGCGCGGAAAAATGGAATACCTTAAAGCCGCGAGCGCGGAACAAAGCGCGAAAATCATCCGCGACGTTCTCGCCGGCAAACGCCGCGACGAAGCGCGTTCATTGATTGTTCTAAACGCCGCCGCCGCGCTGCTAATCGGCGGCGTCGCCCGCAACCCGATACACGCCGCCCGACTTGCCGAACAAAGCATCGACAGCGGTCAAGCGCAAAACAAGTTGGACAGATTGATTCAAACGACGAACAAAAATAAGTGATAACTGATAGGTGATAACTGATAACTGACGAGTAAAAACTAATTCATACTTATCAGTTATCACTTATCAGTTATCAGTTATCAGTTATCAGTTATTATGGACAGGCTTTACGGTTTAATCACGAAAGCGCGAAATTCGCTTTATGAAACGGGCGTTTTCAAATCCATCGCGCTCGGCGTTCCGACTGTCAGCGTCGGAAACATTACTGTCGGCGGAACGGGCAAAACTCCGCTCGTTGCCTTTATCGCAGAGATTTTAGCCGAAACGGGCGAAAAGGTTTGCGTGCTTTCGCGCGGTTACGGACGAAGGAATCCAAAGAAAAGAGTTTTGGTTTCGGACGGCGAAAAGATTTTAGCCGACGCGCGAACCTCGGGCGACGAACCGTTTGAACTCGCGCAAAAACTTCTCGGCAAAGCGCTCGTCGTGGCTGATGCAAATCGCGCGGCGGCTGGCAATTGGGCGCGTGAAAGGTTTGAAATTACCGCGTTTGTATTGGACGATGCGTTTCAACATCGGCGCGTCCGGCGCGACGTAAACATCATTACAATTGACGCGACCAATCCTTTCGGCAATAAAAAATTGCTTCCGGCGGGAATTTTGCGCGAGCCTCCGGAGAATCTGAGACGCGCCGACGCGATTGTGATAACGCGGGCGAATTTGACGGAAAATACTGCCGATTTGAAAGCTCAAATTGCCGAATACAATCCGCATTGTCCGATTTTCATTTCTGAAAATAGAACTTTAGGTTTAGTCGATTTGAAAAAATTTCCCGCAAAGCCGCAAAGTGAAGCAAGTTACGAATCGGAAATTACACAACAAAAACCAAAGACCAAAAACCATCAACCAACAAGTCGCTATTTTGCCTTTTGCGCTTTGGGCAATCCGAATAACTTTTTTGAACAACTGCGAAAGGAAAACTTTAATTTAGTTTCGACCGAAGAATTTCCCGACCATCATTTCTACACGCGGAAAGACATCGCAAAACTTCAAACAAAAGCGCGAAAAGCGAATGCTGAAGTTTTACTGACGACGGCAAAAGACGCCGTTAAATTGAAAATTTTAGAATTTGATTTACCGTGTTTCGTCGTCGAAAGCGAGATGGTTTTTGAGGATGAAAATAAGTTTCGTGATTGGCTGATTACAAAAATTGAAAATTGAAAATGTCTACTTTTATCTTTTACCTTTTACTTTTTGCCTTTTACCTTTTCCTCTATTCCGTGCAATCGCTCGCTTCGTTCAAATCGCAGACGAAAAGATTCGGCGCGAATTCTCTGGTTTGATTTCGGACGTTTCGCCAGATTATCGAATCGGCGTAAGCCTCTTTTGTCCAGCCCAATTTTTTGCGGTTGCGCCAGACGAATTCATACGCTTCCTTTTCGTCCGCGCCCTTCAAATGCTGCGCTTCGTGCAGAAGTATGGCGGCGCGTTCGGTGTCGCTGGCGGTGACGGTGAAAAATTCAGGGTAAATTGTCATAATCTCGACCGGAAAATTGGTCGCGGCGTAAGCGTTTTCAAATTTGGTCGAAGCGTTGAGCCAATTGTCGTTAGCGCGAAATTTAGTCAGATATTCAAGTAGAAAAACTTCCCTGGAAAAGCCTTTTTCATCTAAAATTTCAATCGCTTTTTCCACCTGTTTTTTCTGTTCATAGGCGAGCGACGCCGAACTGAAAATCAGCGAGAGATAGAAGCCGACGAGCGCGGTAAAACAAATAGCGGCGCAAACTGCGGCGCGGCGCAAAATTCTCGATTTCGGATTGGCGTCAGTCGTTTGATTTTCCGGCAAAGATGAAACTTCAATTAAGTTATGATGACAGCGGACGCATTCGGCAGTGTGCGAAAAATTTACTAATTGACAGTTGGGACATTTCTTTTTCATCGGATTGCGGCGGGCGGTTTTTGTCGGGAAAAACCGTTAATTATAAAAAAGTGCGAATTGCTTCGCTTTCCAAATTTAGTTTTCTCAAACAACCGAGAAACTAAAAAACGTCTTTTCGCATCATACATTCAATTTGCATAAAGTCATTATTAAAGTTATAAAAATTCTGAATTATTTTGTTATTTTTGTTATTTAAGGAGTAAAAAAGTGAGATATACGCGCTCCGCAATTTTTTTGATTGCAGTTTTATTTTTAACCGGTTTTTCGGCTCTCGCCCAGGAAAGCGAAGCGAAAGTCGTCGACGAAGTAGTCGCGCAGGTCAACGACGGCGTGATAACGCTTTCGCGCGTCAAACGCGAGACCAAATCGGCGATTGATTCATACGTTCAGGAAGGCAAAAAAACGCCCGAAGCGGCAAAAGCCGAAATCGAAGGCAAGCAGGGCGAGCTTATCGCCAATATCATCAACGAAGAGCTTCTGATGCAAAAAGGCAAAGAGCTGAACGGCGTCGAATCGTATGTACAAGGGCAAATCAATCAAAGATTTTTAGATTTTATGAAGGGACAAAGTCTGAAAACGCTCGACGCGCTTTACAAAGAAATGGAGAGAGCAGGCGTCAACCCGGACGAGCTTCGAGAGTCGCTTCGCAAACAATTCACGAGAGACGCGGTTTTCCAGCGCGAAGTCGATTCAAAAGTCTATGGCGGCTTGAGCGCAAAGGAAGTAAAAATATATTACGAGACAAATAAGGCGAAATTTACCAAACCTGAAACAGTTACGATTAGCGAAATTTTTCTCAGTCTTGCCGGACGCGACGGAGATACGGTGCGCGAAAAAGCCAAGCAATTAGTCGCTCAAGCCCGAAGCGGCGCGGATTTTGCAAAACTTGCAGAGGAAAATTCAGACCGTCCCGACGCAAAAACCAACCGCGGTAAAGCGGGAACTTTTAATACCAATGATTTGAAGGAATTAGATGAAAGATTCGTCAAGCCTTTGCAAAATGTAAAAATGGGCGGCGTTGCCGACCCGATCGAGATTGAAGAAGGAATAGAAATCCTGCGTGTCGACGCCCGGACACAAGCCAGCAGCGAATCATTTTTTGATGAAAATCAAGTGCGAAAAGCGATGACTATCGAAAGACTTCCTGACGAGCGCAGAAAATATATGGCGACTCTCCGCAACGAGTCATACATAAAAATCAACGAGACTTATCGTCCGATGGTCGCGCCGGTTTTGTTTGCCGACGAAAGAAAAGCGGAAGTTAAAAAACCGGTTAAATAGTGGTAAATGGTAAATGGTAAATGGTAAATGGAAGAAATATTCTTGATTTACCATTTACCATTTACCGTTATAGAAATGAGACTCGATTTATTTCTTAAAACCAGTCGCCTTATCGCGCGTCGCTCATTGGCGCAGCAGTTTTGTGATGCAGGTCTAATTAAAATAAATAATCTGACTGCAAAATCTTCGCGCGACGTAAAGGCGGGCGATGAAATTGAAATAAAAAAGAGCAATCGTCTGAGAAAATTCAAAGTTCTCGACGTTCCCGCCAAAAAACAAATCTCACGCACCGACGCGGCAAATCTCTATGAAATCGTGTCCGAAGAAAGGTTAATAACTGAGAACTGATAGTTGATAACTGAAAGTGTAAAGCCAATTCCTAGACTATCAGTTCTCAGTTCTCAGTTCTCAACTAAATCTGGTTTTAGCAAAAACAATCCAATCAAATAAAATACCAGCGCGAAAAATTGAATGTAGCCGGTCGCTGCGCCGAATTTCGGCAAATCGAGTAGCCAGGTAAATGCTTCCTGAGTCGGATTTTCAAAAATCCCCTGAATCCAGCTTCGATTGGCAGGTGCGGTCAAACCAGCCAGAATCAGATATTTTACGACAAATGCCAGTCCGAACATTCCGCCCAGACTTTGGACGAGTCGTTTCGTATCAAAGGCGGCAAACAAATTATTCCAGAGCGTCCAGAAAAAGCAGAACGCGACGACCCAAAACGGCAAACCTTTTTCCGGCAGCAATGAATTAAAAATTTGCGTCGAAGCAAAGAAAAGTGTCAGCAAAACGCAGGCATTAGCAGCATTTTTCAGCGTTGAGAAGTTCTCCGAAAACCAGCCGTTTAATTTAATCAAGTTTGCGCGAAAGAAAAGCGCCAGCAAAATAACCGCGAAAACCAAACAGACAAGCGGCGGTTTAAGAAACAAAAACGCCGCGTCTTCCGCATTCAAGCGCAACCCGCCGAGCAGCGAAATCGTCAGGAAAATCAAAGGCAAAACGATATATTGGAGAATTGATTTTTGGTTTTCGGTCTTTGGTTTTCGGTTTTCTGAGGTCGGAATAGAAAGTCGTTTTCTGTTTCTTGTTTTAAGTATTGTTACGACTTCTTCGTCAGGCGAATTTTCCAGCAATTCGCCTTCGACAAAAGATAATTCTTCCCGAACCTCTTCTTCGGCTTTGGAATTTGGGCTTTGGACATTGGACATAATTTACTTTCTCTCGCGCAAAACTTTGAGCGGATTAAAATCGCTCGCCGTTACCCGAAGACCTTCTTCAAATTCGTTTTTCAATTCGGCAGGCGTTTTCAACTGTAAATTGGCATCGTCCGACTTGAAATTTTTATCGAGCGCGACAACCCGATTAGTTTGTTCCAAACCTTTTGTAAAAAGCTCGTCATCGCTCGAAAGTTTGCCGAAACCTTGCCGGTAAAAACTGTATGCGATATAAAACTGCGTCTTCGCGTCGCGTTTTTCAGTGTCGGCGCGCTCAAAATTATCACGCGCGGCAATAAAATTATCCTGCCGAAACGCCTTCAAACCTTCATTGAATTTCGCCTCGTCAACCGCATAAGTTCCGATGGCAACCTGCGTTTTCGTCGTGACGTTTTCGATTGTCGTCTGCGCTTTGGTCGGAAGTTCTTCCAAGAATTTCGGCTCAACCGAATATAACCACACGATAAAAAACGTATAAAATACGGTGAGAAAAATGCTTAAAATGTGGATATGTTTTTCGTTCATTGCTATAATTTGTTAGCTCCTCAAGAATAACTGATTCGGGAAGTTTTTTACTATGAAAAGATTTGTTTAATATTTACGCTGCTGCAAGTTCAAATTTTTGTTTTGCCGAAAAGAAACATTTTCGGCTTTTCGATAACATTGTAACAACCGTTTCTTAAGAAAAATCCATCTATAAAAGTGTGGGAAACAATTGTGGATTTGTTTCGATTTTATTTTCCAGAAATGACGGCAGCAAAACTTTGTTATAATTTTCTAATAAATCTACGAAATTGGAGATGTTTTGATATGAAAAAAACTTTAAGTTTGATGATTTTAACTTTGGCTTTGGGAAGTATTGGTTTGGCGCAAGACTCGAAAGCAGTCGACCAAAAATCGGGGGTTGACAAAAAATATACGGGCAAAATACGCGAGCCAAAACCGTTTGAATACGAAAACAAATCGGTTGCCGACGCCAACGGCGTGTTGAAGCGCGGCGATTCCATTGGCAAAGCGAAAGCGATTTCTTTAGCCAAAGTGTTGAAAACGCCCAATAATTATGTCGGAAAAACCGTTCGCGTCGAAGGCGTAATCGTTCGCAGCTGCAAAATGGAAGGCTGTTGGATGGAACTCGCGCCCTCGAAAGACGCTAAATCCGTGCGCGTTACTTTTAAAGACCACGCTTTTTTTATTCCGCTCGACGCCGCCGGAATGCTGGCGAAAGCCGAAGGAGTTTTTTCGGTTAAAACTTTGAGCAAAAAAGAAGTCGACCATTTAATCAATGAAGACGGCGCGAAATTCGATAATGTCAACAAAGACGGCACGGTGACGGAAGTTTCATTTGAAGCGACGGGCGTTGAATTGACTAAGAAAGACGGGCGTTGAATTGACTAAGAAATAAGAAAATATAATTCAAAAGATTTTCCTTTCAATCTGTTTTTAGGACGAATGAAACCTTTCAAAATCCGCAACATCGAAATCAATCCGCCGCTCGTTCTCTCGCCGATGGCGGGCGTGACGGATTATTCGTTTAGGCGCGTGGCAAAGCGCTGCGGCGGAATCGGTTTGACGGTTTCCGAGTTTATTTCGGTCGAAGGATTGACGCGCAACAATCCGAAGGCGAAACGACAGATGCGTTTCTGGGAAGAAGAACGCCCGTTTGCCGTCCAGATTTTCGGCGGACAATTTGAGCGGATGGCGGCGGCGGCGGAAATGGCTGAAGAAGTCGGCGCGGATATTTTGGATATAAACTGCGGCTGTCCCGCGCCGAAGGTCGTCAAAAACGGCGGCGGTTCGGGACTTTTGAGAGATTTGCCGCGACTCGAAACGATTCTCAAGGAAGTAAAAAAAGCGATTACGATTCCGCTGACATTGAAACTTCGCGCCGGTTATACGGATTCAACGATTAACTGCGTCGAAGTTGCGAAAATGGCTGAAGCGTGCGGCGTCGAGCATATTCAGCTTCACGGGCGAACGAAGGAACAGGGCTATAAAGGTTTGGCGAATTGGGATTTGGTTCGGGCAATAAAGGAAGCGGTTAGCGTTCCGGTTTCTGGAAGCGGCGATGTCGTCTCAATCGAAGACGCGCTTAAAAAGTGGCGCGAAACGAATTGCGACGGAATTTTAATCGGGCGCGGCGCGATGCAGAATCCCTGGATTTTTCGCCAAATCGAAGACGTGCTGGCGAAGCGCAAACCTTTCGAGCCGACTTTGCAGGACAAGCAGACCGTTCTTCTTGAATATTTCGAGCTATTGCGCGAAGATATGCCGGAACTTCCCGCCGTCGGCAAGATGAAACAGCTTGCCGGACAATTTACCAAAGGTCTAATCGGCGGCGCGCAATTCCGGCAGACGCTTTATCATTCGCATTCGCCGCAGGAAATTTTGGATAATATCTCGATTTATTTTAATACTCTTGCCGAAAATAAACGATATGGCGACGGTTTAATCGAAACCGAGGCGCCGGTTATTGATTCGTGCGATATTTCAACGGTTGCTGAAATTACATATTCTAAAGCAACCGTCTAAATTAGATACGGCATCAGAAACCGAGGTAAATAAATATAAAATAGATTCTGTTTTTTACTAAAATTTTGCTATTTTGAGAGCCAGCGTTTACAATTCTTTAATTGCAAACGATTCACAGTTCTTCCGAATATGTAAGTCCGAACTGCTTCCGTTCTAAATTCCAAATACTGAGAGGAAAATATGCCAAACTCAATTTCAAAAAAACTTATTATGTTATTTGCAGTCGCGCTTTTATTCGCTTCGAGCGTTTCCGCGCGAAAAGCCGACGATTTGAAAGTCGAAGATATTATCGCTAAACATCTCGATTCAATCGGCACTAAGGAAAAGCGCGACGAGGTAAAAACCCGAATGGCGACGGGAACAAGCGAGTTTGCATCGAAACTTCCGGATCGCAAGACTACGGGTAAAGCGGTTATCGTCTCCGATACAAAAAATTTAATGTTCATTACGAGTTTTGCATCACGGGAGTATCCTTTTGAAAAAATCGGCTTTTTTGCAGGTAACACGAGCCTGCCGTATGTTACGGCTGGGACGAGGTCGCCGCTCGGCGCTTTTGTCAACGACCATAAGACAATGCTGAGCGAAGGTTTATTTACGGGAACTATTTCCTCGACGTGGAATCCGGCAAACCCGCAATTCGGCAAAGGAAAATTCGACACTGCCGGAACCAAGAAGATAGACGGACGCAAAGCTTATGTCTTAAATTATTATTCCAATGTCGGCAGCACGACCGAATACCTCGTCAGATTGTATTTTGACGCTCAAACCTTTCAACATCTGCGCACCGAATATCGCCATACAATCGCTGCTAAGACGGCAGTTTTCGGGCAATCGTCGGCACAGTTACAAGGAGTAGAAATTGTTTTGATTGAAAACTTTGGAGATTACAGAAATGAAAACGGTCTGACCTTGCCGCATACCTACAAAATAAACTATTCGACGGCAAGCAATAGCGGAACTTATGAATACAATTGGGGCGTGACAATTTCCCAATATGTTTTTAACCAAAAACTCGCCGACGACTTTTTTAGTTTTGAAGACAGTAAATAACTTCTCCAGCCGTTAATTATGATTCGCTTTCTTTTAACTGCGATTCCTATTTTTATATTCGTCGTGGTTTGCCCGTCACAAACCACGACGAATACCGCTTCAAAAAAAGCCGCCCCGAATCAAGCAATCTCGGCGGTTAAAGTTTCGTTCGCCTATGCCGAACTTCTACTCCGGCGAACCGAGCGCGAAGCCGAACTCGAAGACTTGATGCTTGATTACACGGATGAATTCCCAAAAGTCAAAGAGCTGAAATTCGAGCTTGAACTGCTCCAAAAACAGTTGGATAAGGTTTTGACGGTCAGCGCCGCGGATGCGGCGAAGCTTTCCCCGGCGTTGGGCAAATTGTTGGTGCGAAAGACGGAACTCGAAGTCGACCTCTGGAATTTGCGCCGCCAGTATAATGCCGACCATCCCGACGTCAAGCGCGCGAGCCGCAAGATAGAGGTTTATGAAAGAGCTATCAAGGAAATTCTGCCGTGAATTTATTAGCAAAAACTCTCTCCCGATTTAACCTTCTTCATTTCAAAAAGATAGATGAAACAAAATTTGTTGTGGTCATTAATAGTCTTTCTGCTGGCTTTTTCGCCTGAAGTCTCCGCACAATCGCCGGGTAAAATCTTAAAGCAGGCGGCGAAAGCGCTCGGCGGCGAAAGGGTTTTACAAAATGTGCGCTCGCGCCGGGAAAAAGGTAAGATTACGCGCCTGAAAGACGGCGCGAGCGGCAATTTTCAAGCGCAAACCGCGCAGCCGAATTTTTATAACGAAAGCTATGATTTGGGCGGTTTTGAAACCGAATCGGGTTTTAACGGAAAATCCGGCTGGCAGCGTGATTCGCGCGACGGCTTGCGGACATTGACGGGCGATGCGAGTCGCGATTTTGCGGCTGAAGCGAATTTTAGAAATTTCGGCTGGCTCGATTATAAAAAAGACAAAGCGAAAATCACACCCGGCGCACAAACAAACGTCAACGGCAAAACCGCCAATTCCTTAACTTTGACAACCGCCAAAGGCGTTGCGATAAAAATGTATTTCGACGCCGCAACCAATCTTCTTCTTCGTGAAGAAATTCCCGCCGGCAACTTGACGAAGACTTTCGATTACAGCGATTACCGAACGACTGACGGAGTGAGCGAGCCTTTTACAATCAACGCGAAAATCGGCGAAGAAAGTTATCTAATCAAACTCGACGAAGTTTCTCACAATCGGCAAATTGCCAAAGAAAATTTTGATTTCCCGAAAATTTCCGGCGAGCCTTTACCGGACATTCCGGCGCTTCTAAAATCCTTGCAGACGAACGAAGACAAAATTGACGAGATTTTAGAAAATTATTCCTACACGCAAAAACTTATCCAGCGCGAACTCGGCAAAGACGGCGCTTTGCGTGAAACCGAATCGCATACCAACCAGCTTTCGTTTTATAAAGGTCGCCGCATTCGTCGTCTGATCGAGAAAAACGGCAAACCTCTTTCGGCTGGCGAGCAAGCGGACGAAGACAAGAACGTCCAAAAACGCATTGCGGATATCGAAAAGGAAATTACCAAAAAAGAAGCCAGAGTCGCCCGGCAATCCGCGAACGGAACGCCGGAAGAAGAAGAAGATAAACGCATCTCGATTGCCGAAATTTTGCGGGCTTCGCGTTTGGTTAATCCGCGCCGCGAACGTTTCCGAGGGCGCGAAGTCGTCGTTTTCGATTTCGAGCCGAATCCCGATTTCGACTTCAAAAACGCAAAAAGTTTTTTGAAATTTTTCGGCAAAACGGCAGGCGCAATGTGGATTGACGCGCAAGATAAACAGGTCGTCAGGCTCGAAGCCGTTTTATTCGATAGTTTCAAAATCGGCGGCGGCATTCTCGCCAATTTGAAAAAAGGCGCGTCGTTCGCCCTCGAACAAGAGCGCGTCAACGACGAAATCTGGCTGCCTTCGACGGCAGATATAAATTTGTCGGTAAAAGTTTTGCTGGTCAAAGGAATCAACGTCAATCAAGTTATCAAATCCTACAACTATCAAAAATTCAGCACCGAAGTTAAGGACGCGAAAGTCGATGAAATAAAGAAGCCATAAGTTCAAGGTTCAAAGTTCAAGGTTCAAAGTTTGTGTCGAACTTTGGACTTTACAATTATAATCGTTAGAATGAACGCAGGTTTTGAACTTTGAACCTTAAACTTTGAACCTTGAACCCAAAAGCTATGCGACGCGCAATTTATCCAGGCTCGTTTGACCCTTTGACGGGCGGTCATCTCGACATTATCGAACGCGCTTCAAAACTTTTCGATGAAATAGTCGTTGCCGTTTTAGACAACCCGGACAAAAGCGCAATGTTCACATCGGGCGAACGCCGCGCGATGATAACGGAAGTTTTACCGACGATTAACTCGGATAATTGCACGATTTCGGTTGATTCCTTTCAAGGCTTGCTGGTCGAATACGCAACCGCAAAAGAAGCGGCGGCGATTGTGCGCGGCATTCGCGCAATCAGCGATTACGAATACGAACTGCAAATGGCTTTGATGAATCGCAGGCTCGCGCCGCATCTGGAAACGGTTTTTCTGATGTCGGCGGAAGATTATTCATATGTTAGCTCGCGCCTTGTAAAACAAATTTTCGCGCTCGGCGGCAAAATTGACGGTCTTGTTTCTCCGTCGGTAGAAGAACGTATGAGAAGGAAATTATCCACAGGTATTTAAAGTGATGAATTAGGAATGATGAATGATAAATATTTAAGATTTAACTCATCATTCCTAATTCATAAATTAAAAAGATGCTTCTGCTCCGAGTTCATCACGCGCAAATCACAATTCCTACCGGCGAGGAAATTAAAGCGCGGGAATTTTACTGTGAATTTTTAGGTTTACGCGAAGTTCCGAAACCGGAAACGTTACAAACACGCGGCGGTTTTTGGCTGGAAATCGGCGGTTTTCAAATTCACGTCGGCACGGAAGAAGATTTTGACCGCGCGAAAACAAAGGCTCACGTTGCCTATTTGGTCGAAGATTTAGATGATTGGCGCGCAAAACTGGAAAATCGCGGTATAAAAATTCTTGAAGGCATTCCGATTCCAAATTACTCGCGTTTCGAGTTTCGTGACCCGTTCGGAAACCGCGTCGAGTTTTTAGAAGCAATCTAAAAAAAACTTGAATTTTCCCGCCTTTTATTCATTTTTTGTTTTTAATTTTTAATTCGGCGATAATTTGTTCGGCTCGCTAAATTAAATTTCAAAAATTATGACACCGCAAAACACAACTACCGAAAATTTTCCCGTATCTCGAAACGTCGCCGAGATGAAATCTTCTTCGACGCTGGTCGCCGCGCAGACCGCCGCCGATTTGCGCGCGCAAGGTTTTGACATACTTGATTTATCAATCGGCGAGCCGGATTTTCCGACGCCCGAATTCATCAAACAATACGCCTGGGAAGGTTTGCAGAAAGGTTTGACGAAATACACGCCGACCGCCGGACTGAAAAAATTTCAGGAAGCAGTCGCCGGTTTTTATGCGGAAGAATTCGACGCAAATTTTTTGCCAAAGGAAATCGTCGCTACCGACGGCGGCAAACAAGCGCTTTTCAACGCTATCTGCACGCTTGTCAATGCGGAAGATGAAGTTTTGATTCCGAAACCTTACTGGGTTACATTTCCCGAAATCATCAAATTTGTCGGCGCAACGAGTAAGTTTATCGAAACCAAAGAAACGGATTTTATTCTCACCGCTGAACAAGTCAAAAAATCAATCACCGATAAAACCAAACTTTTAATCATCAATTCGCCGAACAATCCGACCGGGCGCGTCATTCCCGCCGACGAAATGCGGCGAATCGTCGAAGTCTGCGCCGAACGCGGAGTTTTTGTTTTGACCGACGAATGTTATTTATTTTTCACATATCCGCCCGCTAAAGTTTTCACGTCGGCGAGTCTGCCGCCGGAATTGCGAAAATTCGTCTGCGTCGCGGGTTCGTTTTCAAAAACTTACGCGATGACCGGCTGGCGCATCGGTTACACGATTGCGAGCGAAGAATGGTCCGGGGCAATATCGAAACTGCAAAGCCATTCGACATCGCACCCGACATCGTTCGTGCAATACGCCTGCGCCTGCGCGATGGAAAATCACAAAGATTCAAAAGCGGCGGTCGACACGATGCTCACCGAATACGAGCGTCGCAAAAACTGGCTCATTCCGGCTTTGGATTCAATCGAAGGCTTCAAATGCCGGATGCCCGAAGGCGCATTTTACGCTTTTGTCGACGCGCGCGAATTGCTCGGCAAGCGATTCAAAACTTCCGCCGACATTGCCGATTCATTTTTGTGCGAGGCGCATATTGTTATAACGGACGGCAAACCGTTCGGCGCGGACGGATTTTTGCGCTTTTCTTACGCGACTTCGCTGGAAAATTTGCAGAAAGCGGTTGAGAAAATAAAGAAACTTCTTGGATAGAGACTTTAAGCGGATTATTAAAATTACAGATTTAATGAAATATAATTACAATTTCGCAAAAAACTTTTTTTGCGAAATTCATATCAATCACAAACTAGATATTTGACAACATCTATTTTTTCGGTTTCAGAAAAGTCTATTGGAAATTGACAAGATTTAAGATAAAGCCTAAATTTCTCAGGTAAATCTAAGATATGCAGTTTCTTATTTGGAATTGCTATTAAGTAGTATCCATCTAAATATTGTTTCTCAACTCGCCAAAAAGTTTTTCTGGTCTCTAAAAAAGTATTTATTTCTTTAATAAAGTAAAGTCCCTTACTTGCCTCCATTAGACAATCCGAATAATCAACAGGTTTACCAATTACAGTTTTTATTTCTCTTATTGTTCCACTAGCTAATTCTGCGGTCGTTGTTTGCGGCAATTCACGAAAGAAATGGTCTAGCTCTCTATATGCAGTTTCGTTTGTAAAGATTTTACTTGGTATTGGTAATTCGCCCGCTTGAAAAATACCAATACTTCCTGTTTTATCTACTCCATACCAAGTAAATCCAGCGTCATACCAAACATTAGGTTTGAATGGCGGCTTTAGGCTGTCAAAAGAGTCATCATCTGTATTGAAAATATCCTCACTCATTCTTTTCAAATGCGATTGATTCTCTTAATTTCCGCCCGTCATCATCAAACCGATTTCTTCGACGCTCGTTTCTTTCGGGTTGACTTCGCCGACGATTTTGCCTTCACGAATCACGAGCAGTCGGTCAGCCAGCGCGGTAACTTCTTCGAGTTCCGCCGAAACCAGCAGCACGGCAGTTCCCGCGTCGCGCAGAGCAATCAGTTTGCGGTGGATAAATTCAATCGCGCCGATGTCAACACCGCGCGTCGGTTGGGCGACGAGCAGCAGTTTGGGATTTAATTCAAACTCGCGACCGATGATGAGTTTTTGCTGATTGCCGCCGGAAAGCGATTTGGCGGCGAGTTGCGGATTCGGCGGGCGCACGTCGAAATTTTCGATGATTTCATTGACGCGCTTGTTGATTGCCGAATTGTTCAAAAGTCCGAGATTTGTTGAAACGGGCGGACGATAATGAACGCCGAGCATCGAGTTTTCCGCTAAATCGAAATCGAGCAGAAGCCCGCGTTTGTGGCGGTCTTCGGGAATGTGCGCGATGCCGAGTTCTTTGCGCCGACGCGCGGAAAGATTCGTGATGTTTTGCCCTTCAAAATAAATAGTTCCGCTCGCGTTTGAAGCCGCGACAAGACCGGCGACGGCTTCGATGAGTTCTGTTTGACCGTTTCCTTCGATACCCGCGACACCGACGATTTCGCCTGATTTTACCTCAAAGGAAACATCGTCCAACGCTTTGCCGTGCGCGTTTTTCACCGAAAGATTCTGCACGCTCAAAACACCCGCGCCCGATTTGGCGTCGGTTTTCTCGACTCGCAGCAAGACATCGCGCCCGACAATCATTCTGGCTAAATCTTTTGTGTTTGTTTCCGACGTTTTCACATTGCCGACTACCTTGCCGTCTCGCATTACGGTTACAAAATCGGAAATCGCCAGAACTTCTTCGAGTTTATGCGTGATGATGACAATGGTTTTGCCCGCATCGCGCATCTGTCTGAGAATGCCGAAAAATTCTTCGACTTCCTGCGGCGAGAGAACCGCCGTCGGCTCGTCCAAAATCAAAAGCTCGGCTTTGCGATACAAAGCTTTTAAAAGCTCGACGCGCTGTTGCGCGCCGACCGAAATGTCTTCGACGAGCGCGCGCGGATTGACGCCGAGTTTCAATTCATCCGACAAAGCCGCGATTTCTCGATTCGCCTTTTCCAAATCAAGGTTTGCCGCGCCACCGGTTTCCGCGCCCAAAATAATATTTTCGGCAACCGTCATCGTGTCGACGAGCATAAAATGCTGATGCACCATCCCGATTCCGAGCCGAATCGCATCGTGCGGATTTTTTATCGAAACCGCTTTGCCGTCGACCGAAATCCCGCCCGCGTCCGCCGTGTAAAACCCATAAGCGACGCGCATAATCGTAGATTTACCCGCGCCGTTTTCACCGACAATAGCGTGAATCGTGCCTTTCTCGATTTTGATGGAAACATTGTCGTTAGCGACGACATTTCCGAATGTTTTTGTGATATTACGAAGTTCAAGCATTATTTTATTTAGAACCGTAAAAATAAATATAGAAATATAGAACCGAGGTAGCAATCATAAAAATCGAAGCAATGTTGGAAAGCATCTTTCCGCGTTCCGATTTGTCAGTATTGTTATTGGTCAATCCGTAAAGCAAAAGACCTGCGCCCAGAAATAAAATTTGAAATATCGGAATATAACTGTCGCTTTTTAGAAAACCGTTGACTCCTAGCAAAAGACAAATAATGCCGCAGCCGATTTCAACAATTGCGAAAGGCGAATAATTTTTGTCCATAAGAAATTCTCCTACTAACACTTATTTTGCCATTGCGTCCGTTACTTTGATTTCGCCCGCCACGATTTTGCCTTTCGCTTCTTCAACCTTTTGCAAAATCTCAGGCGAAATCAAACTTTTATTATTGTCGTCCATCGCGTAAGCAACGCCGTCTTTGTCTAAACCGAAAACGTGAAAGCCGCCTTCAAATTTGCCCGAAAGAACTTCCTTGACGACATCATAAACCGCGTTGTCAACGCGCTTGACCATCGAAGTTAGAACGAATCCGGGCTTTTGTCCGTTTTGGTTCGAGTCAACGCCGATGACAAATTTATTTGCTTCGCCGTTTGCGTTTTTGCCGTATTGCTCAACCGCGTCGAACGCGCCCAAGCCGGAATTTCCCGCCGCTGTAAAAATCACGTCCGCGCCGTTGCTGATTTGGCTCAAAGCGAGTTCCTTGCCTTTGCCCGGATTGTTCCATGCCGAATCAGTTACGCCGACGTAGTTGTCATAAATTTTGATGTTCGGATTAACCGATTTTGCACCTTCCGCGTAGCCGGTTTCAAATTTGTGAATAAGCGGAATATCCATTCCGCCGACGAATCCTAAAACGCCGGTTTTCGATTTTGCCGCCGCAATCATTCCGACCAGAAAAGAGCCTTCGTGTTCGCGGAAAACCAGGGACGCGACATTTTTCTTCGGCGTCTTGCCGTCGGCTTCCATTATCACGCCGTCAACAATCGCAAATTTGATGTTCGGAAAATCGTTGGCGACTTTTTGCATAATCGGACCTTGCGCGAAACCGATGCCGATAACGAGGTCGAAATCCTTTTCGGCAAACGCCCGCATCGCCGGTTCAATCGAAGTCGGGTTGCCCGGCTCGACATCATACAGGCAAATCGGCAAATCCTTTTCTGCACGCCGCACGCCTTCCCATGCCGCCGCATTAAACGAACGGTCATTTTTGCCGCCGATGTCGAAAACAATGCCGACTTTGATTTTGCAATCCTTTTTTGCTTCGGTACGTATTCCGCAGGAAATCGCACCGAAAGCCAAAAGACCAATAATTAAAAAAACGAGTTTGGTTTTCATATTGATTATTCCGAATCTAAGTTTTGCGAGAACAAGATTACAAACAATAAAAAAAATGGGCAAGGATAAAACCTTGCCCGGCGAAATTTATTTGATGCCTTTTTTGAGCAATTGTTCTTTTAAGGCTTGCGCCACCGCCTGGTCAAAGCCGCTTTGCTTGCCGGATTTTTTGCGTTCTGCCGCAATAAATTCATCGCGCTTTTTCGACAAATCCAAAATCTCGGCGCGGATTTGCTTTCGCTGTTCGATTCGTTTGGCAATTTCCTTTTTGCGCTCGGCAAGCGGCATTTTTTTCAAATCCGGCGGCAGTTCGGCTTCTTTGACATCTTCGAGTTTTATCTTTTCGTTTTCAATGTCCTGCACAAGGTCGCCGTCGTATTGAAAACTGTTGACGGCTTTATTAACGGCGCGTTCGGCTTGCGCCGCGACCGGTGCGCCGACGGAAATCGCAACGTCCATCGAAGATTGCCGCGCCAGATTTGATACTTGCCGCGCCGAAACGCCGTAGGTAATGTAAGTTTTACCAATTTTTGCCGCTAGTTCGGCTAACTTGGCATCATACGGCGTGGAAATCGCCTGAACGCCGCCGTCCTGGGCAATCGCAAAATACCTGCCTTCGCCACGCAGAGCGATTTGCTGCCAAATCGGTTGTGTCGCTTGAATCGCTCCGCACTGAATCGTGTTGACAATCATATTTTTTTGCACGGCTTCGGCGGTTGTCACCAGAACGTCAGGTTCTTGCTCATAATTTTGCGGAGGCGCGTCGCCGACCAGAAAGACGATTTGCGCCAGCCCTCTTCTCGTCTGCGCCCAACCCGCTTTGTTCACGCCTTCCGCCAGAGCTTTGCGGACGTTTTCCGGTTCGTCGCCGCCGCCACCCGCGCGATACGCCATCAAATCCGTATAAACCAAATCCAAATCTTCGGTAATCGGTGTAATTTTTGTGACGTATTCATCGCCCAAATCACGATACGCCACCAATCCGACGCGCACGCGCGGGCGCGATTGTTTCTGCATCACCTCGTTGACAATTCCCCAGATTCGCTGCCTCGCGCCGTCAATCAAACCGCCCATCGAGCCGGTCGTGTCGAGTACGAAAACCATCTCCAGCGTCTCTCTGTTGTCCGAGACAATTCTTGACTGCGCGTCGGTCGCTTGATTTAGCGCTGGTTTGACCAAACGCTTTTGGGCGTAACCGATGCTCGCCAAAGCAAAAACCATTACCAAAACCGACGATATTTGACGAAAACAATTCTTCATAATTTTCTCCTGTTTTCCCTGAATTTTTGAAATTAGGTCTTTCGGCTTACATCTTCCGAACGGAGAAAGGAAATCTCGCTTGCACAAAAATTTCAGCTTCCGATAACTTCTTTGATTAGGCAAGATTCATTTGAGTTGCGTTGATGGCTGATTTTATACGCTTCGGTCAGCTTTTCGCGGATTGAATTCGATTGATTTTCGTTTCGGCAATATAAAATGCCGAGCGCGTCGCCGCAGCGGATTTCATCGCCGATTATCATTTCGCATCGGTAGCCGACGGCAAAATCAATCGTATCTCCGACTTTAATTCTGCCGCCGCCGATTTGAGAAACGCTTTCGCCGATTGCGCTCGCATCAATTTCCGAAACAAAGCCTGTTTTTTTCGCTGTTATTTCGACTTTTATCAAATTTTTATCAAGCAAAATTTCGGGATTGTCGCAAACCGCCGCATTTCCGTTTTGCAATTCGACGTTTTGCCGAAGCTTTTCCAGCGCCGCGCCGGAATCCAACACACTTTGAACTTTAAACTTTGAACTTTGAACTGTTTCTTCGACGCCGCACAAAACCAGCATTCGCGCCGCGAGTTCGATTGAAAGTTCGAGCGTCGGAAGCATTGTTTCATCAATTTCGTTTCTTAAAATCTTGACCGACTCAAAAACTTCCAGCGCGTTTCCGACATACTTTCCGAGCGGCTGATTCATATCCGAGATAACGGCTTCGGTTCGCACGCCGAAAGCGTTTCCCGTCTGACATAACGCCTGGGCAAGATTTTTTGAATCCGCAAATTTTTGCATAAATGCGCCGGAACCGGTCTTTACGTCTAAAACCAGCGCATCGAGTCCTTCGGCTAATTTTTTGGACATAATCGAGGCGACAATCAGCGGAATCGATTCGATGGTCGCCGTCGCGTCGCGCAGCGCGTAGATTTTTCGGTCGGCGGGCGCGATTTTCGCCGTTTGTCCGGTCATCGCAAAACCGCATTTTTTGATTGTTTGTTTGAATTCTTCGGTCGAAAGATTGACGTTGTAGCCTTCGATGGCTTCGAGTTTGTCGAGCGTGCCGCCCGTGTGTCCGAGACCGCGACCGGAAATCATCGGAACGCAAACGCCGCAAGCGGCGACGAGCGGCGCGATTATCAGCGAAGTTTTATCGCCCACGCCGCCGGTCGAATGTTTATCGGCGAGCGGCGCGTCAATGTCGGAAAAATCCAGTTTATCGCCCGATGCAAGCATCGCTTCGGTCAAAAAATTTTGTTCGTCGAGCGACAAACCTTTCACGAAACAAGCCATCAAAAACGCGGACGTTTGGTAATCCGCCCAACTTCCTGCGGTTACGCCGTCGATAAAAGAATTTATCTCCGATTGTGAAAGTGTTTCGCCGTCGCGTTTTCTGGCAATAATTTCTTGTGGTTTCATCGGCGAAAGTTTGGCGTTCCGAACAAATTGATTTCGGCAAAATTTATTTTCAAAAACTGTTTATTTTTCCGCTCGTTTCAGGCATAATAAATTTACTATGAAGATGAAATTTATCACAGCCATCATCGCCTTTTCCATCGCTTTCGGTTTTTCAGCTTTTTTAACGGATTTGCTGGGAGCAAACAATCGATTACATTTTCAGGCAGCCGAAACGAACCAAACCGCACAGGAAATTTCCTCTCTTTTAGAGCAAGACATCGAAAACGGGCAACAAATTGACGCGCTTAACCCGTCGAGCATGACGCTTTTTGAATACTCGGCGGTGGTCGGCGATTATGTAGATGCTTCCGAATCTATCGAAGATGTGAATCTGCCGCCGGATTTCAGATTTGCGTGGCAGGCTCATATGACTGCATGGCGCAGACACGCCGATTTTCTCAATATAAACAGTCTTTCGAGTAATGATTTGGACGAAACCGAATCCCGGAGATATGCGAGCCAAAGCCTTGAGATAAGAAGAACTTGGTTCAAGGTTTTGGACATCGGCAAAAAATACGGCGCGGTTATTCCTCCGAATGCTTATTGAATTTCCGACGGCGACGGTTTTTAATTAAAATTTCTCCAGCAGAATCACGGCTTCGGCTTTGATAGCTTTTCCTTTTCCAATTGCGTCAACGCCTTCCCCCGTTTTCGCCTTGACGCTCACGCAGGAAATATCTATTTCGAGATTTCGCGCCAGATTTTCGCGCATCTCCTCGATGTGCGGGCGCAGTTTCGGTCGCTCTAAATTGATTATCGAATCGAGATTGATAACGCGAAACTTTCTTTCCTTCATCAGGCGCACGGCTTCGGCGAAAAACACGATGCTGTCGGAATTTTTCCAGCGTTCGTCGCGGTCGGAAAAATGAGTGCCGATGTCGCCCAATGCCAGCGCGCCGAAAATCGCGTCCGTTACGGCGTGAAGCAGCGCGTCAGCGTCGGAATGTCCGACCGCGCTCAAATCCGATTCAATCTGGACGCCGCCTAAAAGAAGCGTTTCTCCTGCTTCAAGCCGATGAATATCGTTGCCAAAACCAATTCGATACATAAAAGTTCAAGGTTCAAAGTTCAAGGTTCAAAGTAAGGTCTAAACCTTGAACTTTGAACCTTGAACCTTGAACTGTTTTAACAGGTTTTCGGCAAAAATAAAATCTGCCGATGTTGTAATTTTTATATTTTGTCCGCTTCCTTCAACCGTTGCGATTTCGCAGCCCGACTTTTCCACTAAAAAACATTCGTCCGTGACGTTTTCGTCGATTTTGTTTTCGGCAAATGCGCGTTTTAGAATTTCGTAGCTAAAACACTGCGGCGTTAAAGCCCGTCTTAATTTCGAGCGGTCAATCGTCCTGACAATTTTTCCGTTTGCAACTTCCTTTATCGTGTCCGTAATCGCGGCAACCAAGCAAGCCGCGCCTGTTTCTTGCGCTTTTTCGACTGTTTTCGTGATTTCTTCGAGTGAAACGAGCGGACGCGCTCCGTCGTGAACCGCGATGACTTCCGCTCTGGAAGAATCAATCGCATTCAATCCGTTCAAAACCGATTCGGCGCGAGTTTCGCCGCCCGAAACTATTTGAGCGATTTTTTTTAAGCTGTATTTGTCGATTGTTTGCCGGAAAATTACCGTTTCATCGGCAGGTAAAACAAGAATTATATCGTCAATTGCGCGGCAAGATTCAAAACGCTCCAAGGTATGTATTAGCAGCGGCTTTCCGAGAATTTCAAGAAATTGTTTCGGTGTTTCCGAGCCGAAGCGCGTTCCGCTTCCGGCAGCGACGATGATTGCAAAATTCATAACAAGTAGTTGATAACTGATAGTTGATAACTGAAAGTCATTATGTTTTTAACTATCAGTTATCAACTATCAGTTATCAACTATTCTAGTTCTTCGATAATTGTCGTCTGGCGCAGTTCGCGCGTGGCTTTGCGGAAACTTGCCGTGCGCGAATCGTGAATGTTGGTTGAATTTTCCGCCGCCGCTTCGTCTTTTTCTTCCCAAAGTCTGCCGAAAATCATTTTACCCGCCGTCGTCTGCAAGACGCTGGTTACGGCGACGTCCGCCGTTTTACCAATCAGTCGTCTGGCGTTGTCGACAACGACCATCGTGCCGTCGTCCAGATACGCGACGCCTTGATTATATTCCTTGCCTTCCTTCAGGATAAAAACGCGCATCGCTTCGCCCGGTAAAACTACGGGGCGCAACGCATTGGCGAGTTCGTTGATATTCAAAACTTTGACATCTCGAAGCTGCGAAACTTTGTTCAAATTGAAATCATTCGTAATGATAACCGCATTGAGTTCCTTTCCTAACTCAATCAATTTCAAATCGACCTCCTTAACCGCCGGAAAATCGGTTTCGACAATCTGAATGTCGAGATGCGTCAGATTGCGAAGACGCTGAAGCATATCGAGTCCGCGCCGTCCGCGCTGGCGTTTGCCGGAATCGGCTGAATCGGCGACCTGTTGGAGTTCGGTTAAAATAAACTGCGGAATGATTAATGTTCCACCCAAAAATCCGGTTTCGATAATATCGGCGATGCGCCCGTCGATAATAACGCTGGTGTCGAGAATTTTAATATCGCGCTTGGATGATTTGTCGGTGATAAAACCGCCGAGCGTGGAAAGGTCGATAAATTCGCCTTTCGCCGCGCCGACCATCAACCCGATATACGCCATAAAAAACGCCAGCACAATCGTCAGAAACGTTTTCATCTCGGCGTTGATGGCGGTCGTTTCCTGCGAGCTGATAAGCATTCCGATTAAGTAAGCTCCGACGATTCCCAAAATCGAACCGATTGCCGCGCCGACCAAAGTTTTCAAGCTGGCGCGTCTGGCTCGCATCTCGAAACCGATAATCAGAAGCGCGATGATAATGCCAAACACGCCGGATAAGATTTGTCTCGATTCGCGGTCGAAAGTTTCCGGCAAATGCGTCGTTCTGGTCAGCGGATTCAGCAAATAACCGATTATCGCCAAAAGCAAAACGAATCCGATTCTAATTATGAGAATATCGAGTTTCATACCGTCTGAGATTTTAGCACGAATTTAATTTGCTGAGTAGTAGAAAATCGGCACTGAAAATCCCTCGCCTTTTAGTTATTTCCGGCTCATATACTTATATTTTTATTGCCGCCGGTTTTCCGTTAAACTAAAAAAATGGCAAAAACACCGGCGACAATTTATGTCTGTCAAAACTGCGGCAATCAATCCAGAAAATGGGTCGGCAAATGTCCCGACTGTGGCGAGTGGAATTCCTTTGTCGAAGAAAAATTTCGCCCGTCGGCGCAAGCAATCGGGAAAAGTTCTCCAGGTAGTTCGCGTCTTGGCTCAAGCGCATTTCGTGAAACGAAACCGATTGCTTACGGCGAAATTGAATCGCAGGACGACGCCAGAATATCGAGCGGCATTGACGAATTCGACCGCGTTCTCGGCGGCGGAATCGTGGACGGTTCGCTCGTGCTTATCGGCGGCGAGCCGGGAATCGGGAAATCGACTTTAATCGCGCAGGTTGCCGACAAACTCAGTCAAAACGATTTGAAAGTTCTTTATGTTTCGGGCGAAGAATCTGAAAAACAAATCAAAATGCGCGGTGAAAGATTAGGCTTAAGCGCCGAAAACCTTTTTCTGCTTCCTGAAACGAATCTCGAAAATATTCTGAACGAAACCGAGCGAATGAAACCGAATGTCGTGATTGTCGATTCGATTCAAACGGTTTTCTCTGAAAAAATCGAATCCGCGCCCGGTTCTGTTTCCCAAGTCCGCGAAGTCGCCGGACAATTTATGATGTTCGCCAAAGGCACGGGAACAGCGGTTTTTCTCATTGGTCACGTCACCAAAGAAGGTTCGATTGCCGGACCGAAAGCGCTCGAACATATTGTTGACACGGTATTGTATTTTGAAGGCGACCGTCATCACAATCACCGAATCATTCGCGCGACAAAAAATCGTTTCGGCGCGGCAAACGAAATCGGCATTTTCGAGATGACCAACGAAGGCTTATCGCCGGTCACAAATCCGTCGGAAGTCTTTTTGCAGGAACGTCCGGAAGGCGCGAGCGGTTCGGTCGTCACGGTTTGTATGGAAGGCACGCGCCCGATGCTGGTTGAAATTCAAGCGCTCGTTTCGGGAACGAAATTCGGCACAGGTCGGCGAATGGCGCAAGGTTTCGATTACAACCGAACTTCCCTTTTGATTGCCGTTTTAGAAAAGAAATTAGGCTTTCAACTCGCGGGCGACGACGTTTTCGTCAACATCGCGGGCGGTCTGGAAATTGACGAACCGGCGGCTGATTTGGGCGTGATTTCAGCAATCGCTTCGAGTTTTAGAAATTTGCAGATTCCGCCCGACACAGCAGTTTTCGGCGAAGTCGGTTTGACGGGCGAGGTGCGCGGCGTTCTGCAAGCGCAAACCCGCGCCCGCGAAGCGCAGACTCTAGGTTTCAAAAAATTGATTTTGCCCGTGTCAAATAAAAAAGGTTTGGAAAAATTATTGGGAATGCGCGTCGTCGGCGTGAGAAATTTGGAAGAAGCGTTGGACGAATTGTTTTAATTATCAAAGCAAGAAAATATATGAAGTTTAGTATTTTTCTGACAGCCCTTCTTTTCGTTGTGAGTTGTCAAACCACTACGTCTTCAAATGTAGAAATAGTTTCTGAAGAACAAATTAACGATAACTCCTCGACAGAAACATATAACCGAGTGAATTCTTCAATCCGCAAAATTGATTTTCAAAATTTCACATTTCCCTGGACAAAAACTTTTAGCGAACTGGAAAAAACATTTACTTTGAAAAATGGATTTTCCAACCTTACAGATGATAGAAAACTATCTTTTGCAAGTCTCTTATACATTGATGTAGCAGATAATTATGATGAGCAAGCGCTAGTAAATGTAAAGATTGACGACGGCAATGCGACTTATGTAATGCTCTACGTTTTTGCAATTGAAAACAATAAACCGAAGTTATTGGAAAGTTTTGAATTCGGTAAAGATAATGTTTACTTTGGAATCGCTTTTGCCGCTCACGATGAATTGATTATCGAAACATATCATCAATTAGCAGCAGATGCAGAATGTTGCCCGAGTATTATTGAAATTTCATATTACAAATGGCAGAAAGATAAATTTATTTTGCAAGGTGAGCCACAAAAACTTCCGAATGGATACGTTGAAAGAACGAAAAGAAAAAATGAAAAGAATTGAACCAAAAGCAGGACAAGAATCAGTGTGGGATTATCCGCGTCCGCCGCTTCTCGAACTAACAAATAAACATCTCAAAGTAGTTTTTGGCGGTGAAACGATTGCAAAAACAAACCGTGCTTATCGAGTTTTGGAAACGAGTCATCCGCCGGTTTATTATTTTCCGTCGGAAGATGTGCGAATGAATTTTTTGATTGAAGCTGCGAATTCTAGTTTCTGCGAATGGAAAGGTCGCGCCGGTTATTACGATTTGCAGGTCGGCGAAAAACTGATTAAAAATGCCGCGTGGTTTTATGCAAATCCAGCACGCGCATTTGCGGACATTAAAAATCACATCGCGTTTTATCCGTCAAAAATGGACGCTTGTTTTGTAAATGATGAATTGGTCGAAACGCAGGAAGGCGATTTTTACGGCGGCTGGATTACGAAAGATATTGTCGGACCATTTAAAGGCGCGGCGGGAACTTGGGGATGGTAATTTGAAAGACGGGAAACAAAACGTGAATTATATTTGAAAACGTTCATTCACGGACAGAATTTTATTGAGAATATCTTCTTTCTGCTGACGGCTGTCGGTTATTTGCGGAGATTCGTTTCTGACGGACGACTTTTTGGGTTGGGCAAACGGGTCGACATTCATCGGTAAGCCTTGTCGTTCGAGGCTTTGCGAAATTATTTTGGACAGCAATTCCTGCTCAAACTGCGTAATTCCAAGAAATTTCGCGCCGATACCGTTGCCTTCAAACTTATACAACACTTTGCAGGTCAGCGGAAGATAATTTTTGTTCGGAAGCTGAATCAGAAGCCGAAACTCATCGCCGAGGTAAATGTTTTCGTCCCATTCGGCGAGACAGCCGCCGATGCTGATTTGATTGAGCAAAATCTCCGACGCTTCGCCGTATTTGGTGTAGCGAACTGCGGGAATATCCAGCGAAAATCGGACGTGCCGTCTGTGTTCTATTGACATCGAAAAGAATGCGAAAGAATTTCTCGCATTATGCAGACTGACTTTTAAAACTTTGTGTTTTCATTCTACAAAGTTTCTTCCGATAAAATCAATAAATTTCTCACAAAAAGAAAAAGCATCCGCCTGATAAAGACGGATGCTCACGAACAGTTAGCAAAAATAGTGGTTTAGTTATTGGCGGCTTCGGTTTTCGCGCAATGCTCGGCGAAAGCCGTAGCGAGAGCCTGGGCAATCATTTGCGGCGGACGACCTTCGAGGTCGCGGCGTTCAAACATCTGCACGAGTTTGCCGTCTTTTATCAAACCGATAGCGGGCGAAGACGAAGCGTAGCCGGTAAAATAATCGCGTGCGACGTCGGTTGCGTCAATATCCGCGCCCGCAAAAACCGTAATCGCTTTATCGGGTTTGTTCGGCGAATTCTGCAAAGCAAGCGCGATTCCCGGACGAACGCCGCCCGCCGCGCAGCCGCAGACCGAATTGACAATGACCATCAAAGTTCCGTCCGTGTTTTCAACCGCGTCTTTGACCGCTTCCGGCGTTTTCGTTTCCTCAATTCCAAGCTGCGCCAACTCTTGACGCATTCCCTGTATCATCATTTCTGGATATGGCATATTTGTTTTTAATTCCTTTGTTATTTAATAAGTTTTCAATCTTTACTTTTAATTCAAGTATGAAACTTTGATTTTCGTTCGTCAAGCGAAATGTCTATGATTTTCGTTGAAAACATTTAAAGATTCTAAATGTTTGAAAGATTGTTTTAGTCAAAACTATATTCCTTTTCTCCGCTTTTCTAGGGTGATATTTTCACTTCTGTTCCTACCGGAAGCGCGTCGAAAAGTTCTTTTATTTCTTCGTTTTTTAAAGCCACGCAGCCCCAAGTCCAATCTTCCGAAGTTCCGCCGCCGTGAATGTAGATTTCGCCGCCGAGTTTGGTGTTTTGCGGCGGCATTTTTTTATTTTTTATAGCTTGAATGATTTTGTCGCGCTCTGCTTTTGTAATCAATTTCGACTTCCAACCTCTTTCGGCATCTTCGATGTTCGGGTAACTTACGGCTAAAGAAAGATAAAATTTGCTTTTGTCATTTTTGGTGAAAATATAAAAATCGCCTTCCGGCGTTTTGCCGTCGCCCTGTTTTTTCTTGTCGCCGACAGGCGCGAATCCGAGCGCGATTTTATAAGTTTTGAGCGGTTTTTCGCCATCGAAAAGTTCGAGTGTTCTTTCAGATTTTTTGATAATGAGGCGCGGCTTTTCCATTTTCGGCAATTGTTCCGATTTTGGCAAAAGGTTTCTGTCACCCGCGTTATTACTGGTGTTTTGAATAGTTTGATGATTGCTCGATTCGTCGGTATTTTGAACACAACTTAAAATTGAAGCCAGCGAAAATAATGAAACAGTTAAAAACATTTTCATATAACAAGTCGAAACTGCCTGCGTGAGCGTGTGTCTGGCAAAGGCAAAAGGTAAAAGGAAAATGGAAAATTTTGAAATCGAGTCTTACTTTTACCTTTTGCTTTTTCCTTATTGGTCGCCCGCTTCAGGCAGGCGGTTCCGACTTGCGATAATTTTACACTTTAATTTCCGGCTTGATACATATTTTTGAGAATTTATCTTAGAATATCAATTATGAACAATTGGATTGCGGAAAGAGAAAAAACCTTGCGCGAATTTTTTGAGCTTGATTCGGAAACCGAAATAATTCCGCGCAAAATTGCCGAATCGTTCGACGTTTCGCCGACGGTCGCCGAACATCTCCAAAAGTTTAATATCGAATGGCACATCGTTCCGCCTGCGGAAGTTGTTCCGATTGACACGCCGGATTATCGAGCGCGACTTTATCCATTGATAAAATTCGACCAAACCAATCGTAATTACCAGGAAAGCAGTTCATACCGGGCGATTATGGAAGGACACCGGAGACATCAAGGGCAAATTATCGGGGTCGAAACCACCATCAAACCGAAATATCTTCCCGGAAATCGCCAATTTTACGGAACGCCCTACGGGTTTGAGGCAAAAGCCGACCCGTTTGCCGCTTATTTGGGACGCGCTCGTTTCACATCCGGCACGCGCTATTCGCACGATTACGCATCTTTGCGAGCGTTCGTCAATCTCGTTTCGCAGGAATGGCAGGAACGCGGCTTGATGCCGAAAGGTTATCGCCTGACAATCTGCCCGCCGGTTGTTTTCAATCTGGTCGGCAATATTTTTCACAAAGAATGGAGCGAAACCGAATCGCTCGAACTCGGTTTTTACCGCGACGAACACGGCAACGCCCAATGTTACGCCGTCGGCTCAAACGCGCCCGACGATTTTTCTTACATTCACGAAGTCGAAACGACGGCGGATTGGGCGCTGCTCGGTTTTCGCACCGCGCTTGTGTCGGAGTAAGCAGTAGGCAGTTGGCAGTTAGCAATCCACAAACTCTTAACTGCTTACTGCCGACCGCCTACTGCCAATTATTATGCAGCCTTTAGCCAACCAAATCAGACCGCAAAATTTAGACGAGTTCGTCGGGCAGACGCATCTGGTCGGCGCGGGCAAACCGCTTCGTCTGGCAATCGAGCAGAAACATATTTTTTCGTTTGTGCTTTGGGGAACGCCCGGCGTCGGGAAAACGACTTTGGCACGAATTTACGCGAATGCGATAAACGCCGATGTCTACGAGCTTTCCGCCGTTTCTGCGGGCAAAGACGACATTCGCAAAATCGTTAAAGAGCCGCGTGTTGAAAACCGTCCACGTGTTTTGTTTCTCGACGAGATTCACCGTTTCAATAAAGCGCAGCAAGATTTTCTTTTACCGTTTGTCGAAAACGGCGAACTCGTTTTAATCGGCGCGACGACGGAAAATCCGAGTTTTGAAATTATTCCCGCGCTGCTTTCGCGTCTGCGCGTGTTTGTTTTGGAAGAATTATCGCCCGAAGAAATGGCGACGATTATTGACGGAACCGGACACGAATTAGACGCGAAAGCAAAGGAATGGTTAATCGCAATGGCGAATGGCGACGCGCGACAGGCGATTACGATGATTGAAAACACGGCGCGGCTTTATGAAACTGTAAATTTAGAAAATCTCAAGGAAACTCTCCAATCGAAATTCCTACGCTATGACAAACAGGGCGAGGAACATTACAACGTCATCAGCGCGTTTATCAAATCGATGCGCGCATCGCAGCCGGACGCGGCAATTTATTATCTGGCGCGGATGATTGCATCGGGCGAAGACCCGAAATTTATCGCCCGCCGAATGGTGATTTTCGCCTCCGAAGATGTCGGACTCGCGCAGCCGACGGCTTTAGTTGTCGCCAACGCGGTGTTTCGCGCCGTCGAAACCGTCGGCTTGCCCGAAGCCGGAATAAATCTCGCGCACGGCGTTGCTTATTTATCAAATTGCAATAAAGACAAAAGAGCGTATAACGCTTATATGGAAGCGCTCGACGACGCGAAAAAACTCGGAAACTTGCCCGTGCCGATGAATCTGCGAAACGCGCCGACGAAACTAATGAAGGAAATCGGTTACGGCGAAGGCTACGAAAAATATACGACCAAGGATTTGCTGCCGAAGAAATTGAAGGGCAAAAAGTATTTAAAGACTGCGGAATGATTTAAGTCTTAAAGACAAACAAAAATATAGCCGCAAAAAAGCGCAAAAAACACAAAATAGAAATTATTTTTTTGAGTCTTTTGCGCTTTTTTGCGGCTATTCAAAGATTGTTATAATTCGCGCAATATCGCCATCGCCTTCAATTTTCACGCGAATAGTTTTGTTGGGAAAGGTAACATTCTTCAATCTTTCCGACCATTCGATTATGACAATCGCTGTTTCATCTTCCAAAATCTCGTCAAGTCCGACGGCAAACGCGACATCCGAGTTTTCATCCAGCCGCCAGAAATCAATGTGATAAACGTCGAACTTCGCTTTATATAAATTGACGAGCGTAAAACTCGGACTTGTAACTTCGCGGGTGTCATATTCGAGCGCGTATAAAACGCCTTTCGTAAATAAAGTTTTGCCCGCGCCGAGTCCGCCCGAAAGCAAAATAATCTCGCCGCCGCTCAAGTTCGCGCCGAATTTTTCGCCCAAATCGAAAGTGTCTTCGGGCGTATTGCAAATGTAATCTTTGGTGTTTGGTCTTTGGTGTTTGGTCTTTGGATTTATTTCATCCTTCATCCTTTATCCTTTATCCTTCAAGCGAAGCAATCGCTTCGCCCAAACAATCTCGAACGTCCGTCGCGGTCATCAATCTCCGTCCGAACTTTTCCGCAGCGATGTCGCCTGCTAAACCCGAAATATAAAGAGCGGCAACGACTGTTTGAAAAGTGTTTTCCAAACTCGGTTTTGATATGCCGTAAGTTTGCGCCAAAAATGCCGCGACGATTCCCGTCAAAGTGTCGCCCGAACCGGCGCGGGAAATTCCCGCGTTGCCCGTCGGATTTATCACGACTTCGCCGCCCGGCGAAGCGGTCAAACTTCGCTCGCCTTTAAGAAGCAAAATTACGTTGTGTTTTTGCGAAAATTCACGCGCCGCCGCGATTCTATCTTTAATTTCCCTTTTCCCCAAAAGTCTTTCAAATTCGCCGATGTGCGGCGTTAAGACAACGGGTAATTCATCCGAGCCTTGCAAATCAAACGGCGCGAGCGCGCTCAAACCGTCGGCGTCAACGACAATCGGCGTTTTGCGTTTCCCGACAACTTCGCGTACAAAACTTTTCGTGCTTTGGTCGTCGCTCGACAAACCGCAGCCGAGCGCGACGACGTTCATTTTTTCGCTCGCCTCCAAAACGTCTTTCGCGGCACTTTCAGCAAACGCGCCATTCTTGGTTTCGGCAAAACTTCTAACAATAATTTCATCCGAAACCTTCGCCGCGACAATCTCTCGAATCGAATCCGGCACGCCGACCGAAACCATTCCCGCACCCGCCGCAAAACAAGCGTTTGCCGCTAAACACGCCGCGCCCGTGTAATTTTTTGAACCCGCGATTATCAAAGCCGTGCCGCGAGTCTTTTTGTAAGAATTAGTTTTGACTTTTGTTTTATTCAACCAATTTTGCGCGTCTTGCTTCTCCGCGACAAATGTTTGCGACGGCGAATTATCAATCAATTCCTGCGGACTTCCGATATTTGCAACGACGAGTTCGCCGTTAAAATTCGACGCAGGCGGAAAGACGTTGGCAAGTTTCGGCGCGGTGAAGGTTATAGTCAAATGCGCGTGTGGATTCACACCGATTTTTTCAGAGTTGTCAGCATTTAAACCTGACGGAATATCAATTGAAATTACAAATGTATCTTGCTCAACTCCATCAACTTTGAAACCGCGTATATAACTTGCAATTTCTTCATAAATATATGAAACAGGTTTGGTCAAACCTGTTCCGAAAAGTGAATCAATTAAAAATTCAGGCTCTTCATAATGGAAATTTGTTTCCTCAAATTTTTTCCATTCTTTCAAATTTGCACACTCTCCAAAAATTACTTCATTTTGTAAGAATCTAACTAATTTTTCATTTGAAAGTTTTTTTATAATTTCAAAATTTAATTTTGCATCACCTTTTGTTTCTCGAATTTTTCCAATCAGAACAATAAAAACATCTGCGCCGAGTGTCCATAAAATCCGCGCCAGAGCCGCGCCGTCGCCGCCGTTGTTGCCTTTGCCGCAGAGAATCAAAAACGATTTCCCCGCAACCGAGCCGCCGAGTTTTTCCGTGATAATCCGGGCGGCGGCGTGCGCGGCGTTTTCCATCAAAAGAATTGACGGAATGCCGTATTTTTCCGTCGTCAAATGGTCAATCTCGCGCATTTCCTCGCTGGTTACAACTTTTTGCATATTCAACAATTTGCCACAAAAAAAGCGAAAAGAACATTAGCCGCGAACAAACACAAAAATGCGCGAAAAAGACGGGCAATTCAATTTATGTTCTTTCGCTTGTTCGTGGCTAAAAATAAAAAAGCCGCGCTTGTTCAAACAAACACGGCTAAAGATTTATATTTTCGGAGAATGTGAACTGAATTTGACGGAGTTTCAAGAAAGCCTTGCTTACCTGCTACTGCGCTTGACCACCTTTCGCTTCCGTTGTTTATAGAAAGGTTTATTCGCGTTTTCTTTCCAGAAATTTCAAAACTATTTCAAAAAATTTAACACTCGCGTTTGGCTTCAAACCAATGTTCTTTCATTTTAACAGGAAAATCAAAGGCATATAAGAACAGAGCGGCGGCGGCAAACAAACCACTTGATTTTTTCGCTGCCGCTGCCGCCGCTCTGTTATCAGATTAGAGAATCAGCCGCACCCGTTTCTTCGTCGTCGCCGTCGCCGTGAAATCCTCATCCGAGAAGTCTTCGGTCAATGACAGATGCCGACTCGCCGGACTGAAACTCATTCCTGCCGCCTTTGCCGCCACCACGTAGTCTCCGCCGACCGCCAACCCGCCGAAGGCATAACTGCCGTCGGCTGCCGTTCTCACCGTCTGCATTCCGCCGCTCGTTGTATCCAGCAAGCTGACTTCGACCCCGCCGATGCCCGCGCCCGAGGTGTTTCGCACCCGTCCCCGAATGCTCGCCTCCGCCGCCGTCGGTCCGGTCAGCGAGATGGTCGCAGGCGCCGCCGAGCTGCCAGTAAAGGTCGTCGCATCGTCCAGCCGATTGCCCAGCACGTCGGCGATAAAGCGCGGCGTCGGCGTCGAGGAGAAAAACACACTGCTCGTCGACGGCGCCCCTGCCGCGACCGTGAAATCAATCAAGACCAATTGCTGATTTCCCGTCGCAAACGTCCTGCCCGCCACAGGCGTCGGCGAACCGGGCGGCAAATCCAGCAGAATGCCGAGGATGCCGCTTCCGACCTGTCCTTCGTTGGTTCCCAAAGTCGCCGAATTGCCGCCCGAACCCAATCGAATATTGGTCGGACTGCTGATTTGCAGCGTGTTGAAGTTCAAGGTAAAGCTCAAGGAGTTGGCAAGCGTCTCGCCGGCAAAGGTGTTCAGATAAATGCCGACCGTTAGAGTGTTGCCCACTCGGGAGACGGTCGAAGGCGTCACCGTCCGCTGATGATTCATCGGCGCATCAATCTCCGTCCGTTCTCCCGTCGTTTTATTAAACACCGTCGGGGCATTAGTCAGCGGCGCGGGCGGCGCGAAGAACGGCGGCGGCACCGGAGTCGTCGGACCGCCGGCAAACTGCGGCGGGTCAAGACCGAGCGCATAACGGCGCGCCTGTGTCACATCGCCCGACGCGATCAGACCGTCGCCGAGCGTGGCGAGCGGAGCGCAGTCAGCTTTCTGAAACTCGTTGGAGGCATCCGGCGGCGCGTCCGGCGTGTCGAGTCCGAGAGCAAATCGCCGAACCTGGGTTACGTCGCCGCCTGTCACCGAATCATCACCGGATTTTCCGGGAGTCGGGTTACCCGCTTGCGATGGTCGCGGGTTGACGTCCGCCTCGTATGAACCGGGCGTTACGGCAACATTCAAAGTTGCTTCGGCAAACGAACCCTGGCTGTCAGTTACGCGCAAGGTAAAGCTGGCGGCAGTCGCGCCCGGCGCGGCAACAACGTTAGCTGTTACGACTCCCGCCGCACTGACGCTAATGCCGGAAACGGTCACGCCATTGACGGTTGCCGATGAACCGCCGTCAACCGTCACGACCAGAGTATTTTCGGTCTGGTCATTGTCATTGACGGTGGCGATTTGCGAATTGGAAACCGGATTGCCTTGCTGACGAGTCACGCCTGCTTGCGCGGTAATTGTCGGCGGCGCGTTGACCGTCAAAGTAAATTGTCTGGTCGTCGCTAATCCGCAGTTGTCCGTGAAAGTTACGGTAACCGTATACGTTCCGGCTGGACCCGCATTGGTAATTGTTACCACGCCCGTGCTTGTGCTGACGCTGAAGGTTCCGGTAAAGCCCGGAGCCGCAGCCGTCGCGGTGGCAACCGAGCCGTTGTCCGCCGGCGCGGAGGTCGGCGTGACGGTCGTTCCGCCGCCGATGTTTAAATTCGTCGCCCCATAGGTTCCGACAGTCGGTGCGGTGTTGGCGGTAACCGCAACGCTTAAAGTCGCTTCACTGAACGCTCCGTTTGAATCGGTGACACGCAATGTAAATGTCGCGTTCGTTGCCGCGCAAGTCGCAACCACATCGGCGGTCACAACGCCCGCCGCGCTGACGGCGATATTTGAAACAGTCACGCCGTTGACGGTCGCGGTTCCCGTTCCGGGAGCCACACCGCCGACCGCTCTGATTGTAACAACCAAAGTATCTTCAGTTTGGTCGGCATCGTTAACCGTCGCAATCTGCGAATTCGTCGCCGGGCTGCCTTGCTGCCTGGTCACGCCCGCTTGCGCCGTAATCGTCGGAATCGCGTTGACCGTCAACGTAAATGTCCTGTTCGTTGTGAGTCCGCAGTTGTCCGTCGTAACAACCGTAACCGTATAAACTCCGAACGGAGCCGCGTTATTGATGGTTACTGCGCCGGTCGTCGTATTGCCGACAAAAGTTCCGGTAAAACCGGCAGGCGATGTTGCGGTCGCCGTAACGCTGGCGATTGAGCCGTTGTCGGTCGGCGCGGCGTCGGGCGTCACGACTGTTCCGCTCGAACCGGCATTGACCGTCGTGTTGGCGTAATTACCCGCCGTTGGCGCGGTATTCGCGGTGACAGCGACGCTTAACGTCGCTTCATTAAATTCGAGGGCGTCATCAGTGACGCGCAATGTAAAAGTCGCGTTCGTCGCTGAACAGGACGCTACAATATCGGCAGTCACAACGCCCGCCGCACTGACGGCGATATTTGAAACAGTCACGCCGTTGACGGTCGCCGACGCGCCGCCGTTGACTGTAACAACCAAAGTATTTTCCGTTTGGTCAATGTCATTGACGGTGGCAATTTGTGAATTCGTCGCCGGGCTGCCCTGCTGTCTGGTTACACCCGCTTGCGCCGTAATCGTCGGCAAAGTGTTGACCTGGCGACACGCCGAAAACTCCGAAGTGCTGCCGTCGTCGTCGAAATTGTTGTTATTGTTCGGATCGCTTGTTGCCGTCGCCGTAATTTGTTCGCGTGTTCCATAAGGGAGAGCAGCGCTGCTGAGAAATGTCAGAGTGCCGCCCGCCGGGACGGTGACGACTTCCGACACACTCGCTAAAACCACCTCGCCTTCGCCGAAGCCGGATGCGTCGCAAGCTGTATTTGCGTAATACTGAATACGATATTTGCCGGGAGCCGAGTTGAGCGTCACGCTTGCTATGCCCGCCGAGGCGGTGCCGCGCCGGACATAATTGAGAACCGGAAAGTTTTGCAGATTATTCGGTCCGGTGTCCGCGTCGCCCGCGTCATTCGCCGTGACGCCGTTGTCGCTCAAATCAATACCGAGTTCGGTGTTTGAGTGTATCGTGTTTGTATTGAAATGGCTGCCGACTCCGGTGCCGGTCATACCGATTCCATCGCCGCCGTTGCCTGTAATCGTATCGTTCGCGGCATCGAGACTGCCTGCGCCGGTGATCAGAATTCCGCTTTTGGTGTTGTTCAAAATCGAAACGCTGGTTACGGTTCCCGACGCTCCGCTATGCTCGATACCGCCGCCTTTGCCGGTTGTGGCAGTGTTTGTGCTGACACTGCCGTTCGTGATTACCAAAGCGCCGCTTGAACTAAAAATGCCGCCGCCGGTTGCCGCTGAGTTTGTGTCCAGCGTCGGGCTACTAATCGCGCCGAGCGTTCCGCTGTTGAAAATGCCGCCGCCGTTGCCGGTGGCTGTGTTGTTGGTGATTGTCGCGGTTGTAAACGCGCTCAAAGTTCCGCTGTTATTAGATATGCCGCCGCCTGTTCCCGTCGCAGTGTTGCGCATGATGCTCGCGCCGGTGCCGGAGATGGTTATCGTTCCGCCCGCATTGGCGATGCCGCCGCCGTTGCGAGCCGTGTTGCCCAGTGCCGCGCTCGCGCCGCCGATTGGAGAAGTCGTGCCGGTGATTGTTACCGAGCCGCTTGTTGCAGCAAAAACGCCGCCGCCGTCGCCGGTATTGTTGTTATCGTTGTCGGCTTTGTTGCTTTGAACGGTAGCTCTGGTCAGATTGGCAATCGCGCTGTTTGAAACAGCGATGCCGCCGCCGTTGACGTTGGCAAGATTGCTCTTTAAATCAACATTGGTCGAGTTGCCGAGAGTTAAAGTGCTGCTCGTGGTTTGGTTCAGGGAATTATGAAAGATTCCGCCGCCGTCGCCTCTGGCGGTGTTAAAGGTGATGGGAGTATTGTCGATTGTAATCGTGGTGTTGTTGATGATGCTGGCAGTGGGCGCGCCTTCATAAGCGTGACCGATGCCGCCGCCGTTAAAAGCCGTGTTCGGCGTGCCGCTGCCGCCGATTGTGCCGCCCGAAATCGTCAAATTTCCGCGCTCCTGAAAAATTCCGCCGCCGCTGCCGTCAACGATGCCGGTCGCGTTGGTGTCAGCGTCGGCGTGGTTGTTGTTGATGGTGTTGCCGGTCATCGTTAGCGTGCTTAACGTGCCGTTGGCGAAAAGCGGTTTACTGAAAATACCGCCGCCGTTGGTGTTGGCGTTGTTGCCCGTAATGGTCGAGCTGGAAATTGTTACCGCCGGAATCGTGTCAACGGAAAATCCGCCGCCGAACGATGAAGCGGTGTTGTTGATAATGCTGCCGGAGATGGTCGCGCCCGTGCCGCCCGCGAGTCTCGCCGCGCCGCCTTGTCCGAAATTCGTCCCCGCGCCATCGGACGGGTCAATCACGTTGGAGTCGAACGTCGTCGTGCCGCTCATCTGAAAAGTTCGCGCCGGTCCGCTGTTGCCGCCGCCGTCGAAGCTCATTCCGCCACCCGCCGCGTTTGTCCAGTTAGCGATTCCGCCTGTATCAGTGATGCGGTTGCTGGAAATTGCGCTGTTGGCGAAATTCGCCGCGCCGTTGAGGGCGAGAATGCCGCCGCCTTGTCCGGCTGCGCGGTTGAGCGTGACGGTCGTGTTGTTGAGCGTCAGCGTTTTGGCGCTCCGGTCGCCGGTCGGAACATTAAATCCGTCGAACTGAATCCCGCCGCCCGGCGTGAAATAGCCGAACGGAGCGACAACTCCTTTGCCGTGCTTGATTACCAGATTTGTAAAAGTCGCATTGACGGCTGTCCCCGGACTGACGAAATTGTTCACGTCAAATACGCGGTCAATACCGTTAGTGGTGGTCGTTCCGGCTTGGATGATGGTTTGACCCGCAACGCCTTGAATGGTCAAGTCGCCGATAGCGTCCGCGCCACCATCACTATTCGCGCCGTCGTCATCGGCGATGTCGAGGTCGCCGGTCGTCGGCTCGTAACCATCCAGAAGCTGATCATCGTCGAATGAGCCGAGCGCAAGCGTATAAGTCATCGCCGGCATCATAATCGTATCGGCGCCCGAACCCGCCGCGCAGTCGGTCGAACCGGATTGATTATCGTGGTTGGCGTTCATAATAGCTTCGCGCAAAGAACAAACTCCGTTGTTGGCGATAACATCGGTTGCCGCCGCGCTGACATTGATTGTCGCTGTCGGCGACAGCATTACCGTCGGCGCGGCGCTGTCTTTTCGCAAAAGCACGATGTCCGCCGCCGTGTCGATGTTCAGTCGTAAAGATACCGCCGCGACCACCTCGCTCTCCGCGTCCATCTCCGCCACTGAAGATTGCGCGTCCATTTCGCCTTTGCTGCTTTGGACAAGCCGCATTTTATTGCTCGCCGCGTCAACCACCATTAAATCGTCGGTCGACAATCCGGCAAGCTGCGCCGTTACCAGTTTCGCCGTCTCGCCCACGCTGCCTTTTGAGGTGATCGGAGTTTCGGCTATCGCCCAGGCGGTTTTGTTGCCTCGCCTGAGGCTCGATTTCTTGAACGCTTCCAGACCCTTGTAATCCCGATTGCGTCGTTTCTCCAAAATCGTCTTTTGTTCGTCTGCCGAATACGGGCGACGATCGACGTTGCCGCGCGCAAGATAATTCACCGTCCCGTCATCTAACAGAACGGCGATTTCCGTGCGGATTTCCCGGTCAAATACAAACTCGCCGGTCGCTACCGATCGCGCATTCGATGAAAAAGCGATGCGCTCCAATCTCGTTTTCGGATTTTCCTGTGTCGTCTGGTCAAAGCCGCGCGAAACCAAAACCTCGTTTCCGGCGGCAATCACCAGATCCTTCAAAAAGTCCGAGTCCATCTGCCCGACGGCAAACGATGCGGCGTCGGCAGGTAAATCTATCTCGACCGCCTTTTCGGAAAACATCTCGTCCGAATTGTGGTAAATCAATGCCTTCGGCGCATACCCTTTGCCGATGCCGACTATCGCGTCCGCCATCCCGTCGTAATTATTGACGTCCTCGACCAGCATCGTCGTCACCGCGCCCGGCAGCTCGACTCGTCTTTCGTATCGGAAATTACCGCGCCCGTCGCCCGCCATTAAATGTAAATTCAAGCCGCCCCGCGCCGCCGTCA
>CAXSBF010000013.1:0-151343 GCA_964235785.1 uncultured Pyrinomonadaceae bacterium | reverse complement strand
CTTCGATGACGCGCTGGAATGTAGAGACAAATGAAACCGTAGCATCGAGCGTTGAGTATGATATTGCAGGTTCGCCGGTTGCCCAAATTACGCCGGGCAGCGCGTTAAACCCGACGCGCAAGGTAAAAATATCTTATACGGATGTCTTTAATGACGGAGGTAACACCAGAAACACCTTTGCTTACCCGACAACTCTCACTGATGCGGGGGACTTTTCTTCACATATCAAATATCGCTTCGACATCGGCGCGAATGTCTGGGCTGAAAGCCCCGCGCCGCAGGGACAAACGACCGGTAAAGTCAGCACCAGAATAATTGACGGTTACGACAGACTGCAAAAACAATCCGTCTGGAAAAAAAACCAGTACGGGGTATTGGTCGAATATGCCTACTCCCGTTATGAATACCTGCCCAATCAGGTTCAATCGAAAGTCTTCTCGACCGTAATTGATACCAACAATAACGGCGTCGGCGACACGGCGGACGAAACCGTGTCGGAAAGCTGGACGGACGGCGCGGGACGAGTCAGGCAGTCGATCAGTTCACTCCCGGGAAGCACCGGCGGCTGGTCGGGTTCAAAGGTTGAATACGACATTCTCGGACGAGCTAAACGTCAAACAGTCCCGACCGAAGTTTCCGCTAATGAAACAACGGGTGTTTTGACACCGGCTGGCGATGACTTAAACCGCGGCTTTTTGTGGTCATACCAAAAATATGACTGGAAGGGACGAGTCACCCGGAAAATCAATACCGACGGCATTGACTCGGAAGTTCCGAATGCATCGGACGTTTTCATGAGCTATGAAGGCTGCGGCTGCGCGGGCGGACAAGAAACTACTATTACAGGCGAGCTGGTGCCGCGCGACGATGTGCCTAACTCATCGGCAAGACGAACGCAAAAAGTCTATGAGGACATTCTCGGCAGAACCATTAAAACGCAATTGATGAAATGGGACGGAACGACGCCTTACTCGACAACCGTCACGCAATTCAACGGGCGCGACCAAGCCGCCAGTATCAAGCAATACGACGGGGCGGAAACCGGTCAAACTTTTCAGGAAACCCTGATGACTTACGACGGACACGGGCGATTGAAAACATCGCATCGTCCCGAACAGCAAGACTCAAACGGAACGGCGGCGTATACAACTTACAACTACTATGCGGACGACGCCATCCAATCGGTTGTTGACGCGAGAGGCGCGACCGCTACCTACAGTTATAACACGCGCGGACTGGTCGAGCAGGTTAGCTATTCAGGCTCGAATGCCGTCGCCGCGCCGCTTGTCAAGTTTGATTATGATGCGGTCGGCAACCGGATTTGGATGACGGACGGACTCGGCAGAGTGGATTACGAATACGACGAATTATCGCGGATGAAAGCGGAGACCAGGCAGTTTAATACGAGTATGGCGAACGCGCCGTCGCCGAACAACGGTTTTAGGCTCGAATACGACTACGCGCTGTCAGGTCAGTTGAAGTCTTACACCGACCCGTACGGGCAGCAAATCAATTACGCGCTCGATACCATCGGCAGACTTTCAACCGTTACGGGAACGAGCTTCGGCGGGGTGACGGATTATGCCTCGAATCCGCGGTATCTCGCCTGGGGCGGATTGCAGCATCTGGAATACGGCAGCAGCGGAGCGCTGATGACTCAATCATTCGACCACCGCCTGCGAACGATTGATTTCGAGGTGGTCAAACCCGGAGCGACTAATCCGCAGATTATCAGACAGCAATACGAATACAATGCCGATTCGAGTTTGCGTTACAGCCCAAATCAAGCGAACCACGATTTTGACCGCGCCTATACCTACGATTTCGCGGGGCGATTGAAGCAGGCGACATCCGGCGCGATGGCGAACGGGCAAACGCCGACAACTACCAACACGCCTTTCCGGGAAACTTACCTGTATAATGCGTTCGGGCAAAGAACGGCTCGCTCGGCAATGGTCTGGGATGAGGATTTCAGCAACAACTACTACGCGCAGACGAACGCGCCGCTCGCCGACTACGTCAACAACCGGCAGGCGAACACTGGTTATGACGCGAACGGCAATGTTACCAGCGGTTCGGATCAAACCTATACTTATAACCAGAGAAGCGAGTTGACGAAAATCGCGGGCTGGACAACCGGTAATTCAATTGACCCGCTGGAAACCGAGATGGCATATGACGGCGACGGCTTGGAGCTGAAACGCTCGCAAAGAAAACAGACGAACAATACGTGGGGCGGGTCGCTCAGCACCTATTCGATTCGTTCGACTGTTTTAGGCGGGCGAATCATCTCGGAGGTCAAGCAGGACGGAACGAAAGAACGCAGCAATGTCTATGCAGGCGGTGAGCAGATCGCCGTGCAGATCGGACAAAGCGGCACGCAGGCGCAGGTCGTCTGGCAGCACAACGACCCGGGCGGTCAAACCGAGAAATTCACCACCGCGCCATTGCAAACGCTCGGCGGGTATTTCGCCAAGGGAGCAGAACTCGACCCGGACGGCATCTCGATGCGACAGGCGCCGAGCGAGCCGGTTGACCCGTTGTCGGACGAGCCGATATTCCATAGTCACGGCAACGATGTCGAGGCGATGCTCAATGGCACTTGTATGATCGACGGAGGACTTAGGTTGGAATCGTATTGCAATGCGCGAATGGAAAACGGGTCGGCGATTCCCGCCGGACTTGCAGGATTGCAGCACCAAAAGGGATATAGATTTGAAAGCTACGGGTTTGGACAGTTCAGTTATTCATACTTGGGACGTGAGTATGAGCATATGAGAACAGGCGAGGAAGTCAGAGACCGCATCACTCAAATTGTCAGCATTTCTTGGACTTCGCAACAGCAAACTCAGAAAAAACAAACCTATCCAAATTGTTATACGTTTTATGATTTAATATACAAAAACCCCTTTGTTCAAAAGTATATGAATGAGGCATGGGAAAGAACAGTTAAATCGGCAGAGCAAGTAGATAAAGATAGGAGAACTGGTGGAAAATGGAATGATCGACATGACGGAGCAGAAAATGGCGGTTTAATAACAATTAATGATTCTGAATACATTATAAATTACCAAGAATTCGCCGAAGGTGAACCGCCTAAGCCAGGTGAGTCTGCAGGACTTGATATAGCAGCACAGATTAGAGAGTATAGAATTAGTGGAGGAATTGAAAGAATATTACTTGCAATTCATACGCATCCTCCCCATGATCCTTTTCAGAAACCAGGTCCATATGCAACAAATGAACAATATGCGGCATTGTTAACTTGGAATGCAGGTGCTGTAACTGGCACCCCAGATGTATCTATTCCTGACAGTATGAATCTGGGTTCCGAAGAATATTATAAAAATACCAATAAACCTTTTTTCGGAATTATTGTCTATGGTAAAGGAAAGTTTACAGTCTATGGGAATGGTAAAACTGATGTTGAATCATTGAAACGAACATGCATAAAGTAAAATTCTTAATAGCCGTAGGTTGCAAAAAGGCTGGAGTTTACATAATTGATGTGTTAATGACAATATCGGAATATCTTTCAGGATTAGTCAAATTTTTCAATCACAAACACTATTCAGATATGTTTCAAGCATGAATGCTTAGAGGTAATGTAATATGTATAGATTCTCTACTCGTTTTATTATTGTAATACTAACTTTTGTCATTGGTGTTTTTGCCGTCGGCGGATGGCTATACTATCGCGAATTTCAAAAAATTATTGTCATTTCACCAGTTTCACGATGGGATTCGCTTATCTTTAAACAAGTCAATAAAGCGATAAACCTAGCCGGATTAACAGAACTGAGAAAGACCAGTGTGAGAGATGGTGATGTCGAAGTTCGAGTTTGGCGCGGATTCAGTCAGTCTCCGCTTGAAGGAGTTATTTTCAAACGGACGAATAATCAATGGTCAGGGCTTTATGTTAAAACTAACGCACATTATGAACCTGAAAAAGCGGAAGTTAGACAATTAAATTCACCAAAATCTGGATGGGAATCTTTTTGGCAGCAATTAGTTAATAAGGAGATTTTAACGCTTCCGCAATCAACTGAGAATGAATGTGATATACCCAATGCTGATGCGGTAATCTACGTTGTAGAGATTAATGACGGTAGGATGTATCGAACCTTTTCCTACCCGCAAAGCAATGCGAGAAAATGTCGTGAAGCCAGACAAATGGCAGATATTGGCGAATTTATTGGTTTGGAATTTGATTCAAGTCAAGAGGAATGCAAAACAACTGAATGGTTCGCTTGTATGATGCTTCGTAAAAGACTTAATCAAATCTCTGAATGACACAAATATTCTTACAGCCCCTCGAATTTTGCGCGATAAAGGCTTCAAGAATCGACGCCACTTTTTGTTGTTGAGTCCGCGGCAACTCCGAAGCCTTTTTAAATAGCTGCTTTATCTTATTGTAGAATAATAATGACAAATTAGAGCTTAATGGGTTACTAGCTAGTGACAAAAAAGCAGTGTTTTTTGACACTCTTTATATTTTATCGTTTTATCCTATCTGTGAAAGGCTTTAAGGCTTTTTGACAGAGTTTTTTGACAGTTGTCTTTAGATTGTCCGCCTAATTCATAATCTCTTAAATGAAAGCGTCCGAAATATCCGGCTTATTTAGCGGAAAACTTGCCAACGCTTATTTAGTCACTCTCAACGGAAAAAGGCTGTTGACATGAAAATTCGAATGTGCTACGGTGTTTCACCAAAAACTAGGCAGTTTCCGAGAAATTATCGACAGTAAAGAACAAACTTTTTCTCGGTGACCCTAGCCTTGGCTGGATTTGACGGCGAGAGTTTGTAAGTCAATAGCCAGCTTACTTTTAATTTGGTGTTCTACACATTTAAATTCTTTCCAATTTTGAGGTTTAATTATGGCATGTAAAGCACTTTCAGTAGAAGTAGGAATTTTTACTCCTGACGATAAAAAAGAAATCCACTTCGGGCTTACCAAAGGTTGCAACCCTGATGGCACCGATTTTTGGACTATCGACTTCCTTTATAAAGATGACCGCGGTCAGGGCATGAAAAAACGCGTCGAGATTCACGTGACGGTCGGCGAAAACAAGAAGCCCAAAGCAGAAGCTTTAGCGGACGCAGCAAAGAAAAAAGAAGAACTTCCGGAAAACAAGGTCGATCTTATCATGGGTAAAATTAAGACGCGGGTTCTCGAACTGCCTCCTGGCACCGTCAAAGATCCGGAACTAGAAAAGCTTCTTCTCAGATTGTTGTAAAACAATTGTCCGATAGTCTTTTAAGTCCCATCACTCACACTTTATTGAGTGAGTGATCGAATAGAGGTGTGTCCAAATGTTTATTCATCCGACAAAATTCATTCTAATTTTGATGGTTTTCGTCTTTGTCATTTCGGCAATCGGACAGGATTGCACTGTCCCTGATGATGCCAAATCGAAATTTGAAGACCCAGCCGACTATTATCTAAGTTTAAAGTATAAAGTGCGCGATGTCAGGGTGAGCGCACCACTCGGATGGCTTTTTCCGTCGGTCGATAAAGATATCAAGGCACTGGCGGCGGGCAACCCGTACGTTAAGGCACAGGACGAGTTTGATCCGAACCGAGCCGCCAATGCCTATATCTGGGTGAAAGAAGCGCTTCCGCCGCTGGAAGTAGATAAGCAGACCCGGATCGCCGTCAGATTCGGGGGAAACACTATAGAAAATTGCCATGATGGAGAACTTGATGTTGTCCTCAAATTTTTCGTGTTTAATCCCTCCATCTATTACGGGCGAACTTTTGAATTCGGCGGAACGGACGACCTCAAGCGAACAACCGTCAAAACCAAGTCCACCGAAGGGTTGTCCCGTTTTTCCGTCCAGCCTTATGTCAGCTACAACAGCACCCGCCGAATTTACGCAGGCACAAAATTTTCCGCCAAAATAAATAACTTGGTCGTCCGCGAATTCGATCTGAACGTTTCCGGGTCGCCAAACAGTTTTCGAGTAACAGCTTCCGGTGAAGGCGTCAAGGATTTCAAAAAAGGGTTTATCAATCATGCAGAATGGCGCGCGGGCTACGATTTTTCGCGAATTCCGACCGATTTCGGAAAATTGAAAAGCGGCAGCGGCTTTGGACAGTTTTATCTGGCGTCGCGCTCGATCGGTAAAAATGATTTAATTTTTCGGTTTGGCGGAGCGATCGAAGGCGGCAATCGGCAAGCTGAAAATTTTGCCGGAGTGCTAGGTATTAATGAATTGAAAGACAGTCGGATCTTAAGCGCCAAAGGCTTTGCCGGCGTTTCGGCTAAATTCGGACTGCACGCTTTCAAGGCTTCTTATGGCATTCAACTTGGAAGCGCCAACAAGGGCAGCAAGATAGATTTCGTTAAACAGATTTTTGATTTTGCGGGCAGTCTCAACTTTTCGAAATTCAGAGACCTGTCTATCGAAAGCCAATTTACCGCAGGGAACATCTACAATCGTGGAAAACTTCCGGTTGTCGAAAAGTTTTTCGGTGGTAACAAGGAACAATTTTTTATTGCCGAAAGCAACTGGCAGATCCGCTCCAATCCTTTTATCACAAGTTTTGCCGAAAATAAATTGGCGTTCATTAATAATTCCAACATTCCGGGATTCGATCGTTTTGCTTCCTTCAATCTAACGATCAGTGCGGTAGTCTGGAAAGAACCGCTCGTCGAAAGATCGCTATGGGAAGACCCCAATAACCCCGGAGAGTACAAGCCGTGTGAGAAAAAGGACAAAACCTGTTTTAAAAATGTAATCGACGGTGAATTTAGAGCGGGTCAAAGTGAAATGGCTAGCAGTTTTATACTAGAAACGCCGGAATTTGAAGCGATTTTGGGGACGGTAAAAGAAATGGAAAAACCGCTTCTGGTTTTACAAAAAATATTAAAAAATCTTCCTTCCGATAGTTCCGCGATCAATGCTATAAAAGACGAGCTTTTTAAGACGCCCGCCTGTGATGATTGCCGGGCAACCGGCAAGTTTGACAAGGTTATTGCTACCGTAAATGCCACTATTAAAGATTCAGAGGATGATAAAGCCGACCCGTCAGTCATCAAGGCTTTCATCGTCGATGATAAATTTGTAGATGATGATACGGGTGAGGTCGAGATTGATCTTTCTCCTTTTAATGCTTTAATGGAACAGCTTGTCAAACTTGAGGAGTTATTGCCCGCAACTACCCCTAATAACATCAAGACTAATCGGGAAAATTTAATTCCGCTCGGAAAAAAACTTGCTTCCCAATATGATGATTTCAATAAACCCCGGAAGGATAGTAATGGAAATGTTCTGCCTTCAATTAACGAAGAGGCGAATAAACAAGCTGAAAAGGATATAGAATACCCCAAAAGTGTATTTGATTTTATTATTCGTAAAGCCGACATGTATTCGATCAGACCTTTATTCATTTTTGACGCGACATATGTCCAACAAGGCGGGCTTATCAGCGGAAGACGTTTGGGCGTCGGCGGTGGAGTGAAGTTTACTTTTCTCGGAATGGGTCTAACCGGCGGTTATGTTTGGAATCCCAATCCGCGGTTTCGGGAAAAAAGCGGAGCGTTTCTTTTCAGTTTTGAAATAAACGACTTGTTTAAGTAAAAATGCTACAATCGGGCTGTTGTTTTTTCGCTTTTACGCCACTCCGATTTAGTCAGACAAACATTTTTTTTGCTATATGAAGCGTTCCTTCGATTATAAACAGCCGCCTTCGACGCGCCGTCCGCTTAAAGTTTACGCCTTTGACCCGATGCTCGGACGCAGACAGGGCGGGCGAATTACGATTGACGTTCCGAACGAAACGAATCTGCAAAAAGGTCCCGTAGGAGAGCGAATCGAAGTCGTCGATTACGACGGCGTGAACAAAGTTTTCTACGCTTCGGTCAATCTCAGCGACGAAGCGATTTTGATGCAGAACGGATTAGAGCCAACAGAATCGGACCCGCGTTTTCATCAGCAGATGGTTTACGCCGTGGCGATGAAAGTTTTGGAAAACTTCGATATTGCATTGGGAAGAAAACTTAACTTTCGGTTTCGGCACAAATTGCGGATTTTCCCGCACGCTTTTCACGGCGCGAACGCTTTTTACGACCCTGATTTGAAAGCGGTTTTGTTTGGGTATTTTCGCGCCGACGAACAGAATCCGGGACCGAACATTCCCGGTCAGACGGTCTTCACTTGTCTCTCGCAGGACATCATCACTCACGAGGTAACGCACGCCATCGTTGACCGCCTGCGCCCGCATTTTATCGAGCCGACGAACCGCGACGTCGCCGCTTTTCACGAAGGCTTCTCCGATATTGTTGCCATTTTTCAGCATTTCAGCTTTCCCGCCATTTTGCGCGAACACATACAGGAAACGCGCGGCAATTTGCATTCGCCGAACAATTTGATAATGCTCGCCAGCGAATTCGGTTACGCCACCGGACAAGGACACGCCTTGCGCTCAGCACTTGATCCGGTTAATGAAAACGACAAAAAAGACGGCGACGCGAAAGAGTCGAACAAAACAAAATCCAAACCGCTCGATGAACACGAGATTCCTTTGCCCGATAAAACACTGTACCAAACCGTCACTGAACCTCATGAGCGCGGCTCGATTCTCGTCGCGGCGGTTTTCGACGCTTTTTTCCAAACTTATCAAGCCCGCATTAAAGATTTGATTCGTATCGCTACGGGCGGCACGGGAAACTTGCCCGATGGCGATTTGCACCCGGATTTGGTCAACCGCATTGCGCAGGAAGCGTCGCGCACGGCGCAGTCAATTTTGAATATGTGCATCCGAGCTTTCGAGTATCTGCCGCCGGTGGACATTACGTTCGGCGATTATTTGCGGGCGCTGGTGACGGCGGATTTTGAGCTTTCGCCGAACGACGAAACGGGGCAGCGGGCGGCGATGATCGAAGCGTTTCAAAAGCGGGGGATTTACCCTGAAAACGCTCCGTGGCTCAGTCAGGATTCACTACTTTGGGAAAGTTACGAGCCCGGGGAATTACGGCGTTTTCCGATTGTCGACGAAAAAGCTTTTATGCTCCGCGAGATTCTGAAAAACGCTTATGAATTCAGCTTCACGACCGGCGGCGAAAAAGAATCGCTAAATCAGCCATGGGCGCAATCGCCGACGTTCGAGGAAACAATTTCTTCTGATGATGAAGACGATACGCAGTCGGATTTATCGCACGAAATCGCTGCGGATTTGCTTTTTTACGCGCATCAAAATGCAGCCGCGCTGCATCTCGACCCGGACCGCAAAATCACCGTAGCCGGTTTTCATCCTGTCTTCAGAGTCAACCCGCGTGGTCAACTTCTGGTTGAAATGGTCGCGCAGTTCACTCAAAAGGACGACAAATTCAAAAACAATTTTGAAGTCTCCGGCGGCTTAAATTTGCGCGGCGGCACAACCGTCATCGCCGCCGCTAACGGCGACGTGCGCTATTTGATTGCCAAGCCGCTCGAACCGTTAAATCCGCTTAATCCGAACGGCATCAGTGAGGCGAAAAGACGCGAGGCGAAAGCCAGACGCGAGCGACAAGAGGTGTTTATCCGCGAATGCGACAACCGAGACGCGCATCTCGTTTGGTCTGATGATAGTTACTTCAAAAAGAGAATTTCCAAAAGCCTGAATTTCAAATCAATTCACGGCGGCATCAGGAGATAAATATGCCGACAAAGAAAAAAAACGCGCCCCATAACGACATTTCGTCCGCCGCGCTCATTTCGGACGACAAACATGTTTTAATCAGAATGTACAACGTCGGTTTCGGCGATTGCTTTTTGCTCGTGTTTCCGGCACCCGACCGCCCGCGCAAAGTCCTGATTGACTGCGGCGTGCATTTTTCCGGGCGCAATCCGAACGTTGATTTTAAGGATGTAGTCAGGCAGGTCGTCGAAAACGTAAAAGAAAACGGCATTCCGACGATTGATTTAGTGATCGCGACGCACAGGCATCAAGACCACGTTTCCGGTTTTGAAAATCCGCTCTGGCGAGAGGTTGAAGTCAAAGAAGTTTGGATGCCCTGGACTGAAGATTACACCGACGAACAGGCTAACGAAATTCTGCTCAAACAAAGCTCGACGGCGAAAACGCTGCATGCCGTTTTGACCGCGATGATTGACGCGCCGCAACGCTTCGGCATTAACGGCGCGAAAAAAATGAAGGAACTGCAAGCCCTTAAAAACTTTTCGGAAAATTCTTTGAAAAATGCTGCCGCAATGGAAATGTTGCACCATGGCTTTAAACGCGGCGATGACATCAAACGCGAATATCTGCCTTATAAAGAAAGAAATCGGAACACGATAAAATCCGCCTTTTTGCCGAACGTCAAAGTTTATGCGATGGGACCTTCGCGCGATAAAGAGGTGATTCGTGATATGGATCCGGCAGCCGACCAGCAATGGCTTCACCTCATGAGCGACGTGGGCAAGCCGAATTTCACCGCGCATCTGCCATTTCACGAAGACTGGGCGAAATCGGCTGACGAAGCAGATCCCGCGTTTTTAATTTTGTCCAAAAAAGACAGGCAGAAAATCGAAACGATCAGCGACGGGACGGAATTCGGCGTCGCCGCGCACCTCGAAAGCGCAGTCAACGGCACGAGTTTGATGTTGATGTTTCAAATCGGCAAAGCATTTTTGCTGTTTCCCGGCGACGCGCAAAACGGAACTTGGCAATCGGCGCTCAAGGACGACGAATGGCGCGAACTTTTGACGAAAACGAACTTTTACAAAATCGGTCATCACGGCAGCCACAACGCTACGCCGAAAGAATTCGTCGACGACATTCTGCCTGCGCATGGCAAAGCGATGGCTTCGGTTTACCCCGTCAAAGATTTCAAATTTATTCCGAAAAAAGAACTAATGAAAGCGCTAGCAGCAAAGCCCATAGAATTTGCGAGAAGCGACGAAGCCGACGAAGCAACGGGTGACCCGCAGAGTTTTACCAGACAGAAATTTTACGTCGAAACGAAAATTCCGATTCTCTAAGATTAGATAATTTTTGAAAATTATTTTCCGGTTGAAACAAATATCTATGTGTTAATAAAATGATAGATGACGTTGCCTTATTTTGTGCGTAAAATGCATTATTAATTACATTAAATTGATTACAGAAAATGTTGAAGAAATTAAAGAACTGGAAAAAGAGATGAAACTCGTCCGGTTTCAAACGAATAAGTTTCTTGCGAAGTTTAAATACTGAAACTGCCAAAACATAGCATCAAGCCGGCAACAGTTACAGTCATTTTTAGCCATTGACGACCCCGTTATAAAAGGAGAATGTAAATCTATGTCCGCGAAACCCTTAGCCGATAGACTGTTTGGCGATATCGCCCTGTGTCTCTCGGGGGGCGGGTATCGCGCCGCCGCCTACTCGCTCGGCGCACTCACGATGCTCAACGAACTCGAAATGCTCGACGACGTTAAGCTTTTATCGACCGTTTCGGGCGGAACTTTTACCGGCGTCACTTACGCCGCGCTAACCAGCGAAGGAGCAAAATTTCCCGAATTTTACGAAACTTTAAGCAATTACCTAAAAAAAACCAATGCCATCGACAAAGCGCTCGATGATTTATACGATACGCCGTCGCCCTCGGGTTCGACCGATTTGAGCGTGATCCGTTCGGCGGCAAAGTCATATGACCAAGACCTTTTGGGCAACCGTCGGTTCAAACAATTGCTCGATTACGTCCGCGCTAAAGATCGCTTCCGCGAATTGATTTTCAACGCGACCGAGTTCCGGCAGGGCAACGCGTTTCGTTTTCGCGCCAGCTCGACGCCGTTCTATTTTATCGGCAATCAGAAATTCGTTGTGCCCGAAGAAGTAGCAGGCGCGATTTATCTGGCGGATATTGTCGCCGCGTCGTCGTGTTTTCCGGGCGCGTTCGAGCCTATTCGTTTTCCCGACGATTTTCGTTTCGAGCCGCAAAAAACGCTGCCGGACGCGCGCGGTGAGCTGCTTAAGGAAGTGCACAACCCCGTCACAGACAAGGATTACCCAAACGGTTTTAAGATAAAAGATGGGAAAACCGGCAAGATGGAATGCGTTCCGCTGCCGCTGATGGACGGCGGAGTTTTCGATAATCAAGGGATTACGAGCGCACTCGACGCGGAAAAAACGGCGGGGGCGAAAAAATTCGATTTGTTTTTGATCACTGACACAAGCCCGCGTCAGGAAGACATTCTCAATACGCCCGATGCCAGCCTGAGAGCCGGCGGGATTTCGCTGAACACATGGTTCATCCTTGCAGTTTTGTTTTTTGTAGTCTGCGTCGCGTCTTTAGCGATTATCGGCTATTCGTTTTTCTTTCCCGCAGAGGCAGGAAGATTTTCGTCCTTGCTGCGCGGCATCGGTTACGTCGTTTCGGTTGCGCCCGCCGCGCTTTTGATTTTTCTGCTCGGCAAGATTTACTACGAGTTCACGCGTTTTCGCACGCTCGAAATCTCTGGGCAGAAATTCCTGCTCTGGCATTACTTCAAAAAAATGTCCGTGCCCGACGCGATTGAAATCATTAAGGCGCGCGTCAGTTCGGTGCTGGCGATGACGAGCACCATCTTTCTCAAACGCATCCGGCAATTGCAGTTCAACAACCTAATGAGCAATGAATCGCGCTACCGGCGCGTTTCGTTCAACCTGATTTACGATCTAAATCCGACCGACCCGGAGGCGTCGCGCAAGTGGTTCAAATACGACCCGAAAATCGAACCGACTGAAGCGATGAAACAGCTCTCAAAATGCGCAGAAGACGTGCCGACCACGCTTTGGATGAGTGAGCGCCAATTTCAAATCCTCGTCGAATGCGGGCGCGCGACGACGTGTTTTTCGTTCATCAAATTCCTCTGGAAACGCTGGGAAGAAGAAGCCCGCGAAGCCGCTGACAATCACAGCCCCGAACCGCCTAAACCGAACGTTTCCGCATCGCCGCATTATGACGTTTACCAGAAACTACGCGTCGTATTTCTCCGGCTCAAAGAGGAAATCAAACCTATGCCCGAATTGTGTATTGAAAAGCAGGAATGACGAAACAAATGGGCGGCTCGACGGTTTGCACTAGTCTTATCGCGAAGAATTTCTAGGCAGTGTTTTTACTTAAAGGTATGAGTTTCAAATATTTTGAAGACTCCAAAAAAGTCCGTAACACTCATTAATAGTCTTATTGAAATTGAGCAATTTTATAGTCCGTAAAACGGTCGTTTGTGAGATGGTTAATTATCTGGCTTTAACGACTGAACAAGGTCCCCAAAGAACGAATGGTTCGCCTTATTTATCAATCTGAAAAATTCTCACGTTTGAACCGGATGTCCCATGTTTGCCAAAAATGTGAAATCGGAGAAGAAATTATGTGTTACATACTGATAAACCTTTCAAGGTTAAAACAGAGCTACCTCACTTATAAATCAATATTGTCGATAAAGCATTGTCCGATTAACTTTCAAATTTTTTATTCAACATATCAACAATTTACCAATAAGCTCAGAATTAAATTATTTACTTATGAATAATAAAGTGTTCAGCATATGAAGTTAATGCCTGCAATACCAGTTTCAAGTATCTGGGTCTAGGTTCTCTATGTTCTTTTTCCCACCGGCAGATGGATTGAAAACAAATTCCAGCTAATTTTGCTAAGGTTCGTTGTGATAACCCATTACTTACTCGCCAAGCAACTATTTTTCGTCCAATATTCCAATTTGAGTCATATTCAATATACGTTGGAATTGGTAAATGCGGAGGAAAAGAATTTTCCTCCGCATTTGATTTTCCTTCTTTTGACTTGGCAGGAAAATATGACTTCAAAAAACTCTCAATAATAATAGTATATCTTTGCGAAGGTATATGTCCGCTTCGTTCCCAGTAGGCAATTGTGCAAGGATCAACATTTAAGAGCCGAGATAGACTTTTTATAGAGAGTCCAAAAATTATTCGCCGTTCTTTAAGCCTTAGTCCGATGGGTAGGGAAGTATCATATAGACAGAAACCAATAAACTCAATAACTCGGGGATAAAAAAATAGTGATATTTGACAACGGTTTGTTTCCCAATTTCTTATATTGTCAACAGAGGTTTGTAATATATCCTTGGCGACTTGCTTTTGTGTTAAATTCAAATCAAGTCGTTTTTTATAAAGGAAATCGCCAATTGTAATAGGATTTTGAGGGTATGGGCGACGAATTGGTATATAAGAAAGAGGTTTTTGAGAACAAAGATTGTAATGGCATTTTAGCAACGCTGGGATGTCCGTGCGGCTATTTCGGTTCGACTAGAGAATGCAAATGTTCGCCGATGCAAATTCAGCGATACGTCGGCAAAATTTCGGGACCGCTGCTCGATAGAATCGATATTCACATCGACGTTCCGGCGGTTAATTTCAAGGAACTGCGCGGCAAAGGCGTTCCGGTCGGCGACAGTTCCGAGTTGATTCGCGCACGGGTGATAAAGGCGCGTGAGATTCAGCTCGAAAGATTCGCGGGCGACGGCGTTTTTTCAAATTCGGCAATGTCGCCGACGCAGATTCGCAAGTTTTGCGCCTTAGACGTCGACAGCGAAAACCTGCTCGAACGCGCGATGCTGAGACAAGGTCTGTCAGCCCGCGCTCACGATAGAATTCTGAAAGTTGCAAGAACAATCGCGGATTTGGAAGCGAGCGAAACGGTTCATCCGAATCATCTGAGCGAAGCGATAAACTACCGCTCGCTCGACCGAACTTATTGGACGTAACTAAATTAAAATTACGAAAAATAAAAAATTGCGAACAAAGCTAACATTCCCGGCATTATCAGCCTGAGATGAAACTTTGCCCGCAATTTCTCGTTTACGCGGCAAATTATTTTACAAAATTTGCCTGAACTGTGGTGTCTTTGTTGATTGAAATAGTGCAGGTCAGAGCCGTGCCGGAACACGCGCCCGTCCAGTTGAGAAAGCGGAAACCGCTTTCGGGAACGGCAGTGAATGTAATCGCGTTTTTGGAAGTAATCGTCGCTTTACAGTTCCTGCCGCAGTCGATTCCGATTGACGGAGCTTTGACCGCGCCTTTGCCGGAAGTTTTCGCTAAAACATTGATTGGGACGGCAAAATTCGCCGTAACATTCATTATATTATCGGCAATAACCGTGCAGGTCGGCTCCGTACCGCCGCAAGCTCCGCCCCAACCGGCGAAGACGCTGTTGGAAGAAGGCGTTGCCGTCAGCGTGACAATTGTTCCCTGATTATATGCCGCGCCGCATTTGCTGCCGCAGTTAATGAGTCTGTCGGTTGAGGAAACCGTGCCGTTGCCGACCTTTGTTACCACGACCGAATGAACCGTCACATTCGCCGCCGTCATTTGCGCTCCGACAAATTCGCCTAGCTCTTCGGTTGCCGGCGCGTTGCAAAGCGTATCGGCACACAGCGCTTCGTGCGTGATCGGGTCGTATGCGCCGGTGAATGAATATGTTTCATAACGACGCAGGACAGAGCGTGTGTCAAATCTCAAAGTTTCCGAATTGTTGCGACGCTGGCGGTTTCCGTTGCTGTTGCTGTGGCTGACCGGTTCGGCTTGAACGATTTCCCACTGCACTTCGACGTGCGCCGCGTCTTGCGGAACGATGGCGTTGTCGCTGACCAATTCATCCAAGTTTGCTTCGCGGTTTAATTGAGTTTTGAAAACTTTGACCCATTGCGCGTCGCCGTAAACTTCCGGCGATTCGGCGGCTTCGGGAGCTTCTACTTCAGCTTCGAGAACCGGCGCTTCGCCTGCCGCGACGGGCGGCGTAATCGTATAAACCGGCGTAAGAATCGCAATCGGCGGATCAAAACCGACTAAAGTTCCCGGATTAGCTTCGTCTTCAATCAGCCAGCGATATGCAGTGCGCGTTGGCGAAGCGGTCAGCGAAACTCCGAAATGTTCGCACGCGCTGATGTTGTAATTCGCGCCCCATTGGTAACACGAACCGGCAAACGGCGTGTTCGGCGCGTGCGCCAGGGTGGTTTGCGTGAAAGCGCCGTTGCTGTATGCGCTCGCCCAGCGAACCTTGATTCCGGTCGCCGTCGGCGTAACGGTTGCCGCGCCGTAACGCTGCGCCGAAAATGAATAGTAAACATCTTCGGGATGAATTCCTTCCATCTCGATTTCAAACCCGTGTCCGTCGTGTCCGGTATGGTTGATGACATCGAAGTTTCCGAGTTGACCGTAGACCGTCGCCGTCTGCGCCTGCGAAGCGGTCGGCGCGAATAGAACACATAAAGCAAGCAAAATTATTGATAATGCCGTGCCTGAAATCGTTTTTCCGGGCATTGAAAATCCCGCGTAAAAAAGGTTTGAGTCGTTTGTTTTTTGTTTCGTCAAGTTCATTGTTTCTCTCCTGTTTTCCAAGTCCAATTTTTTTGTAATTAAAATTTCGTAACGAGCGACACAGATTGAAAAGCGTGCCTGGCTGCGGATGGCATTTTTACCCGCTCACTTTTACCTTCAAATTTTGTGTTTTTAATTCGGCGCTAAGATGTCAATCTAACCTCGTCATAGAACAGTGCAAACCGTCTGATGAAAAAGACGCTTCAAAATAAATTTTTTGGATTTGGTTAGATTTGCTTATTTTTCGGCGATATTTCAAAATTCTATCCAAGCGGAAAAAATAATCTAAAAAATTTATTGGTGGAATTTGCGGCGAAAAAATTAGAAAGGGACGATGCCGAACTTATTCGGGCGTGCCGGGGCGGTGACGAAACGGCTTGGAACGCGCTGGTTGACCGTTACCAACGCTTGATTTTTACCGTCGCGCGTCGCGCCGGTTTAAGCGAGCAGCAAGCGGCGGACACATTACAGGAAGTTTTTATGACGCTGTTTGAGAAATTGGACGAAATCCGGCAGCCGGAAAAAATACGTTCCTGGATTGTAACGACCGCGAAATTTAAAACCTGGGGCGCGATTCGCCGCGAAAAGGGATTTTATTCTACGGAAACCGAAGAAGAGATGGAATTGGAGATGACAAACTTGCCTGATACCGCGCCGCTCGCCGATGAAGTTCTAATCGAACTCGAACAGCAGCATTTAATCAGAACCGCTTTAAAGGAAATGGAAGAACGCTGTCGAACTATTCTTTCGATGATTTATTTGCGGGAAACGGCGGCAAGTTATGCCGCCGTCGCCGCCGCAATCGGCATCGGCGAAACGAGCATCAGCCCGCTGCGTGCCAGATGTCTGCAAAAATTGGCTAAAATTTTGGAAAAGTGAAAAATAGTTTCCTGGTTTCTCTTGTCTTTTCTTTTGCCGAATTTGCACTGTGATTTCGGAGAGACAAAAGACACGATGAATTTAATGAGCAAAAACAACGAACAAACAATCGAAAAAATCATTCGCCTGATGCAAACGGACGAATCGGTTGACGCTCCGCCGGATTCGATTCGATGGGCGAAAAATCTTTTTCGCGCCAGAGCCGTCGAGCCGAAAAAATCACTGGCGCAAAAAGTTTTGGCGGTTTTGCAAATGGATTTATCGCCCAATCAAGCGGTTTTCGGCGAGCGCTCGGCAAGTTCGGCGGTTCGTCAAATGTTTTTCGAGGCAGGCGATAACGGCGTCGATTTGAGAATTTCAAAAATCGCTAAAGGCTTTAATTTACAGGGACAGATTATCGGCGCGGGTTTCGCAAATTGCGCGGTTAAAATTGTCGGCGAAAACGCTTCGTTTGAAGCTCGCTCCAATGATTTGAGCGAATTTAATTTTGCCGGGATTTCGAGCGGACAATACAATTTGACTTTCTCGGGCGAAAGGGAAATTGTCGTCGAAGGTTTAGTGTTAAGTTAAAACAAGGCTGGCAAAGCGTTTGTTGGGCGGTTTAGCCGGGTAAAAACGGCTGATTTTTCAAAAAGGCGGCGACCAAGCCGTCTTTTTTTATTTTCGAGACAATTTTCCGAGACATTAGCAAATGCGAATCCAGGAACTCGTTACCCGACTCTTAGAAACAAACGAAAAATTTCGACAGCGTTCGCTGCTGAAGGAACACGTGCGCTTAATCAATCTCGAACTTGCCGAAGAACTGAAAAATACATATTACGAATCCTGGACAACCGAGCCGCGCAAAACCCGAAACGCGGCAGTCGCCTTAGAATGTTTGCTTGAAATCCTGCCGCTCGATGAAGTAAAAGCCTTGATGAATTGGGTAAAAGCAATTGCATTTTTGACCGAAGGAAAAACCGAAAAGGCAATAATTTCTCTGGACATTGCCGCGCGGATTTTCAACGCGCTGCAAAAACCTTATCAAGCCGCGCAGACCCGAGTCAGCAAACTTTACGCATTGGCTTTGCTCGGTCGCTATGACGAAGCGGTTAAAGTCGGGGAAAAAGCCCTGCGGGTTTTTGAAGAACACGGTGACGAACTCGCTTCCGGGAAAATCGAGAAAAACCTGGGAAACATAGTTTCCAGAATGGAATCGCACTACGAAGCGGAAAAGTATTATTTATCTGCTTATCATCGTTTTGTAAAACTCGAAAACGAAGTCGAATTGACAATGTGCGAACACGGTTTAGCGATAACTTACGCCGCTCTTAATGATTTTCAAAGGGCGGAGAAGTTTTATACATCGGCGCTTTCCCGCGCCTACGCGACTGAAATGCGCGTTACGCAGGCGGAAATCGAGACCAATATGGGAAATCTCGCGCTTTTTCGCGGGCGCTTTGACGAGGCGTTAAAGTTTTTGGAAAATTCACGCCAAAAATATGAAAGTCTAAGGATGCCGCATCAGGATGTGATTGCCGAGCTTGAAATTGCCGACGTTTATCTCGAGTTGAATTTATTAAGCGAAGCGTTCGAGATTTACCGGAGAGTTACCAAAAAGCTCGCCTGGCTGAAAATGCAGGGCGAACAAGCCAGAGCGCGGGCAAACTTCGGTCGAATCGCAATTATATTGGGAGATAAAAAATTAGCCGGGCGCGAACTGAAAAAGGCGGCGAAACTTTATCTGGCGGAAAAAAATCCGGTCGGCGCGGCGGCGGTCAAATTAAGCGAAGCGCAGCTTGAACTTTCACAAAAGAATTTCCGAAAGGCTTTGAAAATCGCGCGGGAAGCGGAAAAATTGCTGGAAAAAAGCGGAAATCTGCGCCACCGATTAACCTCGCGCTGGCTTCAAGGCGAAACCTTGCGAGAGCTGGAAAATTACTCCGCAGCGGAAAGTTTATTGCAGAAAACTTTTACCGAAGCCGCCGCCAATGAGCAATCAAATTTAGCGCAGGCGACGCAGACTTCGCTCGGCAAATTGTTTGTCTCGCAAGAAAATTATCGCCGAGCCGAGAAGCATTTTCGGCGAGCGATTGAACTGACCGAGACGCTTCGCGCTCCGCTTCCGGCAGAAGAATTTCGGATGGCTTTTCTGGCGAATAAACTCGAATCCTACGAAGAGCTTGCCAAAATTTATCTTAAAGAAAACAAAACGGAAAAAGCCTTTCTTTTAGTTGAAAGCTCGCGCTCGCGCTCGTTGGCGGAAACGCTCGACGGCAATTTCAAGGTGCAGTCGGCGCCCGATGAAATTCCGAACAAATCGCTTGAAAAATTAAAAGGTCTGCGCGAAGAATTGAATTGGTTTTACAGCCGCCTGAACCGCGCTCGAACGGAAGAAACGGAAACTTTACAGCGCGAAACGCGAAGGCGCGAAAAGCAGATTGCCGATTTAATGCGGCAAATCGAAAGCACCGGCGCGGGCGCGAATTTTCAAGGCAGAATCGAACTCGATTTGCAGCGGCTGCAAACGCAGCTTGGCGCGGAAAGATCTTTGATTGAATACGTCGTTTTCAACCGGCAAATTTCAGCCTTTATCGTTACGAATCGACAAATCGAATTCGTCGAAAATATGTGCGCCGAAAGCGAGATTTTGCCGCTTCTCGAAGGCTTGCGTTTTCAGTTCGGCGCATTGCGTTACGGCGCGAAAAACTTGAGCGCGTTTCTGCCCGAACTAAAAAAACGCGCCGACTTTTATCTCGCGGAGCTTTATAAAAAATTGCTCGCGCCGCTTGAAAGCCGTTTGGAAAATCGCCGCTTGACAATCGTTCCCGTGCGCGAACTGCATTACGTTCCTTTTAACGCGCTTTTCGACGGGAAAAATTATCTGGTTGAAAAATGCGAGGTAAATTACGCGCCGAGTGCAACCGTTTTACAATTTTGTTTATCTAAACCCGGACGGAAACTCGAAAATGCTCTGCTGGTCGCTTACGCGGACGAACGAATTCCGCTCGTCAACCGGGAGATTGAGCATTTGCGGAAGATTTTCCGCAATGCCAAAACATTGACGGGCGAGGCGGCGAGCGTTTCGGCTTTCACGAAACAGGCAAAGGAATTCGACGTTTTGCACCTGGCGTGTCACGGCGAATTTCGTCCCGACAATCCTTTATTTTCAAGGCTGCATCTGGCGGACGGAGCGATAACCGTCAGAGACGTTTGCTCGCAAAAATTAAAAGCCGGTCTTGTAACGCTCAGCGCTTGCGAAACGGGCTTGAATTCGATTTTTGCGGGCGACGAAATCTTGGGTCTGGCAAGAGGATTTTTAACGGCGGGCGTCGCGTCTCTGGTTTTGAGTTTGTGGACGGTCAACGACGAAGCGACTGCCGAATTGATGAAAATTTTTTATCTGCAGCTGCAAACAGAAAGCGTTTCGGAATCTTTGCGGCTGGCGCAAATCAAATTTATTGAAAAGGGAACGCACCCTTATTTTTGGTCGTCGTTCGTCGTCATCGGAAAATGGTAAAATTTTTTCGCTAAAGCAAAAGAAGAACGCCGATAAATTAATCGGTTTCCAGAAATGAATTTGCAAATCAAAAAGTTTTATCAAGGAACGTCTTTTCGGCAAAACTTTCGACACTGTGCAGTTGGGGAAACGATTACAACTATAATTTTCAAGTGATAAAGATGAGCAATATAAATCATTGGAAAGCGCGGCTTTTAGTTTTGGCGATTTTCTTTCTGTTTACGGGAAGTTTTACCAAAACAGCTCTGGCGCAGGGGCAAAGTTGTGAAAGCCGCAATGAATGCGTCGCGGGCGAAGTTATCGTCAAACTCTCGAATCCGGCGAATCTATCGGCGGTTGCGACGCAATACGGACTTAACCCGACTCCGCTCGGACAAGTCGGAACGCCGCCGACGTTTCGACTTCAGATTACCAACGGAAACACGGTTGACAATCGCGTTGCGGCTTTGCGTGCCGATACGCGGGTTTCTTCCGCCGAGCCGAATCAAAAGCTGGCTTCGGTTGAAAAGGAAGGTTTGTCGTGGACGATTGGACATTCCTGGAGTGTGGGACATTCCTGGAGCGTCGGCGGAAGCGTGAAGGGTTTTGCCAGCCAATGGTTTCCCAATACAATTCGACTAGCCGAGGCGCAAAACATAGCAAACGGCGGCTCGCGCGGCAGCGGCGTCATCGTAGCTGTTCTCGATACGGGAATCGACCCGAATCATCCGGCTTTTGCGGGAAAGTTAGTGCCGGGCTTTGATTTTGTGGATAACGACACCGACCCGACGGAAGTCGGCGTTTTTCGGCAAGGTTCATACGGACACGGAACGCACGTCGCGGGAATCGTCGCGCTGGTTGCGCCGGACGCGAAAATTATGCCGCTGCGCGTTTTGAATTCCGACGGAAGCGGTGAGCTTTGGCGAATAAAAGACGCGATAATTTATGCCGCTAATCACGGCGCGAACGTCGTCAACATCAGTTTCGGTTATCCGCAGCAAGTAGATTTATTAAAAGATTTGATTGACGCTTGCGACGACGGCGCGACGGCGGACGGAACACAATTTCCCGAAGTCGGCGGAAATCGTCTGGTAGTCGTCGCGGGCGCGGGAAACGGCGCGAACAGTTTGCCGATTTATCCGGCGGCGGAAAAATTGGACGGAATGTTGGGCGTCGCCGCAACCAATCGAAGCGACATTCTGGCTTCGTTTTCAACTTTTAATCGTGATTGGATACGAATCCTGGCTCCGGGCGAAGGAATCGTCAGCGCTCTGCCGGGCGGACGTTACGGCATTTGGAGCGGAACGTCAATGTCCGCGCCGGTTATCGCGGGTGTCGCGGCGCTTGTCAAAGCAAAAAATCCGGCTTTGACTCCAAAACAAGTTACAGACCAAATAAAAGAAACGGGAATCAGAAACAGGGATTTAAATGTTAATCGAGTCGACGCCAAATGCGCGGTTTTTAATATCCTCAACTGCACCGGGCAGTAGCTGCTTGCGCCGTAATTTGATTTTGGAAGGAACTGTTCCGGATAAAACTTTTCACTAGAGGCTATGTCAAAAATACTTTGCCTTCCTCTTTGCGCCTTTGCGGGATAAATAAAGTTTCCCGCAAAGGCGCAAAGGCACAAAGAGAAAGCTAAGAAATTTTTATCGGTTTGGTATTTTTGAGATAGCTTGTAATTTTTACTCACCGAAAAGTTGTCGTCGGTCAAAGAAAACAAATAAGAGTTCGTATCAATCGTCCGAACCTGCGCGTTCAAGCGCAAGGCAGTTTAATCGTTAGCGGAAACAATGAAAAAGCTGCTGGCAAATAACCGGCTGCGAAAAGATGAGATTCACTAAAGTTTTATTTACAACAATGAGCAAATTTGGTTAGACTATTACCAATTCTAAAAAACTTTAATCAATCTGTTGAAAAACCGATGCTGAAAAATCTTTACTTCCCGCAAAAATTTCCGCTCGTTTTGTTTTTCATCTTTATTTTTACTGTGTCGGCTTTTGGACCGACGGGCAGCTCTCAAAGTTATTTAAGCAATTTCTTTAAAAAATTTAGCTTGGTTCGCCTCAATAATCAGGAAACGCTGCAAAAAGTTGAAACCGGCAATTCACTAGTAATCTCTTTTGATGAAAGGAGATTTGAGTTGAACTTAACTCGACAGGATTTGCGCTCTTCGCGTTATCGAGCCGAAGACGTTGCGGCGGGAGATAATCGTTCGGACGAAAAAACAGAAGCTGCGACTTTTAAGGGCAAAGTTTCCGGTCAAACCGATTCCGAAGTTCGATTGACAATAGACGGCAGGAAAATCGAAGGTTTTTTTGAGGCGAACGGTGAAAAATTTTTCGTCGAGGCGGCGCGAAATTATTCGCCCTCGGCGGATGCCGACGAGATTGTCGTCTACCGGAAAGAAGATTTATTAAAAAACAACCGTTTTGATTGTCATTCCGAGCTTGCCGGAAAGATAGAACACGGAAAGGAAATGATTAATTTGAACGGTGCGGAAACAATTCAATCTTCGCGCGTTATCGAGCTTGCGACGGAAGCCGATTTTCAATTCGTGACCACACTCGGCGGTGCAAATCAGGCAAACAACGAGATTTTAAGCATCTTGAATATGGTCGAAGGCGTCTATCAGAGAGAACTGAATCTGTCGATTCGCGTCGTTTTTCAGCACACCTGGTCAACGCCCGACCCGTTTGACGGCACAAATCCAAATACGCTGGTCGACTCTTTTAAGAATTACTGGAACGCGAATTTTCCGCGCTCGCAAACGCCGCGCGATGCGGCGCATCTTTTTTCCGCAAAGCCGGGTGTTTTGGGACAAGGACTTTCCTACGTCGGCGTGGTTTGCAGCGACCCGAATTCGGCGTATGGTTTCAGCGGCAGAATTAACTCGGTTGCCGTCAATAATTTACTCGTCGCGCACGAGATAGCCCACAATCTCGGAGCGACGCACGTCGACGCGGCTCAAAGCTGCGCCGATACGATTATGACTACTTATCTGACCGAACGGATACCGCTGACATTTTGTGATTATTCCCGCAATCAAATCGGAAATTATGTCGGGGCAAACGAAAGTTGTCTGACGGAGAGAAAATCTTCGACGCGCTTCGACTTTGACGGCGACGGCAAAGCGGACATTTCACTCTTTCGCCCGTCAAACGGTGTTTGGTATCTGCTCAATTCAACCGCCGGATTCTCCGCCGTTCAGTTCGGTATCGCAACCGACCTGATTGCTCCAGCCGATTACGACGGCGACGGCAAGACCGACGTTGCCGTTTTCCGCAACGGAACCTGGTTTTTGCAAAGAAGCAGTTTAGGTTTCGTTTCCGTCCAATTCGGCAGCACCGGCGACATTCCCGCACCGGCAGATTTCGACGGCGACGGCAAAGCGGAGTTGGCTTTATTTCGTCCGGCGAGCGGTTTCTGGTATACGATGAATTTAGTTAATAACCGATTTGAGTCCACACAATTCGGCGCCGAAACGGATGTTCCGGTTAACGCCGATTACGACGGCGACGGAAAATCCGATTACGCCGTTTATCGTCCCGCAAATGGTATCTGGTATCTATTAAGAAGCCGTGACGGATTCGCCACCGTGCAATTCGGAAATGCCGCCGATAAACCGGTTGTCGGTGATTATGACGGAGATGGAAAATCAGATGCGGCAGTTTTCCGCCCGACCGAAGGCAATTGGTTTATTCAGAAAAGTTCTCAAGGTTTTACTTCCGTTCAATTCGGCAATCCAACGGACGTTCCCGCTCCGGCGGATTATGACGGAGACGGAAAGACGGATATAGCCGTATTCAGACCAAACAGTGAAACGTGGTATCAAATGAAAAGTATTCAGGGATTTGATGCCGTTCAGTTTGGTTCAATCGGTGATAAACCGACGCCAAATGCTTTTGTTCCATAAATATCTTCAGTTGCTTTAATTCAATGAGGGAAAATATGTCAAAATTGAACTCTCCATATCCTTTTCTATAAAAATTACAAACCGACTTTATAAATCAGGTGAAAACAATTATTTTCCGGTTGTTCAAATTGCTCTGTCAAAGACATAACAGAGCGAAAATGTTAAGATGAAAAATTCGTTTTAGCGGTTTAATTATAGACGAAACCAGGAACTGGAAATGATTGCAGAAAACTTAGACGGATTTGAAAATATCCCGCAGACGATTCCGCACTATTGTCTCGAATCGTTTCGCCGCCATAACAAACCGGATGCGCTGAGTTATAAAATCAACGACGTTTGGGAAAATCTTTCGGGCGAAGCGGTCATCGAACGAATCAAATACATCGCGCTCGGTCTGGCTGATTTGGGCGTCAAAGCGGGCGATCGCATTGCTATTATCTCGGAGAATCGTCCCGAATGGTCTCTGACGGATTTAGCGATTCTTTCTCTGCGCGCCGTCAACGTGCCGATTTATACGACGCAAGCCGTCGAGCAGATTCGTTATATTCTGGAAGATTCGGGCGCGAAAATGCTGTTCGTTTCAGGCAAAAAAATTTTGCGTCACGCTGAAAACGCGATTCAATCTGTCGAACGACTCGAAAAATTGATTTTCTTTGACACCGACGCCGTTCCCGAAAACGACAATCGCGCTTTGACTTATGACGCGCTTGAAAATCGCGGTAGGGAACTCGAAAAAATTGATTCGCAGATTTTTGAAACGAATCTTTCTGAAATCGAATCGGATGATTTGGCGACGATAATTTACACTTCGGGAACGACCGGCGAACCGAAAGGCGTGATGCTGACGCACCAGAATTTTATTACACCGATTGTCGGCGTTTCAAAAGCATTGCCGATTAAAACCACCGACCGTTCGTTGGCGGTTTTGCCGCTTTCGCATATTTTCGAGCGCACCGTTTTTTATGTTCTCTGTTCAAACGGTGTTTCGATTTATTTTTGCGCGGCTTTTGAACAGCTTGCCGGTTTTTTGAACGAAGTTCATCCGACGATTATGACCGCCGTGCCGCGTCTTTTCGAGCAGGTTTATCACAAAATCGTTAAAAAAGGGAAATCGGCGGGCGGCTGGAAAACAACGCTTTTCAATTGGGCTTTGGATGTCGGGCAAGATTTTTGGAATGCTAAAGATAAACACGACTCAGTTTCAATGTTGCTACGGCTAAAACATTCGATTGCGAGCAGTCTGGTTTTTTCAAAATGGCGCGAAGGCGTCGGTGGAAATATGCGCTTTTTTGTTTCAGGCGGCGCGCCTCTGTCAAAAAAACTTTCCAACGCTTTTTGGGCGGCGGGCATTCCGGTTCTTCAAGGTTACGGAATGACGGAAGCGAGCGTAACGTGCGTGAATCGTCCCGACGACAGCAAAGTCGGTTCAATCGGAACGCCGTTTGAAAACATCGAAATGACGATTGCCGAATCTGATGGGGAAATTCTCATTCGCGGCAAAAATGTGATGAAAGGTTATTACAATAATCCTGAGGAAACCGCGAAAGTTATTGATGAAGAAGGTTTTTATCACACCGGCGATGTCGGCTACGTCGACCAGGACGGACATTTTTTTATCACCGACCGCAAAAAGGATTTATTTAAATTGTCGAACGGCAAATACGTCGCGCCGCAGCAAGTCGAAAGTCTTCTAAAACAATCGCCGCTCGTTTCGCAAGCCGTCGTCGTCGGTTCGGGCAGAAAACAAGTCGGCGCGCTCGTCGTGCCGGATTGGGAAACTCTGAAGCAAACTTTGAAGGAAGAAGGAATTGACGCAAGCGGCACGCGCGAAGAATTATGCGAAAATCCGTTCGTTATCAAACGAGTTCAGCGCGACGCCGGTGAATTTACGCGCGAGATGAACGATTACGAACGGGTAAAAAAAGTTTATCTGCTGCCGCGCGAGTTTTCGATTGATAAAGGCGAAATGACTCCGACCTTAAAGATAAAGCGCGGCGTGATTGACGAAAAATACGAAGAAGCGATTGACGAAATTTGCGGAAGCTAGTTTAAGGCAAAAGGAGAAAGGTAAAAGGCAAAATAAGAACCGATTCCTATTTTGCCTTTTACCTTTCTCCTTTTGCCTTAAACCTTTACGCTCTCGTTCTGGCAAAGCAGTTGATTAAGCAGTGAAAAATCCTTGTGTTTATTGTCCAGCAGCGCGGAGGCGAGTTCAAAGAGCGGAACCGGAATCTCGGTTTTTGCAACGGCTTCTTCTTCGGACTGCGGATAATGAGCGTAAAATTCGACTTCAGCCGAGCAAAATTCACACGCCGCAAGATGTTTTGAAATCGTTCTGCGTTCCTTTGACTGAACTTCACCGTTTTGAAATGCCAGCAGTTTTTGTGATGCCGGACAAGTTGCGTTTTTGCAAAAGTTAATCATTTTTAACCGAAACATATAATAAATTTTGACTGAAAATTAACCCGACTCTTCCTGCTTTCAAAACCCGAGCAGGAAACACATTCGTTATACAAAATGTAAATCCGTAATGCCCGCCTCGTTCCAAAACTTATCAAACAAAAAACAAAATTAATTTTCTACTGTCTGAGAATACATTAAAAGTATTTCTATAAATGCTGCAATAATTGCGTTTAAGCAATCGGTTTAACAATCAAAAAAGATACAAAAATATGTTGCCCAAATTCAAAATAATTGCTACTATTTAAATTGTTGTTGTGACTGGAAACAAGTCCGGCAACCCGACCTGCCAAATTAACTGCTTTAGCTCGGAGTTAATTTTCAAAACTTTTTCTATCAATCTCTAAATTACAAAAAAGTTAGAGAAATAATCGACTGACAAGTGGAAGAAAGTCTCAACGGGAAGAGATTTCCACGCGCCGGACAAGGCAGAGCTTTCTCAAAAAACAAACCAAAACACAAAAACCAATCGGACAGCTAAATTATGAGTGCAATAAAACAGCAGGAACGTCTGCCAAACTCCATTCCGAGACGACAAATAAAAGTTGGGAAATGGAACGAAAGCCTTAAGAAATCCGACGTTAATCAAATCTGGGCGGAACTTCACCGAATAGTTTCATCGCATCCTCTGGTCAGGGCTTCAAAGCGAGCGGGTTTTCTCGTCGAAGAAGGCAGACAGAATGCTTACACGGATTTAACGCAGGAACTTTTCGTCGCGCTTTTGGGCAAGGAGCGTTTTCAGCATTATCTTGACACGCAAATGTCGGACGCGGAAATCGAAGCGGAAATCAGCCAAATCGAGCTGACGAATATGCTGACCGCCGAGCTTCGCAAACGCTACCCGGAATCTTACCGGCTGGCACGAAGAGTTTCGACTTTGATTCAAACCGGCAAAAGTTTCAAGCGTTTCGACAATATCAACAGCCCGGACGTTCACCGCCGCCTTGCCGACCGGCTTTACGGACTCGCCGAATGGAAAAACGAAAAATCGCGCCGCGACGTGCAGGAAATGGACGAGCGCGTCAAAACCGTCTCGTTTCAAAGCCGTGATACCAGAATGGTCGGCTGTACGGGCGACGCGCAAATCGTTATCAGCAACGTCGAGCTTGAAAAATTGATTATCAGAGTTTTCAAAGCGGTCGATTCGCCGGTTGACGTGCGCTCGCTCAGGTCGTTTGTAATGTCGCGCCTTCCGATTATGGATATTTATCTCGTTCCGGTCGGCGGAACGACGAATGGCGAAGAGGGCGAGCGAATGGAATTCGACTATGCCGACACGCGCGAGACGCCGGAAGAAGACGTTCTGCGCCGCGAAGCCGAGATGGAAGCGAGCGGTTTTGTGGATAATTTTTTGAAGAATCTGGAAACGAGCGTGCGCGGAAAAGCCAAACAATACGACCGGATGGTCAGCGTTTTGTGGCATTGTTATTTGATTTCAGACAGCGGAACGCAGCTCGAAGTCGCGGAAATGCTCGGCGTTTCCGATTCCCTGGTGTCCGATTATCGCAAGCGTATCGAAGCAAATCTCCAACAGCTTTCCTTTAACGGCGTCAACGAAGCCCGCCATTTTGAACGCGCCTTGAAACAGCGTGTGCGCTCGATTATCGCCGTCGAAAGAGAAGAAATCACCGCCTGAAAATTTCTCTAGCCTACCACATTTCTTATCAATCTTCACGGAAAAATGATAAGATGACCGAGCAAAAATTGTTTAATGAACGAACAATCCGAAACTGCCGAACGGCTGAACTCTCCGGCGGAGAATTTGCCTCTAAAATCTACGGATGCCTGCCAACAAAACCAAAAGCTCTGATTACGAATCTCTTTCCACAGCCGCTAAAAAAAGCGGCGCAAACCCGGGCGACCGACCTTCGCTAAAATTAGGCGGCAAATCAAAGCGGGAAAAAAGCATTTCCTCGTCGGAAGGTTTAACTAATCCGGCAAACAAAGCGAAAAATCAATCTCTGTCTGAAACAATTTCAGGAACCCGACAAGCGGCACGCGCGAAAAATCCGGTTTCCGAAAAAACCGACGCTCAAAAAGCAGATTCGCGTTCCTCGAAAGAGACAAATTATAGCGAACCGCAGAAACAGAATAAGCAGGAAAAAAGAGCGGAAAAAGACCGCGAGCTTTTGAGCAGTGACCGCTGGCTTGCCCGCAACGGACACGGTTTAACATATTTCGGGCTTTACCTGTTTTCGATTCTGGTGCTTTTTCGTCCCTACGAACTCATTCCGTCGCTCTCGTTTTTGTCGGCGACGGCGTTTTATTTTGCCATCGCAACGCTCGCCGTTTATGTTCCGACGCAGCTTTCGACCGAAGGCACGCTGACGATACTTTCGATTGAAGTAAAATGTGTTTTGGCGTTGACCGCTCTCGGACTGCTGACGATAATGACCGGCAAGGATTCCGTTACGTCCTGGGAAACGTTCAACGATCCTTTCATCAAAGCCATTGTGATTTTTGTCGTGATGGTCAATGTCGTGCGAACCAGACGGCGATTCCTCGGTTTGATTTGGCTTTCGCTGGCAATCGGGCTTTACTTGAGTTTCACCGCAATCGACCTTTCTATGAAAGGCGAATTCAAAACCGAAGGCTATCGTGTCGCCGTCGAAATCGGCGGATTGTTCGGCAACCCGAACGATATGGCTCTGCATTTTGTCACGATAACTCCGATTGCCATTGTTTTGGGTATTGCCAGCCGGAATAAGGCAGCGCGAATTTTTTATTTTATAATGGCGGGACTTTTTGTCGCCGCCAATATGGTTACTTATTCGCGCGGCGGTTTTTTGGGATTAATTGTGTCGGCGGCGGTTTTAGTTTGGAAAATCGGACGTAAAAACCGCCTGAATGTGCTGCTTGCTTCAACATTGGCGGGCGGTTTATTTATTTTGCTGTCACCCGGAAATTACGGCTTGCGGATGTTGTCGATTTTTATTCCCGCGCTTGACCCGGTCGGCTCATCTGACCAGCGCAAAGGTTTGCTGCTGCGTTCGATTTTCGTCACCTTGCGTAATCCCTGGGGAATCGGGATGGGAAATTCGCGCGTGATGAACGACAACAATTTGCAGTGGCATAATGCTTTTATGCAGGTTGCGTCGGAGTTGACTGTTTTGGGGTTGCTGGCATACCTGATTTTCCTAATCAGTCCGTTCCGCAAACTCGGCGCAATTGAGCGGACGCTTTTTGCCAAAAAGGAATTCGACTGGTTTTATTATCTGGCAATCGGGTTGCAGGCAAGCATTGTCGGTTATATGGTTTCGAGTTTTTTTGTATCGGTAGCGTATAATTGGTTCGTTTATTATTTAATTGCCTACGCGGTCGCTTTCCGAAGAATTTATCAGATTGAAAAAGGCGTGAAGGAAGTCGAGAGCGAGTCTGTATTAGATTTGGGGAAAAAACTTATCGGTTGGCAGTCGGCTTGAAATGACAGTTTATTCGGCGGCACAAATTACTTTTTGGACAAGCGCAGCCGCGCTTTTTTATACTTATGCCGGTTATCCGATTCTGGTATATGCAGTCAGCATTTTGTTTCCGAAACGAATAGAACGCGCCGAGTTCGAGCCGAGCGTAACCGTTTTGGTTACGGCTTACAACGAAGAGAGAGATATTCGAGCCAAAATAGAAAACACTCTGGAAATAGATTATCCAAAGGAAAAATTCGAGATTCTAGTCGCGTCCGACGGTTCGACCGACCAGACCGATAACATTGTCAAAGAATTCGCTTCAGAAGACGTGCGGCTTTTCCGGCAGGAAGGCAGAGTCGGGAAAACCGTGACGCAGAACAAAGCCGTCGAGCAAGCCGCCGGTGAGATAATTCTTTTCTCCGACGCGACGACGATGTATCAGCCGGACGTTCTGCGCCGGATGATGCCGAACTTTGCCGACCAGACAATCGGCTGCGTCGCGGGCAAATTGATTTATGTCGATGATTCGCGCTCGAATGTCGGCAAAGGCGCGAAAAGTTATTGGAATTACGAAACCTTCATCAAAGAAAGCGAAAGCCGCGCCTGCTCGCTTATCGGCGCGTCGGGTTGTCTCTACGCGGTCAGAAAATCCGCTTACCAGCCGATGTATGCCGAAGCGTGTTCTGATTTTCTAATCGCCACGAAAATTTACGAGCAGGGCTTGCGCTCGGTTTATGAATCGGCGGCGATTTGCACCGAAGAAACCAACCGGCAAACCGGTAAAGAATTAAAAATGCGCGTCCGCGTTATCTCGCAAACCTTTACCGATTTGTGGCGCAACCGCCGGATGCTCAATCCTTTCCGAAGCGGATTTTTCGCCGTCGAACTCATTTCGCACAAACTTCTGCGTTACGCCGCGCCGCTTTTTTTAATTTTAATTTTCTTCTCGACGACAACTCTCGCCGTTTCGTCAAAGATTTTCGCGCTCGCATTTGCCGTGCAAATCATTTTTTACGCGATGGCTTTCGTCGGGTGGCTTTTTGAACAAGGCGACAAAAGCATCGGCATTTTCGCTATTCCGCTTTACTTTGTTCTGACGAACTTGGCGTCGCTCGTCGGTTTCTATAAATTCCTGAGCGGCGAACGCTACGCGCGTTGGGAGCCGATTCGGGAAAACAATAAAAACGTCGGGCAAGCGACTTGATAAGATGTTAATTTCCGATTCGTTTGAAATTAAATAACCCGTTCTAAATTTGTGAACAAACTAACTGACCACAATCCGAAACTTTTGGAAAAGCGCGTCGGCATCCGGGTAAAATCCGACGCGCCGCGTGTCAGCGTAATTGTTCCCGCCTACAACGTCGCCGAATATATTGCCGAAGCTCTCGATTCGGCGCTCGCGCAAACTTTTCGAGATTTTGAAATTATTGTGGTCAACGACGGCTCGCCCGACACCGTTGAATTAGAAAAAGTTCTGGCTGGTTATTTCGACCGAATAATTTACCTCAGACAGGAAAACGGCGGCGCGGCGGCGGCGCGAAACGCTGCAATTCGAGCGTCGCGCGGTGCGCTTCTGGCTTTTCTCGACGGCGACGATGTTTGGTATTCCGAAAAACTGCAAGCGCAGACTGATTTTCTGCAAAAAAACGATTTTGAAATGATTTATTGCGACGCGCTGCTTTTCGGCGAGCCGCTCTATGAAGGCAAAACTTTTATGCAGGGCGCGCCTTCCGCCGGACGAGTAACGACGGAAAGTCTTCTGGAAGGATGCTGCAACGTGCTGACTTCGGGCAGCGTTGTTTTTAAGGATTCAGTCATAAAATATGGAATGTTCGATGTAAAAGCCGTTCGCGTCGAAGATTTTGAATTATGGTTTCGGCTCTCGAAAAACGGAGTTAAAATCGGTTATCAGGAAAAAGTGATGGTCAAATACCGGATTCGTGCCGGTAGTTTGACGGGCAATAACATCGAAAAAGCCGAGCGCGGCATCGCGGCTTTGGAGATTGTCAAAGACAAAAACGGTTTGACCGAATCCGAACTGCGAGCCTGGGAAAATCAATTAACATCGCTCAAGGCGGAACTCAGTCTGGAACGCGGAAAGCAAAATCTGGTTAAGAAAAGTTTTACCGAAGCCCGCCGGAATTTCGCCGAAGCGAACATTTACCGTCATAATTTCAAGCTGCAAATTTTAATGTGGCTGCTCGTAATTAGCCCGAATTTAGCCTTGAAATTATTTAAAGTAATGCGCTCCGCAGAATTCGCCTATATCAATCCGGACAATTTCCCGAAATAGTTTTTATGAAGCTAAACGTAATAATTCCGACATATAATCGTGACAAAAGCCTGAGGAAAACCTTGCTGAGTCTGGCAAACGCTCGCTTGCCGGAAAATCTTGAAGTTATCGTTACGGTCGCCGACAATAATTCGACAGACAATACGGCGCAGGTCGTCGAAGAAATGAAGCCGCATTTTTCAAAAATAAAGCTCGAATACCTTTTTGAAGAAAGACAGGGACGCTCTTTTGCGCTCAACAGCGGCATCAACCGCGCGGACGGAGATATTTTGAGCGGCATTGATGACGACGAGGAAGTTGACGAGAATTGGTTTGTCGAAGTCGAAAAGGTTTTCCGCGAGCGTTGGGACGAAATCGATTTCGTCGGCGGAAAACTTCTGCCGAGTTTGGAAGTCGAGCCGCCGAGTTGGGTTGAACCGCTCAAGGAAGGCGTGCTGTGCTGGCGCGATTACGGCGATGAAGAATGGGTTTATGACCGCAATTCGCCGATTGTCACGGGCGCGCACGGAATTTTTAAAACCTCTGTTTTCAAGGAAATCGGTTTGTATGACGAAACGGTCGGCGCGCGCGGAAAAGGTTTTATCAGCGGCGAAGACGAAGTTCTCTACGACCGGCTTTTAGAAGGCGGCAAACGCGGCATTTATTACCCGAAACTGATTATTTATCATTACATTCCAAAATACCGGCTCGACAAAAATTATTATCGCCGCTGGCTGTTCGGCGTCGGCATTTCGAGACATTTGGCTGACACTTATATCAAACCTTTCGACGGCACGCATTTATTCGGAGTTCCGCGCTGGATGTATCGAACGGCTTTGAGCGGAGTTTTTGCTAAAATCAAAAACATTATCAAACGGGACGAAACCGAGTCCTTAACCGCCGAAAACCAGCCGGTCGTTTTTGCCGGATATTTTTACGCTAAGAATTTGCAAAATTCCTGGCTCGACAAACCTTTGCAAGCCTTCGGCAGTAGATTTTTCAATTCGGCTGACAGATAAAAATGGACATTTCTCCGCCCAAGCAGAAGTCTCTCAAATCGCAAAGCGCGTGGATTTTGTTCGCTAAAATCACGGGTTTTGCGATTAGTTTTCTGCTGCCGCTGCTGATTACCCGGCTTCTCTCGCAGGAAAAGGTCGGCGTTTATCAACAATGCTTTAAGGTCATTATCAACGCCGTCGCCATTTTGCCGCTCGGTTTCAGTATGAGCGCGTATTATTTTCTGAATCGCGGAGAACAATACCGCAAAGCGGCGGTTCTAAATATTCTGCTTTTTAACTTTGTCGTCGGCGGATTGGTTTGCGCCGGACTTTATTTTTATCCGCAACTGCTCGGCAATCTCTATCGAAGCGACGAAATGACGCTGCTTGCGCCGAAAATCGGCGTCGTCATCTGGCTCTGGATTTTTTCGGCATTTCTGGAAGTCGTCGCGGTCGCCAATAAAGAAGCCAGCGTCGCCACGGCGTTTATCGTTGCGGCGCAGCTCACGAAAACCGTCTTGATGGCGGGCGCAGTCATTTTTTTCGCGTCGGTCGAAGCGTTTATGTATGCGGCGATGATTCAAGCGGCGCTGCAAACCGCGATTTTGTTGTTTTATTTAAAGTCGAGATTTCCCGGTTTCTGGCGTGAATTCGATTGGCGTTTCTTCCGCGAACAGATGTTTTATGCTATGCCGTTCGGTTTTGCCGGAATTCTCTGGACGCTGCAAACCGATGTTCACACTTATTTTGTAGGAAACCGTTTCAGCCAGGCGGAATACGCGATTTACGCGCTCGGCTGTTTTCAACTGCCGCTTTTAACGATGCTCGGCGAATCCGCCGGTGTCGTCCTGATTTCGCGGATGAGCGAGCTGCAAGCCCGCGGCGAAAAGCGCGAGATTGTAACTTTGACGGCGCGAGCAATGCAAAAACTCGCGTTTTTCTATTTTCCGGCGTATATTTTTTTATTCATCACGGCGAGCGTTTTTATCACAACGCTGTTCACCGACAAATTCGCGGCGAGCGTTCCGATTTTTCTTGTCAATCTGACGCTGCTTCCGTTCGATATTTGGGTGATTGATTCTGTCGTTCGCGCGTATAAAGAGTTCGGCAGGTTTTTAATCGTTTTGCGTATTTTTGTGTTAATCGGACTCGTAGCGGCTTTGTGGTTTGGCGTCCGGCATTTTAATTTAACCGGAATAATTTCGATTGTCGTAATCGCAAGCCTTATTGAAAGATTCATTTCGACGACGGTTCTGCTCCGCAAACTCGATGTCAAATGGCGGGATTGGCGACTTCTCGAAGATGTCGGAAAAACCGCTTTAATCAGCTTGTTTGCCGGAATCGTTACATTTTTCGTTTATCGTCAGACGCGGGAAATTATGCCGGGCGTCGGAGGCGATTTGGCGCAAATGATTTTTTCCGCGCCGAAAAAAAGCGTTGTCGATTTTGTTTCGGGCAGTCTAACACTCGGCATTTCTTTTGCGGCTTTTGCGCCGATTTACCTTTTTTTGATGAATCGGTTTGACTTGATAGATGAAGGCGAAAAGAATTTTATTAAAAACTCGCTGGGAAAGTTTTCGGGAAGGTTCGGCAAGCGTGAAGCGATAGCGAACCATTAATGAAGAACAAATAATTTTATGTGCGGCATCGCCGGATTTATTTCAAAAGACAAAGACGCGCCGACACGGACGCGAGAGATTTTGCTCGACAAGATGTGCAAAATCATCACTTATCGCGGACCGGACGAGCAAGGCACGATTGTCAAAGAACGCGCCGCGCTCGGAATGCGGCGGCTATCCATTATTGACCTCAAATGCGGGCAGCAGCCGATTTACAACGAAGACGGAAATCTGGCGATTGTTTTTAACGGCGAGATTTATAATTTTCAGGAACTTAAAAGCGAACTCGAATCGCTCGGACACCGATTCAAAACCAATTCCGACACCGAAACGATTGTCCACGCTTTTGAGGAATTCGGCGCAAACTGCGTGGAAAAGCTGCGCGGAATGTTTGCCTTTGCGATTTGGAATTTTCGTGAAGAAACGCTTTTCGTCGCCCGCGACAGAGTCGGCAAAAAACCGCTTTTTTACAGTTTGACCGACGAAGGAAATTTCGTTTTCGGCTCGGAGCTAAAAGTATTGCTCGCGCACGGCGAAATCAAAAGGGAAATCGATTTTGCCGCGCTCGACGCTTATTTGACGTTCGGTTACGTGCCGGAAGAATTCTGCATTTTCAAACAGGTCGGAAAATTAGAACCGGCGCATTTTTTAATTTACAAAAACGGCAAAATCACGACTGAAAAATATTGGGATTTTCGCTACGAGAAAATTATCGAAGTAAAAAGCGAAAACGAATACATCGCGGAACTGCGAGAATTATTAAAGGAAGCCGTCAAAATCCGCTTGATTTCCGAAGTTCCGTTGGGCGCGTTTTTGTCCGGCGGCGTCGATTCGTCAACGATTGTCGGGCTGATGTCGCAAATATCTGATAAACCTGTCAAAACTTTTTCCATAGGTTTCAACGAAGACAGCTTTAACGAATTAAAATACGCACGAATCGCCGCTAAACATTTTAATACCGAACATCACGAATTTATTGTCACGCCGGATTTGGTCGAAACGGTTGACGAATTAGTCTGGCATTTTGACGAGCCTTTTGCCGATTCTTCAGCTATTCCGACTTTTATGGTTTCCAAAATGGCGCGTGAATTTGTGACCGTCGTTCTTTCGGGCGACGGCGGCGACGAGCTTTTCGCAGGCTACACGCGCTACGCTGTGGACAAAAAGCGGAGCGGTTTTGAGCGATTGCCGAAAGCGATTCGCGGCGGTTTGATGAAAACTTTGGGCGAAAATCTGCCGCACGGTTTTCGGGGGAAAAATTATCTGTATAACGCATCGCTCAATGCGGTAGACCGTTACATTGACAGCGTTTCGCATTTTAACGATTTGAGAAAAAACGCACTCTATTCGGAAAGTTTTCGGGCGAATTTAAACGGCAGTTTCGGTAAGGGCGCGAACGTATTTCGCAAAATCGCTGAAAGCGTTTCTACCGGAAACGCGGTTGATAAATTGCTATATCTAGACAGTAAAACTTATTTGCCGGGCGATATTTTGACCAAAGTTGACCGAATGAGTATGGCTGCATCGCTCGAAGCGCGCGTGCCGCTGCTCGACCATAAATTGATTGATTTTGTAATGCAAATTCCGCCAGAGCTAAAACTAAAAGGTCTGGAAACCAAATATATTTTCAAAAAAGCGATGGAAGGCATCGTGCCGCCGGAGATTTTGTATCGTGAAAAACAGGGCTTCGGCGTGCCGATAAACGAGTGGATAAATTCACATTTGCGCGAGCGAATCCACTCGGAACTTCAAGAAAAGCGGACTTTGGAGCGCGGCTATTTTCGGGCAAAATATATTAAAACTTTGCTCGACGAGCATTCAGCCAATCGGCGCGATAATTCTTATCAGCTCTGGGTTTTATGGATGCTCGAACTCTGGCATCGACGATTTGTAGACGAATAAGTAAGATTCAAGATTCAGGATTCAAAATTGTTATGTTCTAATCTTAAATCTTGAATCCTGAATAAAGATAGCCTGATGAGTGAGACTCATTCGTCATTCCTGACGAAACTAAAATGGAATTTGCCTTGGCTCGCGCGTTATCCGTTTAATCGCGTCGGCTCAATTTTCGAGCCGGGCGCCAGCGGTCAAAAGCATATTATTTTCACCGTCGCCAATCATTTCGAGCCGAGTTGGAGCGAAAACGGATTGCTTGATTTAGACGCGCAAAGACGGCGGCTTGACGAATACTTTAAGACGGCGCGAAAAACGGGTGAAGCCGTTCGGGATGCGGACGGAACGAAATTTCGCCACACAAATTTTTATTCCGCCGAGCAATACGACCGGCGCATTTTAGAAACGATGGCGTGGATGCAAGCCGAAGATTTGGGTGAAGTCGAAGTTCATCTGCATCACGGTGTCGACAAACCTGACACGGCTGATAATTTGCGAAAAACCTTAACCGGATTTCGTGATTGCCTGGCTGAAGAACATAAGCTGCTGTCGCGTTTTGCGGGCGAAGCGCAGCCGAAATATGCGTTTGTTCACGGCAATCTCGCGCTTGCCAATTCTGCGGGCGGATTGTTTTGCGGCGTTGACGAAGAGATGCGGATTTTGCAGGAAACCGGCTGCTACGTCGATATGACTTTGCCGTCCGCGCCTGACAAATCGCAAGTTCCCGTGTTTAATAAAATCTATGAATGCGGCTTGCCATTAACGGAAAAAATGCCGCACCGAACGGGCAGACAGGTTCGCGTTTTTGGAAACCAGCCGCAATTGCCACTGATATTTACCGGACCACTGATTTTTAACTGGACGCGACGCGGCAAACGAGGTTTGCCGAATCCGAGAACCGACGACGGCGCGTTGGCTGCCAATCATCCGCCGGACGCGGCGCGGTTGCGGCGCTGGCTTTCGGCAAACATTACGGTAAAAAATCGTCCCGAATGGATTTTTGTTAAACTTTACTGTCACGGATTTTTCGACCGCGACCAAACGGCTTGCATCGGCGAGCAGGCGCGAAGATTTTTTTCCGAAACAGTTGAAAACGGCGAAAAAACAGGCGAATATAGAGTTTATTTTGCAACGGCGCGTGAAGCCTTTAATATAGTTTCGGCGGCTATTGACGGCAGACAGGGAAGTCCGGGCGCGTATAGAAATTATCGTCTGCGAGCGATTATGAACGAATCCGAACGACAAGACGAAGGCAAATTTCGAGAAAAAACAACGGCATTTTAGAAAACACGAATGGCAAATCCGATTGATAAGTTCAAAAAAATACGGGGTAAAAGCTGGACGGAAATCCGCACGCGCGGCGAGCAAGCCATTGCCGCCCGCACCGACCAAATCGGCTTGAGCGGCAAACTGCCGACGGACGAAGAATTGCTCGGGCTGATTGATAAATCTTTTCTCAGGCGCGAAAAAATCACGGCGGAAAAACTTTATGAACAATTTTTTGCCGAAGCCGAATACAATTTTTTCCCGGCGTTTCGACAAAAGGAAAAAACGCTGGAAGTTTTTCGCCGCGAATTCGGCGAACGAAGCGCCCGTTTTTTTATCGAACGAGCGGAAAAGGCAATCGAAGGCAAATTCGATTTGCTCGGCTTTCAAAATTTAGATTTCGGCGCGGAAGTCGATTGGCATTTTGAGCCGATTTCGGGAAAACGCTCGCCGCGCAAACACTGGAAACAATTCGACGAACTCGACACGGATGAAACGGGCGACAAAAAAATAATCTGGGAACTCAATCGTCACCAGCATTTTTTCGACCTCGGCGTGGCGTATTGGCTGACCGGCGATGAACGCTACGCGGCGACTTTTGCCAGTCATCTCGACGGCTGGATGCGGGAGAATCCGCCGGGCGTCGGCGTCAATTGGTTTAGCAGTCTGGAAGTCGCATTTCGCGCGATTTCCTGGATTTGGGCGTTTCAGTTTTTCAAAGATTCCGACAGTTTTACGCCGCAGCTTTTTCAAAAAGCCGTAAAATTTCTTTATCTGCACGGCAGGCATCTGGAAAAATATCTCTCGACTTATTACAGTCCGAACACGCATCTGACGGGCGAAGCGCTCGGTCTTTATTATCTCGGAACGCAGTTACCGTTTTTCGAGCGAGCCGCGCACTGGCGCGGGCTTGGCGAAGAAATTCTTTTTGCCGAACTCGACCGTCAGATTTTGGACGACGGCGTTTATTTCGAGCAGTCAACCTGGTATGCGCGCTACACGGCTGATTTTTACACGCATTTTCTCATCTTAAAAACTTTGAGCGGCGATGAAACCGGCGTTGAATTTCAGGAAAAAATCGAAGCCAAGCTCCAATCGCTGCTCGATTTTTTGATGTATATTACTCGACCGGACGGCACGACGCCGCTCGTCGGCGACGATGACGGAGGCGCGAGTCTTCCGCGCGGAAACACGCGAGTGGATGATTTTCGCTCGTGTCTTTCGACCGGAGCGATTCTTTTCGAGCGCGGCGATTATAAATTCGTGGCAGGCGACATTGCCGAAGAAACGCTGTGGCTATTAGGCTTTCAAGGCATACAAAGTTTTAAAACTCTGCACGCGCAAATGCCCGAGCATAGATCGCGTCAATTTGAAACGGGCGGATATTTCGTGATGCGCGACGGCTGGCTGGAAACCGACGATTATCTGCTGGTTGACTGCGGAACGCTCGGCGCTTTGAGCGGCGGACACGCGCACGCCGACGCGCTGGCGATAGATTTGGCGGCGGGCGGGCGAACGATGTTAGCCGACGCCGGAACTTACACGTATCACGAAACAAAAGAGCTGCGCGATTATTTTCGTTCATCCGAAGCGCATAACACACTCACGCTGGACGAAAAATCTTCGTCTGAAACGGGAGCGAAATTCGGTTGGAAAACGAAAGCCGAAACAAGATTAAGCGCGTGGATTTCGCAGCCGCGCTTCGATTTTTTTGAAGGCTCGCACGACGGTTATCAAAGACTGAAAGACTCGCCCGCGACGCACACCAGAAGCATTCTTTTTCTGAAAAACGATTACTGGATAATGCGCGATTACGTCGAAACGCCCGGCGAACACGATTACAAATTGAATTTTCAGTTTGCCGGCGGGACAAATCCGTCGGTCGAGCAATCGCAAAACGGCGATTTCTGCGTCAGCGAAACGCCGGAAACCGAAGTCGGCTTGCGTCTTTTTACGTTCGGCGACAACGGCGAATGGCAGCGCCGAAACGGTTGGATTTCGCCCGCTTACGGCAAACGCGCCAACGCGCCGCTCCTTCGTTTCGTCTCGACGGGTCGCGGGTCGCAGGAGTTTTTTACATTTATGATGCCGTGCGACGCCGGACTTGCCGCGCCCGAAGTTTTTGAAACCGAGGTTAGCGGCGGACGCGCTTTTGTCATCAATTATCGCGGCTATCACGATTTGTTTGTTTTTGCCGACGCCGACCAAATTGTCCGCACGGAAATTTTCAACACGAATTTTCGCTTTCTGTGGGCGCGTCTGAGCGAGACCGAAGAATTGCCCGAAGAATTTGTGCTGATTAACGGAACGAATTTTTCGCTCGACAATCGGGAGATTATCAACCGGACACAGCCGCTCGAATTTGCCGCCGCCCGACGTTTCGGCGACAAATTAAACGTTCAGACAAATGAAAACGTTTTCAGCGTTTCATTGCCGCAGAAAAATTCGACCGTCTATGTTTTGAAAAATATTGACGAAGAGTAAAAATCATTTCAGGTAATTTTACCGTGTGTAATTTATAAATTTTCACAGCTACGACCTGAAATGAAAAAAAACGTCTTACAACTCGTTGGCAGCTTCCATCAAGGCGGCTCGGAGCGCCAAGCCGTGCAGCTTCTCAAGCTATTGCGCCGAGACGGAACTTACAATATCTTTCTCGCCTCGCTGAACAATGAGGGAATCTTGCGCGATGAAGTCGAAGAACTCGGTTTCACTGAAATCCCCGAATTTAAATTAACTTCCTTTTACGATTTGAATTTTGTTAAGAAATTGCAAAATTGCGTTCGGTTTCTGAAAAAAAACAAAATAGAAATTATTCATACACACGATTTTTACACGAATGTTTTCGGTATTGCGGCGGCTCGTTTGGCGCGTGTTCCGTTGAAAATCGCATCGAAACGTGAAACTGGCGGAATGCGCTCGAAGCTGCAAAGACGAATTGAAAAACGAATCTTTTCAATCGCCGATGCAATTGTCATCAATTCCGAAGCCGTGAAAAATTATTTATCGGCTGAAGGCGTTTCAGCAGAAAAGATTCGCGTAATTTATAACGGAATTGATTTGGAAAGACTCGCGCCGCAGGAAATCCGCCGCCGAAAAATCTGTGAAGAGCTAAATTTACCAACTGACGAAAATATAAAATTTATCACGCTCGTCGCCAATTTGCGCCACGCGGTAAAAAACCAGCCGATGTTTCTGCGTGTCGCGCAAAGATTAACAAAGGAATGTCCCGACGCGCATTTTATCCTCGCGGGCGAAGGCGAATTGAAAGATGATTTGGAAAATCTTGCAAAAGAATTAGATATTGCCGCAAACACGCATTTCATTGGTAGATGCGCGAAAATTCCCGAACTGCTTTCGATTTCCTTTGCCGGAGTTTTGACTTCGTTTGCGGAAGGTTTTTCCAATTCGATTCTCGAATATATGGCGGCAAAACTGCCTGTTGTCGCAACCGATGTCGGTGGCGCAAGCGAAGCAATTATCGAAAGCAAAACAGGATTTCTGGTCGAATCAAATGATGACGAAGCAATGGCAAATCGTTTGTTTGAACTTTTGCAAAATCCTGAAAAGGCAAAAAAGATGGGCGAACTCGGCAGAAAAAAAGTTGAAGAAGATTTTTCCTGCGCTTCACAGCTTGAAAAAACAATTAATCTTTACGAGTGCGAGATAAATCGGTAAAAATTCGCTTTTGCAAAATGGAAAATGAAACGCCGCAAAAAATAAAAATCGCACTCGTCGCGCCTTCGATGAAAAACGTCGGCGGGCAATCGATTCAAGCAAAACGTCTGCTCGACGCTTTTTCCGGCAACAAAACACTCGAACTGATTTTTATTCCGAACAATCCCGAAAGCGTATTTCAGACGGTAAAAATTCTTCGCACAATTTTTACTTCGATAAAGTTTTGGTTTTCGCTTTTCGCTGAAATACCGAAAGTCGACGCGGTTCACATTTTTTCTTCCGGCACGACGAGTTATATTATCTCGACGCTGCCGCCGCTCGTTGTTTCAAAACTTTTCGGCAAAAAAACGATTCTGAATTATCACACGGGCGAAGCCGAAACTCATTTGAAAAATTGGAGACTGACGGCAAAACCGACAATGCGAATGTTTGACCGAATCGTTGTTCCGTCGCAGTTTCTGGTTGATGTTTTTGCAAAATACGGTTTGCAGGCAAAAGCGATTTTTAATTTTGTCGAAGGCGAAAAATTTAAGTTTCTCCCGAGAAATCCGCTCAAACCCGTTTTTTTGTCGAATCGAAATTTTGAAGCGCATTATAAGGTCGCGGACGTTTTACGCGCTTTTCAATTAATACAAAAAAAAATTCCCGAAGCACAACTGATTGTCGCCGGTTACGGAAGCGAAGAGGCGAAATTAAAAAAACTCGCGGCAGAATTAAATCTTGAAAACATCGAATTTACGGGGCGAGTCCAACAAACCGAAATGCCAATAATTTACGACCGCGCCGACATTTATTTGAATTCTTCAATCGTTGATAATATGCCGCTCTCAATTATCGAAGCGTTCGCGTGCGGTTTGCCGGTCGTGTCAACAGACGCGGGCGGAATTCCCTACATCGTCGCGGACGGCGAGACAGGCTTATTGGTCAAAACAAATGATTATAAAGCATTAGCTGAACAAGCGATTCGACTGCTTGAGGATGAAAATTTAGCGGAAAAAATAATCCGCCAAGCCTTTGAAGAAAGCGGCAAATACACCTGGCAAAACGTTCAGAGTGAATGGCTGAATCTTTACACGAATCTCGCCCGAATCAAACGTTTGAACCATAAGCCATCTCAAAAATATTGAGTTAGCAAAATGCTTTCGTTTATCCTTTGCCTCTTTGCGCCTTTGCGGGATATTTTATTGCTCCCGCAAAGGCGCAAAGAGGCAAAGAAGAAAGCAAAGTATTCTTCATAACGCTTCTAATAGCTTAGCGGTGCTTAAAAATTATTTCGTCATCTCTATCACATTAACGGTCGCAAAATGATCTAAAGCAGGTATTTTATCGAGGATTTTTCTGTCCAGCTTAATCGCGCCGTGATGATAAGTTTTTGAAACGGGCAGGACGTCTAATAGATTTACAAACGGCAGCGAAAATGCGCGGCTTTTGTAAGCGGAAAAATCTCTGGCGAAATTTCTTAATTCCGAATCCGTCAGAGGTCTCTCAAAAGGCGAGATGTCCGGCTGTTCATAGGGAATCAAGTTTCTGACAAACTTTACAAATTTGGAGTTTCTGACAGGTTCCTGGAAAATTGCGCGTCCGCCTTTTTTTAAAACGCGGAAAACTTCCTTTGACGATTCTTCCAAATCCAAATGATGCAAAATTGCGATTCCGAACACAATATCGACCGATTCGTCGGGAATCGGCAAGTCGTGCGCCGAGCCGACAAGAAATTTTGTATTGCCGTCAATGCCGTTGGCGAACATTCTTCTTTCGGCTATTTCAAGCAAATCAGGAGAAATATCGACTCCGATGACGTTTGCTCCGCGTTTCGCCAAAATAAGACTGTTGCAGCCTGTTCCGCAGCCGTAATCGAGAATGGTTTTCCCTTTGACGTCTCCCAAAAGAAAATAAGAATATTCGAGATAATAAGAAGTTTCTTCCGGCGGAGAAATATATCGGTCAATGTTTTTCTCGTCGGCAATCAGGTCGTCGGTTAGTATTTTTTGCGCTTCGCTCGCGCTTCTTTCAACCTCGACTCCTTCCCATTTTTTTATTTCTTCACTTTTGACCATCATAAATGTAGCTCCTTCTGTTAAAGGTCGCGCGTTCAAAATTCTTAAAGAGGAACCGGGCGACGCGCGAACTTGAAATTCTCTTTTGTGTTTTCTGAAATTATGTCCGAAGCTCGGTTATTTCGACGGACTATTTGCGGATAAATTACTGCCGATGTCGGTCTTGTCTCTGCCTTTTCCCTTATAACGGCTGTCGGGCGCAAGCCGAAAATCGTTTTGTGCGAAGCCCGCGAAGCCGACGTATTTATAATCCATTACCCAAAAATTTCCCGCCGGAAATGAAGTGTCCGACTGTGTAACCCGTTTGTTATTGACGATGATATTGTTTTGAAAAATTCTCTGTCCGGCTGAAGAACGGATATTGTCGAAGCCGTGAATGCCGTAGCTGCCGTGTCCGACAATGTTGTCACGAAACAGAAAATTGCGCGGCAGACCGCCGTGAAAAGTAGTGATATTTCCCTGATTGAAAGCCGTGTTGTTGGCGACAAGAATGTCTTCGCCGCCGGAAATTTGGATGAAATAACCGCCGCCTTGCCATTCTTCTTCGCCAATGTGGAGAAACAGATTGTTGACAATGTTCAGGCGTTTCATAGTCTGGCTCGGATGCGTGTCGTCTAGACCTAGAATGTTGACGCCCGCGCCCGCGCCGCTGACGACGTTATCTTTTATCAAAACATCTTCAATCGTGCTGAACGGCGCATTTCCGTCCTGGTTGCGGACGGTTATACGAATTGCGGAATCATACCAGTTATTTTCCAGATAATTTCCGACGAACTCGACGCGCCTGGCATTTTTCAGTTCAAAAAGACATTTGGTAGTTGTCTGGTCTTTCCACTCGGCGGGTTTGTAAAAAGAATTGCCGCGTATTTCGATGTCGGCGGGAATCAAATCAGCCGAAGCCGGGTCAGCGCCACCGAAGAGAAGATTTTCCGCGCCGGCTTCGATGTAGTTGTTGATGATTTTAACGTCCTTTGTTCCCGTCCAACCGCAAATCGCCTGCGTTTCCTGCTGCGGATAAGAAAAACCCGCGAAATAACTGTTGGTTATCGTTGTCTGTTGACTATTAACGGCAACTCCGCGTCTGGTAACGCCCGTTTTGAAAGGGTGAAAATAACAGCGGTCAATTTCCAAATGATGAGCGGCGTCAGCCAATTTTTTCGGCTCGCCGAAAAAGACCAGATTATAAACGTAATCGGCGTTTTCGGGAGCAAACTCGATGCCGATGAAACGATAATGATGCGCGCCGTTTTCGGTCGAAACGGCGGGCGCGCCCCGTCCTCTGGAAATAATTTTCGCCAGCAATTTGCTTTGAGCCGGATTTATCCGCCGGTTTTCAGGCAATTGTCCGGCGGCAGAGCTTTGAATCGTGATGAAATCCGTGAGCGGTTTCGTCGGCAGTTTTATCTCGCCGTAATAAGTCGCGCCCGCCGCGAGTTCGATAATGTCGCCGCTTTTCGCGCGATTTATTGCCGCCTGCAAATCGCCGCCCGCCGGAACGCGGATAATCGTTCTGCCCGCTTCGGAAACAATTTCAGTTGATGCGAAAGAGAAATTAAATTTATCGGAAAAACCCGAATAAGCAGCGACGGTGAACGCGATTGTGGCGCCGAGAAAAATTAGGATTGCCGAAACGACGAAAAGTTTTAGCTTTTTCATTCTGGGTTTGGAAATTTCCTTGTGACGAACTCTGATTTGATTGGCGGACATTTTTCTTTGAAAACCTCGTTAAGCCGATACGATTATAGATGAAAAATTCAATTGTGAATAATAAATGGCTAAAGCCGGAGAAAATCCCGAACGGTTTTCAAAAAGTTCTCGTCAAAGCAGCGAAAAATGTGTAAAATAATTTTAGCCTTACAAAGGCAAATCCCGAACTCGCCCGATTTAAATTTTCTCACCAGCGTCTTTTTATGTGCGGAATCAACGGAATCGCTTTTTCAAACAATTCAAACAAACAAATCAACGAGCGTCTTTTAATAAAAATGCGCGACGTGATTTCCTATCGCGGTCCCGACGACGCGGGAATTTTTATCGACCGAAACGTTGGACTCGGACATCGGCGACTGGCGATTGTCGATGTGGCGCACGGTCAACAGCCGATGTTTAACCGGGACGAATCCTGCGTGATAACTTATAACGGCGAGATTTATAATCACGCCGACTGCCGACCGGAACTCGAATCGAAAGGGCATATTTTTCAAACTCACTGCGACACCGAAACGATTCTGCATCTTTACGAAGAATACGGGGCGAAATGCGTCGAGAAATTGCGCGGAATGTTCGCCTTTGCGGTTTGGGACAAGCGCAAAAAAGAATTATTTATCGCCCGCGACCGATTTGGGGTCAAACCGCTTTATTACGTTCACGACGGCGAAGGAAATTTGTTTTTCGCGTCGGAAATAAAAGCGCTTTTTGAAGCGAACGCCGCCAAACCCGAACTGAATTACAACGCTCTGCCCGACCAGCTTGCCAATCACGGAACTTCTTTTGACGAGACTTTATTCAAAAATGTGAAGCGGCTTTTGCCCGGACATATTTTATTTTGGAAAGACGGGAAAATCAAAATAGAAAAGTATTGGGACGTTTCCTTCGAGCCGAAAACCGAAAATCGAAGCGACGATGATTTTATTGAAGAATGGCGCGAGCTTTTCAAAGAATCGGTCAAATTGCGCTTGATGGCGGACGTTCCGCTCGGAATGTTTTTGTCGGGCGGCATCGATTCTTCGGCGATTGCGGCGATGATGTCGGAAATGGTTTCCGAGCCGATAAAGACTTTTTCCGTCGGTTTTAAAGAGCGCGAGGCAAACGAATTCGAGTATGCGCGAATCGTTTCCAAAAAGTTCAAAACAGAACATCACGAAATCACAATTACGCCCGAACAGTATTTTGCCGAACTCCCGAATTTAATCTGGCACGAAGACGAACCGCTCGGTTTCATCGCCAGCGTTCCGCTCTATTTCGTCTCGAAACTGGCGCAAAAGCACGTCAAAGTCGTTCTCACGGGCGAAGGCAGCGACGAGATTTTGGGCGGTTACGGGCGTTACCAAAAAACTCTCTCGCTTTTGAAATACGGCGAAAAATATGAACAATTTACGCCGGGTTTTGTCAGAGATTTAGTAAAAAACAGCGTCGCAACTTTGCCGCGTTCGCTCAACAGCAAGCTGAAACGAACATTTTTGTCGCTCGATGCGGACATTGAAAATCTTTATTTCGATAATTTCGCTATTTTCCCAAAATCAATTCAAAATCAGCTTTTGACCGGCGACGCGAAAGCGCAAATCAGAGAGCGAAATCCGTATTTTTATCAGCAGAATTGGCTGAAAGAAACGGACGCCGAAGAAGTTTTGGACAAACTGCTTTACGCCGATACGAAAACCTATCTGCACGAGCTTTTGATGAAGCAAGACCAGATGTCGATGGCTGCTTCGATTGAAAGCCGCGTGCCGTTTCTCGACCATAAACTTGTCGAATACACAGCAAAACTTCCCGAAAGAATGAAGATTCGCGGCAGAACGACCAAGTGGATTTTGCGCGAAGCGATGAAGGGAATTTTGCCCGCAGAAATTCTCGACCGTCCGAAAATGGGTTTTCCCGTGCCGGTCGCCTCCTGGTTTAGAAATGAATTTAGAGGTTTGATTGACGAATACGTTTTGAGCGAAAGAGCGGCGGAGCGCGGTTTGTTCGAGCCGACGTTTTTGCGAAATCTGGCAGCCGAACATCAAGCCGGCGCAGACCACGCGCAGAGACTCTGGTTTCTGGTAAATTTCGAGATGTGGGCGCGGCAGTTTCTAGACGGCGAACGGTTGGTCAAAAAAGAAACCCAATTCGAGCAAACTAAAACGGAAGTTTTAGCCGTTTAATCGTTTATCGAATTTTTTAGAGAGAAGCAGAGAAAGATGAAAATAGTTTTATTTTCGAGAGTTCCGCGCTGGTATTCGTTCAAAAACGAACGACTGGCAAGTCGTCTGACGGCGGACGGTCACGAAATCATCGGCGTCATTGTCGAAGAAACAAAGACTTTGAAATCAATCCGCGAATGGGTTTGGAAACTCGGTTTCCGTGTTTTTTTTAAAAAAGTTCTGCAAAAAATTTCCGGCAAAAAATCTCAAAATGCGACAACGAAAACTTCCGACGATAGATCTCCGAACGTGAAAATATCGCCGAAAGTTTTTCTCGTGAAATCGCATAACTCCGCAGAATGCGTCGAAATTCTAAAATCTTTGCAGCCTGAAGTCATAGTTTTGCGCGGCTGCGGAATCGTCAAAAAACAAGTTTTGGAAGTTCCGAAAATCGGCGTCATCAATCCGCATTACGCGCTTCTGCCGGATTATCGCGGAATGGACGTAACCGAATGGTCGGCGCTGCACGGCGACCCGATTGCGGTCAGCGTTCACGCGGTCAACGAAGGCGTCGATACGGGAAAAGTTTTAAAGTCGAGAATTATCGAAGCCGACGCCGACGATACGACCGGAACTTTGCGCGATAAATGCGCGGCTTTGGCGGTAGATTTGATTAGCGAAGCGTTGACTCAGATTAAAGAAACACAGACTTTGCCCAAAGAGCGAATCGAAGCGGGCGGCAGACAGTATTTTCAGATGCACCCGCGTTTGAAGAAATTAGCCGACGAGCGATTGCAAAAATTCGGTGTGAAAAAAAGCGATGAGATTGCCGTAACAACAAAAAATGACAAGCCAAGTTTCGATTCCGAAGGTTTAGCTGAAAATTTACAAGCAAAGTGATAACAGAATTTTGAAGAAAATGAAACCACAGATGAACACAGATAGACACAGATAAATCAAACAAAATCTGTGTTTATCTGTGTCTATCTGTGGTTTCATATTGTATTTTTTGGTCGGATAATTTATTCAAAATCTCTAACTTATGACAAGCGATAAACTCAAAAACATTCCGCTTTCAAAACTTTCAAACGCCGCGTTTCGTTCCTTGAATCCGTCAATCGCTAACTTGTGGCTGAGAGATGCGGCGGGCGTTTTAGGAAAACCGCATACTTCGCTTGGGCATTTGGATGAAACAATGAATTGGCTATGCCGGGCGCAGGACAATTCAAAAAACGGCGGCGTGTGCGGCGGTTATTCAATCCTCGAAGGCTGGCTCGCGCCGTATCCCGAAACGACCGGCTATATTATTCCGACATTTTATGATTACGCCGAATTTTCCGGCAGAGAAGATTTTCGCAAAAGAGCCGCTCAATTAGCGGAGTGGGAAATCGAAGTGCAAATGCCAAACGGCGCGGTGCAAGCAGGACTTTATCGCGGGAAAGATGCGGAACAAAAACCGGCTGTTTTTAATACCGGACAAGTTATTTTAGGTTGGTGTCGCGCATTCCTTGAAACGAAAAAGGAAATTTATCTCGCGGCGGCAAAACGCGCCGGAGATTGGTTAATCGAAGTTCAGGCGGAAGACGGCGCGTGGCGCGTGGCGAGTTCGGAAACCGAGACGAGCGTTCACGCCTACGACGCTCGCACGGCTTGGAGCCTTTTGGAAATTTACGACATTACCGGCGAGAAGGTATATCTGGATTCGGCGAAACGAAAACTCGATTGGACGCTGGCGCAGCAACGCGATAACGGTTGGTTTGCCGAGAACGCTTTTTTCGTCTCCGAAGACAAATGGACTGTGCCGCCGACGCATACTATTGCTTACGTGATGGAAGGTTTATTTGAATCCTGGCGAATAATCGGCGACGAAAGATATTTGCAGGCGACTGAAAAAACAGCCGAAAAGTTGCTGAGAATTTTTGAGTTGCGGCGTTTTATGGCGGGCGAGTTTGATGAAAAATGGAAAACAGAGGCGAAATATAGCTGCTTGACCGGCAACGCGCAAATCGCGGGCGTTTGGCTTAAGCTTTTTCAAATAAACGGCGACACGCGCTATTTGAACGCGGCTCTGAAATTGAATGATTTTACAAAATCGGCGCAAAACATTTCGTCCCTGCACGGCGGAATTCGCGGCGGCGTCAAAGGCTCGCAGCCGATTTTCGGGCGTTACACGCCGTTTATTTACGTCAATTGGGGAGCGAAATTTTTTGCCGACACGCTTCTGCTCGAAGAAAAAATTATGAAGGAATTTGAAAAAGACGTTTTGGAAGGTAAATTACTCGGCGTGCGCGAAACAATAAGACAATGACAACGACTATTTTGGAAAAAAGAAAAATCGAAAAGTCCGTTGAATTTTCCGACGTTTTGCGTGGGCGCGACATCTTGTGTTTCAGCCACGATTGGACGGGCGACCCGCTGTCGAAAACTCACCTGATGCGCGTTTTATCGAGAGACAACCGGATTCTCTGGATAAACGCGATTGCCAACCGGATGCCGACGACTTCTTCAAAAGACATCTCGCGGATTTTTAAGAAATTAAAAGGTTTCACCGAGCCGATGAAAGAAGTCGAGCCGAACATTTTTGCGTTAAATCCGCTGGCGATTCCGGCTTATGGAAATAATGCGGTCAGAAAATTTAATGAAAAGTTTTTAGTTTCGCAAGTAAAAAAAGCGATGCGGAAACTCCAATTTCAAAATCCGCTCAATATGGTTTTCAACCCGGCTGCCGGATTACTGGCTGGAAAACTCGGCGAAAAAGAATTGATTTATTACTGCGTTGACGAATACACGGCTTTTACCGGCGCATCGAAAGGTTTGCGGGAAATCGAGGTAGATTTATTCAAGAAAGCTGATTTAGTGATTGTTTCGGCGGAAAAGCTGTTTGAGACAAAGAAAGATTTTAACAAAAATACGTTTATAATCAGGCACGGAGTCGATTTTTCGCACTTTAGAAAAGCGCTCGACGAAATGACGGAAATTCCAGAAGAAATTACGAATTTGCCGAAACCGATTATCGGGTTTCACGGACTTCTCGCCGATTGGGTTGATTTTGAGCTTTTGAAAAAAACGGCGGAACATTTCAAAAACGGTTCAGTTGTTTTAATCGGAAAAATCGCAGTCGATGCCGAGCGAAAAGTGAAAATTCTCGATAATGTAAAAAATATCCATTTTCTCGGTCGTAAACCTTATGCGGAACTTCCCAACTTTTGCAAAGGCTTTGATGTCGCGCTTAATCCGTTTGCGATAAACGATTTAACTCTGGCGGCAAATCCGTTGAAAGTGCGCGAATATCTCGCCGCCGGTCTCGAAGTCGTGTCGACAGACATTCCCGAAGTGCGGCTTTTAGATTATTGCCGGATTGGTGAAACGCACGAAGATTTTATCCGGCAAATCGAACAAGTCTTAAAAAACCCGAAATCGAAAATTGAAATTAGCGATTCTGTTAAAAATGAAAGTTGGGAAGCGCGAATTGACGAGTTGAGGGCGATTATTTCGACGCGGAGAATGGGAGACGCGGCGACGCGGTGAAAATCTACGAATCACGAATTTAGTAAAGAAGAAAAACCTCCTCAAGAAATTACAGCGCCCCGTCGCCGCGTCTCAGTGTCGCTGCGGCGATTTCTGGTAATATTTTTTTCGTTGTTCTTCGCCTGGATTTTGTTTGCCTGGTTTTTGGCAGAGAATTTGATTGTCGAAAAACCTCTGGAACGCGCCGACGCGATTTTGATTTTGAGCGGTTCGAGCGTTTATCTGGAACGGACGCAGAAAGCCGCGCTCGTCTATCGGCAGGGCGTCGCGCCGAAAATTTTATTGACCGACGACGGCGGACGCGCGGGCTGGTCGCGGACTGAACAAAAAAATCCGAAATTTGTCGAAGCGGCGCGAAACGATTTGATTGCCGAAGGCGTCGCGCCGGAAAATATCGAAATTCTCGCCGCACGGGTTTCCGGCACGATTGACGAAGCCGAAGCTCTGCGCGGCGAAATCGAGCAAACAAATTTGAAATCAATTTTGCTCATCACTTCGGCTTATCACACGCGCCGTTCGTTGTGGACGTTTGAGAAGATTTTAGAAAATAAAGATGTGCAAATCGGAATCGTGTCGCCGCCGACCGGCGAGCAAACTCCGCCGCCGTTTCTCTGGTGGCTGACAAGGAAAGGTTGGAGTTTAGTCGCGGGAGAATATGTGAAAATCATTTATTACCGGGCAAATTATTAATGGAAGTTACGCAGTTGAAAGGCAAAAAGCATTATTTACAGGGATAACAGGATAAGCAGGGATAATAATACAAATGATTTAAAATCCCTATCTGTCAAGTTGCGAAGCCTACCTATCCCTGTAAATTTCTTTTTCCAACTGCGACTCCTAATTAATTGCAATTGTAAGTAGATTATTTCGCAGCAAAAGGCACAAAAAATCAAGAAAAATCTTTGTGTTATTTGCGTCTTTTTACGGCAATTATTTATCTTTCAGTGATTGCTCGAAAATTTCAGATAGTTTTCTCGATTTTATTTAATGCTTCCTGGAAGCGCGGGTCTTGGCGGAGCGGTTCGAGCATTTTATCGTTTTCATACCACGGGCGATTTTCGTTGCCGAGCTTGATGGCGCGTTCCATCCAGTAAAATGCTTCGTCAATTTCACCGAGTTGGGCGTTCGCCGAAGTCATCCAATAAGCCATATCGTGGTCGGCTTTTGCTAAGCCTCGCGCCGCTCCGGTTAATTGCGCTCTGGCTTCATCCGTTCTGCCCGTGTTCGCCAAATAAATTGCGTAAAGCGAGCGAATGCCGTCCATTTGCGGATGTTCCCGCAAAACATTTTCCATCATTTCGATTGCTTCTTCGGTATCGCCGCGATAAAAAAGAATGCTCGAAGTGAAAATTCGTATCATCGGATGATTCGGCTCGATTTTCGCGCCGCGTTCGATTTCCTTCATCGCTTCGTCATATTTTCCTTTGTAGAGAAAAATGCGGGCGCGATTGTAGCTGGCGACAACCCGCGCCGCCGGGTCGAGGCGCGTCAGTTTCTCGAAACTTTTGAGCGATTCTTCATACTCGCCGTCCAGCCGGTGCATCGTGCCTTTGACAAAATAGAGCGGTGCGTCGTTCGGAAACTGCTGTTGCAGCAAGGTGATTTCCGCCCGCGCTTTTTTCTTTTCGCCGCGCGACAGATAAATCAAAACCATCAAAACACGCGCTTCGACGACGTTCGGGTCGTAGAAAAAGGCTTTGCTGAACGCGGCTTCGGCATAAGTATAATCTTCGGCGTCGCCCATTCCTTTAAAAATCCGGTTGGCGTAACACGCGCCCAGACCGCTGTGGGCGAGCGCGAAATGCGGGTCGAGTTCGATGGCGCGTTTGAAATTGGCGATTGCCGCTTCGCAATCTTCCGCCGCGACGGTGCGGAAAATAAATCTGCCGAAATTATCGCGCCCGCGCAGAAATTCTTCATACGCTTCGGCGTTTTCCGTCGCCCGTTTTCCGAGAACTTCCTGTTCATTGTCGGAAAGTTCAAGCCGCAAGCCTTCCAAAATTCTCTGCGCGATAGTGTCTTGCAGCGCAAGAATATCTTCGCCTTGCGCGTCGATGCGGTCGCTCCACAAAATCTCGCCGCCCGCCACATCGAGAAGCTGCGCCGTCACGCGCAGCCGTTCGCCCGAACGCAGAAAACTTGCCGACAGCACGGCGTTTACTTTCAATTCCTTACCGGCTTGATTCGGGTCAACGTCCGTGCCTTGATATTTGGCAATCACGGAACTCGGACGCACAATCAATGAACGAAGCGGCGCGAGTTCGGTAATCACGGCGTCAGCCAGAGCGAATTCATAAAAATTCGACGCCGGGTCTTTGCTCAAATTTTTAAACGGCAAAATCGCCACGCTTTTCTTCTCGCGTCCCGTGCCGGTCGCCGTCATATCCGGCGAATACGTCGGCGTCAACGCAAGCGACGGCGTAACCTGTATCGAAGTGTCCGTGCTGGTTGACTTGCCGGTCAACCAATTCCAGGCGCGTTTGACCGGACTGGCATCTTCCAAATGGCGCGGCGCGTAACTGTCGCCGTATAAAGCGGGCATTCCTGAAATCTCCTGTAAAACAGCGCGAATATCGTCGCGCATCTGTGAAATTTGTTGATAACGATTTTTGGCGTCTTTCGCCAGAGCCTTGTCGATTATTTGCTGAAGACGCGGCGGCAGCGGTTCGGGACGCAATTCCGCAAGCGGCGTCGGCGTTCCGTAAAGAACCTGGTGGCGCACGTCAATCACGGTTTTCCCTTGAAAAGCCCAGATTCCGGTGAGCATTTCGTAAAGCAAAACGCCGGTCGAAAAAATATCGGCGCGATGGTCAACCTTTTCGCCTTTGGCTTGTTCGGGCGCGGCATAAGTCGCCGTGCCGTAGGGAACGCCCATTTCTGTAATATCCGTGCGGTCTAAACCTTCAATGTGTTCCGCAGGTTCGTCTTGAAGGAGCTTTGCCAAACCGAAATCGAGAATTTTAATTTGTCCGCTATCGGTCACCATTATATTTCCCGCCTTGATGTCGCGGTGAATAATCCCACGCGAATGCGTGTAAGCGAGAGCGTCGCAAACCTGCACGGCGATGCTCAACGCGCTTCGGAGTTCGAGCGGGCGACCGTCAACCAATTGGCGCACGTTTTTCCCTTGGACATACTGCATCGCAATATAAAAAACGCCGTCGTCTTCGTGGAAATCGTAAATCGTGCAGATATTCGGATGATCGAGCTGCGAGCAAAGCTGCGCTTCGCGTTCAAAACGTTTGAAATTCGCCGTTTTTATGGTTAGTTCGGGCGGTAAAACCTTGACGACGACCGTGCGGTCGAGTTTTGTGTCCTGGGCTTTATAGACGGTTCCTTGACCGCCCGCGCCGATTTTTTCGAGGATTTTGTATTGGTTTATATTCGTTCCAACCATATTGGATTTAGATTGTGAATTTTGGATTTTGGATTGCCGGAAAGTATTCTAACGCTTGCTCTGACAATAGAAAAGTCTGTTTTATATAAAAATTTCGGATTGAAAGTTTAATCCGAAATCCAAAATCTAAAATCCAAAATAAATGTCGGCAAACTGCCGATTAATCAGGCGTAACCGTTCAGCCGCGCAAGGGATTTCCCCAGCCGGATTGAACGTATTCGCCGTTTTCGACTATGCACGGCACGACCAAATCGCCGCCCGAAAATTCGAGCATCTCGCGTTTTCGCGTCTTATCGTTTTGCGCGTCGTATTCAATGAATTCAATACTGTTTTCGTTATAATAATCGCGTGCTTTTTGGCAATACGGGCAGCCCGGTTTGCCATACATTACTAAAGACATTTTTACAAAATTCTCCTTTTCATCAAACAGTTTATCAGTTATCGCCCGGCAATCAAAAACCTGAATTTGACATCCCGTAAATGATAAATGATAAATGACAAATGATTGATTCGGATATTTTTGAACCGTTTGAACGACTCGTCGAGATTGAAATTTTGGGCGAAATACGCGAAGTTCCCGAAAATAATTCTTTGCTGCGCTGTTTTCAATTTCTTTCCATGGAAACCATTTCCTACGGCGATTTTTGCTGGAACGGCGACTGCGCTAATTGTCGAGTTTGGCTCGAAGATACCGCAATGGAAAAACCCGTTTTGGCTTGTCGGACAAAAGTTCAAACAGGTATGAAAATCGCGCGCTTGAGCGACGAAATTAAAATCGAAAAATAGAATCAATTTCCGCGAATTGTAATACAAGGGAAGAAATTTACAGGGATGTTCAGGATAGACAGGGATAAAGCAAATTTATAAAAAATTATTTTCTGTCTTATCTCTTTTATCTTGTCATCCCTGTAAATTTTCTTTTGCTTTTTATCTTTTCAAAAATCAGGTTGCCGACGAAGCATGTTCAAACGGAATTTCTTCAAAATGGGTGATGCGTTTGAATTCGCGGAAACGCTCGTTTATTTCGTCTTGCGTCAATCGGTCAACTCTTTCCGTTCCGAACTCTTCCACATTAAACGACGCCATCACCGTTCCATAAACCATCGCGCGGCGCAAAGCGTCTTCCGTGATTTCGACTTGGCTGGCGAGATAACCCATAAAACCGCCCGCAAAAGTATCGCCCGCGCCCGTCGGGTCAAACACGCTTTCGAGCGGAAAAGCGGGAATCGCAAAATAATTTTCTCGGGTAAAAAGCGCCGCGCCGTATTCGCCGCGCTTGATAACCAACGCCCGAAGGTCGCCGATTTCCATAATCTTTTTCGCGGCTTTGTGAATGTTCGGCTCGTCGGCAAGTTGTCTGGCTTCGGCATCGTTGATAATCACGCAGTCAACGACTTTAATCGTTTCAATCACCGCGTCCTTCATCGAATCAATCCAGAAATTCATCGTGTCCATTGCGACAAATTCAGCGTTTGATTGCTCACGAACTTGCTTTTGCAGCATCGGCAAAATGTTTGCCAGAAACAAAAGCCGCGAATTTTTCGATGCTTCCGAAGGTTTCGGCTCGAATGTTTCAAACACATTCAATTGCGTTTCCAAAGTGTGCGCCGTGTTCAAATCGTATTCATATTTTCCGCGCCAGAAAAACGTTTTGCCGTCTTTTACTATTTCAACATCGTCGGTGTTGATACTATGACGCTTGAAAACGTCCCATTCCGCGTCGGTAAAATCATTCCCGACAACGCCGATAACGCGCACGCTTGTAAAAAAACTCGACGAAAGCGCAAAGTGCGTTCCCGCGCCGCCGAGCAGTTTGTCGCGCTTGCCGAAAGGCGTTTCCAAAGCGTCAAACGCGACCGAACCTACAACTGTTAAAGACATATATTTTTATTCGTTTGTTTAGTTTATTAAAATGGAAAACTAGATTCTAAAAATAAAAAAGCCGATGGTCAAAGTCATTCGGCTCGATTAAATTTTTATTTTGCGATTGAATTGTTTATTTTTTGACTTCAATTTCCTTCAGAGTCTTTTCCGCATCTGCCTTAAACGGACTTTGCGGGTATTTTTCGACTAGGGTCGATAGATACGCCTTCGCATCTTCGCGCAGTTTCACAGGCGCGAATTTTTCTTTATCTTTTTCCGATTTCGCATCTATTTTCTGCTTACCTTTGTTGTCCGAAAGATAAAGACTGCTCATTCCGGCGTAATACAAAAACTCGTCCATTTTCGAGAATTCGGGATAAGCCGCGAAAGTTTCTTCAAATCGCAAAAGAACCGCTTTGTAAGCCTTTTTTAATTTGAAATACTGTTGGGCGACTTCCAAATTGTGTTTCGCGTCGGCTTCCAAAATCGGGTCGCGCTGAACTTGTTGCTCGATTTGCCTTTGCGCGAAAGATACGGATGTGAAAACTAAAAATATAAAACTAAAAATTAAAACTGCTTTTTTCATAATTGCTCAATCTCCTGCGCCGTTTGATGCGATGAAACTATTTCGAGTTTGTCAGTCAAACAATAAACTCGATCACTTCGCCGCATATTTGCCGATAATCGCATCCAGATTTTTCGCTGTTTCAGGATTCCAAAGTTCCGGCGCGGTAAAAATCGCGTTTTTCGTCGCGCCTGCAAACTTATTCGGCGTTTGTTTCGACGCGACTCTCCTTACGGCTTCCTTCAAAACAAGCTGCGCGTTTCGCACGTTTTTGTGCAGGTATTCGATAACCATATCAACCGAAACATCGTCGTGTCCTTCGTGCCAGCAATCGTAATCGGTAACTAACGCCAGAGTCGCATAAGCGATTTCGGCTTCGCGGGCGAGTTTTGCTTCCTGCAAATTCGTCATTCCGATAATGTCCATTCCCCACGAGCGATAAACATTCGATTCGGCTTTGGTCGAAAACGCCGGACCTTCCATACAAAGATAAGTTCCGCCGCGATGAACTTTTAGATTTTCAATTGATTTACAGCTTTCTTCCAGAATATCGCCGAGTTCCGAGCAAACCGGATGCGCGAAAGTAATATGTCCGACGATTCCGTTGCCGAAAAAGGTTGATTGCTCCGTTCTGGCTCTCGTTCGGTCAAAAAACTGGTCGGGAATCACCATATCGGTCGGCGCGTATTGTTCCTGAAGACTTCCAACCGCCGAAACCGACAAAATATAATCGACGCCGAGCAGTTTCATCGCGTAGATATTGGCGCGAAAGGGAAGTTCGGTCGGCGTCAATTTGTGTCCGCGCCCGTGTCTGGGCAAAAATGCAACTCGTTCGCCTTCCAATGTTCCGACGATAAAAGCGTCCGACGGCTTGCCGAAAGGCGTGTCAATATTTTCTTCTTTGATGTCGGTTAATTCCGGCATTTGATATAAACCGCTGCCGCCGATAATTCCGATTTTTACTTGTTCCATTTTAAGTTGTTGTTTATTTGATTGGTTCAGTTTTTCCTTCGCCGCATTTTGCATCTTCGACAAACTTTTTCAATTCACCTTTATCACGCTTTGCAGTCAAATCGTCTAACGCTTGAAATTTAGCTTTTGGTTTTTCCTTCACCATATTCTCGTATGCTTTTAACATACTTTCCATACCTGCCAATTGTGCAGAGTTTTCATCCTTCGCTTTAGCTGGATTTGCAAGTTTAAAGGCTGCCATTCCCATCGAATACTGTGCTAAGAGTTCATCTGCATATTTGTTCTTTTTATCCATTATTGAAGTAAGCATCTGTGAGCAGACAGTAATACTGACATCATCGGTTTCAATAATGTATCTCATCGCCCAATTTCTGAAATCTTTTGCTTTTTCTTGAAAAGGTTGTGCTTCCAGGATTTGTGTCGCCTTAATCAGGGTTTCTTTATCGCCGGGTTTATTTTGCGCGAAACTGATTTGCACAGTCAGTCCGATTAAAAATAACGTAAAAATAATTGTTAGTTTTTTCATTTTTAATTCCTTCCTTTAGTCGAGTTTTTTAGTTTTAATTTTCCGTCAATTTCCGTCAAACGGCAAAGCGGCGTTTCCGTATCGTGGTAGAACCAGCAGAGCCAGTTTTCCGCAACGGCTTGCGGCAGAAGTATCTTTTTGTTGGCGAGCGTTTCCATCGGAAACAAATCGTAGCTCATAATCCACGCGAGCGGCAGATGCGTTGTCATCGGAATCAAATCGGAAAAACTGTAAAGAGTTTCGCCGCCGGATTCGATTTTGACCGTCTGCATCGCCGCGTTATGCCCGCGCATTTCGGTCATCGTGATGCCTTCGACGACTTCATAGATTGGCGGTTTTGTTTCGAGTTGTCCGTTTCGGCGCAAAATTTCCCAGTTATCTTTATCGTATGTCACGCGGTCGCGGTCGTTCGGGTTTTCGGCGTGTTTTAATTCGTTTTCGGAAATGAGATAACGCGCGTTTGGAAACGTCGGGACGATTTCGCCGTTTTCGTTAAATTTCGTGTTGCCGCCGCAGTGGTCGAAATGCAGATGCGTGTTGACGACGATTGATATTTCGTCGGCGTTTGTTCCGGTTGTTTCAAATAAGTTTTCGGCGAGCGATTTTTCTCCGCGTATTCCGTAAATTTGCCGCTGCTTTTCGGTCAGTTTTTCGCCCGCGCCCGTTTCAAATAGAATTTTTTCGCCGCCCGTCTCGACGTAGAGACAATTGGCGGCGAGCGGAACGCGGTTTAGAGAATCGGGCGGACAAACTTTTTCCCACATCACGCGCGGCACGACGCCGAACATCGCGCCGCCGTCAAGCCAAACCTGCGTGTCGGAAATTATTTCGATTCGATAATCGCCAAAAATCATAATGGAAAATGGAAAACGGATAATGGATAATTAAGAAATTGTTTTCACATTATCCATTATCCGTTTTCCATTTTCCATTTAGTCTATTTCTTTTTCGGTTGAGGTTTCGGCGGCGTTTTACCGCTCGGCGCGGCTTCTTCGTCTTCATCGGCTGCGCCCGGCGGCGGCATTCCTTGGGGCATTCCCTGCGGCATTTGCTGCTGCTTCATCATTTGCTGCATTTGTTCTTCGGTCGGTTCGGGAACGGTGAAATCTTCCGCCACGTCGACCGGATTATTCGCCACAATCTCATCCAGAACCTGCTTTTGTTTTTCTTCTTCGAGTTGTGTTCTAACCTTTACCGAAACAGGCATCGGTCGCGCCATCGGATTGCTCGGGTCGGCGATGGTCGTGCCGATTAAAATATGGCGCACGTCGTAGGTTTGCGTCGGCTCGCCTTTAGCGTCTTTGCCTTCGCTTTTCTTTTCCAGCTTAATAATGTGATAACCGAAAGGCGTTTCGACCAGATTTTCGCTAACCTGACCCGGCTCGAGCGCGAGCGCGGCGCTTTCAAAGGCTTTGTCAAAACCGCTGTTGACCGCGACGTTTTCATAAAGTCCGCCTTTATCTTTGCTGCCCGGATCTTCGGAATACTCTTTGGCTAATTTGGCGAAATCTTCGCCCGCTTTGGCGCGGCTTAAAACTTCTTCGGCTTTGGCTCGTTTATCCTTCGTGTCAAATTCGGGATGCGAAGCGATATAATTTTTTACGTCGTCGTCGGAGACTTTTATCTTTTCGACCAACGTTTTTTGCGCGAAAGTCGAAGCTAAAAATTGCGCTTGCTGCAATCCGACCTGAAGCTCGACTTCGCGGTTAAATTCCTCGCCCAAATCGCTGCGTTTGGCGGCTTCTTCCTCGTAAATTTTAACTTTGGCAAAATCTTCTTTGGCTTGTTTGATTTGATCTTCCTCGAGCGGTTTATCCTTCGGTAATTTGCCGCTTTCCTGGGCGAGCGCGACTTTGGCGTCGAGAAATTGCTGAAACTCGGCTTCGTGCCGGCGTTTTTCACCGCCGCCGAAAAGTTTGCTCAAACCGCTCGGTTCGGCAGCCTCTTCACCCCAATATTCCTTTACCTGGTCTTCGGTAATAAAGCTGAAAGGCGGCATTTCGGGCTTGCCTTTATTGATTTTTTGGTCGTAATTGGTGGCGATTATCAAGGAACGAATACTTTCGAGTTCGCGCTTCACGTTCGGGTCTTCGGCGATGCCTTCCTTTCTGGCTTGGCTGGCGACGGCAAGCAACTGGCGCAAACTTTCGGCAACCTTTTTCTTTTGTTCGGGACTCGCGGCAATCGCCTTAAGCTGACTCGGACTGGCGTCCTTCAGAAGAATCTGCATATCTTCGTTGGTAACTCGGGTCAGAGGCGCGTCGTGATGTCCGGCGAATTTCGTTTTCCAAACGACAAGTCCGATGCCGAGCGCCAAAAGCACGGCGATAACCGCCAACGCCTTCGGTAAAGTGCTGCTTCCTCTGCTCGCCGTATTTGCGCTCGCCGTCGTGCTTTTCGGCATTTCCGCAACATTATCCAAAGTCGTCTCCGGCGCGGACGCAATCGGTTCATTAATTTCGGTTTCTAAAACGGCGTCGTCCTTCGGACAAACGTCTATATTATCTTCATACTCGGTATGACAAGTCGGACATATCTTCATTAAATTTTCCTCTTTTAAACTCTAAAATATAAAATACTAAAATACTTATTTCTTTTGAACTAATTCCATCAAAACGCCGCCAGCCGACGCCGGATGAACGAACGCGACCAGACAACCTTCGGCGCCGACGCGCGGCTGCTCGTCTATTAAACGCATTCCTTCGGCTTTTAGTTTCGCCAGGCTCGCTTCGATATTCTCGACTTCAACCGCGATGTGGTGAATTCCGCCGCCGCGCTTTTCCAGAAATTTTTGAATCGGCGAATCTTCCGCCGTCGGCTCTAAAAGCTCGATATTAGTTTCGCCGAGCGGCAGCATTGCGACGCGCACTTTTTGGTCTTCGACCGTTTCCGTGTGAACATTTTCCAAGCCGAGCGCGTCCTGCCAAAATTTCAAGGCTTCGTCAATTCCATTGGTTGCAATGCCGAGATGACTGATTTTCATAAAAGTTTTTTCAAATTCTCAACATTTAAATTTGCTTCATTCAGAATGCTTTTCAAAACTTTCGGATGAAGGATTTTGGCTGAATGAAACGGAACAGTCGCTCTGTTTCCTGCCGCGTCCTTGTATATTTTATGACTTCCGCTTTGTCGAGAAAGAGTGAAGCCGTTTTTTTCAAGAACTTTGATAATCTCTGAAGCAGTCATTCTCGGAAGTTTCTCGCTCATACAGCTAAATCCATTAAGGTTAAACTGACCGATTGGGGCTGCGTAATTTCTTCGCCTGCTTCAATTCTGTCTTCGACATGAAGCGAAATAGCGTCTTTGATATTTTCCATTACTTCTTCATAAGTGTCACCTTGTGTAAAACAGCCTTGAAGTTCGTTACAGGAAGCAAAATATCCGTCTTGATCTTTTTCAACGATTATTGAGAAACGATAATTACTCATTTTATTTCCCTCAAGATTTCCTCAATTGCCGAATACGGGTCGCGTTTCTTTTCCGCGACTTCCAAAGCCATATTTTCTAATTTTTCGCTCGTTCCGTTTTTATTCAATGTTTGCGCGAGTAAAGTTTCTCGAAGAAGTTCGAGCAGTCGCCAGCGTGCAATATCTTTTCTTCTGGTTAAACTCGCTTCGCCCTTTTTCTGAAAATCGTAATAACTTTCGATGGCTTTCGATAAATCTTCGATGCCTTTGTTTTCCGTCGCCACGGTTTTGACGACCGGCGGCATCCAAAAATCGGGACGATGCGCCAGAGATAAAAGCGCATCGAGTTCCTTTTCAGTTCTGAGAACGCCTTCACGGTCGGCTTTGTTGATAACAAAAACATCCCCGATTTCCATAATTCCGGCTTTTATCGCCTGAATATCGTCGCCCATTCCGGGAACGAGAACGACGACCGAAACGTCTGCCGTTTTGACGATTTCAACTTCGTCCTGCCCGACGCCGACGGTTTCGACAATGATTTTATCAAAACCCGCCGCGTCTAAAATCGCTACCGCGTCAACCGTCGCGCGTGAAAGACCGCCCAAGTTTCCGCGCGTTGCCATCGAGCGGATAAAAACGTTTTTATCGAGTCCGAGTGTTTGCATACGGATTCGGTCGCCGAGAATCGCGCCGCCGGAAAACGGACTCGACGGGTCGATGCAGATGATTCCGATGCGCTCGCCTCTGTCACGATAAAAAAAGGCAAGTTTGTCAACGAGCGAAGATTTTCCCGCGCCGGGCGAACCCGTGATGCCGATAATCAGAGCGTTTCCAGTCTTCGGAAAAATCGCTTTCATCAATTCGGCTGCATCTGCCGCGCCGTTTTCAACTTTTGTAATCGCGCGCGCCACCGCTCGCGCTTCACCGCTTAGGATTTTTTCGGTCAAATTTTCGACAGGCGGCATAAGTTTGTAATTTTCTCATTTTTATCGGAAATTGCAAAAGGAAAATATAATTTAGTCGTAAAATTCGGTTGCTTCGTTTGGTTTCAATGCTGATTGTTGTGTTTGAATTTGATGCAGAGATTCGCTTGACTTCAAAAATGCGTCGAAAATTGTCGGTTTTCCGCATAAATCATTTGGCACAACGCTTGCTAAAGTCGGTCGGCAGGAGATTTAACATTATGAACAAACATTCGCGTCTTTTTGCTTTCAGAAGTTTAGTCATTTCGTTGCTCTGCTTTACAGCTTTTTCAAGCACATTCGCTTCAACCGACCAAAAACAAATTCAGTCGCTCGTCATCAAAAACTTACAAAAGAAATTAAAGACCGATTTGGCAAATGAAAATGTCTCGGTCAAATTAAACACGGTCGAAGAATACAAAATTTCAAAAAATCAAATCGGCTTGAAAGGTAACGGCTTTTGCCTGATAACCAGTGAAAATAACCGTCTGCCGATGACGTTTGATGTTAAATTCAATCCCAATAATCTAAGCGTTACCGAAATTCGCTATGATTTCCCTGAGCTTACGGCGACTTCGGAAAATGCGCCGAGTTCGAGCGAGGAATTTTTGACAAAGGAATTGATGGGCAAAATCAGCCGGGATTACAAAACACAAAATATCGTGATTGCGATTGACGGAATCGAAGATGTTTCCGGTGTTACCAATCGAAAGGAATTTACAGGCGTCGGAGAAATCAGAATCGGAACGCTTGTCTGGAACAAAATCAAATTTGACGTTGTATTTGACGACGCAAACAATAAAGCGACCAAAGTGGTTTATAAGATTGAAAATTAGCGAAATCGAATTTATAAAAGGGCGCGATCTTTACGAAGATTGCGCCTTTTTTATTTGCAGAGAATCTTACTTATCAAAATTTACCAGCGCACAGGATAAAGCGTCGGACCGACGACGTGCGAGCCGCTGACGACAGCGCCGCTATGGTCTGTATTAAGCAAGCTTTCGCCGTCGTGATTGTGGTCAAAATGCGCGGCATACCAAACAACAACGTCTTGATTGACCAAAGATTCATTGTTTAGCCAGGGCGCGAAATTGGCTTTTAATTCTTCGCCGTTCGGGTCGTCAATTTCGTTCGGTTCGCCGCCCGTACCGGCTTGATATTTCAAAAACCAAAAATCACCCGCGCCGAATTCGTTAGCTGCGCCGTCGGAAAGACTCGGCACGAGCAGATAGGCTTCATTGCCGGTCGCGTTTTGAATTAAAAAGCTGCGATTGGTTTGATAACTTCGCAGACGGGCGGTTTCGTTTGTGACCGGCTGCAAAAATTTGCGCCCGCGCTCGGTTTGAAAGACTTTGTTAGTCGGGCTGACGACATCGAAATCGAATCGCCAATAGACATTGTGATGATGCTCGTAACAAACGCAAGTGCTGTTTGTCGCGCCGAAACCGTAGCGCGGGCGAATCGTTCCGTCGTTGGCAAAACGCCACTCCGAGATATAGCGATACCAACCGGCATCGAGTTCCGACACCAAAACCGTTTCGCCGTTTTGGATATAAACGGCAACGCCCGCAAAATTTCCTAAATCGATGCCGGAATCCAGAGATGTTTGAGCAATTTGACCGGGCGCTAAAACTCTAATGCCCGGAGCGGGATCGATAGCGCCTTCTGTCGGAGCGTTAAAATAACCTTCACTATATTGCCAATCTCGATATGGTCCGCACGCATCGCCGTCGTATTGCACGTTCAAAATCGGCGCGTGTCCGCGTTTCAAAACCGATTTGCCTTTGTATTTGACATCCCGAACCTCGATGCCGGAGCGTTCTTCGGAATTGCCGGAAGAAGCCGATGGGCGAACGACGAGCATTTCCCAAAGCGGCGTATTGTTTTGCGTAACGGTCAATTGATACTGTCCGGCAGTTCCGTTAGCGGTGTTTCCCTGATTTGCAGAGCTAATACCGCAATCCGTGTCGGACGCCAGCGACGTTAAAGGAGCATTGTCTTTATAACGGACGATGCGGTTGTTTTTGAAACTGACGCCGATTACCTGATTCGATTCGTCAGGAAGAATTTTTATGCCGACATTAACCAGACGCTCGCCGTCTTCTTGGACTGAAACCGGCGGCATCGCTTCAAATAATTTTAACTGCTTTTGTTTGTATAACGCGCCCAGTTCGGCATCGTTTTTGACCACTTGAAAGGCGTCGAGAAGTTCCTGAGCGCCGACGCCCGGCTGAAAATTTTCCTCGCGCACTTTAATAACTTTCGCGCCGGCAAAATCGCTTTCGGCAACAAAAGTCCGGTCGTTTGTATAATCGTAGAAAACGATTCTAAAGTCAGTCGGCGGTTGAGCGGATTTGGATTTTTTGTTTTCGCTTTCGATATAATCAAAGGAAATTAAGCGGTATTTCGCGTTTCCCAAAACGTTCTGCACCGCTCGACTTTTTTCGACGCGCAGCATCGCCGCTTGAACGTCAGTTTGCGTCGGTCCCCAGGCGGAAACTTTTATTTTGACCGATTCCTGCGCCTTTCTCGAACGCTTTGTCTTGTTTTCACCCGCGGCGGCGAGATTTACTACGAAAACAATTACCAGACACGCGCCGAAAAACACACAGTTTAACTTTTTCATTTATAATCTCGAAAATTATTTGCTATTTTTTGCTGAGAACCTTGTGTTAAAAGATGATACTTTACAAATCCAAGTTGGTTTTAAAAAGAAAAGAGCCTGCTAAAAATCACATTATAGCAGGCTCCTCCGAAATTTATAACTTCAAGCGTTGACTCATTTGCATTTTGAATAACCGCAATCTCGACAGAAATCGCAGCCCGAAGCGTGTTCGAGCTGCCCTTTGCATTCGGGACATTCGCCAATCAAATTCGACATCTTCGCTTCTGCTTTCGGAATCGAAACGCTTTGCGCCGGTTGATTTGAAATGCTTTCGGTTACTAAATTTTTGCTTATTTGTCTTTCCGACGCAGGCAGATTTCGCAAGCGTCGGTCGGTAAGGAGCAGACATTCGGCAATCGCTTGTTCGGGCGAAGTCAGAAGACGTTCGTTGAACCAGACGGCGTGCGTTCCGGTAACCTTGTTAAGACTGCGCGAAACTTCCTTCACATCAAAACCGCCGCGCAACATTCTCGATGCCAGCAAGCCGACACCTTCGCTGATCGGTCCGGTCGCAAAAACTTCCAACACATTTTGCCCGTCGTGATTGACCGTCACGTAAAGATTTACGTTGTCAAACGGAATGCGCCAGGTCGAACCCTGCAATTCGCGCGGGCGGTCAACGTGAGCGGTTTTCTTAGTTTTCAATTCCGGCGCAGTTTTGTTTGTTTGGGTATTTGCTTGCGGCACGGTTTCAAACGTCGTAATTTCGTTACATTCCTCGACGACAATTTTTTCCGCATCTATCGTTTCCGTTTTCCTTTCTTCGGTTTTTATCGAAGTCAAAACCTGACCTTCACGCGAGCCGTCGCGGTAATAGGAAACGCATTTACAGCCCAAATCTTTAGCAAGACGATAAAGCTCGTCGACCGATTCGACCGTATCGTCCTTCGCGCCATTACAGGTTTTCGACACGGAATTATCGACATTCTGCTGCGCCGCTGCCAGAACCTGGACGTGCTGTTTCGATGTGATATTCAGTGCCGAAATAAAATACGGTGGCAGTTTTTCTTCGTTTTCGACGACAAACTGCGCGGCGCGTTTGATTGATTCTTCATCCGTTTGGTCAACTTCCATTCCCAGAGCTTCCGCCGCCAAAGTGTGAACGTAAGTGCGAGTGCCGATGGTGTCTTGTCGCACATAAGCCCAGGAGAAATTCGGTTCGCAGCCCGAAGAAGTTTCTGCGACGAGCGAAATCGTCCCGGTCGGCGCAATGGTCGTTGTTTCGTAATTGCGCGGAGTCAGCGGTATATCGCGCGAAATTCCGATTTCGTCGTAAATGAATTTCGCATACGCTTCACGGTTTGCCTCGAATTCGGGAAACGTGCCTTTCTCAGCGCCTATTTTCAGAGACGCTCGCCACGCTTCCTTGCGAACAAAACCCATAACTTTGTGCATTAAATCTATCGAAGCCTGTTCGCCGTAAGTGATTTGCAGTTTCAGGCACAAATCGGCAAAACCCATAATTCCCAGACCCACGGGACGAGTTCGCTTGACGACATCATCAATTTCATCAAGCGGAAAATCGCCCGCGTCAATCACATTGTCGAGAAACTGCGTGCTGAGCTGCGTAACCTGCGCGAGACGTTCCCACTCGATACATTCGTCAACATTTGTGCCGTCGCCGCTCTTTTTGTAAAACTTCGATAAATCAATCGAACCGAGATTGCACGAGTTAGAAAAATGAAGAAATTGTTCGCCGCAGGGATTACTCGCGTAAATCGCGCCCATCGAATTCATCATATGATTGTGACGATTTACCTGGTCAATAAACGCGATTCCCGGCTCGGCGTATTTGTGCGCCGACGCAATAATTCTGTTCCAAATATCCGTCGCGTGAATCATTCCCGGTTGAGGCGGCTCTTCGATTGTGCAATCAGACAAATCGGCAGTTTCAAAAGCGAGCTTGTCGGCAAAAGTTACGGTTTCGCCTGTCGGACGACGATATAGCGCGTAATCCTTTCCGGTTACCGGGTCGAAAACAGGCTGCTTCCAGACTTCGCCGTCAAATTCCATCTGAAACCATCTTTTATTGTCCACCGCATCCATAAAATTGTCGGTTACGTTGACGGAGATATTGAAATTGGTCAGCGAATGCTGGTCGTTTTTCGCGTGAATAAATCGCAAAACGTCCGGGTGCGAACAGTTATGGACAAACACTCCGTTGGCGACAAAGTTATGCAATACCGGAATCGTCATATCATAAACTTTTTCCGCCATACCGATTGGTTCGACTTTTATAACTTTGTGATTTGTTATGGCTTTTGTTTGCGCTTTTTTCTTCATCCAACTTGAAGCGCTCATTTTTGCTTTCCACTCGGTCGCTTTTTCTTCGCCGTAAATTTCTTCTAACCTGCGCCCGCGTCTTTCATCGGCGATACGCTTTTGATGTTCGACTAAATTTCCGGCGTGTTCCTGTCCGTGTTCGCGGCGCGAGAGCATTTGTAAATTGAACGGATGATTGTTGAGTGAATCTCCGTCAATATGATGAACATTCCAATCTGCCGATGGCAATTCGCCCAAAATATCCTTTGCAACAACCTGATGCTCTGGAATGGAACGACAACCCGTGTTACCGATATATTTGATGTAACGCTTTTCTGAACCGTGCCGCGCGATTACTTTTGAAAAAGCCATCAGACTATTGCCTAAAGAAAGTTTTTGCGCTTCTTTATATTTACCGTTTGAAAGCAAAAAACGGTGGTCTGGCGTACAGTCAATATATTCATCATTATCCATCCAAACGCGAACCATTTCCCGATTTCTATCGGAAACGAATACCGCTTGTGCTTGAACAACGTGAGTTTTTTTAGTTTCAGGGTCGCAAGCGTAAACATAAGGGTTTTGTCCAACCAATTCTTTAATCGGAAAACGTCCTTCGAGCGTATGAACCATCGCATCACCGCTTAAGCACCGCATCATTCCCATATTTGCGCCGCGCCGCACGCCGCCCTGTTTGACGACTTCGGTCATCGTGTTGACGATGTTCATAAATGAAACCGGACCGCTTGCGACGCCGCGCGTCGAATTAACCATCGCGCCTGCCGGACGCAGGAACTCATAAGTCATTCCGGTGCCGCCGCCGGTTTGATGAATAATCGCCGCCGCCTGCGCGTGTTCCATAATGCCTTCAATCGAATCGGGAACATTCAAAACAAAGCACGCGGCGAGTTGTCCTTTCGGCTTTCCGGCGTTCACAAGACAAGGCGTGTTCGGGATAAACTCACGGTTGAGCATCGTCTCTAACATCGAATTATAGAAATAATCGCGCATTATCGGGTCTTGTTCGGCGCGTGAGACGTGACCGACGACGCGGCGCGCGATGTCCGACCAGGTTTCGAGTGGTTCGCCGTTCAAATCTTTTAAGGAATAACGTTTGCCGACGACTTTTTGACCGTTCAAACCAATCGGTTTAATCTCGCGTTTGCGCGAAGCTGCCGCGCCGTTTCCGTTTGTTTTTCCGTTTGTAGCGACAAAACTGCCCGATACGACAGGCTCGAAGACTGTACTCATATTTTATTTACCTTTTCCCTAAGCGCGCTTTTTAGAAGACACGACTGGTTTATATTTTAGTTTTTTTGCTCGTTTTTTGCATTTTGAAATGCGGGTTTGGAGAACCGATTTTGAACTTTTCCTGAGAGTCAAATTTTGGTTTTTCTCTCTCAGGTGAGAAGCAATATAACCGAATTCAAATTCGGTTGTCAATAGAAAAATACACAATATATTGTGGCGGTAACAAAAATTTAACCAAAATAAAGCGTAAGCTAAAGTAAAACCTTATGTTTCAAGATTAAAAATATTTTGCGCTATTTGTAAAAATAATTTCCTGCTGTAGCGAAGTTTGACTTTAGCGGGGAAGTTTGCCGAAACTATAATTATGGACAAACTCATTCACGGCACAGCCGCCGACGGAACAGTGCGCCTGATGGCGGCAATTACAACCGATATAACACGGGAAGCGGTTCGTCGGCATCAAACGTCGCCGACGGTTTCCGCCGCATTCGGTCGCGTTCTGACGGGAACACTTCTGCTCGGCGCAAGCCTCAAGGAATTTGACCGCCTGACCGTAAAAATCGAATGCGACGGCGCAGTCGAAGGCATCACCGCCGAAGCAACCGTGAACGGCACGGTGCGCGGCTTCGTCAAAAATCCGCACGCCGAATTACCGCCGAACGATAATGGAAAATTTAACGTTGCCGGAATCGTCGGAGGCGGAATGTTCTACGTCATCCGCGAATCCGGTTACGAAATCGGACTGCACCGCGAACCGTATGTCGGCTCGGTGCCAATCGTTTCCGGCGAGATTGCCGAAGATTTTGCATATTACCTGGCAAAATCGGAACAAATCCCTTCGGCGGTTTTGCTCGGAGTCTTACTCGAAAACCAGGAACCGTTCGTCAAGGCTTCGGGCGGCGTGATGATTCAAATGATGCCGGGCGCAAACGAACACATTATCACGATGATTGAAGATACAATCCGTCACGCGCCTCATATCACCGGCGTAATCAGCGAAGGCGCGACCGCTGAAGACCTTTTAAAACTTGCTTTAGGCGAAATTGATTTTGAGATTTTGGAAGAAAAAGAAATTAAATTTGAATGTAACTGTTCATTTGAACGCGCCGTTTCGCTGATTAGCGCGCTCGGACGCGATGAAGTCGCATCAATGCTCGCCGAAGACAAAGGCGCAAAAATGACTTGTGGATTCTGTAATGAAATTTATACTCTTGATGAATCGGATTTGCGGAAAATGCTTGATTTGGAAAAAGTATAACGGCGGAGTTGACGTGAGGCGAAGCCGAATTCACGCAACTTTTAGGTTTAACGGACAACGCGAAAAGAAAGTTGCTGTTTCGTCCTCACGCCAATGACTTGTTAGACGTTTTGGTGCTGGCTGGACAAAGAAACCCCGCCTACCGGTCGTTAGAATAAATCCACATATCGGCAAATTTATTTTGCGCCGTCAGATAAAACGAAACGAAATAATTTTTGCGTTCCGTTTTTGCTTTGTAATGACAAATGTCGGAAATCCTAGAGCCGATGCGTTCAATTCCTAGCTTTTCTACATTTTTACACTCAACATACGAAAACGCCTTCAAATCTTTCATAAATTCGATGATGTCGGATTTTTGGTCTGAACTGAAACGAGTGCGAAAACCTTCGGTCATTTGCTCCGAATCCACAAATCCCTCCGCAATACCCGATAGAAATTGTTTGAGTTTCTGCGTTCGCTGCGGATTATCATCTTTTCTTGCGTTTAGCATATAAGGCGGACGCAAATTCGGATTGTAAATTCCGGCAATTGCGTAACCAATCGTCGAAGGGTCTGACAACACGCCGTTTGTTAAAATGATAATGGTCAATTTTTCATCAACGAAGCGCGAGATGTTCGCGTGAAATCCGGTGATGAAAGTGCCGCCGTGATTTATTTCCCGATGCCCGAAATAATCATCTATAAACCAACCCAAACCGAAATAGCCGTTCCAATCGTTATAAGCAAACGAACCGTTTTTGAGTTTGGCGGGCGTGAACATCGCATCAAGACTGGATTGGGTGAAAATCTTGTTCGTATTCAAAGCGGAATCCCACTTGACCGTATCCAAAGCGGTCGTCATCAAGCCGATGTCCGCGCCGGCGCGAAGCGTTTGAGCCACAAATCTGCCGTTACGCAAAACGCCTTTTTCCAAGATATAGCCGGATGCCCGATTTGGAATAATTTCCGAAAGATTTATCACCCGCGTTCTTTTCATACCGAGCGGTGTGAAAATTCGCTCACGCAAAAACTCGCCGTAAGGTTTTCCGGTAATTTTCTCGATAATCAAACCGAGCAGAAGATAGCCCGTTGTGCTGTATTTGGCATTTTCGCCGAGTGGAAAATTCAATTCATTCGCACCGATTCGCTCAATGAGTTCTTGGTTCGTGTAATTAAGACTGCGGTTTAATTGAAATTCTTCGATGTAATCCTTAACGCCCGAAGTGTGATTGAGCAGATGCCGGACGGTAATCGCGTTATAAGTTTTTGGAAGACCGGAAAGATATTTTGTAATGCTGTCATCGAGATTCAACTTCCCGTCCTGCGCTAACAGCATAACCGCTCCGGCGGTGTATTGCTTGCTGTTTGAGGCAATTTCAAACATCGTATCGTTGGTGACGGGAACACCCGATTCGACATTTGCCACGCCGTAGCTTTGAACTTTGATAATTTTACCTTCACGAACAACGGCAAGCTGAAATCCCGGAATATGACGCTTTTGCATTTGCGATTTAACGTAATCGTCAACTTCATCGGCGTAAACCAAATTTACGCTACAAAACAGCAAATATATAAAGACAAAAAGTAATTTATACATTAATCTCTATTCACCAGTTCAAGAAAAAACGTCTAACTACTGATTATCTGGAATGATTCGGGATAACACTCAAATATCGTATATTATCCCGAATCATTCCAGATAATAACCTTATATGCGAATTGATTGTAGTGAGTAGATTTACAATTTGCAACAAAAATATTTTATGAATTAGCTCTCTAATTTTCTATAATTTCCGTGCCAATAAACAAGTGGTTTGTCGTTGTAAATTGTTGCTCTCTCGATTTCGCCAACATAAATCGTATGGTCGCCGCTCGCGTGTGAACTTACCAGCCGACATTCCAGATTTGCCAGAACATCTTCTAAAACCGGTAAACCGTCAATTCCCGAATGATATTTTACTGCGGCGAATTTGTCGGGCAAGAATGAAGCAAAGCGGTCGGAGAGATATTGCTGGTCTTCGCGCAGGATGTTGACGACGAATGATTTGCTTTGTTCAAAAGCGTAATGACTGCCGGTATTTTTTTCGATGCAGACAAGAATCAACGGCGGTTCAAGCGACACCGAGCAAAATGCGCTGACCGTTATCCCGTGCAGGCGTCCGCCGGAATCTTTGGTTGTTACGACCGTTACGCCGCTGGCAAAGCGTCCGAGCGCGTGGCGAAATTCGTCTTTACTGATTGGCATAAATTTAGAATAAATTTGTTGGCGAATTAAAACAAACAAATATATTTAAATGTGTAAAATCGGTATGTCATTTTTATACTGCACGTAAGGAATTGCTGTTCCAGAACAAAAAGTCCTGCAAACGATTTCGACGCTTGCAGGACTTTCTTTTTATTTTGAAACAGAACTAAGCAGAGGCAATTTTAGTATCATCTTTTTTAGTGCGTTTTATCCCGCCGATTTGCACGAGATTTTCACCTTTAATACCGTTTTTCTCCAACAGCATTTCCTGATAGAGTTTTTTCATCATTTGCATTTCTTCGGCGGCAGTTTTTGGTCCTTCCATTTCCGGTTTATTCGGACGCGCCAAATCAACTTCGTTTAAATTAAGGTTATGCGTCGCATCGTCTAAAGTAACCTCTTTGTTACGCGCGAAAACTTCGTGGCGACCTTGTTCCTTATACCACTGCGCGACCGTCGCGTTTTGGTGCATATGTTCGATGATGTTTCTCCAACCGATTCCAGTGTTATAAGCGCAGAAGGAAATTTCGCCTTCCTGCGTTCCGTAGGGAATAATGCACATTTCAGTGCGACGGAAATCGTAGTTAAACAAATCCTGAAACCACATCCCGGCGATAAACAAAAAGTTCCAAGGGTCTTTGCGGCGTTTTTCGATGTCTTCCGCCGTGCGCGTTCCGTCAACCTTGCCATAATCTTTGCCCGACAAACCAAATGATTTATCAAACTTCTGCAAGATACCGCCAAGCGTTAAACTATCCGGCGCGCCGTAAGGATTGTAGTTTTTCAAAAGAGCCAATCCCATCATTATATTTGAAAACCATTTCCCGCGTGCCGTGTCTGTAATGTGCTGCATATCGCCGACCAGTCCTTGAATATTTAAAAACTGCGGAACAGGCGCCATTTCTTTCGTGTCTTTATTAACCATCACGGCTGTGCCGACGCCGCAGTTCGGATGGCAGCCGCAGGAGACTTGTCCCCATTCGGAATCTTCGCCGTGAACGACGTCTGCGAAATCGGCAAACGCGCCCATCAAAGAAAGCGGGAACCAGTCGCGCGTCGGTTCGGTAATGCCGACTTGTTTTTGAACGTCTTGCGCCAGATGCGAAAGCGTGTAGCGCTGTTGCAAACGACGTTGTTCGGTAATATGCTCATCGCGTCCGGTGAACGAAACGGGTTGAAATGACACAAACGATACCTTTTTCGGATTTTCAAGCGCAAATCGCACAATCGAACCAACTTGGTCGTTGTTTACACCATTGACTAAAGTTGTTACAAGAACAATATCAACGCCTGCCTCGTGCAGATTATTGATTGCTCGTAATTTTACATCAAAAAGATTGCCGACTTGACGATGCGAGTTTGCATCATTGCCGATTCCATCAAACTGCAGATAAACAAAACGAAGACCGGCTTCGGCGGCTTCGCGGCAAAACTCTTTTGATTTGGCAAACTCGATTCCGTTTGTCGCAGCTTGCACCGAGTTGTAACCGACTTTACGAGCATAACGAATCGCTTCCAAGAAATAAGGCGAAAGCGTCGGCTCGCCGCCGGAATACTGAACGGACATTTGACGACGCGGTTTTATGGAAATCGCATTGTCGAGAATCTCTTTTACGTCTTCCATCGAAAGCTCGTGAACGAAACCGACTTGGTTAGCGTCCATAAAACACGGGTCGCACATCATATTACAGCGATTTGTAAGGTCAACCGTCAAAACCGCGCCGCGTCCGTATTTAATGGTCGAAGAACCGTGATTATGTAGTTTTTCGTCGTTGTGCGCCTGAATATCGCGCCCCGGGAAAAGCGATTCGATATGCTGTAAAAACTTTGAATCAATCGCCATCAAATCTTCAAAATGCCCGTGCGTCGCGCAATCTTTTATCATCCATATTTGTCCGTCGCGCTCGATGATTTGCGCTTTTATTTCGCCGACTTTCTCATTAACAAGCAGCGAAACGTCTTGTTTGCCGCTCAAAATATCTTCGCGGGCTTCGATAACACAGTTCGGACAGAGCGAATCGGTCATGCGCGGAAAACCGAGCGTCGGCTTGGTTTTTTGCCAGGACTTAAGCAGTGGCTTATCAGACCATTTCGGCGTGAAGGATGGGTTCGGTTTAAACTGGTTGACTGATTTGATTGCTTTAAAAGCACCGTTTGCAACAACTGTCAAGCCTTTTTCAAAATGTTTTATCGCTTTCATAAATAAAATTTTCTCCAAAAATATCGTAATAAAAAAATCAAATGAGACAACTTTTTATTTTTGCAAAATATATTTTTTACCTTATGATTTATATATTGCTATCGGCATTTGATTATAGCGGGTAGATATAAAGTTCTCACTTTTGCAATTCTAATAGCAAAAATTGTGCCGACTGTAAATATTGATATATTTGTTTGTTTGCATCATTTACGAGATAGTTAGGGAAAACTGAGTAGTTAAAGTTTTGGGTCGCAATGATACGCTTCGCTTAGTTTATCAAAGTATGTCGCTAATTGATACACCAAAATATTATTATTGTAAAATTTTATAAATCGATTTTATCTTAATTAATTAAACTATTGTTTAAGAATTTTTCCACAAGCTCCGGTCTTTAATCTTGCTAATCCATCGATTTCAATTGGCTAAATTCAATATTTGTAAATATAAGGATTTCCGTTCACTGTAAGTTCACCTTTAAGCAGTTGGTTTATTAATTACCTGAGGAAAGCCTCGTAAACTGATGTGAAATAATAGCTTACGCTTTGAAAAAATATCTTTACAGAGCAAAATTGTTGTGTTAAATTTATTTCCACCTTTCAAGCGAAAGAACTTAATTCTAAGTTAGCTTTATTCGCCCTAAAAGATTTATTACCAAAATTAGACTTTGTGGAATGAAGAAATCAAATTCATTGCATAAGAAGATTTTATGAGAATTCGTTTCGGCACATCCGGCTGGAGAGCAATCATCGCCGACGAGTTCACATATAAAAATGTCAGTCTGGTTTGCGAATCAATCTGTAGTTATTTGAAAAATAAATCTATTGACGGGCGACAAACTTTGATAGTCGGACACGATTCGAGGTTTATGGGCGAAAAATTTGCCGAAGCCGCTTCGGAAATCGCCAAAAAAAAAGGTTTTCGTGTTCTACTCTGTGAAAATCCGACACCTACACCGACGATTTCACACGCTATTAGGAGCGAAAAAGCGGTAGGCGGAATAAATTTTACCGCCTCGCACAATCCGCCGGAATATCAAGGCATAAAATTTTCGACTGCCGACGGTGCGCCGGCGCTGCCGGAGATAACCAGGCAAATAGAAGAGATTATTGAAAATACACCGAATATCGAAGACAGAAACGGCGGGACGATTGAAAAATTTGATGCGCGTTCGGGTTATCTCGACGATTTGAAAACTAAGATTCGCTTTGACCAAATCGCCAAAGCCAAAGGCAAATACGCTTTTGACGCTCTCTGGGGAACAGGTCGCGGTTATTTAGATAAAATCCTGCGCGACAACGGCTTAGAAGTCGAAACGATTCACGATTGGCGTGACGTAACTTTCGGCGGACGTTCACCCGAACCCGGCGAAAGTCATTTGGAAGAACTCGTCGAAACAGTTAAGACGAAAGGTTTAACTTTAGGACTTGCCACTGACGGCGACGGCGACAGATTCGGAATCATTGACAGCAACGGCAAATTTATTGAGCCGAATCAATTGATTGCAGTTTTGACTGATTATCTGGCTGAAAGTCGCGGTTGGACCGAAGGCGTAGCGAGAAGCGTGGCGACGTCGCATTTGGTTGACAGAGTTGCCGAAAATCGCGGGTTGAAATTATACGAAACGCCGGTCGGGTTCAAGTTTATCGGCGAATTGATAAACGAAGACAAGATTATTTTGGGCGGAGAAGAATCCGCAGGTCTTTCCATCAAAGGACATTATCCCGAAAAGGACGGCATCCTGGCTTGTCTTCTCGCGGCGGAAGCGGTCGCGGTGCGAGGAATGAGCTTAACCGAACAGTTAGACGAACTTTACAATCGCGTAGGGAAGCTGGAATCGGGCAAAATCGGCGTCAAACTAACCGCAGAAGTTGCCGCAAAGTTGAAAGAAAAACTCGCGCAAGAGCCGTCGGAAATCGGCGGAAAAAGAATTGACAATATCAATCGAATGGACGGCGTAAAATTCATTTTCGCCGACAAAAGCTGGATGCTGATGCGTCCGTCAGGCACAGAGCCGCTGGTTAGAATTTACGCTGAAGCCGAAAATAAAGAAGTTCTGGAGGTGCTAATTGAGCAAGGTCGTCGATATTTACTGGGATAATTCAACGGTGGTTTCATTTCCCGCAAACGCTCGCGCGAAATCTGCGAAACGCACGGAAACCGCCTCGCCGCAATGGTTCGTTTTTGCCGCAATCGCGTCAATAACATTTATGCTTTGTATGGCAATCAACATTCGCGCCTATTCGGAAATGAGTGCGGAAATGGAACAAAATCAACGCTTGAGCGTGCAGCTCGAAAGTTTGACCAATGAAAACTTGGCTATTCAAGAAGAAGTCCACAATTTGAAAATAGACTCGTCTTTTGTCGAGCAGGAAGCTCGCAAAATCGGCTTGAGTCGCCCAGATTAAAAATTTTCCCGTGCCGTTAAATTAATTTGCGGAGAATTTCTTTACCAGCACATTTGCCCTGTCCGTAACCAATCCGCCTTTTGCCTATCCGCTCCGCTTTGCCTACAGTTGAGCCTTCCGCCAAATTCGCGGCTGATGTTTCCCGAACATCAGCCGCAACTCCTTTTTAAATTAAGAATTAAAAATTAGGAATTAAAAATTCGCCGGATTTACTATTGACTATTCACGATTTACTATTGACTAACGATGAGCGATTTCCGAATTTTTTATTCGCCTTACTATTATGCCGACATTGGCGAGAATCACGTTTTTCCGATAAAAAAGTTTGAATTTGTGCGCGACAAACTTCTCGAGGACGGAACTTTGCTGCCTGCTGAAATTTTTGAGCCGCAGCCAGCCGAAATCGAAGACGTTTTGCTCGTTCACACCGAAGATTATATTTCGCGTCTGCGCGGCGGAACTTTGACTGTGAAGGAAATTCGCAAACTCGGACTTCCCTGGTCAAAATCGCTTGTCAGGCGTTCTTTTCTGGCTGTCTCGGGAACAATCAATGCGGCGAAACACGCTTTGGAACACGGTGTTTCGTCAAATCTCGCGGGCGGAACGCATCACGCTTTTCCCGACAGAGGGGAAGGTTTCTGCGTGTTAAATGATGTCGCCGTGGCTACCGAAGTTTTAAAGAGAGATAAATTAGCAAAAAGATTTTTGATTATTGACTGCGACGTTCATCAAGGCAACGGCACAGCTTTTATTTTCAAAGACGATGAAGCGGTTTTCACTTTTTCAATACACGGCGCGAAAAATTATCCGCTTTTCAAAGAAACTTCCAGTCTCGACATAGAACTTCCTGACAGAACTTCTGACAAAGAATACCTCGAAACACTGGAGGAAGCCCTTCCGCGAATTTTTCTGCATAATCCTGACATAGTTTTTTATCTCGGCGGCGCAGACCCGTTTGAAGGGGACAAACTCGGTCGGCTCGGTTTGACGATGGACGGTTTAATGAAACGCGACGAAGCGGTTTTGAGTTTTGCCAAAGAACGCGACGTTCCGATTGTGACGGTGATGAGTGGCGGTTACGCGCAGGACATCAATGATACGGTCGAGATTCACTGCAACACGATTCGCGCGGTGAAAAAAGTGTTTGCAAATTTTCAAATTCAAAATGCTGCCGCGTAGGTCGTGGGTCAGGTTGAAATTAGATATTGACCTTTTCGGGTTTATAATATAAATTATCTGCACTTTCCAATTTATCCCGTAGATCAGTAGGTAGGTAACCAATGCCGGAGCCAACCAGGGCACACCCTAAAAAACGCCGTCCCCCTATTGATGTGAGAATAATCAGTACGGATCGCAATAGATGAACAAATGTTACGTCATCTATAAAAAACCAACGAATTCCCGATGACTCAGTCGGATAATAAAAAGTAGGAAAGACGGTAGAAGTGGAAGACGAAAACCAGCGCAAAAGGAGAAAACCATATGATAAATTCCAAGATAAAGTCCATAAAAATTATTATTTTGTTTACGCTTGCTGTGATGAGCGTAGCGAGTGCTTTTGTTTTTCTAAACAAAGCGTCGGCATCCGGCTTTTCCGGCAAGATTTTTACAACGACTTTTAGCGGGCAGGAAGAAAACCGTTTTTCAAGTAAAGATGCGGTTTATCTGAGCGGCGGTCCGGTACATGAGGGCGCCGACGGGCTCCCCGACGGCTCATATTATTTCCAGGTAACCGGTCCCAGCGGGAACGACCTACTCTCGACCGATTTGGCGGTTTGCCGGCAATTGACCGTATTTGCCGGAAGAATCGTCGGCGTCGAGGGACCGGCATGTCAGCATTCGACCGGCATTCCAGATCTGGAAAACGGCTCGACACCGGTCAAGCTGATGCCGTTTAACGATACGCCGAACCCGGGCGATAACTACAAAGCATGGTTGATTCGTAAGACTAGTAAGACGGTCGTCAAAGCTGACGGCAAAAACATCGATTTCAAAAACTCCGACGCAATGCAAGAAGTCTTTAAAGTTAATTCCGAACCCTGCACCAATTGCGGTCCAACTTCATTGTTAGCCGGAAGGAAGTTCTACGATGCAAACGCAAATGGATTATCTGACCCGGGCGAACTACCGGTTGCAGGCGTGCAAATTTTAATTATCGCCGGTGCTGACGTAACTAGCGTTACAACGAACGCATCGGGTATTTGGAGCACAACTGTACCGACCGGTTCGGAATATCTGGTCTTCGAGATCCTACCCTTCACCGGACCTGGTGGCGAGCCCGGCTCGTATTGGCAGCAAACCGCGCCGGCAGCCGGCGCTGAAGGATTGCGGAGTTACCAGGGAACGGCGACCGGAGATAAATTCAATCTCAACTTCGGCAATATCTGTTTCAATCCTGACGCCCAAGGGAACCCGAAGGCGGCGGCGTCGCCGTGCCCCGTAAGCGATGTGCCGCCGCCGCCGCCGCCGCCAACGCCAACGCCGACACCCTGTCCCGATTGCGACACTACTTCAGTGTTAAGCGGAAAGAAGTACTACGATGGAAATAGAAATGCGTTGTTTGATGCAGGCGAACTTCCGGTTAAAGGTGTGCAGATCTTGGTGAACCTTACTGACGGCGAGGGTGTTACGACCCAAACGTACGTGTTGACGGACGAATCGGGAAATTGGAGTTTGACCGTGCCGATCGGAGCGCAATACCTAATCAGCGAGGACTCGATTTTTACGGATCCTGCGACCGAGCCGGGTGTATTTTGGGAGCAAACCGGTCCCGCACCTAACGAAGAGGGATTTCGCGGTTACATCGGAACGGTCGGCAGCGAGGACCGGGGCGGCTTGAACTTTGGGAATGTTTGTTTCCATTTTGGCTCCGGGGGAAATCCGACTCAGCATTCAACGCCGTGTTCCGTTTGGTATCCACCAACGCCGACACCGACACCGTCACCAACTCCGGACCAATAAATCGGGTAAAAAGGCTGCGTTTTCACGCAGCCTTTTTTTATTTCTTCCGAAACTACTCATTATCGGGTTCAAAACACCTGTTGTGCGAAGCACGAACCTAACTTTAACCATACGTGGAGGCAAAGCCGGAACGTGTGGCACGGTCGTCTTAAGACTAGGGAGCATGTAAAACATGCGGCATATCGCGTGATAAACACGCTTCAGCCACTTTTTCGACCTGTCCACACCTGACGCGGAACGCGGAAAGTGTGGTTAAAGTTATCGGATCTGCTCCGCAAATCTGAAGATACCCGCTGTCCATTGAGTTGCCTTTGAATTCGAACTGACCCACTACCGCCGCGTAATGTTTTTGTTATTTAATTTCTAAGATGATTGAACGAATGCGTCTCAAATTTTACTGCAATTTCTCTAAAAATTCCGGTATCAATTTCACCGCTTTCTCGACAATTTCTCTTTCGCTCTTAAACGCCAACATTTTTAATGCTTGTTCGGGTCGAACCCAACGCGCTTCGGCAACTTCAAAATCGTGATTTTCGACCGCGCCGCTCAGATATTTCAACAGGAAAAAATGCACGAATTTATGAAACCGCACGCGCTCGCCGCGGTTGTCGCCGACATACCAATACTCGATTGTTTCAATTTTCGATAGCAATTCGGTTTCGATTCCGGCTTCTTCGCGCACTTCGCGCAATGCCGCCGTTTCGGGCGTTTCGCCCGCGTCAACCAAGCCTTTCGGCAGTTGCCAGCGCCGGCTCGGATTGACGGAAATGATTGCGATTTCATAGCCTGAATCGTTTGCGCGAAATGCCACGCCGCCGGAAGAGATTTGTTCAAGCGTCTGGGTTTTTGTTGGTTTGTTTGAGGTTTCGTCCTTCATTGTTTCACGGCTTGCTCGATTGCTTCGTCTAGTTCCGCTTTTATAATTTCGTCAAACCCGACAAATCTTTTTATAGGTTTTCCGTTGCGGTCAAAAACGACGGTTTGCGGAATAGCATTGTTATTTCCCAGCAAAATATCGGTCAGTTCCTGCTCTGGATACGCCAAAGGGTAATTAATTTTTAATTTTTCGACAAACGCGGGAACTTGCCGCACGTCATCTTCGCCGCCGACGTGCAAACCGACGACTTTCAAATCCGCATATCTGTTTTGCATCTCGACAAGATGTGGAATTTCTTCCAGACACGGCTTGCAATAAGTCGCCCAAAAATCTAATACGACAACTTTCCCCTTGTAATCACCGAGTGTCTGAGCCTTGCCGTCAAAAAGCGTCCAGCCTAAATTTTCAATGTTTTTGCTCGGCGGAAGCGGCAGATTTGTTTGCGGAATGTTGTTGATTGAAACGGGTTTGTTTGAAACCGAAACCGGCGCGGCGGCAGGACGACACGCTAGGGCAAGGCAAAAGGTAAAGGGCAAAAGGCAAAAGGCTAAAAATCTCACAGTTTTTATATTACAAAAATTTTACCATACTGAAAAATTTAGCTGTCGGAATTTGAGAGAAATTCTAATCGGGTTTTTACCTGTGCTAGTCTGTGTTCGTCTGTGAATAAATTTTACCCTGAAAAAATCACCGAAAGATTTCACGAACCGAAAAATGTCGGCGGCGCGACGGGCGCAAATGCGGTCGGAACAAACGCGACTTTTGTTTGCGGCGCGGTTTTGCGATTTAGTTTGCGGATTGAAAAGGATTCAAAGGAAATTGTCGAAGCAAAGTTTAAAACCAACGGCTGCGGATATTTAATTGCAGCGGCAGAGGTTTTGACGGAGCGAATTGTCGGGGAAAAATTAAACGAGATTCACGTTTTGGATAAAAGCGTTTTGCAGGATGCGATTGAAAGCGAACTCGGACAATTTGCCAATCATCGCAGACATTGTTTGGATTTGTGCCTTGAAACTCTTCAAGACGCTTTTGCTGATTTTCGCGCTTTTCAAATCGAGGAATTCACCGGCGAAAAGGCTCTGATTTGCACTTGTTTCGGTGTTTCCGAAGAGACGATTGAAAATTTGATAAAGGAGAACTCGCTTGAAACAGTCGAAGAAGTTACCGACGCTTGCAACGCGGGCGGCGGCTGCGGCTCGTGCCAATTTTTGATTGAAGATATTTTGGATGTCTATTGGCGCGAGCGATAGAAAAACCTTGGCAAAGCGGCAGTATTGCACGTAAAAAGACTTGTTTTTAAGCAAAAATCTTTCGTGTTATAATGTCAAAAGTTAGATTTTGATTTTTTTAAGGAAATTTTCACTCGAAATCAAGAGTTAAAAAATGGACGACCCTGCTGGTAGCATTTTACTTTTCTTTCTTTTTAACGGAGAAACAGTCGCTGCAATCTCATTAACGGAAGTAATTACCAATCTTTCACTGGTTTTTCTCTTCGTCCTGCTGAACGGATTTTTCGTAGCTTCGGAATTTTCGCTGGTTTCCGTTCGTAAAACGCGAATCGAAGCAAAAGCGGCGGACGGCAGCAAAAGCGCCCAATCGGTTTTGCGTCTGCTCAACAATCCGACGCTTTTTATTTCCGCCGTTCAACTCGGCGTAACTTTGGCTTCGCTCGCGCTCGGCAGACTCGGCGAGCCGACCATCTCCAGAATTCTCGAACCGCTCGCCGAAAGATTTGCAACTCAAGAAACAATTGTCTATGCCGGGCAGGTTATTGCGATTGCGATTGCTTTTTCAATTATTACATTTTTGCACGTTACGTTCGGCGAGCTTGTGCCGAAGATGTTTGCGTTGGAAAAAGCCGAATCTTTCGCCTTGATTGCCGCGCGTCCGCTCGAGCTTTTTGCCAAAATCTTTTCGCCCGTTTTGTGGATTTTTAATTTGGCGGGCGGCGCAATCGGCAGACTTCTCGGTCTGAAATCGACGCTCGACCACGCTTCGATTTACACCGAAGAAGAAATTCGCCAACTCGTTACGCTCTCGCACGAAAGCGGTCATCTCAACGAAGAAGAACGAAAACTTATCAATCAGGTTTTTGATTTTTCCGAGACGACCGTCAAAGAAGCGATGATTCCGCGCACGGAAATTATGGCAATTCCCGCGACCTCGACGCTCGAAGAAATCGCGGAAGCTTTTCGCCGCCACGGTTATTCGCGTCTGCCCGTCTATCGGGATTCGCTCGACGATATTTTAGGCGTGATTCACAGCAAAGACGTGATGCAATATCTGCTTTTGCGTCCGAAGTTTTTCAAGATGGAGAGAGTTTTGAAAAAACCGTTATATGTCGTTGACACGGCGCGGCTCGAAGACGTTTTGCGGCAGATGCAGCAGGCAAAGTCGCACTTCGGTTTTGTCGTCGACGAACACGGCGGCGTCGAAGGAATTATCACGCTCGAAGACCTTTTGGAAGAAATCGTCGGCGATATTTCAGACGAACACGACGAAGAAACCAACGAACAAATCCGCGAACAATCTGACGGCAGCTTCATTCTGGACGGCGGACTTGCCGTCAGAGATTTGAATCGCCGCCTCGATTTGGAAATTCCAGCGTCGGAAGCTTACACGACGGTTGCCGGATTCCTGCTCAGCGAAGCCGGAGAAATCTTAAACGAAGGCGAAACGGTGCGGTTCAACGGTCATGTTTTCCACGTCGAAAAGGTAGATAAACGCCGCATTTTAAAAGTGCGAATGGAAAAATCGTAAAAACTGAAATGCTGAAGACTCTAATTTTAACAACTCTTTGTTTAGCCGTGCCGGTTGTTGCGGCGAGTGCGCAGAGCAAACCGGCGGACAAAAAGATTGAAGTTGTCGCGCCGAAAGATTTGAAGAAAACCAATCAACGTCCGGTCTCGCCGATTAAATCCGCGTCCGAACCGTTTGAAAAAGCGACGGTCGAGACGATGACGGCAAAGTGCGTCGAGTTTGACACGGAAGCGGGCATCATCCGGCTGGAAATGTTTCCCGAAAGCGCGCCCGAAACAGTGCGAAGTTTTTTAAATCTTGCTGCAACGGGCGCATTCGATACGACGACTTTCAGCCGCGTCGTTCCCGGTTTTATCGTGCAGGGCGGCAATCTCGGCACGCGCGAGAAACTTACGCCGGAACTCTCCGCACGCGCTAATCGCCACGTTCCCGACGAACCGAACCAAATCAAACACGACCGCGGCATCGTCTCGATGGCACGTTCGGACACGCCGAACAGCGCGACGACCAACTTTTTTATTCTCGTCGGCGAAGCGCGTCACCTCGACGGAACCTTCGCCGCCTTCGGGCGCGTCATCGGCGGAATGGAGGTCGTCGAAACTATCAACAAAATGCCTGTCGATGGAGACAAGCCGACAAAACCCGTTCATATCAAAAAAGCGACGGTTGCCGCTTGCCCTGCGCGACCGAATCCATAAAAACAAATTTATCTCTCACTGAAATTAAAAGAAATTTTAATCCTGCCAAAGCATAAACTAACCTTAGTTCGGGATAAACAAAATCAGGAAAATAATCGCCGCAAGAAGGCGCAAAAGGCACAAAATGGAATGGCAGAAAATCTTTTTGTGCTTTTTGCGCCTTCTTGCGGCTATCGTTTCTTATCCCGAACTGCCGTTAAACTGATATTTCTGAAGAACTGCAAAATACGATTTCGAGCCTGACGAATAACATTCGAGATTTTTGTTTTTTCCACAAATTCAAGTTAAATTAACCGTGCAGTAATTCAAAAATTTTATATCGGAGTTTTATACATAATGAGTTTAATCGAAGAAATTCGGGCGCGCGAGATTTTGGATTCACGCGGAAACCCGACGGTCGAAGCTGAAGTCGTTTTGGAATCGGGCGAGTTGGGACGCGCCGCAGTGCCATCGGGCGCGTCAACCGGAGAAAATGAAGCCGTCGAATTGCGCGACGGCGATGATAAAAGATATTTGGGCAAAGGCGTTTTGAAAGCGGTCGAAAATATCAATGAAAAAATTTCATACGAATTGGAAGGCTTCGACGCGCTCGACCAGACTTTGATTGACGAAACATTAATTAGCCTGGACGGAACGCCGAATAAATCCAATCTGGGCGCAAACGCTTTATTGGCTGTTTCGCTTGCCGTAGCGCGAGCCGCTTCCGCATTTTTGCAATTGCCGCTTTACCGTTATCTCGGCGGCGCGAATGCGAAAACTTTGCCCGTTCCGATGATGAATATTATCAACGGCGGCGCGCACGCCGACAACAATGTAGATTTTCAGGAATTTATGATTATGCCCGTCGGCGCGGCGAGTTTTTCCGAAGCATTACGCGCGGGCGCGGAGATTTTTCACAACTTAAAATCCGTTTTGAAAAAACGCGGTTACGCGACGAGCGTCGGCGACGAAGGCGGTTTTGCGCCTAACTTGAAATCGAACGAAGAAGCGATTGAAACGATTCTCGAAGCCATCGAAAAAGCCGGTTACACGGCGGGCGAAGACATAATGCTCGCGCTCGACCCGGCGGCAAGCGAATTTTTCGACGGCACGAATTACGTTTTCAAAAAATCCGACAAACGCCAATTGTCTTCAGATGAAATGGTTGCGTATTGGGCTGATTGGACTGAAAAATATCCGATAATTTCCATCGAAGACGGAATGGCGGAAAACGATTGGGACGGCTGGCAAAAAATTACCGAACAGCTCGGCAAAAAAATTCAGCTCGTCGGCGATGATTTATTTGTCACGAACGTGAAATTTCTGCAAAAGGGAATTGACGAAGCGGCGGCGAATTCGATTTTGATAAAAGTCAATCAAATCGGCACTTTAACGGAAACTTTAGACGCTATCGAACTAGCCAAAACAAATAATATGACGGCGGTAATTTCGCATCGTTCGGGCGAAACGGAAGATTCGTTTATCGCCGATTTAGCGGTTGCGACAAACGCCGGACAAATCAAAACCGGCTCGCTTTCCCGGAGCGACCGGATTGCGAAATATAATCAGCTTTTGCGAATTGAAGAAGATTTGGGCGATTCGGCGCGGTATTTGGGACGAAAAGCGTTTTATCAAATTAAAAATTAGAATTAGCCACGAACAAACACGAAAAGCCACGAAAAATAAATAATCATAAATTGTTTTTCTATTCGTGCTATTTCGTGTTTGTTCGTGGCTAAAATTTTTTATGAAAATTCTAATAATAGGCGGCACGAAATTCTTAGGTCGGCATTTAGTTACGGCTGCTCAAAAGCGCAATCACGAAATTACACTTTTTCACCGCGGCAGACATTCGTCTGAAGGAATTGAAAACGTCAAGGAAATTTTCGGCGATAGAAACGATGATTTAGACAAATTAAAAAATCAAAATTGGGATGCGGTGATTGATACTTGCGGTTATTTGCCGCAAACGGTGAAAGCGTCGGTGGAACAGTTGAAAAATTCCGTCGGACAATACGTTTTCATTTCCAGTATTTCGGCTTACGCCGATTTCAGCAGTTCCGATTATGATGAAAACGTGCCGCTTGCAGTTTTAACTGAAGAGCAAAAAGTTAAAGCAAATAAAATTGACGCGAAAGGCGAAATTACCGCCGTCGTGCTTGAAGATATGTATGGCGCGTTGAAGGCTCTGTGCGAGCAGGAAGCACAAGATGTTTTTTCCGACAAAACTTTAATCGTGCGTTCCGGTTTGATTGTCGGCTCGTTCGACACGACCGACCGTTTTACATATTGGGTAATGCGCGTGGCGAAAGGCGGCGAAGTTCTCGCGCCCGGAACTCCGCAGCGTTTTGTGCAATTTGTTGATGCCCGCGATTTGTCCGAATGGATTATCAAAATGATTGAAGACAAGCAGAGCGGAATTTACAACGCGACGGGCAAACCGTTTGAATTGACAATGGAAAAGATGCTCGAAGAAATCAAACGGGTGAGCGGCAGCGACGCTAATTTTACCTGGGTTGACGAAAATTTTTTGAAGCGCGAAAAAGTTGGAGAATGGAGCGAGATGCCTTTGTATCTTGCCGAATCGGTGAAAGAAGCGCAAGGTTTTCTGTCGGCAAATATCGGTAAGGCACTGGAAAAAGGCTTGAGCTTTCGACCTTTGTGCGACACGATTCAAGATACGCTCGCCTGGCGAAAAACAAACAGCGACCGGATGAAAGCGGGAATTGACGGCGAAAGAGAAACAGAATTGCTTCGCAAATGGCACGAACAATGATGAAAATTTTTCGTAAAAAAGCGAATGCAGAAAATTCTAATCATTGGTTCAAGCGGCGCGGGCAAATCTACTTTTGCTCTCCGACTTCACAAATTGACAGGCATCGAAACGATTCATCTGGATAAAGTCTACTGGCAGCCGAATTGGGTTGAAACACCGAAAGACGAGTGGGAAAAGACGATTGAAAATTTGGTAAAAAAAGATTCCTGGATAATGGACGGCAACTATAGCGGCACACTGGAGATTAGAATCTACTTTTGCGATACCGTGATTTTTCTAGATTTGCCGCGCACAACTTGCGTTCGACGGGTAATTAAAAGATCTCTGTTTTACAAGGGAAGCAGTCGTCCTGATATGGCAGAAGGCTGTGCGGAAAAAATTGATTTGGAGTTTCTCAAGTTTCTCAAATGGATTTGGGATTATCCGAAACGCTCTAAGCCGAAAGTCGAAGAGTTATTAAAACAATTTAAGGACACAAAAAAGATTATTCGCCTCGCGTCAAAAACGGAAATCGAAAATTTCTTTATCAATTACTCCAAAACTTCTGTGGTAAAATAACGGCGAAAGGAGATTTTATGGGGCAAGTAGTTATCGAAATACCACAAAATGTGAATCGGTCTTTTAGTGTTAAAGATTCGGCGTTCGGCGAAAAACTTTTGCGCGATTTGGAGCAAAACTCTAATCCGCCGGAAACGCCCGCCATTGTGCCGCCGCGCCGCAACAGCTTGAAGGAAGACGGTGACGCGATTCTCGGTATTTGGGCGGACAGACCTGAATCGGCGGAAGAAATCGCGCGGCGGATACGCGACCGCAATAATGGCAAAATATGATTGACCATTCGATTGACACCAATATTTTCTCGCAAGTTTTTAGAGGAAATGCGCCGGTTAAAAGTTTTGTCGAGAGTCTGAATGCAGCCGTTGACGCAATCGTTTATGTCGAATGTATTCAAGGCTCGAAATCCAACCGGGAAAAACACAAAATAAAAAAGTATCTTGCCAACTTTCCGCTTTTGCACATCACGCCGGACATTTCAAAACAAGCGGTGAACTTAATTGACGTTTATTCAAATTCGCACGGATTGTTGCTCGCCGACGCTTTGATTGCCGCAACTGCGATTGAAAATGATTTGACGCTTGTAACCTATAATCTTGACGATTTTAAGTTTATAATCGGCTTAAAATATCTGAAACCGTCAATCTGAATATGTTTCTTGTCATCGGCACAAAATTTATCACGTGGGGTTCACAGAAAACAGCGGAAACAATTCGTTGTAGCCAATGCGGAACGCTCGCACAGTTCGTCGAAAAAACAGGAATGAATTTTATCACGCTGTTTTTCGTTGTCCCGACGATTCCGATTAGCGGCAGGAAAAAAATGATTGAATGCCCGAATTGCAAAGCGCGGTTTCAAACGGAATAATTTTATGCAAACCGATTGGCAAAACGGCGAATTTACAATCAGCACAGACCGAAATCGTCTGCAAATTGACGCGATTCACAAATTTTTATCCGAAGAATCTTACTGGGCGAAAGAACGGGCGTGCGAACAAACGGAAACCGCGATAAAAAATTCCTTGCCTTTCGGCGTTTACCGAGGCGGACAACAAATCGGCTTCGCGCGTGTCGTAACCGATTACGCGACGTTTGCTTACATCGGCGATGTTTTCATATTGGAAGAATTTCGCGGGCAAGGCTTGAGCAAATGGCTGATGGACGTGATAATAAATCATCCTGATTTGCAAGGTTTCCGCCGCTGGATTCTTGCCACTAAAGACGCGCACGCGCTTTATGAAAAGTTTGGTTTTGCGGAATTGAAATTTCCCGTTCGCTGGATGGAAAAAACTGCGCCGAATGCTTATTAACATTCCAGATTTCAAATTATAAAACGCTAATATGGAATCTGGAATTTGAAATTTGAGATTTTCTGAATGAAGAACGCAATTTTATGTTGAAATTTAAATTCGGAAGTTGGAGTTTTGGATTTGGAACGGATATGAACAATGGACGGAAGAGACCGCTCGCGCTGATAATTCTTGACGGTTGGGGATATTCGCCGAAAAAAGAGGGCAATGCCATTGCTCTGGCGCACACGCCTTTTTATGACGAAATTTCACAAAATTACCCGCGCACTCTGCTCGCGGCTTCGGGTTCGCGTGTCGGTTTAACGCCCGATGCGGCAGGGAATTCCGAAGTCGGACATCTGAATATCGGCGCGGGGCGAATCGTTCAAACCGATGTCGCCAATATCTCAAATGCTATAAAAACAGGCGAGTTTTTTGAAAATAAAATCCTGAAAGACGCCTTTGCAAAAGCAAAAGCCGCTAATTCGGCGGTGCATTTAATCGGTTTATTGTCCGACGGCGACATTCATTCTTCGCCCGCAAATCTGTTTGCGCTGATTAAAATGGCGAAAAATGAAGGCATCAGGAATGTGTTCATTCACCCGATTTTGGACGGACGCGACGTTGCGCCGCGCACGGCTGACATTTACGTCGAAGCGTTGGAGATAAAATTGGCGGACATCGGCGTCGGTCGAATCGCCACGCTTTGCGGGCGTTATTATGCGATGGACAAAGACAAGAATTGGGAGCGCACGGCACGCGCCTACACGATGCTGGTTCATTCGGAAGGCGAACGCGCGTCGGACGCGGTAACGGCGATTCACAGTTCGTTTTTGCGCGGCATCTCGGATGAATTTATCCAGCCGATAATTTTGGAGGAAAAACCGGACGTTCCGGTGGCGAGCATCAAAGACGGCGATGTCGTCGTATTTTTCAACCATCGCCCCGACCGAATGCGCCAGCTCGTCAAATCTCTAACCGCTGATTCGGTCGAGTTTACGAGTTTTGGCAAACCGAAAATCGAAATTGTCTGTCTCACCGAATATGACCGCACACTGGATGTTCCTGTCGCCTTCAGACGTGAAAGCGAAGTTAACGCGATGGCGAAAGTCTTTGCCGAAAACGGCGTTTTGAATTGCCGCGTCACGGAGACGGAAAAATACGCGCACTTAACGTATTTTTTGAACGGCGGAGTAGAACTCGAACACGCGTGCGAGCAGCGCGTTTTTGTTCCGTCGCTCAAAAATTCTATCCACGAAGCTCAACCTGAAATGCAATGCTTCAAGGTTACAGATAAATTATTGCGCAGTTTAGACGCGGGCGAAAACGATGTTTTCATTATCAATCTCGCCGCGCCGGACGTGGTAGCGCACACGGGAAATTTAGAAAAAACCATCGAAGCCGTGCAGTTTGTGGATACTTGCTTAGGCGGAATAGTCGAAAAAATCAAAGCCTTAAACGGAATTGCAATAATCACCTCAGACCACGGAAATTGCGAGGAAATGGCTGATTTATTGACGGGCGAGCCGAACAATGCACACACGATTAATCCTGTGCCTTTTCATCTGGTTGACGAATACTCCGACAACTTTAAACTACGCGACGGCGGCGCGCTCGAAGATGTCGCGCCGACGATTCTGGGAATTTTAGGCATCGAAAAGCCTGTCGAGATGACGGGCAGAGATTTGCGGCAAAAATAGCGGGATTCAGGATTCAGGATTAAAATCTCACATTGATAATCCTTTATTCAAAAGGTTAAAATTTTTGTTTAGTCTTTAATCTTGAATTCTGAATCCTGAATCCTAAATCTTGAATTTTAACCCGCAGAACATTTTAGTCGTCAATTTCGGTCAGCTCGGCGATGTCGTTTTGAGCCTTCCCGCTTTGCGTATCATCCGGGAAAGGTTTCCCGACGCGAAAATTACGGCGCTCGTCGGAAAAGCGAGCGCGGAAATAATCGAGATAACCGGTCTTGTCGACGAGAAAATCGCGGTTGACCGTGTGCGGCTTCGGGACAGCCCGAAAATATGGTCAATCAAGGAAATCCTCAAGCTCGTTAAAGATATCCGCCGCCGCAAATTCGATTTTATTATCGACCTGCACAGCCTCTACGAAACAAATCTGCTCGGATTTTTGTCGGGCGCGAAACACAGACTTTTTGCCAATCGTGAAAATCGCTCGCTTGATTTTCTGGCGCGTTTCGAGCCGAAACCGCCGCTCGAAGACAAAAATAAACACCTCACTGAGTATTATTTGAGAGTTCTCTCGCCGCTCGGCATCGAGAATATCCAACGTTTTGTCGAGCCGCGCCCGCCGCGCTCCGACATCGAAACGGTCGAAAACCTTTTGCGCGATTTGAGTTTGATTACGCCGCTCGAAAACGAAAACGGGAAACGCTTCGTGCGAATTCATCCGCCGAAAAAAGATATTGAAACGATAGAAAATCTTTTGCGCGAGCGTCACTGCGAAGGGAAAAAACTCGTCGGACTTTTCCCCGGCGCGGGACATCCCGGCAGGCGTTGGAGCCTGGAAAATTTCGCGCAGTTGGCAAAGATTTTGACGCGGCAGGAAAATTTACAAACAATCGTTTTTCTCGGACCCGAAGAAGAAAATATGCGTGCGGAAATAGAAGAGAAATTTCCGCCGGAGACAATCGTTTTCGACCGTCTGACACTCGCGCAATTTGCGGCTGCGTTGTCGAAAATACAGGTTTTAGTCAGTAACGATACGGGCGCGGTTCATCTCGGCGCGGTTGTCGGAGCTTTCGTCGTGATACTTTCGCAGCAGCACGCGCCGATAACTTATTTGCCGCTCACCGAAAAACTCTGCGTTATTAAAAGCGGAACGCTCAACCAAATCGGCGTCGAAGAAGTTCTTCGAGCGACGCGAAATTTTTTGGCAAATGATAGTTTTACAGCCAATGAAAAAAGTTAAATTAACAGCGCAAGGCGAGAAAATTGTTAAAGAACGGAGATTTTTGCTCGCCGCTTTTTTGTTCTCCTTTTTAATACTGAGCGCTTGTTTTTCGAGAAACGAAAATAGGCAATCCGAGATTTCTCAGGATTCAGATTTTCACAATTCAGGCGAAACTGCTTTTGAAATTTCCACACCGAACGTCAATCTCGCAAAACCGCTCGAAGTTTCCAAAGAGCCGAAAGATACCGCGCTATGCGAAAAAATCAATCAAACAATCGAACAGAGCGAATTTGCCAACGCGCGTTGGGGCGTGATTGCCGTTAGCTTAAAAAACGGGCGCGTCGTTTGCGGACTCGACGCCCGAAAACTTTTTAATCCGGCGTCAATCGAAAAAACTCTCACGTCAATCGTCGCTTTAGACAAACTCGGCGCGGATTTTCGCTGGCAGACAAAAGTATTTTCAAACAAGCAAATCGAAGACGGAACTTTAGACGGCGATTTAACGATTTACGGCGAAGGCGCGCCGGATTTTGACGGTGAAAATTTAGAAAATCTAGCAAATCAGCTCCAGTCAAAAGGTTTAAAACATATCAAAGGCAGCGTCGTCGGCGATGACAGTTTTTTCAAAGGCGACACAATCGGCGACGGCTGGACGTGGAACGATTTGCAATGGCATTACGGCGCGGAAGCGAGCGCGTTGACTTTTCGGGAAAATCAAGCAGGCGTTTATATGCAGGACGGCAAGCCGACGCCTTCGACCGATTATTTGCACATTCAAGGCGAACTAAAACCGACGCAGCCGGGCGAAACCGAAGCCTTCGGTATCAAGCGCGGGTTGGCGGACAACGAAGTTTACGTCTGGGGAAACGGGGACAAAGCGTCGGGACGAATTGCCGTTCACAATCCCGCGCTGTGGACAGCGAAAACCTTTAAAGAATTTTTAGAAAAACGCGGAATTACGATTGACGGCACGGCTAAATCTGTCGATTGGCAATCGGAAAATAAATTAGATGCCGCAAACAGCGTCGAACTAGCTTCGGTTGACAGCAAAACTCTGGCGGAAATCGTCTATCGGATGAACAAACATTCGGTGAACATTTACGCTGAATTGATTTTGCGAACTTTGGGTAAAAAATTTGGCTCGGAAGCGCCGGATGAAAGCCGACAAATCCAGGAAGTTCGCGGCGACGACGCGGCAGGAGCGGCGGTCGTCAAAAAATGGCTGATTGGAAGAAATGTCGCCGCCGATGAAATTCAAATTCACGACGGCTCGGGACTGTCGAGGCTCGATTTTATCACGCCCGAAGCGTTCGGTCGGGCGCTTGTTTATGCCGCGCAGTCAAATTTTGCAGATGTTTTTGAACAATCTTTGCCGATTGCGGCAACCGACGGAACTCTGGGTGGAAGACTCGGACGAGTAAAGGGAAAAGTTTTAGCCAAAACCGGCTCGATAACTTATGTCAATTCTCTGGCAGGCTACGCGCAGACATCCGAAGGCGAAATTTTCGCTTTTGCAATTATCAGCAATAATATAACGCGCAAAAATGATAGTTCGAGAATTATTGACGCAATCGCGGTGAGTTTGGTAGGTATTGAATCGCAAACCACAGATAAGAAAAAGGGAAATTAGCCACGAACAAACACGAAAGGACACGAAAATAATTTAATTTTATTTCGTGTCCTTTCGTGTTTGTTCGTGGCTAAAAAACTATCTGAAAAATACTCCGAGAAAAAGAAAAAGCCAAAAGAAAATCATCAAAAACAGCGGCAGAATCATCGCCAACAGACAACCTATATTTGCCCAGGATTCCTGATTCCAGGTGTAAGGCTCGGGACAATGCGGGCAAAATTCCGCCGTTGCCATAAACGGACGCTTGCATTTTGGACAAATTTTCAGCGACATCGGATTTAAGAAAAATCAGCCCCGGATAAACTCAGATTATCACAGATGATTTTAAGATTCATTCTTTTTTCTATTGGTTTTCCGCAGTGTCTATTCGACTGATTTATTCTTTTTGTCGCGCCGGTGGTTTTGTGATAATCTTAGCGTTTCAAAAATCATCATAAGGAAAATCATAGAAAAAATGGTTGAAGAATTTGCGTTCGACAATACGGAGGAACGCCGTAAAATCCGGCACAACGGCGCGGGTTGGATAGAGGTTATCGTCGGTTCGATGTTTTCGGGCAAGAGCGAAGAATTGATTAGAAGACTGCGCCGCGCTCAAATTGCCCGCCAAAAAGTTCAGGTTTTCAAACCGAAAATTGACAATCGTTATTCGATTGAGCAAATCGCTTCGCATTCGGGAATGACGCACGTTTCAAAACCCGTGATGACGGCGAGGGAAATTCTCGCGCAGATTGAAGAAGAAACACAGGTCGTCGGCATTGACGAAGGACAGTTTTTCGATATGGAAATCATCCGAGCCGTCAACGAACTCGCCAACAGCGGCAAGCGCGTCATCATCGCCGGACTCGACCAGGATTACACGGGAAAACCTTTTGAGCCGATGCCGCAGCTTCTCTCAATCGCCGAATTTATCACGAAAACTCACGCCATCTGCGTCAAATGCGGAAACACCGCGAATTATTCACAGCGAACTTCCGATTCGACCGAAAGAGTCGAAGTCGGCGCAAGCGACAAATACGAAGCGCGCTGCCGCCAATGTTTCGTGCCGCATTCGGACGCGCCGACGGTTCACGATTAGCGATAAATCGGTGAAAACTTGTTATGCTTAACGGATGAAACCAGCGGCTAAAAGCGGAATTCGCGCCATCGCTATTTATGAAGCAGCCAAAGGCATCGTCGGTTTAGTCGCGGGTTTCGGTCTGCTGTCTCTGATTAACCGCGATATAGTCGATTTTGCCGAAGATTTAATCGGGTTTTTGCATCTCAATTCGGAAGGTCGGCTCGCGCATCGCATCGTCGAAACAATCACCAAATTAAATCCTTCAAACATCAAGATTTTCTTCTTCATCGCGCTTGTCTACGCGACCAAACAACTTGTCGAAGCCTACGGTTTATGGCGTCTTCGAGCGTGGGCGGAATGGGTGGCGATAATTTCCGGCTTGGTTTATATTCCGATTGAAATTTACGAACTCATTCATAAACCGACGTTCACCCGCGCCGGAATTTTGATTTTTAACGCCGCCATCGTCATCTATCTGTATTCCTTTCGCAAAGAACAGAAACACGAAAGGGAAGTTGTCGAAAACGAAATTCAAACAATTGAAGCAGACACAAATGTCAACGCTAAAATCAAATAGAAAAAGTCCCGTTAAACATCTTTTATTCTTCGCTCGATTGTGATAATTTATAAATAACAATCAACGCTTCCCGCCTGTTTGCGCGTTAGCAGAAAATAATATCCGAACAAATCGAAGGAGAATTTTTAATGTTTCATAGTGTATTTCGTTTTACTAGAAACTTGTTTTTGCTGCTCGCGTTTTTTATAGTCCTTTTCTTTTCATTAAAAAGTCAGGCACAGAGCGGGCAAACGATTTACACCGATTCTTTGCAGAACGGCTGGGAAAATTGGAGTTGGGCGACAACAAATTTAAGTAACGCGAATCCGGCTCACGCCGGTTCTGCTTCGACGAGCGTTAATTCGGGCGCATGGCAAGCGTTTTATCTGCATCACGCCGCATTTTCGACCGGCGGTTACACGAATTTAAGTTTCTGGATTCACGGCGGAACTTCCGGCGGGCAAAGGCTTCAGGTTCAGGCGCTGGTCAATGGAACGGCGCAAACTGCGGTTGCCTTACCTTTGCCGACAGCTGACTCCTGGCAGCAAGTAACCGTTTCGCTCGCATCGCTCGGCGTTGCTTCGGCGACGATTGACGGTTTTTGGATTCAAGACACGAGCGGCACGACGCAGCCTGTTTATTACGTTGACGACATTTCGCTCGTCGCGGGAACTTCGCCGACACCGACGCCTTCGGGCGCGACAACGATTTCGGTTGACGCGGCGTTAAATCGTCACGCCATCAACCCGCAAATCTACGGCGTGGCGCACGCGACGACTGCACAGCTTCAGGCTTTGAACGCTCCTTTGAATCGTTCGGGCGGCAACAACACTTCGCGTTACAACTGGCAGCAAAACGCCGATAATCGCGGCAATGATTATTATTTCGAGAGTATTCCTTTTTCCAACCAGGCAGGCGAAGTCGGCGACACATTTATCCAAAATTCTAAGAATGCTAATGCTCAACCGATGCTCACCGTTCCGATGGTTGATTGGATTGCCAAAGTCGGCGCGAATCGTGAAAAGCTGGCAAGTTTTTCAATCAGCAAATATGGGGCGCAAACAGGAAACGATTGGCAATGGTTTCCGGACGCGGGAAACGGCATTTGGACGAACGGACAAAACGTTGCCGGAAACGACCCGAACGATGCGAACGTTCCGAACAGCGTCGCATTTCAACAAAGCTGGATTCAGCATCTCACCGGACGTTGGGGAGCGGCGACAAACGGCGGGTTGCGTTATTACATTCTCGACAACGAGTATTCTTTGTGGCATTCGACGCACCGCGACGTAAAACCGCAGGGCGCGACGATGGATGAAATTTTCAGCAAAATGCGCGATTACGCCGCGATGATAAAATCGGTCGACGCTTCGGCGCAAATCGTCGGACCGGAAGAATGGGGTTGGGACGGCTATCGTTATTCGGGTTATGACCAATGGTATGCGCCGACGCACAATTGGACGTTTCCCGACCGCGCCGCGCACGGCAATATGGATTACGCGCCGTGGCTGCTTCAGCAATTCAAAGCGGACGAAACGACGCGCGGAATTCGCCTTTTAGACTTTTTCACCTTGCATTATTATCCGCAGGGCGGCGAGTTCGGCAACGACGTTTCTTCCGCGATGCAGTTGCGGCGCAATCGTTCGACGCGCTCTTTGTGGGACGTAAATTACACGGATGAATCCTGGATAAATGACAAAGTGCAGCTCGTTCCGCGAATGAAAAATTGGGTCGCGCAGTATTACCCGAACACGAAAATCGGTTTGACCGAATATAATTGGGGCGCGGAAAATCATATCAACGGCGCGACGGCGCAAGCCGATATTTACGGAATATTGGGGCGCGAAGGAGTGGATATGGCAACGCGCTGGACAACGCCCGACGCTACGACGCCGACCTTTAAAGCGATGCAAATGTATCGCAACTTTGACGGAAATAATTCCGGCTTCGGCGATACGAGCGTTTCGGTAACCGTCCCGAATCCCGACAATGTTTCGGCATTCGCCGCCGTGCGTTCATCGGATAACGCTTTGACCATAATGGTTATTAATAAATTGACGACCGGCTCGCAAGTCAACGTAAATATCGCAAATTACAACGGCGGCAGCGCGGCACAAATCTGGCAGTTGACTTCGGCAAATCAAATCGTTCGACTGGCTGACGCAACCTTTAGTAATGGCACGATGACGACAACTGTTCCGGTGCAAAGTATCACGCTTTTCGTCATCGGCGCGGGCGCGGTAACGCCGACGCCAACTCCAACACCCGTTCCAACTCCGCTTCGGAATCCGACACCAATGCCGCCGATACTCGTTCCGCCATCGAATTTAACCGGAACTGTCGCCTCAAGAAATGTCGCGCTCAAATGGCAGGACAATTCCGCTAACGAAACCGGCTTTATAGTCGAACGCGCCGAGAGCGGCAAACCGGCGGTTTTCTCGACTATCGGACAAGTCGCGGCAAACACGACCGTCTGGAGCGTGACGGCAAAAAAAGGAACTTTCCTTTACCGCATACGCTCTATTCGCGGCAGTGAAATCTCAGCCGCTTCAAACACAGTGCAGATGAATTTCTAACCGAAACTCTTTGCGAAATGACAAAACAAAAGAGGTGAGATAATTCTCGCCTCTTTTGTTTTGTTGTTTTTAGACGAAATTGTCGAATAGAAAAACCGAAGTTCTCAAAATTTTTCAAACGTCGCAACAAAAGATAACTGGCAGCGTGAAGAAAACGGTTCGAGTAATTTTTCCTTCAATAAAAGCAAAAGAATATGAAAATCAAAATCCTGTTAATTTTAACCGCGCTTTGCGCTTTCGACGCTTTCGGGCAAAAAACAATTGAAAAATCTAATCCCGATACTCAGCCGATAACCATCAAAAAGCAGATTCTTACCGACCAGCTCGATTATCAGGCGAAGGACGTTTCTTTTGCCGCCGTCAGAGTTTTCGTCAAAAGTCGTCTTGCCGCGTGGCTCTGGAAAGACGGCAGAGACGCCACCGGACGCGCCGAACAACTGGCTGTCAGCGGCGTCGAAGAGTTTTATGATAAAAAGAACGAAATCGCCGCCGCCGATTTTTTGAAAACCGATTTGTTCGCGCTTCTGGAAACAAACGCGCCGCAGACGGCGAAAAAACTGCGGGCGAAATATACGGTCGAAGATGCCGAAGATATATCGACCATCGACGCGCTTTTGGAAAAAGAAGGCGGCGATAAAATAGCGGCGGCGAAAATCAAAAGGTATCTCGCCGGAGCGAAGGATTTATCCGTTATCAATTCTGTGATGGGAATTCTCCAAAACAGAAAATCGCCGGAATTCGCTTCGATTCCGGCTGAAATAGTAAGTTTGGAAGAATCGGGCAGAAATAGTTTCACGGCGGAGGCTCTGTTTTGGAGAGCGCGTGACTTTAGTTCGACGCTCGTTCCGAATGATTTACGCATCGAATTTTATAAAATCGTTTTGAATAAAGGCAGAAACGCGCTGCAAAGCACTGACGCCAATGATATTCTCGCCGCCGACCATTTGTTAGCCGCCGTTTTGCCCGACATTGCCGCCAACGCGCCCGAATTATCAGCCGAAGCCGACGCATTAAAAGGCGTGTTATCAACCAGAACTTCGCAGAAAAACAGGGAAACGCAGGAAGCGAATAAACGAATCGAAGAGAGCGCCGACCAACTTTCCGCCTTGATTTCCGAAGCGGAAAAGACGAGCAACCGGGCGGATAAGTTCGGTTTTTTACTCAGAGCGCAAACGGTGGCGGTGAAGGAAAATAAGTTTCAGCTTGCCGTCGATTTAGTCGAAAAGTCGCTCGAAAACAAATCGGGCAGCGGTTTTCCGTCGGCTGAATTTCTTCTGCGTAATCACGACCAGCGCTTGACCATCATCGCCATCCAAGCCCTCGGTAAAGATGACGCTGAAGCCGCCCGCTACGCCGTGAAAAAGTTTCTCGACAAGTTGTTAAAAGCCGACACGCTGCGCCGTCTGGCTTTATATTTCGACAAGAAAAAAGACGCGAACGCGGCGCTCGACGCTTACGACGAATCCCTAAAGCTAACGACAAAAGCGGACAACGACAAGACAAAATTTTTCAATCTGCTCAGTTTGATTTCCGCCGCGCAGCAAATCGACCCGAACCGGGTTTCCGAAGTTGCTGCCGTCACCGCCAAAGCGATAAACGCGCTGCCGACCTTAAACGCGGACGACAAACCCGAAACCGAAAACTACAAAAAATACGTCGCTTCGCTAATGGCGATTAACAACAATTTATACCGCGCGATTTCGACTCTGGCGCAGGATAATAAAACCGAAGCCGCCAATTTCGCCAGCCGCATCAACCGCAAGGAAATCAGAATCGTCGCCGATTTAGCTTTAGCGATTGACGCGGTTGATTCCGAGTTAAAACAAAGCAAGACGAAATAAATATCTAAGCCGGAGATTTTTTATCGTTTTCTTCACGCCTCACACCAAACTTTTAAGTTATTTTCCGTCAACAGCGTCATCATACAAACGGAGAAATTATGCAACGCAAAGTATTCTGGATTTCTTTTATGTTTCTGGGCTTGTTGGCGGACGTGATTCTGCCGCTCATCTGGGGAATTGTCTGCACCGTTCCGCTTTTGTTTCTGTGCTGGTGGATTGCCTATAAAAGCGAATGGTTCGATTAAGCAAAAATTTGATATTTTTATGTGTTATATTTGGTTTGAGAAGAGCTATGGAAAACGATTTGTTAAAAAGAATTACGATTGACCCGAATATGTGTCATGGCAAACCTGTTATTCGCGGAATGCGTTATCCGGTCGTTAATATTCTCGAATTGATGTCCTCGGGAATGACCCACGCGGAAATTCTCGCCGATTATGAAGATTTGGAAGAGGCGGATTTGCAAGCCTGTCTGCTTTTCGCCGCTAAACTCGCCGATGTAAAAAGCGTCAGCCGTCTGGTCGCATGAAGTTTATTGTTGATGCTCAACTGCCGAAATCGCTGGCTCGTTTTTTATCCAAGCGTGGTTTTGATGCAATTCACACTTTGGATTTACCGCGCAAGAATATTACCGATGACCTCGAAATCAATCGTCTTTCAATAAACGAAAATCGTGTCGTCATCTCAAAGGATGCGGACTTTTATAATAGCTATACCGCCCGCAAAGAGCCTTACAAACTTTTATACCTAACAACCGGCAACATCAGTAGTAAAAACTTACTGAATCTCTTCGACAAAAACCTTTTGCTTATCGTTCACGCGCTTCAAAACGGTTCGGTTGTGGAAATAAACCGGAATAATATCATTGTTATTTTCTAATCTTAGCGCACATTCCTTAGCAACCACTCACGTTTTCAGTGTCGTGAAACATCTCCACGCCGCGCATCTTACCGAAAATCGCTCGCCGCTTTTCCTTCTTTGACGCTTTTAACTCTTTCGGCTCTTCGTCCAAAATCGTCACCAACCACCGACGGCTTTTCTCCAAATGAACTTCCGTCAGATAAAGTGCTAATATGCCCGCTAACCGAAGGCAAACTTCTTTGAAACGGAATTACTTATCCTTTACTTTTGCAAGAACGATATACACGTCCTTTATTTCCGTTCCGTCCTTGATGTGAAGCGGTTCGCGCAGCAAATCAATCGCGCCGACGGTCGCGGATTTCATAAAATACTCATTCGGCTTATCGAAACCCTCTGTTTTGAGGAAAGTCTCGCCGTTTGGAACGCCTTCGAGAACAAACGAGCCGTCCTCATTGACCTGCACGTTTTGCATCGGCGCGTTGTTGCTTTCGATTGTTGCTCGCGGCACAACAATCAATCCTTCGGGGAGCGGTTCGCCGCCGTCCATAACAACTCTGCCCGTGATTCGCCCGCCTTTGTTAACTCGAAAATCAATATCATCAATATCGGCTCCGGCTATTTCCAGTTTGGTTTCCTGCGTGACAAATTGGGAAGTTAATTCGCTCGTCTGTCCATCTCTACCGCCGACCGGCTGGAATGTTCTGCGCGGTAAAACTATTATGAAATATACGGCATCCGGCAGGTCTTCTATCGTCCAGCGACCTTGTTCATCAGTAATTGTCCTCTTCGAAAACGGACGCCCGCCCGCCGTCGTCGCTCGACTCCTAATGCTAACTCCGGCTTTAGCGACCGGATGATTGTCCGGGCGCATTGTCACCGTGCCGGAGAGACGATGACCAGCCGCCGAAGGTTTTTGCTTGCTTGCCTGTTGCTCCGGCGCAAGTTTCTCCAACCGCTGCGCGATAGAAAATACGGGTAATATCAAAGTCATAATTACCACACACAAAGCCCGATACATTTTCCAATTGATTTTTCTATACATTGTTCTACTCCCTTTTTAAACTTTGCTCGCAAGCGTTCGGTTTCAATCTGAAAAGTCATCCTTAGTTTCTTGTCGTTTCAAGCCAAACGAATCTCCGTCAGTAATCTAATCTTGCCCGTTTCATCAACTATCGCTTCGAGTGTTTGAGTTTGGCGAGAATTTCGATTTACTCAAGACGATTTACGATATTGTCAGGCGTGCTGATTACCAGATTGAAAATAATCTTATTGTCGGGAAACAGTTTCTGCATTTCACTTCGCAAATCGCGGAAGTATCCGACTGCTTCGGAGTTGTTTCTGATGGCGTCGCCGCAATAGACTGTAATCTCATAGTTATCGCCGATTTTTTTCGCGTCAACGGATTTTTGTATTTTGTCGTCGAAAAATCCGGTTTGTCGGAAACCTTCCGCGAGTTTGTCTGCTTCGGCTTCCGAAATATTGTTTTTATCAAAGGCGATATCGTGTTTTAGCGTTCCGTAAGTTTTAGTTGTTAAGTTGGCATTTTTGACTGCATCTATCGCATACGACACGCCGACGAACGCCGCCACTGTAATAGCTAACCCGACGAGCGACACGCCGATAGTTTTCCACCAGCTTTGAATCTGCCCGCCCGCGCGAATGTGCGAAGCGATTTTCTCGCCCTGATAGATTCGCACTACGACGAAAACTATTGACGCCCAGATAAATGCGAAAGCCGAATTGGGTAGCCGGTCAATATACGGCGCGAAAAATGATATGTAGAACAGAAACGCCGTCGCCGCGCCGCTCACCAGCCACGTTTTTCGCGCTTTATCCGTTTCGCCAAACGTCTTGTAGTTTGCCGCGACCATATAACCCGCCGCCAACACTCCGCCGAGCAGCGTGGCAGCCCAGATTTCTCTGTCCTTATAAACTTTCCCCGCCGTATCTCTATAATCAAAGTTTATTTCCTGTCCCATAAAATTCTTATTTCAGGATATTTCTAAACTGGCATCGCGCTGTAAGTTTGTCCTTCCAGCAGACGTCCGGTTTTCTTTTTGTTTTTGCCGCCCCATTGTTTGAAGAAGAAAGCGGTTTTTACTTCGTCGCATTGTCTTTTGATGTCAATTACCCAATCTTCTTTAATCGGACGCGCCTTGAAACCTGATTCGCCTCCAACGATTACCCAATCAATATTTGTTAGATTGAGATTCTTTAACGGACTGAGCAAAGGTTCAAGCGATAAGAATTTAATTCGCGCTTTTGTATTGCGTAAATAATCAATCCGATGAATAAAGTTTTTATTTTCGACGCTAACGCCCATCCAAATGTTATCTGTCCAATTAAGAGAATCACTTAATTCGGCAACTCTTTCCGCTCGTTTGGTCAAGACTTGGAAACGATGCCAGCTTGCTTTGTTCATTACATCAAAAACTTGCTGTATATAATCGGTTGGCACATCTTTATGAAACAAATCGCTCATCGAATTAACAAAAATCATCTGCGGCTTTTTCCACTTCAACGGCAATTCGAGCATATGCGGCTGAAGCGTCAATTTGAAACCGTTGACATAATTCTTTTGTCCCATCGCTTTCAATCGGCGAGACAATTGCTCGGCGTAACAGTTCTTACAACCTGTGCTGATTTTGTTGCAGCCCGTAACCGGATTCCAGGTTGATTCTGTCCATTCGATTGGTGATTTAGCACTCATATTTTAAAATATTATACTCTAGTAGGTGCTTCTCTTTTCCGTAAACTTTTTCGTAAGTTATTAAAGGCGATGTTCCGTCAAAGAACACTTCACCTTTCTTTTTCATTTTCCTAAGTTCATCAGCGGCATGTGTCGAACAGCGCGACGAGATTGGCGGTCGTCGTTTTGCGCTGGCTGATGGCGGTGCGCGTCTGTGGCGTGTCTGCTGAAACGCCCGCTGATTGATTTCAAGTGTCTGACGATTCTCTGAGAAAAGCTGTTTTTCGGATGTCAAAGAGTATTGCTTAATTATGAGATGCGAATTTCAGGCTGATAAAAACCGTAAAAGCTGCGTAAAACCTGCCCGAAACGATAATTTATAGCGATTTGTGAAAAGAGATTATCACCAATCAAAATTTCTTGTCAAGAAAATTAATCGGGTGCTGTTTTGTAGCGGCGACAGCAGCAAAAGTTTAATCTTTTTATGAATTCCGACATGAATTTGTGATAGATTCTTAATCTAATGTAACTCTAACTTTTCGCTTGTTAATAAATTTCGGAGAAAAGAAGTTATGAAACGCGCATTATCGCTCATTTTGATTGTGTTTTGCAGTTTAATTTGTCAGGCGCAAAAAACGGACGAGAAAGCAAAAATCGCCGCTCAGCAAATTATTCTGAAAAAACAAATTCTTGTTGACGACCTCGACAACCAAGCGAAAAACGTTCCGCTTGCCGCCGTTAGAATTTTCGCCAGAACCAAGCTGGCGCAATGGCTCTGGAAAAACGGCAAAGACGAAACCGGACGTGCCGAATCGCTTGCGGTTCGCGCCATCGAAGAGATTTATGAAAGAAAGAATGAAATACCGAATTCGTTTTTTCTCAGTTCAGAATTGTTTGCTCTGCTCGAATTAAACGCCAAAGACACGGCGAAAAAGCTCAGAGCGAAATATAACGTTAAGGACGAAGAAGATTTGTCTAATGTCGCTTCTCTTTTATCGAAAGAAGGCGGCGACAAAATCGTGGCGGCTAAAATCAAAAAGGCGCTCGCCAGCGAAAACAATTTACTGGAGATCGCTTTTTTGCTTGACGAATTGCGCGACCGAAAATCGCCGGAGTTTCTATCAATTTTAGTCGAGATTGTCAGTTTGGAAGAATCCGGCAGAAATAATTTCGCGCCGGATTCTCTTTTTTGGGTGATAGGTTATTTTAGAGACCAGGCAGTTCCGAATGATTTGAAAATCAGATTATACCGAATGGTTCTCGGTAAGGCGAGAAACGCGCTTCAAGCTTCCGACGCTCACGGCATAACTTCTGCCGACGATTTACTGAATAGAATTCTGCCGGACATCAACGCGAACGCGCCTGATTTGTGGGCGGAGGCAAGCGGAATAAAAGCCGTCTTGTCAGCGAAAACTTCGCAAGAAACGAGAGAACTGCAAGAGAGAAACAAGCGCCTTGCCGAGAGCGCCGACAAACTCGGCGCGCTAATCTCCGAAGCGGAAAAAACCGAAAGCAAAAACGAGAAGAGCGGTCTTTATCAGGAGGCGGGCAGCTTGGCGACTAAACAGGAGAAATTCCAACTTGCCGTTGATTTATACGACAAATCTCTTGAAAATTTGGCAACGGACAAATCAATAAAGCCCGAATTATTTAACGTTTATCATGACCAGCAGTTGAATGAAATCGTCAAAGCCGCGTTAAAAAAAGATGATGTCGATTCAGCCAAATACGCGACGAAAAAAATTATCAGCGCGCTTGCAAAAGCAGAAGCATTACGCCAAACGGCAATTTATTTGAACGAAAATAAGGATTCCGCTTCGGCTTTGAGCATTTACGACGAAGCCTTGAAGCTCGCGGCGAAAGCGGACAGCGACGGATTGAAATTTTATACGCTTTTCCGTCTGATTCCCGCCGCTCAAACTATTGACGCCGACCGTGTTTCCGAAGTAACAGCTTTGACCGCCAAAGCAATCGACAATCTTCCGACGCTCAATCCTGAAGACAAACCCGGAACCGAAAATTTCAATAAATATGTGGCGACTATTATGGCGATAAATGTCAACGTAAACTCGGTGATGACCAATTTGATAAAGAAGAATAAAAGCGAAGCCAATGATTTTGCGATTCGCATCAACCGCAAAGACGTTAAACTAATCGCGGATGTTGTTTTAGCAATCAACACGTTTGAAGCGGAAAAGAAACAGACTAACGCGAAATAATTCTATTGCTTCGCCAACTTTCTCTGCCGCTCAAAATGATCGAAAACGAGCTTTGCGGTTTTGGCGCCGATGAATGGCGTGAGTTCTTCGACGGCTGCTTTGGCGATGCGTTCGATTGAGCCGAAGTTGCGGAGAAGTTTCATCTTTCTTTTCTCGGCAACGCCTTCAATCGCCGTCAGTTCAGATGTGAAATCGCGCGTTTCGCGCCGTTTGCGGTGAAACTCGATTGCCGTTTTGTGCGTCAAGTCGCGGATTTGCTGAACAAGTCGGAATGCCGGAACGCCCATTTCAAAATAGACGGGTTTATCTTCGTAACCGAAACGCAACAGGTGAGAAATTTCGTTGTGTCTTTTCGGCGGTTTGACGAGTCCGACAATCGTAATCGCTTCCAAATCGAGCGATTGCAAAGCGGCGGCGGCGGCGTTTATCTGTCCTTTGCCGCCGTCAATGAAAATCAGTTGCGGAAGAGGTTTTTCTTCGTTGAGAAGACGTTTGTAGCGACGAAAAACGGCTTCGTTCATCGAAGCGTAATCGTCCGCGCCCTCGACCGTTCTGATTATGAAGCGGCGAAACTCGGCGCGGTTCGGTTTGCCGTTTTCAAACACGACGATTCCGGCGACGTTTTCCGAGCCGGAGATGTTTGAAATGTCGAAACTTTCGATGCGTTCGGGAAAATGCGGCAGTTCGAGAATCTCTTGCAGCGCGCCCAAAACTTTCTCGCTTTCCGGCTGCAAAACTCTGAATCTTTGTTCAAATGCAATCTTCGCGTTGTTTTCGACGAGCGTAATCATTTCGCGCTTTTGTCCGCGTTTCGGGTCGAAGATTCGCACGCGCCGCCCGCGCCTTGTAGTCAAAACCTTTTCCAGAGTTTCCCGGTCTTCAAAATCTGCGGGAACGTGAATCTCCAGCGGCACGTAATCGGTCGAATAATACTGCGCCAGAACTTCGCCGAGGAATTCCGAAGCGTTGAAATTTTCCGCGTCCAAATCTTCCCAGAAAAATTCGCGCCGCCCGACGATTTTGCCTTCGCGCATCGTAAAAAGCTGAAGCGCGAGCCGTTGATTTTCCCGATAGTAACCGAAAATATCAACGTCGAGTTCGGCAATCGTCGCCATCTTCTGCTGTTCGCCGAGCGCGAGAACGGTTTTGCGTAAATCGCGGAATTTGGCGGCGAGTTCGTAGTTGCCGTTTTCGGAAAAACGCCACATTCTTTTTTCCAAATCGTCGGCGAGTTCCTTGTTTTTTCCGTCAAGCAGAAGTTTGACGTCGCTCGTCGCCTGCGCGTATTCGTCCGGTTTGCAAAGCTCTTTGACGCACGGCGCGAGACATCTTTTCAAGTGATATTCGAGACACGGGCGGGGAAGTTTCCCATCAATTTCGATGTCGCAAGTCCGCATTTGAAACGTGCGATTGATTAAATCCAGAGTTTTTCGCGCTAAGGCGGCGGGCAGAAAAGGTCCGTAATAATGCGCGCCGTCACGCAGAATTTTTCTCGTTATGACAACCTTCGGAAACGGCTCATTCGTCATTTTCAAGTGCGGATATTGCTTGTCGTCTTTGAGCAGAACATTAAAACGCGGCTTGTGTTTTTTGATGAGATTCGATTCTAAAACTAAGGCTTCAACTTCGTTGTCAACGACGATAAACTCTAAATCGGCGATTCGCTTTACAAGCTCGCGCGTCTTGCGGTCGTGTCCGCGATTCGATTGGAAATACGAGCGGACGCGGTTTTTCAAATTTTTCGCTTTTCCGACGTAGATGATTTTCCCGTCCGCATTTTTATGAAGATAAACGCCGGGCGCGGTCGGGAGATTTTTGAGTTTTTCTTCCAATGTCATTAATAAAATTCTAACGCGAAAGTTGAAAGACATAAAGAGGCGAGGCGCTCATTACAAAGAATATGCGCCTCGCCCTCGAATGAAATACCAGGAAGTTTTTCTTATTTAAGTTTGTTCTCTTTTAGCCTTTATCCCACTTTCCCGATGGAGCTAGAACCTCGATTTCAATTACTTTTCCGGCTGCATCTCTGGCAAATTTGATACGCGCATTCGGGGCTTGCTCAAGCGTGAATTCATCTTTTGAAACAGGCAGGAGCTTTAGCTTCATTCCGCCGGGACGCTGAATGTATAAACTTGCGTTTTCATCGGAAATCGTTCGGTCGCCGTAGATTCCGGCGTAATCCTTTATATTTTCAATCTGTAAAAAAGGTTTTGTCCCGGCAATCGCCTTTGTTTTTTCAAGCTTTACACGCTTGTTTTTCTGGTCGAACGTCAGTGCGAAGTTTTGTAGAATCGAAGCGCCGATATTTGCGTCTGAAAGAGCCGGAAAGGTAACCGTCGGTTCTGCGAATTCAAAATTTCCAAGCCGGATTGTGTCTTTTAAGCGAACCTGTTTGATTTCAATTTCATTTGAAACCGTGCGGGCTTTTCCGACCATAACAGGCTGTGACGCCATGTTTGATTTTTCGACGACCGCAGTAGACAAAATAAATCCGCCGACCATATTTCCCGAATCAATATGCGCCTTGACCTTTTGGCTGCCGACTTGAATCTCGACGATGGCAACTCCGTTCGGATTTTCAAAATTCAATATGTTTTCGCCGTTTGACTTTGGCAGTTCGCCGGTTTCGACGCGCACGCGCTTTGCCGGAAAATCTAAAGTTAGAAGATATTCGGCAAAAAGATTAAATCCCAATATGCCGTCTATTTTCGGCAGATTCGGCGAGAGATTGTAATCGCGCGTTATTGCGGACACTTCCCTGAATTCAATGTCGCCGATTTTTATCGAATCGAGTTTTACAGTGTCGAGAGAACGCGCATTCCGTCCTGAACCGTCGCTGCCCAGCGCTTGTCCGGTTACTTTTAATCCGAGTTGCGCGACAAGCGACGAATCGACACGCGCCGCGCCCTGCGCGCCCGTATCTATCGCAAATAAAAAAGGTCCTTTACCATTTACCATTACTTCAACGGCGGGCGTCGCGCCGCGCGATTTCATCGGTAAATCAACCGCCGTTTTCTTCTGCGCGACGGCTGCAAGTTGACTTAGCAGCGTGATTAAAAGTATCGAGAAAATTTTTAATTTATTCATAATCAGTTTCTCCAAAAAATGTTATGTCATTCTGACATATATCGCTTTCGGTTTTGTTAAGGCAAAGAAAAAAGAATGTTAAGAATGTAAAATGTTATAAATAATTCAAATTCCCCTGTTAAAGGAATTGAGTGGATTCTTTTTTATGCACACGATTTTAACAAAATCGCCGATTGAAGCCGCCGAATTTATCAAGCGAGGCGGAATTGTCGCGTTTCCGACCGAAACGGTTTATGGTTTGGGCGCGAATGTTTTTGACGAACGAGCAATTGCAAAAATTTTTGAGGCAAAGCAGAGACCGAACGACAATCCGTTAATCGCGCACGTCGGAAATCTCGAAGACATAAAATTGCTTGTTTTAGAAATCAACGAGATTGCAGGTAAATTTATCAAAGCGTTTTTCCCCGCGCCTCTGACTTTAGTTTTGCCGAAAGCGGAAAAAGTTCCTTTGATTGCAACTGCGAATCTCGAAACAATCGGCGTGCGAATGCCGAGAAACGATTTGGCGTTAGAATTTTTGAAAGCCTGTAAAACGCCGCTTGTCGCGCCCTCGGCAAATCTTTCAGGCAAACCGAGTCCGACCGATTGGCAAGCTGTTTTTGAAGATTTGGATGGTCGAATTGATTGTATTTTGCAGGGCGAAACAACCGAAATCGGACTCGAATCAACCGTCGTTGACTGCGCTTCGTCGGACACGCCGCTCGTTTTGCGAAGCGGCGCGATTACGCTCGAACAACTTCAAAAAATTATTCCCGAAACGCGCGTTTATAAAATAAGAAGAGATGAATTGCCGAAAAGTCCGGGCTTAAAACATCGTCATTATTCGCCGCGAGCAAAAGTTGTTTTGGTAAATTCAAAGTTCAAAGTTCAAAGTTCAAAGTTTAATGCGTTTATCGGTCTCGAAAAGCCTGATTTTGAAGTTGAAAAGATGGAAATTTGTAGTTCGATTGAAGAATACGCGCACGAAGTTTTTAGTTTTTTCCGCGAATGTGACCGTCAAAACATTGAAACGATTTACTGCGAAATGGTCGAAGAAAAGGGAATCGGAGCGGCTTTAATGGATAGATTAAAACGCGCTTCGGACGCTTGAATACGTTTTAATTTTCAATCGCAAATTTAGTAATATTATTTAAAAACAAAAAAGGGATAAAGAACCAAACTGAATTCTTTATCCCTTTATTTTTTTGAAACCTTTTCTATTTGAAACTACTTAGCGCGTCCGCTTCGCTGTCGAAAACGTCAAAGACGGTTAAGAGTTTGGTAATTGCCAATAGGTCTTGAATTTTCTGAGTCAGATTCAGAAGTTTGAGCGTTCCGCCTTCTTTGTTGACGGCGGTAAAGCTCGATACAAGCTCGCCGATGCCGCTCGAATCGATGTAGCCGACTCTGCCTAAATTAAGCAGAATTTTCTTTTTGCCTTCGCCGAGCAACCGACGAATCGCGGTTCGCAGCGCGACGCTGCCTTCGCCAATCGTTACCTTGCCGTCCATATCGAGAACCGTGATGTCGCCCGCTTGTCGTTCAGTAATGTTAAGTTCAGCCATTTCTTTCTCCTCGTTTGAATTTTAAAAAATTTAAAGGTTTGATTGCAGATTTTAGACTAATTTCGCCTGCAAAGTCCAAGTTGCACAATTGATTTTTAACGCTTTTTCAGCATTTTCACGACCATTCCGCCTTCGGCGTGATTCGACCATTCGACTTCATCCATAAAAGCGCGCATAAACAGGATTCCGCGCCCGTTGGCTTTTAAAAGATTTTCCGGGTTTGTCGGGTCGGGAACGTCTTCGACCGCAAAGCCTCTGCCGAAATCTCGGATGACGATTTCGAGTCCGCCGGGCAGATTGGTAAATGTCAATTCTACTTGCTTTGTTTCGTCAAGCAAATTGCCGTGTTTAACGGCATTAGCGGCTGATTCGCGCACCGCCATATCGACCGCGCTCTGCGCGTCTTCGTCGAAACCGGCGCTTTTGGCAAATTTGACGGCGCTGACGGCGGCTTCTTCGACCGATTCGATACGACTCGGAAGTTTTATTTCTTTCTTTTTTTCGCTCACTGGATTTTCGTTTGAATGTAAGTTAAAGGTTTCCGACGGTTTATGTCAAGAAAGAAAGTGGATTTACCCGAATTCGCTTTCTTTCTCAGAGAAAACTTTTCCCGGTAAGCGAACTTATTTGCCCTTCAAAAACTGCGCCGTCACTTCCGCGACGCGCTTGCCTTGAAAATTAGCGGCTTTGAGCGCGGTTTCGTCGGGCGCGACCGCTCCGTTTTGCGACGTGAACGAAACGCCGTATGGATTTCCCATCGCAAACTGAATCGGGTCAACGTAACCGGGCGCGACGATAATCATTCCCTGATGATAAAAGAAATTGTTGAAAGATAAAATCGTCGATTCCTGCCCGCCGTGCGCCGTCGCGGTCGAAGTAAAAGACGAGCCGATTTTATTAACGAGCGCGCCTTTCGCCCACAGCCCGCCGGTCGTGTCTATAAATGCTCTCAACTGCGAAGTCGCGCCGCCGTAGCGCGTCGGCGAACCGAAGATAATCGCGTCCGCCCATTCCAAATCAGCCGTCGTCGCTTCTTTAATCTCGGCAGTTTCCGCGCGATGCTTTTTCCAGCCTTCGTTACCTTCAATCGCCTCGCTCGGCGCAGTTTCCTTCACCTTTAACAATCTGGTTTCCGCGCCCGCCGCCTTCGCGCCTTCCTCGACGGCTTGCGCCAACCGATACGTCGTTCCCGTCGAACTGTAATAAATAACTGCAACATTCGCCATTAAATATATTTTCCTTCCACTAAAATTTGTCGAGCCTCAATGATAAACCGCCGATTAAAATAAAACAATTTAGTCCGCCCAAACTCCAAACTCCCGCCCGCCCGCCAACCGTCGCTGCATCACGAAAAACAAAAAGGGCGAACCAAGAAACACATTCCGCAACGCCCCGTTGCAAACTCCACAACCCACATTACACAATCCACATCGCTTCATATATTTCCACAGTGCGGGAAAACATTTTATTGGCTAAGGATTTACTATTAACAACTTCCGCAACTTTATTTATTTAAGAAATTAACAATTTTTCTTTCGAGTTTATTCAAATCTTTTGTCTCGCATTCCCAAACGGTTAGCGTCTTCCAACCTTCTTTTTTATAAATTTTCAGATTTTCCTTGTCTCTTGCGACATTGCGAAACCGTTTGTTTTGCCAGTATTCGACGTTGGTTTTCGGCGTAACGTTTCCGCGTTTGCAGTCGTGCATATGCCAGAAACAGCCGTGAACGAGAATGATTTTCTTATGGCGCGGCAAAACGATGTCGGGTTTGCCGGCGAGTTTTTTGTCGTGCAGACGGAAACGAAAACCTAAACGATGAATGATCAAACGGACAACTATTTCAGGTTTCGTGTGGCGGCTTTTGATTGCCGCCATATTTCGTTTGCACTATTCGACGGTGAGAATTCCGTGCCGAAGGCACTTTGGAAATTAGCCTGTGGTGTAACCACAGAAAACGTAAGACAAAGATTTCCCGTTCTGGAAGAACGGCGGACAATTACCAAAGATAGTTGTCGTCGTAATTTATCCGTGCCAATTCCAAAAGTTCGACATACTCATTCTGAAAATTCTTTTTGCTGTGATGTTCCTCTTGTTTCAAGATATAGTTTTTTACTTTCTCAATGTTTGAAACGCTCACGGTGAACGCGCCGTAACCTGTTTGCCAGGCGAATAATTTGTTGCCGATTTCCGTATGAACCCAGCGCGAAGAAACGGTTTTGATGTCTTTGACAACATCGGCAAGGCGATGCGTGGCGCGAAGTCCGGCGAGAATATGAACGTGGTCATTAATTCCGCCGATGGCTTCGGGAATTGCGTCAAGAGTTTTAATGGAACCGCCGAGAAATGCGTGAAGCCTGTCGCGCCATTCGTCATTGATTATTGCGCGTCGTTCTTTGGTGCTGAAAACGATATGATAATGCAGGCTCAGATGCGTTGACGGCATAATGCTTTCCGCCGCGCTTTCAGCGCGGAATCGTTTTGTGTTTGCTTTCCTGTGGTTTCACCACAGGCTAATTTCCGATGCGCTTTCAGCGCAAAAAATCTAAACCTCAAATTGTTCCATAAATTCGCCGCTCAAAATGTATTCGGCATCGTAGTCGTATTCTTCTAATTTTTGTTTCGTCTTTTTAGACAGTATATTCGGTCGGCGTTTGAAAGAATCTTTGCAGGTTTTTGCAATTAATTCAGACTGTTCTTGAAAATTGTTCTCGTCAATACTTTCGGCAATCTTTTGAATTTCCTGCAATGCTCTGAAAAATTTGTTGCATTCCTTAACTTCGCCGACTATTTGTTTGTAATCTATTTCGACTAACATTAATTCTTTCCTTAAATTACCAAGTCATTGATTTTGAATGATACGAAATTTGCTGTTGGGTTCGTTCCAATTTTTCCAAAGCTATATTTTCAATCGGATTGAAAACCGCCGTCATTTTCGGCACGTTTTCAAGGTTGCTGATAATAATTAAACCGTAATCGTTTTTGTATTCGTCGGCGCGGGCGAATTCTCTTTCGGTCATTCTAAACGCGCCGTAACTTTTCCGAATACCTTTGACTTCCGCCAGAAAATAATTTGTTTCGATTTGAATTTGGAAATCGTAACCGTCGCCTAAAAGCCGCGCATCGTCGAGCAATCCGCCTTTGAATGTTTCGATTTGTTCGTAATTATTTTTGAAATATAATTCGGCTTCCTGTCCTGTCAGTTGTAATTGTTTGAAACTGCTTTTGATAATCGGACTTGCTTTTGTCGTTTTAAAATCGGTAATTTGAAATTTGTCTTCAAGATAAAGTTTTACGATGTCCGCGTAACCTTTCGCATCGTATTCGCCGAACAATGAATCAATAAAATGTTTGCGGTGAATGTAGGCGTCGCCTTTTTGCCACCAGCCTTTTCTGTCGTTTTCAAAAAAAGGGTCGAATAAATCTTGTCGGTTTTTAATCGTTCCGACGGTTTCGCCGACGCCGCGATTAACCATTTCCTGATAAAAGTCAGTTTTAGTTTTGAAACCGAATTCATTAACGAAAGCATCATTGAATTTAGCCAAACCATAGCCGATTAAATTAAGAATTTCGTAATTGTCGTGTTTAGCTCCTGACATAATTTAAGGAAGCAAAGCCATTCCGATTTGTTTTCTTTGACTTTCTTTTGAGCCGCAGAAAATGAAATCGTCGGGAAAAGTCTGCAAGCGTGCGCGTTCGCGGTTGGTTAAGGCTCGCGGTTCTTCCCAATGATAAACGTGCGTTCCGCCGCCGCCGCTTCCCGTGACGGTGTAAGACGGCTTTGTCGGGTCAAGGCGTTTGTAAATCTGGCTGATTTTCGCGCCTTTGACGTTTAACTGTAAAGGTTCGGGCAAATCGGCAGTAAAAGCATTTTCGCCTGGTTTGATGTGTTTTAGTCTTTCGACAACTGCTATTGATTGGTTGGTTAATTCATGATTCTTTGCGTCGGCAGGAATCGGCGGATTTTCGATTGCCGTTTTGCAGGTGTTGTCTAAATCTTTGAAAGGCGCGGGCGACGGAACGCGAAATTTTACGCCCAAACCTTTTTTGATGCCGATGATAATAAAACGGTGTCGGGCTTGCGGCACGCCGTATTGCTCGAATTTGTAGAGATGTGGAACGGTGTCATAACCGGCTTTGTCCATTTTTTCGAGAATTGTCTGAAAAGCGTTTCCGTCGTTGGAATTTCGCAGACCGCCGACGTTTTCCGCCAAAAACCAATCGGGCTGAAAATGTTCCAAAACATTGATGCCGTATTGATAAAGCGGACCAAAAACGCCGTCAATGCCTTTCTGTTCGCCGACGATGGAAAAATCGTTGCAGGGAAAACCGAAAGCGAGCGCGTCAATTTTGGAAATCTTTTCGAGCTTTTTAATATCAAGTTTGCGAATGTCCGCGTGAACAACCGAATTTTTACTGTCAGGACAAATATTTGTTTTATAAGTTTCGCAGGTGTCTTTGTCATAATCGGTCGCCCAAGCATGAGAAATGCGGTAATCGGTCGGATTCATAATCGTTGAAGCCATTTTCGCGCCGAGCGCGATGCCGCCCGGTCCGCAGAATAATTCGCCGAGCCTAAATTTAACCATTTTTATAGTTCCTTTTTGTATTATTTGCGCTTTAATTAAACCACTTTTTTGTGAAATTATCTGTATCATAACACAGCAAATTAAATTTGCGCCAAACGTCTGTAACATTGTAAATCACTAAAATTCCGAACAATATTCGGGTTGTGAATTTAGACAAAAACAACACTTTGCCACTGAAAAAGATCGACAGGTTTTTTAACATCAGCCTCGTGCGGAGTTAATCCGGTGGCGAGGCTGATGTCGGTTTTTGGGTTGGCGCAAAGTTAGGTTAGTTTGCGTGATGTGAATTGTAAGCCTGAAATTTGCCGGTATTGCGGGCTGTTAGTTTTGCTTGATTAGGTGGGCATAACTGTGAAACTCCTTGAGATTTGTGATTTTTTGAGTTGTTAGAGCAAATTTTAATTTCGTGACGGACAAAACGATTCGGAACGATTGAGAGAACGAGTTTTAAGTAACAGGTGAAATCTCTCGGCTAATATCTTTTATTCCGAAAATGTCAGGCATTCGGTTGAGATTCTTTCTAAGGCTCAAAGGGAAAATATACGAAAAGCGCGAATCTTGTCAATACTTTTCTTGCCGGACGGCTGCGGGGAATGAAAAAACTCTGCTTGGGTTACTAATCTTGCGATGTTCACTTTGGCAGAGTCTTGGGGTTTGGCATCCTTGAATTGATGATAACACAACCGACTGCCGGACGCTTTGATTGCGGATATTTTTTGTCGGATAATATCTTCCGGAGAGGAAAATATGTCGCCGGGAAGATTTATCGAAGAACAAATTAAAAACGCGATGGAAGCGGGCGAGTTTGACAACCTCGAAGGCGCGGGCAAACCGCTCGATTTGAACAATTATTTCAACACGCCGGAAGACGTGCGAATGGGTTATTCGGTGCTGAAAAGCGCGAAGGTTTTGCCCGAAGAAGTTGACCGTTTGAAAGAAATCGGCGAAATCAAGGAAAAGATTAAAACGCTGACCGACGAAGGCGAAAAGCGCAAATTAACAAAGATTCTCAACGAAAAAGCGCTCGCCTTCACGATTTTAATGGAGAGAAACAAGCGGAGAAAAGTTTGAACTCGATTGGATAAAACTTTATGAGTTCAAAACCCGCAAATCTCTGGCGGCATCGTGATTTTCTAAAATTGTGGAGCGCGCAGACGACTTCGGTTTTCGGCTCGCAGATAGCTTCTCTGGCTTATCCGCTGACGGCGATTCTGGTTTTGCAGGCGACGACCTTTCAAGTCGGTCTGCTGCAAGCGACCGGCACGGCTTCGGGCGCATTGCTCGGTCTTTTTGCGGGCGTGATTGTCGACCGCGTGAGCCGCAAACCGCTTTTGATTATTGCAAATCTCGGACGCGCGATTTTAGCCTTTTCGATTCCGCTCGCCGCCGTTTTCGGACTTCTTCGCATCGAACAGCTTTATCTGGTTTCCTTTGTTTCCGGCGCGTTCACTATTGTTTCGGATGTCGCGGGAATGGCTTTTCTGCCGTCCTTGCTCGAAAAAGAAGAACTGGTTGAAGGCAACAGCAAATTCGGCACGACCGAATCGGCGGCGATGATTGCCGGACCGAGTTTGTCCGGCGCGTTTGTTCAAATTCTCTCCGCGCCGCTCGTGATTTTTATCGACGCGATTTCCTTTTTATTTTCCGCCGCTTTTATCTGGCAAATCCGCGTTCCCGAAATTTTTATCGAAAAAGAAAAGCGCGGAATTTGGACGGAAATCGGCGAAGGTCTGCGCTTCGTCTACGGCGACAAAATTCTGCGACCGCTCGCCGAATCTGTCGCTTTGTATTTTCTATTTCGGCAAATCGTTTTAACTCTCTTTACGCTTTACGCGGTTCGTGAGCTTCATTTTGAACCGTTTCTGCTCGGCGTAATTTTCTCGGCGCTCGGTTTCGGATTTTTGTGCGGCGCGTTAACCGTTAAACCAATTACGAAGCGTTTCGGCGTCGGGCGCACGATGATTGGCGCAAATTTCGTCAACATCGTTGCGATTGCTCTTATTCCTCTGGCAAGCGGCTCGACCTTTTTACTCGCCGCATTGTTTGTGATTTCACATTTTCTCCATGCTTTCGGCGTTCAAATTAACGGGATAAATTTGATGAGTTTGCGCCAATCAATAACGCCGAATCATTTGCAGGGACGAATGAACGCGAGTTTCCGCTTCGTCAATGTCGGTATGATGATGCTCGGCGCGTTGATTGCGGGTTTTTCGGGCGAACTAATCGGCTTGCGCGAGACTCTGGCAATCGGAGCAATCGGAATGCTGCTGCCGTTTCTTCGTTTGCTGTTCTCGCCCGTCCGCAACCTCAACGAACGAGTTTCTGCATAAATTTTTATGCCGAATTACGGCACGACAATATGAGACAAAACGAAACCGCGATGACATTAGATTATTGTTGACTTTCTTTCTGAATTTGAAGTATAAAAAGTTCCTTATAATACAAATTTAATTCAGCAGAACACAAAGTTCGGCGGTTTTTGGTTGAAACGAATGCGCCGATAGGTAAATCACTTGGTTGAAGCATCTACTCAAACATAGGAGAAAAAAATGAGGAAATTAAAATTACAAATGCATACCACTCTTGACGGTTTTGTGGGGAGACCGAATGGCGAAGCAGACTGGATGGTTTTGGACGATGATGTAAAAAATTACGAAAAAGACCTGATTGATTCGTCCGACACAATTTTAATGGGTCGAAAAATGACAGACGAGTTTGTTCAGCATTGGACAAACGTGGTGGAAAATCAGCCTGAAAGTTCCTGGTATGAATTCGCTAAAAAATTGGTTGATTATCCGAAAATTGTTTTTACAAAAACTCTCACGGAATCGCCTTGGGCAAATACCACGCTTGCCAAAGGCGACATTGTGGACGAAGTAAACAGGCGCAAAAACCAATCCGGCAAAGACATTCTCGTCTATGGCGGCGCGGGTTTCGTGTCGTCTTTAATCAAGGAAAATCTGATTGATAAATACAATTTTTTCGTCAATCCGGTGGCAATCGGAAAAGGGATGGAGATATTTAACGGCATAGGCGAAAAATTCGATTTGACACTAATCAAAAGCCAGGCATTCGAGTGCGGCATTATACTTCATTGTTACGAGCCGAAACGCTCTTGAGCAGTGGACATAAATTGAACGAGTAAAAACGAAAAGAGGTGGGTCATAAAAAATGGAAACACGAAAGGTTAGGGAAGATAATCTCGGATGCGCCGATAGAAAACAGCTTTGGTCAAAGCATCCATATTGAAAAAAAACAGGAGGCTCATACTCGCATCGCACCGCCGAACAATCCAATGGACGTGAGGGCGAAACAGCGGCTTTGTTAAAAGTGTTATTCGGTAAACTTTATGTTGCGTGAGTTTGGTTTCTCCTGCGTCAACTCAATTGTTCGATGACTTAGCTTATCTCCAAAACTTGTGCGAAAATGAGCGTATGACAGACCAGCTTTTACTTGAAAGAATTTCTCTGAATCCGAAAGTTATGGTTGGCAAGCCCGTTATTCGCGGCACGCGCCTGACCGTCGAGTTTATTTTGAATCTTTTGGCGCACGGTGCGACAACTGTCGAAATTTTAGATGAATATGACGGACTCACACTCGAAGACATTCAAGCCTGCTTACTGTTTGCCAGAGAATCTCTAAGCCGAACAGAGTTTATGCCGCTTGTGACGGAGACGCCGTAAGATGCGTTTTCTGGTTGACGAATGCACCGGCTCAAAAGTCGCTCAATGGTTGCGTAACGAGAACCACGAAGTTTTCTCCGTGTTTGACGAAGCGCGCGGAATGACGGACGAGGAAGTTTTGATGAAGGCTTTTGCCGAAACTCGGATTCTGATAACTAACGACAAAGATTTTGGCGAGATGGTTTTTAGGGAGCGGCGCAACCATCACGGCGTAATTTTTCTTCGGTTGGACGATGAGCGAGCGGCGAACAAAATTGAAGTTCTGCGGCGGTTATTGGAAAGCTATTCTGAAAAGCTGCCGGAAGAATTTGTTGTCGCTACAGAAACGAAAGTGCGTTTTGCCAGAATGTAACTTGTCGGCAAATCCAACATCGAATAAGCCAATGGACGTGAGGACGCGGGCAGTGACTTTTATCAAACATAACCTTGTTGCCCTGATGTTGCGCGTTGGCGTTTCGCCCCGCGTTGGCGTTTCGCCCCGCGTCAACTGAACCGTTCGGCTAAAATCTCACAAATAAAAAATCTCTCTCGAATCACGATTTGTTAGCCTTTCCTCTTGCTGAATGAATACTCATTCAGTATGATATATTCATTTCAAAATTCAATCATCAGGAAAATTTCAAAAATGTTACAAATCAGCAAAGCCGCCGTTTTAGGCGCGGGAACAATGGGCGCGACGATTGCGGCGCATCTTGCAAACGCGGGAATTCAAACTATCCTTTTGGACATCGCGCCGAAAGAATTAACCAAAGAAGAAGAAGCGAAAAGTTTGCCGCTCGATTCGCCCGTTGTTAGAAACCGTATTGCCAACGGCGGTTACAACAGTTTGACGAAAGCGCGTCCGGCGGCATATATGGACAACGCCAATGCTTCTCTGATTTCGGTCGGGAACTTTGAAGACGATTTGGCAAAAATTAAAGATTGCGATTTGGTCATTGAAGCGGTCGTCGAGAATCTCGACATCAAACATAAACTTTTTGCTGAAGTCGATAAATATCGCAAATCGGGCGCGATTATCGCTTCCAACACGAGCGGCATTCCGATTGAATCAATCGCCGCGCCGTTTTCTGATGATTTCAAGAAACATTTTCTCGGCATACATTTTTTCAATCCGCCGCGTTATATGAAGCTCGTCGAAGTTATACCGACGAAAGACACGAGCGGCGAAGTCGCGTGTTCTATTACCGGATTTCTCGACCAGCGACTCGGCAAAGGCGTCGTTCCGGCAAAAGACAGACCGAATTTTATCGCCAACCGCATCGGCGTTTTCTCGATTATGGCGGTTTTGCGCGAAATGACGGCGATGGGTTTTACGCCGACCGAAGTTGACCAGATGACCGGAAAGGCAATCGGACACGCTTCGAGCGCGACGTTTCGCACGTCGGATTTGGTCGGTTTAGACGTAACGGCGCACGTCGTTTCAAATCTCTATCCGGCGATTCCAGACGATGAAGACCGCGACGTTTTTAAAATACCGGAAGTGATGCAGACTTTGCTCGATAAAAAACTTTTAGGGGACAAAACGAAAGGCGGATTTTTCAAAAAGTCGAAAAACGCGGAAGGCAAAACTGAGATTTTAGAATTGGATTTGGAAACTTTTGAATATAAACCGCAAGGCAAAACGAAATTTACAAGTTTAGACGCGGCGAAACAAATCGAAGATTTGCCAAAGCGTCTCAAGACTTTGGTTTGGGGCAAGGATAATGTCGGCGAATTTTTGTGGAAAACGTCTTCGCGCATCTCGCGTTACGCGGCAAATCGGATTCCCGAAATTGCCGATACGATTGTCGAGATTGATAACGCGATAAAATGGGGTTTTGGATGGGAAATCGGCGTGTTCGAGGCGTGGGACGCAATCGGCGTTCGTGAATCGGTGGAAAGAATGCGAGCCGAAAACCAAGCGATTCCCGCAAACGTCGAAAAGATGTTGGAAAGCGGCGCGGAAACGTTTTACAAATACGAAAACGGACAAAAATCCTTCTTCGATTTTGCGACGAATTCTTACAAACCGATTCCCGAACAACAAGGCGTTATCTTTTTGAAATCAATCAAAGACCGCAACGGCGTAATTAAGAAAAACGCGGGCGCGAGTTTGATTGACATCGGCGACGGCGTGGCGTGTCTTGAGTTTCACTCGAAAATGAATTCCATCGGCGGCGACACGGTGCAAATGATGAATTTTGCGCTCGACGAAGTTGAAAAGAATTTCACAGGTTTGGTCGTCGGCAATCAAGGCGGAAACTTTTCGGCGGGCGCGAACATTATGCTGCTGCTGCTTGCCGCGCAAGAGGAAGAATGGGACGACATTAATTTGATGATTCGCGCTCTGCAAAACGCCGTGATGCGTCTGCGCTTTTCGCCGAAACCGGTCGTAACCGCGCCGTATGGTTTAACTCTCGGCGGCGGCTGCGAGATTGCGATGCACGGCGACAAAACGCGGGCGGCGGCGGAAACTTATATCGGTCTGGTCGAAGTCGGAGTCGGTTTGATTCCGGCTGGCGGCGGCACGAAGGAATTGACGATGCGGGCGATGGATTTGGCAAAGCGCACGCCTGACGCCGACCCATTGGCATTTTTGAAAAAAACATTTGAGCTAATCGGAATGGGCAAAGTCGCAACATCGGCACAGGAAGCGAGAAGCTGGGGAATTCTTCGCGCAGGCGACGCAATCTCGATGAACGGCGACCGATTGATTGCCGACGCGAAACAGGAAGTTTTGAATTTAGCCTCAGCCGGTTATGTTCAGCCAGTCGAGCGAACCAATATTCTCGCGCTCGGCGAACAGGGACAAGCCGCGATGAAACTCGCGCTTTATATGATGAAGAAAGGCGGATTTATCTCCGAACACGACGAATTTATTGGCAGGAAATTGGCGAAAGTGATGTGCGGCGGCGATTTGAATCATACGTCTTACGTTTCTGAAAGACACCTGCTGGATTTGGAACGCGAAGCATTTTTAAGTTTGTGCGGCGAGCGTAAAACACAGGAACGCATCGCCGGAATGTTAAAAACGGGCAAGCCTTTGAGAAATTAGGAATTAGCCGCGAACAAGCACGAAAAGGCACGAAATAAAAGAAAATGAAACCACAGATTTTCACAGATGAACACAGATTTATAAGAAAATTAATAAAACTGATTTTAACTTCTTTTTATCAGTGTCTATCTGTGAAAATCCGTGGTTGAAATTCTTCCTGTTTTCGTGGCTGTTCGTGACAAAAGAAAATTATGACGCAAACCGAAGACGTAAGAATTTCAATCGAACAACGCGGACACATTTTGCTTATCGGCTTAAATCGTCCGGCGAAACGCAACGCTTTTGACCGCCAAATGCTGGACGAATTGGCAATGGCTTATGCGCGGCTCGAAGACAGCGAAGAGGTGCGATGCGGCGTTTTGTTTGCGGAAGGCGAAATATTCACGGCAGGACTCGACCTTGCCGCTATTGCGCCGACGATTGCAGCAAGCGGCGCGTTGGAATATCCCGAAAATTCGATTGATCCGCTCGATTTATACGGCACGCGAACCAGAACCAAACCGCTTGTCGCCGCCGTGCAGGGAAAATGTTTGACCGTCGGCATCGAATTATTACTTGCGACTGACGTTCGCATCGCGTCGGAAAAGGCGACGTTCGCGCAAATCGAAATCAAGCGCGGGATTTTCCCGTTCGGCGGCGCGACTTTGCGTTTCCCGGAGGTTGCGGGTTGGGGGAACGCGATGCGCTGGCTGTTGACGGGCGATGAATTTGACGCGAACGAAGCGTTGCGAATCGGACTTGTGCAGGAAATTGTCGAACACGGAAAGCAGCTCGACAAAGCAATTGAAATCGCCGAAAGAATTTCCGCGCAAGCGCCGCTCGGCGTGCAGGCGACAATCAAGTCTGCACAAAAATTACAGCGCGAAGGCTTTGACGCGGCGGCGAAAGATTTGATGCCGCAGGTTTTAAAGTTATTCAGAAGCGAAGACGCGCGCGAAGGCGTTCAATCTTTTATCGAACGGCGCGACGGAAATTTTAGAGGAAGGTAATTCAAAATGAATACGGAAATTTCAAATTTGCTTTCAGACCTCGAAGCTGTTTCCAAAGATACGCAAAAAACTTTCGGCAATTTGTCCGCCGGGCAAATCAATTGGAAACCGACGGCGGAAGGTTGGAGCGTCGGGCAATGTTTCGAGCATTTAATAAAAACGAATTCGCTTTTCTTCTCCGAACTGGGAAAAATCGCTTCGGGGACGCGCAAAAATTCTTTTCTGGAAAACTATTCGCCTTTAAGCGCGTTTTTCGGAAATCTGCTGGTTAATTCTCTGAAAAAAGACTCCCGAAAATTTAAAGCGCCGTCGCAAGCGATTGTTCCGCCGAGCGAGATTGACGCCAAAATAATCGGTCAATTTACCGCGCATCAAACCGAACTCGTCGAAAAAATCAAACAAACGGAAAAGGCTGATTGGCAGAAGACGGTTATCACTTCGCCGTTTATGAAATTGATGACTTATAAACTCGCGGACGGTTTTCGCGTCGTCGTCGAACACGAGCGGCGGCATTTTCGCCAAGCCGAGAGAGTAACGCAGGAGAAGGAATTTCCGAAAGAAATTAGCCGCGAATTACACGAATAACACGAATTATTTTAATGATTTTTTATTCGTGTTCATTTGTGTAATTCGTGGCTAAAAAATTATGCGATGCGGCTGGGCGAAAAACGATTTGGCGATTCGCTATCACGACACGGAATGGGGCGTGCCGCTGCACGATGATAGAAAGCTGTTTGAATTTTTGATTTTGGAAGGCGCGCAAGCCGGTTTGAGTTGGGACACAGTTTTAAGAAAGCGCGAAAACTATCGAAAAGAGTTTGACGATTTTGACGCGGAAAAAATTGCGCGTTACGACGAAAAGAAATGCGCTGAGCTTTTGTTGAATGAAAAAATCATTCGCAATCGTTTGAAGATCGCTTCGACCATTCGGAACGCGAAAAGTTATTTGAAAATTTTAGACGAATTCGGCTCGTTTGATTCGTATGTTTGGCAATTTGTTCAAGGCAAGCCAATAAAAAATGCTTGGAAAGATTTGTCGGAAGTTCCGGCGAAAACAAAAAATTCCGATGCGCTAAGCAAAGATTTGAAAAGGCGAAGTTTTAATTTCGTCGGCTCGACGATTATGTATGCGTTTATGCAGGCTTGCGGGTTGGTCAATGATCATTTGGTTTCGTGTTTTCGTTATGAAGAAGTATGAAATCCTTAATATACATCGGCGGTTTTTATTGTTTGGCGTTTGCGATTTTTCATCTGGCGTTTTGGAAATTGTTTGATTGGAAACGCGAATTGCCAAAATTAAAACCGGTCAATCGCGGCGTTTTGCAGGTTTTGAATTTGCGTCTTACATATGTTTTTCTCGTTGTCGCATTTATTTCGTTTTTCTTTGCAGACGATTTGCTCAATACGAATTTAGGAAAAGTGATTTTAGGCGCGACGAGTTTGTTTGCTCTGATGCGAGCGATTGAACAGGCAATTTTCTGGAAGTTTGGGAAAATCGGCGCGATATTTTTTGTGATTTTTCTCGTTGGAGCAGGCATTTACGCCGCGCCTTTTTTTATCTGATGAATCTTCCAATCACGCCCGCGATTCGTGTTTTGCGCGAAAAGAAAGTTGAGTTTGAACCACACGTTTTTGAATACGCTGAAAAAGGCGGGACGAAACATTCGGCGGAAGTTTTAGCGGTGGACGAACACGCGGTTGTCAAAACTCTGGTCTTTGAAACGAATGAGAAAAAGCCTTTGATTGTGTTGATGCACGGCGATTTGCAGGTTTCGACAAAAGAGTTAGCAAGATATTTGAAAGTAAAAACGGTCGCGCCTGTTTCGCCCGAAAAGGCAAACAAATTGACAGGTTATTTAGTCGGCGGAACGTCGCCGCTTGGCACGAAAACAAAAATGCCGGTTTTTGCCGAAAAGACGATTTTCGATTTGCCGAAGATTTATATAAACGGTGGAAAGCGCGGGTTTTTAGTTTCCCTTGACCCGAAAGTTTTAAAGGATATTTTGAAAATAGAAGAAACGGAAATCGGTATAAACAATTAGCCGCTCGAAGCCGCGAGCGTGTAAAATTCGTTTATGGAAGGTTTGAAGTTTGAGCAAATCGGGCTGATATTGCTGGTTGCGGCGATTGTTACAATTATCGCCCGCCGATTGAAGATTCCATACACGGTCGGCTTGGTTTTAGCGGGAATTTTTATAGCGGTTTTGCCGCTCGACATCGAGATAAGTTTGAGCAAAGACCTGCTTTTTAAGGTTTTGCTTCCGCCTTTGATATTTGAAGCCGCGCTTTATATTAATTGGAATGAGCTGCGGAAAGATTTGTCGGTTGTGTTGACCTTCGCAACCGTCGGCGTTTTGCTTTCGGCTGGTGTAACCGCTTTGTTAATGCGGTTTCTGATTGGTTGGGAATGGAACGCGGCAATTCTTTTCGGCATTTTGATTGCGGCGACCGATCCGGTTTCGGTGATTGCGACTTTTAAGGAAGCGCGTGTCGAAGGAAGATTGCGGCTGCTTGTCGAAGCCGAAAGTCTTTTTAACGACGCGACGGCGGCAGTCGGTTTTGCGGTTGCGGTGGCTTTCGCGCTCGGACAAAGTTTCGGTTTCGCGTCGGCGGTTTGGATGATGATTCTTTCGGTTCTCGGCGGCGCGGCGTGCGGTTTATTGGTCGGCGGCGCGGTTTTGCTTCTTTCGACCAGAACGCCTGACCATTTGGTTGAAATCGCTTTGACGACGATTGCCGCGTTCGGCTCGTTTTGGCTGGCGGAACATTTTCATCTGTCGGGAATTTTGGCGACGATGACTGCCGGGTTGCTCGTCGGCAACACGAGTTCTTTGAAATTTATCTCGCACAAAGGCGCGGAATCAATCGAGTCTTTCTGGGAATTCGCCGCGTTTGTTGCCAACTCGATAGTTTTTATCGTGCTTGGAATAAACACCGCGTATCAAGGTTTCGCAAATGCGATTTTGCCGATTGTAGTGGCGATTTTAGCCGTCATTGTCGGCAGAGCGATTGCGATTTATCCGTGTTCGGCTTTGTTTGCGCGGAGTTCTTTGAAAATTGATAAAAAACACCAGCACGTTTTGTTTTGGGGCGGACTGCGCGGGGCGCTGGCTTTAGCGCTGGCGTTGGGAATTCCGCCTGAATTGCCGTATCGTCAGGAAATTATTCTTGTAACATTCGGCGTTGTCGCCTTTTCCATATTCGCGCAAGGTTTGACGATGACGCCGTTTCTGAGGCGTTTGGGGCAGATTACGAAAGAGGAAATCAGTTAATTTTCTCTGATTGAATGAAAAGATGTTGATTGACGAATTTATGCCGACGTATGATTTTGACGAGAAGCACGAAACGATTATCCGCGCCTCTGCCGAAGAGGTTTATACGGCTTTGAACTCGTTTGATTTTAACGATTCATTCATAATTCGCTGGCTGTTTCGACTTCGCGGGTTGGCTTCAGGAAGCGCAAGTGACGCAGGTGAGCAAATTTTGACTTTGCGCGATATGACGAAATTCGGTTTTGTAGTTTTGGACGAAAAACCGATTGAAGAAATTTTGTTTGGTCTCGTCGGAAAGTTTTGGAAGCCAAATGGCGATTTGCAGAAAATAAACGCGGAAGATTTTCTTGCTTTTGACAAAATCGGTTATGCGAAAGCCGCCTGGAATTTCGCGCTGACCGAATCTGCGGCTAAAAAAACTCGTTTGATAACCGAAACGAGAGTGCAATGCACAGATGACACGAGCCGTTCACAGTTCGGTTTTTACCGGACTTTTATCAAACCGTTTAGCGGTTGGATTAGAAAAGAAACGTTGCTGCTGGTCAAACAAAAAGCCGAAAGCGGAAATAAGACGATTGACCGGACAAAGTTGGCGAAGCGGCGAAAGTTTGCGGAAGCCGAAGCCGTAATGCTTGCCGAAACAGAGCAGGAAACCGGATATGGCAACGAAACGCTGACACGTGCCGGATTTTATGAAAATTGGGGCGATGCTTGTCGGGACAAAGATGAAGCGAAGAAACATTACGAAAAATCGCTTTCCGGTTATTATCTTTTTGCTTCGTGGGCGACGGGCAGCGGAGAAGGTTTGGAGCGAATGATGAACGTCGAACGAGTGGAAAAGAAATTGGCAAAATTGAAATAAGAATATGTTCACGCATTGGGCTTGTTTCGATTGCCGCGAAAGTTTTGCCAAAGACGCGCAGGACACGCCGCGCAAATGTCCCGAATGCGCAAAACCGATGATTGATATGGGCGCGTATTTCGAGCCGCCGCGAAAGTTGAATAAAAAGCGTTGGGAAGTAATGAAAGTTCTTGCTGATTACGGTTATAAATTCAACACGAAAGACAGTTTTATATTTATTCAAAACCGAATTTTGCAGGCGAAAAATCCGCGTGTTGTGGATGTGATTGAGAGAATTGAGTTGGAAAAGCAACGAAAACAAAAGGAAGATTGATATGAAGAAAATATTTTTGACTTTAATCGTTTCGATATTTTTTGCTTTCAGCCCAAATCAAACAAATGCTTGTGTTTGTACTGGCAGTTTAAATGAAAATAGCTTGAAGCCGATATTTAATCACACTGAAAATGTATTTCAAGGCAAAGTTGTTACTAAAGGAAAAGAGCAATGGAAGATTTTGGTTAACAAAGTTTGGAAAGGAAATGTCGAAAATGAAATTTACATTGTTGATACATTTGCACACTCGAGTTGTGCAGGAACTTTGAAAAAAGGAGAAGAGTATATTTTCTTTGTTTCTACCACAACAGAATATTCAACAATCAACGAATATAAAAATATTGCTTCACCTGTTCGTAAAAATGAATTGCAAATCTTTTTTGTTAAGCCTTGTGGCTTTGGCGGGCTTTTATCATATTGGAACAAAATACTAGAAAATTATGATAAAGAAAACTTTTGGCAAACATTAGAATTATCATTGCCAATTCAAAGGAAAAAATTATGAAAGAAGCAGTTACGGAAAACATCTACCGCTTGCCGCTTGTTTTAGATCCGCAGCCCGAAGGCGGTTGGACGATTACTTGTCCGATTTTGCGCGGTCTTATAACGGAAGCCGACACGATTGAAGAAATCGTGCCGAATGTAACGGACGCGCTTGAGGCTTTGATTGAAGGCTATGAAGAAATGAAATTGCCTTTGCCCGAAGTATTGCAGCCGATGAATCGAAACGCGCCGTTTTTGACCGATACGATAATACAGTTAAAAGCGGCATGAAATATCGGGAAGTTACAAAGAAACTGAAAGCACTCGGTTGTGTTGAATTATCGAACAAAAGAAAAGACTCGCATCGAAATTGGTATAACCCGAAGGCAAAAATGGTTGTGCCTGTTCCCGTGCCTGATTGGGAAGCAAGGATTTGAAAAGCGGAACGATTCGAGGAGTTGTAAAAGGACTTGAATTGGATTGGAAAGAATTTAAGAAAGCATAAAAGGGAAAAAATTATGAAAGAAGCAGTTATCGTATCAGCCGTGCGGACGGCTGTCGGAAAAGCGCCGAAGGGAACTTTGAAAAACACCAGACCCGACGATATGGGCGCGGCGGTTATCAGAGAAGCCGTCCGGCGAGTGGAAAATTTGGACGCGTCGCAGATTGACGATGTGATTATGGGCTGCGCGTTTCCAGAAGCCGAGCAAGGGATGAACGTCGCGCGGACGGCGGCGATTGAAGCGGGTCTTCCGGTCGAGGTTTCGGCGATGACGGTTAATCGTTATTGCTCGTCGGGCTTGCAGACGATTGCGATTGCGGCGGACAGAATCAAAGCGGGCGGCGCGGAGATAATTGTCGCGGGCGGAATCGAAACGATGTCGATGATTCCGATGGGCGGCAACGTCGTGCGTCCGAATCCGAAGATTGTCGATACTTACCCGGATTATTATTTGAATATGGGTTTGACGACCGAAAACCTGGCGCGAAAATATGAAATCTCGCGCCAAGAAGCCGACGAGTTTTCTCTAAGGTCGCACCAGAAAGCGGCGGAAGCGGTGAAATCGGGAAAATTCAAAGAAGAAATCGTTTCCTTGAACGTGCGCGTTGATGAAACGGACGAAAAAGGTCGCGTTCTACGCAGAGAAATCACTTTCGACACGGACGAAGGCGTGCGTTTTGACGCGAATATCGAAGGCTTGGCAAAACTGAAACCGGCGTTTCATCTTAAAGGAACAGTAACGGCGGGAAATTCTTCGCAGATGTCGGACGGCGCGGCGGCAGTCGTCATTATGTCAGCGGAAAAGGCGCAGGAACTTGGATTGAAACCGCTTGCCAGATTTGTCGCGTATGCAACGTCGGGTTGTCTGCCCGAAGAAATGGGCATCGGTCCGGTTTACGCGATTCCAAAAGTTTTGAAAATGGCTGGCTTGACGATGGACGACATTGACATTATCGAACTCAACGAAGCGTTTGCCGCGCAATCGCTCGCGGTCATCAAACTTCTAGAGTTGAATCCCGAAAAAATCAATGTCAATGGCGGCGCAGTCGCTCTCGGTCATCCGTTGGGCTGCACGGGCGCGAAGCTGACGGCTTCGATTTTGCGCGAAATGGAACGACGAAACGCGCGTTATGGAATGGTAACAATGTGCGTCGGCGGCGGAATGGGCGCGGCGGGAATTTTGGAACGGATACAGTAGATTTTGAATGATTGCGTCGTTCAAACATAAAGGTCTGCGCGAGTTGTTTGAGGGCGGAAAATCAAAACGCGTTCCGGCAGATTTTGCGCCGAAACTTCTTCGTCAAATGGACGCGATAAATCAAGCCGACGCGCCTGAAGAGTTGAACTTCCCCGGCTACGATTTGCACGCGCTGAAAGGCGAACGCGCCGGAATTTGGGCGTTGAAAGTTAATAAAAATTGGCGGTTGACTTTCAGATTTGAAAATCGGAACGCGAGCGATTTAGATTTGGAAGATTATCATTGAGGAATAAAAATATGACGATAAAAACGGAACGTCGCCCGACGCATCCGGGCGCGATTTTAAGAGAAGACACGCTTCCGGCAATTAATTTAACGGCGAGCCGGTTTGCCGAAGCATTAGGCGTTTCACGCCGCACGGTCAGCGAAATTTTGAACGAGCGTTCACGAATTACGGTTGACCTCGCGCACCGCATCGGACGCGCTTTGGGAATGTCGCCGGACATTTGGCTGCGGATGCAGCAGGCGGTTGACCTTTATGACGCGCAAGTAAAAAACAGAGCCGCATATTCTCAAATCAAACGCATCGCAGCTTAGATAAATAAACGTGCAGCGGGAATTTTGGAGCGAATGCAAGAATCAAATATGAGCGAAAAGCAGCGCATAAAAGGCATTGAAGAAGATAAAGTTCCGCTTCTTGTGAAGCCGCTTTATATGGCTTCAAAAAAGATGGTCGGTAAGATTGTCGAGCCGCTGAAAATTCAAGCGCACAGACCTTCGATTGCATGGTTTGGCAATCTTTTAGGATTAGCGATTGAAAAATCCGGCAAAGTCGAAGCGCGGATTCACGTTTTAGCGCAGCTTCGCGCGGCGCAAATTGTCGAGTGTCCTTTCTGAATGGACATCGGCTCTGCGGTCGGCAGACGCAAAAAAGTTGTAACGGACGAAGAACTGCGCGAAGTTCCAAATTGGGAACACAGCAAAGTTTTGGGCGAGCGCGACAAAATTGTGATTGAATACGCCGAAGAAATGTCGAAAACGCCGGTCAGAGTTTCAGATGAGCTTTTCGAGCGACTCAAAAAGTTTTTTTCGGACGAGCAAATTGTTGAATTGACAGCAAGTGTCGCCTACGAAAATTATCGTGCGAGATTCAATCACGCATTGCACATTGGAAGCGAAAATTTTTACGGGTAATGATTTAGAAAAGGAGCAAAAAATATGGATGCACAAATGGAAAAAGAATATGTCAAAGGCGGAAGTTTCTTAATCGAAAATCGGACGGCGGCGGAGATTTTCACGCCCGAAGATTTGGACGAAGAGCAGCGGATGATTGGCGAGACGACGCGCGATTACGTCAACAACGAAGTTCGTCCGAATCTCGCGGCGTTGGAAAAACACGATTGGCAACTGGCGCGTGATTTGGTGGCGAAAGCCGGTGAACTCGGACTTTTGGGCGCGAACATTCCCGAAGAATACGGCGGGTTGGCGCTCAATCAGACGACCGGCGTGGTGGTTGCCGAAAATATGGGCGGAAGTTCCGGTTTCGGCGTAACTTACGGAGCGCAGACTTCAATCGGGCTGCTGCCGATTCTGTATTTCGGGTCGGAAGAATTAAAACAAAAATATATTCCGCCGATTATTTCCGGCGAGATGATTACGGCTTATTGTCTTTCAGAGGCAAGTTCCGGCTCGGACGCGCTCGGCGCGAAATGCAACGCGAAATTGAGCGAAGACGGAACGTATTACACTTTGAACGGCGAGAAAATGTGGATTTCCAATGGCGGTTTTGCCGATGTCTATGTCGTTTTTGCAAAGGTTGACGGCGAGAAGAAAAAGTTTTCGGCGTTTGTCGTCGAGCGCAGCGAAAACTGTCGTCCCGGCGCGGAAGAACACAAAATGGGCATCAAATCTTCTTCGACCACGCCGCTGATTTTGGCGGACGCGCAAGTGCCGGTCGGCAATTTGATTGGCGAAGTCGGCGACGGCGCGAAAATCGCTTTTAACATTTTGAACGTCGGACGTTTCAAACTCGGCGCATCGGCAACCGGCGGAATGAAGCTCGCAATGCACGATTCGATTCGTTACGCGAACGAACGGCAGCAATTTAACCGACCGATTTCGAGCTTTGGCGCAATCAAACACAAGCTCGCGGAGATGGCGATTCGCACCTGGATTTCCGAGTCGATGACGTATCGCACGGTCGGAATGATTGACGCGCTCATCGGCGACGGCGCGGACAACCAGAAAAAATTGCGCTCAATTGAAGAATACGCGGTTGAATCTTCGATAAACAAAGTCGCTTGTTCGGACGCGCTCGATTACGTCGTCGATGAAATGGTGCAGATTTTCGGCGGTTACGGCTATTCGGCGGATTATCCGGCGGAAAAAGCGTATCGTGACGCGCGTATCAACCGCATTTTTGAAGGCACAAACGAAATTAATCGCTTATTGATTCCCGGACAATTGATGAAAAAAGCCGTCAAAGGCGAGCTCGGACTGCTGAAAGCCGCGAAGGATTTGCAGGGCGAATTGCTCAATCCGCAAATGCCGTCGTTTGACGAAGACGAAGGCGTGTTGGCGTCGGAAATGAAGCTCGCTCAAAATGCGAAAAAAGTCGCGCTGATGATTCTCGGCACGGCGGCGCAAAAATATATGATGGAGCTGCAAAATCAACAGGAAATTTTGATCAACGCGGCGGACATTATTATTGACGCTTACGCGATGGAAACGGCGATTCTGCGGGCGCAAAAACTCGCCGCAAAAGGCAGCGCCGACCGTCAAATCGATATGGCGCAGGTTTTCTGCAACGACGCGATTCAGCGCATCGAAGCGACGGCGAAAAACACGATTGCTGCGATGAGCGAAGGCGACGAAGGCAAAATGCTGCAAGTTGCGCTCAAGCGTTTTACGAAAAATAATTCGCCGATAAATACGATTGCGGCAAGACAGAGAATTGCCGACACTTTGATTGCGGCGAATAAATATGCTTTTTAATATTTAACCACGAAACGCAAAGAATTTTTAGCCACGAACAAACACGAAAGGACACGAAATTAAAATAAAATTTTCGCGCCTTTTCGTGTTTGTTCGTGGCTAAATCTTTTTTCCTCTGTGAACTCTGTGCGCTCTGTGGCAAAATAAAATTACAGACAATTATGAAAGTTAAAAGAGAGATTTTAGAACCGATGCCCGGCGTATCGAGAGAAATCGGTTTTTATTTGAGCGGCATCGAAGAAACCCGCGCCGAATTGCGCGATGCGGTTGCGGATTTAACCGATGAAGAATTGGCGTGGAGAGTTTTGCCGAACGCGCATCAAATCGGCGCGTTGATTCTGCACATCGGGGAAGCCGAAGCGTCGTGGATTCATTCGCGCGTTGCGGGAAGAGAATTGAACGACGAAGAGAAAAAGTTTGTCCATTGGTGCGACACGACGGAAACGGATTTTGCCGAAAAGGGTTATACGGCGAAAGACTGCATTGAAAGAATTGACGAAATCAGCCGGATGTCGCGCGAGATTTTAGCCAAGTTCGGCGACGAAGACCTCGATAAAATTTTCAGTTTCGATAGAGAAAAAGGTCGGCTTGAAATCAGCCTGCGAAGCATTTTGCGGCATCTTGCCGACCACGAAGCGACGCACAAAGGTCAAATTCTGATGCTCAAACGGCTTTTGCGCGGCGGCGGGAATTAAAATAAATTTTTAGAACAAAGGGAAATTATGAATCAAGCAGTAACATTTATGAATAAAGCGGAAACATTGGGCGAATTGAAGAAAAGCGGTTTTGCGGCGCGTTCGGTCAAAGACGAAATGCGGGCGAATTTGATTGCGAAATTAAAATCGGGCGAGAAATTATTCAAAGGCGTTTTGGGTTATGAAGAATCGGTCGTCCCGCAAATCGTAAACGCGATTTTAGCAAAGCACAATATAATTTTGTTGGGTTTGCGCGGGCAGGCGAAAAGTCGAATTATCAGGCAACTCACAGAGCTTTTAGACGAAGAAATTCCGATTATCGCGGGTTCGGAAATCAATGATAATCCGCTCGAACCGTTGAGCGCGTTCGGGCGGCAGCAAATCCAGGAAAACGGCGACGAAACAAAGATTGATTGGGTAAAAAGAGATTCGCGTTTTGTCGAAAAACTCGCCACGCCGGACGTGACGATTGCCGACATTATCGGCGATATTGACCCGATAAAAGCTGCGAAAGGCGGACATCTTTTGTCGGACGAATTGACGATTTTTTACGGTTTGCTGCCGCGCGCCAATCGCGGGATTTTTGCAATCAATGAACTGCCCGACCTTGCAGGGAAAATACAAGTCGGGCTTTTCAATATTATGCAGGAAGGCGACGTGCAGATTAAAGGTTTTCCAGTGCGTTTGCCGCTTGATGTGATGCTGGTCTTCTCGGCAAATCCCGAAGATTACACGGCTCGCGGGAAAATTATCACACCGCTTAAGGACAGAATCGGCGCGGAGATTCAGACGCATTATCCGAAAGACATCGGTTTGGGAACTGCGATTACGAAACAGGAAGCGTGGACGGAAAGAAACGATTTGGGCGCGAATTTCAAATTGGAAATTCCCGACTTTATCAGCGAAATTGTCGAGCAAATCGCTTTTGAAGCCCGCGACGACCAGCGGATTGACAAGCGTTCGGGCGTGTCGCAGCGTTTTCCGATTTCGGCGCTCGAAGCTGCCCTTTCAAATGCCGAACGTCGCGCCATAATTACCGGCGAAAATGAAATCGTGCCGAGAATTTCCGACGTATATTCGGCTTTGCCCGCGATGACGGGAAAAATGGAACTCGAATACGAAGGCGAGCAAATCGGAGCGCAGCGTCTCGCCAAAGATTTAATCAAACGCGCGGCGGGCGTGATTTTTGAAGGCTTCTTTTTGGGAATTGATTTCGCGCCGACCGTTCGCTGGTTTGACGAAGGCAACAAATTACTGATGTCGGAAACGGCTTCGGCGGAAGAATGCGTAATGCTGCTCGAAAGCGTTCCCGAACTGATTGATTCGACGCTCGTGCCGCTCGATTTCAACAGAAAGGAAAAAGCTAAATTGGTTTCGGCGTGCGAATTCGTGCTTGAAGGTCTTTACGCGCAAAACAAAATCTCGCGCAACGAAGAAGGCGGTTTTGAAGCGACCACCAAAGCCAAACGCGACCGTCGAGGAATGATTTACGAAGATTTGACTGATTTGGAAGGTTACAATTAAATCACTTAAGGATGAGCGCAAATCTAAAATCTAAATGCAAGAAATTCGTTCCAGGACATTTGCCGCAAAAAGCGGGCGAAGAGTTTGCGCTCATTGCCGAATATTGCCGTGAAAACGATTTTGCGGCGGACGTTTACGGCAAAGGCGATTTAATAAATTCTTTTGAGAAAAAAGTTGCCGACCTTCTCGGTTTTGAAGCCGCGTGTTTTATGCCGAGCGGGACGATGGCGCAGCAGATTGCGCTGAAAATTTACGCCGCGAAATCTAAAAATCAAAGTTTTGCGATTCATCCGACGAGCCATCTCGAATTGCACGAGCAGCACGCTTACGCGCATCTTTCCAATTTAACTTCCGTCCTTATCGGCGACAAAAATCGTCAATTCAATGTTCAAGACATTGAAAATTTATCCGAACCTGTTTCGACAATTATCATTGAGCTTCCAGCCAGAGAAATCGGCGGGCAATTGCCCGTGTGGAAAGAACTTGAAGCAATAAAGAAAGCGGCGAAAAAGCGAAACATTTTTCTGCATATGGACGGCGCGAGGATTTGGGAAACAGAGGCTTTTTACCGGAAAAGCTACCGGGAAATTTGTCGCGGTTTTGATTCGGTCTATGTTTCGTTTTATAAAGGCATCGGCGCGTTGACGGGCGCGATGTTGCTTGGTAGCGCAGAATTTATTGAAGAATCGCGCATTTGGCTCCGGCGTTTCGGCGGAAATTTGTATCAGCTTCATCCGTTTGTCGCTTCGGCGGCAAGACGTTTTGATTTTGCGCTTCGGCAAATGCAGAAGTATTTTGCGCGGACGAAAGAGGTTCACAAAATTCTAAAAGGTATTCCGCAAATAGAGTTTCTTCCGAGTCCGCCGCAGGTGAATATGTTTCATCTTTACATCAACGGCACGTCAGAGAAATTGACAGAAGCAAGAGATAAAATTGCCCGTGAAGATAAAATTTGGACGGCAAATAATTTTCAAAAAACGGCTTTAGAAAATTTGTGCTACACGGAAATTTACGTCGGCGAAGGTTTATTGCAAATCGGCGACGGCGAGCTGGAACGGACGTTTTCAAAACTGATTGATTTTGCAAAATAAAAGGTTTGGATGAAAAAACACGCTATTAGATTTTGTTTTCTCTCGCTTGTTTTATTGCTCGTCGCAATCGACGGCAAAGCGCAGGCGAGTTCAAAAAACGAATTGCCGCGCGGCGTTGTAATTGACAAAGTTGTTTGTCTTGACGACAACACGCAAAGCTACGCGCTTTATCTTCCGACAAATTATTCGCCGGAGAAAAAATGGGCGGTACTTTACGCTTTCGATCCCTCGGCTCGCGGCAAATTCGCGGTCCAGATTTTCCGCGACGCCGCCGAAAAATTCGGATTTATTGTCGTCGGCTCGAATGATTCGCAGAACGGCTTAAACGGTCAAAAGCTCTCGCAGATAATTGACGCATTTTGGAAGGATACGCACGCGCGGTTGAGCGTTGACGAAAAGAGAACTTACACGGCTGGGTTTTCCGGCGGCGCGAAGGTTGCAAACAGCTTTGCTTTTTCCTGCGGCGGCGGCGTCGCCGGAGTCATATCGAGCGGCGCGGCTTTTCCGTCTAATTTTCCGCTCGATAAAAAATTGCCTTACGTCGTTTTCGGAACGGTCGGAACCGGAGATTTCAATTATCCTGAAATGATAGATTTTGATAAATCCCTGAACGAAAATTCGACTTCGCACCGACTCGCCGTCTTTGACGGACGGCATCAATGGCTGACTAAAGATTTGACTTTCGAGGCTCTCGAATGGTTGAAGCTGCAAGCGATGAAAGCGGGACGAATGAATCACGATGCAAAGTTCGCGGAAGAATTTTATGCCGAAGAAACGACTAAAGCGCAAACGCTCTTGCAAAAAGGCGAGATTTTGGAAGCGGCGCGACTCTTTGAAGCCGTAATCAAAGATTTCAAAGACATTCAAGACACGAAAGAAATCGCCGCGAAACTTTCCGAAATTCGTCGGCAAAAAGAATACGCGGCAGCTTTGTCGCAGGAAAAAAAAATCATTGACAGACAGACGGAAATCACTCAGAAAATTATTTCGATGGGCGTGAATTTGGCGGACTTGGCTGCCAGAGGCGAAACGCTGCACAATCTTTCAGACGAACTTAAAAGTTGGCGGGAAAAAGCGGCGGCGGCTGAAGATTCCGGTGAGAGGCGCTTAGCGCGGCGCGTTCTGGCAAAAGTTTTCGCGCAGACTTTCGAGGCGGCGACGCTGATGTATCAACCGCGAAAAGATTATAAAGCGATGATTGTTAATTTTGAGTTGGCGCGTCTCGTCTATCCGCAACTCGCTAATATATCGCTTGATCTTGCACGCGCCTACGCGCTCGACAAGCAAAAGAAGAACGCGCTCGACGCGATTGACGAAGCAATCAAAAACGGTTTTTCCGATTGCGGTCGCTTTGAAGAAAAGCAAGCGTGGGAAAACTTGCGCGGTGAAAAACGATTTCAAGAAATTATCGAGCGGCTCAAATGCAAAAATTCTTAGAAAAAAAAGTCTTGATGAATTGTGCAATTCATCAAGACTTTTTTTTCTAAATTAACAAAAATTAAGGACGACGAACGCGATAATATCTGCGTTTTTTCTTGTTGAGTTTATAGGTGTAGAGCGACGAGCCGCCCGCGCCGATTGCCGAACCGATAAGCGCGCCTTTGCCGCCGCCCGCGATTGCGCCGATAATCGCGCCCGCGCCCGTGCCGATTGCGACGTTCGAGGCATTTCGGTGACGACGATAGAAACTCGGTTTTTTATAGACGCGCACCGTGGTGTAGCGTCCGTTTCGATAAACTCGTCTGGTTGTGTATGTCTGTGCGCTGGCAGAAAGCGGAAGCATAATCGCCATCACCGCCATCATAATAAATGCTGAAATAATTTTTTTCATTTTTGTCATTTCTCCTCTCTTATTCGATTTCAAAAAATTTTCTGCGGGAGAGAAAACTTCCAAATTTTTGTGCAAATAACTTTTGTATTGCGGTAAATACGATGAAATCCAAAGAAGTTCGTTGTCTTCAAAATTTTGACTTCTCATAAAACTATAATATAAAAGCCGTGAAAAGTCCTGAAACTAATCACGGCTCGATAAATTTACGCTCTACTTTTAGAAATTAGTAGCGACGTTTTTTCTTGTTCAAAACGTAGGTGTAAAGCGCGCCGCCGCCCGCGCCGATTAAAGCGCCGATGCCCGCGCCTCTTCCGCCTCTGGCGATTCCGCCGATAAGCGCTCCGGCGCCGGTTGCAACGCCTAAATTAATCACATTGCGATGACGACGATAAAAACTCGGACGGCTATAAGTGTAACCCGCCGTGCGATAAGTCGGCGCGGAATAAGTTCTGTAGCGCGGCGCAGCATATCTCGCCGTTTGATAACGCGGCGAAGCATATCTTGTCGTACGGTAACGCGGAACATATCTCGTCTGATAAACCGGCACATATCTAACGGTTCTGACGGCTCTATATCTTGTGCTTCGGTTTGACCTCGGACTGCAATAACACTGAGCCTGCGCCGCCAGCGGCACGGAAATCATAAACACGAATAAAACCAGCAAACTGGCTAATACTTTTTTCATAACTATTCTCCCCTAAAAATAAAAATTTTGGTTTCCTTCGTTTTTGGATATGGCAATCATTATACCAAAACGACAAAAGCTAAAATTTACAATTATTTACAAACATTATCTCAATTTTAGGACACATTTGAAAATACTATATCGTCAATCAATATCCGATATAGTATAAAAATTTGAGAATAGAAAAAACGAAGCATATTTCTTTGGGATGAAATATGTTAAATTTTTAAAAAGGCAAATTTGTATTTCTGTTACAAGAGAATAAAACGATGAAATTTATCCGTTATTCAAAATTCAAAGGTTTCGATGTGTCGGGCGTGAATTTGGGCGATTTGATGCAATCGCTCTCGGATTCCTTGCTCGATTCCGGTTACAACGACGATTATTACTGGACGCGGCAGCGCAACGAAATGGACGACTCTTTGGACGCGCTGCGCCAGGCTTTGCTGCAGGCTTTGCTCGAACAGGACGTTTTATCCGAACAGCAGGCGCGGGAAATGCTGGCGGAAAACGACGGGAAATTCAAAGGTTCGCTGCTCGAAGAGTTGATAAACCAACTGATTGAAAGATTGGTCGAAGAAGGTTATTTGAATCTCAAAGAAATAGAACAGCCGCAAAATCAAAGACAACCGCAAACGGGCGAAGGTCAAGGCGAAATCGGACAGGCGCAGCCGCGCGACGTGCGATTTGAAGTAACCGAAAAAGGTCTCGATTTTCTCGGTTACAAAACGCTCAAAAATCTTCTCGGCTCGATGGGGAAATCCTCCATCGGCAGACACGACACGCCGCATCTCGACACGGGAATCGAAGCAAGCGCGGCGTCGAAACAATACGAATTCGGCGACACGCTGAATTTGGACGTGAACGCGACATTGATGAGCGCGATTGCCCGCGAAGGTTTGGGCGTTCCGCTCAATCTCGAATACAAAGATTTATACGTTCACCAGCAGGATTATCAATCGTCGTGCGCGACCATCGTGATGCTCGACTGCTCGCATTCGATGATTCTTTACGGCGAAGACCGTTTTACGCCCGCCAAAAAAGTCGCGCTCGCGCTCGCGCATTTAATCAGAACGCAGTATCCGGGCGATTCTCTGAAAATAGTTCTCTTTCACGACGGCGCGGAAGAGCTTCCGATTGCAAAACTGGCAACCACGCAAGTCGGACCATATCATACGAACACGGCGGAAGGTTTGAAGCTCGCGCGTCGAATCTTAAACGCGCAGCGCAAGGAAATGAAACAAATCGTGATGGTCACCGACGGCAAACCGACCGCCGCTTTCGTCGAACCGTCAAACGCCGCGTTTTTCCAGCATCGCCGTTATTCGCAGTCGGTCAAAGGCGAAAAAAGACTGCTTTACAAAAACTCGATGGGCGGCGACCCGTTCGTAATGGCGGAAACGATGAAGGAAGTCCAAGCCTGTCGCAAATCAGGCATTATGATAAATACTTTTATGCTGGCAAGCGATTATTATCTGGTCGAATTCGTCAAACAAATGTCGGCGATGACCAAAGGCAAAGCGTATTTCGCCAATCCGAATAATCTGACGCAGTTTGTTTTGATGGATTTTATGAAACGTCGAACAAGCCGCGTAAAATGATTTTTGAGGTTAAATAAAATGACACCAACAGAAGTTTTAAGTGAAATAAATAAAATGCCTTTAGCTGAAAAAAGAAAGCTATTGGAAAAGTTGAATAAAGAAATCACAGAGGTAGAACGAATTGACGTTGAAGCACGCGAAAAATCTTTTTTGAAAAATCTTCATCAAAAAGGACTTTTAGATCAAACTCCACAGCGAGTTTCCGACGATAAATTTCGTCAAAATTTCAAACGCATTGAAATAAAAGGTAAGCCTCTTTCTGAAACTATCGTCAAGGAGCGCGGTTGATGGGTAAATTAGTAGGAAAACTTGGAGCGGTAGCGAGAAAAGCTGATGATGAAATAACTCTGGAAGATTTAGAAAAAGCGCTCGAAAATCTTTATCAGTTTTACAGGCAACTTTCAACGCCTCGCAAAGATGATGAAAGACCAATAAAATTTGAAGACGATGGACATTATTTAACCATTCAAACGCTTCCCGTCGAAGGCAATCCGATTGACCAGATTCGACGTGGTGAGCCGATTAAGATGAAATTTGTTTTTCATTCGGTTGACACGGAAATTGAAGATCAATTTGGCGGAAAATTTTCCTCGGCATACGAAATTATCAAACCCGTAAACGAACTCACAGAATTTCTGAAAACTTCTTTTCCAAACTATTCTAAACAAGATATAGAAAAATTAACGAAAGAAACGGGCAAAAGCTATGAAGAAACAAAAAGCAGATTGGTTGAATATACTGCCAAACAAATTTTTGATGGTCGTATAGCGGTAGCAAAATTTTTCCACAAGGAAGTAGAAGAAATATTGAAGATAGTAATTGATGATTTGCTAACAGATGCCCAATTTTAAATCCAAATGATTATCCATAGATTTATTTTCCATTATTAAAATAATTGATAGGTTTGTGTTGATGGATTTTAGGAAGCACCGGACGAGCCGCGTCAAATAATTAATGATTAAAAACCGTCTGCACTCATTGATTAGATTTCGATACGGTATTGAAAATATCGAAGAAATTTCTAAATTAGAAGGCGGTTACTGGAATCAAACGTTCAAATTAGTTACCGATTACGGAGATTTTGTTCTTCGCGTCAGCCCGTCGCGCACGATTGCCGAAAGCGTAGTTTTTCAGCACGATTTGATGCGATTTATGCACTCGCGCATCGCGGAAGTTCCGTTGCCGATTGCCGGACGCGACGGCGACACATTCTTTGTTTTTGAAAATCAGACAATTTCGCTTCTTCCTTTTATGCCAGGCGAAATGGCAAGCCGCAGCAATCCGACTGATAGAATAAGCGCGGCGCAAATGCTCGCTAAACTGCATCGCGCCGGGCTTGAATATCCTGAAAGTTTTTTGCGTCCGGGTCGAGCGACGCTGGCTAATTTCAATTGGAATGAAAACAGTAATTGGCGATTGACTGAGATTCAGCGTTTGTTGGCAGGCGGCGCGAACGAATTAAAAAAACATTTGGTTGCGCCGATTGGCGAAAAAGCAGAAGATTGCATCATAGAAATCGTGGAGCGATGCGAACAACTCGAACAAGAATTAAAAACCGTTCGCATCTGGATTGAACGATTAAAGAATTCAAATCGAAAGCTGATATTCGCGCCGACGCACGGCGATTATTATCCGAGCAATCTTTTGACCGAATCGAACCGAATCAGCGCTGTGCTTGATTGGGACGAATGCCGGAGCGAATGGCTGGCTTACGAACTCGGTCGCGCCGTCTGGGAATTTTGCCGCAAAGAAAGCGACGGCGGACTTTATCCTGAGATTGCAAATTCTTTCCTAAAATCTTATAACGAAGCCGGCGGCGTTGTGCCGAAAGATGAATATGATTTGCTCGTGCCGTTCATTCGCTTGATTCGCGTTCAGGAAATTTTATTTTCACTCGGCGAAGCCGTTCGGGGCGAATGGTGGGAACCGGAATATACGCTTTATAATTTTACGGCATTGGACAATCTACGTAACGAAAACCTTTTTGTATAAAACTAATAAATGCTTTACAGAGAACTGCTCACCAGCGAGCTGCACAATCAACGCCAAGATTTTCAGCATTTTGCCGAAACGCAGGCGAGCGATTTGACCGCTTATCTGCACGTTCTGCACGAACTTCAACAAACCGCGAGCGCGGAAATTCTGGAAAAATTAAAAAGACAGGAAAATTCGGGCGCGCTGGTTTCTGCCGAACTCGACAAACATCGAACATTTTCCGTCTCGTTCGCCGAAAGCTGGGCAAATCACGAAGAAGCCAGAGGTTGGGCGCGTGAAATCCTGAAGAATCGCACGACGTTTGCGGCAGACGCGAGCCAGATTTTGCCCGGACGCGATATAAGTTTGCCGGTTGCGGCGATTCAAGTCGGCTGGTTTGAAAATCCGCATTCTGAAAATCAGCCGTATGAAAAAAACGCGCAGTTTATAATTTTGTCGCCGAGAGATTTGCTCGAAAACCAGAACGAGCCGATGAACCCGGAAACGCGCGTCGGCGAAATGCGTTTTCACGCCGAAGTCGAACGAGTCGGGAAGTTTCTTTCGAGTAAAAAAGGCTGGCGCGAGCGCGGCGAACGAATGCCTCTGGCGTTTTTCGACGGAACTTTGCTTGTTTCTTTTTCCCTGCCGCAAACTGCGCTGCAAGAAAGTTTTTTGCAGGCGATGGTCAATCTCGTGCGACTTTCCCGCGAAACAAAAGTTCCGCTCGTCGGCTACGTCGACCGCAGTTACGCGCGTGATTTGCTGAATATGCTCGATGCTTTCGACGGCAAAACAACGAGCGAAAAGCAAACGCTTTACGACGCGACGATTCTGCACAGCGCGACGCCGGAACTTATCCAAACCTTGAAATTTTGGGGTGACAGAACTTGTTTTTGTTACTCAAATCGCAAAGGTTTGAGCGCGTTTATCGACTTGCAAACCGAAAAATCGCTGGTCGGTTTCGTTTATCTGCAAACGACCGCCGATTCCGCGCCCGCGCGTCTCGACATTCCGAGCTGGATTTATGAGGAAAATCTTTTAGACGAAGTTTTAGACACGATTCGCGCCGAGTGCGTCATCGGTCTGGGTTATCCGTATGCGCTCGAAACCGCCGATGCGACGGCGGTTATCACGGCGCGGGACAGGGAAATTTTCCTCAAGGCTTTACAAGAGTTTGCCGGTCGTGAAAAACTGAATTTTACGGTTTCGCGCAAATCGGCGAGTAAAGGAAGACGAAGATAATGGAAAACGGAAAATGGAAAATGGAAGATGAAGAACGCGATTCAGAGCGCGACAAATTATCCATTTTCCGTTATTCATTTTCCATTGAAAAGATTTGTTCGGCTTGCGGTGCGGAAGCGAGGCGCGCAAACGCCAGGTTTTGTCCGGTTTGCGGAAAACTTTTGATTGAAGATTATGAGCCACTCGACAGCCTGCGCTCTTCGTATCGGCTTCAGGGGCAAACTTTTCTCGTCGAAAACGCTAAAAGAGAGGAAATTACAAATTTGTTTCCAAAAAATGAGAATTCGGTTTCCGAAACGGCTTGGGCGTGTCTGGTTTATTCGTTAGTGCCGTATTTGGGAATTTTATTCGTCCCGCTGGCGTTTGCCGTCGGTCTTGTCGGCGTTGCGGTTTCCTTTCAAAAAGCGAATTTAGGCGGTAGAAAACTCGCGTTCGCCAGCGTCGCGCTGAGTTTTGTCGTGCTGGCAATTCAAATATTTCTCTGGTGGCTGCTTTATATAATTCCAGAATTAGGAAGAAATATTTAGTCACGAATAACACGAATATCACGAATTATTTTATTTAAATTTAATTTGTGTTATTCGTGTTATTCGTGGCAAAAATCCTTATGAAAATTGCAAAAATCGTTTCATCAAATTCTCACATCGATTACGTCGGGCGCGTGATTGATTCTCTGGACACGAGTGAACCGCCGGACGCCGAAGATTACGGTTTTGCCCAATTCGTTAATTTGCCGCTCGAAGATGAAACGGAAATCGTCGGCGTGATTTATAACTCGATGCTCGTCAACCCCGATTACGCGAGTTACGGTCCGCGTCTTTCGCCAAAGCCCGAACTCGGTTCTTTCAGCCCTGATTATCTCAACGAGCAAGGCTTTTTGATTGGAATTCTTCTGCTCGGCTACAAAAACAGAGACGGAAAAATTACGCATGGCGTTCCGCGCCGCGTCGTTCCCGCCGGTCAGGACGTTTATAAAATCGAACCGAATGAAGTAAAAAAGTTTCACACCGACGCGAATGATTGCCTGCAAATTCATTACTATTCGCAAATCGTCGCGCACGCCGGACTTTTCGCCGTGCCGCTGCTCGAAGCCGTGATTGAAGAACTCGCGCTCGATTGCACCGATTCCGACCGGCAGCGGCTCGGCGTTTTAAAGCAGACGCTTGCGTGGCAACGAACTTTGGGCGGAATGCGTCTATAAGTTTAGAAACTCAAAAGTCAAGATTCAAAAACAAAGAAATTTATGAAAAAATTATTATTTTTATTAGCGATTGGTTTGTTTGTCCCGGTTTCCGGCGTTTTCGCGCAGCCGCGTCCGGTCGGGAAGGTAGAAGTAAAAACAATTAGAAAAACGCCTGCACCCGAATCTGTCGCAACAAAGTATGAAGGCGGAATACTCGGTTTCAACGATAAACAAGAAGGCACCTTAAAGTTTGACGATGCGAACGAGCGACTCGTTTTTTTCGGAAAAGACGGCAAGGAAAAATTCGGTTTGCCTTATTCGGCGATTCTGCTGATTTCGCCGAGCGAAAGAAAAGTTCAATCGGGAACGGGTCGCGTCATCGGAGCAGTGCCGATTATCGGCGCCGGACTCGGCGGGAGTTTGTTGAAAAAGAAAAAGAATTATTTAGTTATTCAATACAGAGATACGGACGTCGATGTTCAGGGAACGGCAAATTTCCTGCTCGACACCGGCGAATTGCTTGATTCGGTTATTCAGACGCTCGGCGAAAAAGCCGAACTCACTCAGCGCGGCGATGCTTATTATCGTCCGAAAGGCAAAAGCGGAACGAGTAATTAGCAGAAACAAATAAAACATCAATTCATCTGAAAGGGCGAATTTACACGGATAAATTTTAATGAGGTTTCGTGTAAATTCGCCCTTTCGATTTTGTCCGCGCCCTAAGATTTCATCTCAAATCGCCGAAACGATGCTGCAAAATTGCCGCAATGGAAATCGCCGCCGTTTCCGCCCGCAAGATTCTACCGTTCAAAGTAACGATTTGAAAACCGTTTTTACGCGCCGCTTCAATTTCCGACTCTTCCCAGCCGCCTTCCGAACCGACGGCGGCAATTATTTTCTGTTTAGCTTTGATTGTCGAAAAACTTTCGCCGCTTCTTTCGGCAAACAAAACTAATTTTTCCTCGCCGAAACGTCGGGATGCCGAGTGTATTATAAATTCTTTAAATTCTAACGGCTTTTCAATTTGCATCAGTTTGGCGCGTCCGCACTGTTTAGTTGCATCGACGATGATTTTTCGCCAGCGTTCCAACTTCTTTTCCGCGCCTGCAAATTTTACGTCAGCGCGTTTCGTATTTATCGGAACGAGTTTTGTAACGCCTAATTCGACCGCTTTCTGCACGACCAAATCGAACTTTTCGCCTTTCAAAAGCGCAACCGCCAAAGTCAAATCCAAATCTGATTCCGGCGCGGTTGGAGAAACTTTTTCGATAATTCTTAGAATCGTTTCCTTCTTTTCGATTGTTTCAATCTCGCAAGAAAACTCATTTCCCTCGCCGTCAAAAACCCGAACGTTTTCTGTCGGGCGAAGCCGCAAAACATCGCGCAAATGTCGCGTTTGCTCAAAGTTGAGCGCGACCGTTTCGTTTTTGAAATTTTCGCTCGAAGCGTAAAACCGCCGCAACGTCATATTCGGCTAATCATCGCCTTGTCATATCAAAATAAAAAGGCTCGTTTGATAACACTGAAAAATAGCGAATAACTAACAGTGAATAATGAATAGCTCTTGTCGTCTGCTCAAACTGTTAGCTGTTCGCTATGAACTATTCACTATTTTTCAGTAAAAAAATAACTGAAAATCTAACTTCTCTGTGAATTAGGTTTTTTGCAAATCTAAAACATCCGACCGTGTAATAATGCCGGTAATGCGCTTAAAATCTTCAATCAAAACGGCGGGCGATTTTTGCAGTTTTGCTTTGATTTCATTAAAGCTCGCGTCAACTTCTAAAACCGGAAAACTTTTGTCCATCACTTCACTGACTTTGGCGTTCAATAAATCACGATTTCCGAGCAATTTCGTCAACACCTGACTTTCACGAAGCGAGCCGACAGATTGATTATTTTCAAGAACCGGAATTTGCGTGACGGAGTTTTCGTTCATTTTCGCCAGCGCGACGCTGACAATTTCGTCGGGCGCGGCGAAAATAAGATTAATCGGCGAACCTGAATTTTTTGTGTCGGCGATTATTCGCGCCGTGATTTTCTGCGGTTCGAGCAGTAATTTTTCCTTCATCCATTCGTCCGAGTGAAACTTCGATAAATAATGCTCGCCCGTGTCGCAGACGATAAACACGACCAGACCGTTTTCGTCTAAGTTTTTAGCGACTTTCAGCGCGGCGGCAAAAATCGTCCCGGTCGACCCGCCGCAGAAAATTCCTTCCCGCCGCGACAACTGCCGCGCCATATCAAACGATTCGCGGTCGGTGATATTGATAATTTCGTCAATCGCCTTCATATCGGCGTTGCCGACCGGCAAATTTTGCCCGATGCCTTCGACCAGATAAGGCGTGGCTTCCGGCACGCGCCCGGTTTCTTTATAACTTTTGAAAATCGAACCGTAAGGGTCTGCCCCAATAATTTTAATGTCCGGATTTTTCTCTTTTAAATAGCGACCTGTGCCTGAAATTGTTCCGCCTGTGCCGATGCTCGATACGAAATGAGTGATTTGCCCGTCTGTGTCGCGCCAGATTTCCGGTCCGGTCGTGCGGTAATGCGCGAGCGGATTTGCCGGATGATTGTATTGGTCAGGGTAAAAAGAATTCGGCATTTCCGACGCGATACGTTTCGCGGTTTCGACGTAATGGTCGGGCGTTCCCGGTTTTGCCGCCGCCGGACAAATGACGACATCCGCGCCGAGCGATTTCAGATAGCGCGATTTCTCCATCGAGGCTTTTTCCGTCAAAACAAAAATACATTTGTAACCTTTAACGGCGGCGGCGAGCGCCAGACCGATTCCGGTATTGCCGGAAGTCGCTTCGATAATCGTGCCGCCTTTTTTCAAAAGTCCGTCTTTTTCGGCTGATTCAATCATCGAAATTCCGATGCGGTCTTTGACCGAAAAACCCGGATTAAGGTTTTCCATTTTGGCAAAAATCTGCGCTTTGATGCCGAGTTCGTCGGCGAGAGTGTTGATTTTAACGAGCGGCGTGTTGCCGATAAGTCCGATTATGTCGCTGTAAAATTTCATTTGTTCTCCGGTAAAAATTTTTGTGAAAGCGTGTTTGGAAGACACTTTCATAATTCTAGCTTTTGTTTCCGTCTCTGCAAAATTGAAACCGAAAGAATAATTTTGCGTAACAATTCGGATGTGTTTTGCATCTTAAAGCAAAATCAAATTGACTCAAAAACTATGATAAAAAAATTATTTCTACTCAATTTTTTACTCTTCTCGTGTCTGCTCGCGCTCAACGCGCAAACGGCAGTTGTTTCGAGAGAAGCAGCAAAACCCGATGCGGCGGAACTTCGCCATCAATCGTTTGAAAAAGTTTGGACGACAATCAACGAAAAACATTTCGACCCGACGTTCGGCGGCGTGGATTGGCAGAAAGTGCGCGAAACTTACGAACCGAGAGCGTCGGCGGCGAAAACCGACGCGGAACTTTACACTGTTCTGCGGCAAATGCTCGCCGAATTGAAACTTTCGCATTTCGCAATCCTGCCGCCCGATGCTGAAATACAAGCGGCGCAATCGGCAAACGGATTTACAGGCATTGAACTGAAAATGCTTGACGGTCAAGCCGTTATCAATCAAATCAAAAGCGGTTCGACGGCGGAACAAGCGGGCTTGAAAACAGGTTTTGTCATCGAAAAGATTGACGGCAAAACGGTTGCCGAATTGCTCGCGCCGCTCAACGATGCTTTGGCAAAACGCGATTCGCCCGAAGCTCAGCGAAGGCTTTACCGCGAGCGCACTTTGCAGGCAATAATTAACGGAAAAGCCGCAACCAAAGCAAATATCGCGGTTTTAGACGGCAAAAATCAAACGCAAACCTTCGATGTGCCGCGTGTTGAACCAAGTAAAGGCGAAATGTCTCTGGCGGTCGGAAATTTTCCCGCGCAGGAAGTTATTTTTGAAGCCAAAAAATTAGCAAACAACATCGGCTACATTCGTTTCAACATCTGGGTTATCCCGCAAATGCCGAAAATCCGCGAAGCGATTCGCTCGATGAAGGACACAAACGGAATTATCATCGACATCCGCGGCAATCCGGGCGGACTGGGCGGAATGGCGCCGGGCGTCGCCGGTCTGCTGGTCAAAGAACAAACGTCGCTCGGTTCGATGAAAAGCCGCGCCACCGAAACGAAATTTATCGTCTATCCGCAACCCGATACTTATCAGGGGAAAGTCATCGTTCTGACCGATTACGGTTCGGCTTCGACGAGCGAGATTTTTGCCGCCGGATTGCAGGAAATCGGACGCGCCAAGGTCGTCGGCGAAACCAGCGCGGGCGCGGTTTTACCATCGGTTTTTGATAAATTGCCGACCGGCGCGATTTTTCAATACGTTATTTCCGATTACAAAACGCCGAAAAACATTCTTCTCGAACATCGCGGCGCGATTCCCGACACGGAAATAAAATTAACCCGCGCTTCTTTGCTCGAAGGGCGCGACTTGCAGCTTGAAGAAGCCGTCAAACAAATTAAAAACGCTAAATAAAAAAGGAAAATAAAAGGTAAATAAAAGAGGTAAAAATGAAACTTAAAATATCGATTCTGCTGACGATTCTGTTCTCGATTTCAATGACCGCTTTCGGACAAAAAGAAACGGTCAAACCGAAAACTGAAACAAAACCGATTGAAACGAAAACGACCACTGAAACAAAAAATACCGATAGCAAAACAGCCGCGGTCAAAATGCCGACCGTGCCGGAAATTCTGGCAAAATACGTGCAGGCAATCGGCGGCAAAGCGGCAAACGAGAAAATAAAAAGCCGTGTAACAAAAGGCACTGTGGAAATTTCGCCGATGGGCATTAAAGGAACATTTGAAAGTTACGCCGCCGCGCCGAACAAATCTTTCGCCAAAGTAACGCTGGATGGAATCGGCGACTTTTACGACGTTTTTGACGGAACGACCGCTTGGGCAATCAATCCGCTGCAAGGAAGCCACGATAAACAAGGCGAAGAATTGGCGCAAAGCAAACTCGCCTACAACTTTAATCGGGAAACAAATCTCGACCGGCTTTACCCGAAAATGGAATTGAAAGGAATCGAAAAAGTCGGCGCGGATGACGCTTACGTCGTTGTTGCTACACCTGACAAATTGCCTGCGGAAACATTCTACTTTGACACGAAAAGCGGCTTGCTCGTTCGTCAGGACACGACCGGCATTTCTCCCGAAGGAAAAATACCGGGCAAAACTTTGTTCGAAGATTACCGCGAAGTTGACGGCGTAAAAATTTCGTTCAGAACTCGCGCCGTATTGCCGCAGTATGAACTCATCACGACTTTTACCGAAGTAAAAAACAACGTCGCGGTCGAAGACAGCAAATTCGCTAAACCGAAAGCGTAAAGCTGAGAATGTTGTATTAAAAAATGTCGGGAAAATTATGATTATACAAAAGGACGGAAAATCTCCGTCCTTTTGGACGTTAATGCAGACAGATTAATTATTTTCCTGCAAGCGAGGGAAATAATTGTAAGAATTTCGGAAATTACAAATTTACACTGCGGTTTCATATAAAAATTTCGTGTAATTGCTCAAGAAACTCCGTCTTTGGCATTCCAACTTCCTTGCAGTTTTCTGATAACGACGATTTGCCCGCCGTGATGAGCGTTATGCGCGTTGACGTGCGCGAGAAGCGAACTCCAAACGGATTTGTTCGTCACCGAAACCGCTTCGTCGAATTTACCGCTCTCAGCCGTTTCGAGCAGACTTCTCCATTCGCTCATAATCCGGTCAAACCTTTCAACTTCCGCCCGCCAATCGCTTTCAGTCGCCGCGCTCGAAAAGGTCTCGCTGTTTTCCTGAGTCGGATAACCATAATCAATTCCCTTAAACCGCTTCAAATACGCTTCGTTATAAAAATTCAGATGCGTCAAAATCTCCCAAATCGAATTGTCGAGATTCTCCGTCTTCCAATTCGCCTGTTCCGCCGTCAAATCTTTCACGGCATTTTTCACCGCGACAAACCAGCCGTTTTCGTCGTAACAAGCGGTAAATTGTTCGAGCAAAGTTTCTTTCGTTGTCATAATTTTTCGTTCTCAGTCACAGATATTTTATGCTAAAGTTTCATTTATGGAAACAACGACGCTGTTGATTTAGGCTCACAAGAATATTCAAGCGATTTGAAAGAGAACTCAAAGTAAAACAGAAAAATCATGTCAAACTTAATCACATTCCACACACTCCACGAGCGAGTAAAGAAATATCAATCTGATTTCAAAATTGAAACTATCGGGCAAGCATTTGATTGGGTTGCTTTGGAAACGATTTTAAATTTGTCGGAAGATGAAATAGAAGATGATATTACAGATGGCGAAATGGACGGTGGTATTGATGCTATTCACGTCGAAAACAGGGATATTCACATTTTTAACTTTAAATACACTGATAATTTCGAGCTTTCAAAGAAAAACTTTCCAGGAATAGAAGTTCCAAAACTATTAACTACTCTGGACGGCATCCTGAATAAATCAATTGACAGAAAAACTGTCAATCAAGCCGTTTATGAAAAAGCCGAAGAAATTTGGGATTTACTTTCAAAAGGCGGTGGAGCAGTAAATTTAAAGGTATATTTTTGTTCAAATAAAGAAAAACTTAATCAGGCTGACAGAACAACACTTGAACAACAATTAAATAAGTATCGTTCTGTTGAGTATTTTTACTATGACCAAGAAGACCTTGTAAATAAACTTTTAGAAAATAAATTTCAAAAAATTGACGGTGAAATAAATTTTATTGATAAAGATTATTTTGATAGAAGCGATGGTTCACTTAAAGCGATTGTAGCGACAGTTTCAGCTATTGACTTGATTAATTTGGTTGAAGATAAAGAACATCCAGAAAAGATAAATGAATCCGCTTTCGATGATAATTGTCGAGTTTATCTAAAGTTAGATAATCCAATCAATCGGAACATTTACAATACAGCATTATCTGATGAAAATTATAAATTCTTTTACTTAAACAATGGTGTAACTATTGTTTGTGATAAATGCGATTATACTCCAAATTCTCGCTCTCCTCGTGCTTCATTAAGAAATTTGCAAATAGTAAATGGTGGTCAAACTACTCGTGCTTTGTTTGAAGCATATCAAAAAGACAAAGAAAAAATTCAAGACGTTCTAGTCTTAACCTAAGTTGCTAGTTATAGATATTTGAAAAAATAGAGTCTTCTCCTAAAAT
>CAXSBF010000012.1:0-151640 GCA_964235785.1 uncultured Pyrinomonadaceae bacterium | reverse complement strand
GGGAAAACTAGCAGTCGCTTTCTTTTTGCTCGTTTTCAATTACTGATTCGCATAATTATCGATGTTATTGATGTAATATTTGAGGTTGACTTACGTCCGCTTCTTATAATGGCTGTTAGGAATTGGTGGAGTAAAGTTATTACGAAAGGTAAAAAGTAGTATCAAAATATCATCGACAAAAATAAATAAAAGAAAGGTTTATTGCTGCAAAGCCCTTAAACTGGTCATATTTCGGAAATCGAAACAGGAAGTAAATGCAAAACATTATCGAAATTGAACAATCGCGCCGGAAAATCAATTGGAAAAATCTAAGTATCGTTACCGTCTTTCACCTTTTAACAATTCCGGCTTTGTTTGTGTTTAGCTGGAAAAATCTGGCGGCGATGCTCGTCGGAAATTGGATTGTCGGCAGTCTCGGCGTCGGTCTCGGTTATCATCGTCTGCTGACGCATCGGAGCTTTAAAGCTCCGAAATGGCTCGAATACACGCTGACGATTTTTGGCGCGATGGCGATACAGGACGACGCGCCGAAATGGGTGGCGACGCACCGCATCCATCACCAATTCGTCGAAACCGACAAAGACCCGCATTCGACTCGTCCCGGTTTTTGGTGGGCGCATATGGAGTGGATTTTGCGCGGCACGGCGCAAGACCACGACCGCGAGACTTTGCAAAAATACGTTCCCGATTTGCTGAAAGATAAATTTCACGTTTTATTTGCAAAATACTATTACGTTCCGCTCGTCATTTCCGGCGTTGTTTTATTTTTAATCGGCGGCTGGTCAATGGTTTTGTGGGGCGTTTTCGCGCGTGTCGTATTCGGCTGGCATTCGACCTGGCTGGTTAATTCGGCAACGCACTTCTTCGGCAAGCGGCGTTTTGCAACGAAAGACGATTCGACAAATAACGCTTGGGTTGCGGTTTTAACATTTGGCGAAGGCTGGCACAACAACCATCACGCGCTGCCGACATCGGCGCGGCACGGTTTGAGATGGTATGAACTCGATATGAACTGGCTGACGATTCGGCTTTTTGAAAAACTCGGCTGGGCAAAAGAAATTCGTATGTTTGAAGTGAAAAAAGCGCCGGCAGAATTAAAACAGGCGGCTTAAACTAGCTATTACAAAACTCTTACAAACATCGCGCATTAAAACTGTTAAGATTTACATCATAAAAAGCGCGAAACAAAATTCGTGTTCAAATATTTTTAGAAATCTTAGAGGGGAATTACAAAAGTGCAAAACGTCGTCGAATTACATCAATCAAAATACAAGCCGATTCAATGGGTTACGGGAACATTTGTCGTCGTATTTCATATTATGGCGGTCTGGGCGTTATTTACGTTTAGCTGGGGAAATCTTGCCGCCGCGTTGATTACCTGGTGGATTGCCGGAAGCTGGGGCATCGGAATGGGTTATCACCGCTTGCTGACGCACGGAGGTTTCAAAGCTCCGAAATGGCTTGAGTATTTTTTAACGACTTGCGGAACGCTCGGACTGCAATCGGGTTCTTTGAATTGGGTAACGACGCACCGCATTCATCACGCTTTTACCGAGACAGATAAAGACCCGCACAGCCCGCGCGAAGGCACGTTTTGGGCGCACGTCGGCTGGATTTTGCAGGGAACGGCGCAGAATCAGCCGGAAGATGTTGTCCGGCGCTACGCTCCCGATTTGCTCAAAGATAAATTCCACGTTTTTTCTTCAAAGTATTATTACGTAACACCGATTATTGTCGGCGCGATTTTATACGCAATCGGCGGCTATTCGATGGTTTTGTGGGGAATTTTCCTGCGCCAGGTGATCGGCTGGCACTCGACTTGGCTGGTTAATTCAGCGACGCATCTGTGGGGAACGCGCCGTTTTGAAACGCACGATGATTCGCGCAACAACGGTTTGATTGCGGCTCTGACATTCGGCGAAGGCTGGCACAACAATCACCACGCCAATCCGCGTTCGGCAAAACACGGGCTTGCCTGGTATGAATTTGACGTGAATTGGGTGCAAATCAGATTCCTTGAAAAAATCGGGCTGGTCAAAAAGGTTTATGCTTTTGAATTGGAAAATGTAGAAGCCGAAACTTTACAAAAAGCCGCGTAAATAAACGCAAAATTAAATATTGATAATGGAAAATGATAGCCGATGGTTTTCATTTTCCATTTTTAATTTTAAACTTCGCAGTATCTTATGAGAGTCGTCGGTCGTCAAAAAACGATTATTTTCTTTCTTGCTCTCGGTACTTGCCTGGTCGCGCTGGCGGTCGCACTCAATGTCGGCTGGATTTTGCTCAACCTACAGGAAGTTGCGCTGCTCGTTTTGGGAATCGTTTTCTTTGCTTTAATTATTACCGGCTTGGTTTTGAACACGATTTTTCTGGTGCGCGAGATTCGCCGCAATGAACAGCACGACGCCTTCTTAAATGCCGTGACACACGAATTGAAAACACCGATTGCTTCGATTCGGCTCTATCTCGAAACATTACAGACGCGCGAAGTTTCGGAAGAAAAGCGTCAGGAATTTTATAAGGTAATGCTTGCCGACAGTAGTCGTCTTCTAAACACTGTCGAGCAGGTTTTACAGGCAAGCAGCACGCGAGAGCGCAATCGTCTGCTGAACATCTCCGAAATCGAAATCGGCGAGCTTCTCCGCAACTGCATCGAAAGAGTCAAAACTCGTTACAATCTGGACGAAAGCGCAATAGTATTTACCAATCCTGCCGATGCAATAAAAATTTCGGGTGATAAGAATGAACTCCAATCCGTTTTTATGAATCTTTTGGATAATGCCGTCAAATATTCCGGTGATGATATAAAAGTCCTGGTCAGATTAAAAAACGGCGCGAGCAAAAAAGCTGAAATTCACATTAAAGACAACGGCATCGGCATTGCGCCGAACGAGATTAAACACATCTTTCGTCGTTTTTATCGCGTGCCGAATCTTCCCGCTCAAAAAGCGAAAGGCACAGGTTTGGGGCTTTACATCGTGCGCTCAATCGTCAAAAAGCACGGCGGAAAAATCTTCGCCAGAAGCGGCGGCGAAGGCAAGGGAAGCAATTTTATCGTTCAACTTCCGAAAACGTAATTAGTGGTAAATGGTAAGTGGTAAATGGTAAATCAAAGAAAGTTCTTCCATTTACCATTTACCATTTACCACTTACCATTATGAAAATTTTAATTGTCGAAGACGAACAACACCTTGCGGACGGTTTGCGATTTAATCTCGAAGCCGAAGGTTTTGCGGTTGAAACTGCCGCCGACGGCGAGGCAGCTCTCGAAATTTTGTTAGCCGAAAATAATCTGTTTGACGCGATTGTTTTGGATGTGATGCTTCCGAAACTCGACGGTTTCACAGTAGCAAAACGTCTGCGGCAGGCGGAAATTTTTACTCCGATTTTGATGCTCACGGCGCGAAGTCGTCCCGAAGACGTTTTGCAAGGATTTGAGGCAGGCACGGACGATTATTTGCCGAAACCTTTTGAGCTTTCAATTTTTCTGGCGCGGCTGAACGGACTTCTGCGGCGGCGCGAATGGCTTCAGCGCGAAACGGCTGTTAAAAGAATTGCGCCCGCGCTCGATAAAATTTACGTCGTCAACGGCAGAACGATTGATTTTGAAAACCTCGAATTGTGGAATTTCGACGAAAACATTCGCCTGACTTTGATGGAAGCCAAACTGCTCCGTTATTTGATTGAAAACGCGGGAACAGTCGTTTCGCGCAAAACGATTTTGGAAGAAGTCTGGGATTTGCACGAAGACACGGACACGCGGGCGATCGATAATTTTATCGTGCGGCTGCGGAAATATCTCGAAGACGAGCCGAATAACCCGAAAATTCTGCAAACCGTTCGCGGCGTCGGCTACAAATTCATAATAAGTGATAACTGATAGTTGATAGCTGATAATTAAAAACACTAAAACTATCAGTTATCACCTATCAGTTATCACTTATTTTCCCTCTTCTCAAAACCTTCAAATCTTCGCGCCAATTTTCGTTCAAATCAAAGCGGTAGATTTCAATTTCCGGCGAAACGGTCTTTGATAAAAACCCGAAATCGTAATGAAAACTTAAAGTCGGAGCAACTAAATAAACCAGCGTCGACGCGTCCGCAATTTCCAAGTCGCCGAAGATTTTCGCCTTTTGCAGATTTCCCTTTCGCCTTTCGAGTTCGATTTTTCGCCAATAATCCGCCGCTTGAAAAATCATTTCGCGGTCGGGCGAAACTTTCAGTTCGACAATGGCGAGTCGTCCGTCCCGCCGCAAAGCAAGCAAATCAATCGTATCTTTCGAGGTGCGAAACTGATTGTAAATCGGCGATAAAACGAGATTTGTGTCAAGCAGTTTGATGTTTCTTCTCAAAATCGCTTCGAGCCACGCTTCGGGCGCGAGCCGAAAAAGCGCGTGTCGCTCGTTCGGCGAATCGAAACGACGATAAATCTTTAAGTTTTCCAGCAAATCAAAAAAATCTTCGCGCGAATTTTCGTTCAAGATTTGTTTGTCGCGCTCGATGCCGAACCAGGTTTTTTCCTCGCCGAAAACTTTTCGCGCACGCGCAAACGGCAAACCGAAAAAACGCAAAGTTTCGCCGTGTTTAGTAAACAGCAAATCAATGTTTTCAGGCGCGAGACGAATAATTTCCTGCGCTGTTCGGCTCATTTCAAAGCTGTCGGTCAAGGGAATTTCCTTTGGTTTTTCGCCCCATAAATCTTTAATTTCAAGTTTTTTCAAGCTCCTTAACTTTGATTCTTCAACGCTTCGCGCCTTTGCCGCTTTGCGGGAAATTTCCCAAATCTTTATCTTTTGCTTCCAATTTTCATCGAGCAAGGCATGGAGTTTCTGCAAGTTTTTTGCTCGCTTTTTATCGGCTAAAATCCAGATTTCATTTATCGGTTTCTTTCTGCGGTTTGCGAGTTTGGTAAGCCAGAGAATCGCGGTTGAAAGAAAATTTTCAGGTGTAACAATGGTGGAAACATCGGCTAAAGCTGCCGATTGTTCGCCGACGGAATTTGCGAAAATGATTTGAGCAAAGCGTCCGTTTTTTTCGTTCAGCGAAACGCGGACAAGTTTGGCGCGGGGATTTTCCGCAATCAACAAACTCGCAATTTTGTTTGCTTCGTCAAGCCGCGCGAGTTCAATTGATTCGCTTAATTCGCCTGCCGAAATACGCGGAACAAGTCGAATCTTTTCTCGCTCCTTTTCAAAATTGCGCGTCAGCTCCAGCCTAATGTTTTCGTTTTCAATTTTATAATTCGCAACGCGCCAAACTTGAAAACCTTTTTCATCCAAAAACCCGAAAATAATTTTGTTGTGTTCGAGAAGCAGTTCGATTTCAGAGCGTTCGAGTGAAAAGGTTTTGCCGGACAAATGATTCAGAAGCCATTCATTTCTCGAGTCCAGGAATCCGGCAATTTCGGCGAACGCATTTTTGAGATTCATTTTGTTTTGATTTCTCAGGCTGCTGTTTGAAAAATTGTCTAAATCCAAAAGCGTTAAATTCTAAAATTTTCATTCTAAATTTAAAATTCTTTTGCGCTAAATAGCGGTTTGTCATCTGTAAGTTAAAGTAGAATGCGGAATTTATAATTTAGAATTAATCAGACGGCAGGAAAGGCAAAACAATTGCTCCGCCCGAAATATAAAGCGTTTGCGGAAGAATTGCATTCATCAGGAAATACTACAAAAAGACTTTGCCCGCCAAACACAAAACATACGAAAAGAAGGTAAATTGAAAATTCGTTATTTTCGGACTACCCCGCTGCAAGCAGACGGGGCATTCGCCCGAAAATTTTCGCCCAAAGCGGCGAAACCACGAATTTTCTGAAAATCGGAATTCCGTAGCATAGCTACGGGGAATTCAACCTATAAGGAACGATTAAAATTTTTGCTTTTTTTTTTAGTGCCTTTGGTGTGCTTCGCGGGCAAAAATTCCACTTCAAATAGCTTCTAAGGCAAAGCCGCCAGCGTGTCCGCCAACTTTTCGATGACCAGAAGAAGCGTTTTTCCCGCTTCGGTCAATTGCCCGGCTGTTGCCTGGTCTTCCGCCGTGCCTGTCATATCGGAAATGCCCTGAATTTGAAAAAGATAGCTTCTGAGCGCGGGTTTCGTGCGAAATTCGATTTCCAGAGCGACGAGTCCGGCGCGGAGATTTTTGATAGTCGAGATGACCGCTTCTTTGTTTTTTGCGTTTAAGCCCGGCGCGTTGCGCGAAGCCTTGCCCGCCGCGATTTCCCGGTCGAGGTCTTCGATGACTCGCGCCACATCGCCCAAACGGTAAATAAATTTCGAGACGTTTTTTATTTGGACGGAAACTTTTTCCGCGCCCGCTCTTATCTCGCTGCTCGATGTTGCGGCTACCGGAACAGCGGCGGTTTTTGTCGTTTTCGGCGGAGTTTTGCGTTTTTGGGCGTTTGCCGAGAAAGTCAGACACGACAGGCAGGCAAAAGCCAAGACAAATGTTTTCAATGTTTTATTCGTTTTCATATTTTGGTTTTTTCAATCTTTTCCTTTTGCTCGTAAATTCGACGGGAAAATTCTATCATAATTAAAGATGCGAAAAGGACAATTGCAAGTTCGCCGCCTCGGGCGTATCGATTACGGCGCGGCGTTAAGTCTGCAAAAGGAAATCGAGCAGGAAGTTATCGAACGCCGCGCGGCTGATTTTTTGTTATTGCTCGAACATCCGCATACTTTTACCGTCGGACGCCGCGCCAAAGAAACCGGCGTTCTCGCAACTGCTGAACGGTTAAAATCGCTCGGCGTATCGGTTTTTGAAACGAATCGCGGCGGGAAAATTACATATCACGGACTCGGACAAATTGTCGGTTATCCGATTATCAGCCTTTCGCCGGAACGTGAAGACGTGCATAAATATGTGCGCGATTTGGAGGAAGTTTTGATTCGGACGCTTGCCGATTTTGAAATTGAGGCTTTTAGAATTGACGGTTTGACAGGCGTTCACACAACGGACGGAAAAGTCGCGGCAATCGGCGTTCACATTAAGCGCTGGGTAACGACGCACGGCTTTGCGCTGAATGTTAATACGGATTTGAGCTTTTTCGATTTGATAATCGCCTGCGAAGGCGAGCCGGTAACTTCGATGGAAAAAATTCTCGGGCGCGAGATTGATTTGACGGCGGTTGAAGATAAAATTATTCAGAACTTTGCGCGGGTCTTCGGCAGCTTTCCGCCGGGTGATTAGTTTGCATTTGCCGTCGAATTTTATTAAACTTCACGGATTGCGCGGGCAACCTGCCGGATGTCTCGACGCATCTTGAATAATTAAGAATTACTGTCTGGAACTTAACAAAAAAAATTTATCAAGAGAAAACGTAAAAAGCATTTTTTACGTGAATTTGCATTAGGAGTTTTATCGTATGTCTAAAAGAAAATTGGTTCGTAATTTAGCGCTCGCGGCTTCGATTTTAACGGGAATGGTTTCGGTCGGTTTTGCTCAAAAGGGCAAAGAAAAACCAAGCCAGGACCCAGCGGACAAACCGCGAACTGTCAAAAAAGAAATCAATACTAAAAAAATCTACGATAATTGGATGAACAATGAAGTTCCTTATATCATCTCCAAAGATGAAAAAAAGGCATTTGAAAAATTAACCACCGACGAGGAACGAGAAAACTTCATCGAAAATTTCTGGCGGCGGCGCGACCCGAATCCCGACACCGAAGAAAACGAATATCGTGAGGAATATCACGAGCGCATCGCTTACGCCAACGAACATTATACCTCCGGTATTCCGGGTTGGAGAACAGACCGCGGGCGTATTTATATCGCGCACGGCAAGCCCGATTCGATTGAGTCGCATCCGTCCGGCGGCTCATACGACCGTCCGAGCTACGAAGGCGGCGGCTCGACGACTACTTATCCGTTTGAAACCTGGTTTTACCGTCATTTAGACGGAGTCGGCGACGGGCTGGAAATCGAATTTGTTGACCCGACCGGAACCGGCGAGTATCGAATCGCTCGTAATTCAAATGAAAAAGACGCGCTCTTAAATATACCGGGAGCGGGTCTGACGACCAGCGAAGAACTCGGTTTGAGCAGCAAAGGCGACCGTATTTCAGGCATTGCCGGCAATGGCAATTTCGGGCGCGAGCAGGACAATCCTTTTACCAAATTGCAGGTTCTAAGCGATCTACAGCGTCCGCCGCAAGTAAAATTCAGCGATTTGCAGGCGTCCCTGACAGATTCGCCCGTTATCGATAACAACCCGCTCGATTTTGATTTGCGCGTCGATTTCTTTCGCCAATCCGATGACCGCGTGATTACGGCGTTTACGGTGCAGGCAAGCAACAAAGAACTTAAATTCGACCTGGTTGGCGGGCTTGAAACTGCAAAAATGAATATCTTCGGACAAGTAACGGCGGTTTCAGGCAAGCGCTCGGGCATTTTTGAAGATTCGGTTACGACAAATGCGACGACCGAGGAATTGATTGATGCGAAAGACAGAAAATCCATTTATCAAAAAGCGATTGCGCTGACGCCCGGAACTTACAAGGTTTCGGTCGCCGTCCGGGATGTCGTAACCGGCAATCGCGGCATTCGCAGTCTCGGTTTCACCGTGCCGAAATACGAAGAAAACAAACTCGATACTTCGACTTTGATTTTAGCTTCGACTTTGCGCGTGACTACCGATAGAGACCTCGGCGGAAGTTTCGTCATCGGCAACACAAAAGTTATCCCGAACCTCTCCGGCGTTTATAAAAAGGGTCAGCAAGTCGGCATTTATATGCAGATTTATAATGCGGGCGTTGACCAGACGACTTTGAGACCGTCGGTCGATGTTAATTATGTTTTACTGAAAGGCGGAAAGGAAATCCTGAATCAACCTGAAACCTGGGAAGGATTGAGCGATTCCGGTCAACGCCTGACGCTTGCCAGACTTTTATCGACCGACAAACTCGTTCCGGGCGATTACGAAATAAAGGTGAAAATTAAAGACCGTGTGAGCGCCGGTCAATACAAAGAAGGCTCCGCGAAATTTACCGTAACGCAATAAGCGGTTGCTAAATTGCCGATTTACCGCCGATGCTTTGTAAAAAAGCATCGGCATTTTATTTTTTAGAAAAATTGTCATACCAAAGCTGGAAAACAAGCAAAGTCCAAAGCTGCTTATGATGCGAAGCCGCGCCCGTTTCGTGTTCTTTGATAAGTTTCTGCACAAAATTGGCGTTGAATAAACCTTGATTTTTCAATCTGTCCGGCGCGAGCAAATCGTGTAGAAGCGGATTGAGCCGACCTTTTAGCCATTCGGCAATCGGAATTCCAAAGCCTTTTTTCGGACGCTGCAAAATGTTGCGCGGCAGCAAATCTTCGACAGCTTTTTTCAAAATATATTTTCCTTTGCTGCCTTTAAGTTTATATTCGAGCGGCAAACCAGCCGCAAATTCGGCAACGCGCGGGTCGAGAAACGGCGCGCGAACTTCCAAAGATACAGCCATCGAAGCGCGGTCAACTTTTGTCAGAATATCTTCCGCCATATAAAAATTCATATCCAAAAACTGCATCTGCTCGATTTGGTCGGTCGCATCGCAAATTTTCAAAAGATTTTTCGCGCCCGCGTAAACGTCTGCGGAAGTGTTCGATAAAACAGTTTCGCTCAATAAATCGTTTTGCCCGTCAATCGAAAACGAACCGAACCACGAATGATGGCGCGTAACCGCATCGTATTTTGAAGCCGCGACAAAGCGTTTCGCTTTATAATCGAATGATAAATTTTTCGTGCTGACGGGCAAATTATTGATTATCGGTTCAATCAAACCGCTTCGAAAAACGCGCGGAATTCGGTCGTAAACACGCGCCATTTTATGCCCGAAATACATCGGATAACCCGCGAAAATCTCGTCGCCGCCGTCGCCGCCGAGCGCGACCGTTACATATTTTCTGACAAACCGCGACAACAAAAATGTCGGCAATAAAGAGCCGTCCGACATCGGTTCATCGAGCCACGTTCCAATTTCCGAAATCAAATCCGCCGCCTTTTCGACGCTCAATTTGTCTTCATAATGTTCCGTTCCGAGATGCGCCGCGACTTGCCTGGCAAACTTCGATTCGTCAAACGAATCTTCCTCAAAACCAATTGAAAACGTCTTAACTTTTTCGGTCGAAAACTGCGTCGCAAACGCCGCGACAGTCGAAGAATCAACGCCGCCGCTCAAAAGAATTCCAAGCGGAACATCGGAAACCAGCCGCATTCTGACCGAATCGGCAAGCAACTCTTTGAGACGCGCCGCCGCTTCTTTGACCGTCGGCGTGTTGCCGTTTTTATGAAAACTCAAATTCCAGTAACGCCGCGTTTTTATTTCGCCTTTTTCCAAAACCAAAAGATGCGCGGCGGGAAGTTTTGAAATGCCTTTATAAATCGAATGCGGCGCGGGAACGTAATCGAACGAAAGATATTGCCGAAGCGCGTCGGTGTTTATTTCCGCTTCGACGTGCGGATTTTCCAATAAAACTTTCGGCTCGGACGCGAAAATCAATTTCTCGTCAAACACGCCGTAATAAAGCGGTTTTTCACCAAACTTATCACGCGCCAACAAAAGTTTTTGCTTGCGTTTATCCCACAAAGCAAAGGCAAACATTCCGTTGATGTGTTCAACCATCTGGTCGCCGTATTCTTCATAAAGATGCGGCAAAATTTCCGTGTCGGTCTGCGTTTCAAACTTGTGTCCGCGCTTTTCCAAATCTCGCCTGACTTCTCGAAAATTATAAAGCTCGCCGTTCATCACGACGACAATTTGTTTGTCTTCGCTATAGACAGGCTGTTCGCCCGTGTGCAGATCAATAATCGAAAGCCGACGCATTCCGAGCGCAACCGAATCTTCGAGCCACAAACCTTCCGAATCGGGACCGCGATGCTTCATCCGTTCGCACATCGAATGCAAAACGACTTCACCCGTATTTGGCGAAGGGTTTTCAGAATCTAAATTTGCCCAACCTGCTATTCCGCACATAAAAAATTAAAGAGAAAGCTCTTGCTTTTTCTGTTTGATAATTTCAACTGTATTTTTTAATGAGTTAGCGCAGAAACAACGCTCATTAAGTTTTAGTTCGACAAGTCTGTGTGGTTTTTTTCCTTTATTTTTTATTTGGTTTATTTGAGCAGAATCAATTTGAAGTAAATCAATTTCGTTTTGATGAGTTACAAACAGGCTCATATTATTTGAGTCTCTAAAGGTATTTCCAAGATTTTTTTCTTCCTTTTGAGATGCTTTGCCAATTGCTACTTTATAAGGGCGTTCGTCAGAACTTGTAACTGAATGATTAATTTCCTTATCTTCTTTTAACTTATTTATATTTTCATCACCAATAATATTTTTCAATTCATTTGAAAGATTCATTAAATTTTCAATTGTTGGCTCTGGGCAGAAGTCAATCCTTTCAAAATTTTCCAATGGATTTTCTGAAAAAAGAGAAAATAGATTAGAAAACATTTCAGACTGAAATTCTAAATGTTTTCGAGCAGTTTCTTCTTTTGTATATTCTGTGTCTTTTTCAATACCAACTAAAGCCAAAAATGGTTCAAGGCTTTCTTGAATTTCTTTTTGCTTGTCCGAACTATACTTGTTTCTAGCTATGATTGACCGACTTTCTGCCTGAGTTTGCAAATCAAAAATTAACTTAAATAAATTGGCTAAAGAAGTTCTTGCATTGCCGTCAAGTAGTAAAACTTCCCAACTTAAAGCATCAGATTCTAGTGATTCTTCAAAAATACTACTTGAAATTCTGTAAGGATCAATTTCAAATTTGGACATTCTGTTTACAAGAATTTTATCTTTTTCAGGTTTAGTTGAGTTCGATAAAAGTTCAAGAATAATTTGTCCTGAAAGAACGTGGCGAACTTTCAATTCATTCAATTCCAATATTATTTCGTTAGCTACTTCCTCGGTTGCATTTGCAAGCCAAATATAAAAGTAAGTATCAAAATAAACTGTAGTGTAATTATTCATTTTTGCCTAAAATCCAATCCTCTCGCGCACCGTGTAAATCGCCTTGTTCTGCGATTCGTGATACGTTCGCACGAGCATTTCGGCTAATAAACCCATCAGAAAAAACTGCATACTGATTGCCAGCATCACGACTGCAATCACGGGCAGAGGCGTTAAAATAAACGAGACGCCTTCAAAGATTTTTAAGAATAAAGCCCAAACGCCCGTGATAATCGAGAGCGCGAGCGCAATCATTCCGAACGAGCCGAAGACGTAAATCGGTTTCGTTTGATACGAAGCCATAAATTTTATCGTCATCAAATCAAACACGACTTTGACGGTGCGGGAAATTCCGTATTTCGATTTGCCCATTGTCCGCGCGTGATGTTCGACGGGGATTTCCGCTACTCTCGCGCCCGCCCAACTCGCGTAAATCGGGATAAAACGGTGCATTTCGCCGTAAAGTTTCACGTCTTGAATCACGTCGCGCCGATACGCTTTCAGTGAACAACCATAATCGTGAAGCGGAACGCCGCCAATCCAGGAAATAATGCGGTTGGCGATTTGGGACGGAATTTTTCGGGAAATCAGTTTATCCTGCCGATTTTTGCGCCAGCCGGAAACGACATCATAGCCTTCGTTTAATTTTTCGAGCAGCCGAAAAATATCGCGCGGGTCGTTTTGCAAATCCGCGTCCATCGGAATCAAAATCTCGCCACGCGCCGCGTCGATGCCCGCCGACATCGCAGCCGTCTGCCCGTAATTTCGGCGCAGGGAAATCACCCGCACGCGGTCGTCCGCGTCCGCGATTTCCTTCAAAATTTCGAGAGATTTGTCGGTCGAACCGTCATCGACGTAAATTACTTCCGCCGTTTTACCCAGAGCGTTTAAGGCTTCGGAGATTTTCGCGTGCATCGGGCGAAGATTTTCCTCTTCGTCCAAAACCGGCAGAAACAGCGAAAGTTCGGGTGCGTTTTGCGTTTTTAATTCTTCGGAAAATTTTGTTTTTGTTAAGGCGTCCATTTTCAATCGGTTTGCAGACTCTATAATGTAAAACTTTCCGCCGGAAAAATACAATATCAAGCCGGAAAAACGGTTTTCTTAAATTAGAAAATAGTTTATGATGACAAAACCTTCGTAAATTAAAATCATTTATTTTCGAGCGCAAGCATTCTTAAATTCAAACTTTAATTTGTTTTTTGTCAGCGTAGCAGTGCGATAAAACCTAAACTTGAGAACGCTTCCCGAATAAAACAGGAGAACAATGAACATCAAAAAATTATCAGTTTGCTCGACCGTCTTTGTATTATTTTCGCTTTTGTTCGGTCAGATACCAATGACTTCGGCGCAAACGCCTAACTCGTTTGACAATCTGACTAAAGGCAAAAAGATAAACGGTTTCCGTGCCGAATCCGTTTATTTAAATGATTCGGACAAGGCGATGGGCGGGCGATTTGTTCACGAACGGACGGGTTTTACGCTCGATTTATTGCAAATCCAATCCGTGCCGCAAAGCTATATTTGGGTTAGTTCGTTCACGGTTTCCGACCAGGGCGAGCCGCACACGCAGGAACATCTGCTTATTACGAAAGGCAATAAAGGGCGCAATATCAACGCCAGTCAAGTGATGACGCTTTCGCAGTCGACCGCTTCGACTTCGCAGGAGCATACGGTTTATGAATTCAACACGGCGGGCGGAAGCGAGGTTTTCTACAATCTTTTCGACGAACATCTGGACGCGCTGCTCAACCCCGATTACACCGAAGAAGAAGTGCGCCGCGAAGTTCGCAATTGGGGCGTTACGGAAAACGCCGACAAGAGCTTAAGGCTCGAAGAAAAAGGCTCGGTTTATAACGAGATGGTCAGTTCGATGAGCAATCCCGATTGGCGACTTTACGATACGACCTTGAGAATGCTCTATGGCGAAGCGCATCCGTTTTCGTTCAACGCGGGCGGCTCGCCGCAGGGAATCCGTGAGATGAAGGTCGAGGACATTAAAAAATTTCACGCCGCAAATTATCATCTCGGCAATATGGGCGCGCTCGTTTCCGTGCCGAAGGAAATGTCGCTCGACGCGGTTTTGAAACGGATGGACGCGATTCTCAATCGCGTCGAACCGAAAACCGAAAAGCGCGAGTTTATGACAATCGAAAAATTGCCGCCGATGAAATCCGCCGAAGCGGGGAAAATTCGGATTGTCGACTTTCCGAGTAAAAACGAGCAGCAAGCCGCTTCGATGTATTTCGCTTATCCGGCGACGCTGAAACTCGATTTGACGGAAAAGTTATTGCTCAATAATTTTCTCTCTGTTTTCGCCGGAGACGCGACGACAAATCTTTATAAAAAGCTGATTGACTCGAAAACGCGCGAGATTGATTTGGGAGCGCAGGCGATTTCCGGTTTTAGAGACGATTCGTTGGGAAATCCGGTCTATATCATATTAAACGACGTTCCGGCAGCGAATTTGACCGAAGTAAAAGCCGCGCTCGCGCAGAAGAAGATAATGGAAGAATTCACTCGCGTCGCCGCCTTCAGAGACGATTCGCCGGAACTCAGGGAATTCAACGAACGCTTCAAAAACGGCTTGCTCGATTATCGCCGCTCGCTCTCGAAATTCGTCAACACGCCGCCGGGTTTTGGTTTTCGGAGCGGCGGAAACGGTTACGGCTGGTATTGGACGACGAAATATCTCAATGAAAGCGAAGATTTTCGCAAATCCGTAACGATGAAACCGGCGTTCGCCGCCGCCGAAAAAATGGCGTCAAGCGGCAAAAACGTCTGGCGCGACTTGTTGGCAAAATGGAAACTTACGACGACAAAGCCTTACGCTCTCGTCGCCCGTCCCAATTCAAAACTTATCGAGCAGGACGAACGCGAGCGCAAGATGCGGGCGGACGCGGAAGTTGCAAACTTGAAAACGAAATACAAAGCGGCGGACGACCAAAAAGCGATTCAGCTTTACAAAGCCGATTACGATAAGACAACCGGCGAACTTGAAAAATTGGAAAAATCGAGCGCGACGAAGTTTATCGAAAATCCGCCGCTCACCCTTGATGATCAACTCGATTTCAAAGAAACAACTGTCGGAAATGTAAAGCTCGTCGCTTCACATTTTGACAATATGACCGGCGCGACGAACGGACTCGCTTTGCGGCTCGACGTTACGCCTGAAAGCGAGCTTGTTTATCTTTCGATTCTACCGCAGCTTTTAAGGCAAACCGGCGTTGTTAAAGACGGCAAGCCGATTTCTTATGAAGAAATGAGCGAGATGCTGCGTAAGGAAATTTTAAGTCTCGATTTGAGTTTTGGCGGCAATACTCTGACGAATCGCTACGAACTCATCGCGCGCGGCGCGGGCAACAATGCTCAGGAGTCGGCGCGTGCGGTCGAATGGATGAAACTGGTTTTGCAAAGCCCGAATTGGCGGGCGGAAAATCTGCCGCGCATCCGCGACGTGGTTGACCAGCAGTTGAGCGATTTGCGGCGGCGAATGCAGAACGCCGAAGAAACCTGGGTGAATAATCCGTCAAACTCGTTTGCCAAACAAGACAATCCGGTTTACCTTTCCGCCTTTTCGTTTTTGACGCAGGCGCATAACGCGCAGCGTCTCCGCTGGATGCTCAAAGATGCGGGAAGCGCTGAAAATCGCCGAGCCATTGAAGCGTTTTTGACACGCCTTTCTCAAATAAAAGGAACCCGCGAAGATTTGAAAACTCTGCTCGCCGCAATGCAGAGCAGCGATAACGCGCAGACGGAAAAAGTTTCAGCAAATTTGAAATCTACGGTCGAAGATTTTACGAAGCTGCCGGACGCGGCGCGAAGTTTAGCCGTCGAAGCCGCAAAGGATTTGGAGCAAAATTTGAACGACATTCCCGATTCGTCGCTTGCTGCGGATTGGATGTATTTGTGCAACGAAATGCGTCAGGATTTAGCGCAGACGCCTGAAAAAACTTTGGCGAATCTGGATAGTGTGCGGAAACGGCTTTTGAAAACCGGAAACGCGCGAATGTTCTTTATCGGCTCACGCGAAACGCAAGGCGCGCTCGACGCAAGCTATAAAAATCTGCTTGCCGCGTTTGAAAACGCGCCCGCGACCAAAGCGACATATTCAAACACACGGATGATTGACGAGCGTTTGAAACTGCGCGGCGCGGCGACGGAGAAGCCCGTCTATGTCGGCTTGATTGCGCCGAATATGACGGGCGGCGTTTTTCTCAACTACGTGCCGCTCGTAACTTACGCCGATACCGACCGCGAAAAACTGCTCGACTATCTCGCCTCGAAACTTTACGGCGGCGGCGCGGCGCACAGCGTTTATGCGAAAACAATCGGCGCGGGTCTGGCATACAGCAACGGCATCGGCGGCGGTCCCGATACGGGTCGGTTTTCCTATTATGCCGAGCGCACGCCGGAACTCCCGCAAACTCTGCGTTTTGTTATCGAAGAAGTAAAACGTCCTTTGCAGGACGCATCGCTCGCCGATTACGTCATCGCGCTGTCGTTCTATTCGCGTGCGTCCTCGCCGTATGAACAGCGCGGCGAAGCGATTGCGGCGAACCTGGCGGACAATGTAACGCCCGATACGGTCAAGCGTTTTCGACAGGCGGTTTTGGATTTGCGAAAAATGCCGAACCTTGCGGAAGAATTATACAAACGCAAAGACAAAGTTTATGAACAAGTTTTGCCCGGCTACGGAAAAACCAAAGGCAGAGACGTTGCAGGCGCAAATTATTTTGTCATCGGCTCGGAAAAACAAATGAGCGCGTATGAAAACTATTTGAAATCAGTCGAAGGCGCGGACACGAAATTGTATCGGCTTTATCCGCGAGATTTTTGGATGACCATTAAATAGCGAAGAAGAAAATTAACCACAGATGGACACAGATAATTTTTAATTTTTATCTGTGTCCATCTATGTTTATCTGTGGTTAAATTATTTTTATGAACTTCTGGCAAATCATCAAACGACTCGCGCCTTTCGTCAAACCTTACAAATCGCTGGTTATTATTTCGTTTTTTCTGACGCTGCTCGGCGCGGTTGTCGCGCAAATCAATCCGATAGTTTTGCGTTATACGGTTGATACGATTCAACAACTGTTAGGCGAAGGCAAAACCGCTCGCCAGGGTTTTTCTCTGCTTTTATTTATCAGCGCGATTTTGTTCGGTAAAGAGTTGGCGAATATCGCCATCAAATACGGGCAAAGTATGCTCGGCGAGCGAATCCGAATCAATCTTTCCAGCCAGCTTTCACAGTTCGCCATCGAAAGAATTTTATCTTACAAATACGCTTATTTCGCCGAAGATGAAAACGCGACCGGAAAGCTGCAAACCAGAATCGACCGGGGCGCGGAGAGTCTGACGAATTTCGTCCAAAACGTATTTATCAATCTTTTGCCGCTTTTCGCCAACGCGATTTTTGCGCTCGTCGTGATGTTCCACGCCAATTTTTGGGTCGGCTTTATCGCGTCGGTGATTATGCCGATTTATTTTCTGCTTAGTTGGCGACAAGCCGGTTTGTTAAAAGGCGTGCGGCGCGGGCTTCGCACTTTGCGCGAGACGAAAACCAACGGGCTTTTCAACATTATCGAGTCAATCATCGTTATCAAGTCATTTGTCCGAGAAGAATACGAGCGCGAAAAGCAAGCGCAGTTGCAGCAAAATCTGATTGACGCGCAATTAAAACAACGCAAAACCAATTACGTTTTCGACGCGCTTAAAACTTTTATCGAACAAGTCGGCGTGGTTTTGATTATTATTTTGACGGCGTATCTCGTGCTTGACCAGCAAATGACGATTGGCGCGATTATGTTTCATATTTTGCTTTTCAATAATGTTTCCGCGCCGATTCGCCAGCTTCACCGTATTTACGACCAGATAAACGAAGCGTTGACTTATGCCGAAGGATTTTTTGAAGTTTTAGACGCGGACGCCGCAATCGAAGAATCCGGCGAAATCGGCACGGAAAATTTGCGCGGCGAGTTTGAACTCAAAAACGTTAATTTTACTTACCCGAACGGAACGCAAGCCTTATTCGACGTTTCGATGACAATTCCGGCAGGGAAAACCGTCGCCTTCGTCGGACTTTCCGGCGCGGGAAAATCAACGCTTTTAAATCTTTTATGTAAATTTTATCAGCCTTCGAGCGGCGAGATTTTACTCGACGGCAAAAATCTGCTCGACTATGAAACCAATCTGCTGCGCCGAAAAATCGGACTCGTCTTGCAGAAAAATCATATTTTCAGAGGCTCGATTGAAGAAAATATCCGTTACGGAAGTATGCAGGCGAGTTTTGCGGAAGTCGAAGCGGCGGCTGGAGAGGCTTATCTGCACGACCAAATCGAGGGATTGCCGAACAAATACAAGAGCGAAGCGCAGCAGCTTTCCGGCGGGCAGCAACAGCGCATCGCCATTGCGCGTTTATTCTTGAAAAATCCGCCGATAATTTTCCTCGATGAACCGACGGCAAGCCTCGACGCGATTGCGACCGAACAAATCAAAAACAGTCTCGACGCGATAAAAGAAAACCGCACGGTCGTCGTTATCTCGCACAGCATTTCGCAGATTATAGATTCGGACGTTATTTTTGTTCTCAAGGAAGGGCGCGTCGTCGAAAGCGGAACGCACGATGAGCTTTACGAGAACGGCAAAACTTACCGCGAGATTTTCAACGCTTCAGCCAGAAGTTTGAATCTGGATAAAATTTCGAGAACGCTGGAAATCGAAACTTTTTAATAGATAAAATTCCGACTTTAAAAACAAGAAAACCGCATTTAACAACGCGGCTTTCTCGTTTTCTTTTCGGTTGAAAATTAGTATCTGACAACGTAACGGCGACCGTTGCGGTAATAAACGCGGGTTCTGACCTGCGGAACAACGCGACGAATTCCGCTCACATAAGAGCCGCGATTGATGCGGCGACCGGTCGTGCTGCGATAATCTTGTCGCGCGTCGCGTCTTTCTTCGCGGAATTCACGATTCGCCTCACGACGGCTCGTTCCGCTTCTGATGTCTTTCCGGCGGTCCTGACGCGCGTCCCGGATGTCTCCTCGATATTCGCGTCGGGCTTCTCTGTTTCTTTGCCCGGTTTGAGCGTTGACCGTATCTGCGCCGATAAACATCAAACTAAATGCAAAAGCGACGATTCCGGCTTTTAATAAATTTTTCATTTTTGTCTCCTTGATTGTTTTTATTTTGCACGTTTTCGACTTTGGAAACTGTGCTGATTTATTACACAAAGGGGGGAATTCGATGTGCCGTAAAATATAACTGCAATCATCGCGCCAGGCTTATTGAGAATTTTTAAGAAGACGCATTTACGCCGAACGATTATTTTTTTTGGCGATAACGACAATCGAAACACCGAACGGAAAATCGAAATTTTTCAAAAAGAATCTTTCCGCGCCGAAGAGTTTGCCGAAAATGCCGTTGAGCGCGGAAACGTTGACATTATTTTCCGATTCGGGCTTTATTCCCGTCAATTTCATCAAAGTTCTGCCCGCGAGAATCGGCGCGAAAAACGTCCAATTCGCATAAGTCGCGCGTTCGATTTCAAATCCCGATTTTTCCAATCTTTCGACAATCTGTTTTTTCGTGTAGCGAATGCGGTGATTTGAAACATCGTCCTGCACGCCCCAGAGCCACATAAACGCGGGAACAAAAACCAAAGTTTTGCCGCCCGTTTTCAAAACGCGATACATTTCCTTCAAACCGGAAACGTCGTCGTCCAAATGCTCCACTACATCGAGCGCGGTAACGACATCGAAACTTTCATCGGCAAACGGCAAACTTTCCGCCAAACCTTTATGAACCGTCAAACCTTTCGACTTACAGAATTCGAGCGCGTCGTCCGAAACGTCAACGCCTTCCGCCGCGCCGAATTTCGCCAGCATTTCCAAATTGCCGCCCGTGCCGCAGCCGACATCGAGAATCTTTGGATTTTGGATTTTAGATTTTGGATTTTGGATTATTTGTTCAAGAAAAGATTCCAGAATCGCACGTCGACCGACATACCACCAATGCGAATCTTCGACGCGATTCATAATCGCGTAAGTGTGTTGCTGCATTTCTTTGTCGAGTGTGCCATTCATAAATTATATTTCGCTATCTTCAAATCGCTGTTTTAACTTTTGTTTATATTGCAAAATAGCTGACTTGTTTAGATTCTTATATAAAAAAATCCAATTTTGCTTTATTTCACTTCGTTTGAAATTCATCAATAGAAAATCTGATTGAAGAGTCAATCCTTTGTATAAATAAACTCTTATTTCGTCGCCATTCGTTACAATATAATAAGGAGCAAGCAACTCTCGACAATAGTAATGGGCTTGTGCAATATCATCCTTATTAATTAGCTTGCTGTTACTTTTTGCTTCAACAACTAGAAGTGCGTTTGGGTTTGGATCGTTTCTGCTATTAAAAGTAACTATATCAGCTTCTTTATTAGAATTTTTTGAAGCTTCATTCACACGCACACGAAAGCCAATTGCCAAATCATCTTCCGTATAATTTAACTGTTTAAGCAACGGAATTATGAAAAAATATTCAACCTCTCGCTCGCTTCCAAATTGCCGATTCTCTATTAGTTTGAACCAATCTTCAGAAGGAGTAGGGATTTTTTCATCTGATTTAATTTCTTGAGTAGGAAGCTGAGGCGGCTCGACCTCTAGGTAAGAAAGAGTAATCCAGTCTTGTCTAGACTCAGTTCCGAAATACAGATCGTCAATATTGAAGAAAATAGAATGCTCTTCAAGCGCTTTTTTCACTTGGTCAATATGTTCTTGAGTTCTTCGCTTAATGCCGAATTTGTTCCAAAAAGTTGAGCTTTTCAAGCGTCTTTGTTTTTTTGGAGTTTCCAAAATTGACTGATAAATTTCTTCAACAACTTCATTTAAAGATATGTTTTTTGACATTTTGATTTCCTTATCCAAATCTCAAATAATCTTCCCAAACCCGCACCACGAATTTTGATTATGCCAGATTATCTCGACATTTTGCGCGTTAATTTCTTTCCACCAATCTTCAAACTCCTCTTTTGAAATATAAAACGCCGTCGGCGCAACTAGATGGTCGAACACGATGTTGTGCTGCTCGCGCCAGCCGAACGTTGCTAAATGATTGAGATAATCGTTATAAAAAAGTTTGGCGGCGAGCGGTTTCGCAGCTTTGTTCAAAGGTTTATAAAGGAGTTTTGAAGCGAGAAAAACGCCGAGCGTCGGAAGTTTTGAGAGTTGGTAAAGCGTCGGCTGAGAAAGGCGCGAGGTGAACTTTTCGCGCATCGGTGAAACATAATTCGTAATCCATTCGTTGTTTTCCGCGCCGTAAATCCACGCCGAAATCGAGCCGCCTTTTTTTACTTTTGAAGCGAGCGAGAGAAACGATTTTTTAGGGTCGGGCGTGTGATGCAGAACGCCGACCGAAAAAGCGTAATCGAAAACTCGTTTGAACGGCAATTTGTAAATATCAGCCTGGACGACGTGCGCGTTCGGCAGATTTCTGGTTGCTTGAAAAGCTGTCTCGACCGCCGCGCTTAAATCGATTCCGACGATTTCCTTCGCGCCCCAATTTGCTGCAAGAGTCGTGTGTCTGCCTTTGCCGCAGCCGCCTTCGAGAACGATTTTACCTGCAAAAAACTCCGGTTTGACCGGCTGCAGCCAACCCAGGAATTGTTCGGCGTATTTTGCGTCTTCCTGCGTAAAATGCGTCCATTGCCAGCCGAAATTCGCGGCGGTTTCGGCTTTGTCCTGTTCGATTTTTTCGAGCGCGGCAAAGCGCGGAACGCCGCGCTCGACTTTATATTCTCGCAGACATTTTTTGCACGAAAGCAAGCCCTCGATAACTTCCTTTTCCTCGCGCGTGCGGACGTGAACCAGCAGAATATCGCCACCGCACGACGGACACGCGAGAAGCTCTAAAAGTTTTTCTTTCATTAATAATTTTGCCGCTAAAAAAGTTAAATTTATTAACTTTTTTGCCAGCGTTTTAGCGTCGGAATAAACGAATTTGCCAGTTCCGTCGCACGTTCGGTCGGCATATTTAAATCAGACGTCATATTTTCAATCGAGCTTTGAATCATTTCATCGAGCGTCTGGCGCGGATTGGTAAAATCGCCGTTCTTATAACAGATGTTGCAGTATTCAAAAGTGTTTGTGCCGTCCGGGTTCGTTCCCAGATTGCCGAAAGTTTCCGATAAAGGCATTCCGCAGCTTTGACAGCGCGTTTTATTTTCCATACGACCTCCATTTGTTTTCAAAATCTTCAAACTCCTTTTGCGGAAAAGGCTGTCGCCAGTTAAATTCAAACTCGTCCGTATTGCGATCCTCGTAAAGCTGCCGGAATGTTTCGGCAAACGCCGCGCAAACGTCTCCGACATTTCCCGCGTGTGCAAAAACCTGCTCGCGGTTCTTCGTCTCGCGCGCCTCGCTCGGATATTGATAAATCTCCAAAGTTAAGTTTTCGCCACTCCGCACAAATCTGAAATCGAATTCTTCCGGCTCTCGATTCCAATGCAAAAGGTATTCATTGTTTGGGGAATTTTCGTCGTGCAAATTCGTCAAAATTTCCAAAAGTTCCGGCAAAGCCCGCTCGTGCGGCGCGTGCGCGGTCGTCGTGTGAAATTCACTCGCGCCGTCGCCGAAACCGATTGACATAAAACCGCACTGCGGCGAGTTGAAACTAACTTCTAATTTGTTCATAAAAGATAAGTGCCGATTTTAACCCGACTCGATTGCAAATCTAAAATCGCAAATCTAAAATTAGAAATCAAATGAAACAATATCAAGATTTACTAAAACATATTTTAAAAAACGGAACGCGCCACGAAGACCGAACCGGCGTCGGCACAATCAGCGTTTTCGGTTATCAAACCAGATTTGATTTGCGGGCGGGCTTTCCGATTGTAACGACAAAGCGAGTTCCGTTTCGCTGGGTTGCCGAAGAGCTTTTTTGGTTTTTATCGGGCGACACGAACGAGAAAAATCTGCGGATGCGCGGCGTTGATATTTGGGCGGAATGGGCGACCGAAGAACAAACTGCGAAATTCGGGCGCGAAGAAGGAGATTTAGGCGAAGTTTATGGTTATCTGTGGCGCTCGTTTGGCGGCGATTATCCGAAAATGAACGGTGTTGACCAGATTGCTCGGCTTATTAAGGAAATCGAGACGAATCCGAACTCTCGCCGCTTGATTGTTACGGGCTGGAATCCCGAAACGTGCGATTCGGTCGCTCTTCCGCCGTGCCATACATTGTTTCAATTCAAAGTCGAAAACGAAAAAATCCTGCATTGCCAGCTTTATCAGCGAAGCGCGGACGCATTTCTCGGCGTGCCGTTCAACATCAGCAGTTATTCGCTCCTGACGCATTTAATCGCGCACGTCTGCGATTTGCAGGTCGGCGAATTCATCCACACTTTCGGCGATTTGCACATTTATTCAAATCATTTAAATCAAGTCGAAGAAATTTTGAAACGCGAGCCTTTGCCTTTGCCGACGCTCGAATTTCTAGACGCGAAAAATTTGAAAGGTCTCGAGGGTTTATTAAATTTTAAATACGAAAATCTAAAACTCGAAAACTATCAATCTCACGGAAAAATCGCCGCACCCGTGGCTGTTTGATAAATGTATTTTTATTTTTTGATTTTATTTTTCGTCACAAAATACTTGTGTTTTCCTTTTATGTTCTCTATTTCTAACCAACAATCACTAGAGCCACTAGAGCCGCCGCCGCCCATATTAAAAGGCTTTTGCTCGGTTGGAAGAATTACAACAATTGGTGATTCGGATTCTACTTTAGGCAGGTTGACAGGTATTTCAGTCCATTTGTCGTAAAATATACTTAAGAACGGAACACTTGCCAAGCCGATTGTGAGCATTATTAAGAAGACTCTAAATTGACCGTATATTCGTCTCATATTTATTCGGATTATTTAATGTTCGGCGGCTGCGCGTTCTTGGTGCGAACTGAAATGCCTTCGTCGGCGACTAAAAAGACGCGACGCGCTTCGTAGGAAGATGTGTTGGTCGGGAAATATGACAGCAGATAGCGATTTTTTTTGAGTTCGTCGCAGATAAATTTGGCGGCGGTTGACGCTTCGTCGATTGAGAAAACTTTTCCGCCCGTGCCTTCGGTCAGTTGCGTAATAACCTCGCCCGCTTTCGGTTGATTGCGGCGAAACGCGCCGCCGGTGCGGTCGGGAATTTGCAGCGCATAGACGGTTACATTTTGGTTTTGCAGCGACCCTAAAACTTTATCGAAAGCGATTTTGCTTCCTCTATCTAATCCGTCGCTGATTAAAACAACCGCCGTTTTCCTTGTTCCGGGCATCAGAGGAGTTAAAATTTCACTGACCGACGCGCTCAAAGAATCAAAAAGAAACGGATTTCCCTTCTTGCGAAAAACGGCGAGCGAAGCTTCCGTTTTTTTCGCATCGTCCGTCCATTCCTGAATTATTTCGGGTTTTTCGTCGTAACCGACAACGAAAAGCTGGTCGCCTTCAAAAATTTCGTAGGCGAATTCCATTGTCGCCTTTTTCAAAACTTCAACCTCAGCCCGCACGGTTTGCGAATTATCGACGAGCAGAAGAATTCTGGCGGGCGACGGGTCGAAGCTGAAATTTTTTATTTTCTGCTCGATTCCGTTTTCGTAAAGAAATAAATTTTCCGGTTTTATCAGTTCTTTTGAAGTGCTTGTGCGAAGCGCGGTAACGCTAAGAATCGTGCCGTCCGCGTTAGTCGTCCGCGCGCTGTGTCCCGATTGCGCAGAGGCAAATCCGGCAGACAGCAGTAAAATCAAACTTAACTGCAAGACTTTTTCCCAGGAAAACTTCATCTGACTCGACCTCAATCCTTTTTTGAAACAGTTTCTTTTTTGGAACTCGCCGCGTTGTCGCTTGCAGGCTTTGATGCGCTTTCGGTCTTGGCGGTTGATTCGCCGTCTGAACTTTTTCCCGTTTTTTCAACATTTTCGCTTTTCTCAGATTTTTCCGCGCCTGTGTCTTTTGTCTTCCCGGCGTAATCGGTTACATACCAACCCGCGCCTTTGAACTGAAATCCGGACAGCGACCATTGTTTTTCCAGCTTGCCTCCGCATTTTTCGCAAGTCTCAAACGGCGCGTCCGAAGCCTTCTGCATCTTTTCAAAATGCGAGCCGCAGCTCAAACATTTGTATTCGTAAATCGGCATAATATATTTTTTTGTATTGTTCTCGAACTGAATTATAGAAATTGCGCCGCGCAAAATGCAAATTTTTCTGGCTAAATCACTTTTCAAAATGCTAGAATTTTACGAATTGAGGAGACTTAACTTGTGAAAAAAACTATTCTTGCAACGATTTTGCCCGCTTTATTAATCTTTTCGCCATTTGTTTCAGCACAAAAAAAAGGTTCGAGCGATACGCCGGAACTTCAAACCGTTTCATCAGTCAACATTCAGAGATACTCTGGAAAATGGTATGAAATCGCGCGTTATCCGAATAAATTTCAAAAAAAATGTGTCGGGAACACGACGGCGACTTATCGGTCTAAAGCTGACGGCAAAATCTCAGTTGTCAACCAATGCGTGTTGAAAGACGGAATACTCGGCAAAGCTGAAGGCGAAGCCAGGATTGTGGATGCGGCTTCAAACGCCAAATTTGAAATGAACTTCGCGTCTAAATACAAATCATTTTTATCAACCGATTGGGACGATTACTGGGTGATTGATTTGGACGAAAGTTATCAATATGCCGCCGCAGCCGACCCGAAACGCGAAAACCTCTGGATTTTGAGCCGCACGCCGGAGATGAAAGATGCGGTTTATCAAAACATCTTGCGCCGCGTCGAAAAATTAGGCTTCAGTCCGGGGCGACTGACGAAAACTCCGCAAAATCTCGAAGTTATCAAAGGCGAAATTATTCAGAAACAATAGTTTTCTTTCAGCAAAGAGATTTTGCCCGCGAAATACGCGAAGGACGCGAAAAATAAAACATAAAAATCATTTCTTCTTTTCGCGTATTTCGCGTGTTTCGCGGGCAACCGGTTTCTAAACGAAAACAGCGAAAACCTCATTGGAAAACAAACGACCTTTGTTTGTCAGTTTGAGGCGTTTGTCTGAAGTTTCAATCAATTCCGCCGCTTGAAATCGCTTCAAATCTTCCGCATATTCTTCGGTCAAATCCGCACCGAACCTTTTTTTATATTTGTCCAAATCAATTCCTTCGCTCAAGCGCAGACCGAGAAAAACGTATTCGGATTTTTGGTCAATCTCGTTTTCTTCGATAATCGGCGAAAGATTATTTTCAATGCTCTCGACATATTTCAAAGTGTCGCGCTCGTTTGCCCAGCGCTTTCTTTGTCCGTCAAACGAATGTGCCGAACAGCCGAAACCGAAAACCGCGCCCAAAGTCCAATACTTTGAATTGTGTTTTGAACGAAAATTCGGCAAAGCGAAATTTGAAATTTCATATTGTTCGTAACCTTTTTCAGCAACCTTTTGGGTCATCAATTCATACATTTCCGCGCTCAAATCTTCGTCGGGCATCGGTTGTCTTCGAGAGCGAATCTGTTCGGCAAGCGGCGTTGCTTCGTGAATCTCCAAAAGATACAGCGAAAGATGCTCGGGCTTTAATTTAAGAGCTTCGTCCAAATTCCGCCGCCAATCTTTCAAGGTTTGACGCGGCAATCCGGCGATTAAATCAAAACTGACGTTATCGAAATCGGCGCGTCTCAAAAGCTCGATTGTTTCCCTGACATCTTGCGCCGTGTGTTTCCGCCCCAATCTTTTAAGTTCCGTATCGTCAAAAGTCTGTGCGCCGAAACTGGCGCGATTGACTCCCAAATTTCTATATTCTCGAACCGTCTCAAGCGTCATCGTCGCCGGATTCATCTCCATCGTAATCTCCGAATCTTCGGCTACCGAAAATTTTTCGTAAATTACGTCGAGAATTTTTTCGAGCTGCTTCGGCGCAAGCAGCGAAGGCGTTCCGCCGCCGAAATAAATCGTGTCAACTTCGATTTTGGATTTTGGATTTAGGATTCTGGATTCTGCAATTCCGAATTCCGCAATTTCCCTGCAAAGCGCGGAAACGTATCGCTCGACGGTTTCATTGTTTTTGAAAACATCCGTCGCAAAATCGCAATACGAACAGCGCGAGCGACAAAACGGAATGTGAATGTAAATTCCTGAGTTCACGAAATAAATTTTATCATTTTTATTGCAAACTTAATTTTCCAACTGCTTTTCGAGCGAGGTTTTCCAGGCGTTTTCGAGTTCTTCAATTGGAGCAGAGACTTTTTCTTCGCCGCCAATTTTGATTTTCAAATCCGCGCCCGAAACTTTGCCGATGATTGAATACGGACAGTTCCCGACGAATTCTTTTACTTTTTCCAAATTTTCCGCCGCGAAACTTATCACAATCCGCGAGGGAGTTTCACCGAAAAGCAGCGCTTCGGCAGATAAATTTTCGTCGGTCAATTCAATTTCAGCGCCGATTGATTTTCGATTCAGAGAAGAAAAACAACTCTCGGCAATCGCAACCGCAAGTCCGCCGTCAGAACAGTCGTGAGCCGATTTCAAAAGATATTGGTCAGCCAAACGCAGGCAAGTTTCCTGCACTTGTTTTTCTAAATTCAAATCAAGAACGGGAACTTTACCGTTTTCGATAAGTTCGTCGGTTGAAATTCCTAAAACGGTCTGCGCGAATTCGCTGACTGATAAATCATCGTTGGTTGTTCCGAGCAAAACAATTAAATCGCCTTCTGTTTTAAAACCTTGCGTGATAATTTTGCGCGTGTCTTCGATGAGTCCGACCATTCCAATTGTCGGCGTCGGCAAGATTCCGCGTCCTTCTGTTTCGTTGTAAAAAGAAACATTACCCGAAACGACCGGCGTTTCAAACGCTTCGCACGCCTCTTTCATTCCGTCGATGACTTCGGAAAAACTCCACATCACTTCCGGTCTTTCGGGCGAAGCAAAGTTCAGACAATTCGTCACGGCAATCGGTTTCGCGCCGACGCAGACGACGTTTCTGGCAGATTCGGCGACGTTTAGTTTCGCGCCTTCGCGCGGATTCACCGCAACAAAACGCGCGTTGCCGTCCAGACACATCGCAATCGCGCGGCGCGTTTCCTTAACGCGCACAACCGCCGCGTCCGCGCCCGGCAAAACCGCCGTATTCGTGCGAACCATCTGGTCGTATTGCTGATAAATCCAACTTTTCGAGCAAATGTTCGGCGAAGCCAGAAGCGTTTTCAATGCTTGTTCAAAGTTCAAAGTTCCAGGTTCAAAGTTTATCCGGAATTGAGCCTTTGACTTTGAACCTGGAACTTTGAACTTTGAACCGTCCATCGGACGCTCGTATTTCGGCGCTTCGTCGGTCAACGCTAAAACCGGCAAATCGGCTTTGAGTTCGCCGTTGTGAAAGATTTTTAAGTTGTTTCCTTCGACGACGCGCCCGACGACAACCGCGTCCAAATCCCATTTATTAAAAATCTCGACAATTTGTTTTTCGCGCCCGCGATGCGCGACAATCAGCATTCGTTCCTGTGATTCCGACAGCAGCATTTCATACGCCGTCATATCGGTTTCACGCTGCGGGACGAGCGTTAAATCAATTTCAAGTCCCGTTCCGGCACGCGCCGCCATTTCGACCGACGACGAAGTTAAACCGGCTGCGCCCATATCTTGAATGCCAGCAATCGCGCCCGAACGCATCGCTTCGAGACACGCTTCGAGCAATAATTTTTCCAAAAACGGGTCGCCGACTTGAACGGTTGGGCGTTTTTCCAGCGCTTCGTCGTCAAACTCCGCGCTCGCCATCGTCGCACCGTGAATGCCGTCGCGTCCGGTTTTCGCGCCGACGTATAAAACCGGATTGCCGATGCCAGAGGCTTTGCCGAAAAATATCTGGTCTTTTTTGACGATGCCGAGAGCGAAAGCGTTGACCAATGGATTTAAGTTGTAAGCGTCGTCAAAAACGACTTCGCCGCCGATGGTCGGAACGCCGAAACAATTTCCGTAATGCGCTATTCCTTCGACGCAGCCTTTTAAGATTGATTTGTTGCGGTTGGCGTGTTTTTTGTCGTTTAAATGTCCGAATCTCAACGAGTTCATCGCCGCAATCGGACGCGCTCCCATCGTAAAAACGTCGCGCAGAATTCCGCCGACGCCTGTTGCCGCGCCTTGAAACGGCTCGATAAACGACGGATGATTGTGCGATTCGACCTTGAACGCGACGCACCAATCGTCTCCAATATCGACCACGCCCGCGTTTTCGCCCGGCGGCACAATTACACGCTCGCCCGTCGTCGGCAGGCGTTTCAGATGAACACGCGAAGATTTATACGAACAATGCTCAGACCACATAACCGAGAAAATTCCGAGTTCGGTCAAATTCGGCTCGCGCTCTAAAATTTGTTTGATTTTTTCGTATTCGTCTTCGGTTAAACCGTGTGAAGCGATTATTTCGGCGGTGATTGGCGGTTGATTCATCTCTAAAAAACTCTCTGTCGGAGAAATCTCGTTTAAAACAAAAAAGAGAGTTTATGCCGTTCGGACTCGTTTTTCAAATCCGCTGCGATAAACTCACTTTTTTATATCGAAAATACTTTTTTAGTTTTGAACAAAAACTCCCAAAACTGACTCGCCAAATTTTTGCTTGATTTCCGTCATTGAAATTTCGTTGTAACCTTTAACAAACTCGATTAATTTAGTTGTCATTTTACATCCCAGTTCCAGCGTTTCAACACCGTATCTATTTTTCAACTCTTTTAGTTTTGCTTTTTCACTCGTTTCTTCGCCATATCTAATAATTTGCAGCCTGCCGGAAATTATATCTTTTCGCGCTTCGTCCATTCCCTTTTGATAAGGGTTTTCCGATTTATCAGCTTCGTGCAAAAGTTTTATTTTAATTTCCGGGTTTTTGTCTAAAACAATCCCGACTTGTTTTCCTGAAATTTTATCGATTTGATCCCGCAAAATTTTCGGTTCGACTTTTCCCTGCCTGAAATAAACCGTTTCGCCTTGCGGATTAAAAAGAATCGTGAACGGCAAACCGCCGACGTAATCTTTTGAAACAATCGCAATTGCCGCTTCTTCGTCTTCCGTTTTAAGCAAATATGCGGGCATCGTCGCCTTCATTTCAGCCAGAAACTTCGGCACGTCGCGTTTTATCTCGGCTAAATCGTCGAGCGAAATGGTAATGAAATCGATTTTTCCGGCGTATTCGGCATTGATTTTGACGAGTTCGGGAAATTCTTCGCGGCACGGGTCGCACCACGTCGCCCAGAAATTGACGAGTAGCGGTTTGGCATTTGCGTCGCCGCGCTTGAGCAAGTCTTTTAACGCGATTTCATTTATCTGCGTTACTTTTGGAAGATTTAAGTTATTTGCCGTAGCGGAATTTGTCTTTGCTTTTTTTATTGCGCCTGGTTTTTTAACAGATTTTGGCGCGGCTTTTCGATTTTGACCGAAACTTTCGCCCGCAAAAATTGGGGCAAAAACTAAAACGAGTCCCGATAAAACTAAAACCTTTTTCGCTTTTGCCCGATTGGTCGGATAATTCATTTAATTTCCCTGATTTTTACTGCTTTTCAGCGCGTTTAATCGAACAGCCGAAAGCGTTGGCAGTGTTTTTCGTCACCGTTTTGCCGCTCAAGGCTTCGTCGAGCGCGGTTCGCAAGTATTCGGTCGTGACGTTTTTGCCCGAACGGTCGTTGTCAATCGCGCCGTGATACGTCAAAACATTTTTGGCGTTGAAATAAAACATTTCCGGCGTGACATTCGCGTCGAGTCGGTCGGCTAAGACATTGTTTTTATCAATCAGCACGGGAAATTTATAATTTTCTTCGGCGTGTTTTTTGACGACTTCGAGCGATTCGGAGGCGTTTGAATTGATGCCGATAACATTGATGCCTTTTGCTTTGTAATCGTCGGCGAGTTTCGAGATTCTTTCGTTATAACCTCTGACAACCGGACATTGCGTCGAAAGAAAAACGAGAATCGCGCCGTTTTTACCTTTCAACTCATTAAACGACTGCTCTTTTCCGCCGGTGTCGGAAAGTTTGAAATTTTCCAGAGTCGCGCCGACAGCTAAACCGTCCTTTGCGCTGACATTATAAAAAGAAACAAACGCGGCGAGTGCGAAAATCGCCGTAATAAAAAAACTCAGTCGCTTCATAAAATCTTTAACTCCTCATTTTGGGATTCGCCAAATTTCAATTATAGGATTAGTCGCTTTTATCAAACAAGCAACGCTCGAAGAAAATATTTTTACGCAACCTGTTTTGATAATGTTTCCTTCCGTGAAATTTGTTCCTTTGCTAACCGAAAAGACGCGGCAGACGATTTTTTAAATTCTTCGGCAGCAAAATTTCCATTGCGTCGTCAACCGTAACGATTCCGGCGATTTCTCCTAAATCGTCAACAACGGGCAGCGCGAGCAGATTGTATTCGGCGATGGTTTGCGCCACTTCTTCCGCCGAATCGTTTGGATGAGCAAATTGAAATTGTTCGCGCATTACATCTGAAAGCGAATACGTCGGGTCGGCTAAAATCAAACTTCGCAGCGAAATTAAACCGACGAGTTTCCAGGAATTTTCTTCTTCGACAACGTAAAGGTAATAAATCATATTCGGCGTTTCCGCCATTTCACGAAGCCGCGCGATTGTTTCGGAAACCGTCAAATTTTTTGGAAAAGTGACGAATTCCGTCGTCATTAAACCGCCTGCCGTGTCTTTGTCAAACGGTAGAAGCTCGGCAACATCGGCTCTTTCATCGACCTCCATCAAATCGAAAAGCTCCTGCGCCTTTTCGTCCGACATCTCGCCAAGAACGTCAACCGCATCGTCCGGCGACATTTCTTCCAAAATATCTGCGGCGCGTTCGTTGTCCATTTCTTCCAAAATACGCGCCTGATTTTCCGTTGACATTTCTTCCAGAGTGTCGGCGGCGATTTCGTCGTCCAAAGATTCGACGATTTCCGTGCGGTGAATCGGCGAAAGGCTTTCGGCAAGCTGCGCGATTTCGACCGGATGCAGCCGCGAGAGTTTGTCTTTTGAAGATTTTAATTGAACGGTTGCCATTGCCGTGTCGGTTGCCAGGTAGCCGACATCAGCCCAATCAATAACTTCGACGACGCGGTTGCTGCCGTAAAAACCTTTCGGCAGCAACCGCCGCAAAAATCCCTGAAGGCTCACGTCCGCGCCGGTGACGCGCCAAACGCCCGCGACTTCGATAATCTGCACGTCGTTGACGCGCACGACGCGCTTTCCGTCCACGTCTATCAACTGATTATCGAGAACGTCTTTTCCCAGTAAAACCTCGCCTTTACGTCTCGAAAACGGACTCAAATCAATTATTTCAGAACTCATCCGCGCGCCTTTTTCGTTAAGCTCGGAAATTTTCGAGCGCGGAATAAAGAATAAACGCCGATGATAGCGGGCGACAATTCCGATGACGAGCGGATAATCTTCTCTGCCGTAACGCACGACAATATCTTTGACGACGGCGATTTTTTCACCTTCCGCATCGAAAATCGGATGTCCTAAAACTTGCGACAAATAAAGCATCAATTAAAAATAAACGATGTCCGCAAAAGGTTGAAGCGCGGAGATGCGAAAAGTCGAATCAGAAGAAATTTATTCTAAATTCAATGTCTCGTAAATCAAATTCTTTATTTCTTGCCACAGAGAACACAGAGAAACACAGAGTTTTTCTTTTAATTTTTTTCGTTTTCTCTCTGTGTCCTCTGTGTTCTCTGTGGCAAAAACAACGTAACTTTTTCTACAAAATATTTGGTTTCGCTCAATTTGCAAAAAAATGTTTAAAATCGTTCAATTTTTTTGGAAACAACTTTGTTTTGACATTTTATACTATTTAGACGCTCAAAATTACGGGCATCTCCAATCAAAAACCTTCAGAAATCAAACAGAATTCAGATATGAAAAAAGTCTTACTTTGCGGAGTCGCGTTATTTTTATCGGTGCTGCCGACGCTTGCCCAGAACAGACCGCGTGTCTTTGACAACTTCGATACCGAACGCGGAGTTCAACTCGTTACTCCGAAGATTCCTCAAATTGTAGAATACAAAAGTAAACCTCTGGTTAAGAAAACCGCACAGTCATCGCCAAGCCTTCAAAACAATTTGACGGCAAAAAATAATGTCAAGCTAATCTCTTACTCAAGAGTTTCAATGTCTGCGGGAAAAAGTATGAACGGTTTTACGACCGGCGATTCGTCGATTGATTCCTATATTGTCGATTCGTGCATTCGCTACGGCATTGACCCGCTGCTGGTCTACTCGCAGATGCATCAGGAATCTTCATTCAAATTAAAAGCTACGTCCTATAAAGGCGCGCGCGGTTTGATGCAGTTAATGCCCGCGACCGCGATTCGGTTCGGCGTCCGAGACATTTACAATCCGCAGCAAAACATCGAAGCCGGCGTCAAATATATGCGCTGGCTACTCAATGCGTTCGGCGGCGATGTCGCGCTCGCGCTTGCCGGTTACAACGCGGGCGAAGGCGCGGTGATGAAATACGGCAACCAAATTCCGCCATACAGAGAAACCCAGGAATACGTCCGCCGCATTTCGGCTCGCTACAATGAAATCACCAGTCCGAATATCGCCAAAATCGTTCGCAAGGTTTCGACCGTTCAAGCCGTAAAACTCGAACAAAAAGAATCCGCGCCGCTTACGAATTACGAGAAAAGCGTCACGGCAATCAAACTGCCCGACGGCAGAATGCGTCTTGTAAATCAATAGATTCTTGCTTTTCTAAAAAATTCTCTTTTCTCCTCTGGTCTGAAAAGACTTTGCGGCTGATTAATTTCAGCCGCGTTTTTTTGTGTGAAAATATCGATTCCTGTATGCTTGAAGAGTTCGAAGTTCGAAGTTCAAGGTTCAAAGTTAAAACCTGTTCTTGACTTTGAACCTTGAACTTCGAACTTTGAACTCTTTTTATGTTTTGTGCAAAATGCGGCGCGAGAAATTCCGACCAAGCGATTTATTGCCAGAAGTGCGGCACGATTCTCGAAGCGGAAGAAGAGACCAGGATTCTGCGCCCGATAAAAATTAACAACGACGAGCGGGAAGAATCGGAAAGACAAATTTTTTCGATTCATCCGACACTGACTTTTGTCAAAATCGGTTACGGCGCGGCGATTCTCGGCGCATTGCTGCTCGTCGCCGTTTTCAATCTTTTCAACCAATTAACCGGCGTCAACGTTCCCGCCTGGTTTTCAGTCTTAGCCGGACTTTCGCTGCTTTTGATTCCAGCCTTTTATCATCTCAAACAAAAACTCGTGCGCTACACTTTGACCGATTCCAAAATCGAGATTGACTCGGGTTTAATTTCCAAAACAACCAAGAATGTGCCGCTCCGCACGATTCAAGACGTAACCGTTACCTCAACCGTTCCGCAAAGAATGCTCGGTTTCGGGAATTTAGTAATCGAGAATGCGGGCGAAACCGGCGGCAGAATTATTTTGAAAAACATCAACTCGCCGAAAAAACACGCCGACGTTTTGCTCAAACAAATGCGCCGTCTAAATAAATAAAATAAGAAGAGTTTGGAATAAGAAAACATAGCCGCAAAAAGGCGCAAAAAGCAAAGGAAATTACTTTTTATATCCTTTTTGCGAATTTTGCGCCTTTTTGCGGCTAATTTGCTTTTGCTTATCTTGAACTGACATTGAACTAAGTTTTGCAGTTTTGCCGGTAAAACTATGCTTTCGGCAATTTTATTGTAAATTTTGTCCCGTCGTTTGAACTTGATTCGACATCAATCGTGCCGTTGTGGACTTCGACGACTTTTTTGACGATTGCCAAACCTAAACCCGTCCCTGTCTCTTTGGTTGAAAAGTAAGGCTCGAAGATTTTTTGCAAATGTTCTTCGTCGATTCCGTTTCCCGTGTCTTTGACTTCAATTTTGACCGCATCTTCAACGGGTGAAATCGTAATGCCCAACTTTCCGCCCGTCGTTTCCATAGACTGCACGGCGTTGATGAATAAATTGTTAAAAACCGAGCGCAAAAATTCCGCGTCGCCGGAGATATTCGGAACATTTTCGCGCTCGACGAGACTGATTTTGATATTTTGTTCTCCGTCTTGAGCTTCGACGAGTCGAAGCGAATCTTCGATGACTTTTCGCACGTCGAGCGGCTGCAAGTTAGGGTTTGTCGGGCGCGAGTAACTCAAAAAGTCTGAGATTTGGCGGTTGATTCTGCCGACTTCGGTTTTTAATTGCGCGGTTAATTTCTCAAAAGTTTGGCGTTTTTCCGCATCTTCCGGCGCAAACTTCGAGCGCAAATGGTCGAGCGATAAATTGATGTAATTGAGCGGATTGCGAATTTCGTGCGCGATTGCCGAAGCGAGCCTGCCGACGACCGCCGATTTTTCCGCCTGCTGCAATTGCGATTCGAGTTTTCGCGCTTTTTCGAGTTCGGCAGTCATTTCGTTAAACTGCGCGGTCAGTTTCCCCATTTCGTCGTTGCGTTTTGTGTCCGGCATACGAAAGCTCAAATCGCCTTCGGCAACGTGCCGCGCCGCGTTAGACAAATTGGCAATCGGTCGCGTAAATCGCCACACCAGAAAAACCGTTACCGCCGTCGAAAGCAGCAAAATTAAAAGCGTATAGACGAGCGGCTGCGTAGCGCGTTGAAAAGTTTCCTTTTGGTCGCCTTTCAAAATTACCATTATATAAAAACGCCCGTCGCTGGTTTGAAGCGGGATAGCGTGCGCTTCGCCATCCGCTTCTTCATCGGCAGCGACGCTCGCATTCGGAAATCTTTCGGCGTCTTCGCCCAGACGATTAGCTTCGAGCAGCGGCGGTAAATTCTTTAAATCAATCAAATTAAGATTTTTAACTTTGCCGTTTTCATCTTCGGTCGGCAGATATTCGTCGCTGAGGCTGTCAAAAACCTGCCAATCCGGGTCGACGACAATTATATCCTGGATACGCTGGGTTGATTTTTCGTCAAAAAACGGCTGACCTTCGCGCTTGACAAAATCCTGTAGACGGTCGCCGGACGTTAAGCTGTTCGCGCCCAACGCGATTCCGGCAACCAGAGCTTGTTCCTGCATTTTTCGCGTTTCGGCATTCTTTAGTTCGTTTCTAAAATTCAGATAAAGCTGAACGCCGAGCGTGGCGATTAAAAGAAAGGCTAAAACTATCAGAAGTTTGCCGCGAAATGTGTTGAAGAAATTCACCTGTTTTCTCGTCCTTCGATTTTTTTCACTTTTGTCGAAAATTTTTCTTGCCGTTTTCCAGTTTTGAATGTTATAGTTTTCGATGGCTTTTACGCAAACTTTTTCCGCAGTTTAAACGGTTTCCGAAACAAGCAAGCTGCAAACTCTCCGTAGTTAAATCAAAAAACTTAATAAATGAGGTGGCGATGACTCGATTTTCCGCAAGACTTTCGTCTTTAAAGTTTCTATCCGCTTTTCTGTCCTTTTTCCTTTTGCTGTCGTTAAATACGACGGCGCAAACCAAAAAAACTTCTACCGTTTCAAAAAACAAACCGCAAATTCAGGCTAAAACAAAAACTCAAGACAAAACTTCCGCTAAAAATGATTCGGCATTGAAGAAGGATTCATTCGGGAAGGAAAAATCCGCCAAGAACGATAAACAATCTCAAATCGCTACAAAGCGGCAGGCGGAAGATAAGAAACAATCTAAAATTCGCCAAGCCGAAGAAGAAAGACGGCAGGAAATCGCAGAAGCCAAACGACGCGAGATAGAAGACGCGCGTCGGCAAGCCGCGTTCGAAGAAAAACGCCGCCGCGAAGAAGCGATTCGTGAAGCGCGCGCCAGACAAATCGCTTTCGAGCGCGGTCTTCGCACCGAAACGATTGAAAACATCTCCGCCGATAATACGGACGGTGAAGATTTGGAAGTGCGCCGCGCCGCCGTCAATGCCTTGGGAAATCGCGCCGGAACCGTCGTCGTGCTTGAGCCGCAGACGGGACGAGTTTTAACGGTCGTCAATCAGGATTGGGCGATTCATAAAAGTTTCAAACCGTGTTCGACTATCAAACTTGTCACGGCGGTCGCGGGCTTAAACGAGCATATCATCGGCGAAGACGGCGACATTCGCACACGCCGTTTTCCGATGGAGTTAAACGACGCGCTGGCTTTTTCAAACAATATTTATTTCCAGACAGTCGGCTCGAGCCTCGGAAACGGCAAAATGATTTCCTACGCGCAGACGCTCGGACTCGGACAGCCGACGGGAATTAACGTCGCGGGCGAAACCGCCGGAAAATTGCCCTTTGGCAACGCCAACGCGCGGATTTATTCGCACGGCGACGATTTTGAAGTTTCGCCTTTGCAGCTTGCCGTATTAACTTCAGCCATTTCCAATCACGGGAAAGTTATCGTGCCGCACGTTCCGCGCACCGCATTTGAACGCACGAATTTTCGCGGAACTTTGCGCCGTCAAATCAATTTACCGGAAACTTCGCTCGAAGGAGTTTTGCCGGGAATGGTCGGCGCGGCGGCTTACGGAACGGCGAGACACGGCGTGGATTCTTCGATGGGCGTGGCGGGTAAAACCGGCTCGTGCATCGCGGGCGGCAGTTGGGTCGGGCTTTTCACATCGGTCGCGCCGGTTGAAAATCCGCAATACGCGGTCGTCGTCATCACGCGAGGACAATCCGAACGCGGAAAATACGCCGCCGCCGTCGCCGGGAAAATTTATCAAACTCTGCGTTCGCGCATTCGTGAAAAGCGCGTCGACGGCAACATCGCCAAACTCTTGCCCGAAACAAAACCGAAACCGCAAATCAACGCCAAGACATCGGCGCAGATAGACGAAATCGCCGGTGAAGAATCCGAAGAAGGCGATGCGCCAGACAAAAAATCAGCGCATGATGAAAAGGAAATTATCGTCGCTCAACCGGCGGCGCCGAAAATTGCCGCTTTCAAATCCGTCGAAAAAGGCGCGTTTAAGATTGGCGAAAAATCCTCTGTTTTGTTTCCGACCGTTGTGATAAACGTAAAGAAAGCGCCGGGCGAGACGAAGCGTCCGCGAGTCGTAACCAATAAATAGTTTTACAAGTTTGTAAAAGATAAATTCAGACGCGCAAAATTAACTCCATAAAATACCGTTTTCCGAACGGATGTTTTATGGAGTTAATTTTTTCGCAGACTCTTTTAAATTTAGCTTGACACAACACTGAAACTTGCGTGATGATTTACATCAATCAAACGAACGGAAGTTTTTAGCGACTGGTTTTTCGGGAAATTAGACGGGGCAAAAAGCAAAATTTGGCAACTCTTTTTTTCAGCGATTCATCAGAGTTTTCGCAAAACACGGAACTTTCGGTCGTTCCCTATTTTGAAAGAATTTTAAGTTAGAAGATGCCTGGAGGAGATACTTTTATGAAAACCTTTTTTAGAGTTTTGATGTTTGGAATGATAATGTCGGCTGTTTCGGCAGTATCAGTTTTCGCGCAGGATGCTTGCACGGAAGTTGAAGCAAAACAAACCTTGTATAAACAATTTACGGATAATTTCGCTGATAAATCAATTGAGAAAAGACAAGTCGCTATTGTTGCGGGAAAGCAATATGTAAGCAAATACGGAGCTTGTCCGGATGATAAAGCAATTGTTGATTATCTCAATACAAATGTTCCCGCGATGGAAAAAGTAATTGAAACACAACAAAGAGGAGCTGCCAAAGATGCGCTTTACAATCGTTTCAATACGTCTGTCGCGGCGAGTAAAACTGCCGATATTCTGTCGAGTGGAAAGGAAATTCTTTCTGCTGAACCGGATTTTCTCGATGTAACGCTTACGTTGGCAAGCGCAGGTTTTGACCAAGCAGTTGCTAATCCGCCGGTTGATACATTCAACAATGACACTATCATTTATTCAAAAATGGCGATTGAGCAGCTTGAAGCAAACAAAGCCTCTAAGACAGGCGATTACGGCGTAAAGCAGTATGGCTATAAAACCAAAGAATTCGCCGGTAAGGAAAATGCGCTCGGTTTGATGAACTACGACATTGGTTACATTATGTATTACCGACAAGGCAAGGATAATCCGGCGAAGAAAAAAGAAGCGCTTCCTTATCTTTACAAATCGACGCAATATAACGCCTTCAGCAAAACCGACCCGTTCGTTTATCAAACCATCGGCGCGTGGTATTTAGACGAAGCTATTCGATTGGACGCCGACCGATTAGCGAAAATTAAAGCGGCAGGCGGCAAAGATACGGATGAAACACTGGCGATATACGGAATGGAAAAAGGTTATGCCGACCGTTCGATTGACGCCTATGCCAGAGCTTATAAAATTGCCACCGATGCGAAAAGAAAAGACGCTCTGATGGGGAAATTAAAAGAGTTGTATGGTTTCCGCTACGACAATAAGATCGAAGGGATAGATGCTTTTGTCGCAACCGTGATGAATACTCCGATGCCTGACCCGACAACCGAACCGACTCCGGTCAAAGAAGCGCCTTCGACTACTACGACGACTTCCGGCGCAGGCGTCGCTTCGACAATGAAGAGCGATACGACTTCGGAAAACTCGGGCGGTATGGCAAAGCCGACCGGCTCGAAAACAGGCGGCGTTACGACCGGCGCAAAATCTGCGTCGAACGGAACAACAACTACGCCCAAACCTAAAACCGTAGTTAAACCGGCGCCTAAAAAGAAAGGAACTCGTTAAGTTTTTTAACTCGAAAAATGGTTTCATAAAAAGAAAGTCGGACGCAAAGTTTAGCGTCCGACTTTCTTTTTTCATATAAAGTCCCTAAAATTAGCCTTCTATGCCGGAAAATCTCGCAAGCCTGGAAAAACTCATCGGCTACCAATTTCAAAATCCGGCTTTGCTCGAACGCGCCGTTACGCATCGCTCTTGGGCGAGCGAGAAAATCCCTTTCGGCGACGATAAGGAAATTCGCCGTTTGCAAAATGAATCGCTCGAATTCGTCGGCGATTCAGTTCTCGGCTTGGCGGTTACCGAACAGCTTTACATTCGTCACCCGGAAGCGAGCGAAGGCGATTTGACTTTGATGAAGCATCGTCTGGTCAGCGCGGAAACATTGGCGACGCTTGCCAAAAATTTGGACCTGGGAAAGTTTATGCGCGTCGGTCGCGGCGAGGAAAAAACCGGCGGCAGGCGCAAGCAAGCGCTTCTGGCAAACACTCTGGAAGCGATTATTGCAGCGATTTTTTTTGACAGCGGTTATATCGCGGCGCGTGGTTTTATCAGCAGGATTTTTGCGGAAGAATTTCGCAGCGCGTCGCCGCAGGCTTCGCTCGATTATAAAACTCTTTTGCAGGAAACCTTGCAGGCGCAGAAACTAGCCGCGCCGACCTACACTTTGATAGAAACCAAAGGTCCGCCGCACGAAAGAAAATTTCTGGTCGAAGCCGTCTGGGAAAACGGTCGCGTGCAGGGCGCGGGCAATTCAATAAAATCAGCCGAAATGACGGCGGCAAGTCTCGTTTTGAAGAAACTAAACAAATCGAAAGCTGCAAACGTAAAAGAAAGTCGGACAGACTAAATTTATAAGATTTTTGAAACCACAGATTCGCACAGATGCACACAGATAGTTTTTTTGATAAAGCAAAATCTGATTTCCAATCATTTCTTATCTGTGTTTATCTGTGTGAATCTGTGGTTAAATATATTTCGGTCTTGTCTGGAATTAATAATTTATGAACGAAAAGGAAGCTGCAAAAACACCTGAAACCAAACCGCTCGGACCGCCGAAATCGGTCGCCCGCGAGTATTTTGAATCGTTTGTCGTAACGCTCGTGATGGCGATTTTCGGTATGACGTTTATCCTGCAAGCCGTTACCGTCCCGACCGGCTCGATGCAAAACACGATTCTGGTCGGCGATTATTTATTGGTTAATAAATTTATCTTCGCGCCCGGCGGCAAACCCTTGCCGTTTTTGCCGCAGCGTGAAATCCAGCGCGGCGATATTGTCGTCTTTAAATATCCGGGCAACAAGGTTCATCCCGAAAGCGACAGGCGACGTAATCCGCCGACTATTCCGTATCAAATAAATTACGTCAAAAGAGTTATCGGATTGCCGGGCGAAACTGTCGAATTTCGCAACAATCAAGTTTTTATCAACGGAGAATTGCTGCCGGAACACCGCATTATCGGCGACGCTGAGAACAACGAATCGGCGCTGGAAACACGCGAGTTTGAGCAGCGCGAGCCGAATCAAAATTACAGCGTTTATTACTCGGAAAACACGATGAGCAGCGTTCAGGCAGGTCGCAATATGTCGCGTTCCGGTTACGAATTCGGCGTCGAGGGAAAAACAATGAAAGTTCCCGAAGACCAATTCTTCGTGATGGGCGACAGCCGCGACAACAGCGAAGACAGTCGCTATTGGGGATTCGTGCCGCGCGAATTAATCATCGGACGCGCGATGTTCGTCTACTGGTCGTGCGACCGCGGCGCATCCAGCGGAAGTATGCTTGGTTGCCTTACACATCCGCGCCTCGACCGCATCGGGAAAATGGTTAAATAGTGAAAAACTAAAAGTGAAAAGTGAATAATGTTTTTTTGCTCATTTACTTTTCACTTTTAGTTTTTAACTTTTCACTAAAAATGAATTTTAACAAAGAAGTCGCTGACGCTTTGCGCGACAAGAAGCCGATTGTCGCGCTCGAATCGACGGTTATCGCTCACGGTTTGCCATATCCGAAAAATCTTGAAACCGCGCGCAATTTAGAAAAAATCGTGCGCGAAAATGGCGCAATCCCGGCGACGATTGCCATTTTCGACGGCGAATTTTGCGTCGGCTTAAACCAAAATCAAATTGAACAGCTTGCCACCGACAAAAATATCCGCAAAATTTCAAGGCGCGATTTGCCCGTCGCGGTTGCGAAAAAATTAAACTGCGCGACGACGGTTGCGACAACCGCTTTTATCGCGCGCCGCGCGGGAATAAAAGTTTTTGCGACGGGCGGAATCGGCGGCGTTCATCGCGGGTTTTCCCAGGACATTTCGGCTGATTTGCCGGAACTCGCGCAAACGCCGATTATCGTTGTTTGTTCGGGCGCGAAAATCGTTTTGGATTTGCCCGCGACCCGCGAATGGCTCGAAACTTTCGGTATTACGATTTTGGGTTTCAGGTGCGATGAACTGCCCGCGTTTTATTCACGAACGTGCGACTTGACGGTTGATGAAACGGTCGAAACCGCGCTGGAAGTTGCACAAATCGCCGAAGCGCGCGATAAATTAAATTTACAAAGCGCGATTCTTTTAACCGTTCCTGTTCCCGAAAAATTTGAAATTGAAGTCGCGGAACTCGAAACGATTTTGCGTGACGCGCTTGAGATTGCAGAAAAGCAAAACATCAAAGGAAAAGAAATCACGCCGTTTTTACTCGCGCAAATGGCAGAGCGAAGCGCGGGCAAAACGCTTGCGGCTAACATCGCGCTGCTTGAAAACAACGCCGCAATCGCGGCACAAGTCGCCGTTGAAATTATGAAAATGTCGACGCCGGAATACAATTTATGAAGTTCGGTTTGATTGCCGGAAACGGCAGATTTCCTTTTCTTGTCCTCGAAGGCGCGAAAAAACAAGGCGCGTCTTTGGCGGTTGTCGCCATTAAAGAGGAAACCGACAAACGCATCGAAGCGGTTGCCGAAAAAGTTCTCTGGGTCGGCATCGGGCAGCTCGGACGAATGATTTTCTTTTTCAAAAAGGAAGGCGTGGGAAAAGCGATAATGGCTGGGCAAGTCAAGCACGTTCAGATTTTTTCGGGCGCGCTGCCGGATTTTAGAATGGTCAAAATGCTCTGGAATCTGCCGCAGAGAAATACGGACGCGCTGATTGGCGGCGTTGCCGACGAAATGTCGAAGGAAGGAATCGAGTTGATTGATTCGACGTATTTTATTCAAGACTCGCTTGCCAAAGAAGGCGTTTTAACGAAAAGGAAACCCGACGAAACCGAGCGCGGAAACATCGAATATGGTCTGCGCGTGGGCAGCGAAATCGCGCGGCTCGATTTAGGACAAACGATTGTTGTGCGCGGAAAAGCGTGCGTGGCGATTGAAGCAATGGAAGGAACTGACGCGGTTATAAGCCGCGCCGGAGAATTAGCCAAAGGAAAACTGACGGTTATAAAAGTCGCTAAACCGAATCAAGATATGCGCTTCGACGTTCCGGTCGTCGGCGTGCCGACAATCGAGACGATGATTGCGGCGGGCGCGAGTTGTCTTTGTTTGACGGCGGGAAAAACCTTGATTTTCGATAAGGAAGAAATGCTCGAACTTGCGAATCGCCACAAAATTACGATTGTCGCAGTCGAATCTGAAACCAATTCAACCCGGCAGCCGTAAAAAACAAACAACATAAAATTCCTAAAATGCTTCCAGCAAAAACCGAAACTAAATTTAACTTCCGGACGAATTTTGACGAAGTTCCCGATTTCCAGAAAACAAATGAGAAAAAATCAAATAAAAACAAATTTACTTGCGCTAATTTTAACTTTTACATTCGTCTTTCCATCGTTTGCGCTCGCGCAAACCGCGACGAAAGCGAAATCTCCGGCGCGAAATGCAGCGGAAAACATCACGGCGGCGCAGCTTAAAGATTATCTTTATTTTGTCGCCTCCGACGAGATGGAAGGACGCGACACGCCTTCGCGCGGGCTTGACACGACCGCGAAATTTATTGCGATGAATCTTTCGCGCTGGGGTTTCAAACCGGCGGGCGACGACGGGACTTATTTTCAGAAAATCGCCTTGCTTCGTGAAATGCCTGACGCGGAAAACTCCAAACTAACTGTCGGCGGACAGGAATTAAAATACGGCGAAGATTATTACCGGATGAGCGGCGGTTCGGAATCAATGATTTCCGCGCCGCTCGTCTATGGCGGCAACGGCTGGTTTGTCAAATCAAAAGGCGTCGACGCTTTGCAAAACGTCGACGCGACGGGAAAAATTGTCGTTTTATACAGCGACGGTTTGCCGAGCCGCGCTTATGCAACCGCGCTTCCGAAAAATGTCGCGCAGGCGGATTTACCCGCTGCCGAGCGCGGTAAAGATTGGGTTGACCCTTTGACTTACGCCAAACAAAAAGGCGCGGTCGGCGTCATTATCGTCGCTTCAAACGCGGCGCAGACCGATTGGAAAAGACTTTCAACACCGAACCCGAACCAACGAGCGTTTGTCGAAAAGTTTCGTACCGAAGTTTCGCTGCCGACCGTTTTCGTTACGCAAAAAGTCGGTGATATGCTCTTTGCAGACGCCGCTAAAGCGCCGTATAAAATGACGGGCGACGCGCTGAGTAGTGCCGTCCTTGCTTTGAATACCGGTCAAACAGTCAATTTCCGCGCCGCCATCAAACCCGAACGAGTTTATACGCAAAACGTCGTCGCAGTTTGGGAAGGCAGCGACCCGACGTTGAAGAATGAAATGGTTGCAATCGGCGCGCATTACGACCACATCGGAATCAGCCAGAATCCTCAAGCCGCCGATAAAATTAACAACGGCGCGGATGACGACGGTTCGGGAACGGTTTCGGTTCTTTCGATTGCCGAAGCATTGGCAAAATCGGAAAAACGTCCGAAGCGTTCGATTCTGCTCGTCTGGCATTGCGGCGAGGAAAAAGGTTTGTGGGGCAGCCAGTATTTCAACAAATATCCGACGGTCGATATAAAAAATGTCGTCGCGCAGCTTAATATCGATATGATCGGGCGCAGCCGCAAAGCAGGCGACACGAATCCGAAAAATGCCAATCTCTCCGCCGAGAACGAAGTTTTTGTTATCGGCTCGCAAATGATGAGTTCAAAACTCGGCGACGTTACCAAATCAATCAACGATTCGTATCTGAAGTTGAATTACGATTTGAAATACGACGACCCGAAGGACACGAATCGTTTCTTTTTCCGCTCAGACCATTTCAATTACGCGCTCAACGGCATTCCGATTGTCTTCTGGTTCGACGGCGTTCACGAAGATTATCATCAGCCGGGCGATGAGCCGCAGAAAATTGATTACACGAAGATGCAAAACATCGCGCGGACAATTTTTCTAACGATGTGGGAAGTCGCCGATTTGCCGCAGCGTCCGGCGATTGATAAACAACTTCCGCCTGAACTGACGAAACGATAAAACTTATCAGCCGCAGACTAGCGCGGACGACGCGGATAAGAATTGGAAGAATAGCCGTAAAAAGGCGCAAAATTTGCAAAAAGGAAATGCAGAAAAATCCTTTTTGTGTCTTTTGCGCCTTTTTGCGGCTATTCCTTTCTTGTTTTTCTAATCCCGAACTAACTTTATACAAATTTGCGGCGGCTGTTGTTTTTTACTTTGATGCGGAAGTTTGCGAAATAACAATTCCGTATTGCATGGCAAATTTGGACAGAAGTTTTTCTTTATATTGCTTGTAGGTTATCTTCACTACCGCTTCATTAACCGGCTTATTTAAATCCTTCACTTCACCCGCAGCCGGAATTTCTTCGATAACTTGTGCCGGAACAACCTCAACAATTTGTTCGGTGACTTGTTCGGTGACTTTTTCTGCTTCTTGAATTTCCGGCGTAGCTTCAGCCTCGTCTGATGTTTCGGATTCCTCTATTATTTCAGGTGCCACCGCTTCTTCAACGTCGGAATATTCGGTTAGGGCATTGTCATCTTCGGAAAGCGCGGATTCGTAATCGCTGGTGATTTCGTAAAGCTCATCATCTTCCAGAAAAGAAGCGACGGTGTTCAAAAGGAATGAAATCTTTCGATAGTTTGAATTGTCCGTGTTCTGCAAAAGCGCGAAAGAATTCATTGCGAATGCCGTTTTGTCCCAGTGTTTGGTTAAACTTATTAATTCATAATCAGGCGTGATTTCTTCTTCGCTTTCCGCATTGTTAAGTTTGACTAAATCGGCGCTTATCGAAACCGAAAGCAGATTGGAAATGCGTTGTTTTTGCGAATCGCTCAAAAGTTTCGCAATTTCAGACGTGCTTCCGGCTGTGAAATTTTTGTCCGGGAAAATCGGTTCTTTAGCGGAAACATTTTCCTTCTCGTCCGCATTTTCTTCTTTTTCTTCCTGCTCATATTCCAAAGCCGAAAAACTTGCCTGCAAATCCGTCATTCCTTCGGCGCGGGTTGCGGGTTCTTCGGTTAGCCGGACGATCCATTCGGTAAGTTTGGCGAGCCGATTTTTCCTGGCTGCCGAAATCTGCTTCAATTCCTTGATGCGATTAACATAAACTTGTAAATCATTATCTTCCAATTCCTTGATTCCCGAACTGCTGTCGGCGAGTTCGTAGAAACCGTTTTCCGTGTCTTTGACTAAGAAAAACAAAGCCTTATCGCCGACGTTTGCGTAACCTTCCGTTTCTTCGGAAACGGCGTCGGTATTTACAGAATTCTTCGATTTGTATTTGGATATTTTGAAAATTGCCGAGTCCAGCTTTTGACCTTTTAACGTATCGGAAATGTCCAGATTTTTCTCCACGTCAAAATATGAGCCGTAATCATAATCATTGGTCATTTTCAAGGTTTTCTCGCTTCTAATCGAACCGATAACGACCAAATCGCTTTTCAAATAAAGAGTCAATAAACTGTCCGGTATTCGCACCGGACATCTTTTCGCCGAAACCTTTTCGGGCAAAGCACAGAGGGAAATTAACAAAACAAAAACAGCGGCGGCGGAAGCAAGAGAACGTTGGAAATACGACATAACTTAAAACTCCTTTTTTTCTTGTCCAGATGTTCGTTCGAGACGGCAACTCGAAAATTGGTTGCTTTGACGCAAAATCTTTTTCATCTGTATAGACACCGAAAAATCCAAAAAGTTCCATTGTCTTTTTGCTTTTTTTGACTCAATTTCAAAACTTCTAAAAGCAAATTTACGCATCGAAACAAACTGAATGTCGTCTTTGCAAAACGGTTATTAAATCGTCAATATTCGCTCGTTATTCAGCATTCCACCGGTCAAAAATAAAATGCTATAATCAGCCGCGAGAGGTGATTTTATGACGAAAACAGTCAGCATCAGCGAAGCCCAAACCGAACTGCAAGGGCTGCTGGCTCTCGCCCGCAACGGCGACGAAGTAATTATCGAAGAAAACGGCGAACCGCTGGCGCGTCTTGTGCCGATTGAAAGGTCTGAACCGAAACAGCGTATTTTGGGATTGGGCGAAGGTAAAACTTGGATGAGTGATGATTTTGACGATGAACTACCCGATGAATCTTGGGGATTTGATAAAGAATTATGAATCTGCTTTTAGATTCTCATTCGTTTGTTTGGTGGCGCGATAAACCGCGCAAACTTTCGCCTATTGCTTTTGCCGAAATTTCAAATCCGAACAACAACGTATTTTTGAGCGTTGTAACCGTTTGGGAATTGCAAATAAAAACCGTCCTCAATAAATTCACAATCAAAGTCGGAAAACTGCGCCTCTGACTTGAGGAAGAAATGAAGAATTTAGTTTTAGTTACAGCGACTCGCTATTCGTTTGATTACACGCTTGAGCTGACCTTTAACGACGGGTTGAAAGCGGAAATTGATTTTACCGAATGGATAAACAAATACCCGTTTTTCGAGCCGCTTAAAGATATTGATTATTTCAAAAACTTTTCGCTCGACGGCTGGACTGTCTTCTGGGAGAACGGCGCGGACATCGCGCCCGAAACTCTCCACGAAATCGCGCTTCAAAAACAACAATTGCAAGCGGCTTGAGTGTGTTTCGTAGGCAATTGTCGCGAATATGGCTTTGCTTAGCGCTGACGCGAATTTTGCCAAGTATCAATTGAATTTATTGTGGTGAATCCAACCGCGAAAATTCACAAAAGATTTTTATTGTTTTCCCTAACGATTTCAGCTAATCTTCAACTTAATTGAGGTTTAATTTATGCGTCGTTTCGGTTTTTATATTTCGGTTGCTTTGCTGACTTTCGGAATCGGTACGTTTATTGCTTTTAATGTTTACCGGAAAGTTGAAGATAAACCTATAAGTATCGAGAAGAAAGAAGAATTTTTTCAAAGTTCCGCAAATAAAAAGCCTTGGGACAGACCTTGGAAAAATACATCGAAACCAATTCAAGAAAAGGAAGTTCCGAGAAAACCCTTTTGTAAGGATAAGAAAATCTTGCCCGTTTGGAACAAATTAATAAAAGATAAAAGTTTTCAGGACTGGGGCGGCAGTGATAACGAAAGTTTAGATTGTGTTGATATGCTTGAAATAAAGGAATTTGACTTAAATCAAGATGGTCGAAAAGAAATCCTTCTGCGAGGCGCAAACTTTAACCTTTGTTCTGCCGTTGGAAATTGTGCATTTTGGATTTATGAAAAGAAAGGCAAAGGATTCAGGAAAATTTTATATTCAACCGATTACATTGATATAACTGAAATGCCTAAACAGATTCAGAAAAACAAGACGAATGGTTATTTCAATGTTGTTCTCAAAGGACATTTAAATGCTTCTGAAACAAGTTATGAAACATTTAAATTTGATGGTCGAAATTACAAAGAAAGAAAATGTCTAGTTGATGCGTGTATTGTTTGTTCGGGCGACAATCCAAAATGGGAATTTATAAGTTGTCGGGAATACGATAAAAGACAAAATTATTAACTTGTCAATCTTCGATAGATATTCGGCATTCTCTCCGGCAAAGATAAAACGTCGTCAATTATTGTGTAGCCGACATCGCCGTATAAATCCCTCAATTCAAATTCCGAATCTTTATCAACCGTGATGCAGAATGGCGTGATGCCGCTGGTTTTTGCTTCGGTCAAGGCTTCGCGCACGTCTTCGCGGGCGTAGCGCGCGTCGCCGTAATCGTGGTCGTAAGGTCTGCCGTCGGTTAGAATTATCAACAGTTTTGTGCGTGAATCCTGGCGCAGTAATTTTGCGGCGGCGTGACGAATTGCCGCTCCCAATCGTGTGTTGTTTTGAAACGTGATTCCGCCGATGCGTTTTTCGATTTCGTCCGAGTATTTTTCGTCGAAATCTTTGACGACGTAAAATTTTACGTTGCGTCTGCCTTCCGAAGTGAAACCGTTTATCGAATAAACATCGCCGACGGCTTCGAGCGCTTCGCTCATCAAAACCAAGCCTTCCTTTTCGATTTCGATAATTCTTCTGCCCGGATGCGTGTAAGGCTGTAGCGGATTGCGCGTGATTGTCCGCGCCGTCGAAGAAGATTGGTCGAGCAGAATCGAAACGGCAACGTCGCGCTGTTTTCTGAGACGTTTTGTGTAAATTCTTTCCGACTGCTGACCATCTGCTTTTTTATCCACGACGTAATCAATCAGCGCGTTCAAATCGTAATCCTCGCCGTCTAATTCGCGGTTAATTTTTGTCAGATTTTCCGGCTTCATCAATTGAAATTGATGACGAATCGAAGAAATCACGCCGCGATAACGACTGCGGGCGAGTTCGACGAAATTTCTGTCGCCTTGTCTGACTCGTTTCTCGATTACGCGACACCAGCCGGTGCGAAAATCCGATAAATCCTTGTCCCATTCGTCGTAAGCGAAAGCCACGTCGCCCGCTTCCAGAGGCTGTTCGGGCATTTCGTTGTGCGACCAAGCCTCCGCGCCTTGCAGATTGTCCGGTTCGCCGTCGTCATCGTCCGAGTTCCAGGCGTTGAACAAATCGCGCACGTCTTCGTTCTTCTTCGGCTTCTGCTCACGTCTAACCTCAGATTCTAAAACCGAGTTTGCCGAGTTTTTGTCTTCATATTGATACTCGCCCGCGTCGTCTTCGTTTTCTTCTCCGGCTTCGGCTTGCTGCTGTTCCGCCGCGATATTTTGGAAAAGCGTATAAACGCGGCTTGTCGCCACAATCGCGTCGGCGACGGTTGCTGATTTTTCAGACAAATAAGATTCAATTACTGTTTCGATTTCCGAAACGATTTGACCGTAAAATTGTTTCGCGTCGTCGGTCGCGCCGCCGCACAGAGTTATTTGAAACAACAGTTCAAACGGAACTTGATACATCGGCAAATCGAAAATATACGGGCGTTTTTCTTTGAGGTGCGATTGCATCAAATCCAAATCTTTCCGCAGACCGCGATAAGTTTGCCGCAGGCGATTATCGATTCTGGCATTTTCCATCGTGCCGAAAATTTTCTTTGCCAGCGACGGTTCGGGAAAAACCTGCAAAACCGTTTTGTAATCGGAGTTTTTCGGTAATTTTCTTTTCGCTTTTTTTAGTTCACTCGCTGTTTCTTCTTCCGACAAAGCGCGTTCGCCTTTCTGCACGTCTTCAATATAACCGGCAAGGGAAAAAGCATCGGTTTGTTCGGCGGTCGCCTCAAAAAGCGCGGCGAGTTCTGTAAAAGCGGCTTTCAAACCGTCCGAATCCTTTTCATAAGTTCCGAATTCGATTTGTCCCGCGCCGTGTGCCGCGAGAACTTTGTAGAGCCGAAAATCCATCTCGTCGTCACCAAATTCCGCGACGCTTGAAGGCAGAAAAATCGTTTTGCCGTCACCGATGCGCGATTCCTGCGGCATTGCCGTTAGAGGCGCGATTTCCACTTCCTTGCCGGTCAAACCTTCGATATAAATTCTTAAAATGGTTTGCACCGTTTCGAGCGGCAAGCCTTCCTGCGATTCTCGAAGCAGCGTGTTACTGTTTCTGGTTTCGAGCGCGAAATAACTTTTCCGCGCCTTCGCGTTTTCGCCCGCGTTTTTCGCCAAACCCGTTTCAACCCATTCTTCAAACTGCGGAATAGAGACTTTTTCCAGAGCGGTCGGGCTGGAGCGAAACGCGGCGAGCGCGGATTCGGCGTCCGTTTCAGCGATTTTATTTATAAGGCGCAAAACTTTTCGCGTCATTTCAATAACTTCGTGCTTTTTCCGCAAAGTTAAAATGCCCGCGAAAAATTTCGGGCTGGCGCGAATAAACGAAATCAAAATAGCGTTTCCGCTGCGGGCGATTTTGAGTAAAACTTCGTGCCAATCGTCAAACGCCTCGCCGACACGCCGCAAAACATCGCCGCCGGAACTAATAAAATGAAGCGTAACGCTTCCGCCGAATTCGAGAAACTCCGACGCTTTTTTCATCAATCGAACGGCTTCATCGGCGGAAAGCTTTTCAAGCGCGTCCGGCAAAATCTGCCACAAATCCGCCGTCATTCCGCCCGTCCGATTGGCAAAATGAGCGGCGAGAGCAATCACGGATTCGGCGACTTGCGGTTTGTCGTCGCCGAACTTTTTTAATGATGCGGCTAGTTTCGGAGTCTTTTGCAGAAAATCCGCGCTGTGTTTAGCAGAGCGATTGGCAATTTCCGACGCAAGCTGCAAAATATCCGCAAAAAGTTTGTCGCCGCCGATTTCCTTTGCCAGAGTCGGGATAAGACGAAAAGTTTCGAGCGCAATCGAAGCTGATAAAACAAGCTGGCGCGTGCAGATTTGAAAAACCAAAGGACGCGCTTCTTCAGGAACTTTCTTTAAATCACCCGCGCCGCCGATGAAAAAGTTCGCGCCTGCGTCGGCGCTCGTCATTGCAAGTCGTCTTCCCATTTCCGCCCAATTTCTAATGTCGTCGGCTGATAAAATCTTTGCCGCCTTCGGCACGGCTTCGACAAATTCGCGGCTGACGCGCAGGGAAACGCCCGCCAAAGCCGCGCTCATTTCGAGCGCAATCATTTTTTTATCGTTCGGCAGTTTGCCCAATCTGCGGGCTAAATTCGTGAACGTCTGTTTTTTCTGCGCTGCTGAATCGTTTTCCATTTCCGCCATAATTCGAGTTTAGCAAAAAATAAATGTTCCCGAATATGGATAAGGTAGTTTTCAAAATACGGAAGAGAAAAAAATAAGAAAATGAAACCACAGATAGACACAGATAAACACAGATTTTTAGAATGCTTGAATTAGAAATAATGAACGAAAAATCTTTAATATTTTTATTCGTAATTCATCGCCCGATTTATAAATTATCAGTGTCCATCTGTGTTTATCTGTGGTTTCATTTTTAGAGTTTTGAATCAGCCAAATGGCGAATAAAGAACGGAAAGTGTTAAAATTTCATTCGCGCCAATGTTTTTGTCCGAATCATTCAAAATTTTTGTCGGTTTTGCCGTGCTTCTCGTTTCGTCCTGCGGCGTCTGGCAAAGCGCGGAAAATCAAAATGCCAATGTTTCGTCCGTGCCTTCGGCGGCGGGAGAATCAAAATCCGCCGTTCCGTTTTCCACTAAAGAACCCGACGTTTATCAAGCGGAAATCGTTTTGACGAACTTTGCAGGCGGCGAAAAATCAGAGCGGAAAATTTTTACGGCGCGGCGCGGCGAAAAACTTCGATGCGATTACGAAAACAAAATTTCCTTTTTGCAGACCGGAGAAAATCAAAAGTTTCTGGTTCACAGCGGCAAAAAGATTTATACGGAAAACGCGGCAATTTCGGGAGTTGCAAGCGGAACGGGCGACCCGGTAAAAGACTTTTTGACAACCGAATGGCTGAACGAAAAACCGGGCGCGACGTTTGAAAATCTCGGCGCGGAAAACAACGGTTTGACAAAATATCTGGTGAGATTGGAAGACGCGCCGAATGCCGATTCGGAAACTCTGATTTTCGTTGACGAAAATTTGAAAATTCCCGTCAGGCAAGAATTTTATACAACCGGCGGCGAGCAGAAAGTTTTAGTTTTTTCAATGGAACTCGAAAACTTGAAGCTCGAAGCCGACGATAAACTTTTTGAATTACCGAAGGATTTTCGCAAAGTTTCGATGAATGAGTTTCAAAAAACAATTTGGTCGGAAAAATTTAATACGAAAAATGAGTGAAGCAACCGAAAGTAAAGAATTTATTGAAGCGCAAAAACAAAAGGCGCGCGATGCTTTTGCAAAAGTTCCCTTTCTGAAACTTATTGGAATGGAACTTGTAGATTTGAAAATCGGCGAAGCAATCATCAAACTGCAAATGCGTGAAGAACTTCGCCAGCCGCAAGGACTTTTGCACGGCGGCGCGACCGCTTCGGTCATTGATACGGCGATGGCTTTTGCAGTTGTAACTTGCTTAGCGGAAAATGAAAGGGCTTCGACGGTTGATTTGACCGTTCATTATTTGCGTCCCGTAACCGAAGGCGCGATTGTCTGCACGGCAAAAGTCGTCAAAACCGGAAAACGTCTTTTGACCGTTTCGGCAGAAGTCGTTAATGACAAAGAAAAACTGATTGCGACGGCGCTTTCGACTTACACAAAAATCTAGTGGTAAATGGTAAATGAAAGAAGATGTCTTATATTTACCACTTACCACTTACCGTTTACTGTTGTTTTATGGAAGAACTTAAAAAATTTGCCAGGTATTTTGCGCCCTACAAATGGCACGTTTTTGCCGGCATCGCTTTTATCCTGTTTTCGATGGCGTTCGGGTTGTATGTTCCGTATTTGGTCGGCGATGCGATTGACGATTTTAAAATCAGTAGTTGGAACGGCAGCTTAACCGTTCAAAAAATCTCCGTCCACGCCGGTTTGATTTTGGGCGCGAGTCTTTTGAGCGGCATTTTTCTGTTCTGGCAGCGGCGTCTGCTTATCAATGCTTCGCGCCACATCGAATATGATATGCGCCGCGATTTTTACGCCGCGCTTGTCAATCAACCGCTCGAATACTTTCAAAATAACCGCGTCGGAGATTTGATGGCGCGGGCGACGAACGATTTGGGCGCGATTCGGCAAATCGTCGGACCGATGATTTTGTATTCGTTTCAAGCGATTTTCGCGCTGGCGATTGTTTTGCCCGTGATGCTTCGCATCAACGTCAAACTCACTTTGCTGCTGCTTATTCCGATGCCGTTTGTTTCCCTGACCGTTAAGTATTTGGGAGAGCAGATTCACGTTAGATTTGAAAAAATTCAGGAATTTTTCTCCGATATTACGGCGCGGGCGCAGGAGAATTTGACGGGCGTCAGAGTCGTTCGCGCTTACGCGCAGGAAGACGCCGAGATTGAAAAGTTTCAGGAACTGAACCGCGAATATGCCAAAAGAAACATCGCGCTCGTCAAATTCGGCGCGGCGATGCGACCGTTATTGTTCTTTTTTATCGGTTTGGGTTTTGTGATAATCGTCGCGGTCGGCGTGCCGATGGCGGTGCGCGGCGAAATAACGGCGGGAAATTTTACGGCGTTTATTCTTTATCTTCAAAGAATGATTTGGTATTTGATTGCGCTCGGCTACGTCGTCAATCTTTACCAGCGCGGAACGGCGAGTCTGAAAAGATTTAACGAGATTCTGGAAACCGCGCCGATAATCAAAGACGCGCCCGATGCAGAACCGCAGCCGACAATCAAAGGCGAAATCGAATTTCGTAATTTGAATTTCGCTTATAACGGAACGCCTGTTCTGCGCGATATAAATTTGAAAATCGAGAGTGGTCAAACCGTCGCTTTCGTCGGCAAAACGGGAAGCGGAAAATCGACTTTGATAAGTTTGATTCCGCGCCTGCTCGACGCGCCCGAAGAAATGATTTTCGTCGACGACGTTCCGATACGGAAATTTCCTCTCGAACAACTCAGAAAATCAATCGGTTTCGTGCCGCAGGAAACGTTTCTGTTCAGCAACACGCTGGCGGAGAATATCGCTTTCGGAGTCGAAAATTCAGGATTCAGGATTCAGGATTCAGGATTCAAAGCTCAAGATACAAACGGGAAATCCAAAATCTTGAATCTTGAATCCGAAATTAAAAAATCTGCTGAAATCGCCGCGCTTGCCGATGATATAAAGGATTTTCCATACCAATACGAACAGCTTGTCGGCGAGCGCGGCATCACTTTGAGCGGCGGGCAAAAACAGCGGACGGCGATTGCCCGCGCGGTGATGCGAAATCCGCGCATTTTGATTCTCGACGATTCGCTGTCGGCGGTTGACACTTTTACGGAAGAAAAAATCCTGAACGGCTTGCGCGACGTTCGCCAAAACCGAACTACCTTAATCGTTTCGCACCGCATCTCGACTGTGCGCGACGCCGATTTGATTTGTGTTCTCGACGACGGAAAAATCATCGAGCGCGGAACGCACGACGAGCTTATCGCGCAAGGCGGCGAGTATGCCGATTTGTATCAACGCCAGCTTTTGGAAGAAGAATTGGAGGCGACACAGTAAAAGAAATGCAGCAAACAAATCAAACCCGAAATGTCGAACAAACTATCGCACATTGATAGTAATTTGGTTTGCGCCGGATTTAACAAATCGAGCGAAACAAAATTTTGGATAATCCGCGTATTTTATCGGTTCAAATCAAGTTCCATAAAAAGCGTTTCCCGGTGCGGGTTGTCATAGTAAGGCGAAATTTCATAAAAGCCGTAAGATTTATAAAGTTTAACGGCGAAGGGCATTTTGTCCGGCAAAGTATCGAGCCGCATTTTTTTGTAGCTGATGGCTTGTGCTTCTTCAATCAGTTTTTCAATTAACATCTTTCCCAAACCCAAGCCGCGAAATGGCTCGCGCACATACAGACGCTTCATCTCGCAAGTTTCGACGTTGATTTTTCGCAAGGCGATGCAGCCAGCCGTGTGGTTTTCCTGATAAATTAAAAATAATCTTCCGGTCGGTCGGGCGTATTTGCCGGGCAAATCGGCGAGTTCCCGTTCAAAATCCTGAAAACACAAATCAATGTCGAGCCACGCTTCATATCCGCGGAAGAGTCTGCGAACTTTTTCGATTTGTTCGGGAGTTTCGGCTTGTGTTATTTCAATCATACAAAACCGAGCTTGGTGAGTTTTTCTCTTGTAATTGGTTCACTTTTTTCCGCGCCTCGACCGTAAAGCATAATTCTTTCGACATATTTTGCAATTACATCGGCTTCCAGATTAACCGCGTCGCCGTTTTTGAGCGCGGAAAGATTTGTCAATTCCCAGGTTTTAGGAATAATCGCAATTTCAAAATAATCTTCCGCCAAATTCGCAATCGTCAGGCTGATTCCTTCGACCGAGACTGAGCCTTTATAAACGAGATATTGACCGATTTCCTTTGGAAAGCCGATTCTGACAGTCCAAAAATCGCCGTCCTGTTTTGCCCGTAAAAACTCTCCGCGAGCATCGACGTGACCTTGCACGATGTGTCCGCCGAGCCTGGTCGAGATTGTCGCCGCGCGTTCCATATTTACCTTCGAGCCGATTTTTAAGCTGCCGAGCGTCGAGCGATTCAGCGTTTCAGCGGAAACGTCTGCGGCGAAAGAGTTCGGCGTAATTTCAATCGCCGTCAGACAAACGCCGTTGACGGCAATCGAATCGCCTTCGTTTGAATTCCCGGTCACGGTCTGCGCGGAGACCTTCATCTTTGCCCCGCCCGCGTGTTTCTCCAAACTCGTAATTTTCCCTAATTCTTCGATTATTCCCGTGAACATTTTCTCTTTTATTTACTGATATTTACCTAGTGTTACAGAGCGCCGTCTGTTGAATAAATAAGAGTATCCTATCATTCGGCAGCACTCCAAACCAGCAAGTAGCAAGCACATATTTAGGCACAGTTGCTTATGAATTATCAAAATACTTTAATAGACTGCTTTTGCTTGAAACATATTCGGTTGTCAAAGAACTGAAAAAGACGGCTTGAGAATGGACGCTCAAGCCGTTTTTCATTGTTCAAAATTGGTTATAGACGGCAGAGACGGCACATAATACGGCGATAATGCCGACGGTTAATTTAATTACAAGATTTATCAACTTGTTCCGTTCGCGCACGGCTTCGATTTGCTCGAATCGTTTAATTCGAGCGTCGGCGCGTTCCAGGTGATTCTCAATATCTTTTATTCGCGCAGCCATCTACTCTTTCTTTGCTTTTGCCAAGTCTAAAAACAAACACCACAACAAATAAGTTTAAATAGCCGTTATCACGGCAAACCGTTCTGTGGCGGCAAAGAGACTCTAACTCTCTTACCTTTGGCGGGCGCGGCTTCGTTTATCGCAAACGCTTGACCGGCGACGTAAAGCGTTCCGGTTCGCGCCGCGCCGCCGTTCGCTGTGACGGTAAAATTAAATGTCGCGCTGCCGGTTCTGTTTTCCGAAACGATTAGCCAGTCAACCAGACTAAAAGCCGAATAAGAGCAATCCGGCTGCGTCATGACGGTTACTTGTCCCGTTCCGCCCGCGCCCGTGAAATCTCTCGGCGCAACCGTTACCGAATATGTGCAATTTGTCGGAGTTGGCGTTGCGGTTGGTGTTGGCGTCGGCGTAGGTGTCGGCGTTGCGGTTGGGGTCGGGGTTGGAGTCGGCGCTTCGCCTACCTGGTCGGTTGCAATCCAGCCCGAACTGTTTCGGCGAATTCCGATAACGTTGTAGCCTTCGCTGATTACCGTGCCGAAAACATCGGACGGCGCCTCAGTGGGAGGGGTTGCGTTAGGGAGCGGACCTGAACCTGAAATGTTTCCGGTAACGGTTGAGTAAGAAATTCTGACTGTTCCCGTTACATATATTCCGCCGCCCGAATCTCTGGTTCCGCCATCAACATAACTCACATTATTCGTAATGGTTGCATTATTCAAAATGGTATTGCCACCAGCAAAAATTCCGCCGCCGCCACTCACTCCACCGTAATTGTTGCCATATGCAGAACGTGCTGAATTGCCGCTAACACTTGAGTCGTTAACGCTAAGGGTTCCGGTGCTGTAGATTCCGCCGCCGCCGCTTGCCGAGCTGCTGCTTCCGCTGCCTTGCATACTATTGCTGTTAATTATGCTGCCGGAAATATTCAAAGTGCCGCCGTTTTGAATTCCCGCGCCATAGGTTCGCGTCGCGTGCAATATGTTATTTGTAACCGAGCTGTTTATAAGATTCAGCGTTCCGCCGTTGGAAATTCCCCCGCCGTAAGCATTGCCGCCGTTTGTAAAACCAAATGAGCCGACTGCCTGATTTCCCGTAATAAGGCTGTCGGTCATAGTGATTGTTCCAGAATTGGCGACTCCACCGCCGTAGCCAATGCTGAGATTGAAATTGCTGTAAGCACTTGAACAGACGAACGTGCTGTAATAAAAATCGCAGCCGGAAACATTGCCGCTGATTGTGCTATTGGTAATCGAGAGCGAACCGGCATTATATATGCCGCCGCCGCCGCCGACCGTGTTGGGTGCGATGACTGAATTGCCGTTGATTGTTGTGTTTGATATTGACGTATTTCCCGAATTGTAAATTCCGGCGCCTCTATCTTCAACGGTGATTAACTTTCCGCCGCTAATCGTTAAAAAACTCAATGAAACATTCACGCCTGAAGCGATATTGAAAATCCGAAAATTCGGCGTTCCGTCAGTCGCGCTTCTGGCAATGGTCACACCCGGAGAATTGCCGATAATAGAGATGTTTGAATTTATCGGCAATTCGCTGCTCGTCAGGGTGACCATAGTGACGTTTTGGAAAACAATCGTATCATCACCGGCATTTGCATTAGCGGTGATAATTGCTTGCCGCAGACTGCCTGCGCCGGAGTCATTGGAATTGGTGACGGTTAAGACAGAATTTTGTTCAAAATTCGTCAGCGAGAACAGGAATATAAAGATGATTGGGAGTAGTTTTGTCATTTCTTTTCCTTTGCCGGTCTGCCGGGCTTGCCGTGAATTGTAACCGCTTCTAAATCGCTTTCATTGATAACGTATTGACTGCCAATTTTTTGAGCAGGTGATTTTTTTCGTCAATCAACTGATTAACACGCCGCGCTGATACACCTGGCTTTTCCGCAGCCTCTTTTATTGAAGGTAAATTCACACTGGAAACAATTGTAGTTTATTTTTCAAAAACTTCAAATATTTAGTGTTATACAGTGTTATTGATTGCACTTCTCAAAGTATTCTATCGCTCGAAAACACTCTGTAACAGCAAACAGCAGATACGTTTTTAGATACAGGCATTTGCAAGCCGTCAAAATACCTTGCCGTGAGCGTGATTGCTTGCGGCTTTCCTTATTGTGATATATGATTCGCGCATAACAACGGCTAAATTCTGTGGAGGATAAAGAACTATGATGAGAAAACACCCGGCATCGATTATTGTGTCAAATCGCGGAGCAATCTTATTTCTCGGCGTTGCTTGGAGTTTATTGGCGATTGATGCTCATGCCCAAACCTCAGTCAACTCATCCGATTCGTCTAACATAACAGTAATTAAAAAGGAATGGCATTTCCAGGTGCGTAACCCGGCGTTAGACGAAAGCCCGTTTCTCGATATGGATGAGCGTGTTCAAGCAGAGCAGAGTATGAAGGATACCATCGAGGAAAACCAACGCCGGGCTAAATTTGGTCTTAAGCCTATAAAAATGCCGGAACGACCGGGAGTCGAAAAGAAAGACGGACCTGCATCGGCTACTTACGTTTATGAAGTTAAGCTAAGAAATACCGGTGAAAAGGCTATCCGTGCATTAACTTTGGAGTATATTTTTTTTGAGCCGGACACAAAAACAGAGATAAGCCGTCGGCTATTCTTGAGTATGAAACGCATTGCTCCCGGCAAATCCGAAACACTGGTCTTTCGCTCGGCGGCTCCCCCGACAGGCGCTATCGACGCCCGGAACGTCGGCAAGAAATTACGCGAGCAGTATTCCGAACAAGTAATTATACAAAGCGTTAAGTATCAGGACGGCTCTACGTGGCAAGTTTCAAACAGCCTTAAGCGTAATTGAGACCAAGGCGATTGATGAAACAAAAGTCGATCTTAACTTATCCTTTCTCCGGCACTGCAAATTTAAGACGCTGCCGCAATTCAAAATTGCCGAAAGCGGAGCGAAAAAGAATTGTCAGGCATTTTATTCGGCAAAATAAATGAGTTTTGTAATGCTTGTATTACAAACCAAAATAAAAAAGCCGTAAGCGTCAAAACTTGCGGCTTTTCTTTTTGATTCGATTCAGGTCTGCATTGAAATAAATAACCCATTTTATGTTTGAATTTAAGCGAATCGGGCAAAAGTTCGGAAAACTCGAAGTTGTCGGTAAATCGGAATGCTCAAACCGGCAAGCCGATTGGTGGATTTGTTTGTGCGAGTGCGGAAACGCGCGAATAGTAGAAGAAAGGCGACTGGTAAAAGCATTGATTACAATGTGTGTTGAGTGTGAAGTGAAAAAGAAAACGGATAGATTAAATTAAAAGAAAGCCGTGAGCATATTGCTTGCGGTTTTTTGTTTTGGAAATTGCAAACTATTAACATTTTATATCGGTTAAAAATAAATCTTAGACGTCGGACACAGACTGTCGATATAGCAGAAACTTTGATTCAGGCAATTTAATCATTCTAACCGTCTTTACTGCCTCGCTGTTCTTCCGGGCTTTAAGATGTTATGCAAATCGTGTGTCGATACTGCTTTTCCAAGACTGATGTAAAGGACGCAGACGAACTTAAAACCAATATGAAAAAACTATTTTTGCTGCTAATTTTTACGCTCCTTTATACGGCACAAGCATTTGCCGTAGATTTTACGGTGAATCTGACAACCGACCAGCACGACGCAAGTCCGGCTGACAGCGTCTGTGATATTGATTTGGCGACGGCAGGCGAGCAATGCTCTTTAAGGGCGGCGGTTGAACAGGCTAATAATCTCTCCAGTTCTGACCGAGTTTTGTTTAATCTGTCCTCCAATTCGGTTATTACATTGACCGAAGCTAACGGCGGGGAAATTCCTATTTTGAATAATGGACAGGAAGGACTCAACCAACTTGAAATAATCGGCACCGGCGCAAGCAATCTAACGATTGACGGCGGAGCGGGCGGAAACCGTATTTTTAGAATAGTTTCGTATGTGACGCTGTCGGACGTAACCTTGACCGGAGGCGACGGCAGCGGCGACGACGGCGGCGCGATTCAAGTTTCTGCGGGCATACTATTTCTCAGAGGCGCGAATGTTGTTTATAATACGTCCCCGACCGAGGGCGGCGCTATATCGGGAGATAGAATTTTCATTACCGACTCGGCATTTTCCGAAAACAGCGCCGGCAACTGCGGCGCGATTTTAGGCTCCGCCGCATTAAATATTTCGAACTCTACCGTATCGGGAAATAGGGCGACGGGCAGCGGCGGCGGCATTTGCAGCGGGGCTTCTTTAATTATTCGTAGTTCGACCATCACGAACAACACGGCAAGCAATAGCGGCGGCGTTAGAAATAACAGCCAGCAATTCAAATTCAGCAATACAATTATCGCGGGCAATTTCGCAACCGACGGAACGGGTTATGAAATTAACAACCTGGGCAATCCGGCTGTATCGGAAGGAAATAACCTGATCGGAGATTCGCCGGGCGATTCATCCAATACCGGCGACCGGGCTAATGTCTATCAATCAACCGACATTCTCGACACTCCGCCGCAACTCGGACAACTCCAAAACAACGGCGGCACAACTCCGACTCACGCCTTACTTCCGGGAAGTCCCGCGATTGACAAAGGCAACAATTCCAATTCACCGGGCGCAACCGACCAGCGCGGATTCGCCCGAATCTTTAATGGAACGATAGACACCGGCGCGTTTGAATTGGAAACGCCGCCTCCGCCTCCGCCTCTGTGCGATTACACATTAACCCCAAGCACGCAAAGTTTCACAGCTTCGGGCGGCAGCGGCAGCTTCAAGATAACGACTCCGCCGAACTGCGCTTTTACGTCCGTTAGCAACAGCAATTTTATCTCGATAACTTCCGGCGCGAACGGAACGGGAACTCAAAACGTCGGGTTTTCCGTCGCGGCGAATAATACAAACTCGGCAAGAACGGGAACTATTACGGTTGCCGGTCAGACATTTACCGTTACACAAGCGGCGGACAAAAAACGTATAAGGCTGATTTTATTTTAAGCGTTGAACGGTATCTCTTTATTCTGCCCATGCTTATATAGTGTTATGGAGTGGTATGACTACATTTCTCAAGTATTCTATCACTCAAAAACGCTCTTTAATAGCAATAAAAAGATACGTTTTTATATATAAGAAATTTCTGGAGGAAATCAATACTTTGATAGACTGCTTTTGCCTGAAAGCAAAACAGCTTATTGAGCTTTCAAATATCGAAGCATTATCTAACTTCAAAAAGCGCTGATTTTACGGCTGTATTTTTTGTAGCGCGGTCGGTAACAGATACCTTTAGTTCATAATGACCGACGGGTAATTTATTAAGAAATATCTCTCCGGTGTAGGGCAATCGTGCCGCGTCCTTTTCTTCGAGATTTGTTAAGCGTCCGGGAAAATTAACTAACACGGAGCCTTGTTTTAGAATTTGCGCCTGGATTGTAATATCAGGAGAATCTGTTTTGCCTTGTCCGTAAGCCGAGTTGTAGATAAATCCCAGAAAACGCAGCGACGATGCGTTTTCAAAACGATGGTCGGCGTTCGGTTGCAGCTTGATTGAATCATTATTTGCATTTACGCTCTTTTGCCCGGCAGCGATATTCTTTTTTTCGCCGAGTAATAAACTGCTTAAGGTTAGTTTGCGCGAAGAAAGATCGGGAATTTCGAGCCACTGATTTGCGCTCCCGATATATCTGCTTTTTACGTCGCGGACGGCAACGCGCATTTGATAAAGACCGGGATTTAATTTAGTTTGAAATTCATAATTAAAATCGGGAGAGACGGATTTATTTGATTTGGATACCGGGACGCTCACTTTCAAAAGATTTTTAATTGCTTTTACTTGCTTGCCGTCAGAGTTATAAATTAGACAAACCATATCCAGATTTGCAGCTGCTTCATTGCCGTCTTCAATAAATTTCAAAGCATTGCCGTCTATCTGAAGGGTTGCTGAAAACACGCCGCCTTCATTTGGAAAATCGACATAATCAGCCGCTAAACGGAGCGGAATTTGTTGATTCGGGTTTAGGACATTAGTAATTGCTATCAATTTTTGCTCTTCAGTAAGCTTTACATCGTTTCCCTTTTTAATTTGCTTGTCTGAATCTGTAGATTTTTCAGGTAGATAGCCGCTATTTGTCCTTACTTTCAGCTCCGGTCTTCCTTTTACCGAAATTGAGATACGTTTTAATTTCCCGGATTTGCTGATTTCGTCTTCCGGTTCCCAAGCTAATAAATAATAAGTAAAAGCTTCTTCCGCAACCTTTGTCAGGTTGCTTTTCATATCATTCGTATTATGAATAAATTGTCCGCCGGTATTATTAGCCAAATAACTTAATCCGTCCTGACTTTCAAAACGCTCTCCTGCCTGAATATGAAATCCGAGAGCGCTCATATCGGCAGTAGTTCCTTCAGGAAGTCCGCCGTCAAGCCCTTTTGCGTCAAATGAATAAATCGCGGTATTTGAGCGCACGGCGGCATCGGCAATTTTATTCAAGGAATAAGATAAATCAGAATTTCCGGTATCTGCCAAAAATCCGTCCGAGATGAAAAATACGACTTTTCGACCTGAAAATACACTCGCTTTTTTAATCGTTTCTTCGAGTATCGAAACGGTATTTTGTGTAATAATTCTGGCGTAAGCCAATACGCTTTGAGCGCGAGATTGGACTACCATTTCTGCTGTCCGCCGATCTATATTATCGCTCTTTGCTGTTAAGCCGACAAACAGATTTGTTACGTCGCGGTCAAGGCGATCAATAGATAATGCCTCGTATTCCGACATCGGCGGATAAGAATTATCTTTCCCCGAAGTATTGCGATTATTTATAATGCGCTCCGCCGCCGCCCGCAGAACATCTTTACTGCCGGTGAATTGCTGAAGAAAACCGATTTTATTGCTGCTTGACACAATCGCAATCAAATCATTATCGAGCATCTCGTTATCGATAAATTTCAATATTAAGTCTCTCGTTCGTTTATGACTTTCAAAAGAAAGATGATAATCATCGACGAGAAATACCATTACTCTTCCTCGTTCTATAACAGCGGCTGGTCGGACGGTTGTCGTCGTATCGAGACCTTGTTTATTTTCTGTTGCGAGATTTTTCTTGCCTGCTATCACCTTATCAAAAAATAAAGTTGAAACGTGTTTATCGTCAACCCGGACTTCAAAGTCGTCTTGTTTAAGATTATCGACAAACTCTCCTTTTTTGTTTGTAACGAAAACTCCTGTTTGAAGCAGCTTGGTATCAATCTTTAAAACATCATTTTCCTGAATTTCAGCAGACGTTGGAGTAGAAGTAGGCTCTTGGCTCAGAATTGCAACAGGACAAGAAAAAAGCAGACCAATAGTAAGAAATAACTTGACGGGGAAATTTGATATGTTCATAAGTCCGTTATACCAAAGAAATTAATTTTTTAAGTAAATCAAAAATCACAGACTTCTAAATATTTGCCGCAAATCTTTAAACGCAAGAGATAAAAGATTATAAGGAACCAGATTTTATATTTCCCGTGAACATTATATCTTTCATTTGCTTATAATTATCTGATATAAAGGTCTTGCATTGAAAGCACATAGTTTTAGACTAATGCGTTTCAAAGAATAATCCTTATCCGTTTATTAGACTTAGACGCGGCTTGATTGACGGTAAATGTTTGTCCGCCGGCTGTTATCGTTCCCGTCCTCGGAGCGCTGACATTATTTGCCGCTACCGAAAAACTTACCGTTCCGCTTCCGTTGCCGCTAGCGCCGCCTGTTATCGTAATAAAGGAACTGTTGCTGACGGCTGTATAAGGACAGTCTGTTCCGCCTGCATTAATATCGAAACTGCCTGTTCCGCCGCCAAAGAGCGCGCTCATACTCGTCGGAGCAAGCGAATAGGAACAATTATTTGCTTCTAAAAGGTAAGCGGCGGCGGCAAAATTGGAGTTCGCGCTGCCGACGGCGATTACTCGGCTTGATTGAATTGCCAACGCCGAAATGTAATCAAACGAGGAAGCGGCGAAATCGGTCGTAACTTTGCCGCTCGTGCCGAAAGAGGAATCGAGCGAGCCGTTCGGATTATAGCGGACAAGCGCGAAATCGTCGTTTGCGCCGTTAAAAGTAAAGCCGCCGACCACAATTTTTCCGTCCGCCTGTAGTGCCAGCGACGTGGCAATTTCATTGCTGCCGCCAATCGGCGTCGTCAACCTGCCGTCACCGTCAAACGCTGCGTCCAATGAACCGTCCGCATTGTATCGAGCCACTGCAAAATCAGAATTATTGCTGTTTCCGGCTTCTCCGGCGGCGACGATTTTACCGTCAAGTTGAATGGCGACATCGTAAGCCGAATCGAACATCACGAGCGAAGTTCTGACTTTTCCGTCGCCGTCGAAAGTTGTGTCGAGCGAACCATCCGAATTATAACGGGCGACGGCGAAATCAGTGTCAGCCTCGCCCGCGACTATAATTTTGCCGTCCGTTTGAAGCGCGATTGCGTGTGCGAGGTCGTCAAAATTGGTAAAACGGGTTGTTACGAGACCGCCAAAGCCGAATGTATTATCGAGCGTTCCGTTTAAATTGTAACGAGCCAGCGCAAGCTGAAAAAAAGAGCCGTTAAATGCATAACCGGCGGCGACAATTTTGCCGTCCGTTTGAAGCGCGACCGCATCGATATAGTCGAATGTATTATTAAAATTAGTCGTAACAATTCCGCCCGCGCCGAACGTGCCGTCGAGTGTGCCGTCGGTGTTGTAGCGAACAAGAGCGAAATCGTCGTTTCTGCCGTTAAAGCTGCTTCCGGCGGCAATCAGTTTTCCGTCCGCCGGTTGAATTACAAGGGCGAATGCGGTGTCGTCGGCGGTGCCGATGCCTGTTATGACTTTACCGCCAACACCGAAACTTGTGTCGGGCGAGCCGTCGCCGTTATATCGCGCCAACGCAAAGTCGCTATTTGAACTGCCGAGGCTGTAACCGGCGAGAACGAATTTGCCGTCCGGCTGAAGCGCGACTGCCAAAGCCTCGCTGGTTGAAGCCCCAAATTGCGTGGTTACTTTTCCGCCGGCGCCAAAGCCGAAATCAAGCTCGCCGGCTAATAAAAATTTCACTAATGACTTTATCGGCGCAGTAAATATAGAAGAAGTAAATTTCGCCGACGAGTCGAATTCACCGATTCGTTTTTGACTGATTGATTGTCCGGACTGTCGGTGACGAAAACTTAATCCGCCTTCCCGCTCCGGCTGTCCGGCAATCCGGTTGGCAGCCAAATCGATTCCTGCAAAAGTCGATAAACTTAATAATAGAACAAAAATTATCGATATGTATTTCATTTCTTAAACTCCAAATTACTTTTCTACATTATTCGACTTCAGCTTTTACTTTCAGCAGTTTGCCGCTTTCCCTCGCTCAAAATTGTTCTTTGGCGGATTCAATTTTTATAACGGCTTGGAACAGTATTATTTTACCTTCCACAGCAAAAGCGATACCGCTTCTGACTACCGACGAGTCGGCTTTGATTGCGGTTACTACATTTCCGTAAAGCTCCCAGCCGTCAGCCAGCTTTTGATTTATTTTGAGTTCCAAATCCCGGGCTGTATCCGCTTCTAAAAGTTCATAAATCATAATGATATTCTTCGCATCCTTCCGCAGTTGTTATTTTTTTATCGGTCGCTCGGCTTGACGGTCAAAATTCCCAATCCGTTTTATCTCGGCTTCAGAAATGAAATTATCACGCTTAACTTTTTCAGTCCCGTTGATTCTTGTGAAGATTTGTCTTTGTCTAACTATATTTATTTTTTGTTTCCAGAGTATCGGCTGACGAACATCTGAAAATTATCTTATCATTTTGTAACGTTTTATATAGTAATATTTTATTTAAACGCGAGCCGGGCAAGTTTTTAGATACAAGCATTTTTCGGGTAAATCGGGCGTTTTTGTTGGTTCGGTTTTTAAAATAACGAACCTTTTAGTCGTTTAATGAATAAAGACTTCGGATTAACGCAAATTTCTTTATGGTTTCGGCGCAAAGCTTTAACCGTCGAAATTTTTGTTGTATTTCTATTCGACTGATAATTCGGGGTTTTTAGCGGTTTTGGGTTCTCTGCGAAATTCAAGAATATCTGAATTTCAAAGGTCAAAGTCGTTTGGGCAAAACGGCTAAACATTATCGGTGCAATATCATACAAAGCGCAGGCGATAAAAAATTCTTTGACAAAGTTTAGAAAATAGGTTATAAAAGCATATTCCCATCGGTGTGTCCTGTCCAAATGTATGCGGTATTTTCGACTGCCCGACCGTGAACAGGTTTATCACATTGGTTATAAGCCGGTATTAAATCTAAATTTTACAGCTTGAATGTATTTTGTAACTAAGTCTATAAAACTGGATAAACATACGATTTTTTATGTATTTTATTAACTTCCGCAAAAAATTTACCTTTTTATTTTTAGCTTTTACCATTGTATTAGTATCTATTATTTCGATAACGTTCGGGACAATCGGTTCGGCAGCGTTTTCAAACGGTAATCAAGAACGGCAACAGGCAAAACAGGCAGAGGAACTTGCTGACTCATCTGTTTTTGACGAATTTAATAGTTTGGTTGACTCTTATGTCAAAACTGCCGGACGGAATACTTTCAAATCAAGCGACGAACAAATCAATCGGGGCGCAAATCTGGCAATCAAGCGTCGAGAATTGCTCAAGCAGTTGATGATTGCCGACCCGAAAGCGGCGCTTGCCAGAGCAATACCGGCAGAGGATTTCGACAAGCTGCCTTCGTTTATCACGGAAAACTCGGAAAAACGTATCAGCGCTGAAGGCGACTTTCTGGTTTATGCGATAGAAGGCAACAATCAGTTGAGCGAAAACGCAAGCGGCAAAAGGGGCGTAAAGCAGCAGAATGGTTCGCGCATCGAACGCACGGTAGTCATCGGCGAGGCGCGATACAAAGCGATTGTCTATGGCAGACGCCAGACGATGACGACGAAACTGGATATTCCGCTGCAAGGCATAGTAGTTGACGACGTAATGGCGGTTGACGAAACACCTGCGCGGGTAATCAATTCAGCCGAGTATGCAGACCAAGCGGCAAGGGTAAACGCGCCCGTGTTGGAAGATGGCGAGACAGCGGCAGAGATTGGCGGCAAAGCGATTCGATTTTCCGGTCAAGCCGGGTTAGACGCCTTTGTCGGCAAGCAAATCGAATGGGAATCGCAGATTGGACCGACGCGAGTCGGGCAAAGTTCGGCAAAGGATAATTCAGGCGAACAGACGCTTGCGCCCGAGGCAACAACCTCGACCTGGACCGAAGGCACGAAAACAATTCTTTTTATTCGCGTCGACTTTTCTGACGCGCCGGGCGATCCTGTGGATCATACGAGCGGACAGCCGCTAACGCAGGCGCGGGCGCAGAACATATTTGCCAGTGAAGTCAATCCGTTTTATGTGAACAACTCATACAACAAGACATCACTGCAAACGACCGTTACAACGCTTCTTCGTATGCCGCAAACGCGAAGTTATTACACGCAGGGAGAAAACTATAACCAACTTCTAGCAGATGCCCGCACCGCTGCGGCGGCTGCCGGAGCTAATTATAATCCGGCTAATTTTAGTTTTGATATGGTTGGTTTTACTACTAGCGATTTAAGTTTCCAGGGACTCGGTTTCATCGGTCTCAAAGGGGCTTTGCTCAACGGCGCTTTTTCCGCTCCGGAAATTTCTCACGAATTAGGTCATAATTACGGTCTTTTCCACGCTAATAGCTGGCGCGCATACGATGGAAGTATTACGGGCGTTCAAGGAAACCATATCGAATATGGCGATTGTTTCGACACTATGGCGGCGGGATGCAATTTCGGTCCGCAATCGCATTTTAACGCTCGTTATAAACGATTGCTGAATTGGTTGACCGACACGAATGTGCAAACGGTAACGACCAACGGTACTTATCCGTTATACGCGCAGGATTCGGCATCGCCGGGCGGGATACGAGTCTTGAAAATCAACAGAGACGGTACGAGAGATTACTGGATTGAGTTCAGGCAGATGACTAATAACTCAAACGTGCTTAACGGAGCGATTATTCGTTGGGATTCCCCTACCGGAGATTTTTCAGGAACGGAACTTCTGGATATGACGCCGGCGACTTATTCAAAGGGAGACGACGAACCGCTTTTAACCGGTAAAAGTTTCTTTGATTCCAGCAGTGAAATAACAATTACGGTTTTGGGAAAAGGAAACACGACGACACCGGCGGAAAGCCTTAATGTCAAAGTTGAATTTACTCGGTCCAATTGCGTTTATTCGCTTTCATCTACGAGTCAGCAGATTGGCGCGGCAGGAGGACCGTTTAGCATTTTTGTTACAGTCTCGGGTGATAATTGTTCTTGGTCGGCTACGCCTAACGACAATTGGATAAATATTTCAGGCGGCGTCAACGGCGGAACTGAAAGCGGAACGGTTTCCTATAACGTTGCAACAAATATAACTAATTCGAGTAGAGAGGGAACAATAAGTATCGGCGGGCGAACCTTTACTGTAACCCAAGCAGGCGGCAACGGCGGCGGTCAAGGCAATTGCACATACCCGCCTTCTTCGCCGAACGCAGGTTTCGGCTCTTCGGGAGGAACCGGCAGTTTTTCAATATCTTCAAATTCAGACGCCGGGTGTTTGTCAACTTACACTGTTACAAGTAACGCTTCGTGGATAACGGTCAATAATCCGTCCGGTCTAACGAGCGACATTATAAATTACACAGTCGCTCCGAACACCGGAGCCACCAGAACAGGCATACTTACCATAAGTAGCCCGGGTGTAGCAAATCAAACGTTTACAGTCAGCCAGGCACCGCCACCAGCGAAAAACAAGCGCATACGCATTGCCTTTTAGTAATAACAAAATCCCAAAGAAAAAAGCCTTTAGTGTTCGCAACTAAAGGCTTTTTTCTTTTTCATGCTTTGTTAAAATTTGTATTTCTGCAAATCTATTTGGTAGTCGGAGTCGGTCGAGAATTTAATTCGCTTTGCCGCTTCAAAAGTTTCTTGAAAAAATTATTAAATCAATTTGCAGTTAAAACCAGCCCTTTTTATTTTGGACATAAGTCGCTACGAATTCTTCATCCGATTTAGTCAGATAAATTATTCCTTCAACCAAACCGATTATCGAGACAATCGCCGTCGGAATGCCGCACAGAGCAAAACCGACCAGCGATACGACGAGCATTATAACGCCTTCGTTTGTGTAACCTAGAATAAATTTATGAACGCCGAACGCGCCGAGCAGAATTCCGCAGATTCCGGCGGGCAATTTATTGTCCGCGCCTTGAATTTTAGCCGGATAATTACTGCCGACACGTTGCGGCGGCATCGAATAATCAGGCAAATTCGCTCCGCAGTTTGTGCAGTGATTTCCCAAACCCGAATTTTGGGCATTGCAGTTCGGGCAAAATGTAATTTTAGTCGCCATTTTTAGAACCTCTTTTTCGTGTTTTCAGACTCTCGAAGTATGAAAACTTTCCTCAACTTTGTCAAAGTTTTCATAGATAATTTGTCCGACATTTGATTTTAATTTAACTTTTTTCAATTTGCGAAAGTTTGCGAATATCAATCGAAATCGGCTCGTCGTCTTTAAGTTCGTTATAAAGATTGGAAAATTTATAACCGAATTTTATTTCCTTCAGTTTATAAGAAGTGCGAGAGTGAACCGTCTGTGCAAATGTCTCGTCCGTCGCCGACAGAACAACCAGAATTTCGACATCCGATTTTTCAAAATCTTCCTCGGTTAAACCGAACATCGGCGAGCTTTCGTTAATCGGGTGGACGAGCGTCCAGGCAAGCGGCAGAAACGAAACGCCCTCGCGTTCGAGTTTGAGCGAGTCGAAGCTGCGCGTCATCACGCCGTCTTTTTCGACAAAGCGTGTGAACAGAACCTGCGCTTTTAATTCGATAAGCTGATTTTTGCGGCTGTTGACGAGCCGAAACATAAAGCCGTTAATACCTCTGTAAGGCGCGACAATCGCCGTTTTACTGAAAATAATTTTTGCTGTCGGGCGCGAAAATCTGGCAAAAACCAGTCCGGTTATCAGCGCGTTTGCCAGCAGGCTGTAATAAGATTCAATCGTCACCAGCAGATTCGGAATGATGCCGACCGGATGAATCGTGCCGTAGCCGATAGTCGCAAAAGTCTGAACGCTAAAGAAAAACCCGCGCAGAAATATATTGACGGTTGGTTCGCTGGATGTATCAACGATTGCTTCCGCGCCTAAAGCCGAATAAATTAAACCGAAAAAGACGTTGCTCAAAAAATATAAAAGCAAAACTAAACCGAGAAACACCGACCACGACATCGTCAGCAAAAAATGATAGAGATTACGCGGCGAAATCTGACTAAGCCCGGTGCGACGAACATTAAAAGTGCCGTCCCGGTTCAAAAAGCGCAGGCGGCTTTCGGTCGCCACCTTCGCGCCAAACCCCAAATCGCGGTCGTCTTCCGACATCTGCGGCACGACTATTCTCATTGACGGTTGCGGTGATTCTTCTCGTGTCATTAAAAATTATTCTTCTTCTGTTGAATCTGAAAGTGCTTCGCGCAGCGCTTCAAGTTCAGGCAAGACGAGTAAATCTTTTGCTCTGCCCGCCGCGCGTTTGGCTTTTATTAAACCTTCAATTGATAGAACCTTTACTTCAAAACCAAATAAATTTATTACTATCGATTCATTAAAAACATCAATATACGTTCCGACACCTGATACCTCGGCTAATAAATCAATATCGCCAATAGTAGTCTCAAGCGTAAAGTTCGCTCCATTCCGCAGAGTTTGCTCATCCCATTTGAAAGGTAAGGTATCGGGAAATCCGCGCGGGCGCGGGTTAAACTGCATAAGGGCATCAGCCAAATTTTTCAAATTAATTCTTTCGCGCGAATAGCAAATATCAAGGTCTTGCGTTAGATATGAAGAACCGTGTCCACGAATCGCTATTCCGCCGGTAACTACAAAATCGACTTGATTTTCGGCTAACGCTCGAATCGCATCCGTCACTTTAATCATTTTTTGTTACGGCTCTTTATAGACTTTTGCATTTCTTCGGAGAAAAAATCAGTATCTTCAACTGCCTGCAACATCTCGACAATCCTTTCTTCAGGCGATAATTTCAAATTACGTGCCAGCAAAGTTAAATCAATACCGAATTCTTTCGCCGCCGCGATTTTACCGTTTGGCGGTGGATTCAATAATTTTTCGATTGCTTTTTCGTTCATTAGCTTTTTAATCCGACATCTTTGAAAATTTTATCGAGCCACATATTCGATAACTTCTCTTGAATTGAATTAGCCCGAAGTCTATCATTCAAATTTTTGAAATCGACAAAATCGAGATTCTGGTCTTGATTAAAACACGAAAACACGAAAAACTCTTCGCCCGTGTGCGGGTTGACGTGGCGTTGCAGACATTGGGCGCAGACTTCCTTCAACATACATTGCATCGGCGAGTTGATTGAGCCGATTGCCGTGTGCTTTTCTTTCAAATACGGTTTCAAGGCGGCGTGTCTGGCTTCTTTGACGCCGTTCATCATTCGGTCTGAGCCGATGGCGATGATGCGGTCAACATCTTTGAGGTCAACGCTTTGCTCGCCCAATTTCCCTTCGGCGTAAGCAACCATTGCCTGGACAATATTGCCGCGAAAGTGCGCGTCCTGCGCTCTCTGAGGTTGAATTTCGTCGCCGAAATCCGTCGCCCAGATAACTTTGTCGGTTGCGTTTTCGATTTCTTCGCGCTTGAACAAATCCGCGCCGTTTTTGTATCCGGCAAAATAAACGACGTGGTTGTTTCGCTCGCGCATCGCTTTGGCAATCGAAAACAAAACCGCGTTGCCGAGTCCGCCGCCCGCCAGCAGAATCGTTTCGTTTTCGGGAATTTCCGTCGGCGTTCCCGTCGGACCCATTACCAGAACTTCTTCGCCTTCTTTGAGCAGTGAACAAAGCCGCGACGATGTTCCCATTTCAAGCACAATCATCGAAAGCAAACCTTTTTCTTCGTCAACCCACGCGCCCGTCAGCGCGAGTCCTTCCATCATTAAGCGGGTGCCTTCGACAAGCGGCGCGCTCGTTTCAAAATTTTGCAGACGATAAAATTGTCCCGGCTCGAATTTTCTCGCTTGCAGCGGCGCTTTAACGATGACATCAATAATGGTCGGCGTCAGACGTTCAATTTTAACTACGTAGGCGCGAAGCTGCTCGTCGAGAGTTTTCTCTAATTTATCAAAGATTTTATCGCGCTCGGTTTGCGGCAGAGTTCCGCGCGTCGCTAAGTCGTCGGCGAAAATTTCAACGACTTTTTCATAACCGTGTTTTGCCGAAGCCATCGCTTTGACGACGTTTCCGGCATAGCGCGGATGATTATCGCCGTAATATGAAATAAACTTTCCGTCGTATTCGTAGGAAGTAAAAAATCCGTTTTTCGATTCGACGGCGTGATATTGTCCGTCGCCGTTTTTCACGACTTCATACGGTTCAAAAAACTGTTTCCATTCGTCAAGTTTGAAAGTTCCCGGCTTTTCCTTTTCGTAAATCACGTTCGGCGAAGTTCCCGCCGCGACGCAAACGGTTCTTGCCGGAAACTCGACCGATTCGCCCGTATTTTCAAACTTTCCGGTTTCGGCGACGTAATTAAGGCGCTCGAAAATCAACGCTTTGACCGCTCCGAATTCGTCCGGCACGGCTTCGGTCGGATTCATACATTCGACAAAATTTATTCCTTCTTCGAGCGCTTTTTGCACTTCTTCATGATTCAAGCGATAAGCAGGCGAATCTTGCAGACGTTTGCGGTAAACGAGCGATACGCCGCCCCAGGATTGGACGAGCGGCACGAAATTCGGTTCTTCGCCTGATTCGTCGGCGCGTGTCCGTTCAGCCCGAATCTCTTTGCCGTGAACGATAAATTCGCCCAAAACTTTTTTCTCTTCTTCGTCAAATTTAGCCCAGGCTGCTTCCGCGCCGAACTCGGCTGTAATCTGCTCAAATTTTTCGAGCATTTTTTCGACCTGCACCGGATAATAAGCAAAAATTTCCGTCGCCGTATCAATGCCGGTTAAACCGCCGCCAATAACGATTGCCGGAAGACGAACCTGCAAATTCGACAAAGTATCTTTCTTAAACGCGCCGGTAAGCTGCAAAGCCATCAGAAAATCCGACGCCTGGCGAATGCCGCGAATCAGATTGTTTTTCATTTTAACAATCGTCGGACGACCGGCGCCGGTCGCAATCGCAATATGGTCAAAGCCGAAATTCCAGGCGTCTTCAATCGTAAAAGTTCCGCCGAAACGCACGCCGCCGTAAGCGCGAAATCTTTTGCGCCGCGACAATATCAATTGCAGCATCGTCAGAAAATTTTTGTCCCAGCGAACCGTAATTCCGTATTCCGACACGCCGCCGAAACCCGATAAAACTCTTTCGTCTAAATCGTCTGTGATTTCTTCGATGTTTTTAATCGGCTTCGGAACTTCCTTTCCGTTTTTGCCCGTCCATTCGTCGGGCAGCGGTTCGATTTTTAAACCATCCACGCCGATAACTCCAAAGCCTTCGTTGAGAAGATAATGCGTGAGCGTGTAACCTGCCGGACCCAAACCGACGACGAGGACGTTTTTCCCGTTATACGGCAAAGCGTATGGACGCTTGGCATTCAATGGATTCCAGCGTGTTAACAAACTGTAAATTTCAAAACCATACGGCAAGTTTAAAACATCTGTTAAAGTCGCAGTTTCGGCAAGCGGAATGTTCACCGGCTCTTGTTTTTGGAAAATGCAGCCTTTCATACAATCGTTGCAAATCCGGTGTCCCGTTCCGGCGCACATCGGATTATCAATCGTCACGAGCGCCAGCGACGCAATCGAATCACCGTGTCGTTTCATCAAGTGCATTTCCGAGATTTTCTCGTCTAAAGGACAGCCTTCGAGTTTGATTCCCAAAGGATTTCGTTTCGCAGTGTCGTCTTTTTCGTGCAAACCTGTCGAACACGAATCCTTTTCGCGCTCGTGGCAAATCAGACAGTAATCGACTTCGTAAAGCGCGTCGCGCATCGTTCCTCTGTCGTCGGTCAATTTAAAACCGTCGCGCCGCCGCATTTCTTTGTCCGCGCCGCGCAGAAGTTCGGGAACTTTCGCTGTCGGATGAATAAGATGGACGAGATTTTGATAGTCGAGCGCGTGCGGAGTTTTGAACGCATACCATTTCTTTTCCTTCTTGAAAAAAGCGATTGCCGACCACGCTTCGAGCAGGAAAAGAACGGCTTTGACTTGCAATAATTCGCCTGTTTCTTCGGCTTCGATGGCATAGCGTGAAAAAACCTTGCCGAACGTTTTATCCTTCAAGCGGTCGTAAGCCGTGTTGATTTTATTTAGAGTTTTCCGAACCTCGCTCGTAATTTCCAGGTTTTTTGCCAACGCTTCTTCGGCTTCGAGTAATTTTTCCGTAATAAAGGCGACGGCGAGTTCTTCGTCATAAACAAGCGTTTCGTCAAACGCGGCATACTTGAATTCATTCAAAGCCCGCGTTAATTCCGCTTCGTCATAATCCGCCGAATTGTCCGGCGTGAACTTTTTTATCGCGCGTCGCTGAACGAAAAACTTGTATTTCCAAATCGGATTTTGCTCGCCGATTTCGCGCCGGAGTTCCTCGCGCCGGCGACTGATGCCGAACATCTCCGCTATGAATTCGGATAAATACGGCGCGGCGTCGGTCAAAATTTTCGACTCCACTTTCCGCTCGTAACCCGCGCCGCGATTTTCGATATATTTGATTAAGGCATCGTGCAGAATCGGATTTTCTTTTTTGACTTCATCATAAAACTTTTCGGCAATCTCTCTGAGTTTTTCCGCATCAAACAGGTCTGAATACCTGAAACCGGCGACGCCTAAATCAAAATCGCAGCTTGACTGTTCGGTTTCGTAAATTTTTTCTTTCTCGGAAGTTCCAATCATATTTGTTTAATAAATAAAAGGTTTCGGATAAATTTTTATAATAAGAAAATTATATCAGTTTCGTCCCTTTGGAAACAAAAGCGCAAAAATTTCGGAGCAGCGGATTCTTTGCTTCGATTGGTGAAAAAAGGTATATTTTACAAGTATCTCCCAAGCAAACAGCGCAGTTGGAAGTCTCTGCGTATGATATTTGTCGCCGATTGTGATATAAAAAAGGTTTGCTTCGGTAAAATTTCGGCAATTTCGGCAAAGCCCGGTAACATAAATTGAAATAATATAAAGGTTTTATTAAAAGTAGTATGGAAAAAGATGAAAGGCTGTTGTCTCTGCCGACAACACGCGATTTACAACCGATTAATCAGGATTATCCGTCAAATTATTCGCCGATGAATGACGACGAGTCGTTTGAGCAAAAACGCTCGGTACGCGAGTATTTTAACGTCGTTTATAAACGCTTGCCGGTCATCGTCGCTCTAACGATTTTAACCACCGCCGCCGTTGCGTTTTATATGTATAAAACTCCCCTGATATTTCAGGCGACGACGAAAATGATTATCGAGCCGCGCAAGGCGCCCCAAACGTTAAAACAAATTAATATCAATTTCAATAACGACAATAATTATTACGCTACCCAACTCCTGCTTCTGCAAAGTCCCGCGCTGATGCGCGACGTAGTAGTTCGTCTCGGCTTGCAGCGCGAACCGAATTTGTTCGGCGCGCAAAATAAAGGGTTTATTTCAACCGTCCGTTCGATGTTTTCAGGCAATAAGGATTCTCAAAATAAAGAAACTTCGCTGCCGGTTTTGACGGAGAGCGGCGACGGCGGCGAAACAACCAGCGCCGAACAGGTAAAACTCACGCCTGAAGAAAAGCAACGCGCCGAATCTTATGCCAACACTTTTCCTTTAGTCGTAGAACAAGTCGAGCGGACAAATCTGGTTAATATCAATGTCCAAAGCACCAAACCCGATTTAGCAGCGAAGGTTGCCGATGCGGTTGCGGAACTTTTCATCGAACAAGATATTGAGCGCGAAACACAAGGCGCAAAAAAGAATTTGGTGGATTTACAAGAATCAATTGAAAAGCTGAAGGGAACAATCGCGCAGCAGGACGTCGAGCGGCTCAATTATTTGCGTTCGAGCGGACTTCCGCTGGTGGACGGCGAGAAAATGCGCACTGACCGCATTCAGACTATTAGTGGACAATGGCTGGCGGCAATTGATGAACGCAGAAAAATCGAAGCAAAATACGACACGGTAGTGCGGGCTAATGACAGAGGGGAAGGAAGGTCTATTCCCGACGTTACCGAAAGTAAACTTGTGCAGGACAGGCTTCAATTAAACAATAATCGCATCGCCGTAATGGAAGCCCAAATTCAGGTTGTCGACAAACAAATTCAGGATGCCCAAGCCAAACTCAGTGAATTGCGGGCGCGATACGAAGATGCGTATAAAGAAAACCAGGCAGTTATTCAGCAAATCGATAAATTTCAACAAATCCGTGATAAATTACAAAAGGTAGTTTTACCGAAAATCGAAGAGGAAAATAAGCAGCTCGAAAAGCAAGCCGTCGGCGGCGCTTTGACCGGGCTGAAATCGCAGCTCGAATCCGCCCAAAAACGCGAAGCCGAATTACAGAGAGCTTATCAAAACGAACTTTCTTCTTCTAACGCCCAAGGACAAGCGGAAACTCGTCTGACGACATTGACCAGAGAAATTGAAACAAACCGTGTATTGCTCGATACCTACACTCAGAGACAAAAGGAACAGGAATTAACGGTTGCCGGCAGCCGACCCGATAATTTAATAATCTCGTCCAGGGCGCAAACGCCGACCGAACCAATCGGACCGAAAAGAAACAGAAATATTTTTATCGCCTTCCTGCTTTCGCTGGCGGCTGGCGTCGGTCTGGCTTTTCTGCTCGATTATCTGGATGATTCGGTTAAAACTTCCGATGATGTCGGCAGATATCTGGGACTGCCGACGCTTGCGCTGATTCCCTATCAAAGCGCGAACGAAAAGCGCAAACTCAGTCTTGCTTCCAATAATGGCAACGGAAACAGTTCGGTTGCCCTGGTTGCCCTCGAAGACAATCGTTCGGCGGTTGCCGAAGCCTATCGTCATTTGCGTACGTCCCTGCTGTTTTCCTCCGCCGGAAAACCGCCGCAGACAATTCTGGTAACTTCTTCGCAACCCGCCGAAGGTAAAACCACAACCGCTATCAACACGGCGATTACGCTGGCGCAATCGGGCGCGGAAGTCGTCATTATTGACTGCGACTTGCGTCGCCCGCGCCTGCACACCCATTTCGGTTTGGAAAACTCGACCGGTCTGACAAATTATCTTTCCGGCGACCGAAATACGGAAAATCTGCTCAAACCTTTTCCGAATTTGCCGCAATTAAAAATTATCACGAGCGGTCCGATTCCGCCGAATCCGGCTGAGCTGCTCAGCTCGAACGAGATGAAAAATCTCCTCCAGTTCTTAAAGGGAAATTTCCAGCACGTTATCATCGATTCGCCGCCGGCAATTTCCTTTACCGACGCGGCAATTCTTTCAACCCTGGTCGACGGAGTTGTCCTGGTAGCGATGGCTGGCAAAAGCTCGGTTCACTTGATGCGCCGTTTCAAACAGCGTCTCGGCAACATCGGCGCCAGAATTTACGGCGTCGTCCTGAATGGGGTCAAAGCAAACTCGACCGAATATGCTTATTACGGCTACGGATATACTTATAATTATTACTCGCCCGATAGCGACGACGATTCAACACCGCTGATGGAAGACGTGGTTTCGGTTCACAAAACGGAAAAATGATAAATTAGGTGATAACTGATAGGTGATAACTGTTAAGTAAGAAATCGGCTTTTACTTATCAGTTATCACCTATCAGTTATCACCTCTAACGCGTTGCGTTTTCATACCAATCCCGCCAAAATTTCTTTTTCTTCGAGGTCAGTAAAATAAACAAAGGGTGCGTCAGAAGAAGCGTTTTCCAAATGCTCATACGGTCAAATCTTCGAGCGGAAGTTACTACCTTCGGGTTTTCAATAAAAGACAAATAACCGTTTTTACGTCGGGCAAATTTTGACAAACGCCAGTAAAACATTACATCCTCGCCCATATAAATCGTTTCGTCGTAACCGCCGAGCTTTTCAAAAACCGATTTGCGGCAAAACTGCGCCGCGCCTTGCTTCATATTGAAAACCGTTCCCCAAAATTTCCAACCGAGCAAGTAATATTTCATCCATTTACGCTCAAATTGTTCGTAATCGACCGCAACCGCGCCTCCGAAACATTTTTCGTCTTCCATAAAGACTGAAATTTTTCCAAATAGCGTTTCGGGTACAAGCGTGTCCGCATCGACAAAAACCAAAACGTCGCCCGTCGCGTTTTTCGCTCCCGTGTTTCTCACCTTTCCGATATTGTGTTCGAATTCGGTGAAAAGTTTCGCGCCGAAACTTTCCGCAACTTGCTTTGTTTTATCCGTGCTTTCATTATCAACGACAATCGTTTCCGCCTCAAAAGCGGCGTCTTTTAGACTCGCGCCGATTTTTTCGAGCGTCGCGGGCAGATAATTTTCTTCGTTGTAGGCGGGAATAATGATTGAAATTTTCATCGGTTTTTTTAGAGCGACTAGACAAGAAGGCGCGGCAAAATTAAACTAGAAATTTTACAAAAGCAACGAATTTTTATTATACGGAGATTAAACAATTTTATGGCACTTTCGGCAAACGATATGCGTAAGGGAATGGTAATAGTTTTTGAAGGCGCGCCGTGCAGAGTGATGGAATTTCGCCATCACACGCCCGGCAATCTGCGCGCGATGGTTCAGGCACGGCTTAGAAATTTGATAACGGGAAGTTCCTTTGAGCATCGCTTTCGCTCAAACGACACGCTCGAAAAAGCGTCGCTCGAACAGCACAATATGGATTATCTCTATTCGGACGGCTCGCAGCATCATTTTATGAACACGGAAACTTACGAGCAAATCGCAATGTCGGCGGAAGATTTGGGCGATGCGGCGCAGTGGCTGATGCCGGGTTTGAAAATCGAAGTCGAGTTTTACGATGGCTCGCCGATGGGTGTCAAACTCCCCGATTCGATGGAGCTTCTCGTCACGAGAACCGACCCGGTTTTGAAAGGCGCGACCGTTTCAAATTCAAACAAACCCGCAACACTGGAAAACGGCGTGGCGATTACCGTCCCGCCTTTTATCGTCGAAGGCGAGCGCATCCGCGTCAATCCGACCGAAGCAAAATATATCGAGCGCGTTAAATAAGTTCAAGGTTCAAAGTTCAAGGCTCAAAGTTTTTAATTCCAACCTTGAACTTTGAACCTTGAACTTTGAACTATGTTTCTAATTTACAGCCTTCTTATAACAATCGGTTATCTGCTGCTTCTGCCGCGCTTTCTTTTTGACTGGCTGCGAAAGGGAAAATACGCGGCGGGCATTCGGCAGCGATTAGGTTATTTGCCGGAATTCGAGCAAAACGAAAAGCCTGTTTTGTGGATACACTGCGTTTCAGTCGGCGAGACGCAAGCCGCTCGTCCACTGGTCAGCGAAATTCTCAAAAACTTTCCCGAATATCGCGTAGTCGTTTCCACCACGACGAATACAGGGCAAAAACTTGCTCAGGAAATTTTCGCTTCGGAGGCGGAACTCATTTTTTATTTTCCGCTCGATTGGAAATTCACCGTGCGCCGCGCTTTACAAAAAATCAAACCGACGGTTGTTTTGCTGATGGAAACCGAGCTTTGGTTTAATTTTTTGCGCGAAGCACATCGAAGCGGCGCGAAAATCGCCGTCGTCAACGGCAGGCTTTCAGAAAAATCGTTTAATCGCTACCGGCGCATCGGAAAATTTATGCAGTGGGTTTTGCATTACGTCGATTTGGCGTTGATGCAGGATAACAGAGACGCAAAGCGTATCGCCGGGCTTGGAATTCGCGCCGGTAAGATAAAAGTTACCGGCAATATCAAGTATGATTTGCAATTCGACGAAGCGGAAAGCGAATTAACGAAACTGTTTCGCCGGAGATTTGCTTTAACTGAAAATGCGCCGTTAATCGTCGCGGCTAGCACGCACGCACCGGAAGAGGCTTGGGTTTTGGAGGCGTTCAAAACGGTCTGGAAAAATTCCGAAGGCAATCTGCCGCGCCTGCTTATTGCGCCGCGTCATCCCGAACGCTTTGCGGAAGTCGAAAAATCAGTCAGGGATTCGGGTTTTGATTGGGCAAAGCGTTCGGAAAAAGCGTCGGCGAGAGATAAAACGGCGGAGGTAATTTTGCTCGACAGTATCGGCGAGCTTCGCGCGGCTTTTCCTTTGGCGGAAATAGTTTTCGTCGGCGGAAGTCTCATTCCGCGCGGCGGGCAGAGCGTTTTAGAACCGGCGATTGCGCGGAAGGCTATTATCACGGGTTTTTATACGACGAATTTTGAAGCCGTTATGAAAGAATTTTTGGAACAGGAAGCGATTGTCCAACTTCCGAAACTCGACGGCGAGCAGGTTTCTGAAAACCTCGCCGAATCAATTTTAATTCTGCTAAAAGACGCGGAACTGCGACAAACATTGGCTGATAACGCTTACGACGTGATGCGAAGAAATCGCGGCGCGAGCCGTAAAACCGTCGAATATCTTCGACCGCTGCTCGAAATCCGAGATAGTGATTTATGATATTTCTATTCTACTTTTTCGCCGCCGTTTTAATTTTTCTCGGCTATAAATTCCTGCGCGGCGGCATTTATTATTTAGATTATTTCAAACAGGAACTCGCCAAACCCGAATCGAATTTTGCGCCTTTCGCTTCGGTAATCGTTCCGTGCCGCGGGCTTGACCAGGATTTATACGAAAATTTAACCGCGCTTTTTTTGCAGGATTATCCGAATTTTGAAGTAATTTTTGCGGTTGACGACGAACGGGACGAATCTGTAAAAATCATCGAAGCGGTTTCCCGCAAAGGCGCAAAGCACAAAAGGTCAAAATTTGTAGTCGCCGGAAAAGCGACGGATTCGAGCCAAAAAATTCACAATTTGCGCGGCGCTGTTTTAGAAGTTTCGGACGAGAGCGAGATTTTCGTTTTTGTCGATTCGGACGCCAGACCGAACCGGCGTTGGCTGAAAAATTTAGTCGCGCCTTTGCAGGACGAGAAAATCGGCTGCGCGACGGGTTATCGGTGGTTCGTTTCAAGACACGGCGGATTTTCCTCTGAGCTTCGCGCTGTTTGGAACGCTTCGATTGCGTCGGCTTTGGGCGCAAACCGGAAAAGCAATTTTTGCTGGGGCGGCTCGATGGCGATGCGGCGCGAAACGTTTGAGCGATTGGAAATACGCGAAAAATGGCGCGGAACTTTGTCGGACGATTTTGTCGTTACGCGCCGGATGAATGAAGCGAAATTGCCGATTTACTTTGTGCCGCAGTGTTTGACGGCAACGGTAGAAGATTGCGGCTTCGGCGAAGTCCTCGAATTTACAACCAGACAAATCAAAATCACGCGCGTCTATGCGCCGCATCTGTGGAAGGCGTCTTTTGCGGGCGCGTTTTTTTTTACGACGGTTTTTTGGTCGGGCGTTTTGCTTTTGTTTTTTCTCGCCGGCTGGCATTTTTGGCTGACGCTTTTTCTCATAATAATAATTTTTGCGCTCGGCACAGCTAATGCGTGGGCGCGGTTGACGGCGGTCAAATTAGTTTTGAAAGAATTTGAAAAAGAATTAAACCGGCAATTTGTTTGGCAGCTTACGCTGTGGACAATTTCGCCCGCGCTTTTTTTTTATAATGGCTTTCGCGCGCTGCTCTCGCGGAAAATTCTCTGGCGCGGCGTCGAATATAATCTGCGGACAGCAGATTCGACTGAAATCCTTTCAGATAATCAAGAAATTAAATAAAAGGCTAAGACAAACATTTCGCGGAAAATACCGTCAAATGCTATCGGTAGAACATTTGTATTTTTTTGTTCGATTCACGAAAAAGGGTAAATATAATTTATGTCGTCTTTGCTCAGGTCTAAATATTTCCGCATTTTCTCTTGCCTGTTTATCTTGTCGTCTTTTTTCTTCCGCGCCGATTTGATTCAAACGGCAACGGCTCAAGATAACATTGATAAATCTGAAAAGTCTGATAAATCTGATAAAACGGATAAATCGGATAAATCGGAGAAGAAAGCGGCAGAGGCGACGCTCGCCGCTACTCCTCAACTGCGGAAAGGTAAACTGCCGGTTATTGTTATTCCGGGCATTATCGGCTCGGAACTCATTAATAAAGACACAAACGATGTCGTCTGGTTTGGTCTCAGGCGGTCAAGCACGGACGATTTGCGGCTGCCGATTTCAACAAATATTGCGGGAAATCGGGATAATCTCGTGCCGCGCGACATTTTGCGAAGCGTTAAACTTTTTTCGTTTTTACCTGAAACGGAAATTTACGAAAGACTGGCAAACACGCTGGAAACAACCGGCGGCTACAAGGAAGGAAAATGGGACGCGCCGACCGACGACGGCTTTGAAGACACTTATTACGTTTTTCCGTATGACTGGCGGCGCGATAATGTCGAGAATGCCAGATTGCTGATTCGCCGGATGGACGAATTAAAGGCAAAACTCAAAAAGCCGAACTTGAAATTTAATATTATCGCGCATTCGATGGGCGGAATTATTGCGCGTTACGCGGCAAAATACGGTGATGCTGATTTGCCGGGCGGCGGACAGAAACTGCGTGCGACCTGGGCGGGCGCAAAAGACATTAACAAAATTTTCCTTGTCGGAACGCCAAACGAAGGCTCGGTTTCCGCGCTTAATTCTTTAATTAACGGTCTTGGTTTGCTCAGTTCTAACCGCATCAATTTGCCTTTTATTCAGGATTTGTCGAAATATGATATTTTCACGATTCCCGCTGCTTACCAGCTTTTGCCGCACGCCGGAACAATTCGCGCGTTTGACGAGAATCTGAAACCGCTCAAAATTGATTTATACAATCCGCTGACGTGGGAAAAATACGGCTGGGCGGCTTATTCAGACCCGAAGTTTGCTAAAGAGTTTAGCGAAGCCGAGCAAAAACAAGCAAAGGATTATTTTCGGCTGGTTTTGAACCGGGCAAAGCGTCTGGAAGACGCTCTGGACTTGAACATCGGCGCGAAAAGTCCGGTTTCGCTTTATCTGCTCGGTTCGGACTGCAAACCGACGCTCGATGCCGTGGTGATTTACCGCGACCGGAAAAATAATCGATGGGAAACTCTGTTTCGTCCCGAATCATTTAAGCGCAGCGACGGAACGAAAGTTACCGATGAAGAATTGAAGAAAATATTTTACGCGCCCGGCGACAGCGTAGTGACGCAGCGTTCGTTTCTGGGTATGAATTTTGTCAAGACAAAACGCGGCGCGGCGCGGCAATCGGTATTTCCGGCAAAAGATATTTCCTTTGCCTGCGAAGTTCACAATAAATTGACCGGCAATCCGAAAATTCAGAGCGACTTACTCGCTGTTTTAGAAGGAAAATAATCGGCGATGGAAATTTTAGTAAATTATCCGTTTTCTTAAGTAGTCGGACAGAAATATTTTATAAGATTTTTTTAGCCGCAGATTTACACAGGTTAACTCAGATGTCAGAAAGATTTTTTTTATAACCGGTTTTATCGGTTTTGATTTTATCCGAGTCCATCTGTGTAAATCTGTGGCTAAATATAAATTTATTCTGTCCAGCTACTTATAATGTCTGTAGCTTAAAATTGATTATTTACAAGCTAAAGAAAGTTGATTCGAGTTATTTTCTTCGATAAAAATCGGCTTTCTTTGCTTTTGTGTTTCGATTCGTAGTAAATTCAGCTATGAAAAAGCTAAAAATTTTACTTGTCGCCTTCTTTCTTTTAACCTTTTCGCAGTCTATTTTCCCCCAAAAAAAATCAATCGATTTAATCATCTCAGGCGGAACGGTCGTGACGATGGACGCCGGAAAACGTCTTATCGAAAACGGCGCGGTTGCCGTTGACAAAGGCGAGATTGTCGCTGTCGGCACGGCGAGCGAAATTACGCAAAAGTTTCTTGCCAGGCAAACGATGAATGCCAAAAACAAAGTCGTTATTCCCGGCTTGATAAACACGCACACGCACGTCCCGATGTCGCTGTTTCGCGGTATTTCCGACGACCTCGATTTGCAGGAATGGCTGACGAAATACATTTTTCCTGCCGAGGCAAAAAATGTTACCGAAGAGTTTGTTCGCGCCGGAACGCGGCTCGGACTTGCGGAAATGATTCGCGGCGGAACGACCGCTTACTGCGATATGTATTATTTTGAAGATGCAATCGCGGACGAAACCGCTAAAGCCGGAATGCGCGGCGTGTTGGGCGAAACGATTATCGAATTTCCGGTCGCCGACAATAAAACTCCCGAACAAGCCTTAACTTACGCCGAAAAATTTATTAACAAGTGGAAAAACAATTCACTGATTGTTCCCGCGCTCGCGCCGCACGCTCCTTATACGGTTTCGACCGAACATTTGAAAGCAATTCGCCTTTTGTCCGATAAAACAAACGCTTCCGTTGTGATTCACGTTGCCGAAACGCAAAAAGAAGTTGCGGATATTTCCAAACAATACGGCTCGCGCCCCGTAACTTATTTGTCGAAAATCGGATTTTTAAATAACCGCACAATTGCCGCGCACGTCGTTTTTGCTAACGACGAAGAAATCGATATTTTAAAAAGTCTCGGCGTCGGCATCGCTCATAATCCGCAATCGAATATGAAGTTAGCGTCGGGCGTCGCGCCGATTCCGCAGATGCTTGCTAAAGATTTGCCGGTCGGTCTAGGAACGGACGGCGCGGCGTCGAACAACGACCTCGATATGTGGGAAGAAATGGACACGGCGGCGAAACTTCACAAACTTTCTTCCGGCGACCCGAAAGTCGTCAGCGCGGCGCAAGCCTTTGAAATGGCGACGATTCGCGGCGCGCGCGCGCTGCATCTGGAAAAATTAATCGGCTCGATCGAAGCGGGAAAACGCGCAGACATTGTGATTGTCGATTTCGACAGTTTGCACCAAACTCCATCGTTTAATGTCTATTCCACTTTAGTTTACGCAACGAAAGCGAGCGACGTTCGCACGGTTATTATTAACGGAAAAGTTATAATGCTCGACCGCCGCTTGTTGACGCTCGATGAAAATGTTATAAAGAATACTGCAAACGCATATCGCCGAAAAATCATCACAAGTTTATCGCAATAAAAAAGCAAGTTTTTGGAAACTTACTTTGATTGGGTTTTTTAGAAACCAAGCTATAAGAATTATTTGCAGGTCTTATAAGTGAACCTTCTAGGATTGTTCGCTTTGACCTTTGCGGAGAATTTAAGTCCAGACACGGGAAAGGAGACTCGAAATGCCGCTAAATGTCAGAAGGTTTTATACTTTCGTCTTTTTGATTTTTTCATTTTCAATCGCCGCCTTCGCTCAGACATCAGCCGATGTAATGCGCGAGCGCGTGGCAAAAGCCAAAGCGTTTATTGCCGTTAAAAATTACAACGCGGCGATTTACGAACTCGAAAACATCAGGCGCGAGACAAAAGAGCCTGCCGTCAACGGCGTCATCAATGTTTTGCTGATGAATTCTTATTTGGAGCAGAGCGATTACAAACGCGCGCAGGAATTTCTAAAGGAACTTTCAGACACGAAAAAACAAAATAATTTAGCCGGTTATTTCGCCGCTGCCGGTCAAGTCGTTAAAGGAGCGCGAAGCCAGCTTGAACGATATAAGGCGCTCGGGCTTTCGGTTTCAGACCGTAATCTCCCGCTCGAAGCTATCACCGATGTCGAAAAAATGCGCGAAACTCTTGAAATGGTTGTCGAGCAGTCGAAAGTTTTAGGTAAAGATAAAGCAAAAACTTCCGACGCAATGTCATTACTTGAAGAAGCGACTAACGCTCGCGGCGGCTTGGCGCGGGACGATTTCGATGCCAGCCGTTGGAAAAATGAAATTTCCGATGCCCGCGAACAGTTAGCCAATTCGAGAAGCGTCGTTACCAACGCGGTTGACGGAACGACGACCAGCGCGGCGAATACAAATCTTGTCGCTCAAAACAACGCTCAACCGATTCCGAATGCAACCGATACCGCGAAACCGATTGAAACAAGTTCGGCTTCTAATTCTGCTCCAAACAATTCTGTTTCAAATCCTCCGGTTGATGTCCCGAAAACACTGACGATTATTAGAGCCGAACCTAAGCCTCCAACCGTTCCGGCAGCAAAAACTGAAAACCCGGTTGCGACCGATGCCCCAAAGCAAGCCGATAAAAAATCTGATGAAGTTGCAAAAACAGACTTGAATAACTCTTCCGCGCCGCCGAAAAATACGAATACTGAAACTCAAGCAAGCGAAAACAAAACGAATCTAAGCGAACCCAAACCCGAAATGCAAGCGGCGACAAACAACTCCGATTCTCCGAAAACAAATACGCCTCTGGTTGTCGGCTCGCTGATCGAGTATGTTACGCAAAAAGTGAGTCCGGTATATCCGCAAGCGGCAAAGACAATCAGAATGTCCGGCATCGTGAAAGTTGACGTAATGGTTGATGAAGAAGGGAAGGTTTCTGAAGTGCAGAAAACCAGCGGACCCCAGATGCTTCAGAGAGCCGCCACCGACGCTATAAAAAAGTGGAAATTTAAGCCCTTTGTGCGCGACGGTCAGCCGATAAAGGCAACCGGTTTTGTCAGCTTTAATTTCAATTTGTAAGAAATTTATAAATCAGTTTTTTTGATGAGCGGTAATTTTTACGATTGCCGCTTTTTTGTTTTGGCATTTACGAGCAATCAAACTGCAAAATTGCAGACCGACATCTCGCAACAGCATCGGTATTTCTATCGTGTATTAGCTGGCGGAAGTTTGGGTCTATTGGAATCTCTTTGCTGGTTAGGAATCGTAGGATTAGCTCCCGCGCTTCTGAAGAGCGGCGTAAAAATCCATTTGCTGTGATTTTCGATGCCGTAGTAAGCAATGATGGACTTGCTGCGACTCATACTGACAACCCCGACAAAAGGCGTGTTGTCCGTAACGTCTTCGACTTCATCGTCCGCTCCTGCTACATCGCCCTCGGTTTGCGTGTTGAGAACGTTAACCAGCGAAAGGGCGTAACGGTTAAATTCCGGCGGGCTGCCGGGAAGAACTCCGTTGTTATAAGTTTGGACGCGCCGTCCGAAATTGATAAACGATTGATTGTCGAATTTAACGAGTCGCCATTTTCCGTCTTCCGAAAGCGGGTCAACCGCCGCCGACGGTCGCAGGATTTGGCGTTTTTTCGTTCCATACGGCAGACCTTCGAGCAAATCGTCAATCGAATTCGGAAGTCTCGCTCCTCTATAATAGAGGACGTATTGCCGGATAGCGTCGGCAACTTCTTCGCCGCGCCGAATCGCTTCGAGTTCCCTTTCGCGCTGAACGCCTTGCTGAACGGTCGGCGCGACCGCAAGCAGCCCGATTGCAAACAGCGTCATTACCGCCAGCACTGCAATCAAAGACATTCCGCTTTGCGATTTTGGATTTTGGATTTTGAATTTCGGGCTGGCTTTAGGTTTTTGGTCTTTGATCTTTGGTCGTGAAAATTCGCAGTTTTCTATTTCGTCGCCGCGCCGCGCCGCGCTTCTTCCCATTGAACATTGAACATTGAACATTGTTTTAGTTACCGCCACCGCCGTCGTCATCGTCATCATCATCGGTCGAAACCGTTTTTGCCGGTCTCGGCTTTGGCACCAGCGGCTGCGGTTGTGCTTGCGGCTGCGATTGCGGCGGAATATAACGCGGGATATTGTTTGGAATACCGGGAATATCTCCCTGCGGCGGGACATAAGTTCCCGGGTTGAACGGACTGTAAATCCCATCGCCCGGATTACCTCTCGGATTGCCGCCCGAAGTCGTAGATTGACCGGGCGGGGGACGATAAAGCGCGAGTTTATGCTTGAATCCTAAACTCACGTCTTCCAGCACGACTTCGCTCGCCGAAATACTGTTAATGCGAAAACGTCCGCCGACGACATCATTGAGCCTTGCGCCCGTCGGCATCGGCTTATCTTTTTCTTGAAAATATGCAGTGTCGTTGTTGCCGCGTTTTCTGGCAATCATTCCGATATACTGCAACTGCGGACGCGGCGGCGCCTGGACGGTAATCATTACCGGATTGGAATAAAGACTGCCGTCCGGCGTGCGGACAATTATCTGTAACGCGCCCGCGCCGGTAATCATATTGGACGGAACATCGGCGACGACTTTTTGCGGGCTGACAAATGTTGTCGGAAGCTGGCTGCCGTTTAGAAAAATAAGCGAATCGGGCGTAAATTTATCGCCGCCGACTTCCAGGCGAAAAGTCTTTGCACCGGCATAGACGCTCTGCGGCGTTACATAATCGATAAGAAACGGCGGAACCGGCGTCGGTGTCGGACTCGGCAGCGGCGTCGGCGGTTTGTAAATAATAGGTTGTTCCACAATCGGCGTTGGCGGCGGCGGTTCGTAAAAAGCGAAAATGTTTCTGCCCGCGTCCGGCGCGAAAAACGTATGCTGATTGTAGAGAATCGGTGTAGTCGTATATAGAAGATTTTCATCTTCCCTGCTTGGCATCGTAACAGGATCTAGATTCGCGCGAGTTGAAACGGTCGGAGACGGCGAAGCGGTAACTTTTACGGAAGTTTTTTGGCTCGGATATAAATTGAATATATTATAAACAACGACCAGCAAAGCCATCGCGCCGAGGACGCCTGCCGCGATGATTTTGTTTCTTTCCGTCGGACTTTTACCTTCAAAAATTTTCATTTCTCGTGAACTGCCAAATGCTTACAAATTACTGACTTGCTGTTTGCTGAACAACCGGACGGCGAAAATATGCCGCCATTTCCAATCTTAAACTAACCGTTTCACCGTGTGTTTTGCCGCGCGCCGCTTTTGGCGCGGCAGTCGTCGTTGTCGTTGTTTGATAAGGCGCGGTCGGTTGTCCCGGATATTGAACTTTCGGCTGCCCGGTTCTTTGGGTTTGCGTAAAACCGTCAATTGTATTCTGTGTATTGGGCGTTATCCGCACATTATTAATTTGCTGTTTGGCGGCGCCCGGTTGGGATTGGTCTTCGTTATTTTCCTTATTTTCGCTTTCCGCCGGTTCGAGTTCAACCGCGCTGATGACGACGAATTGATTGCCGGTTTCCATTTCTCTGATAAAACGACGCAGGTTTTGATAAGAACCTTCAAGCGTCATCGTTACATAAACGCCTGGAAAAAGGCTTTGAAATTTCGCTCTGCCGCGTTCCGATTCGGTTTCCTGCTGCCCGCGCCTGTTGTCGGCGATTTGAAGCGGCGCATAATCGGGTCCGGTCGTATTAACCAAACCGTAAGCGCCGATTAACCCGTTGATGCGCTGATAAAGCGCGGCTTTTCCGATTGTTCCGACTGGCAAAAATCTTGTTTCAAACTCGTCAACGCTGTTAAGAAGTTTAGTAACTTGAGCTTCCGTACTGGTAATATCACCGTATTTGGTGTTCGCCGTCCTAAATTCCGTGTCCAGACGGTCGCGCTCGGCTTTATTTTTTTCGAGTTCCTTCTGCGCGGGCATCACAACCAGCACAACCAAAATAATCACCGCCAAAATCGCCAGCATTCCCAAACCGACGGTGGCAATCTCGGATTGTCCCCACATTCCCGCATAAACTTTGCGCGGACGGTTTTTCGGCACAATATCAATTCTGTCAGGTTTTTCGATAACGATTGTTTTGTCTTCAGTCAACAAAACCGTCCGGTTTGCTTCTTCGATGACGACTGCCGAATCTCTCGTCGCGCCGTATTCGTTGACGACGATTTCCGATTCTTTTTTTCCTTCGTGATTTTCCGCCGATTCAAACGGCTCGCGGTGTTCGTTCATTACTGACTTCCCCCTTGCGTCCGCGCAACTTCCGAAGCCGCCGCCGCGGAATAACCGGCACGCGGCGTGTAGACGAGGTGCAGCGTATATTCCGAATAGGTGAACCGCTCGTTTTTCTGCAAATCCTGTCCGCGCAGTTCAGCCGCGAAAATGCCCGAGCCGTTCATATTTTCAATCATCGCCATCACGCTCGGATAATCGCGGCTCAAAACGGCAAATTCGAGTTCCGCTTTTGTTTTTTCGCCGTCTTTGAAAACGTCCTGCACGTTGACGCGCGAAACGCTGACGCCGCCCGGCAAGACAGATTCCAAATCGGCAAACAGCCTCGACCAGCCGAAAGTTTTATTGGCGACGAGTTTGTGCGCGCCGACCAGCAAAGCGCTTTGTTCGGGCGTTAATTGCTGCTGAACGAGTTCGCCTTTGCTTTTTAATTCCTTAACTTCCTTATTCATTTGCTCGATTTCGCTTTTGGCGATTTCGTTTTTGGCGGTCGTGTCGCGCAGCTTTGCAAATGAAAGCGTTGCGCCTGAAATCGCTACAGCCAGAAACAAAAGCGCAAGCAAATACGGCAATGTTCGATTGCGAAAAGGACGGCTTGAAAGATTGAGTTTATTTATCACTTATTTTGGATTCAAGATTCAGAATTTGAGATTCAGGATTCAAAACTAAAATCTTAAATTCTGAATCTTGAATCTTGAATTGTCCTGTCAGTTTAGCACGAAGAATTAGATTGTCCCAGATGCCTGTTTTGTTGCCTGCCGCTTTAAATTCTCGTTATTCTTATCTATTTGCGGGGAAATTTTCCGCAGTTTATGCTTTTATCGCTCTCTTTCACGTTTGATTGAAAATAAAAGTTGCAAAATTTTACTCTTTGCGGCGCGGCAGAGGTTTATCGGCATCCGTCGGGCTGACGTTTCGGTAAGCGCAAACCATATTTCTGCCTTCGCGTTTGGCGCGGTAAAGCGCGGAATCAGCCATCTCGACCAGCTCAATCGGGTCGCGCGAATCGTCCGGGAAAGAAGCGACGCCGACGCTGATGGTAACCGAATGAGTTCCGCTCGGTTTGCCGCGTTTGATTAAGCTAAAAGCGTATTTTTCAATCTCCTGGCGAATTCTTTCCGCCGCAACAAGTCCTTGCGCGAGTTCGGCGTCAAGCAGAAACGCGGCAAATTCTTCGCCGCCGAAACGCGCCGCCGCGTCGCCGCTTCGCAGGCTTTGTGTAATGCACAAGCCGATTTCTTCCAGAGTTTTGCTGCCCGTGAGATGTCCGTAGGTGTCGTTGACGGTTTTAAAATAATCAATGTCCATCATCAAAACGCAAAACGGGCGATTTTCCTGCGCGGCGCGGGCGGACTCGCGCCTGAGTTCGGAAAAAAACGAGCGGCTCGAAAGCAAGCCCGTCAAATCGTCGTGCGACAAAAGGCGGCGGATTTGGCTTTGATACTCGCGGTCAATTTCATCGAGCAGCTCAAAACGCAAAATATGCTCGCCGACCGCAATTTTATCGCCGTGCTGCAAAGTCTCCCGCGAGATTTTATGACCGTTGAGCAGCGTGCCGCTTCTGGAAATCAAATCGGTGATAATATAATCGGTCGTTCCGGTTTCGTGGTTAAAAACCGTATTGATGCGAGCGTGGCGGCGCGCAACCCTTGCGTCATTGATGCGAACGTCGGCTTCGAGCGCGCGTCCCAAAATAACTTCTTCGCGCTCAAGCGGAATCGGCACGGCAAGCAAATCTCCGCTCAGGAAAACCAGCGCGGGACGCAAATCTCGCTGTGGACGCTTTTGTGATTTCATAAAGGCTGGAAAAGTTCGGATTGTTAATCGAACCCTTAATTTATAGAATAAAACATTTTTAACAAAATTTGCCAGAATAATTTTCGGTAAGAAAAACGTTGAGAGTTTCCAAAATCATTTGAGCCGCGAACAATTTAACAATTTACTATTTGTCATTTTCGATTCACGATTCACGACCTTCGATTTACCATTTTCCATTTACCAATTACCATTAGAAACGGATGAAGATTCTTATCGTCAAACTCAGCAGCATCGGCGACGTCGTTCACACGCTGCCCGCGCTGGCGGCGATTCGTCGCGCTCTGCCCGACGCGGAAATCGCCTGGGCGGTTGAGCGCGGCGCGGCGGAGATTTTGCGCGGCAATAAATTGATAAATAATCTTATCGAAATTGATACGCGCTCTTTGAGAAAAGGAAAAATATTCAGAGAAAAATTGAGTGATGCGAGCAAACAACTGCGCGACCTTCGCAGATTCAAATTCGACGCAGTACTTGATTTTCAGGGACTTTTGAAATCTGCAACCGTCGCTAAAATTGCCAGAGCAAAGCACATTTATGGATTTTCTAAAGCAAACTTACGCGAATCGGCGAGCCGCTTTCTTTTGACCGACACGGTTGAAGTCCAGCCGGATTCGCACATTATCGTCAAAAATTTAACTTTGGCAAAAGAAGTTTTGAAAATTTACGTTCCCGAAAATGATTTTGAGTTTCCAATTTTTACAGACGAAAATCACTGCACAGAAGCCGCAGAAATTGCTGAAATTGCGGGCGAAAAATTTGCAATCTTAAATCCTGCCGGCGGCTGGACGACAAAGCTCTGGCAGGCGGAAAATTTCGGCGCGTTGGCGGATAGACTTTGGGAAGAAAACCGTCTAACTTCGGTCGTAACGACCGCGCCGAACGAAATTGAATTGGCGCAAAAAGTTTTACAAAACAGTAAATCGGGAAAGGTTCTGCTTGCTCAACCGAGTTTGAAAGGCTTTTTTGAATTGGCAAAAAAAGCTGAAATTTATATTGGCGGCGACACCGCGCCGACACACCTTGCAGTTGCTGCAAACGCGCCGATTGTAGGCATTTTCGGTCCGACCGAATGGCGACGCAACGGCAGCCCGAACGCCGCAGACATTTGCGTCGAAAGAACGGACATTGGCTGCCGCGCGAATTGTCATCGGCGTAGCTGCGATAATTGGATTTGTATGAACATCGAAGTCGAAACGGTTCTGCGAGCAGTGCAGAAAAGGTTAAAAATGAAAGCATTTGTAATATAATTAACCGGAGACAATCGTTTGCCTAATTTTTATGTTTCTTAAATAATTGTGGAAAATAAGAGAATTCTACAACGCATTCGCGTGCCGCTCGGCTTTTTATTCGGTATTGTTTTTCTGATTTTCGCCCGTCCGAATCTGACGGTTTTGACAATCGGCGGGACACTCGCGGTTATCGGAATCCTGATTCGCGCCTGGGCTTCCGGTCATATTCGCAAAAATCAAAATTTGGCGGTTTCGGGTCCATATGCTTTCACGCGCAACCCGCTTTATCTGGGAAGTTTCGTTTTAGGCGTCGGCTTTACGATAGCGGCGGGCGTGTGGTGGCTCGGCATCGCCTTTGCCGTCTTGTTTTTGGGCATCTATTTGCCGGTGATGCGCGTCGAAGCCGACGATTTGACAAAACTTTTCGGCGCCGAATATGAAGAATATGCGCGGATAGTTCCGCTGTTCCTTCCGCGCCCGACGACGTATCGTGTTTCAGATGCGAAATTCGATATGAGTTTGTATATGCGTTACCGCGAATACCGCGCGGCTTTGGGTTTGGTTTTCGCTTTGCTGGTGCTGACTTTGAAGACGATTTTTCTAAAATAATCGATATGAAATTAAAAATTTTTGTGACCACTTTATTCGTTTTCGCACTTTGTTTTTCGTCTGCTTTGGCGCAGTCGGCGAAAAAATTTGAATCCTATACTGTCGGCGAAAAGCTGGTCTATGAAGCCAAATTCAGCAAAGCGGTTTTTCGCGGCATCTCGGTTGCGGATTTGAATTTCAGCGTCGAACTCGCGCCTACCAATCAGGATTTCTTAATCAAAGCCGAAGCAACATCAAAGGGAACAATTATCAAGCTTTTCAATTACAAATTTTATCAAAACATTCAATCAACCGTTGATAATCAAAATCTTTCCGTTTTGAAAACCGTCAAACGCGACGAGCAAAAAGAACGGGTGCGCGACAGCGAAGCGATTTTTAATTATAAAAACCGCGAAGTTACCTACATCGAAAGAGACCCCAACGATTCGGCGCGGGCGCCGCGCATTGTAGCGTCGAGCATCGAAACCGGCACGCAGGATTTGATTTCGGGAATTTACACTTTGCGCCGCTTGCCGCTTGCCGTCGGCAAAACATTTGAGGTGATGGTCAGCGATTCGGGTCTGGTTTATAAAATTCCCGTGAAGGTTACCGCCCGCGAAGAAATAAAAAGTATTCTGGGAAAAACGTGGTGCTTCCGCGTCGAACCGGAAGTTTTTGGCGAAAAACGCTTTATCGAGCAAAAAGGCAGTTTGATTATCTGGATTACCGACGACACGCGCCGCCTGTTCGTTCGCTCGCAAATCAACAGCAGCATCGGTCGCGTCGAAGTAAAACTCAAAAGTCTCAATTACAATGCAGCCGCCCCGATTAAAGTCAAATAAAATAAACCGCAAATCCGAAACTTGTTACTTTTCCGAAAAGCCAGCATAATCTTCGTATCACACAAGCTTTTTATAAATTTCTATGAGCAAAAAAGATACGAGAGAAAATTCGTCGGAAAATGAAGTTTCCGAAACTCCGGCAAACCAAAAACCCGATATAAAAAAATTAACGGAAGACTTTAAAATCCAAAATATTTCGTCGGCTGAACTGATTAAAAGTGAAAAAACGGCGGATGAAACTTTCTCGTCCGTCGAAAACCGCGAAGATTTTTTGTCCTTAAAATCCGAATCTTCGCAGACAAACGAGATTGATTTGTCAGAAAGGGAAATTGAAGGTTTATTGGAAAAAAGCCCCATTTTCAAAGAGCTTGCCGAACCGAAATTGCCCGCGTTGGCGAAGGAAAATCGGGCGCGTTTGCAAATGCAGTCGCCGACGAAACTTTATTTTTACTGGTCAATCAAAAATAATCCGTTTCAAACGCTCAATCGCGTTTTCGGCGCGAGCGCGGGAAATTACACGCTGGTCGCAAGGCTTGCCAACCGGACGCGCAACAGCGAAGAAATCGTTCCCATTGAAGCCGAAGGCGCGACGTGGTTTGACGTTGATGCGGATTCGAGCTATCGCACGGAAATTGGATTTTATGCCGCAAATCGACCGTTTGTGCGCCTGATGTTTTCCAACACAATCGAAACGCCCCGAAAAAGTCCCAGCACGCGCCGCGATTTTTCTTCTGATTGGGCTGTTTCGGCTGGCGAATTCGCGCAAGTTCTTGATGCTTCCGGTTACGCGCACGACGCGGTTGAAGTCGCTCTGGCAGGCGATGATTTGGAATTTGCCGAAACCGCTACGCGGAACGCTTTTTCTCAAATTATCGGCGGGCAAGAAAGTGATTTTTTTGCAGCCGACCACAGCGAAATTCGTTTTGCGCTGCTGGCTTTGGCTTCCGGTTATTCGCCGGAAAATCTGCGCGGGCAAATATCTAAAAACCTTTTTGCGAGATTGCAGGAAAATCTCGCAAATCTGAGCGCGGAAAAAGCATTTAACGCTTTGCAGGAAAACTTCGGCGAATTCGCGGACGAAACCGTTGAAGAATTCGGGCAAACTGTTTTCGGCGCGAGTTCGATAAACTTTCCGAGATTTTCCAAGCGTCGAGCTTTACCGAAATTCGCGCCAATCAGTTCGCTTCGTTAGAAAAAATTGTCCACAGACAGACACGAATAAACACAGATTGTTATTTTTATTATCTGAGTTCATCTGTGTTAATCTGTGGACAATTTTCTTTGCTTAAATTTATGCCGATTGGTTATTTCAGTTTAATTCTACACGCGCACCTGCCTTTCGTTCGCCATCCCGAATATCCCGAATTTCTTGAAGAAGACTGGCTTTATGAAGCAATCACGGAAGTCTATCTGCCGCTGATTTTCATTTTTCAAAATTTGCACGAAAGCGGAGCAAAACCGCGTCTGGCAATGAATGTTTCGCCGCCGCTCTGCGAGATGCTCGCGGACAAATTGCTTGAGACGCGCTATACCGGACATCTGGAAAATCTACTCGAACTTGCCAAAAAGGAAGTCGAACGAACGCGAAAAGAAGCGCCGGAATTTTTTGACGCGGCGGAAATGTATCTTAAAACTTTGAGCGCGGCGCTTCATCTCTGGAACGACAAATACAATCGAAATTTAATCAATGCCTTTCGTGAATTGCAAAATGAAGGCGTGTTAGAAATTATCACTTGCGGCGCGACGCACGGATTTCTTCCGTTGATTTCTACGCCCGAAGCCAAACGCGCTCAGATTGAAATCGCAGTCCGAAATTATCAAAAGCATTTCGGCAAAAAACCGCGCGGCATCTGGCTGCCCGAATGCGCTTATGAACACGGCATCGAAAATCTTTTGAAAGACGCGGGAATAGAATATTTTATCGGCGATTCGCACGCGATTTTGTATGGCGAGCCGCGCCCGCGTTACGGCGTTCACGCGCCCGTCAAATGTCCGAACGGCGTGGCGGTTTTTGCCCGCGATGTCGAAACATCGCAGCAAGTTTGGAGCGCGGAAGTCGGTTATCCGGGCAACGTCGTTTATCGGGAATTTTACCGCGATGTCGGCTGGGATTTGCCGCTCGAATACTTGAAACCGCATCTGCACAAAGACGCGAATCGTCGAAATCTCGGTTTGAAGTATTATCGCATCACAGGTAAAACCGAACACAAAGAACCATACATTCCAGCTTTGGGCGAACTAAAAGCGGCGGAAGATGCGGCGGATTTTGTCGGAAAACGTATCGAGCAAGCTTATATTTTGCGCGAAACATTTGCAGCGCAGCCGCCGCTCGTCGTCTCGCCTTATGACGCCGAGCTTTACGGTCATTGGTGGTCGGAAGGTCCGCAATTTTTAGATTTTCTGTTCCGCGAGCTGCATTATAAAAAAGATATTGTCCGCGCCGTCACGCCCGGCGATTTTCTCGACGCGAAGATTCCGATTCAAATTCAACAACCGTCGGCGTCTAGTTGGGGCGCGAACGGTTATTACAAAGTTTGGCTGAATGAGGCAAATTCCTGGATGTATCCGTATCAACACGACGCCGAACGGCGAATGACCGCGCTCGCCAATCATTTTGATAATCCGACTGAAATTGAACATCGGGCATTAAACCAAATCGCGCGAGAATTGCTGCTCGCCCAGTCGAGCGATTGGGCGTTTCAGATTTCGCAAGGCACAACGGTCGAGTATTCATCGCGCCGTTTTCGCTCGCATATTCACCGCTTTAATCTGCTTGCGGGGCAAATCGAAAGCGGAAATTTCAACGAAGAACTTCTCGCCGAAATCGAAAGCCGCGACAACATTTTTCAAGAGATTGACTATCGAAGTTACAGAACTTAAAAAATCTAAAACTTCTTTGCCAGCCAAATACCGCTTAAAACTCCGACGAATCCGCCAAACACGCTCAAAAAAAGATAGGCGAATGCCGTTATAAAATGCCTATCACGAACGAGCGCGAAAATTTCGAGTTCAAAAGTTGAAAACGTCGTGAACGCGCCGAGAAATCCGACCATAATTGCAATTCTAAGATTTTCGTTGACAGTGAATTTGTCGGATAGCAGGACAAACAAAAAACCGATAAAAAAAGAGCCGACGACGTTTATAAAAAACGTCGGAAAAGGGAATTTTGCAAATAGATTTGCGAGCGGCGACACATTTATCAAGTGTCGCGCCACCGCGCCGAACGCGCCGCCGATTCCCACCGCAAAAATCTTTGTTAAATTTTCCATACGAACTTAGCCGCGAACAAACGTCAAAGAATACAAAATTGAATTTATCTCTGTCTGGATTTATCGGTGTTTATCCATGTGCGTCTGTAGTTAAAATTTCTTTCATCACCTAATCACTTTATAACCTTTCGCCAAAACACGCGGCGGCAAACCAATCCAGTAGAGACCTTGAAAAATCGACCATCCCGTAAACGTCAAGAAGAAACTGCGGTTTTCAAAACGTCTGGAAGACGTCGTTACAGGCAAATTGATGTGCTTAAATCGACCTTTCTTTTGCAGGCGTTTGTAAAAATCTACGTCTTCAAAAAGCGGCAGAGGTTTATAGCCGCGAATTTTTTCGTAAGTCGAGCGACGCGCGAAAATTGCCGAATCGCCGTAAATCAAGCCAATCGCGCGGAGTTGCGGATAAAGTTTGGTCAGAAATCGCGCCCAACGACTGTTGCCGTCAAAGACGACTTCAAAATTTCCGCCGACAATCTCGTCATAACGCATCAACGCTTTTATTTGTCTGGCGCAGCCTAAAACCGGGCGCGTGTCGGCGTGCAGAAACCAGAAAATTTCGCCGCTCGCGTGCTTTGTTCCTTCGTGAAGCTGTTTTCCGCGATTCGCTTCGGTGAAATTTACTATTTTGAGTTTTTTTTGTTGTTTGTATTTCCCGACAACTTCAAGAGTTTTGTCCGTGCTTCCGCCGTCCACGATTATGATTTCATCGACATTAACAAGGCGCGAAAGCGCGTCGAGAGTTTTCCCGATAGAAAGCTCTTCATTAAAAGTCGGAATAATAACGGAAATTTCCATAAAAATTAAATTATTTTAGCTTAAATTACCCGGCAAATCCCGACAAAATTATCGTTTTGTAAAATTATAATTGTGTTCCGAAAATTTAATGACGGCTCGGTGGTCTTAATTTTCATCAAAATAGTATTCTAAAAAACAGATTTATGTATACCAATTTTATAAAACCGCGTCGCGTCGGCATTACGGGCTTCGGATGCGTTACGCCAATCGGAACGGGACGCGAAAACTTTTGGAAATCTCTGGAAAGCGGCAAGAGCGGCGCGCGCCGAATTGAAAGTTTCGACGTTTCAGATTTAACGGTCAAAATCGCGGCGGAAATTACAGATTTTGATTGGGAAGCCGAGCTGAATCCGAAAGACCGCAAGCATGTTCCGCGAACCGTTCCGCTCGCGCTCGCGGCGGCGCGTGAAGCGATGAAGGACGCGCAAATCAATTATGAAAATTTTAGTTTGAGCGCGAAACAAAATTTCGGCGTGGTTCTTGGAACGGGCGGCGGCGGGCTGGCGTTCACGGAAAAACAATACAAATACTGGTTCACGGGCGAAGAAAGCAAAGCCAGCGTTTATACGATTCCGGCTTCGACGCACGGCGGTTTATCGAGCGAGCTTTCGATGGTTTTTGGTCTGCACGGGCTTTCGCACGTCGTTTCGACCGGCTGCACCAGTTCGACCGACGCGATTTTTTACGCGGCGCAGCACATCGCGCTCGGCAGGCAGGAAATGATGCTGACCGGCGGAGTCGATTCGCCGATTGCGCTCGGAATCTTGAAGGCATTTAATTTGATGACGGTTTTGACAAATGATTGGAACGACGAACCGGAACGCGCTTCGCGCCCGTTTTCATTGAATCGTTCAGGAATTGTTTTAGGCGAAGGCGCGTGGATTTTCGTTCTGGAAACTCTGGAGAGCGCGGAAAAGCGCGGCGCAAAAATTTATGCCGAAATCAAAGGTTACGGTTCGACTTGCGACGCATATCATCGCGTTCGTCTGGAAGAAAACGGCGTCGAACCGGCGCGGGCGATGCGAATTGCAATCGAGGACGCGGGCATTTCGCCGGAAAGGGTTGATTATGTAAATCTGCACGGAACTTCGACGAAGTTAAACGATAGAATCGAAACGCAAGCCGTCAAAAATGCTTTCGGTCAACACGCTTATAAACTATCGACTTCGGCAACCAAATCGCAAATCGGACATCCGCAGGGCGCGTCGGGCGCAGCCGGCGTCGGCGCGGCTTTGCTTGCCTTAAATAAAAATATAATCGCCCCGACAATCAATTTAGACATTCCCGATGCCGACTGCGACCTGGATTATACGGCAAATTTTTCTGCAAAAAGAAACGTCAGTGTCGCGCTTTGCAACTGTATCGGGTTCGGCTCGAAAAACTCTGCTTTGGTTTTAGGAAATGTTTAAGAGACTTTAAAATAAAAAGCGCGCGGTATCAAAAAACCGCGCTGCTCGATTTTGCTTGTTGAGATTCCGACTATTTATCCATTGCTATACTTTCGCCAACCGCGATGGTCGGCGGATAATAGAATGAACCGGCGGTTTTCAACGTTTTCGTGTCGAAGGGTTTGCGCGCGCCGCAATTCAGACAAGCGCGATACGAACCGTTTCGATTGGTAAAAGGTCGGCTTAATTGATTGTGCCAGCAACCGAAAATTTTTCCGAAGATGCCGATTTTATTGCCGAACGCTCCGTTTGTCCGGTCGAGAGTTGACTCCGCTATTCGATTTTGTTCAAAAACTGCTTGCATTATTTTACTTCTCCCCGTGTTATCAAATTACTTTTATTTGTTTATCCAAAATCTACGCAAATTTACATTCCGCGTTTTTTGATGAATGTTTGCTGAAAAAAGTTCGTCTGTCGTTCCCTGAATAAATAACTATATTTGACGGATTTCCAATAATTTATTATTCGGCTATTTCCGCTTTCTATAATTTTAGATATTCGCTAATATCTTCCTGACGGCTTCGGAGATTAAAATATGAAAAAAACTCTCGTTAAATTTTCGCAGTTTTTGATAATTGCAGCTATTTTTGTTACTTCCGTTTCGGCTTGGGACGATACGGGACACAAACTTGCGGCGTATATAGCTTGGGAACAAATGTCGCCGCAGGCGCGTGAAAGAGCGATAAAAATACTTTTAAGCGCGCCTGAAGATTCTGATTTGAGCGTTTTCTACCTACAGGATTCGCGTTCCGCCGCTGCTAAACAACGCGAACTTTTTATGATTGCCTCAACGTGGGCGGATATTGTCCGTGATAAAAATTTCAAGAATCGCATTGCGAAATATCATCACGGAACATGGCATTATCTCGACACTTTCTGGCGCGAAGAGAACGGAAAAGTCGAACTCGTCCCTGAACTTCAATCTGACAAGGAAAATGCGGTCGAACGTCTCTTTGCGTTTGATAAAATGCTGCGCGATGCTTCCGCTTCCGATGCCGATAAAGCGATTGCGCTCGCGTGGGTTTTGCATCTCGGCGGCGATATTCACCAGCCTTTGCACGATTCCGGGCGCGTTACCAAATACGACCCGAAAGGCGACCAGGGCGGAAATCTTTTTATGCTTTCACCGAAGGATGCAAAAGGCGAAAATCGGGTGAGCTTGCATTGGTATTGGGATTCAATCATCGGACGAAATATCCCGCGTGTGAATGACGCTTGCGATTCGGATTATTTTCCCGCGATAGCGCAGCAAATGATGAAGAAATACCCGTTAGCGAAAATGCAGAGTCGTCTGAAAATCGGAAAATTCGACGAATGGCAAAAGGAAGGCTTTCAAATTGCCTCGACTAAACTTTATCCCGCGAGTTTGAAGTTTGGTGAAATGCCTTCGGAGAGTTATAAAAAACAGGCTTTTGAAATCGCTCAGGAACAAATCGCGCTTGCCGGTTATCGTTTAGGCGAAATGCTGAATCAAATTTTCGGAAGTCAGGATTCGACGAAAACAAATGATGCTGCGAAAAACGCGATAAAATAACACTAAAATAAATATCTTTTCACTATTCCAAATCTGTAAGTTCAGAATCTTTCTGTCTTTTCTTGCCGAAAAACCAGGCGATAAAGATTGAAATTATATACAAACCCATCATTGGCGTGGCAAACAGCATCATATTCGGAATATCGCCGGTTGGTGAAACCACTGCTGCAACAATCAAAATTATGACTATTGCAATCTTCCAGCTTCGCACCATAAAACTCGCGGAAACGATTCCGATTCTCGCTAAAACATACGTAATAGCAGGCATTTGAAAGATTATTCCCATTGCTAAAATTATCAAAATAATAAAATCTAAATAATCGTTTGCCTTGAGCATCAGACGAAAATCTTCGCCGAGTCCGAGTAGATATTTGAGCGCCGGAGGAAACAAAATGTAATAAGCAAAAGCTGCTCCGACGACAAAAGAAATTGTGGATAGACCAATAAAAGGCGTTACATAGCTTCGTTCGTGACGATAAAGTGCCGGCGAAATAAAGCCCCAGATTTGCCAGAGCAGAAACGGAATCGAAAGGGCGATTGCCGCGTAAAGCGAAACAGTTACTAAAAGCGTGAACGGCTCGACCGCCGTCGTCACAATCATTCTTTCATCACCACTCGTGCTTTCCGAATTTTCGGCGTTAAAGTCTATCGGCAGCCGTATGCCTTTCGCTATAATCGCATTGCTCGTAAAAATCGGCTCGTCGGTAAAAAGTCCCAGTTTGCCTGTGGCATCTGTCGCTGCTTTTGCTTGGACAGATGTCCCTGGCGACACAACGCTCACCCCGAGTTTTGTAGCCCGATCAAAAACATATCGTCCCGTATCGCCTTCCTTCAAATTATTAAGCGGCAAAACCTTTTCGTTGCCGGTCAAACCCTCAACCGGAATTTCACGCCTCTCCGCCTCTGAGAGTGCGTGCCGAATCGGGACAGAGAGAAAATTATAAATTTTATCGGAAACAAACCAACACAAACAAAACGCGATAACTACAATTATTACAGATTTTACGAGCCTTTTGCGAAATTCGTCCAAGTGGTCCAAGAAAGACATTTGTCCGCCTAACTGTTCCTCGGCATTTGTTTCTTCGTGTTTCATTTACAACTTCGGCGTGCTTTCGCCTCGAACTTTTATAACCAATTACGTTTATCTACAGTAGTAATTTCTGTTTTGGTTTCATCAACGATTGGAGTTTTTATTTCAGGAATATTTTTCGGGAAGTCATCGCTGTTTACTTCTCTAATTTCGGGTGCGGCAATTTTATTATTTACCGAATCAGATCGTCTGCCGATTGAATTTTCGATTTTGGATTTACTACCTAAAAGCAACTCTGAGTTTTCAGATGAATTATAATCAATATCTTCAAAATCAACTTCCTTTTGCCAGGTTTTTTTAAATTCATCCGTTGAGCGGCGGAATTCTCCCACCGTTTTTCCAATTGTGCGAAGCATTTGCGGTAACTTTCGCGGACCAAAAATGATGAGTGCAACAAGCCCAATCATAAGTAGCTCCGAAGTGCCGATTGATTCTAAAATAAACAAATAAAACATCATCTAATTTACCAATTATCTACCGAATTGCGGTTTGCATTAAAATCACAACAAGCTCACAACTTGCTATGAACAATACACTTAGTTCATTTAACCTCTATTAAAAACCCCTTGTTTGATTCAACTTTACCGATGACTCTGGCATCCTTTATTTTTTCGATAAACTTCTCTGCTTTTTCAGTTTCCAAACTGATTAAAAGACCGCCTGCTGTTTGCGGGTCATACAACGCGCTTTGCATTTCGCTTGTAACTAATTTACTAAATTTAACTGTTTCGCCTACATAAGCCCGATTGTTTTTGTCTCCTCGCGTCAACATTTTCTGCTTAATCAATTTTATAACATCGGGCAAAAGTGGAACATCTTCAGATTCAATCGTAAACGTTACATTGCTTGCTTTCGCCATTTCAAAAGCGTGTCCGAGCAAACCAAAACCTGTAATATCAGTGCAACCGTTCGCTTCAAATTCTTGCATAACTTTAGATGCTTCCCGCGCGGAAGTTGTCATTGTTTTTATCGAAGCAATTTTCGCCTGTTCACTTGCATTGTCAAATTTTATTCCGGTGCTGATCACACCTGTCCCTATCGGCTTTGTCAAAATTAAAACATCACCTGCTTTTGCCCCTGAATTTTTTATAACTCTTTCAGGATGAATAATTCCGGTTATTGCATATCCGAATTTCATTTCCCGGTCATCAACCGAATGTCCGCCTAAAACTACAACATTTTCTTCGTTCAGCGCATTTTGACCGCCGAGCATAATTTCGCCCAAAACATCCCAATCGCCTTTTTGCGGATAACACACAATTGAGAGAGCCGAAATCGGCGTTCCGCCCATTGCATAAATATCATTCAGCGAATTGATGGCGGCAATTCGCCCGTATATTTCCGGTTCGTCGGCAATAGGCGTAAAGAAATCAACAGTTTGTACTAATGCGATTTGCTCGTTAAGCCGAAACACACCGGCATCGTCGGATGTTTCGTAGCCGACAATCACATCCGTCGAAAAATCCTGTTTCGGAAGTTTGCTCAAAACTTGAGCAAGGTCGCTTGGCGCAAGTTTCGCCACTCAACCCGCGCAAGAGACCATTTCGGTCAAACGTTTTTGTCGCATAATTAGTTGTTTAGAATCAATCTGTAAATTCTATCCAAATCAGATTCGCTGTAATATTCTATTTCTATTTTGCCGCCTGTGCCTTTCCCGTCCGGGGTAATTTGCAATTGCGTTCCTAGATACCTTTTTAATTTTGTTTCAGCTGCTTTGATATTCGCGTCATTCTTTGACTTAACTATTGTTTTGTCAGTTGGCTGAATGCCATTTTTACCAATTCTCTTAACAGCCTTTTCCGTTTCCCTAACGGATAGTGACATTTCAATAATTTTGCTTGCCAGCCGACGCTGTGATTCGACATCGTTTGACATCAACAATGCTCTGGCGTGTCCGGCTGATATTTTTTCCTCCTCGACAAGTTCCTGAATATCCTTGGGAAGTTTCAATAAACGCAGGCAAGTTGTTACAACTGTCCGATTTTTTCCAACTCTCTCGGCAACCATCTCCTGCGTCAAGCCAATTGCCTCAATCAGGTTCTTATATGCTCTCGCCTCTTCAATCGGATTAAGTTCCTGTCTCTGTATATTTTCTATCAAAGCAAGTTCGAGTAATTTTTCATCAGCCACCTCCCTAACTACCGCAGGTATTTTTTGCAAACCGGCTTTTTGAGAGGCGCGCCAGCGTCTCTCACCTGCTATCAGTTGGAAGCGTGAGCCTCTTCTTCTGACTAAAATAGGTTGGACTATGCCGTTTACCCTAATTGATTGAGCTAACTCTTCCAAACTTTCAACACCGAATCTTGTTCTTGGTTGCTTTGCGTTCGGTTCAATCAAATCTATATCAATTTCAATAAATTCTTCGCTATTTTTTTTTGCGGTTTCATCACCTAACAAAGCATTTAACCCACGTCCCAAAACTTTTCTAGTCATGACTTAAAATCTCCTTAGCAAGCTGAGTGTAACTTTCTGCTCCGCGCGAGCGAATATCATACAAAATAATAGGTTTCCCGTAACTGGGTGCTTCTGCAAGGCGAACATTTCGTGGAATAATTGTCCTTAAAACTTGCGATCCGTAGAAATCTCGTAAATCCTGAGCAACCGCCGCCGCTAAATTTGTTCGCTCGTCATACATTGTTAATAATAATCCTTCTATCGTTAATTGCGGATTAAGACCTCTTCGCAATCGAGCAAGAGTATCAAATAACTCAGTAACTCCTTCCAATGCGTAATACTCGCATTGGATAGGCACTAACAGGGAATTCGCAGCCGTTAGACTATTAATAGTTAACAATCCCAAAGATGGCGGGCAGTCGATAATAATATAATCATAATCATTTTTAACTTTCCCGAGAACTTCCTTCAGTCGGTATTCACGATTTGCGGAATCGACTAATTCTACTTCCGCGCCGACGAGATTTTTGTCGGCGGGCAAAACCCAAAGTGACGGCAATTCGGTCGGTAATACGACATTTTCTATTGACTCATTTAAAATCAATAGGTTGTAAAGTGTTTTTCTGGTTCGCACTCGCGGCACGCCCGAGCCTGAAGTCGCATTTCCCTGCGGGTCTGCATCGACCAACAACACTTTTTTTCCTTCAGCCGCCAGTCCTGCAGCTAAATTAACGGAAGTCGTTGTTTTTCCAACACCGCCTTTTTGATTGGCAACAGCTATTATTTTACCCATTTTTTTACCTGATTAATTTAACACTCTTTTCAAACAATCTCTAACGGATATTTAATTTCCATGTAGCACGTCCTACAATTTACAATTCAATTATGTAAAACGTGCCACATGGAAATCTAAAAGTTAAATTGCATACGTTTAATTTTTAAGTCCTGTTAGATAAACTAAAAGCGTAGAATGAGCAGCAGGCGTAAGACCCGAGATTTGACGAACCTGTCCGAAAGTTTGAGGTTTCGCCCGTTCGAGTCTTTCAGCCATTTCGTGGGACAGTCCATTTATAAGATGAAAATCAATTTTTTCAGGTAACTTGAAATTATCATTATGATAAACACGCTGGGCAGCATTATTTTGAGTTTCGACATAACCGCTATATAAAGAGTCAGCCAAAGCAGTTTCTAAATCGGAAAATTTTATTTGAGAACGAATTTGTTCCGGTATGAAACGGTGAATAATCGCTGGATTTATGCCTTGCCGTTTTGATAGTTGCGATAAACTGATAGAATCACCTAAATCAATTCCTAGAGATTGGGAAATAGAAGAATACTCAATATCGGATCGTTTGTAACGAAGGTTGTTCAAAGTGTTACGAAGCAAGGCAATTCTGTCGCATTTTCGGTTAAATCTTTCCCAATCAAGGTCACTTAACAGTCCGATTTCATTGCCCTTTGGCGATAACCTCTGGTCAGCATTATCGTGCCGCAACGTGAGTCGTGCCTCGGCGCGAGAAGTAAAGATTCGATAGGGTTCGTCTACTCCATGCCGGATTAAATCGTCAATTAAAACACCAATATACGCTTCGTTTCGATTTAAGCGAAATTCTTTCCTTTTTTGAATCTTTAATGCAGCATTAATCCCTGACATCAAACCTTGACAAGCAGCTTCTTCGTAGCCGGTCGTGCCATTTATTTGTCCGGCTAGGTAAAGACCCTGAATTCTGGCTGTCTCCAATGAATAGTTAAGTTCTCTCGGGTCAATAAAATCATATTCAATCGCGTAGCCGGGACGAATTATTCGCACTTCCTTGAACCCCTCAATCATTTTAAGTAATTTCTGTTGTAGTTCGGACGGTAGAGAAGTAGAAAATCCATTCAGATAAACTTCATTTGTATTATGTCCTTCCGGTTCTAAAAAAAGTTGATGACGGTCTTTGTCTGCAAATTTTACAACCTTGTCCTCGATTGAAGGGCAATATCGAGGTCCAATTCCTTTGATTTTGCCGGAATAAAGTGGAGACTGATGAAGATTTTCACGAATTTTGTTATGCAAAGAATTACTTGTATAGCCGATGTAACATTGAATTTGAGGCTGCTCAATCTTTTCAGTAGCGAAGGAAAACGCCACCGGATTATCATCAGCGGGTTGCGCTTCAAAAGCGTCCCAGTCAATTGTCCTGCCGTCCAGACGAGGCGGCGTGCCGGTTTTTAATCGTCCGACGGGAAATCCGAGTCTTTTCAAACTTTCAGCAAGCTCGATTGAAGCAGGTTCGCCCGCGCGTCCGGCAGAATAAGTTTTAAGACCTGTATGAATTTGTCCATTGAGGAAAGTTCCGGTAGCAATAATTACGGCTTTGGCGCCGATTCGACGGGCATCCTGAAGTTCAACTCCAATAACTTTTCTGTTTTCAACAATTAAATCGGTAACAATTCCCTGACGTAAATTTAGGTTAGGCGTGGCTTCTAAAACCCGACGCATTTCCAGTCGATACAAACTTCTGTCGGCTTGCGCGCGGGGTGACTGCACGGCTGGACCACGAGAACGATTTAGAAGGCGAAACTGAATTCCCGTGCGGTCAATTACACGTCCCATAATCCCGCCGAGAGCGTCAATCTCTCTGACAATATGACCTTTTGCAATACCGCCAATCGCCGGGTTGCACGACATTTGACCTATTAAGTCGAGGTTTATTGTAACCAAAGCAGTTTCCGCGCCGAGACGCGCCGAAGCTGACGCAGCCTCACAACCCGCATGTCCGGCGCCTATTACTATTACATCAAAGTCTTCGTCAAAAATCATAATTACTAATTTTTGTTCAAAACAAACTCAAGTTTATAAATTACCAATAAATTAATATATCATTTGTTGACAGAGTTATGAACGTCGATAAATTTGGAAGGTGAAATCTATCTGCGTAGTAAACAAATCAAGCTACGATATAAGCCGGATGTTTATATAAGCCTTGCTGTTATCGAAATTTGCAAAAACATCAATCACTTATTGGGGAAAATATAAGTTTACTATCTGGTTGGACTGACTGTTGAAGATTCACCACTGCCGGAAGAAGCTACTAATGCAACAACAGCGACTGCGCCTAATATAGCGATAATCAACAGGGGATTGAAACTTTTTGAATTGCCGGAATCTACGCGGGCGGATTTATCGGGTTTTGTTTTATCATTTGATTGCAGAGGATAAAATTCTCCGGCTGATATTAAAACGTTGTTGAAATTAACTGCTCCGGTGAGAGTTTGAATCCGTGTTTTTTTATCTTCCGCCGTAGCCTTGACAATATTCGTTTGATTTTGATTTGGAGTTGTTATTGCTCCGTCCGGAACTAAAAAATTAAGCGAAGTATTTGGAGAAGTTTCAATAGTTACTTCTCCATAACTCAAATCGCCGGAGATACTTGAATTTATAAATGACAAAACCAGCTTTGAATTCGGGGAAATCAGGATAGTTCCGGTCTGCGGGATTAATACTTTGGCGCTTGCCTGCGGCGAAGTTATAATTTCTGAAGTCGAGGTAATCGAGCGTCCGCTAATTGCTCGTTCGTTGTTTACCGAGACAAAACCCTCAGGAACGCTTTTCGTTATGACCAATTCACCGACGATTTTATCTTGAGCTAACAAATATTGCGGCGATGAAAGTAAAATAATCAGAATCAGGCTGAATCCGACAAACTTGTAGACAGATGTTTTCATATATTTTCCCGTTATTAAGATTTACTTGAATTAGAATATCATTTTTACAATTAAATTTTATCAAGTCAAGGTTTTTCACCGGAGCCTAAAAATTAAAAATAATTAATCTTTATCAGTCTCTCCGCGCTATGATTTTTCTTTTATTCAATCATTGTCCGAGACTTTGTATAGGCAATGGAATTTACTAAATAAGTCACCATTATTGTTCCTCTTTTCTTTAGATTTGCGTTCGTTTCCGGCAAGGTGCAATGAGAGATTTATGTAGTGTTTTGTATAAATTAACGGACTTTTGTATCGACAAAAGAAAACGCCTGACCTATCCAGATCAGGCGAAACAAGACAGGTTTCTCATTATAGAATAAATAGAAAGTAGGATTACTAATTGAATACACGCTTCCGATAATAGAAAGTTTCAAATTTTATTACTGAGCTAACCTCATTAAACAAAACAATTAGCAGATTTTTAAGACATAAGTTTTAAAGTCTGTCAAATTCTGCTCCTAAATTTTAAAAAGTTCTCTCTTTGGAGATTTCCTTTTTTTAATTGTATTATTTCTGCATTGGTAATTCTACCTAATGTGTTTTAGGTTGAATAGAAAGGTTTAGGAACACAAAACATTCCTAAACCTTTTATATTTATTAACGATGATTTTTTATCCGTCGATTCCGCCTTTGCTTCTCAACCGAATTTGATTTATTTAATAAGTAATCTTTTCCGATATTGATTATGCGAATAAGCGAATTGATAATCGTCAAACTATTTTGCGCTGTTCTGATTTTGTGTTTCGCGCCGCTTGCCGGTTTCAGCGAACGTCTGCCGATTCGCGTTTTTACAACAGCCGATGGTTTAGGCAGCAGTTTTGTTGACGGAGTTTTTCGTGATTTGCGCGGCTTTATGTGGTTTTCGACGCGCGACGGGCTTTCGCGTTTTGACGGTTCGCGTTTTATCACTTACCAGGTCGGCGAGAAAAATTCGCCGCCCGGAATCGAAGGCGTTTTTGAATCGAGCAAAGGCGAATACTGGATAACGACGACCGGCGGAATGTATCGCTTCAAACCGAACAATGTTTTGCCGGACGCGCCGCTTGAAAACAAAACAAGTGTCCGACCGAATTTGAACGCCGAATACATCGGCGAGCGGCGCGGCGGTTTTTACGAGGACAATCAGCATCGCCTCTGGTTTTTTTCCGGGAAGGTTTATTCGGTCAGAGAAACCGACGCCGAAGTTTTTTTTGACGAATTCAATTTCGATTTGCCCGAAAAATACGCCGACCAAAGCATCCTCGATATGGATATAGACCGCGACGGAAGTTTTTGGATAATGACGCGGCTCGGCATTTTTCGGCGACTGCCGGACAGCCGAATCATTTATTATGACGCGCAAGTTCCGCTCGTCGAAACCAGTTTTTCGTTCGAGTATGACGGCGACGGGAACATCTGGATAACGCGCCCGAACGGTCTGTTTATTTTCAAGCCCGAATCGCTTGATTCGTTAAGCGAATCAGCGGAATTTACCGTTCGCAACCTGGTTGCGGAAGCGACGATTAAAGAGTCGGCAGCGGGCGACGTGCGGCTGCCCGAAAAAGCGGGCGAGATAATCAACTACAAACATTTTGATGAAACGAAGGCTGTTCTGCCGAAGTTTTTATACAAATCCTCTGACGGTCATATTTGGATGACGACGACGCAAAGCCTTGTCGAATATGACGGCAAAAATTTCAATATTCATTCGACCACACAAGGCTTCACGCAAGAACCGGGCAAAATGATGGAAGACTTGAGCGGCAACCTTTGGATTGGCGGGCAGAGCGGCGTTGTGCGGCTCGACCGTCACGGTTTGACGACTTACAACATCGCGGACGCGCCCGGTCAAGGTCGCGTCCGTTCGATTTATCAAAACGAGCGCGGCGAGATTTTCGCTTTTATCGGGCAAGGTTTTATAAGTCGCTTCGACGGCAAGGATTTTCATACGGTTCGATTGCAGATTCCGACGGGAAATCAATTTTTGTGGACTTCGACCGGCGGCTTTCTCGACCGCGCGGGCGATTGGTGGGTGACAATCAACCCGAAACTTTACCGCTTTGCCGCGCAGACCGATTTCGATTTGCTTGAAAGTGAAAAACCGCTCGCCGTCTACGACCACAACGACGGTCTGCCGTCGGACAGAATGTATTGTATGTTTCAGGATTCCCAAAATAATCTTTTCGTCAGCACGCGCGTCGAAGCGGGAGGCGATGGCGACGGTTTGGCGCAATGGATTCCGACGGAAAATAGGTTTCGCCGCTTCACCGAAGCCGACGGTTTTCCGCCCGACAAATCGCCCGCTTCTTTCGCCGAAGATTCAAAGGGAAATCTCTGGTTCGGCTTTTATGAAGGCGGGGTCGTGCGATATGCAAACGGTCGCTTTGCGGATTTTTCAGAGGCAATAAATTTGCCCGTCGGCGTGATTACCAAAATTTATTTAGACCACGCGGGCAAACTCTGGCTGTCGTCGAGCAACGGCGGAGTAATTCGCACCGACGACCCGACCGGCGATGCGCCGCAATTTGTTCATTTGACTACCGAAAACGGGTTATCGAGCAATAACATTCGCTCGATAACCGAAGATAATTACGGGCGCATTTATCTCGGCTCGGTGCGCGGCGTTGACCGCCTGACGCCGGAGACGGGAATCATCAAACATTATTCGACGAACGACGGTTTAGCGACGGATTTCGTTGACACCGCTTTTCGAGACAAAGACGGCGTGCTGTGGTTCGGAACGCCGAGCGGCATATCGCGCCTTGTGCCGGAAAAAGAAGGAACTAATTCCGTTCCGCCGATTCTGCTCGGCGGCTTGCGCGTCGCCGGAGTCGATAAAAAACTCTCGGAACTCGGCGAGCGCGAAATTTTAAATCTCGAATTGGCGGACAATGAAAACAATCTGCAGATAGATTTTTTCGGCATTGATTTCAAACCGAGCGAGACTTTGCGCTATCAATACCGGCTCGAAGGCGCGGACGAAGATTGGTCTCAGCCGACCGAACAACGCACGGTTAATTATGCCAATCTGTCCGCCGGAACTTACCGTTTTGTGGTTCGCGCCGTCAACGCCGACGGCATTCACACGCCGCAGCCCGCCGTCGTTTCGTTCAAGATTTTGTCGCCGATTTGGGCGCGCTGGTGGTTTATTTTATTGTCTGCTTTGTCAGTCGCGGCGATATTTATTTTGCTTTATCGCTATCGCACGGCGCGTCTGCGCGAAGTCAACGCTGCATTGTCGGATGCGAAAATCGCTGAAGAAAAGCTGAGCAAATCGCGTGAAGAGCGGCTGATTGAACTTGAAAAGGTACGAACCAGAATCGCTACCGATTTGCACGATGACATCGGCGCGAGCCTTACGCAAATCGCGGTTTTATCCGAAGTCGCGCAGCAAAAATCAAACGGCAAAAATCAAACGGATGAGTCTTTGCATTTGATTACAAACGTCTCTAACGAACTGGTCGAAGCGATGTCGGATATTGTCTGGGCAATCAATCCGCGCAAAGACCATCTTGTTGATTTGCTGCAAAGAATGCGGCGGTTTGCTTCGGATGTTTTGTCGGCGCGAAACATCAAATTCGGCTTTCACGCGCCGCATTCGGAAACCGAAATCTCGCTCGGCGCAAACATTCGCCGCGAAGTGTTTTTAATTTTCAAAGAATCAATCAATAATATCGTCAAGCATTCGGGCGCGACCAGAGCCGAAATAGAATTTGAATTGTCGGCGGATTGGCTTGTATTAAAAATCAGTGACGACGGCACGGGATTTTTGGTCGATGCGGTTGCTGCGAATGCAAATCTGGATTTGGCTCGCGGCAAAGGCGGCAACGGATTAACGAGTATGAAAAAACGCGCCTCGGAAATCGGCGGCGAGTATCGAATAGAGTCCGAAATTGGCAAAGGCGCGACGATTATTTTGCGCGTTCCGCTAGGTTAGTCGGCAGTCGGCAGTAGCCAGGAGCAGTCGGCAGACGGTTGAACAGTATAAAGTTTGAGTTAAACACAAATAAGTTTAACCCGCTCAATCTTTACTGCCTCTGCCAACTGCTTCTGGCTACTGTCTTCCGAATCGCCTACCCAAACGGACGGCGACGCGGCGTTTATTTTCCCGTAAAGTTTCAATTATGGAAGTGCAACTAATGGAAACAGTCGAAACAAAAACAATCAAAACCGCCGTCGTCGAAGATATGCGCGACATCCGCGAAGGTTTGGCGACGCTGCTTAATTTTACCGAAGGCTTCGCCTGCACTGGCAGCTACCGGACGATGGAAGAAGCCATCAGCCGCATCAAATATGAAGTTCCCGACGTTTTGCTGTCCGACATCGGTTTGCCGGGAATCAGCGGCATCGAAGGCGTCAAAATTTTGAAGGAAAAATACCCGCAAATGACCGTGCTGATGCTGACGGTTTATGACGATGACGAGCGGATTTTCGACGCGATTTGCGCGGGCGCGAGCGGTTATCTATTAAAAAGAACTTCGCCGACCAAACTGTTTGAAAACATCAAGGAAGCCGTCTCCGGCGGCGCCCCAATGTCGCCGGAAGTAGCGATGCGCGTCATCAAATTATTTCGTGAAGCGCGCCCGCCCGAACGGGTTGATTACGATTTAACGCCGCACGAAACACGCCTCTTAAAACTCATTGTCGAAGGTTACAACTACACGACCGCCGCCGAAGAATTGCGCGTCAGCTACAACACCATCAAATTTCATATGCGCCACATCTACGAAAAACTCCAGGTTCATTCCAAAAGCGAAGCCGTCTCCAAAGCCCTGCTCAATCGACTGGTTTAAAGAGTTCAAAGTTCAAGGTTCAAAGTTCAAAGTTTCAAGGCGGTCTTCCGATTTAACTTTGAACTTTGAACCTTGAACTTTGAACTTTACTTCCTATCCAAACGGGTGGCGACGCGCCCGCTCCTTTCGCGTTATTTCTTATCTACACGACCGCTGAAAACAATTGCGGCTGAAATAAGAGAAAAGAAATTATGATAAGGAGATTTTTCTAAATGTTATCCATTTTAATAAATATACGATTCGTTTCTTTGCCGTTGCTTCGCGTTATTTTAGCCGCGATTGCATTTGTTATGTGTAGCGCGGCAACGCAAAACACTTTCGCGGCGACTTTTACCGTTACTAGAGATGACGACCGCAACACGACTTGCGTCTCCGGGACAGACTGCTCGCTGCGTGAAGCCGTCGGCGCGGCAAACGCGGCGGCAACCGACGACACGATTAACTTTGCCGCCGGTTTAACCTTAATCACGCTGGCATCGGGCGACACCGGCGATATTGTCATAAGTAATAACGGCTCGCTGGCTATCAACGGACCCGGCGCGAATGTTTTAACGATTGACGGCGGCGCGGGAATTAACCGCATCTTTTATACAGACGAAGCCGACGTAAATATTTCCGGCGTGACAATGCAGGACGGCAACGGGGCAGGCGCATCGGAGTCAGGTGCGGGCGGCGCGATTTACGCCTTCAAAGGCACGCTCAAACTCGATTCCGTTGTCGTGCGAAACAACGGCGGAGATTCTGTTTTCGGCGGCGGCGTCTATCTAAACCTGAATTTAGATTCCACTATCATCAACTCGACTTTCTCCGGCAACAGTTCGGTTCAATGCGGCGGATTTGGCAACATTAGCGGCACTATGTCTTTAATGAACTCGACGATTTCGGGTAATTCCGCAAGTTTTAGCGGCAATGCGGGCGGCGGATTTTGCAACACCGGCGGAATGCCCGTCCGCAACTCGACCGTCACCAATAATTCGGCAACGGGGGCGACCGGCAGCGGCGGCGGGATTTTTAACAATGCGACGCTCCGTCTGGGCAATACGATTATTGCGGGCAACACGGCGTCCGCCCAGTCCGAAATACGAAATGAAAGTTTGGTTGAATCGGCAGGCAATAATCTAATCGGCGATTCGGCGGGCGATTCAGCCGATACGTCTAATTCGATAAGCTACAAAACAGCGGCGGGAACGGTTGACATTCTAGACACGCCGCCATTGCTCGGCGCGCTGCAAAATAACGGCGGCGCGACTCCGACGCGGGCTTTATTGACGGGCAGTCCGGCGATTGACAAAGGCGGCAATGCTTTGGCGTTTAGTCCGGTTAACGGCGACGCTCTCGCCGCCGACCAGCGCGGATTTGCGCGAATCTTTGACGGCGACCAAAACGGCACGGCAACCGTTGACATCGGCGCGTTTGAGTTCGTTCCGACAGGCACGACGGCAGCGGGCGTTGCGGTCGGCGGACGAATACAAACCGTAAAAGGACGCGGCATTGGCGGCGTTCGCGTAACGATGCTGGGCGCAGTCGGCGAAACCCAAACCGTGATTTCTGACAAGACGGGTTATTTTCAGTTTGCTGACGTATCGGCGGGCGAAACATACGTCTTTAGCGTATCCTCCAAGCAGTTTCAATTCAGTCAACCGTCGCTCGTTCGCACGATTTACGAGGACACTGACAGCATCAATTTCGTTGCCGTCGTAAATCGGGTAAAAAATTTGTAAAACCTAAGAAAAATCCAGCGCAAACGCAGAACAATTTTCATTACCAATAAAAAAAGAAAGGCAAAACCAAGCCTTTCTTTTTTTGTTTTCCGCAATTTGAACGTGCCTATCCAAACGGGTGGCGTTTTTAATTTTCCGATACGGCTTAATACTCCAAAAGCGCGAAATCGCGCCGAAAAAAACAAAAGGAGTTCTTTAGTTATGTTTAATCGTATATTTTTATTAACACTCGTTCTTTTAACTTTCGGATTGTTTTCAAATATAAACGCGGCGACCTACACGGTTGACCGCGCGGACGATGCGGCGGGCGCGAACGCCTGCACCGCAGCGGCGAACGATTGCAGTTTGCGCGGCGCGATGAACAACGCCAACAGTAACGGAGTCGGCGCGGACATTATCAATTTCAACGTCGGCGGCGGCAACTCGCAAACTATTAACATCACCGCGTCGTTGCCTGAAATTCAGACTTCGCTGACGATTGACGGCACAACGCAGCCGCTGTTCGGCGGTTTGCCGCTCATTGAAATCAACGGTTTTAATGCGGGCGGAGCATCGGACGGATTTTCAATTTCGACCGCGCTGTTCACAAATGCGCCGCTGACCGTAACGATTAAATCGCTGGTGATAAACCTCTTCAAACAACACGGAATATTTTTCAACGCGAACAGCGGCGTGACGGCGACCGTCGTCGGCTGTTACATCGGCACGAGCGCTGGCGGCTCGGTTGATTTGGGCAACGGCGGCAGCGGCATCAGAATCGCGGCTTATAACGACAGCGTATTTGCCATCGGCGGCACCGGCGCGAACGAGCGCAACGTTATTTCCGGCAACGAAGCGAACGGCATTAACGTCTCGGTTTCCGGCGACTTAATAAACGCGAACACCGATGTCAAGATTTTGAATAATTTTATCGGCACGAACGCCGCCGGAACCGCCGATTTGGGCAATACGCTCAACGGCGTCAAGTTCAGCGGAGCCGGTTCGGGTTATTCGCTGCAAGTCGGCAGCGGTCTGTCAAACGGGCGCAATGTTATCTCGGGCAACAATCAGAGCGGCATCTCCGCCTCAATCGGCGCGTTGACGATTGTCGGCAATTACATCGGCACGAACTTAAACGGCACTGTTGATGTCGGCAATACGCTCGACGGCATCGAACTTAGCGACGGAGTTTCTTCGGCGACGATTGGCGGGACGGTCATCGGCGTCGGCGTCGGCAATCTTATTTCCGGCAACAACCGCGACGGCTTCCGAATCAGCGACGCGAGCGTTCCGGCGACGATTCGCCGCAATTTAATCGGCACAAATGCCGCCGGAACAGCAAAGTTGGCGAATGCCGGTTCGGGAATTTTTCTCTCCGAAAGCGACGCGACCACGAGTTCGTCAATCGTTGTCGGTTCGGACACAAACGCTCTTGACGGCAATGTCATTTCGGGCAATACGAACTACGGCATTGACATCGACGCGAAAGTGAACGGCGTGAAAATCTACGGCAATAAAATCGGCACAAACTCTGCCGGAAACGCCGCGATGTCGAATTTCGGCGGTTTGAGAATTTTATCTGCTAACAATTCTATCGGCGAGGCGGGCAATGCAGTCGCCGCCAACGTCATTTCCGGCAACTCGCAAAATGGCATTTTGCTCGGCGGCTCGACCGCTTCCGGCAATCAGATTCTTAACAATTTCATCGGCACGAATGCCAGCGGCGACAATCTCGGTAATCTGGTTGACGGCGTTTTGTTTATTGACAACGCTCACGACAATTCCATCGGGTCAGCGGCTTCGGGTTCGGGCAATGCCATCGCTTTTAACAACTTCCGAGCCGTCACGGTCGCCAGCGGAACGGGCAACTCCATCCGCGCCAATTCGATTTATTCAAACGGCGCAATCGGGCTTGATTTGGGAGACGACGGCTTGACGCCGAACGACGCGGGCGACAGCGATGCGGGCGCGAACAATCTGCAAAATTTTCCGGTTTTAATTAATGCTTCGTCCGTTCAGCTTGCCGGAACGCTCGAAAGCGCGCCGAACAAGCCTTTTACGGTCGATTTCTACCGCGTTGATTCCTGCGACGCTTCCGGCTTCGGCGAAGGGCGTTATTTTATCGCCTCGAAAACCGTCAATGTGATTAACAGCGGCACGTCTTATTTCAATTTTCTGGACGTTCCTTTGACGGTCGGACAAATCATCGTCGCCACCGCGACCGACGCCGGCGGCAGCACTTCGGAGTTTTCGCCGTGTTACACGGTCAATCCGCCGCCGGGCGTTTTATCGTTTTCCGCCGCAGCCTACAACGCGAACGAAGCGTCGGGAACACGCACGATTGTCGTCAATCGGACGAACGGCAGTTACGGCACGATTCAAGTCAATTACGCGACGAGCAATTTGACGGCAGCCGCCGGACAAGATTACACCGCAGCGAGCGGAACTTTGATTTTCAACAACGGCGAAGTTACCAAATCGTTCGACATTCCAATCGCCGAGGACTGGCTCGATGAAACGGATGAAACCGTTAAATTAACGTTGAGTTTTCCGACCAACGGCTCGTATCTCGTCAACCCGACGACGGCGGTTTTGACGATTCAAGACAACGACCCGACGCCGACGGTTTCGATTGACGATGTATCGCAATTCGAGGGCAATATCGGGACAAATCAATATACCTTCCACGTTAGTTTGTCCGCGCCGAGCGGTCAGCCGGTTTCGGTCGATTACGCGACTGCGAACGGCACGGCGACGGGTTCGACGGATTACGCCGTAACGGGCGGACAATTGAATTTCGCGCAGGGCGAAACGACCAAAACAATCGTCGTTACAATCAACGGCGATTTAACGCCCGAACTCGACGAAACATTTTTCGTCAATCTTTCCAATTCCGCCAACGCGACATTCGCTAAATCACAAGGCGTCGGCACGATTCAGGACGACGACAATCCGGGCAAATTCAAATTCAGTTTCGCGCCGTATTCCGGCACGGAACACGATTCGGTCGTCGTTACCGTTTCGCGCGCGAACGGCACAGCCGGAACGGTTTCGGTCGATTACGCGACAAGCGGCGGCACGGCAACGTCCGGCGCGGATTACACGCCCGCTTCGGGAACTTTGATTTTCGGCGACGGCGAAACGGCGAAAACTTTTAACGTCTCAATCTCCGACGACAACATTCCCGAACCTGCGGAAACGGTCAATCTCGTTTTGTCCAATCCAATCGGCGGCGCGGGTTTAGGCGCGCCTGCGATTGCCGTTTTGAATATCATCGACAACGACAACGGCACGCTTTTGAACATTGGCGGCGAAGTCAGGAAAGCCGACAACACGCCCGTCGCAAGCGTAACAATGACGCTGCAAGGAGCGCAAAACGCGACGACGATGACCGACGCGCAGGGCAAGTATTCGTTTGCGAATCTCGCGCCGGACTCGAACTACACGGTTACGCCGTCGGCAATCGGTTTTACGTTCGCGCCGATAAACCGGCAATTTAATAATTTGTCCGCAGACATTACGAACGCGAATTTCACGGCAACTGCCGCGCCTTCGCGTCAACTCCGCGTCATTGGCGGCGAAGCGACGCCCGGACAAAACATAACCGCAACAATCGAACTCGTCGCGCAGGGCGATGAAAATTCAGCCGGATTTTCTCTGAATTACGATCCGGCGATTTTGACGAATCCACAGGTCACACTCGGAGCGGATGCGTTAGCCGGAAATCTAACCGCGAACAATTCGCAAGCCGGAAAGCTCGGTGTTTTGCTCGCGCTTCCCGCCGGACAGAATTTCGCGCCCGGCACGAAGCAAATCGCCGTCGTTACATTCGACACGCTGCCGACTGCGGCTTATAATTCGCCTGTCACATTCGGCGACGCGCCAATCGTCAGACAGGTTGTTAATTCCAACGCCGACCCGCTTCCGACGAATTATTTGGACGGCGCGGTAATTTTCGCGCAAGGCTATGAAGCCGACGTCGCGCCGCGTCCGACCGGAAGCGGCAACGGAAGCGTTACGGTCACGGATTTTACGCAAGTCGGCAGATTCGTGGCGGGACTTGACGCGACAAACGCGAATTATAACGAATACCAACGCGCCGATTGCGCTCCGCGCATCTCGCTCGGCAACGGACAAATGACGGTTTCCGATTACACGCAAGCCGGGCGTTACGCCGCCGGTCTCGACGTGGCGACGCCGACCGGCGGGCAAATCGTGCCGAGTTTTGCCAAACCGTTTTTCGCAGAAGACGACGACGACCCGAACAAATCGCAGTCGGCGCAAACAATCGTCCGCGTCGTCAATAATCAGGCATCGCCCGGCGCGCAGGTTTTGGTTTCAATCGAAACCGACACGCAAGGCACGGAAAACGGTTTCGGTTTTACCCTGAGTTATGACGCTGCGAAGTTGAGCAATCCGCTCGTTCAAAAAGGAACTGACACGCAGGCGGCGACTTTGATTCCAAACACGGCGCAAACCGGAAAAGTCGGCGTGGTTTTGGGAATGCCGTTCGGCGTCGCTTTGACAGCCGGAACGAAACAACTGGTCACGATTCGTTTTAATGTCGCGGCAAACGCGGCGAGCGGGCAAACGGCTTTGAAGTTTGGCGACGCGCCGGTTGTCCGCGAAATCTCGGATGTTGACGCCAATGTTTTGACGTCGAATTTTACAGACGGCTCAATCAACATTTTGGGACCGACGGCGGCGGAAGTTTCATTCGGCGGACGAGTTGCGACGGCAAGCGGTCGCGGAGTTTTCAACGCCGGAGTTACATTGACGCGCGACAACGGTGAAACACGCCTGGTGACGACCGATGCGGATGGTTACTACCGTTTCGCAAATGTTCCGGCGGGCGAAACCTTCGTTTTGAACGTCCGCGCAAAGCGTTATCAATTTAGCCAGCCGACTCTGGTTTTAACGCTTTTCGACGACGGCGACGACATCAATTTCGTCGCTGCGGGTATCAAAGAATTAAGAGGTTTTTGATAAGAACAAATTGCAATCGGAAGGAATCGCGCCGCGGCGCGATTCCTTTATTTATTCAAGCAACAGATAAAAAGGTATGATTCCTTCATCAGATGTGAAAATTTATTTCTCCTCGTTGTTAATAATCCGCCGCGGCGCGCGTTTATATTTATAGATGACGATTCAAAGGAGAATAATGTGAACACCGCCGCCGCCGTCAATATGCCATTTACAAGCGATTTAACAGACTCCGCAAAAAGCGCGACGCCGCAGAAAGCGGTCGCGGAAAACGCGGAGCTTGAAGAACTCGCGGGTCTTTTTCAGGACCATCATAAAGCGATCTTCCGCATCGCGTATCGTATTACGGGCAGCCGGAGCGACGCCGAAGACGTGCTGCAAACTATCTTTCTGCGACTCACTCCGAACCGACGCGACTTAGCGCCGAACCCGGAAGGCTACCTGCATCGTGCGGCGGTCAACGCCTCGCTCGACTTGCTCAGGAGTCGCACACGCGCCAATTCCGTCTCTCTGGATGTCATAGATTTTAATCAAAGCTCGAAGCTCTCTACCCAGAGTCCCGAAGACGATTTTGCAGACGTTGAACTGCGCGAACTCGTTCGCCATGCGGTTGCGAAACTCGAAGGGCGCGCGGCGACGGCGTTCGCGCTCCGTTATTTTGAAGGCTGCGACAATAATCGCATCGCACAAGTTTTAGGCACGTCACAAATGGTCGTCGCGGTCACGCTGCACCGCGCCAGAACACGCCTTCGCAAAGAGATCGGCAGTTATTTGGAGAAACATCATGAAGCATAATAAACAAAATTTGGATGCAATCATCGCCGCCGCCGCGCGTGAAATACGCGACGAGCAAATCGACGAATCAATCATAAATCAATCCGCGACAAGCGTTTGGGCGCGAATCAGTCAACAGATGTCGAACGAAAAATCTTTGTCCGCAACTGCACATTTAGGAGATTTAAATACAATGAACACCAACAATAATGCCGAACAAATTAATGGATGCGCGGATTTCCAATCGCTCATTCCGGCGTATCTCGGCGGGAAACTTTCGACGGCTCGCACGCTGCTCTTAAAAGACCATACGAACGAATGCATTCCGTGCCGCCGGGCGCTAAAATTCCAAAGCGCGGACCAGACTCCAAAGCCTGCGACGGCTGGCGCTCGTCAACCCGCGCTTGCACAACCACGAACATATTTGAACGGATGGAGTAAAGCCAATGTTGCGCGCTGGAGCGTCGCCGCCGCGTTCGTTTTCTGTATCGGACTGGCAGGATTGTTCGTGTCCGAGCGTCTGGACTGGTCCGGGCGCACGATTGCGGCGACGGTCGAGAGTGAAAACGGCGCGGTTTATGTAGTTTCCGACGCGCAGAGTCGCCAACTTGCGGCAGGCGAGCAATTACAGAAAGGCGAGCGCGTCCGCACGGCGAAGGACTCGAACGCTCTTTTGCGGCTAGCGGACGGTTCGACGGTTGAGATGCGCGAACGCTCGGAGTTTTCGGTGAGCGAAAACAGGCGCGGCGTAACAATCCGGCTCGAACGCGGCGATGTAATCGTTGAAGCCGCCAAACAGCACAACGGTCGCCTGTATGTTCAGACGCCCGACTCGCTCGTCTCCGTCAAAGGCACGATCTTCGCGGTCGAAAGCGGCACAAAGGGTTCGCGCGTTTCGGTGGTTGAAGGCGAAGTGCAGGTCAATCACCAGGGCAAGGATGAGACTTTACTTCCCGGCGATCAGACGACGACAAATCAGAGTCTCGAAAGAACATCCGTGAAACAGAACGTCGCGTGGAGTCGCAACGCGGCGCGCTACGCGAATCTGGTTTCAGAGCTTGCGAAGCTGCAAAAAAACATCAATCAGCGCGTCCAATTACCCGGTGTCCGTTACTCTTCCAAGTTTATTGATCTCGTTCCTGAGAACACAGTGTTCTACGCGGCGCTGCCAAACTTGACCGATACGCTCGCCGAATCGCAGCGAATTATGCAGGAGCGTATCAGCCAGAATCCGGCGCTCGCCGAATGGTGGAAGGGTAAAAAGGGCGACGGCTTTGGCTTGAATGAGCAGACGCTTGCGCGAGTCCGCGAGTTTGGTTCACAACTCGGCGAAGAGATTGTCGTGAGCGGCGAGATGAACGCGAAGGGCGAGCCGAACGGCTTGCTGGTGTTCGGCGATGTAAGGAACGGAGAGAAATTCCGCACGTATCTGGATGGACAACTCGCGCGTTTTGCAAAAGAGTCGAACGACGAGCTAAATGTTCGCATCATTGACGATCCGCTGACGACGAGCGTAACGACTCCAACCGCGACAACAAAAAGCGCGGCTGCTAACGAACAAACGAAAGGCGCGACCTCGAAGAAGTCTGACAGGAAATCCGAATTGTATGTATGGATTCATAATGACATCTTCGCCGCCTCTCCGCAGATCGAACCTCTGCGCGGGCTTGCGACGACTTTGAATGCGCCGGATACGAATCGCTTCAAGAATTCGGCGTTCTATCAACGTATTAACGATATTTACAGAGACGGCGCGGGATTAGTCGTCGCCGCCGACCTCGAAAAAATTGTCGCGCAAACGGTTAGTAAAGATACGAAGCCGGGCGCGGATCGTCGTCTCGAAGGTTTCAGACAGCTTGGTGTAATGAACTTGCGCGATTTCGTCGTGGAACAGAAGCAAGTTGACGGCAAAACTTTAAGCCGCGCCGCATTGACATTCAGCGAACCGAAGCGCGGCATCGCGTCTTGGCTCGCCGCGCCGGGTTCGATGGGCGCGTTGGACTTTATCTCGCCGAACGCTAATGTCGTGACCGCGTTCGTGGTTAAAGAACCGGCGCTGCTGGTTGACGATCTGCTCGGATTTTTAGAGACGGTCGAACCGGACTTGCGACGCCAAATGCAGGAAATGGTTACGCAGCAGGGTTTCGATATTCGCAAAGACTTCGCCGAGCCGCTCGGCGGTGAGTTTGCCTTCGCAATCGACGGTCCTATCTTACCGACGCCTTCGTGGAAAGTCGTCTTAGAAGTTAATGACCAGGCGAAATTGCAGCAAACGTTTGAGAGAGTAATTGATAAATTGAATCAGTTTTCCATGCTGCACGGCAAAGGCAAACTGAGTTTGGAGAATACGACGGCGGACGACCGCACTTATTACTCGATAAAATCTACTGACGCGGGACTTGAAGCGCATTACACTTACGCGAACGGTTACCTCGTCGCCGCGCCGAGCCGCGCGCTGCTCGAACAGTCGATTAAGAACCGCGACGCGGGCAATACGCTGGTTCGTTCGTCGAGATTTATGAGCGCGCTGCCGCAGGACGGCAACACGAATTTCTCCGCGATTTTTTATCACGATCTCGCGCCGCTCATTCAACCGCTCGCGGAAAGAATGAAGAACGCGGGCGGGGCTGAGTTGGGAGAGAAAGAGCGTCAGATGCTCGGCTCGATTGACGCGAATGCGCCGCCGACCCTGGCTTATGCTTACGCGCAGGGCGACCGAATTACGCTTGCGGCAAACACCGAAGGCGGAGCTTTCGGCTTGAGTCCGGCGAGTCTTATCGGTCTGCCGAATTCTTTCGAGATGCAGCATATTTTAATGAACGCAATGGGCGAGAAGAACGTACAGAAGAAATAATGAACGGAAGCAATGCTTATTAGCAAGAAAAACGACGGACGTTTTTGAATGTCCGTCGTTTTTCGTCGTATTATGCGGAGCGTGTTTTTCAAAACTGGTAATGGTATGGTGATGGCTGAATGACGAGTGTTATCGAACTTGAACAACTGAGCGTGACGTTCGGAAAACGTCCGATTCTGAAATCTCTAAACGGCGCTTTGGGCGGTCGCGCCATCGGCTTGCTCGGACCAAACGGCGCGGGCAAGACTACGCTTATTCACACTCTGCTCGGCTTTCACCCGCCGACTTCCGGCACGGCGCGCATCTTCGGACAGGACATTACGACGGACGCCAAGCAAGTGCGGGCGACCGTCGGTTATATGCCGGAGAGCGATTCGTTTATCGCCAAAATGTCGTGCGTTCACTTTGTGCGCCTTATGGCGGAATTGTCCGGCATTCCGGCGAGTCACGCCCTCGAACGCGCTCACGAAGCTCTCTTTTTCGTCGGTTTGGGCGAAGCGCGTTATCGCCCCGTAGATAGTTACTCGCTCGGCATGAAGCAGCTTGCCAAACTCGCGCAGGCAATTGTTCACGGACCCAAACTGATTATCTTAGATGAACCGACAAACGGTCTCGACCCGCCGACGCGCAGCCGGATGATTGCGTTGATTCGTCAGATTCGAGACGGCGGGCGGGCGCGAATTCTTTTGTCGTCGCATCTTTTGCGCGACGTGGAAGAATGTTGCGACGAAATTCTCGTTTTGAAGGACGGGCGCATCGCCGCCAACTGTAATCTGGAAGAAGAGCGCAAGGCGAATCGTAAATTTATCGAGCTTGAGACGCGCGGCGGAAATCGCGCGGCGTTTGTCGAAGCAATCGGCAATTTGGGCTGTGAATACGCGCTGTCGGGCGAGCGGCGCGTAAAATTAATTATGAATGAGACGGTTGAAATCGGCGATTTGTATCGTCTCGCGCTCGAAAACGCGGTTCAGATTCGGCGTCTCAACTTCAAGCGCGATTCGCTCGAAGACATTTTCTTGAAGGCGATGGAGAACGGAAATATGACGGATAGCGTGAGCGCGTCAGTCAATAACGGGAACCGGATTGAGAACGGCAACGAGCAGGCGAACGGGAGGGCTGGCGATGGCGGTTTATGAACATTTATACGGGGCGTATGAAGGTGAATCGCATTCCGCTTTGTCGCGCTTTTTTGTGATACCGCGCTACGCCCTGCGCGAAGTTTTCAAGTCGAAGCTGCTCGTCACGATTTTTATTTTGTGCTTTATCTACCCGCTCGTGGCGACCATTCTGGTTTATCTGCATCACAACGCGAACGCGCTCGCGCTGCTGCAAATAAACGTCCGCGAACTGCTGCCGATTGACGCTTCGTTTTTTAAAACTTTCGTCGAGCTGCAATGCGGGTTTGCTTTTATCCTGACGGTGCTGGTCGCGCCGCCGCTCATTTCCCGCGATTTGTCGAACAATGCTTTGCCGCTTTATTTGTGCCGCCCGCTTTCGCGCGCCGAATACGTTCTCGGCAAGATGACTGTCGTCGTGTTTTTGTTGTCGTCGGTAACATGGATTCCGGGCTTGCTAATCTTCTTTTTTCAAGCGTCTCTCGCCGGCTTCGCGTGGCTGTGGGCGAATCTGTGGATGGTCTGGGCGATATTCTTCGGATGTATGGTCTGGATCATCTTGCTGTCCTTACTCGCGCTCGCCGTGTCGTCGCTCGTCAAGTGGCGTGTGGTCGCAAGCGGCGCGTTGTTGGGATTGTTCTTCGTGCCGAGCGCGTTTGGCGAAATCGTCAATCAGCTTTTCCTGACACGCGCGGGTCATTTGGTTAGTTTGTGGGCGACGATGTATAGCATTTGGCTTGGATTGTTCGGACTTTTTGTGCGACAGACCGGACAAATTCGCGGAAAAATCACCAATCCGATTTACGATGAACAGTTTGTTGACCGCGCACTGTTGGAGCCGCCGCTGTGGGTTTCTTGGCTGGTAATCGTACTGGTTTGCGCCGTCTGTGTTTGGCTACTATCGCGCAAAGTTCGCGCTTACGAGGTGATTAAATGACACCGACGACAACATCATCAATGACAACACAATCGTCAACGACTCCCTCATCACATCCGACATCCACAGCGTCGCGCGAATCCGTTACTTCAATCGCTCCCGAAAAGATGATCGTGTTTGAAGACGTATCGAAATTCTATGGAGAGATTCTCGGTGTCAATCGAGTGAATTTGCAGATCGCGCCGGGCATTACGAGTCTCGTCGGACCGAACGGGTCGGGCAAGACTACTTTGATGAATTTGATGACGGGGCTGCTCAAGCCGACGCAGGGACGCATCAGTGTTCTCGGCATATCGCCCGACGCGCCCGAGTCAATCTTTCAAAAGCTCGGTTACTGTTCGCAGTTCGATTCGTTTCCGCGCGGCGCGACCGCCCGCGAGTTTATCGAATTCTATCTGCGCGTTCACGGTTACACTAAACAGGAAACCTCCGAGTTGACGCAAAATGCGCTCGAACGAGTATCGATGCTGGAATCGGCAGACCGCAAAGTTTCGTCGTTCAGCAAGGGAATGCGGCAGCGCGTCCGGCTCGCGCAATCTATCGCGCACAACCCTTCGGTGCTGGTGTTGGACGAACCTTTGAACGGGCTCGACCCGATGGCGCGTGCCGAAATCATTCGCCTGTTCCGTCAGCTCGCGGACGCGGGAATGTATCTGGTCATCTCGAGCCACATTCTGCACGAAGTGGATATGATGTCCGACAGCGTTGTGCTTCTTCATAACGGTTACGTCGTCGCGGAAGGCGAAGTCCACGGCGTGCGCGACGAGATAGAAGAACATCCGATTCAGATTCTGATTCGCTGCGACCGACCGCAAGTATTAGCCGCGCGTCTGTTTGAACACGAATTCACCGTCGAAGCGCGCATCCACAACGACCGCCAGGGCTTGTTCGTCAAAACGCGCCGACCTGATGATTTCTATCTGCTGCTTAACAGGGTTATCACGGAGCAGAAGCTACAAGTCGAGTCGGTCGCGCCCGTTGACGACGATTTGAATGCCGTCTATCAATACTTAATCACATCCGATGGAGGGCAAACCCGATGAGTTCAACGTCTGAGATCAGAGAACAGACCGCCGCCGCCGCAAATTTGAACCAGCCGCCGAATGTGAGCAGTAGGGCGCGAACGTCTTCATGGTCGCTGTGGACGCGGCAGACGCTTGCGATACTGCGGCTTGAAATCAAGAAAAACTTTTTGAGCCGCCGCGCTCTTCTGCTCTATTTGATGGCGGGATTGCCGCTCGTCCTGCTCTCGCTGCTCGCTGTCTTTCCGCCAATGACAGACAAGCCGGAAAACTTCAGCGAATTGGGCATTGTCTATGCGGCGATATACGGCGGGCTGATCCTTCGCACACTCGTCTTCTTCGGCTGCGCGTGGGTTTTTATGAATTTATTTCGCGGCGAGGTGGTTGACCGAAGTTTGCACTACTATTTTCTCGCACCCGTCCGGCGTGAAGTCCTTGTCATCGGTAAGTATCTGTCAGGACTGATTGCGACAATCGTGTTGTTCAGCATCACGACCGTCGGCTCGATGTTAATACTCTACTTCTGGCAGAGTCCGTCGGAGTCCGCGCGCTTCTTTTTCGACGGCGCGGGTATCGGTCAAATGCTGGCTTATTTGGGAATAACGATGCTCGCGTGCGTCGGCTACGGCGCGGTGTTTCTGATCGTCGGGCTGTTTTTCCGCAACCCGATTGTTCCGGCTTTGCTGCTCTACGGCTGGGAGTTTATCAACTTTCTGCTCCCGCCGCTGCTAAAGAAGATAAGCGTGATTCACTACCTGCAATCGCTGGTGCCGGTGCCAATGTCCGAAGGTCCGTTCGCGGTTCTCGTCGAACCGACGCCCGCGTGGATTTCCGTGCCGAGTCTTCTTCTGTTTACGGGCGTCGTGCTGTTTCTGGCGAGCCTGCACATACGCCGCATGGAGATTAGCTATGCAGGCGACTAACCGGAAAGATATGCACATAGTTGAATTCTTACCGCTAACGGTCGGATTGATTCGGCACATTCGGAATGTGCCGTGCCGGAGATTCTTACTTTCAACATTTTTAGGATTAGCCTTGCTGCTAACCTGCTCGTTCGGCTGCGCGCCGTCTTCTTCGCAGGGCGACGGCAAACAGAGCGAGTCTGCCTCAGGGTCAAACGACTTGCCCGAAATTACCGAACAGTTGATCCGCGAGCGAATCAACGAGGCGCGTGTCAGAGAAGTGCCTGAAGAGAACGGAGCCACCGAGCCGATCACTTGGAGCTTTTTCGGAAATGAACCGAAAGAAATCACAGTCGTCGAGAAACAGATGGAAGGCGCGCGCGCGACAATCGTCTTAGACATCAAAACCGGTTCGGCTTCAAATGCGCGAAACCCGCGCGTCCTCGCCGGACAAATTCGCACTGAATGGGAGCTAAAAACCGGCTGGGCGCTGCGACAGTGGGAAATAGTCAGGACTGAGAACGTCTCGATGAAGTATAGAAATCTTCCCAAGCCGCCCGCGCAAAATTCCAACCGTTGATTATTTCTAAAAAACCATGGATTTCATTTGCGAACGGCGAATTGATTTGAGCGTTACACTTTAATAAAAATTCGTTTTCTATAAAGCAGCCACATCAAAAATAGCCACACCAGAATAAAAGAAACCGCATACATCAGCGAAGCGTTGACCGGCGAAGCGAGCGGCAGAAAAACATTGTCGAAAATCGCTTGCTGTAAAGAAATTGTTTTGCCGTCCGCGCCGTTGAGTTTGATTAAACCCAAAATCCGCGCCATCACGCCCGAGCCGACGAAAAGAACAAGCGCGTTGACGCCAAAAATCATAAACGGCTTCGACCATTTGCGATAGCCTTTGATGTCAATCAGCCAATAGCAAAAACCCAGAAAACACAACGCCAGACCAGCCGTATAGACAACGTAGGAACTCGTCCACAGAGATTTATTGAGCGGAAAAACCAAACTCCAGCACCAACCGATTGCCGTCAAACAAACGCCGTAGAAAAACATCGCCGCGACTTTTTCGTGGTTATCCTTTTTTTGCCTGAGCCAATGTCCGGTTAAAACGCCTGCCAGAGTTGTAGCAATCGCCGGAATCGTCGAAAGAAGTCCTTCGGGGTCAAAAATTTTTGACGATCTCCAAATGTGATTTTCCGTCAAAACAAGCCGGTCGATGTATGCCGCAAGATTGCAAGCCTTATCATTAAAAGTCGTCGCATCGCAGCCCGGCACATTTATCAATGTCATCAACGCCCAGTAAACCAGCAGGAGCGCGACCGCGATAATCGCCTGTTGTTTCCAATTCGTCCGCACAAAAATCAACGCCGCGCACAAATAACAAACGGCAATGCGCGGTAGAACGCCCATAATTCTCACGGTCGAGAGGTCGAGCCACTCGCCTTTGGTAAAATTGTAGAAAGGAAACGTCGCCAGAAATAGACCGAGCAGATAAATAACAATGGCGCGTTTGACGATTTTCAAATAAATCTCACGACTCGCGCCGCCGTTTTCCGTCCTCTTGCCGAGCGCAAGCGTAATGGAAATGCCGACGATAAACAGGAAAAACGGAAAAACATAATCGGTCGGCGTCGTGCCGTGCCATTCGGCGTGTTCGAGCGGCGGATAAATCGCGCTCCACGTTCCAGGATTGTTGACCAAAACCATTCCCGCGACGGTCATTCCGCGAAAAACGTCCAATGAAAGCAGACGATTCGGCGAACTCGATATTTCGGTTGACATACCAATTTTTCCTTTTTTGTTGGCTCGATGCCGGAGATTTAAGTTATATTTACTCTATAATTTTCTAATGTCAACAAAAAACGGAAAACGGAAAGTAGAAAATAAAAACAGCGGTTTTATATTTTCCATTTTCCGCCTTCCGTTATCCATTGAATACTATGTCATTGATGCTTCAAGAAATCGCGGAACAGCCCGCAGTTTTGGAAAAAACTATCCGGGCGGAACGCGAAAAAATTAAAAAGCTCGGAACATTTTTGCGGGAAAAAGATATTGACTTAATCGTCTTAGTCGCCCGCGGAAGTTCTGACAACGCCGCGCTTTTGGGGCGTTACCTTTTGGAAATAACGACGGGCATTCCCGTGTCCTTGTCCGCGCCTTCGGTTTTTACGCTCTACAAAGCAAAGCTGAAATTAAACCGCGCTCTGGTTATCGGTATTTCGCAATCAGGCGAAGGCGCGGACATCAATCTGGTTTTGGAAAGCGCGAAAAAATCGGGAGCGTTCACGCTCGGAATTACCAATGAAGCCGATTCGTCAATGACCAAAATCGTTGACGAAACGCTGCTGATTCACGCCGGACGCGAAAAGAGCGTTGCCGCCACGAAAACTTACACCGGACAAATGCTCCATTTTTATATGCTCGCGTCGGTTTTAGCCGACGAAAAAATCGAGTATGAAAAAATTCCGCAATTTGCCGACGAAGCGTTAAAGCTCGAACCGGAAGTTGAAAAATTAGTCGAAAGATATGTTTTTATGGAAAACTGCGTGGTCGTCGGTCGCGGTTTGAATTATGGAAATTCTTATGAAGCGGCGTTGAAATTGATGGAAACCTGTTACGTCGTGGCGGAAAGATTTTCGTCCGCCGATTTTTTTCACGGTCCGCTGGCAATTGTCGAACGCCGTTTTCCCGTGATTTTATTTACTCCGAAGGGCGTTGCCGCGCAAAGCAATATTGATTTATTAAAACGATTAAAAGAACTCAACGCCGATTCCTTTTCGATTACCAACGACCGGAAAATCGCCGCTCTAAGTTCACGGTCGCTGCTGATGCACGAAAAGATTGACGAATGTTTATCACCGATTCCTTTTATCATTCCGGCGCAGCTTTTCGCCGCCTATTTAGCCCGCGCCAAAGGCATAAACCCGGACGAACCGCGCTCGCTTTCAAAAGTCACCCGAACGATTTAGAACAATTAAGAATTAAGAATTGTGGTTTTATGTCTTTCATTCTTAATTTTTAATTCTTAATTCTTAATTAAATTCATTCCTGTTCCGCGCGGATAATTTTCCATAATCGAAATCGGCAGTTTTCCCTTAAAATCAATCGCTCCGAAAAGGGCGCGGGCGGCGGCGCGCTGAAGGCTCGGCATATCGCCGTAAGCGACGACGTAAGTTTTCATTTCAGGAAAGTTTTTGAGCAAATACGGATTGCCGAAACTGACGCTGACTGTTTCCGGTTTGCTTTGCAAAACTTCGCGCAGAACCCGCGCTCCCGATTCGGGCAGTCCGACACTGTTTTTCGCGCCGGAGCGAACGCGCCCGAAAAGTCCGGCAATGACGACTTCGGAGTTTTTCGCTTTTTCGATCGCGTCAGTGATTTCCTTTGTCGTCGAGCGTTCGTCAATAACAATTTTTTCGACTTCCAAGCCAAGACCGCGCAAGGTTTGCGTGAAAGTGTTGCCGACAAAAAGACGGTCTTCACCGTTGGTAACGCACAAAACCACTGCCTTTTTTTCTTTTGTTAAAGGCAAATTTTTGTTTTCGTTTTTAACCAGAGTGATTGCATTTTCGGCAATTTCGTCGGCTAGCTGCCTGGTTTGCGAACTCGAAACCGCCGTGTCAATCGCTTCGAGCGGCGTGATTTTTTGTTTTATCAAACCTAATTCGTATTTCCAGGCAAGCTGTTTGCGAACCGATTCGTCCAAACGCTGCTCGGAAATTCGCCCGGACTCGACGGCTTGCTTCAAACCTTTGATTGCCATATCCGCGCTCGCCGGTTTGATGAGAACATCCGCGCCCGCCAAAAACGCGCGAACTGCCGCTTCCTCCTGATTAAAATAAAGAGTCAAACCGCTCATATCCATCGCGTCGGTCACTATTAAACCGTCGAATTTCAAATCGCCGCGCAGCATTTTCGTTATCACATTCGCTGATAACGTCGCGGGCATCGTCGTGCCTTCGGTGATGACTTCCGACTCGGTATAAGCGGCTTTGATTGATTTTTTTAGCGGCTCGATTTTTGTGTCGTCAATCTGAGGCAGGGAAATATGCGCGACCATTATCGAGCCGACGCCCGCCTCGACTATTGATTTAAACGGAACGAGTTCGACTTGTTCGAGGCGTTCACGCGAAAAATTTATCACGGGCAGACCGCGATGCGAATCAACCGCCGTGTCGCCGTGTCCGGGAAAATGCTTCGCCGTCGCCAGCACGTTGCCCGATTGCAAGCCTTGTGAAAACGCGACCGCAAACCGCGCCACGTCGATCGGATTTTCGCCGTAAGAACGGACGTTAATCACCGGATTATCGGCGTTGTTGTTGACATCGGCGTCCGGCGCGAAATCCCACTGCACGCCGAGCGCGCGCGCTTCACGAGCCGTAATCTCGCCCTGTTTTCTGGCAAATTCAGGATTTCCCGTCGCCGCAATCGCCATATTCCAGGGGAAATTCGTCGTGTCTTCAAAGCGCATTCCGACGCCGGTTTCAAAATCCGCCGAAATGAGCAGCGGTATTTTCGCATTCTCCTGCATTCGATTTATCAGGTGAACCGTTTCATAAACGCCGCCAACAAAAACCGTGATGCCGCCGATTTTGTTTTCGACGACGTGCCGTTTTAACGACTGGAATTCAGGGCTTTCCTGATTCAAAAAACGCGCGTTAATGCCGATGTGGACGATTTGACCGATTTTCTCGTCCAGACTCATTTTCTTTAGTTGTTTGTCCGCCCATTTTCCGGCTTTTTCCGACGGACGGAATTTTTGAGTCTGCAAGGCGAAAACAGGAATCAGCCACAGATGAACACAGATTAATACAGATAAGAAAGCGTTGATTTTTTTCATAAAACAATTTAAATTTCTTTGTTTGCCTGTTTCCCGGCGGTAAAAATAAAACTCGCCAGCCACGCGACCGCAAAAGTCGTCAAGCTTCCAATCAAAACATACCAGGTCCAGGCAACGGGAGTGAAAAATTTCAGGTAGAGCATCAGTAAAATGCTGGCTGACATTCCGGTTAAAGCCGCTGATTGATTGGCGCGTTTGATAAATGTTCCGACCAGAAAGACGCCCAAAACCGGACCGTTAAAAAGTGACGCAATCGAAAGCGCCTGGTCGAGCGCCGAACGATTCTGTTTCATAACCGCCAGCGCGACGAGGATTTGGACGATGCCGAAAGCAAGCGTCAGCCAATGCGAGACGCGCAAAAAATGCCGGTCGTCGGCTGCCGGTTTGAAAGGCTTGTATAAATCGTTGACGAAAGTCGCGGTGATTGAATTAAGCGAGCTTGACAAGGCTGCCGCGAAAATCGCCGCGACCACCAAGCCGCTCAAACCCGAAGGCATATGTTTGGTGATAAAATCGGGAAAAACCTGGTCGCCGCCGGTGAACGGAAAATTTGCCGTAATGCCGGAATTGGCAACTCCGGCGTTGGCATACTCAGCCGCATTATACGGCGCGTAAAACGAGAATAATAAAACGCCGATGAACAAAAATCCGATAAATTGTCCCAGCACAACCGCGCCGCTCGAAAGCAAAGCCAGCGACGCGCGGTTCGGTTTATTAGTGCAGAGGTAACGCTGGACGAGATATTGGTCGGTTCCGTGCGTGGACATCGTTAAAAAACAGCCGCCGATAAGACCAGCCCAAAACGTATAAGTTTTTGTAAAATCAAGCGTGAAATCGAATAATTGGAATTTATTAAACTGCCGCCCGATTTCCAAGACCTGCGGCATTCCACCGTCAACCTGATTCAAAATCACGACCGCCGCCGCAATCGCGCCGCCGATATAAATGCCAAGCTGGATAACTTCGACCCAAATCACCGCCTCCATTCCGCCGTAATAAGTGAAAATTATCATAATCACGCCGAGCAGAATTACCGAAGCGACGATTACTATATTCGCGTCAGCGTTCGGCTGAAACGCGACGTAAACGGCGGATAAAACAATTGCAGTCAAAAGCAGGCGAATGCCGTCGGCGATGTTTCGCATCACAACGAAAAGCGCGGACGCCAGCATTTTTACTTTCGAACCGAAACGCTCGCCCAAAAGCTGATAAACCGTCTGCAAATCGCCGCGAAAATACATCGGAATAAACAGCAGGGAAATCACGATTCTGCCGAGCATATAACCGAAAACGAGTTGGAGAAACTGAAAATTACCGCCTTTGGCAAACGCGATTCCTGGAACCGAAATAAAAGTAATCGTCGAGGTTTCCGTCGCCACAATCGAAGCGGCAATCGCCCACCACGGCACGCTGCGGTCGCCGACAAAATAATCTTCGGTCGTCTCCTGTTTCGGCGCGAACCAGAAGCCGAACAGCGTTACGCCGATTAAATAACCGAAGATGATGATTAAATCTAAAGTTTGCATTTTATTCGATTCGGATGCTGCTCCGGCTTAAAGTAAAATCGTTTTCAGTACGGTAAAAGCATCACTTTTAGCTCCTCTTAGATTGACAAAACTTTCAGTGCGATTCTTCGCCGCCGCCGATTCTTAATTTAACGATTCGACTGATTTTTCTATCATAAAATCGTTTGCCGTCAAAGCATTTTCCGCCGCCTCACGCGAAACATTCGCTTTTTGCATGACGATTGCGACACGCAAATCGCCGTTCGCTTCTTCAAATTTCACTTGTCCCGTTCGTTCGTCTAAACCTGTCTGCGCCATAAAAATCCGCAGAGCGCGTTCTTTTAACTTGATGTTGGAAGATTTCACATTCGTCATTCGATTGCCTTTGACGTAGCCGAGCCGAATCATCGAAACGGTCGAAATCATATTCAAAACCATTTTCTGCGCCGTTCCCGCTTTCATCCGCGATGAACCGGCAATCGCTTCGGCGCCGACAACCGGAACAATCGCAATTTCAACTGCCTTTGTAATTGCCGAATCGGGAACGCACGTTATGCAAGCCGTGAAACAACCTGAACTTTTCGCATATTCGACCGCGCCGATTGTATAAGGCGTGCTGCCCGACGCCGCGATGCCGACAACCGCATCTTTTTCGGTTAGGGCGCGATTTTGCAAATCGATTTTTCCCGCCTCCCTGTTGTCTTCCGAACTCTCCGTCGCTTTGTAAAGCGCGTCGTAACCGCCTGCAATGATGCCTTGCACCAAATCGTAAGAAACCCCGAAAGTCGGTGGAATTTCCGATGCGTCTAAAACTCCGAGCCGCCCGCTCGTTCCCGTGCCGACATAAAAAAGCCGTCCGCCGTTTTTCAATCGTTCGACAATTTTATCGACCGCTTCTGCAATTTCCGGCAAAACCTGCTCGACTGCCGCAGCCACGAGTTGGTCTTCGTCATTAATCAAGCGAACCGCTTCGAGCGTCGGCAATTTATCAATCTCCGCCGTGCGCGGGTTTTCCTGTTCGGTAATCGGCAGATTCATTTTTTATGACAATTCTCAAAAGCCATTTGCGCGGCGGCGGCGGCGGGCGACACCAGCGGTTCTATCAAAAATGCTTTCGGCGCGACGGGTTTAATTTTTTCCATAAAAGGTTTGGTAATCAAATCGTTGCCGCCGCGAAAAATTCCGCCGACCCGCGCAATCGGAAACTTTTTTCTTGCCAGCTTGAGTTCGCCGATAACGGTATTTGCCGCCAGCGCGAGTTCGCCTGCCGCTTCGCGCAGAATTTCAATGGCGATTTCGTCTTCCGCCCGGGCGGCTTCGACGACAAGACGCGCAAAACCGGCAATTCGCGCATTGTCAATCTGCGGAGCGTAAATCGCTACCGACAAATCTTCGAGTCGTCCGGCGCGGAAATATTCTATCGCATCTTCGCTTAATCCGGTCAATTTTCCGCGCCCGTCCGAAGCCTTGGCAATCGCTTGCAGCGCGCGGCGGGCAATGCCCGCGCCGCCGCCTTCGTCGCCCGCCAGCGGTCCCCAACCGCCTGCCGTCGCCCGTTCGCCGCGGTCGTTTTGCCCGATGCAGATTGAACCTGTTCCGGCGATAACAACCAGTCCGGCTTTCCCTAAGGTCGCGCCGTAAAGAGCAATTTCGGCATCGGTGCAGACTTCGATTCGTTTGAGAGGCAGCCGACGGTTAAAACTTTCCCGCACTCGCTGACGCAAATCTTCGCGCCGGACGCCCGCCAAACCGAGAGTTGCCGAAACAATATCGCCGCGATTTTTGTTTCCCGTGTCGCAGGCGTTATCAATCGCTGCCGAGATATTTGAAACCGCCGCTTCAATCCCGACACGCAGCGGATTTGACGCGCCTCCCAAACCTTCGGCGACAACTTGTTTTTCTTCATCCAGCAAAACGACTTGTGTTTTCGTGCCGCCGCCGTCCACGCCGAGATAAAGATTGTGAGATTTTTTCAAACGCCGCTTTTTTTTATTTAAAGAAATCTCCCGCATTTGTAAAATGTTTCTGGACGAAAAACCAAAATTTATTATATTCTAACGGTAATCTCGGTATAAAGAAAACTAAAAGATTTGATGCGGGCGATAACGATTAGTGATGAATGAATGATGAATTTTTTTTCTAAACATTCATAATTTCCCATTCCGCGTTTATTATTACTAAAAAAAATGGAAATCCGACAATTGAGGGCATTTGTTTCGATTGCTCAAGAAAAAACATTTACGGCGGCGGCGAAGCTCGTTAATGTTACGCAGGCGGCGATTTCGATGCAGATTCGCCAGCTCGAAGATGAAATGGGAATACCTTTATTCACGCGCACGCCGCGCCGCGTGATTTTAACCGAAGCGGGCGAATTGCTGCTCGGACGAGCCAGAAAAATTCTTCGTGAACACGACACGGCGCTGATGGAAGTTGCCGAACTCGCCGGCGCCGAATACGGACGACTTAGAATCGGTTCGGCTTCGGCAATGTTTGCAACTTTGCAATTGCCGGATATTTTGCAAAAGTTAAAAGAAAAATTTCCGAATGCCGAAGTGACGGTCATTTCAGGGACGAGCGCCGTGCTTGTTGAAAAAATTTCTCACGGCGAAATTGATTCAGCCTTTGTTTCACTGCCGGTCGAAGCCGCTAATATTCAAACCGAATTGCTGTTCAGCGATGAAATTGTAGCTATCGCGCACCCGAAACACGCGCTTGCCAAACAAAAAGTCATCAGCGCGGCGGCGTTAGCCGGTGAACAGCTTATAATGGGCGAAAGAGGCGGAAATACGCGCCGTTTGATTGACAATTTCTTTTTGCAAATGGGTGTCAAACCGAATATTGTGATGGAGCTTTCGCGGCAATCCGCCATCAATCTGATGGTTGAAAAAAATATGGGTGTCGGCATTGCCGGAGCGAAAGCAGTCGCCGAAGAAGTTGAACTCGGCAAATTTATTTTGTGGTGGATTGAAGGAGCGCAAATCAATTGGGATTTGGGGCTGGCGAGGCTGAGAGGCGGTTACTTTTCGCCAATCGCGCACGAATTTACAAAACTTTGCCGGGAAAGTTTCGCCGACAAAGCCAGGAAATTCAAGGCAAAAAAATGAGTTCAAAGTTCAAAGTTCAAAGTTCAAAGTCAGTGGTCAATAATCAGTGGTCAGTATTTAGTGGTCGGATTTTATTTCTTTTCCTACTGCTCGCTGCTTACTGCTCGCTGCTCGCTGCTCAAGGCTTGCCGCTCGCCGCGCCGCAGACGGTTGGAATGTCCGCCGAAAAACTCAATCAGATTGACGCTCTGGTTGCCGGAGACATCGCCGACAAAAAACTTCCGGGCGCGGTCGTTCTCGTCGGACACAAAGGAAAAATCGTTTTCCGCAAGGCTTACGGCAATCGCTCGCTTGTGCCGACGGTTGAAAAAATGACGGTTGACACGATTTTCGACGTGGCGAGTTTGACGAAAGTTATTGCCACGACGACTTCCGTTATGATTTTAGTTGAGCGCGGGCAAATTCGCCTGAACGACACAATCGGCAAATTCATTCCAGAAATCCAAGACGAAAATGTCAAGAAAGTGACGATTCAGCAATTGCTGACGCACGTTTCGGGCTTCGCGCCGGATTTCGACTTGCGCGAAAAATGGACGGGACGCGACGGAATGTTACAGGCACTTGTGCGTGAGAAACTGCGACAACCGGCGGGAACGAAGTTTGTTTATTCGGATATAAATTTTATTACGCTTGGTGAAATTGTGAGAAGAATTGCAGCAGGTGAAAATCTTGCTAAATCAGGAAACTATTCGGTTGTTATTCCAAAAGGCTATGAATTTTCTCCATTTGTTTCGAGGAATTTGTTTCAGCCTCTTTCAATAAGTAATACAAATTTTTTTAGAACTGAATTTGAAACTGATGTCGAGGGATTTGCCTTACCCAAAGAACGAGAAAACGTTTTGATGGCGAATTCAAAAATTGCACCGACGGAAAACATCAAAGGACAAAATAGTTATCTAGGTTCTAAATTTGAAGGTGATAATAAAACAGGCGAACAAATTTTACGCGGAAAAGTTCACGACCCGACAGCTTATCGAATGGGCGGAGTTGCCGGACACGCCGGACTTTTTTCGACTGCCGACGATTTAGCGCGGTTTTGTCAGATGCTTTTGAACGGCGGAGTTTTGGACGGCAAACGGATTTTGAGTTCAAATACGGTTGCCCGAATGACCGCGCCGATTGTCGTCTCGGAAGACGGCGCGACGCGCGGACTCGGTTGGGACATCAACAGTTCTTTTTCGTCGAATCGCGGCGAGCTTTTTCCGCTCGGCTCTTTCGGACACACGGGTTTTACAGGCACGAGCGTTTGGATTGACCGCGTTTCGCAAACCTTTGTCGTGTTTCTTTCCAATCGCGTTCACCCGGACGGCAAAGGCGACGTTACGCCGCTTCGCGCTCGCGTCGCAACCGTCGTCGCGTCGGCAATCGAAGACACGCCGGTCGAAGCGATTCGTCTTGCCGAAGACATTTATTCATCGCAAGTCGCCGCGCAGATTCCGAAATTTAAAGCGCAGGTTGAAAACGCAACCTCTCAAAATTTAGCTGCGCGTAATTCGCAATCCGCAATTGTCTTGAACGGCATCGACGTTTTAGAGAAAAACAATTTCAAAGAATTAGACGGAATGCGCGTCGGTTTGGTAACAAATCACACGGGCAGGGATTTGTCGGGTGTCCAAACAATCGACGTTTTGAAAAACGCGCCGAATGTTAAACTCGTCGCGCTCTTTGCGCCGGAACACGGCATTCGCGGCGAACTCGATGAGGAAGGAATCAAGGATTCGGTTGATACAAAGACAGGACTTCCCGTTTTTTCGCTCTACGGCGAAACGCGCCGTCCGAAACCTGAACAATTAAAAGATTTAGACGCGATTGTTTTTGATATTCAAGACGTCGGCGTGCGGTTTTACACTTATATTTCCACGATGCAGAATGTGTTGGAAGAAGCGGCGAAAGCCGGAAAGCCGGTTTTTGTTCTTGACCGCACAAATCCGATAAACGGCGTCGATGTCGAAGGGGCGGTTGCCGACGCCGATAAATTTTCGTTTGTCGCCACGCACACGCTTCCCGTGCGGCACGGAATGACGATTGGCGAATTAGCGCAGATGTTTAATGCTGAAAAGAAAATCAATGCCGATTTGCGCGTCGTAAAAATGGAAAACTGGTCGCGCTCGTTATGGTTCGACCAGACGAATCAAACCTGGACGAATCCTTCGCCGAATATGCGAAGTTTAACCGAAGCGACGCTGTATCCGGGAATAGGCATGCTCGAATACACGAATATTTCGGTCGGGCGCGGAACCGACACGCCATTTGAAGTTGTCGGCGCGCCGTGGGTTGACGGAAGACGACTCGCCGTTTATTTGAACCGGCGAAACGTCCCCGGCATTCGTTTCGTGCCGATTCGATTCAAGCCGAAAGCCTCGAATTTCAAAGACGAAGAAATCGGCGGAATCAACTTGATTATTACCGACCGCGATAAATTCAAGGCGGTTAAAACAGGAATCGAAATCGCACTCGCTTTTCGCAATTTGTATCCGAACGATTGGAAGACCGAGCGGCTTAATCGGCTGGTCGTCAATGACAAAATTTTCAATTTGATTATGCAGGGAAGCGGCGTGGAAGAAATCGAAAAAGCGTGGCAAAATGATTTGGAAACATTTATGAAACGTCGGGCATCATTTTTGCTTTACAAATAACTTGATTTAATTTATAAAAATCAATACGTTTCCAAAAAACAATTTTATCCAACTCAGCACTTGTTTTCGATGATTTCGGCGAACAGTTTCGTTCGGCAATCTATAACGAAAAATTGAAGGTTTCTCCAAAAATCTAAATTTTTCTTATAGCTCCAATCGCATCTTTGTAAATTTTTGAAAGGAACAGAAAGAATATGAAACATAATTTTCAGCAGAAAATACAACTTTTGTTTTTGGCAATCGCCTTGCTTTTGACCGTTGGCAGTTTCGCCCGCGCACAGGAAACGACCGGCTCAATGGTCGGAACAGTCCGCGACTCATCCGGCGCAGCCGTCTCCGGCGCGACCGTAACAATTAGCGACCCGACCAAAAACAATATTGCCGTTCGCACTTTGACGACTAATGACGAAGGCGCCTTTTCCGTGCCGAATCTGCCCATCAGCATTTATACGGTGACGGTCGAAGCGCCAAACTTCAAAAAATCCGTGCAGACCGACGTGAAAGTCGATGTCGGGCAGCGCCGCACGGTCGAAGTCGCGCTCGAAGCCGGAAACATTTCGGAAACCGTGACGGTCGAAGCCGACGCGGTTTCGGTAAATTTGTCGACGCCGACCGCCGCGACCACAATTAACGGCGACCAGGTGCGTGAGCTTTCGGTCAATAATCGCAACTTTGTGCAGCTTGTAACGCTCGCGCCGGGCGTCACCAACGACCTTGCCGACCAGGTTTTTGTCGGAACGACCAACCCGGACGGGCAGGCAAACACGGTCAATATCTCGGTCAACGGAGCGCGGAGCGCGCAGAATACTTTTACCGTCGACGGCGCGGATATTACCGACCGCGGCTCGAATATCACGATTCAGGCTTATCCGAGCATCGATTCAATCGGCGAATTTAAAGTTTTGCGCTCGCTCTATCCGGCTGAATCGGGAAACAGCGGCGGCGGTCAAGTCAACGTCGTAACACGCAGCGGAACGGATAAATTTCACGGCTCGCTCTTTGAATTCGTTCGCAATGAAAAGCTCAACGCCAACGACTTTTTTACCAATCAGCTAAGCCCGACTCAAGCGGCGGCTGCCGGTCTTAAAATAGAGAATGGTAAAGTTTCGCGCCGTCCGCTGCGGTATAACAACTACGGATTTACCATCGGCGGTCCGGTTTTCGGTCCTAATTTCGGCGAAGGCACTGACGGCGGTTTTTTTAAAAAATATAATCGAACATTTTTCTTCTTTTCCGAAGAGGAACGCAAAGATATTCGTTATCCGGTTTTCGCGCCGACCGTTCCGGACGCGAATTTGAGACGCGGAATTTTTCCGGTTGACGTTTGCTTGACGCTGAATGCGGCAGGAACGGCTTGCACCGAAACGCTCACTGCCGGAACGCAGCTTCCGGCGAACAGATTAAATCCGACGGCGGCGGCTTATATCAGCCAGATTTATAACAATTTGCCGCTTCCGACAAATCCGACGACTTATGTATTAAACACCGCCGCGCGAAATGTCTCGGAATTCAATCAGCAAATCATCAAAATAGACCACAACTTTTCAGATAAATTGTCTGCCTTTTACCGTTACGAACGAGATAAAATTCCGACCGAAGACGCCAACTCGCTCTTTGCCAGCGGTTCGCAATTGCCGGGCGTCGCCAATACCGTCACCGATTCGCCGGGACGCGCGCACACGCTTCAAGCGACTTATGTTTTGACTCCGCAAACGATTATCGAAGGTCGTTATACTTATTCATACGGCGCGATTTTGAGCCACACGGTCGGAACGCTGTCGAATAAGGTTTCAAACATTCCGGTTACTCTGCCATTTGTCACTACCCGTGACCGCGTTCCGAATGTTATCGGCAACGGCTTTAGCAATTTGCAGGGCTTCGGACCATATGACAACTTTTCCAACAAGAAAAATATTGGCGGAAACATTACAACGATTTTCGGCAATCACACGATGAAATACGGAGCTAATTATTCGAAATACCGTAAGAATGAGAACGCGCTCGTAACCGATACCGCCGGACCGAATCAAGGCTCTTTTCTTTCGTTTGCCGCCGTTCTTCCGGCAAACGTCGGGACGGGAACGGGACAGACTCTGCCGGCGGGAATATCGCTGGCGACGGCGCAAAATCTGCAGCGATTTGCCAACTTTTTAGCCGGAAATGTTCTGACCTTCAGACAGGCAAAATTCGATTACACGGCGGATTTGCGCCAGAATAATATCGAAGCCTACGCGCAGGACGAATGGCGCATTCGCCGCAATCTAACTTTATATTACGGCGTCCGCTACTCGCGTTTCGGACAGCCGGTTGACAAAAACGGACGTTTGTCGAACTTTATCCCGGAACTTTACAACCGCTCTGCCGCACCGCAAGTAACCGGCGCCGGTAATCTGGTTGCGGGAACGGGCAACTTCTGTAACGGTCTGGTCGTCAATTCGCAAAACATCCAGACGGCAAGCAACTGCACGCCCGGAACTTCCCCGTATGGCGAAAAAATCACCACCACGTCGAAAAAAGATTTCGCGCCGCGCGTCGGGCTGGCTTTTGACCCGTTCGGCAATGGCAAGACTTCGATTCGCACCGGCTACGGAATTTATCACGAACAGGTTCTAGTCGGATTTGCCGAACAAATTATCGGCGCTAATCCGCCCTATCAACAGAACATTGATTTTACAAATGTTCGGCTCGATAATCCGGCGGGCGCAACCGCCGTCGCGCCTTCGGTCGCCGCGCCGACAATCAGGGCGATTCAGAACAACTGGCACACGCCTTACACGCAGCAATGGTCGCTCGACGTGCAGCGGCAATTGATGAAAAACACGATTGTCACCGTCGGCTACTACGGCTCGAAGGGAACGCATTTGATTGGCGTCACCGAAATCAATGAACTGCCGTCAGGCGTTGCGCTGAATTCGCTCTGCGCCACCGGGACGAGCTTTTTCGGACAAACACCCGCGCCGACGCTTTCGGCTTGCCAGGTCGCCGGAAACGCCGTTCTTGCCGGAGCGCCGACCAATCTGCTCGACCAGCTTCGTCCATATAAAGGCTATCGCTCGATAACCGTTCTGCAGCCGCGTTACAACTCGAATTACCACAGCTTGCAGATTTCCGGTCAGCATCGTTTTTCGGGTATATCGCAAGTCAACGTCGCCTATACTTTCTCGAAAAACTTAACCGACAATCAAACCGACCGCTCGACCGCGCCGCAGAATACCTATGATATTCGGGCGGAATACGGTAGAGCCACGCTCGACCGTCGCCACGTTTTCACGACGAATTATGTTTATGAATTGCCGTTTTTCAGCAAACAGGAAGGATTTATCGGAAAAACTCTCGGCGGTTGGGAAACGCAGGGAATCGTGACTTATCAAACGGGTTTGCCGTTCACGGTCACGACTTCGAGTTATGACCCGGCGGGACTCGGCTTTATCTCGGCGGCAATCGCCGGCGGCAGACCGCTTATTTTATGTAACCCGAACCAAGGCGGCGCGGGAACGCAGCAGCAGTTTTTCAATACCGCTTGTTTTGCCACAAATCAGGCAAATCCGTCGGGGACAAATACGACTCTGGTTCCAACTCTGGTCGGAACATCCGGGCGCGGCGTAGTCAACGGACCGAAAACTTTTAGAGTCGATTTTACGCTCTCTAAAAATATTCGTTTCGGAGAATCATTTCGCCTACAGCTTCGCGGAGAAGCCTTTAACGTATTTAATACGACTAATTTTCGCGCTATCAGCACAAACGTGACAGCCGCCACCTTCGGTCAGGTAACAACCGTGCGCGACCCGCGAACGCTTCAACTCGGAATTAAGCTTTACTTTTAAGTTTTCACAATCTGAAAACCGTTTTAACTCGTGTCGCGTGAAAGGGACACGAGTTTTTTATTTGGAAAACTTACTTCGTATTTTTTAAATTGTCTAAAACTTTACCCGCAATCATCGGAATAATGTCGCGCTCGTTCGCCATATTTTCCGTGAAAACGACAAGAACAAATTTCAAACCGTCGGTCGTTTCGATATAAGCGGCATCGTGGCGTGTTTTGCTCGTCCAACCGGCTTTCGACCAGAGTTTCGCGCCCGTTAAATTTTTATTGTTTAAGGCGATTGCGGTAAAACCGTGAGCCTGGTCGTCCGCATCGGTTGAATTTCCGGCAAAATCACGTTTTAGCAAATCCATCATTTGCCTGCTTCTTTCCGGCGTTACGGCTTTGCCCAAAACAATTTCCGTCAAAAGCCGTGCCGTCGCATCGGTTGTCAACATATTGCGGTTTTTACCGGCGTCGCGGAATTGCTGTTCGCGTCCGTAAGCGTCTTCGCAGTAAGTTTTTTGATTGGTATTGATATTTGAATAACCGAGCAAAGTGAAATAGCGATTGACGGCGTTTCTTTTATCGGCGTAGATTCTAAACTTTTTCGCGTCGAGTTCCGCGCCGCTCGAAGTGTCGGTCAAAACATCGACGATATACTGCGTCGCGTCGTTTGAAGAATTGACAATCATATCGCGCAGACCGCGCTCAAGTTCCGGCGTCATTTTCACTTTGCCGTCTTCGAGCCAGCGTTCGAGCGCCGCCATATAAAACAGCTTGACAACGCTCGCCGGATAAATTTTTTCCGCGCCGCGGTAACTTGCCGTTTTCAAATTGTTCGCATCACGCAAATCAATTAAAGTAGCGGCGACATAATTCGGTTTGATATTTTTCGGCAAAAAAGCGTCGATTGTTTCGCTGACGGCTTTATCGAGAAGCGTTTGCAATGCCGGAGAAGTTTCAATATGAAGCTGCTGAACATCTTTCCGCGCCGAAGTTTTATTTGATTTCGACGTTTCTTGTGTTTGCGCCTTTGCAGCGGAAAACACAGAATAGATGACGAGAAGACAAGCGAAAATTGCAGATAATAGTTTCATCAATTAAACTCCTTCAGTGGTTTTTGCAAGTTTTAGAAATAATCTTTAATCAACTACAGGTTCGATTTTTACACAGAAAATTTTATTTATGAAGGAAATTTCGCTCGAAAATGCAGAGATAATTTTGCCTGATGAAAAAATTCAAAAAGGCTCGCTTTTGATTCAAGATGAAACGATTGCAGAGATTTCTTTAGAAAACAAATATTTTAAGACCGCTGAAGTTTTTGACCTTTCAAATTTAACCGTTTATGCAGGGTTTATTGACATTCACAATCACGGCGCAATCGGATTTGACGTCAACAGCGCGACGGCAGAAGATTTCGGGGCAGTTTCAAAATTTTTAGCCAAAAACGGCGTTACGGCGTGGCTTCCGACGCTGGTTCCCGATTCTGACGAAAGTTACGAAAAATCAATCGAAGCAATTAAAGAAGCGATGGAACTGCAAAAAAATGAGCCGGTTGCCCAAATTTTAGGCGTTCATTATGAAGGTGTTTTTGCCAATGAAAAAATGTGCGGCGCGCTTCACACGGAATTTTTCAAAACTTTTGCCGGTAGTAATGAAATCGAAAAACTCCCAAAGATTAACGATGAAAAAGCCATTCATTTTATGACGCTCGCGCCGGAAATCGAGAATGGAATTGAACTGATTAAAGAACTCGGACGACAAAATTGGATTGTTTCGATTGGTCATACGCGCGGCGATTTGGAAACTCTGGAAGCGGCTTGCAGGGCGGGCGCAAAACATTTAACGCACTTTTTCAACGCAATGACCGGACTTCATCATCGGGATGTCGGCGTGGTCGGTTGGGGAATGACGAACGAGGAAGTTTCGTTTGATATAATCGCCGACGGCGTTCACGTTCATCCGAAAATGCTGCAATTCGCCTGTCAAAACAAAGCGATTGAAAAAGTAATTTTAATCAGCGATTCGGTTGCGCCGACAGGTTTGGGCGACGGAGAATTTGAAATCTGGGGCGAAAAAATTTCGGTTTCAGACGGTAAAACGCGCAACGAGCGCGGCAATATCGCCGGTTCGGTCATTACAATGCTCGACGCGGTAAAAATGATGCTTTTGCTGGGCTTTTCTCCGTGGCAAGTTTCGCAGATGACAAGCAAAAATCCGGCGCGTCTTTTAGGAATTGAAAAAACTCACGGCTCGATTGAAGTCGGCAAACGCGCCGATTTAGTCGCATTGGATAAAAACGGAAATGTGAAGCTGTGTTTAGTCGGCGGAAAAGTTTGTTTCAATGTCGTTTAGCTTTCGCTCGATACTTACAGCTCACCGGGACGTTAATCGGGTTCGTGCGGGAAACACGGAAATAAACCGCGTGCATCGGTCGTGCAAGCATCAGGTAAGATTGAAATTATGGCGCTACTGCTCGAAATGAAAAACATCGTCAAAGAGTTTCCCGGCGCACGGGCTTTAGACGGTGTAACGCTGGATTTGCAGGCAGGCGAATTTCACGCGCTCGTCGGAGAAAACGGCGCGGGAAAATCAACTCTGATGAAGGTTTTGTCGGGCGTTTATGAATTCGGCACATATTCGGGCGACATTCTCGTCGGCGGAGAAATAAAACAATTCTCCGGCGTGCGCGAAGCCGAGAAAGCCGGAATCGCCATTATTTTTCAGGAACTTTCTCTGGTCAAAGAACTGACCGTCGGCGAAAACATATTTTTGGGGCGCGAGCCGTCGCGCTTCGGCATTATTGATTCGAGGTTGCTTTACAAACGAGCCGCCGAATTACTCAGTGATTTAAATTTGCCGATAAATCCGCGCACAAAAGTCGGAAATCTGGGCATCGGACAACAACAGCTCGTCGAAATCGCTAAAGCCTTATCGCAGGAAGCAAGAATTCTTGTGCTTGACGAGCCGACCGCCGCGTTGACCGAATCGGAAGTCGAAACGCTGTTCGGAATTTTAGAAAAATTAAAAAAGCGCGGTGTCGGAATGATTTATATTTCTCACAAACTCGGCGAAGTTTTTCGCCTTAGCGACCGAATCACCGTTTTGAGAGACGGCAGAACCGTCGGCACAAATGAGACGAAAGATTTAACAATCGAGAAAATCATCGCGCTAATGGTCGGGCGCGAAGTCGGCGATATTTTTCCGAAAACAGCGCACGAATTTGGTGAAACAGCTTTGGAAGTGAAAAACTTAACTGTTTTTGACACTGACGCTGCCGACAAAAAACTTGTCGATGATGTTTCGTTTTCGGTTAGAAAAGGCGAAGTCCTGGGAATTGCGGGTTTGATGGGCGCGGGCAGAAGCGAACTTTTGATGGCGATTTTCGCCGCGTGGAACGGAAAAAAATCCGGTGAAGTTTACGTCGAAAATCGGAAAGCAGCGATTGATTCGCCGTCCGATGCCATCGAAAACGGCATCGGTTTTGTCACCGAAGACCGCAAACGCTTCGGACTGTTTCTCGAGCAAACATTACTCGACAATTTAACCTTAGCCGGACTAAAACGAATTTCAGGCGCATTTTTAATTAATCGCTCGCGTGAAACAACGGCGGCAAAAAAAGCGATGAATATGTTGAAAGTAAAAGCAAAATCGCATTTGACGCGGGCAAATACCCTTTCCGGCGGAAATCAGCAAAAGGTTGTTTTGGGAAAATGGCTTTTGACGAATCCGAAAGTTTTATTTCTTGACGAGCCGACGCGCGGCATCGACGTCGGCGCGAAACAGGAGATTTATGCGGAAATAAATAAACTTGCCAGAGAAGGTTTGGCGATTGTGATGGTTTCCTCTGAACTGCCGGAAGTGTTGGGACTTTCCGACCGAATTCTGGTTTTGCACGAAGGCAAACTGACCGGCGAATTTACCAGAGTGGAAGCGACTGCCGAAAAGGTGATGGCGCGGGCGACGGGACAAAATTAATTTATGAATGAGAGTAAAGAACAGTGGTTTAAGATGAACGCTTCGGCTTTGCGCGCTTACACGATGATTGGCGCGCTCGCTTTGATTTGGCTTTACTTTCATTGGGCGACGGGTTCTATCTTTTTAACGCCGCGCAATTTGTCTAATCTGATGCTGCAAACTTCCGTTACAGGTATTTTAGCGGTCGGAATGCTGTTGATAATCGTCTCGGGCAATATTGATTTGTCCGTCGGTTCGGTGTTGGGATTAGCGGGCGGAATCGCGGCGATTTTGTTGACTAATTATGGTTACGGAATCGCTCCGGCAATCCTTGCGGCAATCGCCGTCGGTGTTGTAATCGGCGTCGCGCAGGGCGGTTTGACCGCTTATCTGAACATTCCCGCGTTTATCGTCACGCTCGGCGGACTACTGGCTTGGCGCGGCGCGGTCAAAGCGATTACCGGCAGCGAAACAGTCCCGGTTGCCGATTCTACTTTCAAATCATTCGGACAAAACTACATTTCGCCGGAAATCGGTTGGATGCTGGCGACGGCGGCGATTTTTTTTGTTTTGCTAATAACTTTCAAAAATGTCAAAACGAATAAAGAATACGAACCGGGCGAGATGAATTCAACCGGCGAGTTTCTGAAATCGCTTTTACCAATCGGCGCGATTATCGCTTTTATTTTCGTAATGAATTCCTACAAAGGCGTGCCGATTCCGGTTTTGATTCTGCTGGCGGTTGCTCTGCTCGGCTACTTCATCACCAACTACACAACGTTCGGGCGTTATCTTTATGCGATTGGCGGAAACGCGGATGCGGCGCGACTCTCGGGCATAAACAACAAATTAAACGTCCTGAAGGTTTTCGCGCTTTTGGGAGCATTAACCGGTATTGCGTCTATAATTTTTACGGCGCGTGTCGGTTCCGCCGCGCCCGATGCCGGAATTTTGAAGGAACTCGACGCAATCGCGGCGTGCGTTATCGGCGGTGCGAGCTTGATGGGCGGGCGCGGAACAATTTTCGGGGCGTGTTTGGGAGCGTTGATTATGGCAAGCCTCGACAACGGAATGTCGCTTTTGAACGTCCGCGATTTTATGCAGGAAATAATCAAAGGCGCGATTTTAGTCGCCGCCGTCGGGCTTGATATGGCTGGCAAAAAACAAAACTGATACTCTGGAGAGCGACAAATGATAACAGGAGAAAATAATCGGATGAAAAATTGGAAAAGCGGATTGATTTTATTAAGTTGTGTGATGTTTCTGACGGCTTGCCCCGGCACGCCGAATGAGCAAGCGACCGGCGGCGGCGGTCAGGGACAATCGAACCAGGCGAACAAAGACCCGAATAAAAAAGTAAAAATCGGTTTTGCGATGGACACGGTTAAAGAAGAACGCTGGCAGCGTGACCGCGCCGCATTTGAAGCGCGCTGCAAGCAATTGAATGTCGATTGCGTCATCACGGTTGCCGACAACAATGCGGAAAAACAAGCAAACGATGTCGAAAATCTTTTGACGCAAGGCGTGGATGCACTGGTTATTGCGCCGCACGACGCGACGCAGGCGGCTTCAATGGTTGAAAAAGCTAAAGCTCAGGGCGTTCCCGTCATTTCTTACGACCGTCTGATAAATTCCGATAAATTAGACCTTTATATTTCGCATCAAGTTCCTGTCATCGGCAGAAAAATTGCGGAATACGCGCTCTCAAAAGTGCCGAAAGGTAATTATCTAATGGTCTACGGCGCATCAACCGACAATAACGCGGTGATTATGCAGAAGGAACAATTAGCTGTGTTGCAGCCGGCAATTGACAGAGGCGATATAAAAATTGTCGCCAGCCAATTTATCACCGATTGGAAGCCGGAGCTGGCGTTGAATTTTGTCGAAAACGCTTTAACGCAGCACAATGACAAAATTGATGCCGTCGTCGTATCAAACGACGGGATGGCGGGCGGCGCGATTTCCGCGCTCGAAAAAAGAGGCTTGACGGGAAAAATTCTGGTTACCGGGCAAGACGCGCAGAAGGACGCACTCCAAAGAATTGCCGAGGGCAAACAAACGATGACCGTTTATAAATCAATTATTCCGCTTGCTAATACCGCGCTTGAATCGGCGATTAAACTTGTGAAAAAAGAAGCATTGACCGGAACGACGCTGTTTAAAAACGACGCTGGCGGCAAGGAGATTCCGGCAATTTTGCTGGAAGTTCAAGTGGTGGACAAAGACAATTTGACGACGACGGTTATCAAAGACGGTTACGCCAAATTTGAAGACGTTTACGCCAATGTTCCGGCTGACCGGCGACCGCCGCAATAAATGTAAAAGAACATAATTTAGATAATAAACTTATATTCTACAAAAACGCTGGACAGAGTGGCGGACAATCTCTATTATTAAAAAAATTATTTAAAAAGTCTGGAAAAAACGGGCTATTAGCCTTTTTTGTTGGCATCTGACAAACTCATTGTCAAAACTAACCAGCGGGCGAAATTAAAAATCGAGGACTTAGTAAAACTATGTTTAATTCGGGATACAACAGCAACGAAGCGGATCAAAACGGCGGCTTTCAAGAAAGTAACACGGAAAACCAGAATAACCCCGACGCGGCGCAGGAAGATGTTGTCAGCAACAGCACACAGCCACGCGCCATATCGGAAAGCGAAGCGATGGCGCGTGATATCAAAGAAGGGCGTTTAAGCGGTTTCGTCGGCAGCAGCGCGATTTTTACGGGCGAGTTGAGTTTTATCGCGATGGCACGCATTGACGGGCATTTGACTGGAAAGGTAATGAGCGAAAAAGGAACTTTGATAATTGGCTCGGACGGTCTGGTTGATGCTAATGTTTCAGTAGCGACAGCAATAATTAACGGCACTGTCAACGGCGACATAATCGCTGTCGAACATCTGGAATTGAAACGAACGGCAAAGGTGGTCGGCAATATCCAAACGCCGCGCCTTATTATGGCAGACGGTGCGATTCTAGAAGGCAACTGCAGTATGCTGAAGGCTAAGGATAATGTGGAAAACAACAATGCCAAACCGGATGCGTCCATAGCCCCTGTCAGCACAAACGTTGTCAAAAGCAATCCGTTTTTGCCCCGCGAAAATAAAACTGGAATCAATCCGCTAACTGAGAAAATTCCTTTTGAAGCAGTCGGCAAAGATGAAGAATCTTCCGAAGTCAGTTTAGACATCGCCTTATAAGGGGTTGTTTTTAATGTTTCGTGCTACTTACTTTCCCCGATACAGAATATTTTGAAACCCACTAAACCTAGCGGAATCAACGAATTACATCCATAAAACAAACATTGAGATACAAATAAGAGGCAAAAACCCTAAAATCCCACTAGATCAGGTAGATTTATGACCGGCTAATTATGTCAATTTTATTAATAACTCATTCTAAATTATAGAGTATTACCTAATTTGGAGCTAACCTCCATAATACCGAATTAATTCAATAATTTTCTCTACTTAAAATTTTCCGTTTTCGGTTTTATAATATAGTTAACCCAAGTTGCTGGTTATTAAACGATAGCCTTATCAACTTGATAAGCGA
>CAXSBF010000011.1:0-173986 GCA_964235785.1 uncultured Pyrinomonadaceae bacterium | reverse complement strand
CTCTTTCTCATCTTGCCCTCGATAATACTTAAAATGTATTATCTGGGACAGCCCCTTTATAATTAAAATCCCAAAAAGTTTTTTGGAAGTTCCGGTGGTTTCCGAGCAGCAGAACCGTTCTGAAATTCTGGATAAAGCCGTGTGAGGCAGATGCTTTCCAGTAAAAAGCCGCCTATAAAATATACCCGTTAAATTTGAAGAACGGGCGTGCCGGTTTGTTTGATTTTCGCTGTATCGCGCAGCGGAGCGTTGCCGAACATACTTGAATATTCACGACTAAATTGCGACGAACTGCGATAACCGACCCGATATGCAGCGCTTTCGGCGGTTTCGCCTTCGTCAATCATCAGGCGTCTCGCCTCCAGCAGGCGCAGGCGTTTCTGATACTGAATCGGACTCATCGCCGTCATTTCATTAAAGTGCTTGAAAAAAGCCGAGCGGCTCATATTCACGTCTCGTGCCAGAGCCGAAACATCAACTTCGTCGCTCAACTCGCTTCTGACTTTGTAGATAGCCTTCGATATTTTGTGCATTTTACTGCCTGCGCTCACGAACTGCCGGATTGCCGCTCCGTCCGAACCTTTCAACAGATAATAAAATATTTCCTTGATTACTAAAGGCGCAAGCACAGGCGCGTCGTCCGGCGTTTCAAAAAGTTTTGCCAACCGAACCGCCGCGTCGAGCATTCGCTCGCTCGCTTCTCCGATGAATATTGCGCGCAGAGAATTACCAATTTCCTTCGGATATTCCGTTTCGATCTGAGCGGCGACTTCGCTTAGAGTCAGCGCGTCGAAATCTATCAGCAAAGATAGAAACGGTTTTTCGCGGGAAGCCGAAAAGATGCGGCTGGTCACCGGCAAATCAACGGGAGCGGCGATGTAGTGGGCGTCGTCGAAACGGTAAACTTCATCGCCGAGAACTACTTCCTTGCAGCCTTGAACGACGATTCCCAGAGACGCGCGCCAGTGGCGTTTTGTCGGACTGTCGGTTTGAGAGAATTCTATGCAATGAACGCCCGCTACCGGCGAAGCGTGCAAGCCGTCTCCGGCGGAGAATTGTTCGATAGTTTTTGCCAGTTCGAGGCGTAAATCATTCATAAAATATATAAACAAACAGTCTATTCGAGTTTCTTAATTACGAACAACAATAACTTACTGTGGACGATTAGGCAATAATTGTGGACTTTTGTGTATTTACACGCCGAAAATTGAACGACATACTGAATCCGTCGGGTAAAAACATTTATTAGAAATTACAGCCGGGAAAGCAGATATTAAATTTATGAAAATTACAGTAACAGGTTCGTTAGGACACATCAGCAAACCGCTGACCGAAGAGTTAGTTCAAAAAGGTCATCAGGTTACGGTTGTCAGCAGCAAGGCGAAAAAGCAAAAAGACATTGAAACTCTGGGCGCTGTCGCTGCTATCGGTTCATTGGAAGACGTTGATTTTATAACGGCGGCTTTCACCGGCGCGGATGCCGCTTATTGTATGGTGCCGCCCGCCGATTACTTCGACCACAACCTCGACCTGTTGGCGTATTATCATCGGCTCGGCAATAACTACGCGCGAGCTATCCAAAATTCCGGCGTAAAGCGTGTAATTAACCTCAGTACCATCGGCGGAAATATGGAGAAAGGCAATGGGATTCTTCTCGGCGCACACGATGTCGAAGAAATTCTGAACAAGCTGCCGCCCCACGTTTCGATTACTCATATGCGCCCGACTTCGTTTTTCTACAATTTATACGGCTATACGGAAATGATAAAAAATACGGACGTTATCGCGGCAAATTACGGCGAAAACGACATCGTTCCCTGGGTTTCTCCTGTGGACATTGCGGCGGCGATTGCCGAAGAAATAACGACGCCGCTCGCGGGCAGACAAGTGCGGTATGTCGCCAGCGACGAGCGCACCTGCACCGACACGGCAAAGGTTATAGGCGCGGCGATTGGCAAGCCGGATTTGAAATGGATGCGCGTCAGCGACGAACAATCGCAAAGCGGTTTAGAAGCAATCGGGATGAATCCGAAAATTGCCGCCGGTTTAGTTGAAATGTATGCCGGTTTTCACAGCGGTTTATTATCTGAAGATTATTATCGGAACAAACCGAAAGTTTTGGGCAAAGTAAAGCTCGAAGATTTCGCCGAAGAATTTGCCGCCGTTTTTCCAAAAGGTTGATTGTCTTCGGATAAAGAAGCTATGTTGAATAATAAAATTATGAAAAAAGTATTAATCACCGGAGCCAATAAAAGCATCGGGTTTGAAACCGCCCGCCAACTGCTGCAAAAAGGATATTACGTTTATTTAGGAAGCCGCAATTTAGAGAACGGTTTGGGAGCCGTGGAAAAGCTGAAAGCCAAAGGTTTAACCGATGTTGAAGCCATTCAAATCGATGTCACCGATGAGGAATCGGTAAAAACAGCCCGTGCCGAAATCGGTAAAAAAACCGAAAGTCTGGACGCGCTGGTTAATAACGCCGGCATTAGCGGCGGCATTCCTCAAACAACCGACACGGACATAGCTGTTTTCAAAGAGGTGTTTGACACGAATTTGTTCGGCGTCGTCAGAGTTACCCAGGCTTTTATGGATTTGCTGGAAAAATCGCCCGAGCCGCGCATCGTCAATGTTACTTCCGGCTTGGGTTCGCTCACGCTGCACAACGACCCGGCGTGGAAGTATTACACGGTCAAAGCTCCGGTTTACAACTCTTCAAAGGCGGCACTCAATATGTATACGATTGTTTTAGCATACGAACTGCGGGACACGCCGTTTAAGGTCAACGCCGTCGATCCCGGTTACACCGCCACCGATTTTAACCATCACAGTAGTCCCGGCACGGTCGAAGACGCCGCCGCTCGTTTAGTGAAATACGCCGTCATCGACGCGAGCGGTCCGAGCGGAAAGTTTTTCAGCGACGACAACAGCCCGGAAACCGGAGAAAGTCCGTGGTAGTTGCAAGCGGAACGACAATTTAAAGACACCGCAAACAAGAATATCGCAAACAGGAAGAAATTTTGGATTTAAGACGAGCAAAAGTTATCGTGACGGGCGGAAGTTCCGGCATCGGCTATGAAACGGCAAAGCAGCTTCGCGCGCACGGGGCAGAAGTCGTGATTTGCGGCAGAAATGAAGAAAATATTCAAAAAGCCGCGCAGGAATTGGAAGTTTTCGGAATCCGAGCCGACGTTTCAAACGAAGCGGACGTTCAAAAATTATTCGATTTTGCAACGGAAAAACTCGGCGGATTGAATGTGTTAGTTAATAACGCCGGAATCGGATTTATGGCTTCACTCCTTGAAACGTCGGTCGAAGATTTTACGAGAATCTGGCAAACAAATACCAGAAGCGCTTTTCTCTGCGGGCAAATGGCGGCGAAACATTTCGTCGGTCAGAACGCGGGAAATATCATTAATATTTCTTCGATGGGCGCCGTCAACGGCTTTGCAGGCGGTTCGGCTTATGTGTCGAGCAAATCGGCGATGACGGGACTCACGATGTGCTGGCGGGCGGAACTCCGAAAGTACAACGTCCGCGTTATGCAAATAAATCCGAGCGAAGTCGTCACGCCGTTTGTCGAAAAATTGGGTTACACTTCCGAAAACCCTGAGCGCAAACTGAAAGGCGTCGAGATTGCTCAACTGATTTGTTCGATGCTCTCGATAAACGACATCGGTTTCATTCCCGAAGTCAACGTTTGGGCGACCAATCCCTAAAAATAGAATTGATTTCAGGCGTTTCGTAAAGATATTTTTAGAATCTGAATTTATTCTAAATTTTCCGCCTATTTATTAATTCACACTATTTCTATAAACCAGCTTGCTAGATTTAGTTGTATGTATTACTATCTTCTCGGCGTTGGTTATTTATTTTGATATGGCGGATTTTGAAAAAGACATTCAATCGAGTTTTCCGAGCGAGCGCGTAAAGGCAAATCTTAACGTGCTTTATACGGCGAATTGGATTTACAACCGAATGTCCGCCAACTTAAAACCGTTCGGTCTGACGCACGAGCAGTTCAACGTTTTGCGAATTCTAAGAGGCAGGCATCCCGAATTTATGTCGCAGAAGGATATTCTGAAAAGAATGGTCGCGCCTAATTCAAATCTGACTTTAATTGTCAAAAAGCTGGTTGACAAGGAATTGATCGAGGTCAGTCAATCCGCACTAGACGGGCGGCAGTATGAAATAAATATTACCAAAGCCGGACTTCTGAAATTAAAGGAAGTGGACGAATTTATCAAGTCGCAAAAAGATAATTTCAGCTCGTTGAGCGAATCGGAGGCTTTTCACTTAAACGCGCTGCTTGACAAAATTAGAGAGTAAAAATTTTTAATACAATAGTTGTATGTAAAACTACTTTACATTTGAACTATACATTAAGAAAATTTGAGGACGAGATTATGAACACAAAATTAAACTTAAAACAATCGCTTTTCGCAGGACTGCTGGCGGGCGTCGCGGCGGCAATCATCAACGCCCTTTTATTCGTCGTTTTTCATTCGGCGGGAATAATCAACGACGACATTTTCCCGCAGCCGGGACAGCCGCTGACCATTGTTCCGGTTGTGATGGCGTCCGTCTTTCCGTTAATCGTCGGGAGCCTGGTTTTTTATTTGTTGGAAAGATTTACGGGCAACGGCTTCAAAATCTTTACCGGCATCGCGCTCGTCTTGATGACGCTTTCGCTCGCCAGCCCGTTCACGATGATTCCGAATGTCACGCTTGGGTTTTCATTAACGCTTTGCCTGATGCACGTCATCGCGGCTTTATTATTGCTGTATTTCATTCAGCGGGCGAAACAAAGCGAGTTTATCGCAACCGATTCACTCGCGGCGGCAAATTAAGCGCGCCGACCGGACGTTCTTTAAAAGGCGCGCCGACGGGTTCGGTTGGGAGCAACGATATGATTTCAACAACAAACGCGAGATGGTCAGCCGGCAAACTGCTGATTTCTCTGGTAGCAATCTTTACCGCCGTTTCGCCATATTTGGCGGATTGGAACGAAACGCACATTTATAACCCGTTGTGGCTGCCGCACGCCAAATTTCATAACGCGCAGACGATGGTTTTAGGGGCATTTCTCGGACTGCTTTCTATTTATTGCTTGTGGTTGAGGCGAGGAACTTCGGACAAGCAAAAGTTGAGTGAAGCGGCGGGTTTGGCATCGCTTTACTGGCTGGCGCAGCTGCCCGCTGCATTTTTCCCGGGTGTTGCGCTGACCGATCCAGGAATCAATCACGTAAAAATGCCGGTTATTTTCGGTGTTGAGTTCAATCAGTTGACTCTCAACATCACGGTTATCTTTCCTTTGCTGATACTCGGTTACTACCTGGAAAGAAAGTCGCTTCAGAAAGCTGAAGCATAACAACGATGACGAATTAAAAACTCTTAGATTTTAGAAAAACAAAAACATTATGAAAAACACAATCTTAGTTGCAGGCGGAACGGGCAATCTCGGCGGACGAATCGTTTGAGATTTGATTAAAAGAGGCGCGGCGGTTCGCGCTATTGTTCGACCGGGAACTGATTCGGAAAAAACGGATAAATTAAGGAAACTGGATGCGGAAGTAATTTCCGTGGATATGTCGAAGACGGAAGAACTTAAAAAGGCTTGTGAAGGCGCGTCCTGCGTTGTTTCGGCTCTTTCTGGACTGCGCGACGTAATCGTTGACGCTCAAACGAAACTACTCTATGCAGCGATTGCGGCGAATGTTCCGCGCTTTATCCCGTCGGATTTCGCCGCCGATTTTACGCGCCTCGCGGAAGGCGACAATCGTAATTTCGATTTGCGAAAAGAATTTCACGAAATTCTCGATAAATCGCCCATCGCTTCAACCTCGATAATGAACGGAGCTTTCGCCGACATACTGACTTACGGCACGCCGATTTACGATTTCAGAAATTATACGGTCGGTTACTGGGGCGATAAAGCAGACTGGAAAATGGACTTTACGACAATGGACAACACAGCGGATTACACCGCCGCCGCCGCGCTCGATACGGAAACTCCGCGAGTTTTGCGAATCGCCGGTTTCCAGGTCAGTCCGAAAGATTTAGTAAAAATCGGCGGAGAAGTCAAAGGAAAAGAATTCAAACTTGCCCCGATGGGAAGTTTGGACAAGTTTGCGGAAGCTAACAAAAAAGCGCGCGCAGAAAATCCCGAAGGTGAAAAAGAAGTGTTTCCCGACTGGCAGGGAAAACAATATCTGCACAGTATGTTCAGCGTTCATCACGAAACGCTCGACAACGACCGCTACGCGGATGTCGAATGGACGGGAGCGACCGAGATAATTTCAAAAATCTAAGTTGCTCCGATGAAATCGCCGCAAAGTCGAACCGGACGGCGCAATTTCGTATCGTCCCGTTTCAAACCGTTTTAAATCGGCGACCGCGCAGAATTACAATAACAACGGTCGAAGAGCAATCAACGCTAAGGAGAACCACAAAATGGCTGAAGCAGACACAAAAACGATTGAGGAAAAGTCAAAACAGGCAATCGCGCCGCTGCCGCCCGACGACTTGCAGCGAAGTCTCGCGCTCGCGCAGCCTGACGAGGACGGGAGATTGCCGCATATCGGATTAGTCGGTGACACCTACACGATTCTTTTATCGGGCAAAGACACAAACGGTCAATACTGCCTGATTGATATGCACGTCCCGCCCGGCGGCGGTCCGCCGCCGCATCGCCACGATTTCGAGGAATCGTTCACGGTTTTGGAAGGCGAAATCGAGACCGTTTTTCGCGGTGGGAAAGGAATCGTGCGCGCCGGTGAAACCGTCCACATTCCGGCTAACGCGCCGCACCAATTTCACAACCGTTCCGAAAAACCGGCGCGTCTGCTGTGCTTGTGTTCACCTGCCGGTCAGGAAGAGTTTTTTATCGAAGTCGGCACTCCGGTTGCGTCCCGAACAACCGCGCCGCCCAAACTTAGCGAAGCCGAACAAGCGGCGTTAAAAGCCAAAATTGAAGCGCTTTCCCCGAAATACAAATCGGAAATGCTGAAACACGCATAAAGAATTTACAGCCGCGAGTTTTAATTTTTGCCGGCAATTTAACCGGCAAAGCATCAAGGAGCAGAGATTAGCAAAGATAATCAAAAATAAAAATTATGAAAATGACTGACAATACAATTTTTATCACGGGCGGCGGCTCCGGCATCGGGCGCGCGCTTGCCGAAGAATTTCACAAACTCGGCAATCAGGTAATCGTCGCCGGGCGCGACGGCAAAAAACTCGACGAAACGACGGGTGCGAATCCGGGAATGAAATCGTTCAAAGTTGATATGGCGAATTTCGAGAGCATTAAAACTTTCGCAACGTAGGTAACGGAGCAATTTCCACAGCTTGATACGGTCGTCCATAATGCCGGAGTGATGATTCCCGAAGATTTATTGAGCGGAAATGATTCTCAATCAGCCGTTGAAATGGTGGTTAGCACAAATCTTCTCGGTCCGATGCGGCTGACGCAGGAACTGCTTCCCGTTTTGCGAAAACAGCCGCAGGCGACGATTATGACCGTCTCGTCCGGCTTGGCGTTTGTGCCGCTGGCGATGACTCCGACTTACTGCGCGACGAAAGCCGCAATTCATTCCTACACCGAATCTCTGCGCTTCCAACTGCGCGAGACAAAGATTCAGGTCATCGAGCTTGTGCCGCCGTATGTCGCAACTCATCTGATGGGCGAGCATCAAGCCAACGACCCGAACGCGATGCCGCTCGGCGAATTCATCGCAGAAGTTATGGAAATTCTAAAAACGCAGCCCGAAACAATGGAAATTCTCGTCAAAAGAGTTCATCCGTTGCGATTTGCCGCCGAGGAAGGACGTAAAAAATACGACGAGTTTTTCAAGCAGCGCAATAACGGGTAAACGCTGCGAAAGGAAAATCGTATGCCTACAATTCGGCAGCAGCGAAAATAGCTGTAGTAGAGAAGGATATGAAAGATTGGCAGGAATTGGCGACTTCGACCGATATTGAAGTCGAGAGCGCATCGGCAGCATAAAGAAGTGAGCGTCGGTTAATATTTATTTGTTCGACCCGGCGGCAGACGAGCAAATAAATTTGCCGAAACTTGCTGTATTTATCAAAACCCTGGGAGAATTAAGAATGCAAATTGGAATGATTGGTTTGGGCAGAATGGGCGGCAATATGGCGCGCCGTTTAATGAACGGCGGACACGATTTGGTTCTTTTCAACCGCACCGCCGAGAAGATGAAAAGTTTCGTTAGCGAAGGCGCGACCGGAACGATTGATTTACGGGATTTGGTCAGCAAATTGGACGCGCCGCGCGTCGTGTGGATAATGCTGCCCGCCGGAGAAGTGACGGAAAATACGATGATGGAGATTGCCGAAAGTTTAGATGAAGGCGACACCATTATCGACGGCGGGAACTCGAATTTCAAAGACGACATCCGGCGCGCCAATCTTCTGAAGAGAAAAGGCATTCGCTTTCTCGACGCGGGAACGAGCGGCGGCGTGTGGGGCGCGGAACGCGGCTACTGTTTGATGGTCGGCGGCGACGAATCGGCGTTCAAACAAGCCGAGCCGATTTTCAAATCGCTCGCGCCGGGACGAGGCGACATCGAAGAATCTAAGGGTAGAGAAAATCTCGAATCAACCGCATCGGAAGGCTATCTTTACTGCGGCAAAGCGGGCGCAGGACACTTTGTCAAAATGGTTCACAACGGCATCGAATACGGAATGATGCAGGCAATTGCCGAAGGATTCGATATTTTCAAAAACGCAAACAAAGACACGCTGCCCGAAGAGCGGCGCTACGATTTGAATCTGCCGGACATCGCCGAATTGTGGAGGCGCGGCTCGGTCGTCTCGTCGTGGCTGCTCGATTTAACGGCGCTCGCGCTCGCCGAAAATCACGATTTGAGCGAGTATTCCGGTTTTGTGCAGGATTCGGGCGAAGGTCGCTGGACGATTGAAGCGGCGCTCGAAGAAGCCGTTCCCGCCGAAGTTTTAACGTCGGCACTTTACACGCGATTTCGCTCGCGCCAGGAACACACATTCGCCGAAAAAGTTTTATCGGCGATGCGCGAAAAGTTCGGCGGGCATCTCGAACCGAGAACGGAAAAAGTCGGAGAGAAAAAGTTAATGCGCGGTGAAACCGGTTTAGAAAAGGACAAGGATTAAAACTTTATGAGTCACTGCTGACTGGGCAGACACATTTTTAGCGCTTTTACTTTTTAGCGCTTGACAAAAATATAGATGATTGTCAATATATCTATTGTCAGGTGAAATAGATGGACGATAAAAGATTTCAAAAAGTAGCCAAGGCGCTTTCCGACCCGAGAAGATTTGATATTTTTCAAACCATCTCGTCGAACAAAGCGGGCGGGATGTGTTCAGGCGGCGTTTGCGAAACAGTTGAGGTTGCACAGGCAACCGTTTCGCATCATTTGAAGGAATTGACCGAAGCCGATTTAATCGTTCCGCGCAGCGAAGGGCAGTTTAAATACTTTACGGCAAATTCCGAGACGATGAACGAATACATCGATGAATTGCAAAGCCGCTTGAAATTAACAGCTAAATAATTTTTCATTTTTTTTGATACTTATATAGACGATTGTATATCTGTATAAATGTCAAATAACAATGAAAGCGGAAAATAACTAGAAAACACAAAAAGGTAAAAAGGAAAAAATATGAGCGAAAATAAAGTTTGGTTTATCACGGGAACGTCGAGCGGTTTTGGACGCGCTTTGGCGGAAGAAGTTTTGGCGAAAGGCGATAAAGTCGTCGCCACGGCGCGAAAACCCGAAGTTTTGCAGGATTTGGTTGAAAAATATCCCGAAACGGCGCGGGCAGTCAAACTCGATGTAACCAACACAAAGGACGTGAAAGAGGCGATTGCAGAAGCGGTCAAAGAGTTTGGACGCATTGACGTGCTGGTCAATAACGCCGGTTACGTTCTGGTCGGCGCCATTGAAGAATCGAGCGACGAGCAAATCAGACGGCAGTTTGAGACGAATCTATTCGGCGTTTTGAACGTCACGCGCGAAGCTCTTCCGGTGTTGCGCGAGCAGCAAAGCGGTCATATCGTCAATATCGGGTCGAATGTCGGATTTTCAGCGATGCCGCTTTTGGGCATTTATTCGGCGACGAAATTCGCGCTCGCCGGACTTACCGAAGCGCTGGCGGGCGAACTCGCCGCGCACAACATAAAGACGATGATTGTCGAGCCGGGACCGTTTTCCACCGACGGTTTCGCAAATGCGGTCTTCGCCGAAAATTCGCTGCCGAGAGTTTATCCTTCGACCGAGCAGACAATCGAAACTTTTCAGGAATTCAAGAATATCGCGGGCGACCCGGCGAAAGCCGTGCGCGTCATCATCGAAGCCGTCGAATCGGCGAATCCGCCGTTTCGCCTTGCCGCTCGGCGCGATTGCATTCGACGGAATCGAAGCCAAGCTCGAACGAGTCAAAGAGGAAATTTCTGTCTGGCGCGCGCGGGCGATTGACACGAATTTCGATGCCGCCGCGATTGCTTGAAACGAACCCAAATCGGCATTAAGCCAGTTAAATAAAACTAAAAACTTTTGGAGATTAATATGACGAACTATGCAACTGAAATGAATGTAAACGCCGGCTCCCCGGAACTAGCCGGAACGGTTCGGTTAATTTTGGGATTGACGATGATGATTGCGGGTTTGTATTTCGGATTATTTACCGAAATGCCGGGACAAGGCTTGGGATTGTTGTCTTTGATTGCTTCGCCTTTCGTCTTCTTAACCGATAAAAAATAAAGATAATAATGTAGTTGCCTCAGTAAGTTTTACTAACTATCAATCAGTGTAAATTTTTGCACTGATTGATAGTAAATCAAAATTGTGCTGCTTTCTTGTTTTAACGGTAATCGTAATATATGGTGAATAATTATGAGTTCAAATAAGGAGTTTCTGCAAAATTTATACGATGCTTTTAACCGACGCGAGATTGAAACAATCATCTCCTCGATGCGCTCCCGTGTGAAATGGGCGAACGGACTCGAAGGCGGTTTCGTTTATGGACGCGACGCGGTGCGCCAATACTGGACCAATCAATTTAAGGCGATTCAACCGCAGCTTGAGACGTTAAGGTTCGAGACTGACGAAAACAACCGAGAAATTGTCACCGTTCATCAAATCGTCAAAGATTTGCAAGGCAATTTGCTTGCAGATGCGACAGTTCATCAAATCTTTACTATTGAAGATGGACTGATAAGTGTTTATGAAATTGGCGAAGCCGAAACAATCCAAGAGATGATTCAAAGGGCGAGAACTTCCGACAGGTAATAATGTTTCAGCCGTTATCACTTTCAGCAAAAGGCGTTTTATTAAACGCCAGGCTTTAGATAAGAAATTCAAAAGTCAGAGAAACTGCTTTAATTCAAATTTTTAACTCACTACAAAATGACTCTCTCGTAATGACTTAAAATACAAAATTTAAAAATCTTTAATAAGCCCCAGGGTGGAGTATTAACCTCCAAAACTCGAAATGTAACGAGTGAAAATTAACTTTGGAGTTATGTGAAGTAACTTTCGATTAAGTAAAAAACTTAAAGCGATGCCTAACCTTTTATCCCTTTATTTAACCTAATAAGATTTATCCATTCTTTTATGTTATCGGACGCAAACACGCCTGTCACATAATTTCACCTGAAAACCGACTCGTAAAAGCGCTAAAAGGAACAAAAATTTCGTTCGTTTTTAACGCAAAACATTAAGAAATCTGAATGACATTTCATATTTTGCCGCATCCAACAAACTTTCAAAGAATCAAATAATAGTCTTTGTTCGGTCGGCACCTGTTATACATTTTCCGCCGAGCGCGGTTTGAGCTGCAGAGCGGAAGTAAAAAACATCCGCCGATACCAGAGTGCAACAACTGCAGTCGTAATAGCGACTGCTGCCGCCTGCATAAAAACGACGATTATTTGATAGCGAACGGCGGTTAAAGGCGACGCGCCGGCGAGAATCTGTCCGGTCATCATCCCGGGTAAAGTAACGATACCGACGACCATCAAACCATTGACGGTCGGAATAAGAGAGGCGCGCAATGCCTGTCGAAGCGGCTGCACGGACGCTTGGCGGTAATTTGCGCCGAGCGCGAGATAGGCTTCGATTTCGCCCGCACGCGTTTCCATTTCACCATTGAGGCGTTCGATGGCAATCGCCGCGCCGTTCATACTGCTGCCGACAATCATCCCGAACAGCGGAATCAAATAGCGCGGATCATGCCAGGGATGAACGCGCACAACGAGCGTCGTAATGTAAAGAAGCGTAAAACCGGAACCGAGCAGCATCGCCGCACCGGTAATCCATTTAAGTTCAGAAACGGCTTTCTTCTGCCGCCCAACCGCTGCGTCCGTCGCCACAACAAGCATCAACACGAGCGCTGCGAGCGTTATATACCAGCGGTCGAACGCAAAAATATAGATTAGCACGTAGCCGACGAGAACCAGTTGAACGACAGTGCGAATCGCTCCCGTGATAAAATCCTTAACCAGTCCGAGCTTTTGCCAGCGCGAAATGCCGACGGCAATCAGGACGAGACCGAGCGCCAGCGACACGTCGAGCCACGACACGTCGGCGATTGGAGAATTTGTTGCCGCGCCTGATTCCTGGAAAAGTAAAAACACGGATAAAAACATTTTCTTATTTCCCTCCGTCCAAAAACTCGCGAATGCGCGAATTCGTCGCCTCCTCGAAAATATAATCGGTCGCGCCCGTCTCGATTACTCGACCCGCTTCCATCACAATCGTCATATCACTCGCGCGGCGAGCTTCCGACAGGCGATGCGTAATCATCACGATTGTTATTTTCTTATCTTGCGCGAGGCGGCGAACGGTTTCCATCAGACGGTCAGCCGTTTCCGGGTCGAGCGCAGAAGTCGGCTCGTCCATGAGCAGAACTTCCGGCGCGTTCACCAGAGCGCGGGCGATATTAACGCGCTGCTTTTGTCCTACAGATAGGCGTGAGCCGTCCCGCTCCGCAAAATCGGAATCAAGTTCGGCGAGCGCGAGCATCTCGAATATCAAATCCTGAGAACCGGCGACGCTTTTTCCGGCTAATTCCAGTGCCTTGCGTAGATTGTCGGCGACGCTGCCGGGAAACATTACCGGCGTTTGAAAGACGAAACCGACTTGCCGCCGCAAGGCTTGAACCGCATATTCTGTAATCAAACGCGAGCGGTAAAAAATTTCGCCGCTCGCCGCGTCATCAAGCCGGTTAAGAAGCCGCAGCAGCGAAGTTTTACCCGCGCCCGACGGACCGATGAGGGCGGTGATCGCTCCCGCCGCGATTTCCAAATTAATGCCGTCCAGCACGGTTTGACCCTCTCTCTCTTGCCGCACTTTTTTTAGAACGAATGCCGGAGCGGTAGTTTTTTGTTTTGAGCCTTCGAGTTCAGAATCATTGGCTGCCGCGAAACTGTTTGTCATAATAGATTAAATTTGTTTGAGCCGCAGAGTTTTAAGTGCTTCACAGGCGATAAAACCGGCAACTTCACGAGTAAATAATCTTCCTTGTTAATCTTCTATTCATCTTTCCCCTGATAATCTGAAAGCCGAATCTTTTGCGGAACTTTATCCCCCGTTGATATTGTGAAGCAAAGCGTGAGGTTCTCCGATGTTGTCGCTAACGCTATTTATTGACCGACTGTTTCGTATATTACCGATTTGATTTTTCAGGTCAAATTTTTCCTGATTTTCTAATTCGTGGTCAAAAGGTCTTTAATAAATTTTCAATACTTCGGCACTGTTAAAGAATTATCGTTAAAGAGGCGGAATTAAAAATCGGCAACGATTTTAATAAAAATTATTTAAATGGGCTATCCCAGCCCGCAGATATTATGTATTCGCTATTTATAAACTTAATAAAACAAAGCGCGGCTTTATGTTCGCTAATCGCATTGCTGTTGATTGCAGCAAATGCCCAGAAGACGACAACTAGTAACGGAGCGATTCGCGGCAAAGTCGTTGACGCTCAGGGCGCGCTCGTCGCGGGCGCGAGCGTAACAATTGTTAGCGCAGACGGCACGGAACAAACCGCGCAGTCAAATCAGGACGGCTTGTTCGCAATCAGCAATCTCGCCGCCGGAAGATACGTCGTTAGAGTTGCGGCGCCGGGCTTCGCGCTGTATGAAAATTCCGAGACCGACGTTACTGCGGGAAAAACCCTGACGCTTGACGTCGCGCTTTCAATTACGGTTAATGCGGAAGTGAACGTCGGCGGCGAACAAATTATCAACACCAACCCGGAAGCGAACGCCAGCGCGATTGTTTTAAATCAAGAAGACATCAAAGCCCTACCTGATAATCCGGCGGAACTCGAAGCCGCGCTGCAAGCTCTCGCCGGTCCTGCAGCGGGACCGAACGGCGGCGAAGTTTTTATTGACGGTTTTTCGGGCGGCAGGCTTCCGCCTCGCGATTCTATCAGGGAGATTCGCGTCAACCAGAATCCTTTTTCGTCCGAGTATGATCGTCTAGGCTTGGGTCGCATCGAGATTTTAACTAAACCCGGAACCGACAAATGGCGCGGTGAGATCGGCAGCGAATTTGAAGACGAATCTTTTAACTCGCGCAATCCGTTCGCCGCAAATCGTCCGCCGTTTCAACTGCGTAATATTAACGGTAACTTTGGCGGTCCGCTGATTAAAAAACGCGCCTCGTTTTTCGTCGATTTTGAGAAAGAAGATATTGATAACAACGCTCTTGTCAACGCGCAGATTCTCGACCCGAACTTAAATACGACTGCGTTTCAGCAGAGCCTTTTGGCTCCGCTGAAAACCGCCGAATTCAGCCCGCGCCTTGATTTTCAGATTAACCAGAATAACACGCTCACGGCGCGGTATTTTTATGAAACGTCGAAGACGGCAAACGCCGGTTTGGGCGGTTTCGATTTACCGTCCCGCGCTTTTGCTTCGCAAGACAGCGAACACACTCTGCGCCTGACGGATACGGCGGTCATCTCACCTTCGATTATCAATGAGGCGCGGTTTCAGTATATCCGCCGCCGCGCTACACAGACGAGCGTTGACACCGCGCCGACAATTCAGGTTCTCGACGCTTTTACGGGCGGCGGCGCGAACATCGGTTCGGCGTTTGCCAATGAAGACCGCCTTGAGCTGCAAAATTACACATCCATTATCCTAAAAAATCACACGCTCAAAATCGGCGGGCGACTGCGGCGTATTAGTATTACAGACGCTTCGCCGAGCAACTTTGCCGGAACATTTACTTTTACCAGTCTCGACCAATACCGGAACACGATTTTACGCACTCCGGGAGCGCGTCCGTCACAGTTTTCGATTGCCGGAGGAAATCCGCAGGCAAGCGTTAAACGAACCGATTTGGGTGTATTCGCGCAGGATGATTGGCGCGTCAGTCCGAAATTGTCGCTCTCGTTCGGTTTGCGTTATGAAACGCAGACGAATATATCGAGCGATTTTAATTTCGCGCCCCGCTTCGGTTTCGCTTATTCGCCGGGCGCAGACGGAAACAACAAACCGAAAACTGTTTTTCGCGGCGGCTTCGGCGTTTTCTACGACCGTTTCAGCGAAGGATTAACGCTGCAATCGCTGCGTTTTAACGGAATCAATCAACAGCAATTCGTCATTACGGACCCGAATATTTTAGACCAGATTGTTTTCGCCAGAAATGGCAGCGTTTCAAACGTGCCGAGCATTCAATCTTTAACATCCTTTGCCCAGCCACAGACGACGCGGGTCGTTTCTCCGAATCTGCAATCACCCTATACGAACCAAATCGCTCTCAGCGTCGAACGCCAATTGCCTTTTAAAACGACTTTGAGCGCGACTTATACTTTCGCGCAGACGAAAAGACTGCTGCGGTCGCGCAACATCAACGCTCCAATCAATGGCGTTCGTCCGAATTCTGCGGCGGGAAATGTTTTTCAATACGAATCGACCGGGCGCTTCACTCAAAATCAAATTATTTTCAACTTCCGCTCAAATTTCTCGGAGAAAGTTTCGCTTTTCGGCAACTACGCCTTCGGCGCGGCGAAAAGCGATTCGGACGGCGCGGGAACATTTCCGGCAAATCAATATGATTTATCGGGCGAATACGGCAATTCGCTGGTAGATATTCGCCATCGCTTTGTTCTCGGCGGCAACGTCAAAGCGCCGCTGGGTATTAGTCTCAGCCCGTTTATCACGTTTCGTTCCGGCGTTCCGTTTAATATTACAACCGGCAGCGATTTTAACGGCGACACGATTTTCAACGACCGACCGGCATTTGCTACGGATTTAAATCGTCAATGCAATTTCGGGACAGCGGCGAATCCGAATATACGTTCGTGCGTGGCGCGGACGGCATTCGGTAATTTCGATTTGCAGCCCGCCTCCGGTCAGACAATCATCCCGCGAAATTACGGTCGCGGACCGGAATTTTTCGTCGTCAATCTTCGAGCCGCCAGAGAGTTCGGTTTCGGCGGCGGAAAAAAGAAAGCGTCTAAACAAGCCGCAAGCGTCGGCGACAACAGCAATCGAACCGGCACAAACAGTCCGTTCGGCAGTAGTGGCGGGGGGCAGCAAAGCGGCGGTGATGATGACGAAAGCCCTTATAAGCTGGAATTATCCGTTCAAATCAGAAATCTTTTTAACCGCACCAACGGCGGTACGCCCGTCGGAAATTTGAGTTCTCCGCTGTTTGGCGAGCCGGTTTCGCTCGCCAGTGGTTTCGGTTTTGGCGGCGGTCGTCAAAGCGGAGGCAATCGCCGGCTCAGATTTGAATTACAGTTTAGCTTTTGAAATATGATCGGCTCGTTAAACGAAAGGGAAGTATTCAAAAACAGAAATTTTCGGTTAATCAAAAAAGCAGTAATCGTTCTCGAATAAAAACTATGAAAACACTAATCAAACAACATTTCGCACTGCTCGTTCTCGCTCTTTTCTGCGCGGGCATTTGCACCGCACAAAAAACCGCGTCTAAATCTACGGCTCCGAGCGGGTATCACCTGCTCAAACAAATCGCGGTCGGCGGCGAAGGCGGTTGGGACTACGTTTATGATGATGCCGAAGCGCATCGCCTTTACGTTTCGCACGCGACGAAAGTCGTCGTCATCGACACCGACACTTACGAAGTGGTCGGCGAAATTCCAAACACGAACGGCGTTCATGGCATCGCCGTTGCCGACAAATTGGGGCGCGGCTTTACTTCAAACGGGCGCGACAATTCGGTTACCGTTTTCGATTTGAAAACTTTGAAAGCGATTGACACGATAAAGGTCGGCAAAAACCCGGACGCGATTTTGTTTGATGCGGCGACGAACCGCGTTTTCACATTTAACGGCGGCAGTTCCGACTCGACCGTCATCGAAGCGGCTACGGGAAAAGTTGCGGGAACGATTCCGCTCGGCGGCAAACCGGAATTCGCGCAGTCGGATTTGAAAGGCACGGTTTTCGTCAACATTGAAGACACGTCGGAAATCGCCGCCATCGACGCACGCACGCTTAAAGTCAAATCGCGCTGGTCGATTGCGCCCGGCGAAGAAGCTTCCGGCTTGGCGATTGACCGCAAAACGCATCGCTTATTTGCGGTTTGCTCGAACCAGAAAATGATTGTCGTCAATTACGACACGGGCAAGGTCGTCGGCGACATACCGACCGGCGACGGCACAGACGCAGCGGCATTTGACGCCAAATCTAAACTCGCTTTTGCCTCAAACGGCGCGGGAACTTTAACAATCATCAGCGAAGGGAAAGCCGATAAATTTACAGTCGCCGAAAACGTAACGACGATGAGAGGCGCACGAACGATGGCTTTGGACGAAAAAACGCACAAGGTATTTCTGCCGACCGCGCAGTTCGGCGAAACGCCCGCACCGACCGCCGAACGCCCGCGTCCGCGCCCGGCGATTGTGCCGAACAGTTTTGTGATTCTCGTTTACGGCAAATGAATATCTAACGGCTGAGAGATTTGAAAGGGGCGAGTTGTAGTTTGATAAAGGAGTAAGATGAAGGCGCACAAGAGAGAAGTTAAATTGTCCGGCTTAACGCCGGTTAAAATCAAGCGTAATCTCGGGTGCTATTTCCTGTTTCGCGCGCTGATGATTTTTATTCTTGCGCTCAGGTCCTTTGCACAAAGCGGCTCGCCGGCTCCCTCGCCGACTCCCGCCGCAACGCCTTCGCCGTCACTTGAGAAACGTTTTTTCGCCAACGTCTTGAAAGACCAGTATGCTATCTGGACTTCGCCGTTTCATCTACGCGGGCGTGACGCTTCCTGGCTCGCCCCGCTGGGCGCGGCGTCCGTCGCCCTTTTTGCCACTGACAAGCGCACCGCAGGAGCGCTCGATAACGACGAAACCAGATTGAGAATCAGCCGCGATGTCAGCCGCTTCGGAACTGGTTACGCCGTCGGCGGCGCGGCTGCCGCGTTTTACCTCATCGGACGAGCTACGCACAATATGCGAGCGCGAGAAACCGGAATACTAGCAGCCGAAGCGTTAATCGACAGCGGCATTGTCGCTCAAACTGTTAAATTCGCTACGCAACGTCCGCGCCCGCTCGATAAAGGCGGGACGGGACGTTTTTTTTCGGGCGGCAATTCCTTTCCGTCCGGTCATTCGACGAGCATCTGGTCGCTCGCCGCGGTTATTGACGGCGAATACGCAAGGCGCCGTCCGCTCGTGCGCGTCGCCGTTTACGGTCTGGCGACCGCAGTCAGTTTGTCGCGCTACACGGGTCGCAATCATTTCCTGAGCGATGTTTTAGTCGGCAGCGTCATCGGTTACGGCGTCGGGCATTTCGTCTTTTCGCGGCATCATGACACCAATTTAGATTTGCCGGACGGAACGAAGAAAACAACGAAAATGGAAAAATATTTTCCGCGCGTCCTTCCGCAATATGACCCGCGCAACCGAACTTACGCGGCGGCTCTCGCGTGGAATTTCTAAACGGGAAACAAATCTGTCTTTTTTTTGGCAAAGTTTTACTCCGGGTTATGCGAATTCTACTAGTTGAAGACGATGAACGAATTGCGAATTTCGTGAGCAAGGGATTGCGTGAGAATGCCTACGCCGTCGATGCCGCGCCCGACGGCGAGCAAGGTTTATACTTGTCTTCAATCAACCGTTACGACGCCGTAATTCTCGACGTGATGCTGCCCGTCAAAGACGGCTTCGCCGTTTGCCGCGAGCTGCGAGCCGACGGTATAAAAACGCCGATTTTGATGCTGACGGCGCGAGACGCCATAGACGATAAAATCTTTGGGCTTGATTTCGGAGCAGACGATTATTTGACGAAGCCGTTTGAATTCAGAGAACTGCTGGCGCGGCTGCGCGCTCTGCTCAGGCGAAGCGGGGAAGTTCGTCCGCCGAAAATTCTCATCCTCGATTTAGAGATTGATACAATCGCGCAAAAAGTCCGGCGCAGCGGGCGCGAGATTTTTCTGACGACTAAAGAATATGCACTGCTTGAATATCTGGCGCGTGAAAAAGGAAAGGTTTTAGGACGGAGCGAGATTGCCGAACACGTCTGGGACGAAAATTTCGACGCTTTTTCTAATCTGATCGACGTTTATATCCGGCGTTTGCGCTCGAAAATGGACGAAGGTTTCGGGGCGCAGCTTATTCACACAAGACGCGGCGCGGGCTACGTTTTAGAGGAAAATGCTTAATTCCATCCGAATTAAATTGACAGTCTGGTATGTCGGCATTCTGGCACTGGTGCTGATTGTCTTTGCGGGACTGACGTATTTTCTCGTCGTGCGCGTTTTGGCTGATGTGGCGGACGAGAATCTGGCGGAAATGGCGCGGAATTTTAAAACGTCGCTCGACGCCGAACAATCGGACGAGCTGGAAAAATCTCTTTTCGAGAACGACATTCGGGAAGCGGTCGACGAATCGCATTTTCACGATTACGTTTTCGCCGTTTATGCCGCAGGCAGCAATCGCCGCATCGCTACGACGACGGCTGACGCCGATTTCGATACGGCTTTGCTCGAAGCCGATGTTTTTGGGCATTCCTATTCATCGATCACGTTAGGGGGCGAGCGGTTTCGCGTTCACTCCGTCCCGCTCGAATCGAGTGCCGACAAATACCGATTATTCATTCTGTATTCTTTAGAAGACCAAACGGATTTTCTTCATCGACTGCGGTCAATCTTTTTCGTCGCCGTTCCGTTCGCGCTTCTGCTGACGGGTTTGGGCGGCTATTTTCTCGCCAGAAAAAGCCTCGCTCCCGTTGCCGAAATGAGTCGCCAAGCCGCGAATATCGGCGCCACTAACTTGCACGCGCGGCTGCCGGTCGAAAATGAAAAAGACGAGCTTGGGAATTTGGCGCAGATTTTTAATCAACTGCTGGCGCGGCTCGAAGAGGCGTTCGAGCAGCTCGAAAATGCATCCGAGCAGCAGCGCCGGTTTATGGCGGACGCCTCGCACGAGCTTCGCACGCCGCTCGCAATCGTGCGCGGCGAATCGGAAGTTACGCTCTCTAAAGACGACCGAACGGCGGCGGAATACCGCGAATCTCTAACGGTCGTTCACGACGAGAGCAAGCGCCTGACACGCATCGTCGAAGACCTTTTCACTCTGGCACGCGCCGACGCCGGGCAGTTTCGCACGAATTTGACGGAAATCTATCTGGACGAGATTCTTGCCGATTGCGTGCGCGCCGTGCGCGTTTTGGCGGAAAAGCGAAACGTCTCGCTCGACTTCTCGGCGAAGGAAGAGATGCCGATGCGCGGCGACGAGCAGTTATTGCGCCGCTTGTTTATTAACTTGCTCGACAACGCCATTAAATATAATCGGACGGGCGGCGCGGTTTCGATTGCGGTAGAAAAAAACGCGCTTAATTACCGAATAACGATTAAGGATACAGGCGCGGGCATTTCAAAAGACGAGCAGACTAAAATCTTCGAGCGTTTTTACCGCAGCGATAAAGCGCGCAGCCGCAGCGCCGAAGATACGATGACGAGCGGCGCGGGTCTCGGACTAGCCATCGCTCAATGGATTGCCTCGCTTCACGACGGCAAAATCGAACTCGCCTCATCAGACGAAACCGGCAGCAGCTTCAGCGTCGTCTTTCCCGTGAAACCGTCCGAAAAATAAACTGTATAAGCATCGTTCGACCGTTTTTCGGCGGCGACAAATTGCCGCCGTTATCGTTTGTTCGGGGCGGCACGCTGCCACAGGAAAATCGAATTGCAGTTTGCTAAACTCATAAAAATCAAGATTTCCGCGCGGGTATAAGAATTGCCGAAAGCCTTTATGAGCTTTCGCACCGAAGCGAAATGCAGCAGGCGCGCTTCGGCGCAAAAAATGACGCGCAAAGCCTGAAGTGTGATTCGCACCGTATCCCGTAAAAACGAGTGAAAATTAATTTTGCTTGAGAAATGGTTTTCAATCGAGACGAGCGGCGACACGCGAGAAATATAAATGAAAACGGACGAGACAACACAGACGACGCGCCGCTGGCAGCGGTTTAACCGCGCGGCGTGGTTCGTTTTGATTGTCCTCTCGGCGACGACGGCGGGAATGTTCGCCTCGTGGCGCGCGCCCGGACTCAATACTTACGCGCAGGATTTTTTGATGCGAACGCGCGGCGATTTGCCGGAACCGGACGATATTGTCATCGTGGCGATTGACGAAGCGAGCATAAATCGTTTGGGACGATTTCCGTGGCGACGCACACTTTCGGCGCGGGCTTTGGATAAAATTTCAGAAGGCGCGCCGAAAGCGATTGCGCTCGACGTTTTGTATTCCGAGCCGACCGACGCGGCGGAAGACAAAGCCCTGAGAGACGCAATCAAAAAAGCCGGAAATGTCGTCGCATCAGAGCAGTTGATTGAAAACCGCGATACGCCCGAACTTTCCCGTTCGGAATGGCTGCGCTCCTTGCCGGAAATCGAAACGGCGGCGGGGGGCGCGGGACATGTCAACGTCGAAACCGAGCGCGACGGCGAAGCGTGCGAAATGCTTCTCAAATTGGCGGACGACGACGGCGAATCGCGCTGGGCATTAGCTGTCGAAACGGTGCGCATCGGCGATAATTTGAACGCGGACGAAATCAGCGAAACGAATCGCTTCGTGCGCGTCGGCACGAGAAAAATTCCGTTTACCCCAATCGAGCGAAATTTGTTCGTCAAAAATAAAGACGCGAGCGGCGGCGTTACGACAATTCAGCCGCTGCGGATGACGATTGATTATATCGGCGGAAGCGGCTCTTTCGCCGCGCAGACGTTGAGTTTCGCGGATGTTTTAGACGGAAAAATCGCGCCAGAAAGATTTCGCGGAAAATACGTTTTAATCGGCGCGACCGCCGCGACGCTCGGAGATAGAATCGCCACGCCGTTCGTTCATACGGAGAATGCGGAAGGCGACCAGCACGGCGATTTGATGCCAGGAGTAGAGATTCTCGCCAATTCGATAAATACGATTTTGCGCGGGCGTTTTTACCAGCCCGTTTCCGATTCGGCAGCCGCGCTTCTTGCCGCTCTGACGGCGCTCGCCGTGATAATTTTGCTCGGTTTGGCTCAGGGAAAATACGAAGCGTTAAAGCAAATCGGTGTTCTCGCCGCTATGCTCGGATTGATTTTTTTCGGTTCTTATTTGACGTTCGTTCACGGTTTTATCAATCCTCCGATTATTCCGATGCTCGTTTCTTTTATTGTCGCCGCGCCGCTCGCGCTGCTTCGCCGCTCCTTGGTCGCCAGCGCGTTTTTGGACGAGAGCATCAATGAACTCGTCTCCGCCGAAAAGCATCTTTTCACCAACGGGCAAAGGCGGTTATCGCCCGATTCTAATCCTCCGCATCTTGAAACCGGCGAAGAAATCGAATTCGAAAACAATTTCGCAGCCGATAAATTCTACTTGCCGCGCGGACTCGAATGGAAATCTAACGCGCTAGGGTTTCTGTCGCGCGATTTGATTAAGCGCGCAGTCTTCGTCGATTCCGCTTTGCGCTCGATTGAGGACGGCTTGCTGATTACTGACCGCGAGGGACAAATCGTTTTCGCCAACAAAAGCGCCGTGCGGATTTTTAATCTGTCCGAACGAAAGTTGCTCGGCACAAACATTTTCGAGCAACTTTTCGATGCGGAAAACAGTTTAGCCGGGTTGCGGGAAGAAGCGGAAGACGCGCTCGCCGAATTAACGATTGACCAAAATTCAATCGAGCGCGAAATCACGGTCGGTAAAACCGATGCGCGACACTACATTTTGCGAATGGCGGCGGTCGTCGGGCGAGACGAAACGGACGCGGGCGACGCGCTCGGCATCGTCGCCACGCTGTCCGACATCACGCAGCACCGCGAGCTGCAAAAAACCAAAAACGACGTTATCACCCTTGTAACACACGAGCTTCGCACGCCGCTCACCGCAATTCAGGGAATGAGCGAACTCTTGACCGAACATGCGGTCGAACCCGAACCGCAGCGCAAAATGCTGCTGACCATTAACACAGAAGCCAAGCGGCTGGCGCAGATGATAAACGAATATCTCGACATCACGCGCCTTGAAGCCGGAGCGCAAAAGATAAATTTCGCGCCCGTCGCAGTCGAAGCTTTGATTGACCGCAACTTGCTGATGCTCGAACCGCTCGCTGCAAAACGCGGCATAAAAATCGTGCATTCTTATCTGCTCAATCACACGACCGTTTCCGGCGATGCCGAAAGACTCGCGCAAATGCTGACCAACATCGTCGGAAACGCCGTCAAATACAGTCCGCCCCACACCTCGATTACGATTGAAACGAGAACGGCAAACGGAGTTCTTGAGATTATCGTCGCCGACGAAGGCTACGGCATCAGCCACGAACATCTGCCGCGCATTTTCGACAAATTCTATCGCATCTCCCGCCGCGAAACGGCGGAAATTCCGGGAACGGGGCTTGGTTTATCGCTCGCGCAGGAAATCGCCGAACTGCACGGCGGGCGTATTTCGGCGGAAAGCGAGCCGGGCAAGGGTTCGACTTTTACGATTCGCCTTCCGATTGCGACGGGAATTTGAGGGAAGAAACGCGCGAATTAATCTTGCGTTCATTTACGGTATTATAAACTGTCAAAAATTTCGTATCTGAATAAAAACCGCAGCGCGGTATTTTGTTTATCGTGATGGATGTAAAGCCGCACATATTAATAGTTGACGACGAGCCTTCGATTCGGCTGACGTTAGAGACGGGTCTGTCACTCAAAGGCTTTCGCACGTCCGTTGCATCGAGCGGGCGCGAGGCGGCTGAGCATCTGAAGACAGGAAAATTCGACGCCGTTGTATGCGACCTCGTGATGCCGGACGGCGACGGGCTTTCGGTCGTGCGAAATTTACGCGAATTCGATAAAAATCTGCCGATAATTTTGATGACCGCGCAAGGCTCGGTCGAAACGGCGTTTGAATCGCTTGGTATGGGTGCGAGCGATTTTATCGCCAAGCCGTTTGCCGTTGCCGAAGTCGCCGCCATTTTGTGCCGCCATCTCGACGCGCGCAGGGAAAAGGCGAATCAGATTTCAGAGAACGAACGGAATTTACCTGACGAGTTTTCTAAATCCGGTCTCGTCGGGCGCAGTCCGAAGATGGTCGCCGTTTATAAACTCATCGCCTTTGCCGCCCGCACGACGGCGACGGTTTTAGTGACGGGGGAAAGCGGTACGGGCAAGGAACTGGTCGCGCACGCCATTCACGATTTGAGCGACCGCGCTCGTCAGAAATTCGTATCGGTTAATTGTTCGGGATTGACCGATACACTGCTCGAAGCGGAACTTTTCGGCTACGAAAAGGGCGCATTTACAGGAGCAAATTCAACTCGCGCCGGACTTTTTGAAGCCGCATCAGACGGCACGATTTTTCTTGACGAGTTGGCTTCGACGAGCGGGAATTTTCAAGCGAGTCTGCTGCGAGTTTTGCAGTCGGGCGAAATTCGGCGCGTCGGCGCGACCGAAACAAGAGAAGTCGATGTTCGCGTCATCGGCGCGAGCAACGAAAATTTGCTGAAGTTTGTCGAAGCCGGGCGATTCCGCGCCGACCTTTATTACCGTTTGAGCGTTTTGACCGTCGAATTGCCGCCGCTTCGGGAGCGAATGGTCGACGTTCCGCTTCTCGCGCAGCATTTTCTAAAAAAGATAACCGAGACGAACGAGGCGAATCTGCATTTGACGCGGGAAGTTTGTGACGCGCTCGCGGCTTACGCTTTTCCCGGCAACGTCCGCGAGCTTGAAAACGCTCTCATTCGCGCCGTCGCGCTTTCGACCGCAAATATTATCACGCTCGATTGTCTGCCGTCGGCTATCGGCGAAGCGACGCGAAACAAAAGCGAATCGCCGTCGGAGGCGGAAATTTTGCGCGAGCTTGCCGGCGACCGACCCAATATGGAAGAACTTCAGCGGCGCTATTTGAGCTTGATTTTATCGGAAACGGGCGGCAACCGTCGGCGCGCGGCGGAGAAATTGGGACTCGACCGCCGGACGATTCAGCGTCTGATTGCCAGATACAATTTGCTTGCGTCGCCTGAAGAAGAAGCCGAAGAAACCGATTTGGAAGCGAGCGCGGCGGAGTGATTGACAGAAAAAAACTTTGTAATTTTAATGCGGATGGATGTTGAATAATTCGAGAAAAATTCTGTTTCTCCTGCGGCTGTTTCTGTGCGGCTGGTTGATGATTGCCGCTTCCGAAACACCTTTTGCCGTTTACGCGCAAAACGCGGCGGTCGAAGCGCGCGTAACGAGTGTTGGCGGCAGAGCGACAATTTCCGGCAACGGGCGCGGCGGCAACACCAGACTCGCGCGCGGCGCAGCACTTGCGCCCGGCGACGAAATTGATACGACAGGCGGCGGGCGCGTCGTCATTGATTTGACCGACGGCAGCCAAATCGTCGTTCTGCCCGGCTCGCGCGTCGTCGTCGGCGAATACCGCAACGCCTCTTCTTTACGGGAATTGCTGCAAATCACTTTGGGGCGAATTCGTGTCCGCATCAATCATTTTCAGGGAAAACCGAATCCGTATCGCATCAAAAGTCCGACCGCTTCGATTGCCGTGCGCGGCACTGAATTTCTCGTAACCGTTGAGCCGCTCGGCGAAACGCGCGTGATCGTAATAGAAGGCGCGGTCGAAGTTGCGAGCTTGAAAGACCCGACAAAAAAACTCGTTGCCGAACCCAAGAAAGGCGTCGTCGTGCGACCCGACGCGACGATTAATTTTTTCACCGGCGATGCGCTCAATAAGGAAGTCGGCGAGCGCGAAAATAAAAATCGCGGCGACGCGGCGAATCAAAAAGACGCCGACGACAGCAACGGCAATGCGCGGAGCGCAACAAATGCGTATGAGCGAACGACCGAAAGCATCATCGAAACGGGCGAGACGGCTTTGCCGTCGCGTTTCGCCGCTTTTCCCGACGCGCATCTCGACAGCCTCGACAATCCCGCTTACGCCGACGCTTTCACGAGCGGCGAAGCGCGAATAACTTTTCTGCCGTCAATCAACGGGGCGAGCAGCGCCAAAGAAGAATTGCTCGACCGTTTCGGCTTGCGAAGCCCGCGCCCGGTCGATTATTCGTTCGTGCCGACGGGAACGATTTTTTTTCCCGTCAATCGTTTTCGCAGCGTGGTCGGCGGAAGTTTCGGCTACGTCCGCAACGGTTTGCAGTCGCTCGCGGTGAGCGACAATTTTCCGCTCGACTCTCCGCCGTTTCCCGTCGGCGCAACCGGGCTTCGCACGGAGACGGGCGCGACGAGCGGCAATCTTTTGAGCGGCTCGATGATTGTCGCCCGTCGTTTCGGCAGCCGCGAACAGACAAGCGTCGGATTCAGCGTCGAGCGGCTTTTTTCGCGCGGAGATTTGAACCGAACCGTTACCGAAAGCGCGGCGGGCGCGGCGAACTTTACCGAGCAAATCGCCTCGCATTCGGCTGTCAATCGAACGCGGCTGACGTTCGGCGTCAAACACGATTTCGGCGCGGCGCGATTCGGCGCGTTCTACCGTTTCGGCACCAGTTCGGGGACGGACGCGGTTCGTTTTCGCTTTATTAACGGCATCGCGCAGCCGCTCGATTTTATCCGCAACAAAGGCAAATCTTCCGAACTCGGTTTTCGTCTGCGCGGCGCGTTTTCGCGTCGTCTTTACTACGGCGCGGAAGCAAATCTGCTGCTCTCTAACACGCGAGAGAGACTGCAAAGCGCAGCGGACAATTCGACCGAAAACGCCCGCGCCAATCGTGCCACGCTCGGCTTCGGCTTAGGTTATGTTCTTCGCCCGCGCACGATTTTCAGCTTTGACATCACGGGCGGTTTAATCAATTCAAAACAGCGGCGGGCGGAAGACTTGACCGGAGATTTGCTCGAAACCGAACGCCAGCGCGCCCGTTTTTTGTCCTTCCACGCCGCCGTTCAAACGGACGTTTGGCGAAATCTTTTCGTCAGCGCGTCGGTTTTGTCGCTCACTCAATCGCGCACGACCGACACATCAATTTTCGAGGACGGAATTTTTTCGGCGAGCAGGCGTGCGCGCAATGTTTATACGGATTTTTACTCGAACTACGGCGTCGGCTGGCGGTTCAAACCGAATTTTATTTTCCAATACGTTTTGACGACCGATTACGGGCAAACGTCGCCGCGCCACACTTTTTTGCTGCGCTACACTTTCGACTTCAAAGGCAAGTAATTCGCTGTTTTAAAAATCGCTTAATTTGATTTGATAAAACCGTATTTGGTGAGGAGCATATCTTCGTCTTGAATGAGTCCGATGCCCGGCGCATAGAGTTTATATTCCTTTTCTTTGGGTTCGAGCGGCGTGGTTTCTTCGGTTTTCAAACAATTCGCAAAAGTCCCCGCCGGCGTTTGTTTCGTTTCGTTCAGACTGATGATTTCGGCTCGGTCCATCGCCGTGCCGGGGGCGATTTCCTGATAATATCTCGCGCCGAGCAGAACGAGTCCGGGCATCGCCACGCCCGCGCGGTTTGCGCCTATCGCCGTCCACGAATCTTCGCCTTTCGTCGACTTGCCGTTTTTGTAGAGGTCGGTTTCTTCGCCGAAATAATAAACGCTTCCGGTTGCGCGGCAGAAGGCGAAAAAGTTTCTAGAAATCTCAACGGTTTTTCCGTTTTCCGATTCGCTTTCTTGGACGACGCGCGTATCCGTATTACCGATTTTTCTCGTCTCGTTCAAAACGGTAACTACTAATTTCCCGCCCGTTTTATTTTCCAATGTTAATTGATAACCGGGTTCGAGTATGAAAAACTGATTTCGTCCGCTCGTTTCAAATTGGCAGTCTTTCTGCATTAAATCATCAGTAAATTGTCTGGATTGATTATTGTTTTGCGCCGGAGCGGAAACTGTTCCCGCCAAAAACAGAACACATAAAATTGATAGTCGTTTCATGTTTTTCTCCAAACAGTTGATTATTTTTCGTTGATTTTCAGATTAAGCGTTAGATTACCAACCAAGCCATTAATAGAAAAATAAATGCAAAGTTCGTTCCGCTTAAGTAAATGTGCATTTCTCAATAGTTTATTAAAACATTAAGGCAAAACGCTAAAGGCAAGCGGCGACAATTTGCCGCCCGCAGACCCAATCAAAGGCGGCGCACTGCCACTGTAATCAGTATATCTGAACACTCGAAAGTCCGAAAAATAAGGTTTTTACAGAAGGCACAACGATTGCCCTAAACGCTCTGGTATGAAAGCCAAAAAGCGGTGCACGGTGAACGGACGAGAAAAAACTGCGCCCCGAACGTCCTTTTTTAATCGGCTTGTCCGCGCGCTCCTCACACTGCTAATCGTCGGTTGCGGACAAACAGTTTTTGCCGCAGCGACTTCCGGCGACGCGGGAACGATTAAGGGCACCGTCGTAGCAGTGGCAGCAGGCGGAGCAGCGGCGGCAAATTCTCAATCGAGCGTTACCGTCATCGAGGGCGCGAGGCTAACCTTAGTCAACAAAGCTACGCCCGATAAGCCGATAAAAACCATTTCAAACGCGGCGGGCGATTTTATCTTCGATAACCTGCCGTCCGGCGATTACACTTTGACGATAGAAGCCGCTGGGCTGTCGAGCGCGACGAAAGAAATCAATTTAGTTTCGGGCGCGATTTTATCTCTAGAGATTGATTTGTCAGCGACGGTCAGCGAGTCGGTAACCATTCGCAGCGAAGAAGGTTTGTTAAGCACGTCCGAGACGACGACATCCAACGTCGTCCGTTCGGAGACATTAAAAACCCAGCCGCTTCGCACCGACAATTATCAAAACGCGATTTCATTGACGCCCGGCGTGGTGCGCGACGGCGGCGGCAACGATTACTTAAAAGGCACGCGCGCCGGTCAAAGCAGCTACACGGTCAACGGCGCGGACGTAACCGACCCGGTAACGGGTAAGCTCGCCTTCGATATTCCGCTCGAAGCCGCCGACAGCGTTCAGATTGAGGAAAATCCGTATTCGGCGGAGTTCGGCAGATTTACGGGCGGCGTAACCAACCTGCAAACAAAAGGCGGTGGCGAAAAATTCAAGGTTGCCGTCGCCAGATTTTTCCCGACTTTTCACAACGTCTTTTCGACGAAAATCGATTCGTTTCGCCCGCGCGTCACTTTAAGTGGTCCGGTTATCCCGAAAAGATTGTTTTTCCTGCAATCTTTTGAGTATCGTTTCTCGCGCAACTTCGTGCCGAATCTGCCGAAACCCGACGATAACATCGCGCAGGAAGGTTTCAACTCGTTTACGCAAAGTGATTGGAACGTCAATAAAAGCAACGTCTTGAAATTCAACGCGGCAATATTTCCGCAAAAGATTCGCAATTTGGGACTCGATACTTTCAACCCGGCTCAGGCGACGCCGAATTATAAACAGCGCGGAACGCTCTTTTCGATTTCCGAGCAGGTCGTGTTTAAAGACGCTTCGTTTTTATCGTCGGAAATATCTTATAAAACTTTCGACGTTGACGTTTTCGCTAAATCCAACCAGCCTTTTACAATCGCGCCCGAGACAAATTCCGGCGGCTATTTCGCCGACACGCGCCGCCGCACAAAAAGAATTCAATGGCAGGAAACTTATTACACTCGCCCACTGAAATTTTACGGAACCCATTCGGTCAAAACCGGCTTCGAGTTAGACCGCACGAGCGTCGGCGGTCAGCTTAGTTACAACTCGATTTCCATTCGCCGTTTCAATGGAACTTCGGCGCAGAGAATTGATTTTACAAACGCCGCGCCGGTTGATTTCAAATACACCGAAGCCGCCGCGTTCGTTCAAGACCGCTGGGTATTAAGTCCGAAGTTGACTTTCGATTACGGCTTGCGCTTTGACCGCGATGGCGTAACGCGGCGGAATAATCTCGCGCCGCGTTTTTCGTTTTTGTATGTGCCGCTCAAAGACCAGCGAACCATCATTCGCGGCGGAGTAGGAATTTTCTTCGACCGTTCTTTATCAAACGCCGGTTATTTCGACCGGCAGCCAAACGGCGCAATCGAACAAATTCCGCAGCGCGTCGTGACGAATTTCGCCGCTGACGGCGTAACCGTGATTGACCCTCCGCGCTTTTTCAGCAATCAAATCGGAGAATCGCTTCGCACGCCGCGCAGCGTTCGTTACAGCCTCTCGCTTGACCGCGGCATCACCAAAGATTTCACCGCCCGCATCGGCTTTCTCGAAAGATTTACAAAAAACGATTTGCTGATTGAACCGATTTCGGGAACGGGCAATACGGGCGCGCTTCAGCTCAACAGTCGCGGGCGTTCGCGCTATGACGAGCTGCAATTTCTGCTCGTTTATAACAAACCGAGTTTGGGACAATTTAATTTTTCTTACGTTTTCTCGCGCTCTCTGGGCGATTTGAACACGGCGGACAGATTCCTGGGCGATACGCCTTCCTTCGTCGTGCGAACGAACGAATACGGGCGCTTGCCGTTCGACGCGCCGCACCGTCTTCTTTTATACGGACAAATCGACGTGTCCAAAAAATACGACATTCGCGTCTCGCCTCTGTTCGAGATTCGCTCAGGCTTTCCTTTTTCGGCAGTCAATGAACGTCTGGATTTTGTCGGAAAGCGAAACGAAGCCGGACGGCTTCCCACATATATTTCGCTCGATTTACAGGTTACAAAAGGCTTTAAATTGCCGTTTTTCGACAACAAACGCGCCCGAATCGGCGTTGCGCTGTTTAATCTGACGAATCATTTTAACCCGCGCGACGTGCAGAACAACACGGGCAGCCCGAACTACGGGAAGTTTTACAACAGTCTGGGAACTTCCGTTAAGGCGAAATTCGAGATTGATTTTTGATTCGTGGCGAAATTGACGAAACCGGCATATACGCCTCAACCAAAATATTTTGAGACAACGGAAGATTGCCGAATTTATGGGGCATAACAATGGAACAAAAATTGTAATCAGTTAAAACTTTATGCAAAAACGCCTGATGTTTAAAAACGCTCTCCGGCAGCTGCGGCACGGTTTCAATCGTCCGTTTATGGTGATGTTTGAAACCACTCTGCACTGCAATATGAAGTGCGGCTACTGCGCGATTTGGCAAAACCAGCAGCCGGAAGAAAAAGCGACGCGCGAAAAAGTTTTCCGCCGAATGGACGAAGCCGCCGATTTGGGCGTATTCGCGTGGAGTATGTCTGGCGGTGAACCGCTTATGAACCCAAACGTGCCGGATTATATTGAATACGCATCGAGAAAAGGTTTTTTCACGTCGATGCCGACCAACGGTCTGGCTCTCAAAAAATATGCCGAAAGTTGTGTCAAACTCGACCAGCTGGAAGTTTCGATTGACACGCTCGACCGCGAGAAATTCAAAGAGCGGCGCGGCATCGACGGTTTGCCGACGATTATCGCCGCGCTTGATTACATCGCGGAAAATAAGCTCAAACATAATTTAGTTCAAATAAACGCGGCGGTCGACGAAAGCAATCTCGAAGATTTGCCTGCGCTCGCCGAATTCTGCACGGAGCGCGGATTTCTGCTGCACACAGAAGCCGTCCACAACGTCGTGCGGACGACTTACGAAACGGAAAACGTTGAAATAGAACACGAAGGTCTCGATAAAATCGCAGCGTATGTTTTGGATTTGAAAAAGCGATACAAATGCGTTCGTTTCTACACCGATTATTACAAATTTTATCGCAGTGACGGCTTCACGAAAAAGTTTCCGTGCCGCTCGGCGTCGCACTTGATAAATATGCGTCCCGACGGTGCGATTCAGTTTCCGTGCGCGTTCGTATCGCTTCACAAGGGCGCGCCGGAGATGAGTTTGAAGGACATTTACGCTTCCCCGGAAGTTTTGGAAATTATCAAGCAGTCGCCCGATATGTGGGATTTCTGCAAAGGCTGTAAAATCGGCTGCCCGTATGAAGTTTCCGCATATCGCAACAATCCTTGGACGGCTGTTTGGAGCGCGATGGAGTTTTTACAGCTCGTTTAGTTTTTATGGTTGTTTCACCCGAAAAAATTCAAGGCGTGCGCGTCTCGAAACTTTTCAAAAAATATAAAAACGGTGTCGAAGCGACGCGCAGTATCGATTTTACGGCGCGGCGCGGCGAATCGGTCGCCATTTTAGGACCGAACGGCGCGGGCAAAACGACTTTTTTGCGGCAATTGACGACCGAGCTAAAGCCGACGAGCGGCGCGATTGAGATTTTCGGCGTCGACGCGATTACCGACGCTAACAAAGCAAAACTTCTGATGGGTGTAACGCCGCAGGAAGCCGGAGTTTTCGAGACTTTGACCGTGCGCGAGCATCTCGAATTGTTCGGCAAATTGAAAGGTTTGGATAAAATCTCGGCGCGAAATCAAACCGACGCATTATTAAAAAATCTCGAACTCGCCGGCGAAGCGAAACGAAAAGTCGGCGAGCTTTCCGGCGGGCAGAAGCGGCGCATTTTAATCGGCTTGGCGATGCTCGGACAACCGCCACTGTTAATTTTGGACGAGCCGACGACCGGACTCGACCCGCAGTCGCGGCGCGCGGTCTGGCAGCTTTTGAAAAAGATTATCGGCGCTGGCGCGACCGTTATTTTCTCGACGCACTACTTGGAAGAAGCCGAACAATTAAGTCATCGAATCGTGTTCGTCGACGGCGGACGAATTGTCGCCGACGGCAGCCTTCAAGAATTGCGCGCCGGATTTCCGAACAAATACCGCGTTAATTACTTAAACGGCGGCGCACAAATCGGCGTCCCGCACGTCGAGTATTTCCCCGATTTCGCGGCGGCGCAGGATTTTATCCAGCTCAAAAAGATTGACGAATATCAACTGGCGACGTCCTCGCTCGAAGACGTTTATTTTTCGATTGTCGGCGAACGTTTAGAGACGGGCGAAAGTTCGTTGGCAATAGAACGGCTGAAAAAATGAAAAAGCGGCTTTCCGACATTTTTTGCGTTTTTCAAATTCATCTGGCGCGTCTTCGGCGCGAGATTGGACCGTTTTTGCTCGCCGCAATCGTTTTTCCGATTGGAATGTATCTTTTTGCGAACGGCATCGCGCATCAGAACCCGTCGGAAACTGTTTCAAACGACGCTCGGCTGCGTTTTCTCGCCGCGTCCATTGTGTTTTCTCTGAGCTTGACGGCGATCAGTTGGCTCGGTTACTTGCTGCTCGAAAATCGTTTCACGGGCAGGTTAAAGCTGTTTGCGACCTTGCCGCTCGCCGCTTCGTCATACGTTTTCGGCGTGCTGATTTTTGCTCTTTTACAGGGAACTCTGGGAACGATCTCAATGCTGCTCGCGGCGAAAGTTTTGGGCGTCGAAACGCGCATCGACGGCGTTGCCGGATTTTTGCTGCTGGCGTTCGTGATTATCGTCGCGCTTCTGGCTCTGTGCGGCGTCAGCGTGATTATCGCGGCACGCGTGCGCTCCTTTAGCGAAGGCTCGCTTTATACCGACGCGCTCGGCGCCGGTCTCGTTTTGCTCGCGCCGGTTTATTACCGGGCGGAAACGCTGCCGGTTTTTATGCGCTGGATTGGATACGTTCTGCCGACGACATATATTGCCGGCGCGGTCAACAAAATTCTGTCGGGTGATTCGTTCGTCGGCGCGGAGATTTTCGTTTTGATTTTGATGGCGATGATAACGCTCGGAAGCGGTTTTCGCTTAATGAATTGGAGGGAAAAATGAACCGACAACCGCGCATATTGGTTTTGACATTATCGTTCGGCGAGGGACACGTCTCCGCCGCTCGGAATGTCGCCTCCGAATTTCAAAAACAGATTCCCGAAGCCGATTTGCGCTTTTCGGACGCGCTTGAAAATTGCTCTCTGCCGTTTCGCGCTTTCTACGTTTGGACTTACCTTGCAATGATTCGGTATGCACCGCACTTGTGGGGAAAGTTCTTTAATTCGCGCGTCAAAAGACAAGACGAGCAGACCGCGCCCATTTGGATTTGGCGCGCGGGCTGCTGGAAGGTTTTCGACCGAATCGAGAAATTCCAGCCGGATTTAATCGTCGCCTGCGAAGTCGGCGCGTGCGAGATTGCCATCATCGCCCGTCGCCAAAATTTAACGGAGGCGGAAATCGTCAATGTCATCACCGACTATGAAGCCGAACCGATTTGGGTGAAACCGGAAGTCTCCACTTATGCCGTCGCCACTGAAGCGGTCAAAAAACAGTTGGAAGATTGGGGCGCGGCAACAGAAAAAATCAAAGTCTGCGGCATTCCTTTGAGCGCGAGTTTTGCCGAAAAGCACGATATAAACGAAACGAAAAGGCAGTTCGGCTTAGACGAGCGCGGAATTGTCTTGCTGATGGGCGGGGGAACGGGTCCGACCAGAATGCACGAAGTCGCCGCGCATCTTCTAAAAGACGGAAAAGATTTGCAAATTGTCGCGCTTCCTGCCAAAGACAAACGAGCGAAAGCCGCACTTGAGAAACTGCAAAGCACTGAAACCGTGAGCATACTCGTCCTCGCGTGGACGAGCCTTATCGCCGAATTGATGCAGGCGGCGACAGTATTAGCGACAAAGCCAGGCGGCTTGACTTTATCGGAGGCTGCCGCGTGCGGTTTGCCCCTCGTCTTATTCGACCGAATTCCGGGACCGGAGGAAGTGAATGCGGCGCTTTTTGTCGCGGCGGGCGCAGCTGTTTCGGCGGAAAATCCGCGCCAAACCGCTTCGGAAATTCTGCGGCTTTTGCACGACAGCGAAAAACTGAATGCGATGTCAGAAAATTGCAGCGCACTCGCCAAACCAAACGCCGCTGAAGAAATTGTCGAAACGGCTTTGAGAGAAATAAATTTATCGAACGAAGAAAACGAGATTGGGCATTTGCCGGAAACACAGAAACTTTCCCGCCACGTTTTCGCGCTGAATTATGAGCAAAAAGAGCCAGCCGAAAATTTTAATAAATCTTCCCTGGAGGTGGAAGTCCGATGAGCAACGCCTTCGTCGCAACCTCCGAAATTCCGAAGTCTTTAAATACAACTTGGTCGCCCGGTGAAGCGGCGGCGCATCCCGTTCTTCTTCTAACAATCAAAAACGGCGCGGCGCACAATAAAGCTGCCGAAGCCATTGCCCGAGCGTGGGAAAAAAACAACCGGGAAATTCCGACCCGAATCGTCGAAATCTCCGAATTTATGTCGCGCGCGGCGCGTTTCACGCACATTACGGCTTATCTGTGGTTGGTGAAAAATGCTCCTGCCGTGTGGGAGAAAATCGACCGCTACCAGAAACGCCAAACGCAGACGAGTCCCGAATGGTTTTACCGCCGCGAGTGCCGGAAATTGTTTGAGCTGGTCGAAGAGATTCAGCCCGCTGCAATAGTGGCGACCGAAGTCGGCTGCGGCGAAATCGCGGCGCTGATAAAGCGCGATTTGCGATTAAAGATTCCGCTTGTCGCCGTCAATCTCGATTACGACGCTGACCGGGCGTGGATTCAGCCGGAAACGGATTTGTATTGTCTGGCGACCTATTTAATTAAAAAAGATTTCGAGCGGCTCGGCGCGTCGTCCGAAAAAATTAAAACTTGGGGCGCGCCGCTCAATTCGGATTTCAAGCGTTTGAGCGAGACGGAGCGGCAAACGGAACGCGCGAAAATTTGCGGACGGCTCAAACTCAAAACGGATGAGCCGATTGTTTTAATCGCCGGCGGCGGCGAAGGTTTAGGAAAAATCGAAAAAATAGTCCGGCGTTTGTCCGAACTCAAAACAAACATCGTGGTTTTGACCGGACGCAATGAAAAACTGAAAACGCGCTGCGAAAAGCTCGCGGGCGAGAAACCGATTTGCGTTCTCGGCTGGACGAACGATGTTGCAAATTTAATGCAAGCCGCCGACGTTTTGGTCTCAAAACTCGGTTTGACTTTTTACGAAGCGATGGCGTGCGGGCTGCCGATTGTCGCGCTTGAGCCGCCGCCGGGTGCAGAACGTGTTCAATACAATCTGCTCGAAAATTTCGGCGTCGGTCGCGCCGTAAAAACGGTCGAAGATGTCGGAAAAGTCGTCGGCGAATTATTAGCGGACGAAAATCTATTACGGGAAATGCGCGCGAAAACCGGAAACGTCGCTTCATTGGAAGCCGCCGACAAATTAGCCGCGTGGCTGCGGGGAAGAATAGGATGAGCGAATTTTTCAAACAAAATTTCGATGCGCTCGCGCTCTTAATTGCCGCGATTACTATTTGTCTCAGCGCTTTGTGGGCAATTGTTTATTACGCGGCTTACGCCGTGCGCTCGCAAGTCTTAGGCAGAACTTTCTGGTGCGGAACGGGCAGCGAAAGAAATCTCGTCGCGCTTACTTTCGACGACGGACCGTCGCCCGACACTTCTGACATTCTCGATTGTTTGTGCCGGGAAAATGTGAAAGCGACTTTTTTTCTGATTGGCAGGGAAGTCGAAAAATATCCTGAAATCGCGCGAAGAATTGCCGACGAAGGACACGAGATCGGAAATCATTCGTATTCGCATCCGATTTTTCTTTTTCGCACGCCGAGCAGAACGCACCGCGAATTGGAAATGACGCAGGAGATTATCAAACGGACAATTGGTGTTGAGCCGAAGGTTGCTCGACCGCCGTGCGGCGTTCGTTCACCGGCTTATTTTGCGGCAGCAACAAAGCTCGGTTTGCAGACTATTCAATGGAGCGACACGGGTTATGACTGGAAGAAGATTTCGGCGCGGCGAATTGCAGACAATGTTCTGGAAAACGTGCAGAGCGATTCAATCGTTTTGCTGCACGACGGCGACAGTGCCGGTAAAAATAATCGGCGCGCGACTACTAAAGCGCTGCCGCTCGTTTTGCGCGGCTTGCGCGAAAAAGGTCTGCGCGTCGCGCCGCTCGGCGAGGTTTGCCCCCAAATTTACGATAGAAAATTAAATCAGGAGGTTTTATCTCAGTCTTTTAGAAGCGAGACACAAATATGAATCCCAACTCTTATCTAACCGATATGTTTTTAAATGAAGGCGCGCCGATTTTGTTTATTGATTTCGACGGCACGATTTCAAAGCGCGACGTGATTGACCAAATTTTAGAAAAATTTGCCGACGACCGCTGGCTCGACGTGGAGGAAAAATGGGTTTCGGGCGAAATTGGTTCGCGCGAATGCCTGCAAAAACAATTCGCGCTCGTCCGCGCCACGCCGCAAGAATTAGACGAATTTCTCGACACGCTCGAACTCGACGAAGGCTTTTTGCCGCTGCTGGATTTTTGTTTCGAGTCGGACATAAAAATTCACATTGTAAGCGACGGTTTCGATTATTATATCCGGCGAATGCTCGAAAAAGCCGTGCTGAATCCAGAGCGGTTAAGCGAAATTAATGTTTGGGCGAACATTTTGACGGCAACGGGCAAAAACCGCTGGCAGACTGAATTTCCGTATTTACCGGAAGTTTGCGCCGACGGCTGCGCGACCTGCAAGCCGCAGATGATGGAGATTAATAATCTTTCCGCCGCGCCAAGTATATTCGTCGGCGACGGTTTGAGCGACCGTTTTGCGGCGCAGGCAGCGAACGTAGTTTTTGCCAAAAGTAAATTAAAAGATTTTTGCCGGCAAAACCGCATTCCGCTAACTGAATACACAAATCTCCGGCAAGTTGCCGAAAGCCTCGACCAGGCGTATGAATCTTTCGCGCTCGCTCTGTCCGGCAGGCAAACTAATTCCTGGCAAGAAGCCGCTTAAATCAGGGGAAAAACACAATAAATATTATGACAACCAACAACACAACCGCAAAACTGCACCAAATCATGCCGCGCCGCACCGAAGCCGAGCTGCTCGAGATGGAGCGCAAATACTGTTCATACGGCGACACGGTTCACTACTTAGAGCCGCCGAAATTTTTCGAGCGCGCCGAGGGCAATTACCTGTTTGACCGCGAGGGAGTGCCTTTTCTCGATTTACAAATGTGGTATTCGGCGGCGAGCTTCGGCTACGGCAACGAGCGTCTGAACAACGCGCTGAAAAATCAGATTGATAAATTGCCGCAGCTCGCTTCGCAGTATCTGCACACGGAAAAAGTCGAACTCGCAGCGGCAATCGGACGGCTGAACGAATCGAAATTCGGAGAGACCGGCAGAGTTCACTTTAACGTCGGCGGCGCGCAGGCGATTGAAGATTCTTTGAAACTCGTCCGCAACGAAACCGGCAAAAGTTTGATGTTCGCCTTTATGGGCGGTTATCACGGGAGAACTCTAGGCGCGTCGGCGATTACGTCGAGCTTTCGCTACCGAAGACGTTATGGGCATTTCTCAGACCGCGCGCATTTCGTGCCTTATCCGTATTGCTTCCGCTGCCCATACGGAAAGGAGCGCGAATCGTGCGAATCGTATTGCGTGCAACAGTTCGCTAAAAACTTCGACACCGAATACAACTCTTTCTGGGACGCCAAAGCGGGCGAAGCAGAATTTGCGGCGTTTTACGTCGAAGCGATTCAAGGAACGGGCGGCTACGTGATTCCGCCGCCGAATTATTTTAAGGAACTCAAAAAAGTTCTTGACGAGCGCCATATTTTGATGGTCGATGACGAGATTCAAATGGGTTTTTATCGCGCCGGAAAATTCTGGGCGATGGAAAACTTCGGCGTTACGCCCGACATTATCGTTTTCGGAAAAGCCTTGACGAACGGCTTAAATCCACTAAGCGGAATTTGGGCGAAAGAAGATTTGATTTCGCCCGAGAAATTCCCGCCCGGCTCGACGCACTCGACTTTTTCATCGAATACTTTGGGAACTGCCGTCGCGCTCGAATTGATACGAATGACCGAAGAAATCGATTACGAAAAAATAACGCGTGAAAAAGGCGCGTATTTCTTGGCGCAAATCAAAGAATTACATAGGAAATACCCGAAAATAATCGGCGACACCGACGGAATGGGAATGGCTCTGAGAATCGAGATTTGCCAGGCGGACGGTTACGAGCCGGACAGGGAATTGACCGACAAGATTTTCGCCGAAGGTATGAAAGGCGACCTCGATGTGCGCGGCAAAAAAATGGGACTGGTGCTGGACGTTGGCGGTTATTACAAAAACGTCTTTACGCTCGCGCCGTCGTTTGAAATGACTTTCGAAGAAATTGATTTGTCGATGGAGATGCTCGAGACGCTGTTCCGACGCTGCGCACCCGACAGGATTTAGGATAACAAAAACTTTCAAAATTAAATTTTCCAAATCAGGATGGAAGAAAAGCCGGAAAACAATATGACTGAAAATAAAGTGCAAACATCTGATTTTGAAACCGGACGCGAAATGTTCAGCAAAGTTCCGCAAGTGACGGTGTTTTTCTGGATCATCAAAGTCTTATGCACGACGGTCGGCGAAACGGCTTCGGATTTTTTGAACGTCAATCTCGGTCTCGGTTTGACGGGAACTTCGATTGCCGCCGGAATTTTTCTGGCAATCGTGCTGTTTTTTCAGTTCAAAGCGAAAAAATACATTCCGCCGATTTACTGGCTCGCAGTTGTTTTAATCAGCGTTTTCGGGACTTTGATAACGGATATTCTGACCGACAGTCTGAAATTCCCGCTCGAAGCCAGCACGATTATTTTCACCATTGCGCTCGCGGCGACGTTCGCGCTCTGGTATCGAAGCGAAAAGACGCTTTCGATTCATTCTATTTTTACCACGAAACGGGAAATTTTCTACTGGCTGGCGATTCTGTTCACGTTCGCGCTCGGCACGGCGACCGGTGATTTAATGGCGGAAAAGCTCGGACTCGGTTATCTCTTGACGGGAAGCATCGTTCTCGGCATCATCGCGGCATCGTGGATCGGCTATCGTCTCGGACTCGACGCGGTGCTGGCGTTTTGGATCGCTTATATTTTAACAAGACCGCTTGGCGCGTCGCTCGGCGATTATCTTTCGCAATCGCAAGTCAACGGCGGTTTAGGGCTTGGCGCGACAACTACAAGCGCGATTTTTCTGACGTCAATTCTCGGTGTCGTTATTTACCTTGCGGCGACGCGGCGCGATTTTATCGCCGAACCGGAAGCGGAAAACGAAACTGAAAAGAAAGTCTCAAAGGGCGTGATCTGACAAGTCGCGGCGGTTGCTGCCTTGTTCGTCATCGGCGGCACGGCGGGTTATTACGCGCGTCAGGCGCAGCTTAAGAATCAGGCGGCGGCAGCCGTTACGCCGAATGCTCCGCTCGGGGACTTGTCGTCTTTCAAAAATATCGCCGACGATATGCTCAAAAAAGTAAATGCCAACGATATGTCCGGCGCGAAATCCGGCGCAGACGATCTCGAAGCCGCTTGGGACAATTCTCAGGCGCGTCTAAAACCGATGAACGAAGAAAAATGGACGGAGATGGATAATGCGATTGATGACGTGCTGACCAAAGTTCGCGCCGGACAACCGGCGAGCAAGGATTCTTTAAAAACCTTCATTTCCGTCATGGACAATCTCGGCAAACAAACATCGAAACCTTCGGCTACGACAACGCACGCCGCCATCGCTAATGCGGCAAAACCGCTCGGCGATCTTTCGACTTTCCGTAAAATCGCCGAAGAGATGCTCCAAAAAGTCAACGCCAAAGATATGAATGCAGCCAAATCGAAAGCCGCAGGGTTGGAGACCGCTTGGGACGACGCGCAGACAAAATTGCGCCCGATGAACCCTGAAAAATGGACGCAAATGGACAACGCCATCGACGACGTTTTGAAAAAAGCCCGTGCTGCCCAACCGGACGCATCCGCCAACGCCGCTTCGATTAATTCGCTGATTGCCGTAATCGACAGCCTCGATCATCAAAAGTGAAATTGACATAAATAAGCGGAAAAGCAGCTTTCGTGGCTGCAAAACTTTTCGGCAAAGACGCTTGTAAAGTTTTGATTTCAAGAAAATCGCATTTAACTTTTTAGCCGCAAAATTTTTAATAACAAATAAAATGCTTTCAAAAATTACCGAACAATTTGAGAAATTCGCGCTGCGGTCGAATCCGGCATATGCGATTCGGCTTTTAAATAATGCGCCGCCCGCGCTGCTCGAACGGATACAACTGGCGAAATTTCGCCAGACTTTGAAACTTGCGGCGAAAGCTCCGTTTTACTCGGAAGAATTCAAAAAACGCGGAATTGACGCGAGCAGAATCAAGCATCCGTCGCAGCTCGGAGACTTTTTCACCACCGGTGAAGACTTGCAAAAAAACGGCGCGGAATCGTTTCTTGTTGGGCGCGCGGATACGGCTTTTGAAACTACCGGAACAACTTCCAATGAAACGAAGCGCGTTTTTTTCTCGAACCGCGAATTGCAGGAAATGGGCAGAGCCAGCGCAATCGGACTTTATAATTTGGGCTTGCGCCGCGAAGATGTCGTTTTGAGCGCGTTCGACGTTTCGTTCTGGGTGTCCCCGGCAGTTGTCCGCACGGCGTTTCAATATTTAGGCTGCTTTCACGCCGAAGCCGGAAAAATTCCGCCGCTCGAATTTTACGAGCGCGCCCTGCGCTATCGACCGACGGTGATTTTCGGCGAACCGTCGTGGCTCGTCCGGTTTTCGGAAATCGCCGCCGAAAAGGGAACTTGGAACGTGAAATTTCTGTTTGCGGGCGGCGAAAATGTCGCCGAAGAAACCCGAAAAGAAGTCGAGCGCGTCTGGCGCGCGCCGTTTTATATCAACTACGGGCAAACCGAATCGTTCGGCGCAATCGGCGTTGAATGCAGCGAAAGAAACGGTTATCACCGCAACGATTTGAATTTCTTTTTTGAAACGCCGGAAACAGATTCGAGCGGTTTCGGCGAATTGGTTTACACGACTTTGACGCGCGAAGTCATGCCTTTGATACGTTACCGCTCGACCGACGTTACGCGCCTCGTTAACGAGCCGTGCGCGTGCGGTTTATTTGCAAGAAGAATCGCCAAAATAAAAGGTCGCGTCGACGAGATGATTGTCTGCGGAATGGGCAACATCAGCCCTTGGGTTTTCTCGGAAATTTTACGCGAAATGCCGCTCGTCTCGGACGAATGGCAAGTCAGAGTCTGGCACGAAAAACTTATTGATGTCGTCGAACTGCGCGTCGAAGCCGCTTATAACGATGAAGCTCACATTCGCGAAGCGATTAATGAAAATATCAAAAAGAATTTGCAGGCTCGCTTTCCCGATTTCTGGAAAAATCTGGAAATGAAGCTCTACGATTTTCGCGTCGTTCCGGTAAAACGCGGAAGTCTGCGGACGGCTCGAAAATTGAAAAGATTGGTTGCCCTTGCCGCCCCGCCGAATGATGAAAAATCAAGCGCCGAAATCTCGTCCGCCGAACAAATCGAAGCGGTCAAAACAAATGGCAACGGATTTTCTCACGCAGAAATTTTATGAAAAGTGTAATAAAAAATTTCAGCTTAATTCTTGGATTTTTACTCGTCTTAAATAGTAACGACAACGCGCAAAATGCCACGCTCGGCGGTTTGCGCGTTGTCGTTACGGACGCGCAAAATCAGGTCATTGCCGGCGCAAAATGCGCTTTGTCGCAAAATAAAAAAATAATTGCCGAAGTTCAAACGGACGAAAGCGGCACGGCGACTTTCGCCAATCTTATCGTCGGCGTCTATGAATTAAAAATCGAGAAGGAAGGCTTCGGAAAATATGAAAAGACGGACGTAAAAATCAGCGCGGCGGACGCTTTCACCGAAATCGCCGCCGCGCTTGCCGTCAACCAGGTTTCGGCTGAAGTAACAATCGAAAATTCGGCTGAAAACGTCAACACCGTCGAAGCCGGCTCGTCGCCGCCTGCCGCAGACGTGCAGCGCAAAACCATAGAACGCCTGCCGCTCGCCACCAAAAGGGTTGACGAAGCGATTCCGCTTGTTCCGGGTGTCATACGCTCATCGCGCGGAGAAATCAGCATCGACGGCGCGACCGAACAGCAAAGCAGTTTCCGCGTCAACGGTCTGAACGTTGCAGACCCGGCGAGCGGAAATTTTCGACTGAATCTGCCGGTTGACGCGGTTGAATCGGTGCAGGTTTTTCGTCATCCGTATTCGGCGGAGTTCGGGCAGTTTACGGGCGGCGTAACGAATATCGAAACCCGTCGCGGCGGCGAGAAGCTGCATTTTGAATTCAACGATTTTCTCCCCGATTTTCGTTTTGTCAAAGGCAAAATCGTCGGCATTCAAGACGACTCGCCGCACGTTAATTTCAACGGTCCGATTATTAAAGACCGGCTGTTTTTTTCGCAATCTTTGGGCTACACCATCTCGAAAATGCCGGTGCGCGGGCTTGTCTTTCCGAACAACGAAACCGTCTCCGAAGCGCAGAGTTATTTCACCCAGATTGACCAAATTTTAAGCGGACGTCATTCACAGACGTTTACTTTCGGCTATTTCCCGGAACGCAATAGTTTCGTCGGCTTGGACTTTTTTCGACCGAAATCGGTTACGCCGAATTACAAACAGAAGGATTTCGTCGGCGCGCTGCGCGACAATTTCACGTTTGAAAACGGGGGCTTGCTGCAAACTTCCTTTTCCTATAAAAAATTCGACGCCAACGTCTGGGGTCAGGGAAGCGGCGACCAAAATTTAACCCCGACAGGCGAGAGCGGCAATTACTTTGCGATGCAGGAGAGACGTTCTTCGCGTTTCGAGTTTTTTGAAACTTACGATTTTCCGGCGCTCACGTTTTTCGGCGGAACGCACAATGTCAAAGTTGGATTCGATTTATCGAGCGTTTCCAACCGAATGAATTTTGGGGCGCGTCCGGTCAACATTCTTCGCGCCGACGGCAGTTTAGCCGAGCGCACGACGTTTGAAGCTGCGCCGCAGTTTTCCATCAACAATCGAACTTACACGGGATTCGTGCAAGACCGTCTGATTGTGCGACCGAATTTAAGTTTCGATTTCGGCGTGAGAATCGAAGACCAGCGCATCGCTTCGGAACGCAATTTCGCGCCGCGTGCCGGTTTCGCTTTTTCACCGTTCAAGGGCGATAAAACCGTGATTCGCGGCGGCGTCGGATTCTTTTACGACAAAGTTCCGCTCAACATTCGCGCGTTCGGAAATTATCCGGCGCGCGTCGTAACCGTTTACGGTGCGGACGGCGCGACCGTCATCAGTCGAACGCGCTTTGAAAATATTCTTGTCGATTCGCCCGAACTTCTTGCACCGCTCGATTTTCGCACGGCAAAGAGCGAGACCGGTTTCGTGCCGGAGAATCTGACGTGGAATCTGCAAATCGACCAAATCGTCAATTCGCGCTTTTCCGTGCGGGCGAATTACACGTACAGCCGGACGAGCCGGATTTATAAGGTTCAGCCGCAAACCGATTTTTTCGGTCGCAGCGCGATTGTCCTTAGCCCGACGGGGCGCGCGCTCTACGACGCGCTGGAGCTGACGGCGAAATTTGTCTTGCCGAAAAACCAGCCTTTTTACATCTCTTATGTGCGCTCGAAGGCACGCGGCGACCTCAACGATTTTAACGCCTATTTCGGCGATTTTGGCGTGCCGCTCGTGCGCGCGAATCAGTTTTCAAATCTTTCGACCGATGTTCCCAACCGTCTTTTGGCGTGGGGCAACATCTCTCTGCCGCATAAAATCACCGTCTCGCCGATTGTGGAATGGCGCAGCGGCTTTCCGTATTCGGTTGTCGACCAGAATCAAAATTTCGTCGGCACGCGCAACGCGGACAATCGGCGTTTCCCGAAATTCTTTTCGCTCGACGCCGAACTTTCCAAAGATTTTCAAGTGACGCGCAAATACGCGGTTCGGCTGTCGGTTCGCGGATTTAACTTGACCGACCATTTCAATCCGCGCAACGTGCGAAACAATACGGGCGACGCGGCGTTCGGCGTGTTTATCAACAATTATCGCCGTTATTTTACGGGCGGCTTCGATATTATTTTTTAAAGCGAATTTATGACCGAATTTCCGCGCGTCGCGCTCTTTGCCGACACTTTTCACGAAATCAACGGCGCGGCGAATATCCTGCGGCGCCTCGCCACTTATTCACGGGAACACAATCGCCCGTTTTTGTGCATACGCGCCGGACGCGAAACCAGATTTTGGCGCGAAGGCTCGCTTGAAGTTCTCGAATTAAAGCGCAGCCGCGCGGCGTGGACGCTCAACGAAGATTTGCAATACGACCCGCTTTTCTGGCGTTATCACACTTTAGTAAAGCGGACGTTAAAAGAATTCAAACCAGACGTTCTGCATTTGACCGGCGTCAACGATGTCAGCCTGCTCGGATTCGTTTTCGCGCACGTCAAGCATTTGCCCGCCGTCGCTTCGTGGCACACGAACGCGCACGAATATCTGGCGCAGCGAACCGTCAACCGCATTCCTTTTCTGCCCGTCGATTTCAAGTCAAAATTAAAGCTGGCGATTGAAAAAAACTCGTTGCGCGGCGTGATGAAAATGTATTTTCTCGCGCAAATACAGCTTGCGCCGAACTTAGAGTTGGTCGAGCAAATCCGCCGGATGACGAAGCGCCCGACGTATCTGCTGGAGCGCGGCGTCGACGCGGAATTTTTCTCGCCGGAAAAGCGCGGGCGAACGGATAAAACTTTCAATCTCGGTTTCGTCGGCAGACTTCGCCCGGAAAAAAACGTGCGGTTTTTAGCGGCGGTCGACGCGGCTTTGCAAAAAGCCGGAGCGAGAGATTACAAATTCACCGTCGTCGGCGAGGGCAGCGAAAGCGAATGGCTCGGGCGCAATATAAAAAACATTTCTCTGACCGGCGTTTTACACGGCGAAGAGTTGGCGCGCGCCTATGCCGATATGGATTTGGTTGTCTTTCCGTCGAAAACCGACGCTTTCGGCAACGTCGCGCTCGAAGCGATGGCTTCCGGCGTGCCTTCGGTCGTGATGCCCGAAGGCGGTCCGAAATTTTTAATCGACGACGGCGCGAACGGTTTCGTCGCCCGCGACGACGAAAATTTTTGCGAAGTCGTCAAGCAAATCGTCGCGCAGCCGGAACGATTAGACCAGATGAGAAAAAACGCGCGCCGAACGGCTTTGAAATACTCGTGGGAAAATATCTTCGAGAGCGTTTTCGAGAAATATAAATTCGCCCGCACGGTCAAGAAAAACATTCGCGCAAGTCATTTAGAATAAATCGCTGCTAAAAGCATTTTATCGTTTTCGGTCGAGACAGCTCTTCTGCCAACTGTCTGAAAATTTCAAACCTTTCGCGCGCCTTTAATAAAATTCGCTCTGTTAATCTTCTATTCATAAACGGATTGTTAGACTGCAAGTGAATCTCGCGGCAGAAATGTCGCCAAAAATAAATCAGGAGAAAAAAATATGAAATTGAAAAACAAATCAATCGTCGGCGCGGCGATGTCGTTGTTAATGGTGTTGGGATTGTTCGCCTTCACTTCGGTGAGCGCGTCCGCCCAAGAAAAACAGGACAAAAATCTTGTTAAACAGGCAAAAATCACGATGGCGCAGGCGCGTGAAATCGCCAAGAAGAAAGCGGCGGGCAAAATCGAAGGCGAAGAGCTGGAAAAGGAAAACGGCAAGCTCATTTATTCGTTTGACATTCGCAACGCGAAGGGAACGATTACCGAAGTTCAGGTTGACGCCAAAACCGGCGCGATCGTGAGCGTCGAAGAAGAAAACAAAGCCGCCGAGCAAAAAGAAAAACAGCAGGACAAACGGGAAAAATCAAAGAAGAAAAAATCCTGAGCCGTTTTATTTTCCGGTCAAAAATGAAAAAAATTGGGCGAGCGCGGATGCATTAATCGTCTCGCTCAATACATTATTAACCGGGTAAAAAACGAACGGGGCGGAAAAAGCGATGCGCTTGAAAAACGAAATTTTTGAAATAGAATCAGCAACCATTGAGAAAATGAAATGTTTTTCGGGCGCATTGCTTTTGCTCGTTTCGACTGTTTTCGGCGCGACGGCGCAACAGCAGAGCGGTGTCGATAAACCGGGGGCGGCGCCGTCCGTTGACTCGGCAACAACGCAACCGCTCGTTCGAGACGGCAGCGACGCGGCAAAACCGATTACGATTAGCGAGGCGGTCGAATTGGCGTTAAAGCAGGCTTCGGCTTTTCGCGGCTCGCAAATCAACGAGCGGCTCGCGGCGGAAGACGTGCGGCAGGCGCGAGCGTCGTTTCGTCCGAAAGTAGGAATCGCGCCGAATTTTATTTACACGACGCCTTCGTTATCGAGAACGACGACGGCGGGCGTAACGGACGGAAACTTGACCGCCGTTCGGGAGCGTCCGCCGTCGTTTATCGGCGCGAACGCGATAAGCGAATATCAAGGGTTGGCTGTTGTGACGGGCGAACTCGATACTTCGGGCAGGCTGCGCGCAACGCTCAAACGCAGTCAAGCTCTACTTGAATCGGCGCGCGCGGGCAGCGAGATTGCGCGGCGCGATTTGGTCAACGCCGTGACGGACGCATATTTTAATCTGGCGCTCGCAACCGTGCAGCGACGCGGCGCGGAGATGAATTTGCAGGCAGCGCAGGCGTTTGAAGACAACACTAAATTACAGCTTGACGCAGGCGAAGTCGCTCCCGTGGATTTCGTGCGAGCGAGATTGCAGACCGCAACCAGACGCAACGAACTCGAACAGGCACGGGCAAATGAATCGGTGAACGGCGACGCGCTGCGCGGTTTAATCGGCTACGATTTCGACCAGCCGATTGCGACCGAAGATTTATTAACGCAAATGCCGCAGCCGGGCGAGATTGCCAATCTCGCTCATACCGCCGCATCAACGCGACCTGAATTCGCGCAGTTTGAAGCCGACATCAGAGCCGCCGAACAGGACGTGAAAATCGCCCGCAGTGAGCGCCGCCCGCAAGTTACATATTCGATTAACGGCGGTTTCGTCTCCGATTCGCTGAGACCGGCAAATTTGCGCGATCATTTAGGCGCGTCGGCGCAAATCGGCGTAACACTCCCGATTTTCGATTCGGGCGCGAGCCGTTCGCGTCAAACGCAGGCGCGGCTTCGCATCGAGAACGCACAAAATTCGCGCTCTCTTGCGACAAGACAATTCGCACAAGCCTTTTTTTCAACCAGAACGCAAGCCGTTTCAGCCGCCGCGCGTATCAGGCAAATCGCCGCCGCCATTACGGACGCCGAAGCGAATGTGTCGGCATCCTCGGCGCGCTATCAAGCCGGCGAAGCGTCAATCGTCGAGGTAACCGACGCGCAAAATACTTTGATTGCACAGCGGCAAGCGTTTTATCAAGCGATTTTCGATTATCAAACGGCGCGCGCCAGATTGCTGCGCTCAATCGGACAGTAGCTTGATTTTGTATTTTAGATTTTGGATTTTGGACTAGGGGAAAATTCGAGATGAGCGAAGAGACGAAAGAAAATATCACGAAAATTGAAACGCATCGTGAAGAAATCGCGGACGACCAAGTTGTGCAGACGGAAAACGCCACCGAAACGAAAATTGAACACCGCGACGAAGAAGAGGAAACCACTTCGCCGCGGCAAAAATTTCTCATCATCGGCGGCATTCTCGCGGCAAGTTTGCTCATAATTTTCGGCTATCTTTATTACGAGCGAAGCAAAACAGCTAACGTAAATGTAACGGCTGGAGCAGCCGATGCCAAAGAAGAAACCGTCGTCAGCGTCAAAGTCGCAACTGCCGAAAAGGAATCAATCTCAAAGGAATTTACCGCCATCGGCAACGTCGCGCCCGCCGAATCTTCGACCGTCGCCGCTTCGATTGGAGCGCAAATCAAACAGATGCGGCTGCTCAAAAATCAATACGTGCGGCAGGGCGACGTTTTAGCGGTTTTAGCTTCGCAGGATTTGCAGGCGCAGCGCAATGAAGCAACTGCCGCGCTCGCCGAAGCAAGACTCAACCAGCAGACTCTGCAAAAAGTAACGATTCCGCAAACACGCGCACAGACGGAAAAAGACTCGTCGGACGCTAAAGCTGTCGCCGATAATGCCCGCGCGACTTACGAGCGCCGCAAAGATTTATATGCCAAAGGCGGGCTTTCCTTAAAGGAACTCGAAGCGTCGGGACTCGCACTTAAAAACGCCGAAAACGCGCTTCGGCTCGCGCAGAATAACGCGCAGCTAAACCAATCGGCGGTCAATCCGAACGCGCAGGCAATCGCGCAATCGAAAATCAAACAGGCTCAAGAGCGTGTTAATACGATTGACGTGCAGGCGAATCTCGCCCAAGTGCGCGCGCCGATTTCCGGCTTCGTTACCGACCAGTTTCAATTCGAGGGCGAATACGCGGCGGCGGGCGCGCGCCTGTTGACGATTAGCGACACGAATTCAATCGTCGTCAAAGCCAATTTCGCCGATACGGTCGTCGCTGATTTGAGAGAGGGCGATGCGGTCACGGTTCGTCCGCCGGGCGCGCCGGACGAAAGATTATCGGGAAAAGTTACTTTAATCAGCCGCTCGTCGGACGCGGCGAATCGAACGGTCGAAATTTGGGCGAATTTCGGAAACGCGCGCGGATTGCTGCGCGTCGGCGACGCCGTGCAGTTTGTGGTCTCTTCAAATCCGGCAAACGACGCGGTTGTCGTTCCCGCAGCGGCGGTAACGCTCGACGCTTCAAACGGCGATGAAGGAACAGTAATGACGGTTGATAAAGATGACACGGCGCACGAAGTGAAAGTAAAAGTCGGCATCAAACAAGGCGATAAAATTCAAATTACGGAAGGCTTGGACGGCGGCGAAACGGTCGTTGTTGAAGGTAATTACTCGCTGCCCGACGGCACAAAAGTTGAAATCGCCAAAGACGAAGCAAATGCGGACGAAAGCGGCAGTGCGGATAAAGCCGCCGAGAAATAATTTATGAATCTCGCGCAAGTAATTTCAACGCAAAAACGCGCCGTTCTCGTCGTCGTTCTTCTCGTCTGTATCTTGGGCGTTTACGCCGCCTTCCAATTGCCGACCGCAATTTTTCCGAACACGGATTTTCCGCGCATCGTCATCGTTTTAGATAACGGCGACGTTCCGGCAGACCAGATGCTGGCGACCGTAACGCAGCCGGTCGAAGAAGCGATGAACGGTATTCCCGGCATCGTTCGCATCAAATCGACGACCGCTCGCGGCTCTGCCGATATTAATTTATATTTCGATTGGAACGTTGACGTCCCGACAACGCTCGGACTTGTGCAGACGCGCGTCTCGCAAATCACTTTGCCGCCGACGGCTTCCGTAAGGCGCGTTGACCGGCTGACGTTCGCCGTCTTTCCCGTTGCCGGTTACAGTTTGACTTCGGATACGCGCGACGCGGCGAGTTTGCGCGATCTGGCAACTTACACGATTCGCCCGCGCCTTGCCAGACTTTCAGGCGTCGCTAACGTGGCTATTGCGGGCGGGCAGGTTAAAGAATTTCACGTCGAAATTGACCCTGCGAAACTTGCCGCTCGGAATGTAACTCTCGCTCAGGTTTCAGACGCTGTAAAAAACTCGAACATCGTCGCATCCCCGGGACTTATCGAAGAAAATCATCAGCTCGAACTCGCGCTCGTCAGCGGTCAGGCGACCACTCCGGATGAGCTGAATCAAATCGTCGTAGCCACGATTAATAACGCGCCGGTGCTCGTCTCCGACATCGGAAGCGTCAGGCAGGGAATTGAGCCGAATTACACAATCGTTACGGCGGACGGACACGATGCCGTTTTAATCAACGTGCTGCGCCAACCGGATGCCAATACAGTCAATGTTACCGACGAAGTAAAAGCAGAATTAGCCGCCGTCCAAAAGACTTTGCCGAAAGACGTTCGCATTGCGCCGTTTTACGACCAGTCGATTCTCGTCAGCGAATCTATCAATTCGGTGCGCGACGCCATTATTATCGGGCTGATTTTGTCGGTCATTATTCTCTACGCTTTTTTGCGAAACGTCGGCACGACCTTTGTCGCTATTCTCGTTATTCCCGTAACAATCTTAGCGACGTTTCTGGCGATGTATCTCGTCGGTTTATCGTTCGATTTAATGACGCTGGGCGGCGTCGCGGCGGCAATCGGATTGGTCATTGACGACGCGATTGTCGTCGTCGAAAATATTTACTCGCATTTGTCGCGCGGTCAAACGAGAAGCGAAGCGATCTCTGCGGCGATTTCCGAAATCACCGTGCCGATTATCGGCTCGACGATTACGCCGGTCGTCGTATTTTTACCATTAACATTATTGACGGGCGTGACTGGCGTTTTCTTTCGCTCGCTGGCGTTGACGATGGCGGTCGCGCTCCTAACTTCGCTTGTTTTGGCGCTGACCTTTACGCCCGTTCTGGCGGAAAGATTCGTCAAAATCAAAAAAGGTAAAGTCCACAATGAAGAAGAACTCGGCAAAGTTATGGGTTTCATTGTGCGCCCGTATGAATGGCTGCTGCGATTTTCACTCAAAAACAAATGGATTGTTATCGCGGCGAGCGTCGTGCTGCTTATCGGTTCATATTTTCTATACAACCAGCTCGGCTCGGAATTTCTGCCCGCTTTTGACGAAGGCGCATTCGTCCTCGATTACATCGCGCCGCCCGGAACTTCTCTGTCCGAAACGGATAGAATGCTCAAGCACGTTGAAGAAATGCTCAAAGAGACGCCCGAAGTTGAAAGCTATTCCAGGCGAACAGGTTTGCAGTTAGGATTATCAATTACCGAGCCGAATACCGGCGATTTTCTCGTCAAATTAAAAGAAAAACGCTCGCGGACGACCGAAGCGGTTTCCGACGATTTGCGCAGTCAAATCGAGAAAAGCGAGCCGGCTTTGGAAGTCGAGTTTGTCGGAATCTTATCGGATTTAATCGGTGATTTAACAAGCTCGCCCGCGCCCGTCGAGATAAAAGTTTTCAGCACCGACAAAAACGCCCTTCACGCGAAAGCGGCGGAAATTGAAGAATCAATTAAGAAGGTAAATGGCGTTGTCGATACCAATTCAGGCGTCGTCGTCAGCGGTCCGGCGATTACTTTCAAAATCAATTTGCAATCGGCAGCGCGCTTCGGGGTTAACGCAACCGACGTTGCCGATGCAGTAACGACGGCCATGACCGGAAATGCCGCGTCTGCGATTTTGCAACAGGGACGATTAATCAACGTGCGCGTCGGTTTGCCGCCCGACGCCAAACAATCGCTGGATACTTTGAAAGGCTTGCAGATTCGTTCGGCTTCGGGCACTCAGTTTCGACTCGACCAGGTTGCCGACATCCAATACGACAAAGGACAAACGGAAATCGAGCGGGACGGACTGCGGCAATCGGTCGCGGTCACGGCGCGCATTACGGGCAGCGATTTAGGAACGACGATTACGGCAATCAAGGCGCAGCTGGCAAAAGACGTAAAACTACCAGCCGGAATGAACGTCGAATACGGCGGGCTTTACGCCGAACAGCAGGCATCTTTCCGGGAATTGGCAATCAGTTTAGCTCTGGCAATCGTGCTTGTGTTCCTGGTTTTGCTGATCGAATTTCGCTCGTTCGCTCATCCGGTAGCGATTGTGACGGGCGCGGTTTTAGCTTTAACCGGCGTTCTGCTCGCGCTTTTTATTACCAAAACTACATTAAATGTCGTCAGTTTTATGGGAATGATTATGGTCGTCGGCATCGTCGCGAAAAACGGGATTTTGATGCTCGATGCCGTCGAGGAGCATCTGGCGGAAGGCGACAATTTGACCGAAGCTTTGATTACTTCGGGGCGGCGGCGTTTTCGTCCCGTTTTGATGACTTCGCTCGCCGCAATCTTAGGAATGCTGCCGCTTGCTCTCGCCATCGGCGCGGGTTCGGAACTGCTTCAGCCGCTCGCCATCGCCGTCATCGGCGGTCTGGTTTTCGCGCTCATTTTGTCGCTCGTTGTGACGCCGACGGTTTACGCGCTTCTTCAAAATTCAAAGACCGGCTCTAAATTAAAGTAATCCGCATTATCTTGGAAATTGTTCATACTATCTTTTCTCAAAAAACGAAAAATGGTTGACTTATCTGAACAAACAAATTCCACCGACGACGAATCATTTCTCGGCGTCTGCAACGGGGTGTTTGCTTCGATAAAGCCTTCGGGCAGCCGCGAGCAGGATGAAGAATTAATATTTGAAACGCTTTGCCGGATATTTGCCGAAAAAGGTCATAAAAATGTTACTTTTACGCCTTACCGTAATTCTTCAAAAATCGATAATTTGAAAGAGCATTTATTTCTTTTAATTGACGATCAGGAAGCATCCGACAACGTTGTCGAAAATGTTTATGAGTTTTTAGATAACGTTTACCCGCAAGAGAATTTATGGCGACTAAAAATCTAGCTCAAATAAAGCGGAGAAAGGGTTTTTGATTGTCTCGAAAAGCCGCTCCTATTTGTATTTTAGTTTCGCACAAAGTAATTTCCAAGAATTCAATTATCAAACTCATTACAAAATGGCTCTTTTGTGTGTCGGGTCAATGTCATAGTGCGACGGTAAATGTAAAATGTTTGTCGTGTCAGAAACGACACTTTTTTAGTCACAATTTGCGTGATTTTATTCCTGTTTCGGATTTATACCGCAATGCGAGCGTATAATAACCGGTTAGAGGTAATTATGAAAATTTTAGCACTACTGGTTCTTGTTCTATGCATTTCAGTCGAGAGTGTTTCAGCGCAGACGAAAGAGAAATCGTTAGAGTTTACACCGCAAAATGGGTTCAGCGGTCATAGCGAGGGGAATGGCAAGCTCAGACTGTTTTTCGGTAAGCGGCGTCCGTTCCACGTCGAGAGTCACGGATACGACCAGGCTGACGGCACTTTCCGGCTCGATCAAACCGTCACTTTTGAAGGTCAGCCGAGCAAGGAGCGAACTTGGATACTCAAGCCAATCGGTCAAAATCATTTCACGGGTACACTGAGCGATGCGGCAGGTGGCGTAACCGGTTTTACGAATGGCTCTCGTTTGCAGCTCAAGTATCGAGTCAAGGGACCGTTGATCATGCACCAAACACTTGAGCTGCTGCCTGATGGAAAGACCATCGATAACGTGGGCAAAATTACATTACTGGGAATTACGGTAGGACACCTGCACGAAACGATTAAACGAAAGGATTAACCCATCACCTCTAACCATCCGTTACAACGGACGGTACTACGCGCCGCTTAACCGGAGCCTTAAATCAAAATAGGATGTGTCAAAAAGCTCATTTTTGGTTATAAACTGCGGCGAAATCTTCGGCAAAATCTTTCAGCTTTACTTTGCCCAAAACTGCCGGTTTATGGCGGTAATAATCTTGCGATTATCATTTTATCATTAGAGCTTCCAACCGATTCGCGCAGTCACAATGCCCGTCACCAGTCTTCGGCAAATGATTTCTCGCGCAAAATAAAAAAGCGCGGCAATAAATCGCCGCGCTTTTTCTGAAATAAAAATCACCGGTGCGAATGCTCGCTTATTTTTGACTAAGAAATTCGAGCAGGTCGTTTGTTAATTGTTCCTTGTGTGTGGCGAACAAGCCGTGCGGTGCGCCGTCGTATTCGATGAGTTTTGAATTTGCGATGCCTTGCGCCGCCGCTCGTCCGGCAGCGTCAATTGGCACGGTTTTATCTTCGGTTCCGTGAATGATCAGCGTCGGCACTGTAAAAGATTTCAGATCGGGACGAAAATCAGTTGTCGCAAATGCTTTGGCGCAATCGAGCGTCGCTTTGAAACTTGCCTGCATTGCCGTGTTCCGGGACGCTTCGATCAGTTCGTCGCTGACAGGGTGTGAAATTAAACCGACACCGTAGAAATCTTTGAAAAAGCCGGCAAAAAATTTTGCGCGATCTTCCTTCATCGCTTCGGTCATCTGGTCAAACACCGATTGGTCAGTTCCGTTCGGATTGTCTTCGGTCTTGAGCATAAAGGGGACGACCGAAGAGATAAGTCCGGCTTGCGAAACATTTGCTCCCTTATGCCTTGACATATAACGCGCAACTTCGCCGCCGCCCATTGAAAAGCCAACGATTGCGGCATCCGTCGCGCCCGTCTCTTTGATAACAGAAGCCAGGTCGTCAGAGAGCGTATCGTAGTCGTATCCGCTCCAAGGCTGCTCGGAGCGCCCAAAACCGCGACGGTCATAAGCGATGGCGCGAAAGCCTGAATCAGCGATTGCCATCGCCTGATCATCCCAGCTGTCGGCTGATAGCGGCCAGCCGTGCATCAATATGACAGGTCGTCCCTCACCCCAGTCTTTTACATAAAGTTTCGTATTGTCGCTTGTTGTTATATAAGTCATTAATATCTCCCTTGTTCAATCTTTTGCTGTTTTATCTTATCAACATCTTTCTAACTTTTTACAAATTTCATCGCCACTCCGTTCATGCAATATCTGAGACCAGTCGGTTTCGGTCCGTCATTAAAAACGTGTCCCAAATGCGCGTCGCAGCGATTGCATAATACTTCGGTGCGGACTTCCGCCATCGTTTTATCAACTTTTTGGCGCACGTTAATTTTCGCAATCGGCGCATAAAAACTAGGCCAGCCCGTGCCAGAATCGAATTTCGCCTTCGAGCTGAAAATCGGCAAATTGCAGCACACGCACTCGAAAGTGCCTTTATCATGAACATCGTTCAGCGGACTGGAATACGCGGCTTCGGTTCCGGCTTTGCGCGCAACCTCATATTGCTCGGCGGTTAAGATGCGCTTCCATTCGGCATCCGTTTTGATTACTTTTTTGAACGGGAGTTTTTTCGATTTGTCGCCTGCAAAAATTTCGCCGGTAGCGCCGCTTACAAAAGGCAAGCCGGAGATGGCTGCAAAAGCGCCGAGCATTATTCCCGCTCTTAAAAATGTTCGTCTATTCATCAGTTTATTTCCTCATTTTATGGCTTTCTATAAGATGAATTCGACCGCGCGAGGTTTTCAGATTCGAGCGTTTGCCATCATCTGTCCGTTGATAGTTTTAAATGATTTCTGAATCCAACCGCGCATAATCCCAAAACTCTTTTTGTAGCAAAATTTACTCTTTTCATGTGCTGCCAAAATTCAAACAGCCTTTTGAATTTTATAATTTCCGCATACACTCCTACTTTAAATTGGGATCATCTATCGAACACTCAAATACAAATGGGTATTTTCGGATTCCCCTAATTTTGTGTTGGCAGAATAATAGAAAATAGTTTGGAGTTGATTTTTGTCATAGAAGTTATTTTGTCAAATAAATTTGAATATAAAAAAAGCCTTAGATTAAAACCGACTTACATTAAATTCTCCCTGAATTCTACTTTATTTATTTCTAAATCGTATTAAATCGTATAGAATACGAGATATTCTTTTGTCACTAAACGAATATTTTTGTATATATGGAGATTGTCTAAATGGATTTATTGAAATTGAAGGAAGCCGCCGACGCGCTAGGCATCAGTTTTCCGACCGTCAAGCAGTGGATTTACAAAGGTAAAATCCGGTCGGTCAAAACTGCCGGTGGACATCACCGCATCCCGCAGGATGAGATTGACCGTCTTTTGGGAAACAAAGATAAACGGGCAATCCCGCATGGACTCTCTTCGATCAGCGGGCGCAATAAGTTGTTCGGAACCATTACCGAAGCACGTTTTGACGGACTGCTCGCGCAGATCACCCTGAATGTCGGCGGGCAGACGATGACTTCGATTATCACGAGTGATTCGGCAAGAAGTCTTGGTTTGAAAAAGGGCGTGGACGTTTATGCTCTCGTCAAAGCGACCGAAGTGATGATTATCCGGGAATGAATACACAATGATCAAAGCAACAATACAAAAATAATATAGATTATGAAAAAAGGGTTCGAGCAGCAGGGATTTCACTACATTTTAACAATCTTCTTGCTCCTATCGGCATTTCTTGCGACGGCAAATCAGACGATTTTCGCGCAAGCCGGACAATCGGAATTAACCGGTACGATAACGGACGCGAACGGCGCGGTGATTCCACATTAACAATAAAAAATAATTCCATAGGAGAATCCAAATGAGTATCAATATAAAAACAATGGGCGTTCATCACGTCGCGCTTCGTTCGACCGATATGGAACGATCAAAACGGTTTTATACCGAAACACTCGGTTTCGAGCTGGCATTAGAGACGCCGGAATTGTTTCTCTTCAAAGCGGGCGATGCGGCTTTCGGCGTGCGCGCTCCCGATGCGCAAACGCCCGACGGAGACAAATTTGATCCGTTTCGTGTCGGTTTAGACCATATCGCTTTGGCTTGCGATGACGAAGCCGAAATTGAAAGAGTAGCAAAGGCTTTGACCGAAGCGGGCATCGACAACACGGGCGTGAAAACTGATGAAACGCTTGGCAAGCGATATGTTGCATTCAAAGACCCGGACCGAATCTCCTGGGAACTTTATATGGCATAGAGCCGTCTCTTTACGGACACAAAAAATCTCACCGAAAATATAATGCGTGTTAATTAAACTCATTTTCGCCTTTCGCGTATTTGGCGACGCGGTTGAAATCGCCAAAAAGACCGGCGCGGTTTTAATCTGCAATTCAGAATTAGCCGGAAATTTAGTCAAGCTCGCGGGATCTCCGGCAAAGCAAGCCGAAACCGACGCCATTATGGGAATCGGCGGCGAGATTCACATTGCCGACAGCGAAGTAACCGTAAAAGGTAGAAGATGCCCGAAAGCGGCAAATTAATTTTTCGAACGCTTCAGAAAACAATAATTTTCACAACGAAATCGAAGACACGCGCGGCGTTAAAGAAACGACGAGAGCAAAACCCTTCGACGCGTTTTTTGACAAGGGAAGAGTATTTGGAATTATCGGTCATCTATAAAATTGTCAAACCTGATAGCGGGCAAATCCGGATATTTAAGGCGAAGGGCAAGGGCGCGAAAATTTATTCTTTTGCCCGCATTAGAGGTTTGGATTTATAATAAGTTCAAATGAACGAAGGATTATCAGGCAGTAAATATTTTCGCTTTGCGATAGCCAGTTCGTGCCAGGAGATTTGGGGCGGATGCGAAGAGCTTTGGGCGGGCGCGGCGGCTTTTTTATCTAAAGCCGGTCATTGCGTTAAGATTTACAAAACTAATGTCGATAGAAATCACAAACAAATTGTCAAACTTGAATCCGTTGACTGTCCGGTTGTCGAACTTAATAATATGCCGGTTTCGTCAAAGATTATGAATCGCTTTTTGCCGCACGGCAGGCAATATTCACAAAGCGAAATGGGTCAGCGGTTATTGCAGAAAAAACTCGGCTCTTTTCAGCCGCATTTATGCGTCATCTCTCAAGGAATGAACTTTGACGGCGTTCATCTTGCGGAAGCGTGTCGAAAGCTAAAACTTCCATATGTAATCATCGCGCAGAAAGCGGTCGATTTTTATTTTCCGCCGGACGAGTATCGTTCGATTGTCCGCACGGCTTATCAATCAGCCGTCAAATGCTTTTTCGTTTCGCAGCACAATTTAGATTTGACGCAACAGCAAATCGGCGTCAAACTACCAAATGCACAAGTTGTTTTCAATCCGTTTGCCGTCCCATTTGAAAATCACATTCCCTGGGCGCAAAGCGACAAAATTAAGTTAGCCTGCGTCGCCAGATTATTTTTGCTCGATAAAGGACAAGATTGTTTGCTGAAAGTGCTGTCGCAGGAAAAATGGAAACAGCGCAATGTCGAAGTAACGTTTTTCGGCGAGGGAGCAAATAAGCAAGCGCTTGTTGAAATGGCTCTCCTGCTCGATGTGCAAAACATCAAATTTGCCGGTCACGTATCAAGTATAGTCGAAATATGGAAAGACCATCACGCTCTCGTGCTACCATCGCGGAGCGAAGGATTGCCGCTCGCGCTGGTCGAAGCGATGTTGTGCGGTCGTCCGGCAATTGTCACTAATGCGGGAGGAAGCGCCGAAATCGTCAATGATAACATCGACGGTTTTATTGCCGACGCTCCGACTGCGGAGGCTTTTGATGAAGCTCTCGAACGCGCCTGGACGAGGCGGCACGAATGGGAACAAATCGGCAGACGCGCGGCGGAAAGCGTAAGAAAAATCGTTCCGTCTGACCCGGCGGCGCAATTTGCAGAAATGCTTTTGCAGATTGCGGGCGAACAAAAACTACCTTCAAATTTTTCTTTATCCTGATGGACCAGAAATTAGTTTCCGTAATTATCCCTACCTATAATCGCTCCGATATGGTCGTCGAAGCCATTAAGAGCGTAAAAGCCCAAAGCTATCCGGCTGTTCAGATTATTGTTGCCGATGACGGTTCTCAGGACGATACGGCGGAAAGAGTCGCGGAATTTGAAAACGTCGAATACTACTATCAGGGAAAAAAAGGACACGCGGCGGCGCGCAATTTAGGATTACTTCACGCCAAAGGCGAATATATTGCTTCGCTCGATTCTGATGACATTTGGCACACGGGCTTTCTCAAGGCGAGTGTTGCTGCTCTGGAGCAGTATCGGTTAGATTTTGTTTTTCTCAATTGGACGGAAATTTCCGAGACCGAACAAATTTCCAGTTATTGGGAACGCAGCAAAATATGGCAAAAGTATTTCAATAATACAGACGGTGAATGGTCACTGATGAATGCGGAAGAAGTTCGAGAACTTTTCCTCGAACTCTGCCCGGCGCCTTCTTCGGCATTATTGATTCGGCGTTCCTCAATCGTTTCGCGCTGGAATGAAGAAATGAACATCGCCGACGACTGGCATCTGATTTTAGAGATGGTGCTGACTAGACCGTGCCGCGCAGCTTTCACTTTAACCTCGTATTGGAGAAAACATATCCATAGCAGCAACATTTGTCACGGCAGAGAGGCGCTGGAGGTTATCAGAGAATTAGGCTTGCACGATGAGCGGCTGATTGCCCAACATTTCCAGGAACAATTAACTTTTGCCGAAAAAACCGTCTTGAAGAAAAGATTGGCTACTAACTATTTCAACTTCGGGCGTATGAACAGAAAACGCGAAGGTTTTTCCTTAAACGTTTTACGGTCGATTGCAACCGCTTTCAAACTCGCGCCCGTGAGAATGGTTTTTACCACTATGCAAGTACCCTTCTACTCATTGAAAAATCTTTTCCAAATTGCCCGAAATAAAAATAAGGAATCTCAGGAAATTTGACTGCGTCGAGATTTACGCGGGATTGCGAGTTGCTAAGATTATATCTTAAATTCCGAAGCTGTACAGAAAATTTAATTGCTGATGTTATACGATATTCCGGTAGCCAGTCCGCTTTTTATAGGCAATGAAAAGAAATATGTAGAAGATTGCATGGAATCCGGTTGGATTTCATCGGCAGGCAAATATATAGAGCTATTCGAGACCGGTTTTGCCGAATTCTGCGGCGTCAAACACGCCGTTGCCTGTTGTAACGGAACGGTTGCTTTGCATCTCGCCCTGCTCGCGCTCGGCGTGCAGCCGGGCGATGAAGTGATTGTGCCGACCTTGACTTTTGTCGCAACTCCAAACGCGGTTACTTATTGCGGCGCGACACCCGTTTTCGTCGATTCGGAATCGGAAACCTGGAATCTCGATCCGCAACAAGTCGAAGCCAAAATCTCGCCGCGCACAAAAGGTATAATCGCCGTTCATTTATACGGACATCCCGCAAAAATGTCCGAGTTAAGGGAAATCGCGCGGCGTCATAATTTATTCCTGCTCGAAGACGCGGCGGAGGCTCACGGAGCAATGTGCGACGGGCGCATCGTCGGTTCGCTGGGCGATGCAGCCGCCTTTAGTTTTTACGCCAACAAAATCATCACGACCGGCGAAGGCGGAATGGTCGTAACCGACGATGACGCTTTGGCGGAACGTGCGCGGCTCTTGCGTGGTCAGGGAATGGACCCGAATCGGCGTTACTGGCACCCGATTGTCGGATATAATTATCGTATGATGAATTTGCCGGCAGCCATCGGACTTGCACAGCTCGAAAAGATAGATCGGCAGCTTGAATTGAGAGCGCGTATCGCAAGGCTTTATCAGGAGCGTTTGCAAAATGTGAGCGGTCTGATATGGCAGACCGAGCAGACTTGGGCGCGGCACGTCTATTGGATGTTTAGTATCGTTCTCGAACAAGAGATTTGGCAGAGCCGCGACGTTGTAATCGAGATGTTGCGCGAAAAGGGAATCGAGACCAGACCCGTTTTTTACCCGGCGCATTCCTTCCCGCCTTATATAAATTCGGTTTGCGGCGAGAAGTTTCCGGTTGCCGAAAATCTCTCCGGCAACGGAATCAGTTTACCTACTTGGGCTGGCTTAACTGAGGACGATATAGATTATGTATGCCGCGCCTTGCAGCAGTGTCGGAAAAAAATTTAACAAACAAAATCTTGATACAATACCTCGTGACTCCAAATCAATTTTAATCTTCATTTTATGGAATCGTCTGAAACGGCAAATCAAAAAACGTTTTCGATCATCATGGCGACTTACAATTGCGGTCGCAAGGTTGAAAATACTCTACAGTCGATTCTTTCTCAAAACAAAGAATTGTTCGAGTTGATTGTCGTTGACGGTGCCTCGACTGACGACACTCTTGATTTTATAAAGAAATATGAAGGCAATTTAACTCTGATTTCCGAAAAAGACGAAGGAGTTTATGACGCTTTTAATAAAGGAATAGCTTTAGCTAAGGGAAAATACGTTTATTTTATCGGCGCGGGCGATTGCCTGCGCCCAAACATCTTAGAGCAAGTCAGAGAGTTTTTGCCTCAGCAAACTCCGACACTTGTCTACGGTAGTTGTTATTTGACAAAACAGAAAGTCGTCTGGATGGGCAGAGAATTTAATGCTGCTAATTTTTATTGCGAAAATATCTGTCATCAATCCATCTTTTATCACCGCTCGGTATTCGATATTATCGGAAAATTCGATTTCCGTTATAAGATTTGCGCCGATTGGTATTTTAACTTAAAGTGTTTCGCTCATCCGGGAATAGACAAGCAATATATTCCGTGTCTCATCGCCGATTTTGAAGAGGGCGGCTTAAGTTCCGAGCTTTACAATGACCCGGCGTTTATAAAAGAATTTCCGTGCCTCTTGAAGAAGCACTTAGGTATCAGTTCATACCTTAAGCGTAAAGCATTCGTGAAAAATCCAGATGTTTATGCTTTCAGTTATAAGGCGATTCACATATTGCCGAGACTTTTAGTTTATCTCGCAAGACCTTATGTCCACGGTTACAGATACCTAAAAAAAGCCATCAGGAATAAGATTTAGATTTATAGAGAAATCTTAATTTTTTTTAGAATAAAAGATTTACGACGCCGGCTTTGAAATCAGCGACAACGAACCTCCACGATTCCAACGCATAGAGAAGAGTCGCCCATAAAATTATTTGCCTTTGAGGGCGTTCAATTTTTCCTGAGCGACTTGGGCTTGAATAATATCAAAGGAGGGATTAATGGTTAAAGATTGTTTCAGATAATCAGCGCCCTTTCGATTATCGCCCGTCGATAAAGCAATCATACCTGCGTGATAGAGTAATCGCGGGTCGCGCGTGCCTAAGCGTAATGCTTCGTTAATTGCCGTGGCTGCTTCTTCAAATCTGCCTTTTTTGTAGAGACACCAGGCGAGAGCGTCAGCAGTATAAATGTCATTCCGCGCGGCGCGTTCGCGCTCGGCAATGGCTAAAGCGTCGTCTAAACGCATATCATGGTCGGCATAAAAGAGCGCTAATTGACGAGAGTAAGTTCCCCCGGTTGTCCCCATTTTTTCGATAAACTCAACCTGGTCGTATTGTTGTTTCGCTTCATCACTTCGACCGAGTTTGGCATACAAATCTCCGAGCGCGGCGATATAATCAGGTAGAGGAATGCGCTCGATGGCACGTTTATAAAACCCTATTGCATTGTCGGTATCGCCCGCGACGTATCGCGCGCGAGCCTTTGCGGCGAGCGCCGAATGGTAATCGGGAAACGAATATAAAGCACGGTCATACTCGCGTTCCGCTTCGTCTAAGTTACCGGAATTCATTAATTCATCGCCCAGATGAACACGGCACCACGCAATGCTTTCGGGATTTTTAGGACTGGCGGATTCGGCAGCCATTTTCATCGCCTCAATCGCCCCTTTCGTATCGCCGTGAAGAGAGCGCAAATACGAAATTCTCGAATAAGAAGCGGTATCGGGTCGCAAGTCAACCATTGTCTGAGCGGCGTCAACGGCGCCTTTGTAATCGCCCAATTCGACGAGCGCGTCAACCATCGCGCCGTAAACGTCAAAGTCGCGCGGATTGACCTTTTGCGCGCGCTGCGCGGTTTGTAACGCTTCTGAAAAGCGATGGTAGTTAAGCAGCAGCGCCGCTTGAATTTTCGTTCCTTCGTAATTGTCGGGTGCGACTCTGAAAGAATGTTTGAGCGATTCCTCGGCGCGCGCGTTAAGACTAAAATCTCCGGTTTCGCGGGCTTTCTGCATAAACGCGGCGGCTAACATATTGTATCCCTTCGGGTCGGCGGGCTGTTTTTCGATAATTCCCTGAGCCGCGCCGATGTTCCGGTCAGCCATCGTTGCTTGATTGGTCTTTACGGGTTGTAAAAGCTCAGCCTCGGGAGCAGGCGCAGTTTTGGAAACTGCCATAATTATGACTGTTAAAATGATTCCGATGACAAGTCCGAGAAATATTATTAGGAAAAGTTGTTTACGCATATCGGTTGGAAACAAAAGACATAAATTCGCGGGCGGCGTTTCAAATTAAACATCGCCCGCGGATTTTATTTTCCCATTTCGGATATAAATATAAAGAAGACCGAATAAATTACATCAGTCTTCTTTATATTCTACTTTTTTACGGTCGCGGGGTCGCCGAAGGTGGTACCAGCGTCGTAGTATCGGCAGATGCCGTGCGTCCGTGATACGGGTTTTCGTAACCGCTGACCGGCGACGCTAAATACGGGAACGAAGTGCGGAACGATCTATCATTTTGGTTCACGCCGTCGCCCAGTTGGTTGTTCGGCGCCGTATTACAGTTAACTGTGCCGTTAGCGCAAGCATTTCCCGGCAGCAATACGCCCGCCGCAACGCGCAAAGTAATATCAACTACGTCGTCGCCCACCCGTCGTCCGTTCGGGTAGCCTCCCAAATCTCCGCCTATAACACCCAGACGATTCTGCGAGCCTTGAGCCGTCGCAGGAATTGCCGTATTAAGGCGCATCAGGTCAGACGGCGCAGCACCGGGTCCGGCGCCGGTATCTGCCGGATCAACCACAAAAGGCGGACGGTTTAACCCGGGTACACCCGTTAAGAATACTCTGACAAGATCGTTTCTGCCCGAAGTCGGCGCATCCGCCACAGGCGGATACAACAAATTTATTAAAGCCACAGGCTCGACCGGACGCGTTGCCGTGCCTCGAACGAAGTCTATTCGATTTACGTCGGTAGCCGGCAGTTGGGCGTTATATAAATCTTTGTCGTTTTCGGAAACAGTTGTCGATGATCCTCTCGGAATAAGCAATTCGTTGAAAAGCGGGTTCGCCAGACGCGATACCTGAACGCAGTCGCTGCTCGGAGTAATACCCGTCGCGCAACTTCCGGTCGATGTCGCTGTTCCGTTCGTGTTCAGAACGCGCATTCCCGGACGGCTAGCCGTCGCGTAAACACCGACGATTGCATTAGGATCGGACGATCCCGTCGGAAGAGCTCCGGTCGCCGTCAGCAACTGAGTCGGAACTTGAATAGCAATACTGTGAACATTGTAACCGGCTAACCCATCCACGCCGTTTGAATTTGGCAGCGGAGCTAGATGTGCGCTGTTAAACGGTCGCAGACCGAGCAAGTCGAAAATTGAACCTGTATCAATGTAAAAGCCTTCGTCGCGCTGACCTGCAAAAACTTTAACAGCACCGGCACCGGTATTTATTGTACTGATTGACGGTTCCGCCAAATTTGTTTCATAATTCGGCGTCGAACGCGGACCGATGTTGACGGGCGGCGTCGGTAAATTCGTTCCTAAACTGAATGTCGTAAAGGTTGGATTATTCGGGTCTCCCTGACGAATTTGAGCCGTTACGTCCATAAATTGTTTGACAACCCAATCCGGGTCGCTCAGATTGTCGATTGTGTTCGTGTTGTAAAGGATAGTGTCCGGATTACCGATCACGGTGCGAAAGCGAAACTGGAGAGCCAGATCAAGTCGTCCGTCGCCGTTATTGTCTATCCTGATTTGATAAAGGGCATTATCATCGAACCTGTAAAAGTCGGGACCGCCTGAAGGCTCTTCAAACGGAATAAAATTGGCTATCAATGTAACCGTATTAGCTCTATCGGGGCTGACGAACGCATAAACGTCCGTGTTGTCCGCCGTCGGGTCAAGCTGGATCAATGGAGCTTCACGGTGGCTGGATGCTTCTACCACAGGTGTTCCCCGGAATCCGCTCATTAGCAGCGACGTAACTGTAACGATAGCAATTAGCATCGTTAAAAGCGCTTGCGTTGATTTTTGCATTTACTAATCCTCCCTTGTATTCTTTCAACTTTTAAGTGTCTGCCTCGGCTCGATACTGCTAAGGCTCAAATTCCAGCCGAGTTAGATAAACTTTGACAACTCCGGCATGGGTCTTTCAAGCAAATTTTTGCTTTCGATAAATTTCCCTGCAACAAACTGCCGGGGTTGTTAGAGCCGATTCGGAAATACTTTTGCAGCAATCTGCGAGGTATCAGACCCGAACGTGAATCAAATTCAATAAACGGTTGAGACATTGTAAACTAAAGAGGAAAAATCATAAAGTAATTCTTTTAGTTTTAAGCTTCAAACATTAAATTTGACATATCTTTGACCTCATATTCGCGCATTAACAACTTTTGGATTCACATTTTGAAAAAAATAATTTTGCGAAAAGATTTTTAGTTGAAGTTATATTAAAATTGGCGAGAAGTCTGTGTGCTACATTACATTTGCAGGGCTTTCAAAATTAAAAGATAATCGTGTTTCACCGCCAATTTTGGAGTTTCGATAATAATGTCTTTGAATAATTCTTTCACGATTCGTCCGCTCGAACCGACGGACGCCGCTGCAATCGCCGGCTTTATGCGCTCGCAGTCGCCCGAGTATTTGCGCTTTTTTCACGCATTCGGTTCGGATGAAACGGCAATTGCCGAAATGTTGTCCGCCTCCGGGATGGACGTCTACTCGGGAGTTTTCTGGCAGGGGAATCTTGCCGGCGTATTTATGCTGCGCGGCTGGGATGCCGGCTACGAAGTTCCGTCTTTTGGAGTTTTGATTGACGAAAAATATCGCGGCGGCGCATTTATGCGTTTGACTTTAGACGCCGCCAAGCTAATTTGCCGCCTTTCGGGAGTTAAGCGATTAATGGCGAAAATTCACCCGGAAAATGTATCGCCCAGAGGCGCGCGCAGGCTCGGCTTGCATCAAACGGACGTTGAAGAATCGACCGGAAATATCATCTATCATCTGGAACTTTGAATTTATCAGGCAATTATGCGCTTACTCAAATTAGGCATTTACCATCTCTCGTATCTGCGAGATTTTTATGCGAAGCGAGCCGAACTCAAAAGTCAGCCTTATTCAATTCAGCACCGCGCGTTAATCGACGACTGCTTCGGCTCTTCCGATTTTTGGACAAAGGCTTTAACCGGATTAAATTACGAAACTAGCGACATCATCGCCAATGCGGAGTTTTTGCAGGCAAGTTGGGCAAGCGAGAACGGCGTCGATTTTGACGAGAAAGATTGGCTCTTTGAAATCGCAACGGCACAAATAAAAAAGTTTCGTCCCGACATATTGCTGGTTGCCGATTATTCGACCTTTACCACCGATTTTCTTAAAAATATAAGACGCGAATGTCCTTCGATTCGCCTCGTTTTAGGTTGGTGCGGAGCGCCGTATAATGATTCGTCCGTCTTCCGCGAGTGGGACGTTGCGCTTTCGTGCGTTCCCGAAATGGTGGTGGATTTTCGCGCCAGAGGCATTTGCAGTCATCACGTCAATCACGCCTTTGCGCCGCGTATTTTGAACCGGCTTAATCTGAAGTCCGAACCGAGCGTCGATTTTGCATTCGTCGGGTCGCTTTTGAAACAAAATCAGTTTCATATCGAGCGCGAGCGGTTATTACTCGAACTTGTTAAAGCCACAAATCTGCAAATTTGGGCGGAGCTGAAACGTCCGTCCTTCAAACAGCGGCGCGGCGTGTTCGTTCGTCGCAAAGCGTATGAAATTGTCCGTGCCGCGCGGAGAGCGGGCGCGTCGGAACAACTGCTGAACGCGCTGCCTGTGGCGCGAAAAGTTGCCGGTTGGAAGTCGCCGCCGACCTTAGAGCAATACGTTGACGAGCGCATCGCGCGTCGAACGCTCGCGCCTCTTTTCGGGATGGAGATGTTCCGGCAACTTCTTGACACCCGCGTTGTTTTCAACAATCATATAGACATCTCACCAGTCAGCGCGTCTAATATGCGACTGTTTGAAACGACGGGCGTCGGGACCTGTTTGCTAACCGATTGGAAGGAAAATCTGTCCGAATTGTTTGAACCCGACAAAGAAGTCCTGACTTATCGTTCGGCGGCAGAATGCGTTGAAAAAGTTAATTACATACTCGAACACGAAGACGAGCGGCGTTCAATCGCCGCCGCCGGTCAACGACGCACATTGCGCGAACACACATTCGACAATCGAGCCGCCCGGATTGACGAAATCGTCCGCAGCGTTTTAACTTCATCATCAACACGATTAAAACGACGTATCTTGTAATCAGGAAACTCATAAGCTGATGAAGCCGATAATTAAGGTCGAAAATTTAAGCAAACAATACAGACTCGGAACTCGCAGCGCGCCCTACACCACACTGCGGGAAACCTTCTCTAAAGTCGCGCGTTCGCCGCTTAAAATTCTCTCCCGCACGAATCAAAACAAACGCGATTTATTTTGGGCTTTACGCGACATCAGCTTTGAAGTCGAACCGGGCGAGATTGTCGGCATCATCGGACGCAACGGCGCGGGCAAATCGACTCTTTTAAAGATTCTCGCCCGGATTACGGAACCGACCGAGGGACGCGTCGAATTATATGGTCACGCAAACAGTCTTTTAGAAGTCGGCACGGGCTTTCATCAAGAGCTGACGGGGCGCGAAAACATATTCGTGAACGGCGCGATTCTAGGCTTGAAAAATTTTGAAATTAAACGATTGTTTGACGAGATTGTCGCCTTCGCCGACATTGAAAAATTTCTTGACACTGCCGTCAAACACTATTCCAGCGGAATGTATATGCGTCTCGCCTTTTCGGTCGCCGCTCACTTGAATCCCGATATTTTAATTATTGACGAAGTTCTCTCGGTCGGCGATCAGCAGTTTCAAAAAAAATGCCTCGGTAAAGTGCAGGACGTGGCAAAGGCTGGACGGACGGTTCTTTTCGTGAGTCATAATATGGCTGCCGTCGAAAATCTCTGCGGGCGCGGCGTCGTTTTAGAAAAAGGCAAAGTTATTTTCGCCGGCGAAAAGACCCGCGCCATTTCGCATTATCTTGAAAGCGTCAATAAAAATTTTGATTCAAGTTTGAAAGATAACACCGACCGAACGGGTTCGGGCGAAGTGCGCGTAACCGCGATTGAAATTAAAGACCTGGATGGCAATCCACTTTATAACACGATGTCGGGTCAAGACGTTGACATCTATTTTCACTTTGAAACGTCGCAAAACTTTCAGAAGTCTAACGTTATCATTGGCTTTATGGTGAGAACTTATTTGGATGTGCCTGTTTTTCTGCAGCACAACCGGCTGACGCGCGATGATTGGAATTCTCTGCCGCCAACCGGCGCTTTTATATGTCGCATACGTAGACTGCCTTTGCCGCCTGCGACTTATCGTTTCGGCTTCAGCGTGATGTGCGACAATGAGTATCTTGACAGAATCGACGACGCAAGCGAGTTAATTGTCATTGAAGGAGATTTTTTCGGGTCGGGCGAAGTTCCACCAATCACACACGGCTGTTGTCTGGTCGATGCGGAATGGCGGCTAACCAATTAAGAATTAAAAATGAAGAATTGAAGAAGAAATTCCAAGATTCATAATTCTTGATTCTTAATTCTTAATTGAATTTAATGATGAGAAATTTTCTAAATTTTCTTCGACGGCGAATACAAGGTTTTCCCGCTTCGTCCGAGCCAGCCGCTTTTGCGGAAATTGAGCGTATCGAGCGAATTTTTTATTTAGAATACCTGCGCGAAGGAATGACCGTCTTCGATGTCGGCGCGAACGTCGGCGAATTGACGTTGCTCTTTTCGCGTTTTATCGAAGGCGGCAGCGTTCACGCTTTTGAAGCGAGCGGCGCAACTTATAAAAAACTCGAACTCGTTTGCGAGGCGACCGAAAAACGCAACGTTCGATTGAATCATCTGGCGTTGTCGAACAAAAACGGCTCGATTCGATTGCATGTCTACGAAGATGCTCTTTCAAGTTTTAACTCACAAGCTGCGCGTCCGCTTAAAAATTACGGATTGGACTTTGAATCTATCGGCGTGGAGGAAACGCCGGCGACGACTGTTGACGATTACTGCGACAGAGAAAAAATCGAACAGATTGATTTATTAAAAATCGATGTCGAAGGCGCGGAGTTTCAAGTTATGCAGGGAGCGCGCCGGATGTTGAAATCAAAACGCATCCGGTGTCTGACGTTCGAGTTCGGTCAAACTACTTTTGATATGGGCAATCGCCCCGAAGAGATTGAAGTTTTCTTAAAAGAGATGAATTATGAAATTCGCAACATAGTCAAAGGCGACCCGGTTTTTCCGGGACGCGAGAGCGTCGAAACCGCTCGATACTCGATGCACGTCGCAACGCCCGACTTAAAATCAACATAAATGATTTGTCTTAAACCAGTTTTAGAAATACCGCCGCGCGAATGCCCGAACTGTCATTCGCCGCTCGCGGCAGCCGGCTGGTTAATAACCGGAATGCGTAATCTCGCGGATTTTCTTTGCCCGCAGTGTAAAAGCGAATTTTACGGCGATTTGCCTGCGGGACAGGCTTTATACACGCCAATTTTGCTGGATAAAAAATCATGTGCGGCTCACGACGATTATAATGTCGGTTGGTTTGCCGATTGGCTAGTCGGCTCTTACAAGCAACGAACGAATGAACCACTCTGCTTTGAAGTGCGAAAATTTTCTAAAGCCAAAGACAAAGTTGTCCTGCTAAATTGTCTCGATACTTTATACGGTCATTCGATGCTCAAACTGCTGAACGCGCAGTTTTATATTGACCGTAAACCTGACATCGGTTTAATTGTGCTGCTGCCGAAGTTTCTCGAATGGATGCTGCCCGACGGCGTGGCTGAGGCTTGGATTGTCGATTTACCGCTGCGGCGCGGAACCGAGTGGAACGATTGGCTGGCGGGTGAAATCGGCGAGCGGCTCAAACCTTTTTCGGAAATTTTTTTGAGCGTCGCTTTCTCGCATCCGCACAGTCTGGATTTCGACATCGAACGCTTTACGCGCGTCGCGCCGTTTCCGCTCGAAAACTTCGGCAAGCCGGAAAATCCGGTCGTTACATTCATCTGGCGCGAAGATCGTTTATGGGAAACCGACGGCGGCGCGACGCCAACAAGATTTGAGAAAGTAAAACGGCGTCTCGGAATTTCTCAGGAACGAACGGGCGAGCAAACGCGCAAAGTTATAAAACTCGCCGAATGTTTGCGCGGCGAGTTTCCGGCGGTTGATTTTGCCGTCGCCGGAATAGGCAAAGCGAACGGCTTGCCCGATTGGATTTCGGATTTGAGACTGACAAAACTTGATGCCGAAACCGAACGCCGCTGGTGCGAGCGTTATGCCAAAAGCCACATTGTCATCGGCGTTCACGGCTCGAATATGCTGCTGCCGTCAGCCCACGCGGGCAGTTTGATAGAGTTAATCGAGGAAGAGCGGCAGGGAAATTTTTTGCAGGACATTTTGTTTCGCCGTTCGGATTCGCGCGAATTATTTTTTCGCTGCCGCTTCGTGCCGCATACCACGACGCCGGAAAATTTAGCCGGTTTAGCTTCGATAATTTTGAGATACGAAGACTTTCGGCGTCTGATGAGTCCTGAATTTTCCAGGCATCTCGAAAAATATGATTTCAAACAATGGCTGTCTGACAGAAGCGATGAACAAAGCTGATTTGGAGACAATTTGTGTGCGGAATTAGCGGAATTGTAACGCGGGAAAGATTGTCGCCCGAACTGAAAGCAGTGGTCGCGCGGATGAGCGCGGCTCAAATTCATCGCGGACCGGACGGCGCGGGCGAATTTTGTTCTAACAATGTCGCGCTCGCATCGCGCCGTCTCAGCATTATCGACCCGCAAGGCGGATGGCAGCCGCTTTATAACGAAGATAAATCGCTTGCCTTAATTATCAACGGAGAAATTTACAATTATGTCGAATTGCGGAAACGTTTAAAAGCATCCGGTCATCAATTTCGCACCGACGCGGACGGCGAAGTCATACTGCATCTTTACGAAGAAAATGAATTGGATTTCATCAGACATCTGCGCGGAATGTTCGCCTTCGCCCTGTGGGACAACAATCGTGAGCGTTTGATTTTGGCGCGAGACCGGATGGGCGAAAAGCCTCTGTATCTTTTTGAGCGCGACGGTCAATTGCTGTTTGCATCGGAATTGAAAGGTCTGCTGCATTCGGGTCTTGTTCCGTTTGAACTCGACGCCCGCGCCGTCAATCTTTATTTTCATTACCAATACGTGCCTGAACCGCTGACGGCAATCAAAGGCGTGCGTAAATTGGACGCGGCGCAAATGCTCGTCGTTGACGCGGCAGATTGGCGAATTGAAGAAAAAACTTACTGGCGAATGGAAGACGCGCCGCCGCTCGACGGCAAACCGCAGGATTTGATTCGCCAAAAACTCGAAGAAGTCAGCGAGTTAATCGTTCGGTCGGACGTGCCGGTCGGCGTCGCTCTGAGCGGCGGTTTGGATTCGAGCGTCGTTGCGGCGTTTGCCGCGCAAAAGCAACCTGCGCTGTGCGCCTTCAGCGTCGGTTACGCCGGAAGACCCGAACCGGACGAACGCGCCGACGCGGAAGCTCTGGCGCGTAGTCTGAATCTGCCGTTTTTCGATGTCGAACTCGATACTCAAACGATTGTAGATTTTTTCCCGGAACTTAATTTTTGGCGCGACGACCCGATTGCCGACATCGCCGGTTTCGGCTATTACGCCGTGATGAAGCTCGCCCGCGAACACGGCGTTCCTGTCTTATTGCAGGGACAGGGCGGCGACGAATTATTTTGGGGCTATCCGCAAATGCGCGAGGCGGCAAGCGAGACGTTCAAAAAAGCCGCGTTGTTACGAAATCCGTTTTCGCAAACGCTGTTTCAATCCTTAACATTTGATTTTCCGAAAAATCTTTCACGACACGGCGTGTCGGCTTGGGCGCGTGATTTCGGCGGAGCGCGTTCCGGTTGGCAAAACGTCAGACGACAACTTAAAACTCCCGACCGAATGGTTTTTTATGATAAATCGCCTGATTTTATTTTGGCGTCCGCTCAAGTTCAATCGCTTTACAATTCAAAATTTGTCGAGCAAATTGATGACGATGACGCTTATTCACTTTTTACCTTTCCAAGCAATTGGGAATCTATTGAAACTACTATTACCGCTTTGGTTTGCGCCACTTATTTACGCGAAAACGGAATCGTTCAAGGCGACCGTTTAGGAATGGCTTCGTCGGTTGAAATGCGGCTTCCGCTGATTGATTATAAACTGGTTGAAACGGTTGTCGGCTTGCGAAAAAAACAATCGGATGCGAAGCTGCCGCCGAAACATTGGCTCAGAGAAGCCGTCAGAGACGTTTTGCCCGATTGGGTTTTGAACCGTCCCAAGCGCGGCTTCGCTCCGCCGACGCAGGAATGGCACAAAGCGCTTTTTGCCGCTTACGGCGATACATTGCGCGACGGTTATTTGGTCGAGTCGGATGTCTTGAGCCGCGAGAGCGGACTGCGCCTGGCAAAAGGAGAATTTCCGGCGGAAGCCGTCAGCCCGCTTTCATTCAAAGCGCTCGTTCTTGAACAATGGTGTCGTCAAATGGCGAATGTAGTGAAAAGTGAAAAGTGAAAAGTGAATGTCAAAGCCACTTTAAATATTTTCTTATAAAAAAAATTCCGCGACTTTTCACTTTTCACTTTTAGTTTTTCACTTTGATTCTGGAGAATTTCGCTTGAAGAGAAAATTACGCATCGCCATCAACGCGCAGATTCCTTCCGGCAGCGGCACGGGCGGAATCGAAACGGTGCTGCGAGTCTTGACTTCGCTCGGTCGGCTCGACGGAGACGAAGAATATGTCTTTATCGGTCATTATGCCGACGGTGATTGGTTAAAGCCGCTTTTGAGCGAGCGCCAGACAATCGTTCGCGCTCCGCAGCCCGACCGACAGCATCAACCGAATCGGACGGAAACTCTCAAGCGTTTGATGAGACCATTGCGCCCGCTCGCTCGCGGCATCAAAAATTTGGTTGTGTCTCAGCCGCCGAAAGCTCAAGCCGGCGTGCCGGTTTCCGACGGCTTTTACGAAAACTTAAATTGCGATGTCATTCATTTTCCTTATCAGGATTTCGTCCGCTGCCGGATGCCGACCATTTATAACCCGCACGATTTACAGCATCTGCATTTTCCCGAATTCTTCGCCCCCGAAGAAATTCAAAGACGCGAAATCGTTTATCCGGCGGCGTGTCTGGCGGCGCAAACCGTCGTCGTCGCTTCTCAATTTGTCAAGCAAGACCTAATGCAAAGATACGGAACGGACGCGGGTAAAATTCAAATCATTCCCTGGTCGCCGCCTGAGGCGACATTAAACGAATTTACAGCGAAAGAGGTCGGCTCTCTGTTTGAAAAATACGATTGCCCGCCGCGCCCGTTCATTCTCTATCCGGCGATGACCTGGGGGCATAAAAATCATCTTCGTCTTCTCGAAGCCGTCGCTTTGCTGCGCGAGCGTGAAGGATTAAAAGTCAATGTCATCTGCACCGGTCATAAAAACTCTTTTTACCCGCGTATCGAAAAACGGCTGCGCGAGTTGAAACTCGAAGATCAAGTCAAATTCACGGGCATTGTCGAATATAAGGAATTAAGCCTTCTCTACTGCCGGGCGCAATTTGTCATTATCCCGACGCTATTTGAAGCGGCGAGCGCGCCGCTGTTTGAAGCCTGGCAGCACGGCGTCGCCGTCGCTTGTTCGTCCGTTACTTCGCTGCCCGAACAAGCGGCGGACGCGGCTTTATTCTTCGATCCTTTTTCAATCGAAGAAATTGCCAATGCCGTCAAGACAATGACATCTGACGAAACTCTGCGTGCCGAGTTTCGCTCACGCGGTTTCCGGCGGCTGCAAAACTTCGACATCGAGCGCACGGCTAAGGCATACCGAGCCGTTTATCGAAAAGCCGCCGGTGTCGCTTTAAATGATGAAGATTTACATTTATTAAATTGGAATTGGATGCGCGATTCGTAATTTGGAATTTTTTTGGAAAAGTTGACAAGCATTCAAAATAAGTGCAAAGCTAAGAAATCGTTCGGGAGTTTCAGCAATAGAATTTTACGGCAGCCGAATTTTATATAAATTCATACTGCCTTCAAAAAGATTTGTGTATTGTAAAGATTAAAATGATGGTAAAAAAATCCGCGATAATGCCCGTAGTGATTTTGATTCTGGTTTCGATTGTTCTGGCAGGTTGCTCCAAGAATCCTGAGCCTGTCGAAAAAATCAACAACACAAATCGTGTGGCGACGACTCCGAACAGCGATACGAATCAATTGGCGACGGTTTCCACTAATAACATAAGTCAAACGCCGCCGACTTTGAATAACGGTAGTGTTCCAGCCAATCCTCCGAAAAATCCGACGACGGTCGTCAATAATTCTTCGACGCCGATTGCCGGTAAGGATAAAAAATCTTTGCCTGCGGTAAAGGAACCGACGCCGCAGATTGGCAGCGGCGGCAATGATATGCTCTTGTTCACACAGGCGCGCGGTGCGATGAGTTCGGACACGGAACTGCTCAACGCCGTCATCATTGAAATCAAGGAAGGCAACGTCACCTTAACCGGCAACGTCTCAACCGCAGCCCAAAAGATAAAAGCCGAACTACTTATTCAAAAGGTTAAAGGAATTAAAAGCGTTAAAAACAACTTGCGCGTAGCATCGTAACTGAAACGGCTGGCGTAAATTATAAAAAGTGCAGTAGAACAAGGAGAACAGAATAATGCAAAAAATGATTTTAGTTATGACCGCGCTCTTGCTGACGACGTTTGCAAGTATTAGTGTCAATGCCCAAGCCACAGATAAAAAGGAACCTGAAAAAAAGGAAACCACGACGGCGACTCTCGATGCCTGGCGTAAAGCCTTGCCGGAAGGCGAACAGCCTGACCAACCCATGGTCGTTATGGAAGAATCGAGAGACAACGTCGAAACCAGAGAAACGCCGGCGCAAATTGAAAAAAGAGTCCTCGACCTCGAAGGCAGATTGATGGAAGCCCTCAAACAACGCGATTCAGCCGCCCTCAGCTATCTTCTCGCAGACGGCTTTATACCGGCGGGATTGAATGTAACCGAAGCTCAATCGGATAAAACCCGTTTTATCGAATGGGCGCTCAAGAATTCAGAACTCAAATCCTACATCGTCGAGAAAACTACGGTGCGAGTTTATCCGTCAACGGCGGTAGTTACGGTTCGCTACAAACGACAGGCAAGCAGCGCCGGCGCCTCTTCGGACGGTGATTTTATAGCGACGGATGTTTGGGTCAAACGCGGAAAGCTATGGCAGGCGGTATCGCATCACGTCAGTCAATTGCCGAAATCCGTGAAGACCGTCCCCGCACTCGAACGCTAAATAAACTCCCGAGCCGAGTTAGCTTGCTGCTCTAAAAGTATCGAGGATGGCGTAAAATTGACAAAGAGCGACTCCAAACTTTTACCGGAATGCAGTCGCTCTTTGTCAATTTACGCTTTTGATTTATCAACCTAACGCCACACAAACTCCGATGAAATATGGCAAGTTTTATTTTCTTCGCAAATGGTGTGTCCGAAGCGTAATGAATTCGTTTTTCTAATACGAAACTACTAGAACCGTATAACTTCTATTGTAGTTTGCAAAAAAATCCCGCCTCAGTTAAAAAGTCTTTAAAGGTATGACTGAGAAAAATACGAAAATTTATATTGCCGGCTCGACCGGAATGGTCGGCAGCGCGATAAAGAGACATCTGGAACGTTTGGGCTATCCGAATTTGATTTGTCGGACTTCAAAGGAATTGAATCTGATTAATCAATCGGAAGTCGAAAAATTCTTTTCTCAGGAAAAACCCGAAGTCGTTATTCTGACAGCCGGAAAAGTCGGCGGCATTCTTGCCAACGACACTTACCGCGCGGAATTCATCTACAACAATCTGATGATTGAAGCGAATGTGATTCACGCTTCGCACAAAAACGCGGTCGGAAAACTTATTTTTCTCGGAACTTCCTGTATCTATCCGAAATTCGCCGCGCAGCCGATAAAAGAAGAAGAACTGCTGGCGGGCTATCTGGAACCGACGAACGAGCCTTACGCGATTGCCAAAATCGCCGGAATAAAACTTTGCGAAAACTATTACCGGCAGTATGGCTGCAACTTTTTTTCGGTGATGCCGACGAATCTCTACGGCGGCGACGACAATTTCGATTTGCAAAGCTCGCACGTCATTCCCGCGCTTTTGAGCAAGTTCCACGAAGCGAAAATGAACGATTCTCCGCGAGTAATTTTGTGGGGAACAGGCTCGCCGCGCAGAGAATTTTTGTATGTCGAAGATTTGGCTGAAGCCGTCGTCTTTTTGATGCGAAACGCGAGCGCCGCAGATTTTTACGGGCGCGGCATCTCGCAAATCAATATCGGGACGGGCGAAGACATCGAAATTAGACGGCTCGCCGAATTGATTAAAGAGATTGTCGGCTTTCGAGGAGAAATCGAATATGATACGACAAAGCCCGACGGAACGCCGCGAAAATTATTAGACGTTTCGAGGCTCAATCAATTAGGCTGGAAACATACGACGACGCTTGAAGAAGGTTTGCGAAAAACTTACGAATGGTTTTTGAAAGCGCATTAAATCGCAGGAGAAATTTAAGTTAAAGACAATTTATGAAAAAAGCGCTTATTACCGGCATCACCGGACAGGACGGAAGTTATTTGGCGGAGATTCTACTTGAAAAAGGATACGAAGTTCACGGCATTATCCGAAGGTCGAGTTCGATTAACACGGGCAGAATCGACCATCTTTACAATGACCCGGAAATTTTGCACAAAAAACTGTTTCTGCATTACGGCGATTTGATTGACGCGAGCAGCTTGAATCGTCTGCTGGAAAAAATCGAGCCGGACGAAATTTATAATTTGGCGGCGCAAAGCACGTCAAAGTTTCCTTTGATATACCCGATTACACGGCGCAGGTTGACGCTCTCGGCACTTTGAGATTTTTAGACGCGATTAGAGAGACGGGACTGCGCCGGGTCAGATTCTACCAAGCCTCGACATCCGAGCTTTACGGGAAAGTGCAGGAGATTCCGCAAACCGAAACAACGCCGTTTTATCCGCGTTCGCCTTACGGCGTAGCAAAACTCTACGCTTACTGGACGATAGTCAATTACCGCGAAGCATACGACATTTTCGCCTACAACGGAATTTTGTTTAACCACGAATCGCCGCGCCGCGGAAAAACTTTTGTCACCAAAAAAATCACCAGAGAAGCCGCTTCGATTGTTTTGGGTAAATCCGAAAAGCTCGTCCTGGGAAACTTGGACGCCAAGCGCGATTGGGGTTATGCGCCCGAATACTGCGAAGGAATGTGGATGATGATTCAGCACGATCAACCCGATGACTATGTGTTTGCGACAGGCGAAACGCATTCGGTCAGAGAGTTCGTTGAAAAAACATTCGAGCTTTTAGGAATCGAAATCGGCTGGCGAGGCGAAGGCGAAAACGAAAGCGGCGTGGTGATTTCAATCGACAAAGACGTTCTGAACGAGAAGACCGGAGGCGAAAAACAATTTGTCAAAGAAAACCAGACGGTCGTTCAGGTTCGTCCGTCCTATTTCCGTCCGACTGAAGTAGATTTGCTGATCGGCGATTCATCGAAAGCGGAAAAGACATTCGGCTGGAAGGCAAAAACTAAATTCGGCGACTTAGTTAAAATAATGGTTGACGCAGACCTTGAGTTCAGCAGGAATCCGCAACTAGACTACTAGGCTCAACTTCACCCGTTTAAGCGGCAAATAAAAGCGCTAAACTAACAGTGAAAAACATAATAGACACTCTGGACATCATAAATTTAATTTGTTAAAAAACTAAAACGCGAAATATAAAAATTTGGCTGAAAAATTGGAGCGGTATTTCTTTATGAACCCACCAAAACGGCGAAAACGACGTGTCAGGACGCCGAAGCCTTTTAATATCAAATTCAGGCTTTTTATTAACGACCATAAATCCACTTTGTTGTTTTTATTACTTCTTCTCTGTTTTGCGGCATTGTATCTTTTAATCTTTGATGCATATTGGAGAGAGATATATAGGAAAGCAGGATTTCAATATCTTAACGACAATTAATTTACTAACTTTTATAAGGCTAAATAAAGTTTACCGAAGTAAAAACGACAAAGGACGATGCTGACCAAAAAGATATTTTTCGTCTTAAATTGATTAACCGCCGCGCGGGTCAAAAATAGCGGCAACAGATGCGCGACATAAGTTTTATGGATTCGTCAAAAATTATAAAAAGCGGAACGCAAAGCTAAGACACAGTTTATATTTTCCAATTATGTTTTGGTTGATTTCTTAAAACAAGAGGGTCTAACTTAGACGTTAGACCCTCTTTAGTATTACCCGAGTGAGGCGAGCATATTAATGACAAATCTAGCTTTAGGCAAAAACCTTTGAATTGAATCCAAAATGAATGTAACAAACAAGAGTTCGTCGCTAATTAGCCAATCGACTATAAACTCTAACAAACAAGCACACAAAGCGGATAATGATTTACCTGACAAACCGGTAATTGTCATTGAATCTAACAGTAGTTTCCCCCTAGCTATAAATTTCCGTGAATTATGGAAATATCGTGACCTGCTTTATGTTTTAACGTTACGTGATCTTAGAGTTAGATATAAACAAACTGTTTTAGGCATTTTATGGGTGATCATACAGCCCCTGTTTATGATGTTTGTTTTTACGCTTTTTTTCGGCAGATTAGCTAAAATCCCATCAGACGGAATCCCGTATCCGCTTTTTGCCTTCTCGGGTTTATTACCTTGGACCTTCTTCTCTAATGCGATGAGTAACAGCGGAAATAGTCTGGTAGGAAATTCCAGCTTGATTACCAAGGTCTACTTTCCGCGAATGATAATTCCGATAGCCGCAGTAGGTTCGGGCTTTATTGATTTTGTCATTTCATTCGGACTGCTTATTCTTCTAATGCTTTATTATGGTATGGGTTTTTCACTGAATATTTTAGCGCTGCCAATTCTCGCTCTATTAACGGCATTGTTAGCAACCGGCTTAGGAATGTGGATGTCGGCGCTAAATGTGAAATATCGTGATGTCCGTTACGCCCTGCCTTTTTTTATTCAACTTCTGATGTTTGCAACGCCAATTATCTATCCTTCCAGCCTTATACCGGATAATTGGCGCTGGTTATTCAAGTTTAATCCTTTAACCGGACTGATTGAAGGATTTCGTTCAGCAATTTTCGGAAAACCTTTTGATTTAACAGGTCTCGGTATTTCAATTTTAATAATCATTGTTGTATTGATTTATTCAACTTATACTTTTCGTCAAATGGAACGCAGCTTTGCAGATACTGTTTAAATTAAAACCAAAAATTTGAGTTAAAAACTCATTATACCGTTTTTTTAGTTTTCCGATATTGCTCCTTTTCCGCATTAACAGCTTTGTTATTCGTATAATTTAGCTCACGCTTTTTCAATTCGTCCGGCAGTCAATTTCTTTGCTGCAAAACTTTTTTCAAAAAAAAACGCTTCAAATGATGCTTTTTGCGCGCAATCGGTGCGTTAGTAACATGAACGGGAAAATTTTGGGAGTTCGTCGAAAGCGCCTGACTGGAATGATCATCCGAGAGCCGATTTAGATTCGGCAGCGCTTACGTCAGGAACTGCTGCCGTCAGTGGTCGGACGAGCGGTGCTGAATGATTGTTCCTTTGTTAGAGACGCGAAAAGTTCAGTTGCAGAACAATGAAAGTGAAATTGCGCCGTCACTGCCCGAATGTTCGATTCGCGCCGGGTGTTGTTGTTCAAGCAGTCTGGCGCAGAGGTTAGCGCCGTTTATCCCGATTTTATTACCGATTCGCGCGTCGAGAGCAATTAATTAAAATTTACAAACTGTTCAATATGGAGTTGGCGCGAGCCGACTCGCAACTGCACTAAATCCTTCGGCATCGGACGTTGCGACCGCAACATATTCAACGACAGCCTCGAATGTCTGCAAAGAATCTGGGAAACGAGTTAAAAGTCAAAAATTGGAAAAATCTAAAAAATATTAGGAGTGAGATATGTTAAAACTTAAAAACTTATGACTTACGCAGTTGGGAGAAGCAAATAACGCGGATTCGACAAATAGGCTCTGACCGCATCTCGAATAATACTGGTTTTTGCTTGTATCCAACTGATTTTTTCCCGATAACAATGACTTTCAATTCGCACAAACGCTCTGACACAAAGTCCGATGTGATTCATCACGGGACGCAGGCGACGGCATTGCGCGCGCTCAATCAGACACTGTTGTTTGAGGGCGCGATGATACATCTCAATGCGCCACGCACTTCTTGCTTGGATTTCCCGCTCGGCGTCGGTCATCTCGTCAAGGCTCGTCGCCCAGTATTCCGCCGCACCGTCTGTGGCGCGCGCGCAGAATACTTTGATTTCTCCGAAATCTTTGAGCCAAACAACCGTTCCGTCACCGCCACACAACCCGGCTTCGGATACGGCTTGCAGCCCGCTTCGGTTGATGTTGATTTGCCGGTTCGCTTTCAGTCGGGTCAAAAAGTGCCAACCCAAAGAGCGCACCAGTTTCAAGTTTTCAATCGAAGCGTACCAACTATCGAAACAAATCAGTTCGGGATTAAATCCGCGCTCGTGCGCTTCGATCAGCATGTCCGCGAAATGGTCTTTTTTGTTTTTCCGTCGCGGTCTTTATCAAAAACGCGATAATCTATCGGCACGCATCGTGTCCCGTCCGTCCAGAGCAAAGTAATCAAATTGATGCCGGAGACGACCGCCTTTTGTTTTCCCGACCAATGCCGGTAAACAAGAGCATTAAACTCCGAATACGGCTTCTCAAGGGTCGAATCATCCAGAACCAGAATGCCGCTAATTTGCGTTCTCGCTTCCGTCCAGAGCGTTTCGGCATCCGGTTCAAGACGCGACAGCAAGCGGGTAAAAGCGTCGTGTGCGGGAGCGTCTTTGCTCTCCATCTGCACGCGCCCGGCTTCTGTCGCAGTTACCTCGCGCGGCGTGGCGATGATAAAGTTAATGTAATCTTCGTCAGTTACTTTTGGCGGATTCATTATTTATTTTTATCAAATAACCGATCAACTGCGTAAGTCCTATAGTTCTTGCGTTAAAAAAGTAGTTTTTGGACAGATCTTTGTAAAACTCAGTTTATCTTTTTGTTTGCAAGACATGCTAGAAATATGAAACGATTGAACAGTGCAATCTTAAATTGAGTGAAAGGGAAAAGAGTTGAAAGGGAGATTATGAATAAAAATAAACAACAGAAATCTGCGACTGAAACAAATGATAAAACAAACGATTTAGCGAAAAATACAACGAACGCAACCGACGAATTCTTGACGACCAATCAAGGATTAAAAATTAACGACAATCAGAATTCATTAAAAGCGGGGACACGCGGTCCGACGCTTTTGGAAGATTTTGTAATGCGTGAAAAGATTACGCATTTCGACCACGAGCGCATTCCCGAACGCATCGTTCACGCGCGTGGTGTGGCGGCGCACGGCTTTTTTGAATTGACTGAATCGCTCGAAAAATATACGAAAGCGAAATTCCTGACGCAGGTCGGCAAAAAAACACCCGTTTTTACACGCTTTTCGACAGTCGCCGGTTCGCGCGGTTCGACTGATTTAGCGCGCGACGTTCGCGGATTCGCCGTCAAATTTTACACCGAAGAAGGCAATTACGATTTAGTCGGCAATAACATTCCCGTCTTTTTTATACAGGACGCGATTAAGTTTCCCGACCTTATTCACTCGGTCAAACCCGAACCGAACAACGAAATTCCGCAGGCGGCTTCGGCGCACGATACTTTTTGGGATTTCATCTCGCTGATGCCCGAAGCGATGCATATGATTATGTGGGTGATGTCGGACAGGGCGATTCCGCGTTCCTTGAGAATGATGGAAGGTTTCGGCGTTCACACTTTTCGCTTGATAAACGAAGAAGGAAAAGCGACTTTTGTTAAATTTCACTGGAAACCGAAACTCGGCGTGCATTCGGTGGCGTGGAACGAAGCGCAGAAAATATCCGGTTTTGACGCGGATTTTCATCGCCGCGATTTGTTTGAAGCGATTGAAAACGGCGATTTTGCCGAATGGGAATTCGGCGTGCAGCTTGTTCCCGAAGAAGACGAACACAAATTCGACTTCGACCTTCTGGACGCAACAAAAATAATTCCCGAAGAATTAGTGCCGGTAAAAATCGTCGGCAGAATGGTTTTAAATCGCAACACCGCCAATTATTTCGCGGAAACCGAACAAGTCGCGTTTCTGCCGACGAACATCGTTCCGGGCATTGATTTTTCAAACGACCCGCTGCTGCAAGGTCGCCTGCATTCTTATCTCGACACGCAGATTTCGCGCTTGGGCGGACCGAATTTTCACGAAATTCCGATAAATCGTCCCATCGCGCCGGTTCACAATAACCAGCGTGATTCAAAGTTTCGTCAGACGATTAACGAAGGCAGAGTCGCGTATGAACCGAACACGCTCGGCGGCGGCTGTCCGTTTCAAGCGATGGCGAAAGATGGCGGTTTTACGTCGTACCAGGAAAAAATCGACGGCAACAAAATTCGCGTTCGCAGCGACAGCTTCCGCGACCATTTCACGCAAGCTGCGCTGTTTTTCAATAGTCAGGCGGATTATGAACAAACGCATATCGTCAATGCTCTGAGCTTTGAACTCGGCAAAGTCGAAATCAATGCGATTCGTGAAAGAATCGTTTATATTTTGAATCAAATTGACGAAACATTGGCATCGAAAGTCGCCGACAATCTCGGCATTAATATTCCGACAAAACTAGATTTGCCAATGAATATGGGTTATCCGGCGGACGAGCGCCCCGAAGATTACCAGCCGATTCCGAAGAAAAATACCGAATTAAAAAAATCCGCCGTTTTGAGTATGGCAAACACGGTCAAAGACACGATTCAAACGCGCAAAATCGCGTTTCTTGTCGCCGACGGTTTCGATGCAAACGATGTCAAACAAATGAAAAACTCGCTCGAAAAACAAGGCGCGACGGTGAAAATAATCGGGATGAAATCAAAATCCGTTAAAGACTCAAACGGTAACGAAATGAAAGTCGACCACGCTCTGAGAACCGTCGCGTCGGTTTTGTTTGACGCGGTTTACGTTCCGGGCGGTGAAAAAAGCGGCGACACGCTGAGCGCGGAAGCTGACGCGATTGAATTTGTCAACGAAGCGTTTCGACATTGCAAAGCGATTGCCGCGACGGGCGAAGGAGTTAATTTTGTTAGAAATGAAACCTACGCCGGACGCGCCAAAAGCGATAAAGCCGTAATTTTGAGCGAAGACGGCGGAAACGATACGACGCAAAGTTTTATCAATGCGATTGCCGAACATCGCAATTGGGATAGAGAAACGGCGCGGAAAGTTCCGGCTTAATTAAGGAACTAAACATTCGTGCACGCTTAGGCATTCATTTTCTACAAATGATAAACGTAATTGAATTTCAAAAAACAAGAGGCAGATTGACCAATCATCAGTCTGCTTCTTGCAGTTTTGAGTTACTGAAAATCGAATATTAATTTCTTTTTATACTCATTTCCTACGAGGGGCTTTCTCGAAGGGTGGTTAAAATTCTACAAAAGGAGAGAATGTTTCACAGCCTTTCCGGTAACTTTTGATTTAACTAAGCTTAACGGCTAATTGCATTCCCAAAATTGTGGCCTGAAAGTCAGAGTAAAAATAGGAGTTAAAAATCACTATAAAACCAATAGACACAATTGATTGGTAAGAATCCCATAAAACATTTTTACCCTTTGGAGACTTTTAACCTCAGTTCGCCGGAAAATGAGGGCACAATATTTACAGTCCGATTATCGCAAAGCTAATTTGAAAAAAGGAATAAAATTAACCGATTAAAGTGAAAAAAAATGAAATTTGTTTTTGACTATTGTTCTTTAATAATGAAATAACAACCGCACGCGGCGGCTTCCAAACCGGCACGATTGAGAATTGATATTTTCCCGCGACTATAATTGATTAACCGGTTCTGCTGAAGACTTCCGGCTGATAAAGTTACGGCTTCCCGTCGCACCCCTAACATCTTCGATAAAATGTCCTGCGTCATTTTGAAGGTATCCGTTTTCATCCGGTCGTGCATCATCAAGAGCAGGCAAACGAGGCGGTCTTTAATCAGATGAAGGCGAGTGCAAGCTAACGTCTGAGAGACTTCCGTTAAGAGATAGTGCGTGTATCGTTTAAGTAATTTCGACAGCGAAGAACCGTTTTGTTCGCCTTCTTCAAGAAAATCTGCTGTCTTTATTTTAAAAGCAGTTCCGTCGCCTTGAACAATTGCCTGATTGTTAGAGGTTTTAACACCGAGAAACACGGGAAGCCCGACCATACCTTCATTGCCGACCATTCCGACTTCCAATATGCCGCCTTCTCGAACGTCCTTGAATAACGAAACTACTCCGCTATTGGGAAAATAAACGTAACGAATAACATCATTCAATTCGTAAATTGTTTCGGCGTAAGTTAAAGAGACTTCTTCTAGTTTGGGAAGCAAACGTTTGTAGTCTTTTGTAGGCAGTGCGGCAAGCAGCCGGTTGGCTGGTTTTTTGGAATTTTCGGACATTAGATTCATCTCTTTGATTGCAGTCGTGTCGGTAGAAAGACAGCAGACGGCACAAAAAGAAGTTTGTTAAGTTAATTCCAATGTCGAATGTTGAATATGTAAAGAACTAAATTCGGCTGACAGAATTTCGATCAGCAAAAGCAATGATAACAGAATAAGTGCCGTCGCGGCGGCGGCATCACCCGAAACTTCTGGACATACCTCTGCCGAGCAGACGGTTGTATTCGTTATTGACCACTTCGTAACATTCGCAAACGGCTTCTTCTAATCCCCGACGGTCAACTATCGCGATGGTTCCGCAAACATTTTTAATCAATTTCCGCCTCGCCAATTTCTGAGCCGCCAAGGTTACACCTTCACGGCGCACGCCGAGCATATTGGAGATAAGGTCGTGCGTCATTACTAATTCGTTTGAGTCCAGGCGGTCGTGGCTCAAAAGCAGCCAGCGGCAAAGCTGTTTTTCAACCGGATGCAAACGGTTGCAGACTGCCGTTTGTGAAATCTGCGTCATCAGCGCCTGCGTAAAGCGCAGCATCATCTCCTGAAACCGACCGGCGAGCTTGAATTCCGCTTTGGCATCCGCCGCCTTCATTCTAAAAGCGTCGCCCACGCTTTGAATTATCGCCCGGCTCGTCGTCGTGTCGCCGCCCAAAAAAAGCGCGTTGCCGATCAGTCCGTCATTGCCGACCACGCCGATTTCCGCCGTCGCCCCGTTCTCCATTACATACAGCATCGAGATGATTGCCGTCGTCGGGAAATAGACGTAATCCATTTTGTCCCCCGATTCATAAATAACATCGCCGAGCTTAAAGGAAATAAATTCTAACTTGGATTCAAGACGTGCGAATTCATCCGCCGGCAGAGCGGCGAGCAGATGGTTCTTTTGCGCATCATTTATGTTGACGGCGGCAACGGGCATTCTTCCTCTTTTGATTTTAAGTAAATAATAAAAATGCGGGAAAAGTTAAAAATAACAGATTAAACTAGAAAAAGATACGTGTATGTGCGAAATCACACCAAACCAATAGAATTAAAATCGCTGATTTTAATCAAGGATTTGCTTTGATTTTCATAATCACCAAATATACAAACATTAGTAAAACATCAGGTTAAAGCCATTCTTTCAAATATTGCCCACCATTCTAAAACACCCTTTATCCAGACAATACCCAGCCAATAAAAATGAAAAATGGAGGTGTATAAAGATACCGACAAACGCTTTTGAATCAGGTAAATTTAAATACAAGCCCGAAACCAATTTGAACGAAAATTGAGTGCCACTCCAAACTCGCATTCAAATAACGCTCCTGCGTTAACCGAATTCAGACGGCAAAAGGCTTGATTCATCTGGTTTCATTGACGGCAACCGTTATTTTAATTTTTTCAACCGGTTGTTTTTGACAAGCGAAAGCTGTTTTAGGGACGCCTCACCGATTTCGAGTCAGTGGTCCTTTCTTTTTACAAATTATCGCTTTGGTTTGATGAATTTTGGTATTCGAGAGTGGAAAGAGTTTTGTATGAACGTGATTTTATTTTCGATGTATTACTGCAAATTGCACTTGAGCGTTCTGCTCGGCGTTCACCAGACCGCCAATCCGCTCGACTGGAACTGGCGCTGGAATCACTGGCAATACAAATATCACAGGCAGGGCAAGCGTTGATTTTGAGAAGTTCTGACAATGAAATGACTACTTTAGCGACTCGAACAATTGAAAAAACGAAGTCTTTGACTATCCTTCAGCGGATTGCCAATCAAGACCGAACCGCCGCTGGCGACTGTGTTGACGCTTACGGAAACTTTATCTGGGCGCTGGCGAGAAAGTTCACTCACTCACCGGAAGAAGCGGAAGCGGCAACACTGGAAATCTTTCAAGATATTTGGCAATACTCGAAACGCGGCAATGAACTGCAATCTGCCGAAGATAAGGTGATTTCGCAGATCGCGCGGCGGCGATTGGTTAGATAGTTACAGTAAAAGCCAAACAAAAATCTATGGCGGCAGCGGCATAGGTAACCAGGAGCGAACAGGGGAAGGTAATGGCGGACAGCCGGATTAGACTCGGTTAAATTTAATCGAATCCAATCCGGCTGCCGGGCATAAAATCATCGAGGATAAAACTATGAACTTTCCTAACCATTATCGCATTCTATATGCCGAAGATAATCAGGACAGTCGTGAGTTGGTAAGTATGATGTGTCGATTATCAAATATTGAAGTTGTGACAAGCGAGACTGTTGCCGAGGCTTGGGAAGCGGCGCAATTGAAACATTTTGATTTGTATCTTCTCGATTTACGATTTTCCGACGGCGACGGGTTGGAGCTGTGCCGCCGTCTGCGCTCCCTTGCGCCGCTCACCCCGATTCTTATTTATTCCGGCAACGCTTTTGAAGCCGATAAGAAAAACGGGCTGGCAGCCGGAGCTAATGATTACCTGACCAAACCTTATATGGGAGACCTCGCCGAAACTATTCGACACAATATCGAACAGACCGAAAGCGCGGCGTATGCTTCGGCTTAAAAGTTATTTACTTTGATGTCATTAACATCTGATTCCTTTTTTTAAGCGAATAACTTTATATACAGACTGGTGAATAATTCAAAACAGGGAATTTTTTATTTAGTTTAATTAAAACTGTTGTAACTATAACCTGCCGGCAGGCGACGCGAGAAACTTCGCCGCGCAGCAGAACAGCTCTTAAATGAGTATTTCAATTTGGAGGCTAACATTGTGACGAAAATTATTCAGCCAGAAGATCGAAAAAATATTGTTGATAAAGCAGCAAATCAGACATCTTCGAGGCGTGACTTTTTGAAATGGTCGAGTGCTGCCGCGCTTGCAGCTTTTGCGTTCGGCGCTCTTAACCCGGACATTCTTTCGGCTAAAACCGCTTTTGCGGGCTTGCCAATTGACGACCATAAATCCGGCTCGGTTGATTTGGGTAAAGGGGATTTCGGCGTTCTAAACTACGCTTATGCGCTCGAACAACTCGAAGCGGCTTTTTACACTCAGGCAGTCAGTACGCCGTATTCGGGAATGAGTTCGGCGGAACGCGCAATTTTATCCGACATCCGCGACCACGAAATCGCGCACCGCGAGCTTTTCAAGACCGCGCTCGGCAAAAAGGCGATTCCCGGTTTGCAGGTGAATTTTACGGCAATCGATTTCGGCAGCCGCGACAGCGTTTTGACAACGGCGCGGACGTTTGAAGATTTGGGAGTCGCCGCCTACAACGGAGCGGGACAATTATTGAAAAACGTAAACTTTCTGCTGCTCGCGGGAAAAATCGTTTCCGTCGAAGCTCGCCACGCCGCGACGATTCGGGATTTAATCAGTCCGATGTCGTCCGCTTTTGCCGGCGATGACGCGGTTGATACGAGCGGCTTGGACAAAGCCTTGATGCCCGCGCAGGTTTTAGCCGCCGCCGCACCGTTTATCAGAACACCGGTTACAGCTAAAAAACTACCGCAGCCCAAATCGTAAAAAAGGAGAGAACAATGAATTTCAAAAAATCAATTTTAGAATCTGTTACGCCGGATTTCATCGGTGAAATGACGGAAAATAAGGAAAGTTTGACTAAAGCGAAATCGCTCGTCGGCGCACTCGCCGCTTTACCGATCAGTTTCGGCGCGCTTGCCGCAACGACTTACGGCGCGGCTGATAAATTGCCGGGAAAAATCGCCGACGTGCTGAATTTCGCGCTGACGCTCGAATATCTTGAAGATGAATTTTACCGCACCGCGCTCGGCAACTCCGGTTTGATTCCGCGTGATACGCAGGATGTTTTCGGGCAAATCAGCAAACACGAAACGGCGCACGTCGCGTTGCTCAAATCAGTGCTGGGCACTAAAGCCGTCGCCAAACCGAACTTTGATTTTACGGCGGGCGGCGCGTTCGGCGACGTTTTCACAAATTATCAAACATTTCTGGCGGTTTCGCAGGCGTTTGAAGACACGGGCGTGCGCGCTTACAAAGGTCAGGCGGGCAATCTCAAAGGCAACGGCAAGATTCTGACCGTCGCTTTGCAAATCCATTCGGTCGAAGCCAGACACGCGGCGGAAGTTCGTCGTCTGCGCGGCGAGAAAGGCTGGATTAGCGGCGATTCGCGCGGAATGCTGCCCGCGCCGACACAAGCCGTCTATAACGGCGAAGGCAATACCACGCAGGGCGGAGTTAATCTGGCGGGACTTGCCGGACTTTCAAACGACGCGATTACCGAATCGTTTGACGAGCCGCTCTCAAAAGAAGCCGTGTTGGCAATCGCCGGGTTATTTATCAGAAAATAAACCGAAAGCTGCGTCAATCAATTTCAATTAATAAAAACAAGGAAAAGTCGGACGCTTTTTACAACGTCCGACTTTTTCATTAAAAATGTGCGCATCCTAAAGAATTACTAATTTGCGGTAAACACTCGAATAAAAGGAAAAATGAATGACATATATAACAACAAGTGACAATACGAAGCTTTATGTAAAAGATTGGGGAACAGGTCGCCCTGTAATATTGATGCATGGCTGGCCGCTTTCAGCTGACAGCTGGGATGACCAGGCGATGGCTATCGCCGATGCCGGCTTTCGTGCCATCGCTTATGACCGCCGCGGTTTCGGTCGTTCCGAACAGCCGTGGAGCGGATACGATTACGACACGCTCTCTGACGATTTAGCTGCCGTCATCAAAGAAACAGGTGCGACGGATGCGGCTATTGTTGGCTTTTCGATGGGCGGCGGCGAAGTCGCTCGTTATATGTCGCGGCACAAAGCAGAAAATGTTTCGCAAGCCGGGCTTATTTCATCGGTTGTTCCTTTTATGCTCAAAACCGAAGACAATCCAAACGGCACTGACCAGGCGACGTTCGTGCAGATGACAGAAGCGATGAAGCAAGACCGCGCAAAATTCTTCGCCGGCTTTTTCAAAGATTTTTATGGCGTCGGATTGATTTCGCATCCGGTCAGCGATGAATTGCTCGAAGCGTCAAGGAACACGGCGATGCAGGCAAGCCTTAAAGCGACCCTCGCGTGCGCAAAGGCGTTTGCGACGACGGATTTCCGTCCCGATTTGAAATCTTTTACAGTGCCGACACTAATCATTCACGGAACCGAAGACAAAACCGTGCCGATTGACGCCGCGGGACGAGCGGCGGCGCAAGGCATTGCTAATTCAAAACTAATCGAATATGACGGCGCGCCGCACGGATTGTTCGCTACTCACAAGGAACAGTTAACAAGCGATTTGCTCGAATTCCTGCGTCAAAAATAAAATGAGGCATTTACACAAGTTATTTTTAGAACACAAATGATACGGCAATATTTGTCGTATCTTTTGTGTTTTGTGTTCTGTCTTTATTTTCGTCCGTTCGCGATAATCTCGCCGGCAGTTATACAAAAGCCCGAGCTTTTGGAAATCAGCAAATAAATTTCCGTGTTAAGGTGACCAAATGAAAAGGGAAGATAATCGTTCGGATTTAAAGACGTATTTCAAAGCCTCCGCTCTCGGTGCGGTCGCTGGATTGCGAGCGTTTACGGCGCCGGCGCCGCTCAGTTATTTTGCATCTAATCGAGAAAATGATTCTTCCGGGAGCCGGAAAGTTGCCGTCGTTCTCGGTCTGCTCGCCGCCGGTGAAATCGTCGGCGATAAACTTCCCACGACGCCGGATCGCACTGAAGTGCCCGGTTTGATTGCACGAATAACTTCCGGCGCGGCGGTCGGCGCTCTTGTCTGTGCGCGCGGTAAAAAGTCTGTTCCGGCGGGAATTGCAATCGGCGCGATATTTTCGGTTGCGGCGGCTTACGCCGGGCAACACGTCAGACAGGCATCGTCTAACAAAAGCGGCATTCCCAGTGCGGTTCTCGGCGCGGTTGAAGACGCGATAGCGATTGGAATAGGAATAAGCGCGTTAAAGAATTAAAAAATCAACAGAATTATTTCAATCCATTTAATTTGAACTAATCATTGACCGAAGAACTGTCAATGATTAGTTCACCTAAAGTTATGAAAAAATCCGTGTTTGACGTAATAGTTATCGGCGGCGGGCAAGCCGGAATTCCGCTGGCGCACGCGCTTGTCGAAAACGGTCAAAAAGTTGCATTAATCGAGCGCGAGCATCTCGGCGGAAGCTGCGTCAATTTCGGCTGCACGCCGACGAAAGCCGTGATTGCTTCGGCGCGCGTCGCTCATCTGGCACGACGGGCGGCTGATTTCGGTTTACGGATTCCGATTGTCGAAGTCGATTTTCCGGCGGTTCTAAATCGGGCGAAAAGCATCGCGCTCGAATCGCGGACGAGTCTCGGAAAGGCTTTCAAAAAGACTGGCACTCCGCAACTGATTTGCGGTCAGGCGCGCATTGTCGGCAGAGACGAATCGGAAAAGTTTTTTTGCGTGCGGGTAAATGAGTCGGTTTTAACGACAAAACAGATTGTCTTAAATACGGGAACGCGGAGCGTCATTCCGAAAATCGAGGGAATTGAGAATGTAAACGTCGTTCACGCCGGGAACTGGCTGGAGATGAATGAGCTGCCCGAACACATCGCCATTCTCGGCGGCAGTTATATCGGATTGGAAATGAGTCAGTTTTACCGGCGAATGGGCAGCCGCGTAACGGTTATCGAGAGCCACGCGCGGATTGCGAGCCGTGAAGATGCCGACGTTTCCAAAGCTTTACAGAAATTTCTCGAAAGCGAAAAAATCGAGTTTCGCCTTAAAACAAAAGTTTCTAGCGTCAAAACCAAAAAGGGCGGCAAAATTGTGCTGACGTTTGACGATTCAAACGGCGCGAAAACTTTAACGGCTTCGCATTTTTTCGTCGCCGTTGGGCGGAAACCGAACACGGACGATCTAGGATTCGAAAGCGTCGGCGTCAAATTGGACGAACACGGTATCGTCGAAACGGACGAGAGATTGGCGACGGGCGTCGAAGGCATCTGGGCGGCGGGCGACATTCGCGGCGGCTTTCAGTTCACGCACACGGCGTGGGACGATTACCGCATTCTCGAATCGCAGATGACGGGCGATAAATCCAGAACGACCAAGCGCATCGTGCCGTATGCGATGTTCACCGACCCGGAATTAGGGCGCGTCGGACTCACCGAAAAAGAAGCGCGTGAAAAGGGCGTTGATTTTAAGGTCAGTCGTTATGAAATGAAAAGCAACGGCAAAGCCAGAGAAATCGGCGAACCGGTCGGTTTTATCAAAGTCATCGTCGACGCCAAAACCGAAAAAATAATTGGTGCGGCAGTTTTAGCTAACGAGGGCGCGGAGTTAGTTCACGAATATGTGGATTTGATGAACGCCAGCGCTTCATTTACCGTTTTGCGAGATTCCGTTCACATTCATCCGACGCTCTCGGAGGCGGTACAAAGCGCCGTCAAACCTTTCGGATTTATGCCGTAGTTTAGCGGTTATAATAACTAATTAGAGGTGATTATGAAAATTCTAGCATTATTGGTTCTTGTTCTATGCATTTCGGTCGCAGGCGTTTCGGCGCAGACGAAAGAGGGATCGTCGGTAGAGTTTACTCCGCAAAATGGGTTCGGCGGTCAGAGCGAGGGAGAGGGCAAGCTTCGGCTGTTTTTCGGCAAGCAGCGTCTTTTCCACGTCGAGAGTCACGGATACGACCAGGCTGACGGCACTTTCCGCCTCGATCAAACGGTTACTTTTAAAGGTCAACCGAGCCAAGCGCGATTCTGGATACTGAAGACCAGCGGTCAAAATCATTTTACGGGTTCACTGACCGATGCTGCCGGACCAGTAACTGGGCATACGAACGGCTCTCGTTTGCAGCTAAAGTATCGGGTCAAGGGTCCTTTGATAATGCACCAAACACTTGAGCTGATGTCTGATGGAAAGACCATCGATAACGTGGGCAAGATCACGTTGCTGGGAATTACTGTCGGTCACCTGCACGAAACGATTACCCGGAAGGATTAGACAATCATCTCTAAACATCCATTGCAGCGGGCGGTGTTATGCGATACCGCCGCTGAACCGGGTAGTTAAATAAAATAGAATCGGTCAAAAACGCCTGTTAGTGATACATCAAAAGTGATCACAACATTAAAAATACGTTTATTAATTTCGCTCTTTAAGTATAAGGCGAAATTCTTTAGTCAGCCGTTTTGGTAATTTGTTCGGGTGGGAGAAAGGCAAGCAAAAAACAAAGACTTTGATATCTGACTTGTCCAGAATTTTAAGAATATCCCATTAACGAACGTTGTTAATGGGATATTTAAACTTTAAGGTGTCCGAAAACCTCAAAAATCTTAGTATTCACTTGAAACTATTGATGTTGCAAAAGATTTGATGTTTTACCTAAAAAGGGTAGTTTTTGGACGGGATGAAAATATATTTATCCCTATAATTCTCCGCGCTTAAATATGGGCGAACATAACTATCTACTATTGACAGTAGTAGATAGCATCAATGATACTAAATAATTATGAAAACTCCATCGTTTACGTTGCGCGGATTCAAAGGGGCTGGCGAGATGGTGCACTCGGCGCTCGGCGACTTGGAGCGCGAAATTATGGAAGCCATTTGGAAACGCGGCGAAGAAACGAGCGTGCGCGAGATACATTCGGCTTTTGGCGAACGGGCGGCTTACACGACCTTGATGACGACGCTCGACCGCCTGCACAAAAAAGGATTGTTGGAGCGGCGCAAAGAAGGGCGGGCATTTTTGTATGCGCCGCGCGTCTCGCGCGAGGATTTCACGCGCAGCGTCGCCAGAGACGTGATTGGCGGGCTTTTGGGGCAGACGAACGGCGAGACCAAGCCGGTGCTAGCTTGCATCGTCGATGCGGTCGGCGACTGCGACGGCGAGATGCTCGACGTTTTGGAAAAGTTGCTGCGGGAGAAGCGGCGCGCGCAGAAAGCTAAAAGGTAAAAAAGCTTTATGTATGACTTTTTAGGAATCTCTCTTGCGCTTGCCGCTCTGCTGACCGTTAACGCGATTGCGTCCGTTCTGATGACGGCGTTTTGGCGACTCGGCTCGCGCTTTACAAGAAACTGGAGCGGGGCGACGCGAGCCCGAATTATTTTCCTTTTACAGACTTTCCCGGCGACGGCGGCGCTGCTTCTGGTCGGCGTTTTTCTCGTTCCGTCGTACCTGGCTTTCGAGCCGCGGCAAACGAGCGAGACGGTCAGCGTTAAGCTCGGCTTGCTCGCGCTTTTCTCGGTCATCGGCATCGCACTGGCTATGTGGCGCGGAATCGCCGCGTGGCTGGCAACCAAAAGATTAATCAACGATTGGCAAACACACTCGGAAACCGCATCTCTTGACAATCCGCCAATTCCCGCATATCGGATAAGCCATCAGTTTCCGGTCGTCGCAGTTGTCGGAGTCTTGCGTCCGCGATTGTTTATCGCTAACCAAATTTTCGATTCGCTAAACGCAGGTGAGCTATCAGCGGTCATCGCACACGAGACGGCGCACGTCGCGGCGCGCGACAATCTAAAACACTGGCTGATGAGAATCTGCCGCGACGTGCTGGTTATAGTCCCGTCAAATCGCCTTCTCGATAAAGAATGGGCGGAAGCGATTGAACTGGCGGCGGATGAGGAAGCGGCAACCGGCAAAAGGGATGCGACCGCGCTCGATTTGGCGCAGGCGCTGATAAAGATTGCGCGGCTCGTTCCGAAGGGACTGAAGCCGACAATGCCCGCCGGCGCGTTTTTGATTGGCGGCGAAGTTGACAGCGGAGATGCCCTAACACGACGCATCACGCGGCTGATGGAGATGCCGAGCGAAAACATATCCAGTAAAATTTGGCAGAAGCGATTGGCGGGCAGCTTTCTTTGGATTTGCCTTGGTTTGTCAATTTTGGCGGTCGCACTGATTGCAACCGACACAGATATTCTGGCATTAATGCACGCTGGAATAGAGCGAGTCGTTTCGGCGTTAAGCTAAAGGAATTTTAGGAATCTGCATAGCGGCTTAATAACTATAAAAGCCGCCTTTATTAAGTCTTGAAATACTATCGTTAATAGTATTTAGGAACAAAAACCGTGAACGATTTTGATTTCGTAAATCTCTCTTCAACCTTCGGGCTAATTGCCACCGGATTCTTTATCGTCAATCTGCTGCTCGGTGTGTTGCTCTCGACCAAATATCAGAGGACTTCCATCTGGCAAAGAATGCCCGGCTTTGTTCGCTCAATCGATCTTTACCAAGTTCACAACTACACGGCTTACATCGCGCTGCTAGTTGCTTTTATTCATCCGGTTCTGCTTTTGTTCGACAAAAAGGCTGGCTTTAACCTACTGAACATTCTTGTTCCGCTGACGGCGCCGCACCAGAATTACATCTACTCGCTCGGCGCGATTGCCTTCTACGGACTTTTTATTGCCGTCGTCACTTCGACCGTTTTCGTGAGGAAATTATTCTCGAACCGCGTTTGGAAATTGATTCATTTGGTCTCTTACGTGGCGGCAATGCTTTTTCTGGTTCACGGCATCTGGGCTGACCCGCTGCTGCTCGACCGACCGGTGAATTTTCTCGACGCGGAAAAGATATTGAGCGAAGCCGGAATCGTGTTGGTTGTAACCGCGGTTATTTTTCGGCTTCGATATGCGAGACAAAAACGGATGAGCGAAACTTTTTATCCGCTCAATGTCGCTGAAATCATTAAGGAAACCGATTCAGCCGACTCGTTTGTCTTGGAAGTGCCGGACAATCTCAAAAAGCAATTCAAGTATCAGCCTGGACAGTTTATTACTCTGCGCGTGCAAAACGGCGAATCGTTTATCAAGCGTTCGTATTCGATGACGAGCGCTCCTGAAGAAGTGGATTCGCGTCTTTCAATCCTGATAAAGCGGCTCGGACCGATATCCAATCTGCTGCTCGATACGGTCAGGGAAGGCGACCGGCTTCAGGTGCTGCCGCCCCAGGGTTCATTCTTTCCAAAGCCCGCAAGGAAGCCGACGCATTATTTGTTCTTCGCCGCCGGAAGCGGAATCACGCCGTTTCTCTCGATGACGAAATCGCTGTTAAAAACGCACCCCGACAGCCGCATCAGCTTGGTTTACGCTAACGTCAACGAAGACTCGATTATTTTCAAAAACGAGCTGGCGCGTCTTGAGCGAGAATATCCAAAGCAATTCTCAGTCATTCACGTCTTGGAAACGCCTGACAGTAATTGGGCGGGACGCAGAGGAATGCTCGCGGCGGAATCGCTCGGCGAGCTTATTGACGAGCTTTTGAACGATTCGTTTGAGAAAGAAGAATATTACGTCTGCGGTCCCGTCGGATACATCGGCTTGGTTGAAAGCACGCTGCTTTCGAGAAAAGTTCCCGCCGAGAAAATCCACGCCGAAAAATTTACTTTTGCGCCGAATGTTGACGTTTTAGACGGCGACGAAAAACCGGAAACGGCTTTAGTCGTGGGCAGGGGCGGCGAATCTAGAAACGGCAATCCGCTGAAATTGACGATTCAAATAAAAGGAAAAACCAGAGATATTGAATACCGAAAGGGCGAAGCGATTCTCGACGCGGCTCTGCGCGCCGGATTGCTGCCGCCGTTCGCCTGCCAGCAGGGAGTCTGCGCGAGCTGCAAGGCGACGGTTAAAAGCGGGCGCGTTTTAATGCTCGGTCACGAAGCCTTAACGCCGCTCGAAGCCGACCAGCAAAGCATTCTGACCTGCACTGCCGCCGCCGTCTCCGGGAACACGGTTGTAAGTTTTGATGAATAACGAAGTTGAGACCCGCGACAAATAACAATTTGGAGTAAATAAAAAATCTGAAACAATGAACCATTTGACGGCAATTATCCTAGACGCATTTCTGCCCGCTGTTTTTATTCTGGCTGCATATTCTTTCGCGGCGGCGCAACGCCCGACGACCACGCCGAAACCGGCTGAAACCCGCTCGACGACGCAAACCGACGAAAAACTAAAAGAAGGCTGGAGCTACAATCCCGATGCCGGTTTTGTGTATCGCCGGGGAGATTTCAAAGCGGCGATTGCCGGTTACGCCGAAGGCTTGATTGACCCCGGCAGCGGCGGCAACGGATTTCGACGCGCTCGTCAATCACTGGCGCTGGAGTTTCCGCGCTTGACGAAAAAATACCGCGCCGCGCTTGTCTATGAAGTCGATTTAACCAACACGAATTTCTTCCGCGCCGGCGCGAGTCGAAAAGTGTTCGAGAATTTATTTGTCGCAGTGCAGGACGCCGAAGACGCAGGAAAATTTCGCGCCCTTTTAGGCGAGAACACGCACATTATCTCGCGCGAAGACAATCTCTCGTCCGGCAATCTGCCGACGATAAATCGCTCGCTCGTTCTGGAAGAACACGGCAGCGTGAACAGCTTCGGCACGCAGTTCGGCGTGCAGGTGCAGAAAGCCCTGTCGCCGCGCTTCACGCTCGCTCTTTCGGCGCAGGACAATCGCGGCTCGCTCAATACCGATCATCCGCGCTACGTCGTCGGCAACTCGCTCTCCGCAAAGCTGACCGCGCTCGCCCTCAATGATGAAAAAGCGGGACGCAAATTAACTTACGGCTTCGGCGTTGACCACACGCGCAATATTCGCAATCGCACTTTTACATTAGCTTCGGCAATCGCGGCGGAACCGCTCGGCGGAACGGTTGCGACCGGCAACAAGCTCTCGTTTGAAGGCGACATCGCTTACACGGCGAAAATTGGCAGCCGTTCCTTCACGCTCGAAGCCGAAGGCTTACTTTCAAATTTCTCGCGCAGCAAAACGAATGTCGGAGGCGGCTACGCTCAAGGGCAATTCTCGCTTTTCGACACGGAAAGATTCAGCGACCTCGACCCGTTTTTAAGATATGATCTCGTGCGTCTGAGCCGCCAATCAATAAACGGCAGCGCGTTGCAGCAGGCGTTTCGAGCGGGCGTCAATTATAATCTGCCGTTCGCGCGAAAGCTCGCCAACTTTCACGTCGAATACGTTCGCAACAGCGTTCGCGGACCCGTTGAGATTGTTCCAGCCGACCGGTCATTCGACGAGCTTCGCTTTGAGCTAAGATTTTCCGTAACGCGCTACACGCGCCACTAAACGATGAGGATTTGATATGAATACGAGAGATTTTATTACCCGCCGTTTTTGTCTTTTACTGATGCTTTTTGCGGTTTTCAGCCTCGGCGCGATAATCGGCTCGGCGCAAGCGCCTTCGCCCGGCGTGACTCCAATCCCGAAAGCGCCGCCGCCGCCGCCGCCGCCGTCGCTCGAAAAACAGTTTTTCAAAAACATCCTGCGCGACCAGAAGGCGATTTGGACAGCGCCTTTCAGACTTCGCGGAAAAGATGCCAAATGGCTCGTCCCGCTCGGAGCGGCAACAGGAGCGCTCTTCGCCACCGACCGCCGCACGTCATCTTTCGTCAGCCGAAACGGTAGTCTTCCCGGCGTTAGTCGCGGCTTTAGCCAGGGCGGAACATTCTACGCGACGGGGGGCATCGCCGCGGGATTTTATTTTGTCGGACGAGCGGCAGGTAACCGGCGGGCGCGCGAAACCGGGCTGCTGGCAGCCGAAGCGTTGATTGATTCGGGCATTGTGACCCAGGGGCTTAAATTCGCAACGCAGCGTCCGCGCCCCAACAGCGATAACAATCGCGGACTCTTCTTTCGCGGCGGCAATTCGTTTCCGTCGGGACACGCGACCAGCGTGTGGTCGCTGGCGACGGTAATTGCCTATGAATATCACGACCGACCGATTGTCCGTTACGGATCGTTCGCGGCGGCAGCGGCGGTAAGTTTATCGCGCTACTCCGGGCGCAATCATTTTCTTTCGGATGTACTGGTTGGCGGCGCAATCGGCTACGGCATCGGGCGCTTCGTTTATCGCAGGCATCACGTCGAGAACAATCATTCGGACGACGACAATCCGCCTAAAACTTCAAGGCTGATGCCGCTGATAGTTCCGTCTTACGAGCGGCGCACCGGAACATATGGCGGCACACTGGCGTGGAGTTTTTGACGGTTGAATGTGTTGTCAGACAAAAATAAAAAAGATTATTGAATTTTACAATTTCCGAATACACTGATTTTTGATGTTTACAACTTTTAATCTTCGAGGTTTTATCAAAAATGTTTATTGAAATTCTTCCGGCATTTTTAGAGGGTTCGTCGTGGTCGCATATGTTTCAGCTCGACCACGAAAAAGTCACCTGGATTGAAAAAATAATTCGTCCGATTCTGGTTTACGCGGCGTTGATATTTTTTCTTCGGCTTTTCGGAAAGCGCGAGCTTGCTCAATTAAATCCCTTCGATTTGGTGGTTTTGATTTCGCTTTCCAACACGGTGCAAAACGCGATTATCGGCGACGACACGTCGCTTTCAGGCGGAATCGTCGGCGCGGTATCCTTGCTCGGCATCAATTTCGTGATGGCGCATTTCAAATACCGAAGCAAAAAAGTCGAAGCCTTCATCGAAGGCAGCCCGCGCGTCCTGATTGAAAACGGCGAAATTAACCGTGAAGCAATCGCCCGCGAGCTTCTGACCGAAGAAGACTTGGATGTTATCGCGCACAAACAGGGCTTTGAAACGGTCGGCGAAATAAAAAAATGTATTCTCGACGCGAACGGCAATTTTCTGGTTTTGGGCAAAAAGGACGACAAGGACGAAGAATACAAAAAAGACGTTCTGAATAAAATAAATAATCTGACCGCGCAGTTGAGTGATTTGAAGAATTCTTTGCAAAAAGCGTAAGTCGGGAAAAAAGAGTCGTGCGCTTTCTTTTGCTACAATCAATTCACTAACGACAAAAAAGGAGATTTAAGATGAGCATCAACATAAAAACGACGGGCATTCACCACGTCGCGCTGCGCTCGACCGATATGCAACGGTCGAAGCGGTTTTACACTGAAACGCTCGGCTTCGAGATTTTGCTGGAAACGCCGGAATTGTTTCTTTTCAAGGCGGGCGATGCCGCCTTCGGCGTGCGAGACCGCGACGCTCAGACTCCCGCCGGCGATAAATTCAATCCGTTTCGCGTTGGGTTAGACCACGTTGCTCTGGCTTGCGACGACGAAGCTGAATTAGACCGCGTGGCAAAGGCTTTGACCGAAGCGGGCATCGAGAACACGGGCGTCAAGACGGATGCAACGCTCGGCAAAAAATATGTCGCTTTCAAAGACCCGGACCGAATCTCGTGGGAGCTTTACATGGCTTAGCGCCTTTTTTAACTTCGACTAAAATTTCATATCTTTTTGCTTTGCATAAATCCGTGTGTTAAAAAATAGAGGGCGACAAATAATAAAATAGTGAAAAGAAACGGGAAAAACACAGAATTCTCCTTGCGGCGTTTTATATGGCGCGGATTAACGGTGCTGATGTTTTTCTATCTTTGTGCCGATGTAACCGTTTTGGAATACTTCGGTGGCAATCCCAATCTCGGCATCACATCGTTTAGACAAATCCTAGAAACCAATCCGCAGCCAGCGAAAATAACTGAAACGGGTTTTGCCCAGAACACAATTGACGCTTCGCGTTCTTCCAGAAGTGAACAAGACTCGGACATTCCTCTTGACGGCGACGATTTCTTCTGTTGCTCCTCGCACGCCGTAATCGCTTACAGCTATCTGATCGTTCCGCTCTCGCCGGTCGTCGCCCGGCATTTCGCTCCGAACTTCTCCAACCGACAAAGCCATTCTAATTGGCATCTGCTTCCATCCTATCGCCCGCCGCGCACGGCTTAATTCTTTCCAAATAAAAATCATTGAATTGCTCGACAACCCGTCGGCATCGCGCTGTAAAAGTTTCATCGGCGCTGCCTGTGCCGGTTGTCGATTTACCGTAGCTTTTTACACGAAAAGGATTTTGCAATGTCTTATTTCACGCGGGAGAAATCTCTTCAAATAGCGTTTCTCGTAGTCTTGATTCTTGCGCTCATCGGAAATTTTTCGGGTACCGCCGCGCAAACGACGGTTGCCGCTTCCCCGCATCAAAAAACCGCGCCTTCGAGAATTTCAGGCAACAAAAAGAACGACGAATCGGTTACGGAAAAGCCGCTCGTCGCAAGCGTTCTGCCGCTCTTTTACGACGCGCAGACCGGTCTTTCGGGATTGGATTTAATTACCCGCGCTTTGCAATCGAACGGCGAACTCGTCGCCGCCCGGCTCGAAATCGAAAAGGCGCGGGCGCGCCTCGTCCAGGCGGGCTTGCGTCCGAATCCTACTTTAGAAATCGAGCAAACGAGCGGACGCTTCTTAGGCTCGGCAAACAACGGCGATTTGAGCGTCGGAGCGACCCTCCCGCTTGAGCTTTACGGACAGAGGAAACGCCGCGTCGAGATTGCCCAAATTGAAATTACTGCCAGAGAAGCCGAAATCAATAATCGGGAACGACAACTCGCGGCGGAAGTTTTGACGAGTTACGCCGAAGCTCTCGCCGCTTTGCAGGCAATAAAAATCACTGAAAATCTGCTCGAACTCGATTTACAGACGACGCGCTTTGTCCAGATTCGAGTTAATGAAGGCGAAACGCCGCCGCTTGAACTCAGTCTTTTGCAGGTCGAAGTCGAACGCCTGCGAGCGAATCACGCTCTTTCGGAGGGAAAACTCGAAGCGGCTTTGACGCGCATTAAACTTCTCGCCGGAATGCCGTTTGAAGAGACTCTGCGGCTTCGTGAACTGGTCAATACGGTAACGCTTCCTCAAGTTCCCGCGACTTTGGAAACGGCGATTGACGTAGCTTTGCGGACTCGCCCCGACGTTCGCACCGCGCAAATCGAAGTAGAGCTAACCGGCGCAGGACTCAGGCTTATCCGCGCGAACAGCAAACCGGATGTCGCCGTTACGACGCGCTACGCGCAAGGCATTTCGGAAACCACAATTCCTAACCTGGGAAGTTTCCCCGACCGAACGCGCACGCTTACATTCGGCATCTCCGTCGGCTTGCCCATTTTCAATAAAAATCAAGGCGCAAAAGCCGAAGCGGAAATTGCAATCCGGCAAGCGCAAGAGAGGCGCGCTTTTGCCGAGAGAGTTGTTCGGTCGGAAGTTACAGCCGCATTCCAGCGTCTTCAGGCTGCACAACGCGCTCTCTCGATTCTCGAAAACGCGGTATTGCCGCGCGCTAACGAAAATATCAAAACTCTGCGCGCCGTTTACGAACTCGGCGAAATCAAGATTACCGACCTTATCGCCGAGCAGCGTCGTCTGCTCGAAGCGAACCGCGATTTGACTGAAACATTGACCGAAAGACTTCGCGCCCAAGCCGATTTGCAGACCGCGCTCGGCGTGCCGTTTGACCAGAAATAATAAGTTTATGAGCAACGATTTAGAAAACGATTTAGAAACCGAAAAAGAAGAAATTTTGGTTGAAGAACAACCTGCGACGGTAGTGAAAGTTGAGTCGAACGATGCGGATAACGACATAATTCCGCGTTCGCCGCCGAAGCGCGCCGCGTGGCTTATCACCCTAGCGGTCATCGCGCTCGTCGCTATTCTCGGTTTGTGGTGGATTTCCGCCAAGCGAAGCGCGACGACAACTGTGGAATCCACCGTAACTCAAAAAACAAGCGAGCCGACGACAAACGAACCAACTGATACCAGTGGGAACAAAGCCGCCGAACGCGAAGTAAAGCTCACGCCGGAACAGGCGGAAGCAGCGAAAATTCAAATCGAAGGCGTAACGCAGCGTCCGGCAATCGCGCTCTTGAATGTAACGGGAACGGTCGAAGCCAATCCGCAGCAAACGCAGAGCATCACGCCGCTTGTCGGAGGGCGCGTCGAGCAGGTTTTCGTTTCCATCGGCGACCGCATCAATGCCGGTCAGCCGGTCGCCAGCTTGATGAGTTCGGAAATCGCCGACGCTTACGGCAAATGGCGCGAAGCCGAAACCCGTTTCGCGCTGGCGCAGAAAAACTTGGAGCGCGTCAAACGCGCGGAAAACCGTGTTGCGATTCTGCAATCTAAAGCCAGACTCGACGAAGTTGACGCGACCTTAAAAAGAACAAAGCGGTTAATCGAACTTGGCGCGGGCGCGGGCAAAGATTTGATTTCGGCGGAAACAGCCTTCAAATCCGCGCAAGCCGATTACGATTTCCAGCGCAATATTCCCTTAAACAAAGAGATTCAGGAAGCCCAAGCCGAAGTTGAAACATCGCGTATTACGGCTTTGCAGGAAAAGCAGAGCTTGCAGGCTTTGGGCGTAAATGTCAGCTCGACAAACGCCGACGTTCGCAACGTCGCACTGGTTTCGATTCGCGCGCCGCTCTCCGGCGTTATCACCGAACGCACTGTCAGTCCGGGCGCGGGCATTCAAGCCGGTCAGCAGATGTTCACTGTTTCAAATCTCTCGACCGTCTGGATTACGGCGAATGTTCCCGAACAGCAGCTCGGAAGTGTTCACATCGGTTCGATTGCCGAAGTTCGCACCGCTTCGGCGAAAGGCGTAATCACGGCTCGCGTCAGCTATATCGACCCGCAAATCAGCGCGGACACGCGAACCGCTCGCGTCCGTATTGCAGTTGACAATCCGGGCGAACGTCTTCGGGCAGGAATGTTCACGGAAGTCGGCTTTCAAACCGGAACAAACGCGGCAAGCGGCGAAGAACTCGTCGTGCCGACCGCCGCCGTTCAAACAATTGAAGGAAAATCCATTGTCTTTGTGCCGCAGGAAAACGAGCCGAATACTTATGCTGTTCGAGAAATCGAAACGGGCGGCGAATCGGGCGGCTATACAAAAGTTTTGAGCGCTTTAGAACTCGGCGAACAGGTTGTAACACGCGGCAGCTTCGCGCTCAAGACGCAGCTTTTAAAAGGCTCGCTTGGAGACGACGACCAGTAAGACTTGGAGAATTAAACTGTCTTTCTTAATCAGTTTGGAGAAAATATTTCTACACAAGGAGCTTATATGAAAATTTCGATTAGTTTTGCACGACCGTTTTATCTGATTCTGTTCGTTCTTGTCGCCGTTTTGTCGCTTCAAGCACAGGATACGGCAACCGCAAACTTACAGCCAGTTGTTGCCGAGTCCGCTGAAAAGCCCAACGAGCGGCGGAAAGAATTGCCGGTTTTGCTTGCCGAGAAAACGGAATTCCGAGCGGCGTTCAAATTACCGAAGGAGCGTTTCTTTTTCGCTCCGAAAAACACTGATTTCGATGTTAATACCGGGTCGGAGAAGGTTGATTCGGAGCAGGAAAAAATAGAATCGTCGCCGACTATGCCGCGTAGTGCCGCAAAGCTCGATTTTCCGGCAAGTCAAACTTCGCCGCCGACCAAACAAATCTCCCCGGCTCCCTACGTTCGGGAGACGAAAAAAGAGCGTTTCAAAGACTATATTAGGAACGTCGTCGGACCGTATTCGCTGCTCGGCACGGCGGTTTTCGCGGGCATTTTTCAATACCGTGATTTGCCGCCGGAATGGGAAAATGACAGCAAAGGATATGCCCGCCGCTTCGCATCTGCCTTGGGCATTTTAGCGATAAATGAAACCACCGTTTACGCGCTCGACGAAGCCTTTAAGCTCGACAGCGATTACTACAAAAGCACCAAGAAGACAATCGGCGGTCGTCTTCAAGATTCGATAGTCCATACCTTGATGGCTCGAAAACCGGACGGCAAGCGCGTGTTCGGCTTTCCGCGCATTGCCGGCAACTATTCGTCGGCGATTATCGCCGACACGACTTGGTATCCGAAGCGTTTCGGCGTTAAAGACGGCATCGTGGACGGGACGTATTCGATAGGCGTGGACATTTTATTTAATATCGCCCGCGAGTTTTTATTTAAGGGCAAATAAATCTTTAAATGATAGACAAGTTGTCAAAATCCGTTCACTCAATTTTGCGGACAATACCTTCTTGAGCGGATGAGGAAACGTAGATAAATACAAGCGAGAAAGAGACAATCTTATGATTTCAGGACTAATAAAATTCTCCATTTCAAACACGCTGATTGTTCTGCTGCTGGTAGCGATTATGGCGGCGGCGGGCGTTTACAGCTTGGCAACTCTGCCGATTGATGCGGTGCCGGACGTAACAAACGTGCAGGTGCAGATTTTGACCAGCGCGCCGTCGCTCGCGCCGCTTGAGATTGAGCGGCAGGTTACTTTTCCCGTCGAAGTGGCGATGTCGGGATTGCCGGGTCTGACGGAAATCCGCTCGCTCTCGAAGTTCGGATTGTCTTCGGTGACGGTCGTCTTTGACGATTCGACCGACATATACTTTGCGCGCTCCTTGGTGATGGAACGCCTCGCGGCGGCGCGCGAGCAGATTCCGCCGGACATTCAATCGCCCGTGATGGGTCCGATTTCGACGGGCTTGGGAGAAATTTATCAATACGAATTAAAAGCCGCGCCGGAAGCGAATTTGACGGCGATGGATTTGCGCTCCATTCAGGACTGGAACGTGCGAAGGCAGCTTCTGACAGTGCCGGGATTGATAGAAGTCAACAGCTTCGGCGGACAGGAAAAGCAGTATCAAATTCGCGTTGACCCCGTGCGGCTGCAATCTTACGGGCTTAGTTTGCGCAATGTTTTTGAAGCGGTTTCACAAAACAATCAGAACGTCGGCGGAGCCTATATCGAACACGGCTCGGAGCAGTATCTTCTGCGCGGCATCGGGATGGTCGGCAATACCGAAGACATCAGTAATATTCTCATAAAGACCGGCACGGGCGGCGTTCCGGTTTATGTCCGCGATGTCGCCGAAGTTGCCACCGCTCCCGCCGTCCGGCAGGGCGCAACCACGGCGGACGGCAAAGGCGAAATCGTCGCCGGAATCGCCATTATGCTCAAGGGCGAAAATTCACGAAACGTCGTGGGTCGCGTCAAGAAGCGTGTCGAGCAAATTAAGAAAACTCTGCCTGCGGGAGTCGAACTCGTGCCGTTTTACGACCGCACGGACCTTGTTGACCGCGCCATTCACACGGTCGAAAAGAATTTAGAGGAAGGAGCGATTTTCGTCATCGTCGTGCTTCTGATATTGCTCGGCAACTGGCGCGGCGCGCTGCTCGTCGCCACGATAATCCCGCTCTCGATGCTCTTTGCCGCGATTTTAATGCGAATTTTCAACGTGTCGGGAAACTTGATGAGTTTGGGCGCGCTCGATTTCGGTTTGATTGTGGACGGCGCGGTCGTGATGGTCGAAAACGTCGTCCGCCGCCGTGCGGAAGCGCAGCACGAGGGGGGCGAAGATAGTCCGACAAGAACGATTTTAGAAGCCTGTTTGGAAGTCGGTCGCCCCGTAGTTTTCGCCGTGGCAATCATTATGATTGTCTATCTGCCGATTCTGTCTTTGCAGGGAATTGAAGGCAAGATGTTCGTGCCGATGGCGCTGACGGTTGTGTTCGCGCTTTTAGGCTCGCTCATTCTTTCTTTGACTTACATTCCGGCGATGCTGACATTAATTCTGAAGGGCAAAGTCGCGGAAAAGGAAAGTTTTTTAATTGTCTGGGCAAAACGGATTTATCAACCTGCGCTCGGATTTATGGGGCGTTACCGCGCTCAGGCTCTGGCGATTGCCGTCGCCGTCGTGGTAATTTCAAGCGCGATTTTCCCTTATCTGGGAGCCGAGTTTATCCCGCGTCTTGAAGAAGGCTCAATCGCCGTCGAAGCTCGTCTTTTGCCGAGCGCGTCGCTCACTCAATCAATCGAAACTTATTCGCAAGCCGAGCGTGTGCTGATGGAGTTCCCCGAAGTCGTTCGCGTCGTCACCAAAATCGGAAGCGCCGAAGTCGCCACCGACCCGGTTGGCGCGGAAGCGGGCGATATTTTTATTGAATTAAAACCGCCCGTCGAATGGACGACCGCTAAAACGAGAGAGGAACTGGTCGAAAAGATGTCGCAAGCAATCGCGGAAAAAATCCCGAACGGCGCGTCGTTCGGCTTCTCGCAGCCGATTGAGATGCGCGTTGCCGAACTCATCGCCGGCGTGCGGGCGGACGTTGCCATCAATCTCTACGGCGACGATCTTGGGGTTTTGCAGCAGAAAGCCGACGAGATTACACGCATCGTAAGCCAAGTGCAGGGCGCGGAAGACACGAAAGCCGACGTTACGACCGGACTGCCGCAGCTTGAAATTAAAACCAACCGCGCGGCAATCGGGCGTTACGGCTTGAGTGTGGCGAACGTCAACGAATTGATTGAATCAATAGTAGCGGGACGCGAAGCCGGACAAGTGTTTGAAGGCGAAAAACGCTTCGGTCTCGTCGTGCGATTGAACGAAACATCCGGCAAAGACATCGAATCAATCAAAAACCTTTTCGTAATTGCGCCGAACGGCTCACAGGTTCGGCTTTCGCAAATCGCCGACATTTCACTGACCGAAGGCGCGGCGCAGATTTCGCACAACGACACGCGCCGTTTCATCTCGGTTCAGACAAACGTGCGCGGGCGCGACATCGCCGGTTTCGTCAGCGAGGCGCAAAGCCGGATAGACAAAGACGTGCGGCTGCCAGCCGGTTATTATCTGAAATGGGGCGGAACTTTCGAGAATTTACAGAAGGCGACCGCGCGTTTATTGATTGTCGTTCCTATCGCGTTATTTTTAATTTTCATTCTTCTTTACACCACTTTCGGCTCGGTCAAACAAGCCCTTTTGATTTACACGGGAATCCCGTTTGCGATTGTCGGCGGAATCTTCGCGCTGGCTCTGCGCGGGATGCCGTTTTCGATTTCGGCGGGTGTTGGATTTATCGCGCTATTTGGTGTTGCAGTCTTAAACGGCGTGGTAATGGTCAGCTACATCAACTTTTTGCGCGAACAAGGAAAATCACTGCGCGATGCCGTTCGGACGGGCGCGATGACGAGGCTGAGACCGGTTTTGATGACGGCTTTGGTTGCAAGTTTGGGTTTTATTCCGATGGCTCTGGCGACGAGCGCGGGAGCGGAAGTTCAGCGTCCGCTTGCCACAGTCGTTATAGGCGGCTTGATAACTTCGACGCTTTTAACTTTGCTGATTCTGCCGACGCTTTACGCTTGGTTCGAGCGGGAAGGAGTAATTGATTAAATGGAAATGGAAAGTGAAAAAGGATTTTCCACTAAAAAACTAAACTATTCGCCAAGATTTATTGTTTCAGCGAACGTACGTAGGTGGCAATGGCTTTAATTTCATCAGGCTTTAATTTTTTACCGAACTTCGGCATTCCGAATGCGCCGTTGGTAATTTTACCCACGAGCTTTTCGTCCGAGTCTTTCCATTTTGCCTGCCGTTTTTCGGTTGTCAGATTCGGACCCTTACCGCCCGTGCCGTCGTCGCCGTGGCAGCGGGCGCAGTTGTTTTTGTATAAATCTTTGCCCGAAAGCGTTTGCGCGGATGCGGTGGAACCGGCTGTTATTGATTTTGAAATCAATGAAGTTTCAAGAAAAAGAAAGCCTGCCGGCAGGATAAAACACGAAATTGCGATGTATTTAATGGTTCGTAGCTTCATTTTCGGGGTTCCTCCAATTGTCAGCCATTTGTTTTATTGCGGATTGTTTGCGCCTTTATTCTACGCCTAATTTAATTTTTTGAGAACAGTTGAAGAAGTGTCTGAGAGATAATATATGAAAAAATTTATCATTTATGTAGCATTGGCAGTCGCGGCGACATTACCCGGTCTATTCATTCGCCTGACCGGAGTTCATCTGCCGACCTTGCCGACTGCCGCCATCTTTTTCGCCGCTATTTTGGGCGCGGGCTTTCTCCTTTCGTGGGGCGCGGAGGCGGCGGAGCAGCACGTTTCACGCGGTCTGGCGGTAGCGGTTTTAGCTTTGATTACCGTTCTGCCCGAATATGCGGTTGATATTTATTTCAGCTATCAAGCGGGCGCGCATCCGGGTTCCGATTATGTCGGATTCGCCGCCGCTAATATGACGGGAGCAAACCGACTGCTTGTCGGCACGGGCTGGTCGCTGATTGTTCTGCTTTTCTGGTGGCGAAGCGGCAAGCGCGGCGTGCAGTTATTCCCGCAGAACAGCGCTGAGATTGTCTTTCTCGCGCTGGCGAGCGTCTATGCTTTTGTTATCGTCATTCGTGACAGGATTGACATTTTCGACACGATTTTTCTAATCGGAATCTTTGCGGCTTACCTCTGGCGCGTCGGCAAGATGTCGTCAGCCGAAGACGACGATGACGAAGAAATCGAAGTCGGACCGGCGGCAGTTTTAGCGACTCTACCTAAAAAACAGCAGTATGCCGCAATCGCCGCGCTCGCCGTTTACGCCGCCTTCGTCATTATCGCAACGGCGGAGCCTTTCGCCGAATCGCTGATTGCCGGAAGCCGCGTCATCGGCATCAGCGAGTTTCTGGTTATCCAATGGATTGCGCCGCTCGCGGGCGAATCGCCGGAAATTATCATCACCATTCTTTTTACGCTGGCACTGCGTCCGACCATCGCGCTCGGAGCTTTAATCAGCGACAAAATCAATCAGTGGACGCTGCTCGTCGGAATGATTCCGCTTGCCTATTCACTGGGCGCGGGAACACTCGGACATCTGCCGCTCGATTTGCGTCAGAGAGAAGAGTTTTTCTTAACGGCGGCGCAGTCGCTTTTCGGTCTCGCTCTGCTTTTATGTTTGCGCCTCAGTTTGAAAAGCGCTTTCGCGCTGCTAGGTTTGTTTCTCGTGCAGTTCGGGCTGGCGTTCTATTTTCACAACGACGAGAGCCGCACTATTACAGTTCTGACCTATATGGCGTGGCTCTATTTAGTGTTAGCCGCCGGAATATTCAGTTGGAATTATCGGTGTCTGATTGAATGTTTCCGAACAGGATTGCTGGCGGGAAAGAATGCTCCGGACTAAAGAAAAAGCATTGCAGATTTTATAAACCAAATCTAATTCTATTTGATGTTGCTTTAACCATTTATGAAACCGGACAACCGGCGACATATTATTGAATTGCGGTAAATTTTTTAACTATAATATGAAACACGATTCCAATTGCCGTTAGGTTTGCGCCGGCATTTTTTACAAATTTTAGAATTCTTAAAAAATAAAAAATAAATGAAGAGGATATATTTTTGGAACAAATAAATATCAGTATTTTTTTTGCGATAAATCAATTTGCCGGTCGCAATCCGTTAATTGATAATTTAGCAATTTTGACGGCAGAGTATCTTCCTGTTGTTTTCCTTTTGCCATTGCTCTATTTGTGGTTTGGTCAAAAGGAGAATGGTAAAGATTACGCATTATTTGCAGCTTATTCCGCCGTTCTCGGCATCATCCTTAATTTTATTATTACGCTCGTTTATTTTCATCCCCGACCATTTATGGAGGGAATGGGTCGCGCTTTAATCAATCACGCTGACGAAACGTCTTTTCCTTCAGACCACACGACTCTGATGCTGTCGTTTGCAATGATGTTGTTTTTTTTCAAATCTACCAGAACAATCGGCTGCGTTCTGTCTGCCGTTGGATTAGTCGGAGGAGTAGCCAGAGTGTTCTGCGGCATCCATTTTCCTTTTGATATTGTCGGTTCATTATTTGTCGCATTTGTCTCGGCAGTAATTATTTGGTTTTTGCGTGAAAAACTACCGATTTTGAACAAACACATAATTAGCCTGTATATCAAATTGTTTGGTCGAAAAGTCCAAAGGAATCATTTATAAAATGATCATTAATTTTGAAACGATTTTAGACGAGCAGTAAGTAAATCAACTTTCGTTTTAGGAAAATACTAACTCACTACAAAAGCTCTTTCGTATTGAGTCAAGCTATAAACAACATCGAATTACGAATAAAACTTAATTCGGGAAACCTATCTTCGTTACTCAAAATGTAAAGGATGAAATTTTAACAACTTAACAACACTAAAATAGCAGAGATAATTTATTTTCTGATCTGTAGTAATCATAAAATCAATTTACCGAAAATCTGAAAACCTGTTTCGCTAATAATTTCCATATATGGAGTTTTTTAGAGCAAATAAATCTTTTACAATTAATGAATGCCGAGACCGCCGCTTCCTTCCGATATTGTTTGCTATCACTGCCAAAGCCGCGAAACAAGCAAAGCCGGTTTTACTCGCGGCAAGCAACGTTATTACTGCCGCGCTTGTCGCCGGTGGTTCCGCGAAAATCCGGTTTTTCCAGGAGGCGGCAAACTTAATAAAAACGGCAGTTCAAAAAATCTGCCATCTAGAGGTCATCTTATTTTAAGTCTTCAGTCAATCTCGCAAAGACTTGGCAGAACTCCGACGACAACCGATATTAACGAGCTTTCCAAAGCCGGTCGGTCTTACCCGCTCAATAACTACTACGACGTTTTCGGAAGTTTCACGGAAGCCGTTAAAAAAGCCGCACTCAAAGCGAATTACAAACAAAAATTCGACAAGGAAAAACTCCTCAGCGAGCTGCGTGAACTCCGCACAAAACTGAAACGTCCGCTCCTCGCCAAAGATGTCGTTGCCGCTCGAAAAAAGGGCAAAGTTTCTTCCGTTTATCATTTTCAACGCGCTTTTGGTTCTGTTCCAAAGGCGATTGAAGCCGCCAGTGCAGGAAAGAAAATTTACACTCGTCAGGAAATGATAGAAATTCTTCGGCGGTTAAATTCTAAACTTGACCACCCCGTTCTGGCTTCTGACGTTGACCAACTGTTTCGCTTGGGGAAAGCGCCTTCGCATCGCGCAATTGAGCGCGAATTCGGCGGAATGGCGAAAGCAAGACGTTCTGCCGGCATCAACAATTCCTACAAAAAGGATTCTGGGGCGACCAAATACTGGCAAAAATACACGCCTGAAGATCTCGTCGAGCAACTTAAGAAATTAGGCGAAAATCTCGGCAGAAAACCGACTGATCGAGATATAAACCGAGCAAGTAAGCGAGGATTTTGCGCTTCGGCGACGACCTTCGCTCGAATGTTTGAAAGTCTGCCTAAGGCATACCGGAAAGCCGGATTTGATAATGTTAGACCTCGCAACTATTCGGATAAAGAGATTCTCGACGCCCTAAAAAACCTGGCGAAAGAAAAGGGCAGAATACCGACCTTTCACGAAATTGCTGCTGCCAGCAAAGTAGGAAGATGCCCATCTCCGGGAACCATCACGAGGCGCATCGGGAAAATTTCCTATCTTAAATCAAGACTCAATTTTTTTCGTTAAAAGTTTGTTAAATCTTGTTCACCCCTAGGTTAGGCTGTGATTTGTGTGCCGCCGGATATGATTATAGAATCGCCAATCATTCCTCAATAATCTTAAATTCCGAGCGAATAAATTCCTTGATTCCTTCCTGCCCGCGAAGGCGCAGCCATAAACGATTCGTATCTTGCTCAATCGCCAATTCGAAATTGAAAAACGGGCAGCAAAGCCGCTCGTAAACGATAAATTCAGCTGCCTCCAGAATCATTTGCGCGTCGCATTTGAAACGAAAAGCGTAACCGTCGCTGAGTTCTTTAACTGATTGACGAGAAACGTGTAAGTTTTCGGTTATTTCACGGTAGCGTTTTCTTTGAGATTCACTCAAAGCGTTCGTATTGCAGACGAAAGGCGTATCCATAAATTTAATGCGTTTATTTATTTCCCATCACGAAATTGATTCGGTTAATGTTATCGCAGGTGTATTCCGCGGAGTTGTATGTTGCGAGTATTGATATAATTCAACAGGCGGATTCATTCTCGGATTAATTTGTTGACCCAACACAATTGAACCCCCGGTCGGTCCCGAATAAAACAGATGAATTCTTGAACAACGCGGCACCGTTGATCCGATTTTTGAAAGTATGTTACGAAATACCTTGGCTAATTTAGTTAGTTGTCGAGGGCTTTGGAGCCACATCACATCCGGGTTATCAACAAATACATCAACCGTAAGTTTTGAATTGGGAGCGGCTTCAGCCACATCCAGTTTAGAAATATTCGCGCTTAACGATACGGCTATTGAGACTTCCATCGGCTCATTTGTTTCTTCAACCGGCAGCCCGGCAACTTGTATATTGTCATCAATTTCCGCCTCTTCCGCCGACCGCCAATTCCAAGACTTGTTTTCCCTGTCAAATTGAAAATACTGCACTTCGACCCGGTCTGACAGCAAGAATCCTAAGTGAATTGCAAGCGGAATAGGCGCAAAACTAAATACGGAAAAACGAGGAATTAAATCACGCGATTTTTCGATAATTTCATTGACGACGCTTTTTTGTTGTTGAGCTGCTTCCGTCCAAGGCAGTTCATTAAAGGCGGGACGGATAAAAAATGGAGCGCCGAAGGGTCTGGCGGGAGCCATTGCCTCGCTCACTGCTTGAAGGCTGATCGTTGACATCAAATCTTGTACGAGGACAAACGAATCGGTTTTAAGACGTTCTTTAACATCTTCCGCCGCCGATGAAAAGAATAAATGCTCATAGCCGCTGGGCGCGCCTAAAATCTCGCATCTTTGCTGCAAAGATAGTTCTCTGGTCATCTCCCATAACTTGTCGTTGCTCAGGTAATCGAGTTTTAATTTTGGATAAAAATTTTTCCTGCCTTCGATGATTCCGGGAATGTCCGGCGGGAGCCCGCGTCTGGCGTTATAAACAAAAATCCACTCTTCAAGCGAGTTTTGCCAGTGCTGCCAGGCACCTTCCAAATCATCCTTAATTTTTTCGATCAGCTCTGCCTGCTTGAATTCATCCGGCGAATAAACCTGAAATACCGTGGATTTTCCTTCCGTATACAAAAGACCGTCGCATTTACGGTCGCCGATGTTGCCGTAAGGACGAATTTTTATAAATTCCGGACGAGCCCGCTGAATAATACCTTCAAATAGATACTGAAATTCGGTTGGCGAGCATTCATGACATTTATATTTGAACCATAGCCAGTGATTCAATGTTATCGGATCAAATCCAGTCGGAATTAACATGTTGTAGACTCCAAAATTTATGGGATTTCGTCGGCGCGCGGCTCAGTTCCATCGCCGAGCCACTCGCCTGTAATGAGCCAGGCTTCATAATAAAAAAGCCAAAGCGATATCCAGGGGACAATCGTTGAAGCAATATTCTTTCCGGCATGCCATTCTCCGTTTTTGGGAGTATATAAACAAAGACTCCCATCGGAATATATATGCGGTAATTTTCTGGCGCCCTCAAATAAAGCTAATTTCGGCGAAATAATGTTGGTGGAAGGGACTTTATCAATTCTATACTCGATTTTTGCCTGGTATTTTCTGGAGAGCTTAGTCGGTTGAAGCTCACCGACCCATACAACCGCCGAATTCAACGGAATCGCCTTTCTGGTTTTTTTGTTTATCAGCGGGCGCGGCTTAAACTGCGGATGAGCCGCTTGCATTGTTTGTATCTGTTCAGTCACGGATAATTTTTTACTTTTAAATCTAATCATCTCCGTGAAAATTATTAGTTTGGATACTCGTGCTTTTCGGTGTTTCTTTCGCCACAAGCAATCCGGTAGTATAAGCCGTTGCCAACTCGCCGTCGTTACGGAGATCAGATACTCTTTTAACGTAATCCTTCACAACTTCTTTAGTGACTCGTTCGCCGAACATTTTTTCAAGTTGTTTGCCGATTTCAGGAAGTCCCGGCTGTTTTCTAAGCTCTGCCAATGAACCGATGAAATTATCTATCCAATCAACGAAGGTTGCATAAAGCTTCGGGTTAGCATCCCAACGCTCGGCAAAATCTTCCTCTTTGTTAGTCGGATTGAGAACTTCAATTCGTTTTCTTTCAAAGATTTCAGCTTCTTCAATTTCTGACTTAATGGATAATAAGGTGCTTTCCAAGGCATCGATAACTGAAGGATTTCCATTGAAATTTCGCGCTGCGAGAGTCGTCAGGACAACTGAAATCGGACGTTCTTTCACTTCCAAATCCTCCAGCATCACGTCGCGGTTACGCTTCATTAGCTGAGTGATGCGTTTCAGAGTCTCCAATTCCTCATAAGTTTGTTGTTCAGGTAAAGGCTCGATACCTTTTCGGAATTCCGTAGTAGCACTGCGGGCTTTTTCCTCAAACCAATTGGCATAGCCTTTCGGATTACTGTCCTTCCATTCTTCCGCCGCGCAATCGGGAACCAATAAACAATGTTCCCCATAAATTTCATAATCACTCGGATTCGGACAGGCAGGTAAAATGTCCATATGAAACTGATTGGCATAATTGATACGAATGCAGCGATTCTTTCTTTCAATCATCCCTTCATAAGTTTTATTGGCGCGCAATTGAGCTTCAACCATATCCAATAAAACTAATGGATTAGGAAAATCTTCGGAATCAGCTTTCAACATGCAAACCAGATCAACATCGTACTCGTCTTCACCTCTCGGCTTGACCGTAGTTCCGATTCGCAGAGAGCCTTGCGGGTAAATATCCGGCGAAAACTTGGCAAGCGGACTATCTTCAACGTTCAGCAGTTGAGAAATCGTTCCATAACGTTTTTTCGCTTCGTTATGAGCCGTTTCACTGATTTGAAGCTTAATACCGATGCTGTTTAATAAATCGTCTAATTCCGTTAAAATTTTGTATTTTGAAAACGAAGGAATAGCAGTCATAATCCGGCATTATAACTTTATTTCTTAAATAGTTAAACATCCCATCGAAGAAACAAACGATTAATTTGACTTTTGTTAACTCTCGAATTTTTATTAAAAACCTGGGAAAGACCACTTATAATTTGTTTATTCAATAAGTTACAATACGAATACCTTTTTCCTTTTTTTGTTTTGTAACAACTCGTCATGAAGAAATATTCTTTGTTAAACCCAAATTATTTAGTTCAAGGACGGTACAGAATTATTCAGCAGCTTGGGAGCGGAGGCATGGGCGCGGTCTATGAAGCAATTGATGAGCGTATTAATAAGGTAATAGCGCTAAAAGAAACCTTTGCTGATGACTTTGAACTGCAAGCGGCATTTGAACGGGAAGCAAAGCTTTTAGCACGGCTCGAACATCGTTCATTTCCTCAAGTAACCGATTATTTTGCCGACGGCGAAAGTTATTATCTTGTAATGGATCTAATTCGCGGGGATGATTTCTCAGATATGTTAGCTAAGCGCAACGACCCTTTTAAACCTAAAGAAATCTGCAAGTGGGCTGATGAAATTTTAGATGCCCTGGACACCCTCCATCGCCAGAACATAATCCACCGTGACATCAAACCTTCTAATTTAAAGCTGAATACCAGCGGTCAAATTAAAGTTCTGGATTTCGGCATCGCGAAAAGCGATAACAACGAAAACAGTGAAGTCGCGGACGAAAGTTTAGCTGCCGCCACTTTGAGTTTCGCACCTCTCGAACAAATTTTGCGGGCGAGTTCTGATTGGTATTTTGCTCTCTCAGTTAATTATTCAGAGCAGGTAAATAAGATTTTAGAAAAAGGCACGGACGCAAGAAGCGACATCTTTTCACTGGCGGTAACGCTATATCAGCTTGTTACTAGAGAATTGCCGGAAAACGCGGCAAGACGGGCATTGATTTTATGGTCGGATCAGCCCGATGTCTTGATTCCCGCTCACGAACTAAATCCGCAAGTGCCGAGAAAATTATCGGATGTTTTGCAAAAGGCGATGTCTCTTGATAGGTCAGACCGTTATCAAACTGCTGAAGAAATGCGAGATGTCTTAAGCCGGGTGTTTGAATATAAAGAGAACTTTATTGGATCGGGGCGCAATGCAATTTTCTACTTTAATCTCGGATTACAGGCAGCCAAAAATGGAAATTACGAAGACTCCATCGAGCATTTTACGAAGAGTATTGAATTAAACCCGAATGACGCAATAACTTTGAATAATCGCGGAAATATTTATTTAAGTATCGGGGATTTTGATATGGCAATTAAAGACTATGACAGAGCCATTAGCCTAAACCCGGAATTTCCTATGGCGTGGATGAATCGAGGAAACGCCTACCTCTATAAAAAAGAATTGAACAAAGCCATTGATGATTATACTAAGACAATTGAACTGGATCCTAACGAAGACGCAGCTTGGAAAAACCGTGCCAGCGCGTATATTAGTTTAGGAAAATTAAACCAAGCTTTCGAAGATTGTCAAAAAGCTCTTGAGTTGAACTCAAGCAATGAAGGAGCTTACTACAACCTTTCATTTATTTTTGAACGTTCGGGACAAAAAGATATGGCAGAGACGTGCCGCCAAAAGTATAAGGAACTAACTGGCAGCAATTAAGCTTTTTATTAACAAACGATTTTATGAATGATGAAACATGGTTTCCTCGATTTGCCGAAATTCCGGATATTAGATACGAGCCGCCCAACGGCTTGGATTTTAGCCACCTTCCGGGACGCGGTAAAGTTCCTGAAATCAGTTATTACGATTTTGATGGGAAGAGACGTAAATCGCTAATGTGGAAATATGGCGGCACGACCACAAGCGCGGCGCCCGCGCACGATTGGAAGACTGAGCCGCGCGCGGGCGAATCGGAGGCAACCACTCTATTGCGACAGGTTTATGAAACATTGGAGCTTCCCGGGACTCTTAGTGATTATCATTTTGCGCTGCAAAAAACTCACGACGGGTTAAATAGATTCATCGGAAAAGAATCTTGGGCGACGACGGAAATCGAAAAACTTTGCCGCCTGAATATTCAACTGCTTGATAAATACCCGGAAACTATTTCCTACGAAAACGAAAGCGGCATTCATTACGCAAGCGTCACGGCTTTTAACAGACTCATCCGCTTGTATGAAAATGAAGGCTATCTGTGTGAAGCCTTGGAAATCGCTAAAATTTCAACTCGTTTCGATTACGGAACTGATAACGTTCAAGAACTTGAGGAGCGGTTAAATTTGCTGAAAAGTGAAGACGAGTATGAATAAAGCGTCGATTTGTGAAAACCTCCCTTCCGAATCTTTTCTGGAATATGCTTTCCTGCGCTGGATACTAATGCCCGCAGTTCGTTCGGAAATTGTTAAATTTCTGAAATCTCAGGAAGAAGTTCAATCAAATGAAAGAAATTACCGAGTTGATTATGCGATTTTCGGCGACGATATAAAAATCGCGGTCGAACTCGACGGCTTTGAGTTTCACGGCTCGCGTCACGCTTTCAGTTACGACCGCCTGCGCCAAAACGACTTGCAGGCGGCAGGGTGGACGATTCTCAGATTCTCATATGATTCGGTCAGAAACGAAACCGCTCGATGCGTGTCGCAGTTGCAGGCAGTTCTATTAATGGATTCGTGTCTGGCGAATTTGGTTGTCGAATCTCCCGTTATCGAACAACCGGAAATGAATCCCGATCCGCTCTATGCTTTATCAAAATCACCGTTTCTGAAAAGGGTGATAGCCGATAGCGACAAAGAATCATACTTTGAAATCGTTCAAACTAAAATTAATTTAAAAACTCTACGCGACTGTCAGCGCGAAGCCCTCGCCGCACTCGGTAATTATTACGGAAACGGCAGCAAAAAGGCGGCATGCGTGATGTCTGTCGGTTCGGGAAAAACCGCGCTCGGCGTTACCGCAATTTTGGCGTTTACACGCCGCCGCGCGTTGGTTATTACTCCCGGAAGCGTCATTCGCGGCACGTTCGCAAAGGCTCTCGATGCCCAAGCTCTGGGAAATGTGTTGTATGGACTCCCAAACGGTCCACTGATTCCCGGAGCAAAGCCGCCCGAAGTTTTAACGCTTGATCGTGAAGAGGGAGCAATTCGCCGGATTACAAGGAAAAATCTTCTTGCCGCCGACATTATTATTACAAACTTTCACTCACTTGGGGCGGGAGATGATCCTGATGATATTTTAGCTAAACTGACGGCGCAGGACATTGATATGATTATTATCGACGAAGCGCATATTGCTGCTGCCGAATCTTATCAGAGAACCTTTCAACATTTTCCCTCGGCACGAACGCTTTTGATGTCAGCTTGCTTTCAGCGTCTCGACGGCAAACCGATAGATGCCGATGTAGTTTATCGCTACCGACTGATTGATTCGATTGCCGACGGTCACGCCAAGAATTTGCGCGTCAGGCGATTCGAGCCTCACGCGGAAGAAACCACTTACGAAATGATTTGGACGAACGGCAGCCGCGAAGAGATAACGGGGCGCCAAATTCTGCTTGAATTATTAAAAGGTGAAAAGAAGTTGTCGCGCTTGGTTGCCAAATCCGATGCTTCCATCAGACAGGTAATGCGAGAAGTGCGAAACGCGCTTGACCTGCAAACAGAACTGCTTTATCCGGTTAAACCAAGAGTTCTTTTTGCCGCGATGGGCGAGCGCCACGCCGAGCAAATCTCTCGAATTGCCGAAGAATACGGTATTCCGTGTTCACACTTACATTATTCAATGACCGAAGGGCGCGTTCGTTCAATTCGTTCGAGATTTGAAAACGATTCGGGCGATCTGCAAGGCATCGTTCAGTTAAAAATGCTTGGACAGGGTTATGATTTCCCGCCGATTACCGTTGTCGTGCCAATGCGACCTTACGGTAGCTTCAGCGAATTTTATCAATTCATCGGGCGCGGCATCAGGGTTCTTCAACATCCTATTTTAATGGGAAGAGTGAAACCCGAACATCAGTTTTTGGATATTGTTTATCACGATGAAATGGGACTCGACGATCATATCGAAACGATTTACCGGGAGAATGATATGGATCCGCACACGGCGCACGAAATTCCCGATGATTGGCAAAACACTTCTTTTGAAAACAGCGACGAGATTCCCGGAACTCGCGGCACAGAGGCGGCGAGTCGTCCCGAAGCTTTCGTCCTGTTCGAGCGCGGCGACATCGAGAAAAGAATTGTACATGATGAGGTGCGCGTCGAGCAGCGCAAACAGGAGCGCGAAATGGAGGCTCTTGCCGGACGGTATTCGGCGTATGCCCAGGCGACGGAAAATCCGATTCCTTTTGAACAATTCGTGCAAATTGCCAGGAAATTTACCGAATAGAAAAAACGATTATGACTTCATTCGGACAGCAGCTCTTAGCCTGCGAAACAACCGCAAAAACATACGAGGTTGAGAAAAAACACGAGCGCGGTGAAAGGTTTGTCGAGCTTGATTCTCTAATTTCCGAACTAGCGATTCGCAGCTTGCGCGGTGAGCGAATCGTATTGATGAATGAAAACGAAAGGTACGGCAGTTCGGTTGAGATTTCTAATTTAACCGTTTCACAAGCTCAACTCATCAAAGAAAATTACGGTTTTGACCGTCAGCGCGAGCGCGGAAGTTGGTCGCTTCCCGAAAACCAACATATTGATGTCGGATGGCTGAATTTAACACACAATTTCGCCGATTTCTCGCATTTTCCGCTTAGTGCGGCTGGCGGCGAGATTTGTCGTGTCAAATTAGAAACTTCTCCCGAAGGAGTTTTCCTTTGGTCTGTTTTCTCGCCGTTTATAGAAAAACTTATCCATCCGATTAAACTGAGAAGCACGCTTGCCGGAGTCTATGATTTTGAAGAACTGAAAGCCGTCTGGACAGAACTCGACGAATTTTACGCGGCACTCGGAATATCGGATGTTGAGGAGATGAGCGTGTTCCGCTTCAGAGGCGGCTGGTCAAAACTAATAAATCGAGCTGCCCAGCTTGAAGCCAAAAAAAAATTACTGGCAAAATTATCAACAAAAATAAACGCTTCAACAGGAACTTTTTACCGGCTTTATGCCCAACGTTCTTTGATAGAGCAGTATTATAAAAAAGCAAAATCTGACGGAATAGTTAAGCGCAAGCAGGTCATTACGAAAGCTTTTCAGCCTTTATTAAGCGGATTTTTCGGCGGCGACTGGCTGGCATTAGTCGAATATCTAGGCGAGCGCCCGCACCCTGATGAACAAATTGTCACGGCACTGCCGAAGCCGCAGATTTATGCGGGCGGCGCGACACGCGCGAAACACATTGCAGAGCAACAGGGCGTATCCGAAGCAGAAGTCGAGAAAATTGCTGCCGCGTTGTGGCAAAAACCTGGCGGCGCATCTCCGATTGAAGAAAGAACTGCTTGCATGAAAAAATACTGGCAAGCTTTCGATAATCTGCACGCTCTGCAAAAACCGGGAATGAAATCTCTTTGGGGTTTAGTTGAAGAAGGGGGAAGAATAGATTTTGAGCCGATACGTGAGGATATATTTCATCCCGGATTGTATCTTAAATTACTCCCTACCGATTTAATCCGGGAAATTGAAAAACTATGGGGAACAACGATGCTCAATAAGTATCCCGAGCGTATGGTTTCCGAGCCGTTTCCCCACTCAGTTATGGCGAATGTGCTGGGTCCGGCACTTTTCTTCTGGCAAAACTGCGCGCTGACTGCCTGGTTTCTATGTGAAGGACCATATTCACGGACCGATATGGAAGGGCTGGCTCATCACCAGAGACGTTATTTAGCGGAATTAGAAGATATGGGAACGCCGATAGCCCCGGCAATGTTTGCAGAACTCATCGAAGCGGAAAAGCGGCTCGGACCGGAAGAAAGAATCGAAACTGAAAAATCCAGAAAAGATTTGGATTTCGGAATCACAATTACGATGAGCGTAAGCAGCGGCGGTCGCCGCGGCGGGTTTGAAAAATTGCGCGACATTATCACTCGTCATCGTCGAATCTGGGCTGAAAAGTATTTTGAGCAGTATCTGAAGACTCGCTGGGAATCGGAAATAACGATAGCGGCGAACTCATTCTTTCTAAAAATGAGTGAAAAGGGCGGAAAGCCGCCGACAGTTAAGCAATTCGTATCTACTGCGGCTCTTCCGACAAGGCACTGGTTTGGCGGAAACATCAGCCTTTTATATACGGCAATCGGCGAGAAAATTCCATTTAGACCGGAAAAGAAATTATTAATGCCGGCAGATAAAATTGCATTTGTTAAAAACATCGCCGAAAGGCTTCCGTCCAGGGACTTTAATTATTTCGGTCAGCAGGCGGGAGAGTATATCCAGAAGCAATATGTTCAGGAATTAGCTAAGAAGGCTTTGAATTTTATTCAGCTTTACGAAGCAACCGGAGAGATGCCGACATTAAAAGAGTTCAATACAAAATTTAAACAAAACAGTTCGGTTCTGCACGAGGATGAGAACCAAGCTTGGGAGATTTACCTGACGGCAGTTAAAAAAGCTTTGCAATTAAGCATCGTACAGTCGCCGGTTGAAGCTTCAGTTATTATCAAGAGTGAAGTTAAACCTATCGTCATACCTCAATCAAAAGAAATCAGGCATCCAAACCTAATTGAAAAACCGCCGATAACAAATAAATCGGAACAGCCGCGTGATTTACCGCAGCCTGTTTTTCGCAAGGCAGAAAATACAATCAAAGAATCTCCGCCGCGTCGTTCTTGGCTTGATAGACTTTTAGGACGCAAATAAATCACATTTGAAATTTGATGGATTATTTAACGAACATTCCCGTTAGCAAAAATATTGCAGGTCATCTACCAAACAAAATGTTTCTATTTCAGAATTAAGATAGCTTATGATAATATGGATTCTCGAAAGCTATTTACAAAAGAGAAGGGACGTGCTAGATTTTTATCTGTCTTTGGATTTTTAGAATCTGATTTCTACATTTTATCCGTTTATGGAAAATACCCTCGCTCTCGTCAAACCAAAGTTAACCGCCGCCGAAAAAAAAATTATCGCAATGGTAATTGACGGTTTGCCGTCTGAGAATTCTCGCCGTGCTTATCGCAGGCATCTGGAAGAATTTTTTGCCTGGCACGCCGGAGAAAACCGACCGGAACTAAATAAAGCTTTGATTAACAGATATGTGAAATCTTTGCGCAGCAGGAAACTCTCGTCATCGACCATCAACCAGAAACTTTCCTCTATTAGAAAGCTGGCAACCGAAGCCGAAGACAACAACTTGATTGATTCAAGAGTTGCCAACGGAGTTCGCGCCGTCCGTGGCGTTCCGTTTAGAGGCAGAAGAACCGGCAACTGGCTCACCAAAGAAAATGCTCAAAGATGGCTCAATGCTCCAGACACAAAAACTTTAAAGGGCGTTCGTGACCGCGCGCTTCTTGCCGTCTTAATCGGATGCGGTCTGCGCCGCGCCGAAGCCGCGATTCTTTCTTTCTCTCATATTGAGCAGCGTGAAGGACGCTGGGCGATTGTCGATATTGTAGGCAAGCGCGATAAGATGAGAACAGTACCGATGCCGTCATGGGCGAAGGCTTGTGTCGATGCGTGGAAATCGGTTGCTCATTTGGAAGAAGGGTTTGTTTTTCGCAGAGTTAATAAAGGCGATAATCTAATGGGCGAATCCATCACGCCACAGGCAATTAGGGATATTGTCGCCGGTTACGCTGAAAAATTAGAAAATCAAGGCATCGCTCCCCACGACCTCAGAAGAACATTTGCCAAACTCGCTCACAAAGGGGGCTCGCCGATTGACCAGATCCAATTATCCTTGGGACACGATTCGATTCAGACGACCGAGAAATATTTGGGTGTCGAACAAGATTTAACCGATGCTCCGTGCGATCATTTGGGACTTAGAATCGGCACCTGACTTTCCAAATTAGCAATTTTGGCGAATGGTTTGGCAAGGGTCGTTTTAAAAAAGACGGTTATAGGACAAATATGGACTGCATTTTTAATAGGAAAAAGAAAATGACGACGAATAACATCGTCATTTTCTTTTTCCTTAAATCTGAATTGAATTTGATTTGCTTATTGAAAGCTATCTTTGAAGCGCTTGCCGCCCGAGAATTTCACGGTCTTGCTTGCTTTGATAGTAATCGCTTCGCCGGTTGAAGGATTGCGTCCCTGCCGCTCGGCGCGTTCGCCGAGTTTAAGTTTTCCGATTCCGGCAAGCTGAACGCTGCCCGTTTCTTTGAGTTCGGAAATTAAAAGCTCGGCATGAGCGTCTAACACTTCCTTTGCTTTTGCTTTCGTGAGTCCCGTTGTTTCAGCCAGCGCGCTGACCAGTTCAGTCAATGATTTTTCTTTACTGCCGATCGTCGCCTTTTTGCCTGATGATGCTTTTTTAGCCGCAGCGCCGCCCGCCGTTTTTTTCGAATCGCTTTTCTTTGTTGCCATAAATTAATAATTCTCCTGTTTTTAAAATTTTGAAACTGCTTGTTATCTAAAATAACTTATCACAATTTATGTATCAATCGGCTTCCAAGTTTTTAGTTCCGTAGCCTCAAATCCTTTGTTCCAAAGTTCCCGAGCGATTAAGAGTCGGTGACATTTTATCGGGTCACCGCACTCGCACATCAAAACTGCGTTTGCATTGAAAGAGACAAGAATTTTTGTACCCAGATCGAGATTTTGAATTTGGGCTTTTCCTTCACGGAAAGTACGACTGCCGAGATGCGGAAGGTGATGATATTTTTCGCGGAAGAGAGTTTTAAGATAAATCTGCCGCCAGCGCATTGCATCACTGGTCGGAGAAAATCGTACGTCAACCAGCATCGCGTCAAGCGCGCCGAGCAAAGGCTTCAAATCGTTAATATCTTTACCTGCAAAGCCGGTTGTGTAGAATTTGATTTTTGATTCCGTCGCGGTCTCGTTTGTCATTTCACCTAATGACCTCATTAACGCCAAAAATAAACCAATTTGTCAGGCGAAAAAAATATCTTGGGCATTTTTAGCGTGACAAATAAGTTTTGGTGTGGAGCCTTCATCAAGATTTTCCATATCAATTTGAAGACATCCCAATTTAAAGGAATCTTGAACGCTTTTGCCGTAAGCTAAAGCCTGATAGAAATGTTCTGCGAACACAATCGCAGAATCGTCACCTATGGCATCGGACATTCCGACTACGCAATCAATATGTTTTGCAATGGCTTGCGCCTGCCCTTCGGAATAACAGGCATTTAGGATTACACAGCGAATATTTTCTTTGAGAAGGGAAAATAAATCGCTCAATTTTTCCGCTGAAACAGGGTGAGCCTCACCATTTTTATTCAGCAAAATTAATTCGTGAGCATTACTTCCGTGACCGCTAAAATGAACGATATTAGGCTTATGCTCCATCAAATATCCAGATAAATCACTTGCGCGAACAGCCCATTTTGAAACCATATCAAAGGAATCTCGAAACTTTGCTTTCTGCAGTCTTTCCCCTATTTCACGAAATTCAATGTCCAATTGTAATTGAACTTCGTTCGACGGAGATGCTGCCAGAAAAAGAATCTTTATTTTTTCGGTTTTTTGCATAATATCTTGTTTTATTAATTTAGAATCGTTTTCATTGCGCGTCGCAATCGCGTTGTAAGCGGCAATACTCAGTGCCGCCCTAGTAGCTTCTACCTCGGTTGCTTTTGCGGTTTTCAAATAGTGAAGCGCGGCTGTTTCGTTACTTAAACCTTCATTGGGTAGAAAAATCTTCTTTGCGTTCAATGCGGTTAACACATCACTGATTGAATCATCTTCCGGTATAACTAAACCGGGTGATATTTGTAACAGTTCGCCGGCAGCTGCAATCAAACATTTTTGCCAATTTTCAATGCCGCGCATTTCATACGCCTCATTAATAAAACTGCCGAACCACTTCGACACTAAATCCGTCAAATTAGAATCGGCGGCGATTCTCGTCCCAAGCGCGATACCGAGTAATGCTATCGAATCCTGACTGACTCCTGTTGAAATGCCGTTAATCGTTACCGAGCGACCGGACTGCCATTCCAAACCTTCCTTTAGAGCTTTAATAATCTCAGGTTCTATCAATCCCGCATCGGCACTGAACCCGAGAATCGCAACGTCAAGATAACTTCTGAACGCTCCGATTCTTCGAGCGGATTCTTGACCAATACTTTCAAATTCAAATCCAAGATTAGCATCGGTTAATAACCAGGCGGCAAATACCTCGTCAAGATTATTGTGTCCCTTTAAGGTTTCCACAATCTTTACTAACGATTTTTGCGCGTCTTGAATTAGAATTTCTTCAACTTCATTCATAAAAACCATCTGGTGCTGCCAATTCGTCCGAGCATCGAATCAACATCCCAGGCTGAAACATTGTCGAGATTTCCGAGCAAACCTGCAATTAAGTCCGAATAAAAAATAGTTACCGGCATCGAAGACGGAAAAAAACTCCGCCAGGAATGGCAGGTAAAAGAAAAAACTTGTCTTGCCAGATAAGTCATATCCGTAAAAGTAGAATTGCGATGCAGTTTCAGCAGAATCGGACGCGGCATACCGTGTTCGGCTTGTTTTATGTCCCCCGGTCCGGTTGTGGACATTAATGTTTCATAATTCGACAGATGAAGAAAATAACCTCGCTGCGGCGCATAAATACCTTTTTTTCCCTTCGTCCTGAAGTCGTAAACGCCCGTTTGTTTTTCATCGAAAATTAAAAAAGGATGATTATCCGCGATGTGTAAAAAGGCAAGGTCAACATCATAATCACTCAAACCGTCAACCGCCTCTTTAACTGCATCGGCTTCTAAATTTTGGAACGGCTTGAACGAGTGAAATATCAACCGTATATGATCTCGCCGCTGCCAATTCATATCCTTTTTGATTTTCTCGATTGTCGCTTTCAAGTTTGCGAGTAAAGCATCTTTATAGTCTTCCATCGGAACGGCTTTTGAGAGATTGGAAAGGTAATACTTACCGTCGCCGGTGAAAACGGTCGTAACTCCAACGATTCGTTCTCTTTTGCCCAATCTGCCTTCCCCGATGCTCGCGCTTCCGAGTCCGAAAATAACTTCGTGGGCAATCGTCGGATTCGATTTTATTAACCACGGAATTCCGCCGAGTTTGGCATAAATAGCCAAGGAAATATTATTCAAAGCATAGCCGAGCTGACCGTCGTGAAGATTTGCAGTTTCGATTTCAAATTCCTGCACCGGTATTTGATGATTAAGAAACTTAGCTTTAGTAACGAAGTAAGGATTGTTATCGCCGTATAATTTATGAAATTTATCTTCGATTTGAACCAACGCCAAATCCCACTTAAAATTATTATTCTGCGACTTCTCCAATGCTTCCCGGAAGGCTTTAACGTAAGAATCGGCTTTATCGTCGTCCGCCGTAAAGAAATCGAAATCTACTCCGTCAAGTTTGTATTTGTTAGTAAATCCCTGCGCAAAAGGCGACGCTTTCTCATTTGTTTGACCGGAACTTGCAGGCGAAGCGGGAACATTATTGTTTTCGGCAATGCCGTTTTCCAATTTATAAAGAAACTGCTGCACTTGCCCTTTGTGCGATGCTTTGCAAATCACGCAAACTTTCGGCGTAGTCGGCGTAAAATTTTGCGAACTGTAAGGACCGTGATTTCTCAAGCCGCGGTCGTGCCAGATGTCGGTTTTTCTTCCGGCGGCATCAAATACATAAATAGGTTTATCGGCTGTCCGCACCGCCGGAAAAGCCTTTGGTTGAGCGATAAAGGGATTGAGTTTAAAAGTAAATTCGGGAACGATTTCAAGCTCCCATGTTCTAACATAAGAAATCACTTTTTGAAGATGTTCGAGCCGCGTTTTGCCGTTTCGGAAATTTGCCAGTTTTTGTCCGAGGTTTGCTTCAACGGTCGCGGCGTGTTTTCCGAAGGCGTGATTTAAGCAACGTCCGATTGTTTCCGAATCTTTTACCAGATACGCTTCTTCGCTCGAAACGGTTTTAATGTCCTCCCGCGCATCTTCGAGATGGAGCATTTTGTCCTCAACTTTTGCTACACGCCCCAATGTTTGAGGCTTCGGTGTTACGCGGTAATCAACATTACTTTTATAGCTTGCCACGTAAAGACCTTCGAGATTGAAACCTTCCGCCAAAAATTCCGAACATTTACGCGAAATGACCCAAGCGGTTGAAACGTTAAAGGCACAAGCCGCGAACGGTGAATACGGGGCAAAAGTTATAACTCGGATGTCCGCTTCATATAATGGTCTAACCGCAAACCAATCCGGGCAGCCAACTGCTGCGGGAACGGATTGAGCCAAGAAATTTACGCTTTTATCCGCCAGAAAAGTTACCGGCTGGTAATCGCGTATTTCCCTGTTTAAATAAAAAAGTTGATTAATTAACGCGTTTCGCGCTAAAGCAGCTTTCAACCAAGGACTACCCAAGTTGATTTCTTCAAAGGTTTCGCCGATTCTCGGAGCATCCGCAACATATGGAATACAAGCGATTTTTTCACCTTCGCGTCTAAAAATATGCGATTCAAAGTTTTCGTCTCTTAGGCTTCGGAGCTTTTCCTTGGAAAAATCAAATTTACCGACCTCTATTTTTTTCTTAAAGCCATTATTTTCAGAGTCGCTTGTATCTCTAAAAACGATTCTTGAAATATTGAGAATCAACTGAGTTTTATTAGACATATTTCGGAAAGCAATTAAATTATTTTAATAAATCAATAATGGTCATCGGTTAATGCCGCATTACAACGCAGATCAATCACAAAAATGTCCCTGTTTCGACACTTGTGAAACCATCATCATTTTTCGAGAGCCGGTAACGATTGGCGAAATTTTCCTGCACGTCGTCCTGATGCGAAACGATAATAACGCGCCCGTTTTGAAAAATGTCCGCGAGCCGGCTTAATTCACTAACCATCAAAACGCGATTTTTATCGTCGAGCGCGCCAAAACCCTCGTCAATAATTAACGTGTTGGCGATGTTTTGCCCGCTTGCCGATTGACCGATGGCGATGGCTAAACTGACTGCGGTCAGAAATTTCTCGCCGCCGCTGCAATACTCGATTTGTCTTTGCTCGCCGGTGGTAAAATCCCGCACGAAAATTTTCATTTCCTTTCCGGTATCCACAAGTTCGAGTTCAAATTTTCCGTCGCTCAAAGCATTCAATGTTCTATTGGCATTTTCTCTTATTTTGTGCTGGGCTTCGCGGACGACTTTAGTTTCCAAACCGTCTTTGCCGAGCGCTTTGAACAGTTTTTTCCAAATTTCAAAATCTTCCTTGACTGATTTCAGCTCCACGCTTTTTTCATCAAAACGCTTTTTATCTTCGGTCAATTTTCGGCAAAGATTTTCGGCATTTTTAGTTTGGTCGTCAGTCGTTTCGATTTTTTCTTTAATTTCCTGAAATTCCGTTTGAACCAGCAAAATCTCCCGTCGATGTGTTTCTGGAATCTCTTGAATTTGTTTGGTTAATGTCTCAACTCGCGTTTCGAAAACTATTTTGTTATTTCGCGCAGCTTCCAAACGCTTATGTTCGGCTTCAATACCGGATAGCTCATCTTTTTCTCGTTGTAGATTTTCCAGTTCCGCTTTGCATTGTAAAGCCGTATGAATTTGCCATTCAGCCGATATTTGATTTTCCGCTTTTATTAAACTGTCATTAGCCGATTGATTTCTTTCACGAAGTTCTTCCAAATTTTCCATCGCGTTTTCCGATTCGCCTTCTAATCTGAATTTAGTTTTTTCTAAATTAACTACTATCTCATTCAAACCGTCAGAACTCTGTTTTGCGGCTTTATATCGGCTTTCCAGACCATCAAGCTGATTTTGAATTTCTCCAAAACCACGCCTGATTGTTTCGCGCTCGACGGTTTCATACGCGGTGGTTATTTGCGCTTGCCAGGTTTTGATTTTTGTAATTAGTTCGGTTTCCGAATGTTGCAGCTCCTGATACTCTCGTCCGCGCTTTTTTTGGATTTCGGCGAATTCTAAAACCTGTTTTTTTACAACCGCAAGTTTTGCGCTCGAATCTTTGATTTGGCTTTCAAAATCAACGACTTTTTGTGCCGCTTCATCGAATTCGGCAGTTAATTTTCGGCGTGTTTCCTCGCTCTTTAATTCGTTTCCGCAAGTCGGGCATTCATCTTTATCAACCACGTTTCGACGATTTTCCAGTCTGTCCGTCCAGACCTGGAAATCAGTTTCGGACTTTTGAAGAAGAGTTTCCAGCCGGTCTTTTTCAGCAAATTTTTCTTCAAGCCGACTTTCAATTTCGACTCGATTCTGATTCGCGTCGGCGATGCTTTTCTTAACCGCCCTTAGTTTTTCGTTTGCCGTCTGAATTTGGCTTTCGAGATTTTCGATTCGGGCGATTTCATCTACCTTTAACAGGACTTCAGCAAATTTTGTCTTTGCCGCAGTCGTTTCGCTTTCGATTGCAATTAATTCTTCGTCGGCTTTAGTCCGCAGTGATTGATTTTTGGTTAAATTCAATGCGGAGGTTTTAATTTCTGCTTTTAATTTGTCGAGTTTTTCAGTATTTGTTTGAACGCTCGCTTCTATTTGAGAAATTTCGTTTCGCTTTTCCCAGACATTTTCGATCCGAAATAAATTAGCTTTGAGTTCAACAAAGTATCTGAATTTTTTCTCGACCGTTTCGGCATTTTCAAAAAGCGCGGCGGCTAGTTTCTGTTCGGCGACGATTTTTTCGATTTCAGTCTTTAGCTTTTGCGCTTGCACCGCGTTGTCAAGCTCTTTTTGTTTATCCGCCTTTTCCTTTTCGAGATTCGATAATTCCTTGTTGAATTGCTTAACCAATTTTTCCTGATTTTTAATTTCAACTACGGAAGGATTTTCTAAACCCTCGAGTTTTTGTTTGATTTCCTTTAATCGGTCAAAGACGCATTTTTGGCGAGACTTAGCACGCTCGGTCAAATTTTTATAAAACTCAAGCTGTAGAAGTTCAAGAAAAATTGCGCGGCGCGGCGTCGGTTTCGCCGTGATAAATTTATCGGCTTCGCCCTGTCGCAGCAAAACCGAAGAAACGAAAGTTTCATAAGAAATTTTCAGATTTTTGCCGACCCAATCGTCAACTTCATCGTTTTTTGTCGTCCATTCCGCTCCGTTCCAGAATTGCAGACGTCGAACAACGCTCGATTTTTTCGGCATATCGACGGCAATTCGATAATCGTTTCCGTGAAGCGCGAACTCGACAAAAATTTCGGCTCGGTCAGCTTTATCATGAATGAGGTTGACGAAATTCGACGCGCCGCCACGATGTTGCCGGTAGAACGCCATCGTTATCGCGTCGAAGAAAGTGCTTTTACCCGAACCGTTCCGCCCTTGAATCAACCATAAACTTTTGTCGCCAAAATCAAGCTCGACAAATTCGTTCTCCGCTTCGCCCGCCAGATGCCCGATAAATCCCTTTGTTCTAATTTTTTTCAGCAGCATTTTCCACCTCCAGAATCAGCTTGTCCGCGCGGCTTAAAAGCTCCGTCAAATCTTTGTCGGCGGCGAACTGCGCTTCAAGAAATTGATGAACGGTTTCTTTCGGATTATATGGATTTTCAAGATTGCCAGTCTCTTTAAGCTGCGCGTCTTCGCGCAGGAAGTTGCGGCGAAATTTCGGAAAAAGCTCCTGCGCCCGCCGGGTAAGAAGAAGCGTATCGTCGGCTGTCGTATGTTTTATGTTTAAATTGCCGTAAAATTTTTCACGGTTTTCGTAATTTTCGGCGAATTCTTCCAGTTCTTCGGCTGAAATCGTAATATCATCGAAATTGTTGCAATTGATCGCAACCTTTTCGACATTCGTATTTTTAGTTTGCTCATCAATCTCTACCAGCAATACGAATTTTTCATCTTCTCTTTCGCCCAAATCCATCCGGTCGAAGCTGCCGCTATACCAGCAAGGCACGGCGGATTTTTCGATTTCCTGACATTTGTGAATATGTCCGAGAGCGATGTAGGAAGCGTTTTGCGGAAGGCAATTAGAAGCGAGTGAAAGGTCTTCATTGTAACTGGCTTCTTTCGGAGTTCCCGAGTAATTCACACCGATTATTTGCAGATGAGTAGCGAAAACGGCAGGCTTTGCCGGATTGATCGTTTCATCAATTTTGCGAATCGAATCAGCTAAGGTATCGCTCAGAATTTTGTTTCGATCCGCTTTTCCGATGACATCGGATGCCGCAAACCTACCGATTTCTTCCAAAACTTCCCGATCCGGGTAAGGCAGAACGATAAACTGGACGCCGCCGATTTCAAATTCATCGAAGCCCTCAGCAACGTGAATGCGTTCGGATTTTCCGCTTTCAAGTTCGAGAAAGGTTTTCATCATTCTGAAATGGTCTCGGTAGTCGTGATTGCCCGGCACGAGAACGACGTGGCATCCATTCTCAAGCAAAACTTTCATTTTTTCCGCCAGCCGCTTACTGTTTTGGTGAAGACGGTCGCGCGAAACTCTTTCAAAAATGTCGCCTGCAACCAGCAAAACATCGGCTTGTTTTTTGCGGACGATTTCGCATACGCAGTCAACCTGCGCGAAAAGCTCGTCGGTGCGGTCAATGCCGTTCCAGCTTCCGCCTAAATGCCAATCGGATGTGTGAATTATTTTCATAACCTTCCCTTAATTTCCTCTTTTGAAACATCGGATGCGACGTGATCGCGCTTGTCAGCCCACGGATTCATCGGCATTTTCACCAGCATTGGCTGGCGAAAAGTCGGCTGCCAGACAAGTTTTTCCTTGTTTGAAAGTTTCGTCGCCGTTTCCTTTTTTGATTTATCCAAAACAGCCCAAACTTTATCCGTCAATTCAGCCGGTCCGGTTCTGCCCAGAGCGCGAATCGAAGCCATCTCAACAACTTTAATTGAAACCTGTGAAGCAAACTGCTGCGCTCCGAGCAGAATTACGCCCTGACTCCGCATCTCGGTAGCGACTTGTTCGAGAAGCTGCGTCAATTCGTCTTTCGCGCCGCGCGGAGCGAAGCGGTTTAGTTCGTCGAGCATAATCGCGTAACGCAGATTAGGAATGGCATCAGCGGATTTTCTGGCTTGCACGGCTTGTTTCAAAATCGAGCCGACGACGAATCTTTGAAGTGAATACGGCAGTTGCGAAATATCAATTACCTGCGGCAGCGCGGTTTTATTTCGACTTATTTTTAATGGTTTTCCATTTGTTTCATCTTTGGGAAATATGCTTTTCCCTTCATCTAAAACTTTCCACAAACGATTGTAAATTGCCCGCCACGTTCCGGCGCCGTGAAAACTTCCCTGCCGGTTGGTTTCGTCTCCAATCCAAGCGAGTAATGCTCGCCAATTCTTTGGCGCAGTCGCTTTTACATCCCCTTCATTATCTAGCCAGCGATCCATCAAATCCCGAAGAAGACTGACCATATTTACCTTGAGGTCGTCATCTTCGGAAAAGATGTAAAGCAATGAACCTTCCTTTAAAACATCGTGAAACGACCACGAATATTCCGTTGAAGTGCAGCCGTGAACAGGTAAATCCTGAGCCGTATAAAATTCCGCGTCGGTGAAAGGCTCAGGCGCGATACCGAGAGCGTTCCAATCGCTTTCATCTTCAGATTTAAATCGAGTGTTTTTTCGGTTAAGCCACATCAAATCTTCGCCTTTGACATTCAGAATAATCGGTACGATAAAAAACCGTTTGCCTTCGCCTTTCGCCGCTTCCGCTTTTTTCTGTAAAGACTTGATAATCGTTAAAATAAAAGTTGTTTTCGTTCCGACTCCAGCCATTCCGTTGACATTTAAGTGTCCGCCGTTCTCGCCCAAAAGATAGTCGAGGTCAATGACGCCGTTTCCAGCGAAATTCCGCGCTCCGTTTTTTAATAAACCGACGGGCATCGGACGCGACATTTCGTCGAATCCGTAAGCGAATTTCGCTTCAGTTTCTCCGCCGAGATTGACGATGCTGCGTTCAATCGGTGGCGTGGAAATTTCCGGTTCGGTTCGCAGAACCTGAGCGTGAGCGTAAGTGAAACCTTCGTTTTTGTATTGCGGCTCGAAACTCACGTCGCCGTCGGCAATGTCGTATTCTTCGGTCATATCGGCGCGGCGGCTCGTTCGTTTTATTTCGTCAACTACGCCGTAATATTTAATAATTTCGCCGCCGGCTTCGCTTTCCGAATAAACGATCTGATTTTCTTCCAATACCGTTCCGCGTTTAATCCAGAAATAAAAATCGCCCGGCGTGGATTCAAATTTAATCGGCGCGGCAATTCTTCCTACAGCATTTGTGGCTGGATTACTCTCAGCAATTTCTTCTTCAATTTTTACTTCATTTTCAAAAGCATCTCGCATAATTATTTCCTCGGTTTACAGATTCGTCAGACGATAAAACTTGTTCTTCAAAAAATTCGGTGGGCAGAATAACGCGCCTAGCGATTCTTCAGCGCGAACAATCGGTTCGAGACTGATTTTCATTCGCCTGTAATTTTGTTGACGACAGCGATATTCGTAAATCGTTCGCGTCAACTGATTGATAAAATCTTTGCCCGCCGCGTTGATGTCGGTCTCTCCGTATCCATTAGCCGCAAACCATTTTTGCGAAACTTCGATCCGCACGATGCCGACATTCGGCTCGACGTTGGAATTTCCGCACAGCCGCGCATACCAGGCGATAATCGGAAGGCGCGATTCGCGTTTGTCGCCGCGCATCGTCGTGTCGTAAGCAAAACTGAATGCGGGCGTGCGCGTTCCAGCATTCAAATCGAACAAAATTTCCTGTCCTTGGCGGTCAACGTAAAGTTTCTGCTGGGTTTTGACGACACCGAAAACGGGCGATTCGGTAACATCGAAACCGCTTTCATGGTCTTTCAAAGTGCCATCAACAATTGTCGGAATGTCATTGGCTTGCGCCAGCGCGAACTCTTCCAAAACCATCATCTCCTGCGCCGAACGCCGCTGCGTGAACTTTCTGATTTGCTCGAAATTCAATTCAAATTCTTCGGGCGTTCTTTTTGTCGGCAAAAGATAAATATCGTGTTCACGCAACGCGAGAGCAAAACTTTCAACTTCCTCCCAGGGAAAAGCCGCCGTGTTCATCGCCAAAACCCGTTCGACCTGGGCGAATTCGCGTTTTAGCTCTCCATTGTAAATACGCATTACGACGCTACCGATTTCCGCCAGACGAATCGCCACGAAACTTCCGTCCGTTCCGCGCAGCCAGGCGACCGTCTGTCCGACATCCTTGCCGTCCACAAACCGCACGGGACGACTTTTCCAGTCTTGCGCTCGCCAATTCTGCGGCAGTTGCGGATTGATGATTTGCCATTTTCCCGCTTCGACTTCCAAACTAAGATTAATCTGAAAGTCTTCAGTCGTTTCATCTTCATCTTCGTCGGGTTCGGGAAAGAAAGGTTTCATTGCGAATTCCTTTTCGATTCGTCTGCCTTCGTAGTTATTGATAAATTTCAGTCCGTGCATAATTTTTATTCCGTTTCAAACACAGCTAAATCTTCCAAACGTCTTTTCATCGCTTCAAAGCTCACCAAGAATTCGGTTGCGAGACGATTTATTAAAGCCTTTTTATTTTTTCCGATTTCGATGAAAATAGTCGCCGCCTTCAAACAGGCGTTGCGCGGCATCAACAGTTCGGCGGCGAAAAAGTCCGCTTCCTGTTCCATTTCGTATTTACTTTCAACGCCGATTTTCTTGAAATCGAAATCTTCCGCGATTTTGATTTCCGATTGGATTTCATCCGAATCGCTGATCGCCATGCTTTCGGTTAGAAACAAATTTTCCGTTCCAGCAGTTTTTAGAAGCGGCACAAAATGAAGAAGGTAATGTCCGAACTCGTGCGCCGCGCTGAACCGACGACGTACAGTGGGCTCGCTTTTGTCGGTAAAAACACAGCCTTGCAGAGAATCTCCGAATTTCGCAGTGTAGAGAAACCCCGAAAGTTTTTGTTCGTCCGTTGCAAGCTCCGGCATCTCAAATCCGATTTCAATTTCCAAAAATTTCACCGCGCTCCGCGTCGAAAGCGTTTTCCCGTTCGGTAGTTCAATAATCATCAAAGGGTATTCGGCAAACATCCGATTAAGCGGAACGATTTGCGGCGGAAAACCGTCGTAATCGAGATTGATTTGAGCAAAAACTTCGCACACGGTCTCATTTATTTTTTGTTTTTTCGCTTGATCCATCCTTGTTTTCCTTTTTCTTCTGCAAACGCTTGGCACGTGTGGCAAACGATGCCTGCTGTTGGCTTTCACGCATAACTAAAAAACCGGCTTCCCTGAAAAACGGTGTCCAATATCGGTCTCTTATTTTCAGCCTTAAATTACCGGCGATTCGTTTGATTTCCGCCAAGCTTAAATAACTTGGTAAAGGCGTGGCGTTTTCCGCCAGTTGCCGGTTCGCTTCTTCCTCGCCTTTGGGAACACGATTTTTTACTATTAACTGTTTGGCGACATCGCCGAAAGTCAAAATCTTTTCTTCATAATCATTCTCCTTGAATGCGCTCGGTAAATGTTCGCGCGCGAGTTCGACGACTTTTTCAGCCAATTCACTGAACCCGAGTTCCTGGGCGTAAAATGAATTTACCCAGCTGACCATTTCGTCTAATTCTTCGTCGCGCAACGTAAAATGCAAAACTTTCGCTACCTTTTCATCATTACTTTCGTCCAAGCCTTCGATATACAGGTCAATCAAAAGTTTGCGCTGTTCGCCGTTTAATTGTCCTTCAAATTCTTTCATTACTTTAAAAACTCTCTTTGTAATCTATTTCTTGCCCTTGAGAGACGAACATCCGCCGCGCCTTCGCTAATTCCGAGATGCGCGGCGATTTCCCTGTTGCTGTAACCGCCGATGAAACTCATTCGCAGAATTTTTTGATCATTTTCATTAACCACCGACAAAATTTCATCGGCTTTCAACTGATTTTCTCTGAAAAATCTCTCGACGCTTTTTTGTTCCAGATAATCGAACAACTCAGATTCTGAAGTTTTTTCAACATTGCCGTCAAACCCGAAATTTACCGCCGCATCGCCGATTGATGTGGTTAGCGGCTGTTTTTTTTCGTCTCTGTATAAATGCCGGATTTTGTAAAAAGCCGCTTGACGCAGCCAAGCCTTTGCCGAACATTCGGGGTTGTAATTATCAGCATTCTTAAGCGCGGTGATTTTCACTTCCGAAAAGATTTCTTCCGCGTGTTCCAATGAATCGGGCAGTTTGAATTGCCTAAGAAATATACGAATATCCATTAGGAGATTCTTTCCAAATTGCTCCATTGCCTCTTCCAATTTTTCCCGGCTGCCTTTGAGGTCGGCTTCGCTCGGTGAGCTATCAATTTTCTTAGCGTTTTGTTCCGGCATTTTCCCCTCTATTTACCTAAGTTCCACAAATCATCCAAAACCTTACACGGAAATTAAAAAAAATAAGAAATTTTTGAATAATTCTTTAATTGTCGGACTGATGCGAGGTTAGGCGAACTTTTGAGTGTTTGTTAAAATCATCCTGTTTAATTTATCTCTGCACTTTTACAAGCAAAAATTCAGTTCATAAATATGCCGAAACTAACCTGGGTTGGAAAAGATAAGGTCGTCAATCATCATCACGAAGTTCCCTTTCGAGTCTTGGAGCATCAATATGATTTCACGGTATCAGAAAACAATTCACAGGGAAACAAAATAATTCACGGCGATAATCTGGAAGCCTTAAAATCTCTTTTACCCGAATATGAAGGGAAAATAAAATGTATTTATATTGACCCGCCGTATAATACGGGAAACGAAGGCTGGATTTATAACGATAACGTCAATGATGAAAAGATAAAGCGTTGGCTCGGTCAGGTTGTCGGCAAAGAAGGCGAAGACCTTTCACGACACGATAAATGGCTTTGTATGATGTATCCGCGCTTGAAATTGCTTCATAAACTTCTTGCCGATAATGGAAGTATTTGGGTTTCTATTGATGATATTGAAGTTGGTAATTTACGACTTATTTTAGATGAAATCTTCGGGATGGGTAATTTCATTGCGAATGTTCTTTGGCAAAAGAAATATACAGTTGCTAATGACCACAAAACAATTGCACCAATGCACGATCACATTTTGGTTTATCAGAAATCCTCACAATGGAAACGTAATTTGATACCTAGAACTGAGGAAAAAAACAGTCAATACAAATTCACAGACGAAAAAGGCATTTTTAGAACCAGCGATTATACCTGTAATAAGTCAGCAGATGAACGCCCTAACTTGTTTTATCCTATAATTAATCCAAATACAGGTGAGAAAGTTTTACCTAAACGCACTCGTGTCTGGGCTTATTCGCAAGAAGTTCACGAAAGACATATTGCAGAAAATTTAATTTCTTGGGGCAAAGATGGAAAGGGGAAAACACCTTCTTTCAAACGATATAAAAATACACTTAAAAATGCTGACGGCGTTGTTCCATCAACTTGGTGGACTTTCGAATTTGCGGGACATACAGACGAATCGAAAAAGGAAATTCGGTCTATTTTATTTGATAATCCCTCGGCATCTGATTTTATTACACCAAAACCAACTCGTTTAATTGAGCGAATTTTACAAATTTCATCTGATAAAAATTCAATTATCCTTGATTCATTCGCAGGCTCAGGAACAACCGCACACGCAGTTTTGAAATTAAACGAAGAAGATGGCGGAAATCGAAAATTTATTTTGATTGAAACAATGGATTACGCCGAAACAATTACCGCCGAAAGAGTCAGGCGTGTAATGCAGGGCTACGGCGAAAATTCAAAAGCCGTCGAAGGTCTGGGCGGCGCGTTTGATTATTACGAAATCGGAGATACGATTTTTCTCGCAGACGGCAATTTGAATGAATCAATCGGAATTGAAGAAATCCGGCGTTACGTCGCTTTTTCCGAAAACATTCCGTCGGACAAACAGCTTTCGCAGGATAATGAATATTCGCCTTATTTATTAGGCATTACGGACGAAACGGCTTACTTTTTTATTTACGAAAAAGAAGAAACGACAACTTTGGATTTGGAGTTTCTAGCAAATCTTCCCTTCAAGCCGAAATCTGCAATCATCTACGCCGATAACTGTTTGCTGACTCGTGATTTTTTGCAGAAGCACAATATTATTTTTAAGAAAATTCCTCGTGAGATTATCAGGTTTTAATTTATGGAACTGAAAGATTATCAACAAACCGTTATCAGTGATTTGGAAAACTTTCTCGAATATCTCGACCGTTATGAATTTGTCGGAAAAGCTTTTCAAATATTCTGGCAGGACAAAGGCGTGACGATGGGCACTTACAAGCATGCGGTCAAAGGTGTGCCAAACGTATGCATTAAAGTTCCGACAGCGGGCGGAAAAACCTTCATCGCCGTTAATGCTCTACGCCCAATCTATGAGAATTTCACCAAGACGAATCCGACACAGCCAAAAGTCGTCGTTTGGCTTGTTCCCTCGATTACGATTCTTGACCAAACGATTAAAAATTTAAGCGATGCTCAACATCCTTATAATCTAAAACTAAAAACGCATTTTAACGGTAGAGTCGAAGTTTTCACCAAAAACGACATCTTACAGGGCGGCGGATTCAATCAGGATTCAGTCAAAGAACAATTAAGCATTATCGTTTTGAGCTTTGATAGCCTTCGGGCAAAGAGAAAAGAAGACCGCAAACTTTATCAGGAAAACGGCAATCTGGCGGATTTTGTCGTTGACGAAGAAACGGTTTCGGTAATCAGCGTCTTACGCAGTCTGAAGCCCGTTGTAATCGTAGACGAAAGCCATAATGCCGAAACTGATTTAAGCGTTGAGATGCTTCAAAACTTGAGTCCGAGTTTTATTCTCGATTTAACGGCGACTCCGCGCAATAACAGCAACATCATCAGCTATGTCAGCGCGACCCAGCTCAAGAAAAACAATATGGTCAAACTTCCTGTCGTCGTGCAAAATCAGCGCGATAAGGCAGACGTTTTATCAAATGCTTTGAACTTCCAAAAACAGCTTGAAGAAATGGCAAAGACGGAAGAGAAAAACGGCGGAAGCTACATACGTCCGATTGTTCTTTTTCAAGCCGAACCGAAAAACGCCGAAGATGCCACGACTTTTCGAGATATCAAAAATAAGCTGGTTAAACTTTCAATTCCCGAAGAACAAATAGCCATCAAAACAGCTGACATTAACGAAATTAAAGGAGTTGATTTACTCAGCCGCGAATGTCCCGTGCGTTTTATTATCACGGTTAATGCTTTGAAAGAAGGATGGGATTGTCCATTTGCGTATATACTCGCTTCTTTGGCTAATAAAGGTTCATCCGTAGATGTCGAACAAATTTTAGGCAGAGTTCTTAGACAGCCGAGCGTCAAACAGCACAAAGAACAATTATTAAATTTGAGCTATGTCTTCACTTCGTCGGGCAAGTTTTTACAAACTCTGGATAATATCGTCAAAGGTTTAAATCAGGCAGGTTTCAGCAATCGTGATTACCGGGTTGTAGAAACAATTACTGAAGAAGAAAAGCCCGTCATTCCTCAGTCGACTCAAACGATACTTTTCCCTGAACCCGCGGATGAAGAAACCAATATTGAAGATGAAGAAATTGATATTTCAAAAGTAAATCTTGCCGAAAGCACAAACAATCTCGAAGATCTAAAACAAAAGGCTTTAGCTATCAATACTGAGTTTGAAAAGAAAATTGAAGAAGACATCTTTCAACTTCCGATTGAACTGGAAGAAAAAACAAACACGCAACCGATGAAAGAAGTATTTGCCGAAACAGCCAAACAACTTAAATTGCCGCAGTTTTTTATCAAAATTCAAGGTAAGGGCGGATTTTTTGAAGAAGGCGAAAACGAAGTTTTACTTGATAACGATGAACTATTAAAAGACTTCAAGTTAAGCCAAGCCGACGCGACCATTGATTTCGATACGGTAGATTCTGAAACGTATTACGTTGATTTGGAGAAGGTCAGCGGAGAAGATTACAAACCAACTTTCAGGAAAATGAGTGGGCAACAAATTGCCGTTTTGAATGAAAAAATCCTGAGTCTTCCGCCGCAGTCAAAAATCGAAGCCGTCAACCAAAGATTCTGCAAACTTATCGGAAATATGTATCCGATTGCCGACAAAGAGGTCAAATTTTACGTCAATCGAATTTTGGAACAAATGGATACCGAGCAATTGAAAGATTGTCTGGAAAGAGATTTCATTTACGCATTGAAAATTAAACGCAAAATTAACGATCTTTCTACAATTCACAAGGAAAGAAAGTTTTCCGATTATTTAGACGTTGATCGAATAATCATTAAACCAAGTTACCAATTACCCGAAACTATTACGCCTTCGGCTAATGCTCCTGCGATTCAAAAAAGCCTTTATATCAATGAGACGGCGATGAACGGTTTCGAGGGAAAAGTCATTAACGAAATTGCAAACCTCGAAAACATTGTCTTTTGGCATAAAATCATCGAAAAACGAGGTTTCAGACTGAACGGCTTTTTGAATCATTACCCAGATTTTTTGCTGCTAACAAAAAGCGGAAAAATTTTACTTGTCGAATCGAAAGGCGATAATTTAGACAACTCGGATTCAATGAGAAAATTAAGACTCGCGCAGCTCTGGACAAGCAAAGCCGGCAACAATTACCGCTATTTTATGGTTTTTGATAACAGCCCGATTGAAAATGCTCACAAACTCGATGAAGTTACAAAATTGATTGCCCAAATGTAGGCGAATTTATAATCAGTAAATTTGATTTACAGTGATAATTTGAACATTTACAATTAAAATTTAAGGCAAAAAATTTAACGATAATCACCGTTTAGTGTGAAATCAGCCCAGTAGTATGGGTTATGCATATCATTTGATTTATCTCTGATAAATTCTAACGACGCTTTTTGTAATGCTTCGGCTGCTGAATTTCCCTGCTTGTAACTTCTGTAAAATGTTTTGGTGAAAATTGAGGCTGATTTATCATTGACTTCCCACTGTGCTGAAACAACCGTCGTCGCTCCCGCTCCCATCATTGCCCAGGCAAGACTAACTAATCCTTCACTGCTCAAAACATTATTTGTATCGCACGAAGCTAAAAAAACCAGACTTCCCTTTTTTAGTTTAATGTTAAGAAGTTCTTCGGTCGTTAGACGCCCCTCATCCTTTCCGATTTTCTTAAAACCCAAAAAAGAATCTAAAGGTTGTTCCCTGTTGATTTGGGCATGCATTGAAAAATGAAAGATATCCGATTTGTTTAAAGCCTGTATAAAATTGGATACAGTCGCGTTTAGAATTGGTTTTGAGCTGTAGATTTCCGCAACGCTGGTTGCCTCGGAGTTTGCATACTGCAAAACTCTTTCGCCGTAAATAGAATTGGCAAAAGCCTGGAGGGTTTGGCGAGACGGTTTCTGCTTTTTCATCTGTTCAAGCAGAATTGAAACCGACGGCGCGTAAGAAATCGTTTTTTCTTCAATCAAGTATTTTTCTCCGTCCGAGCTTAGAGCCTGAAACGGAATTTTCCAGAGCGATTTGTCAGGAACGATTATCAAATGATTTGCGGCGAGATTCAGCGGTTTGAGTAATTTGTCGTAAATTTCCTTGCCGTCTCTCTTGAAGAAAATAAAGTTTTTGATTTTCTGTTCGGTCGTCTTCGCCAGAGCATCAACTTCCGTTTCGGAAATGGGGAGATTAATAATCTGAATCGGCTTATCCTTTTCACGAACAAACGCTGTGAGTTTTTTGTCGAGCGTAAAAAAATACGAGACGATTGCCGAATTATCAAGGTCAGGAATTTTATCAATCTCGGTCAAATCCGGTTTAGAGATATTCAATTCTGGAACTGTGTTTGAAAGGAGTTTTTCCTGTCTTTCAATTTCGGCAGCAAGACTCTGGTCGTCAATGTATCTTAGCGATAATTCTTCCAGAGTTCGTCTGATTGCAGGCGAAACGGTGAACTGCGTTTTCAATGCCTCTTTATTAATTCGGTCTTTGAGAATACGAGCCTTTAGGAAATCACTCAACTCAAATGATTCTTCCGGATTATTAAATTTAATTTGCGCGAGCAAGCGATAAGCATCGTGATAATTTTCGGAAAGACCAAGCGACAGATTGTAATTTTCCGACTTTCGGATTTCCTCGATGTATGCCAGAGATTTTTGCAGATACTCAGCTGACTTTTGCGGTTGATTCAGACGAAAAAAACCTTTGGCGAAATTCAAGTAAATTTTGGGAAGCCCGCTCCGAAAATTATCTTTAGTTGTTAAGTCTAATAACTCTTGATTGATTTTGATGAACTGATTCCAGTCCTGATTTTTTTCGGCAATAGCTATCTTCCAGTAGAGCGGCGGATAATCTGAAGGCTTTTCCTCTTTTTCAATCTCGGCGAAAATTCTCTCTGATACGTCCGGCTGATTTTGAAAAGCGGCGATAATTGCCCGTCCGATTTTAATTTCAAAAGTAAACTGCCTTTTTTCGTCAACTTTTTCCAGCTTGCTTAAGTAATCGGAAGCGCGCGCTACGTCTCCAACGTCTAAAGCGTGAAGAAGCAGTGAACTCAGGAAAATACTGGCTTGATACGAATCATTTTCTTCTTCGGAAAGTTTTAATCCCTGCTCCAATATCTGTGCTGAGCGTTTTTCCTGACCACTATCGCTTAAGACCGTCTGCAAATCGAACAACGCTTGCCGATGTTTGTATTTAAATGAAGATTTTTCGGCTAACGAAACACACTTTTCGGCGTATTTGATAGCCGTTTGATAATTCAGTTTCGACGCCCAAGCAAGCGTTAAAAATCGGTAGGTTTCGATTTTGACGGAACTTACGCCTTCAAATTCGAGCAGTTTCTCCGCCTTCTCCAGCCAGACAATGGCTGAAATGTCGTAACCCGAGGTAAACAAACTTCTCCCCGTGTTGAGATAATGCGCGGCTAAAATATAACGATTTTCGGGCGCGGCGGCGACCGCTTTTTTCGAATAAGCGAGAGAATCTGAAAATTTTCGCTGCGCTCTGAAAAGCCATGCGTAATGAATGTAAATCAGAGCCTTTTGAGATGATGCAGCATTGTCTTCGGAAATAGCTTCGAGCGCCGTATCGAGAGTTTTTGCAGCTTCATCGTATTTTTGTAAAGAAATTTCTGAACTGCCTTTGATATCCAATCCTTCGGAAATCAGCAGCGGGTTTTTGACTTTCTTTGCTTTTTCAACTCCCGTGTTTATAAGCTCTAAGACATTAGAATGATTTCCGTTATCAAATTCGATTTCAGCCTGTTTAATTTCCGACCGCCCGGAATCGAGTTGAGCGAGAACAGGCGAAAAAAAGGCAAGACAAAGCAGCAAGCCAGCTTCGATTAACCGGCTTGTCGCCTGTCGGAATAGAAAACATTCGACCTTTTTTATTGAGTCGGTCTGCAATTTCCTTCTCCGCCTTTTTCCGTCGGTCTGCACATTTGGCATTGCCGCGTTTCGCACGGCGAACCAGCCGCGAACGAGACGACGGCGTTGTAAATGCTGCCGAAGAAGTCGAAATAACCACTGCCGGTCGTGTAATCACCGGCAAACACATTGCCAGCCAGAACGGTTGACAACACCACTGCACCAAGAATTGATTTTCTTTTTTTCATTTTATTTTTATTGCTCCTTGCTTATTTTTGTTTTTAAGAATTTGAACATCGCGGCGGTGACATATTTTCCGCTGAAACCATGTCCGTCTTCGTTGGAATATATGAACCACACCTCAGAGTTCTTGTTTTGTAACTGAGTTTTAAGGTCAGTTACGTCCTTTTCAGGATTTCGTTGATCGAGTTTTCCGCGCGTTAAAAAAAGCGGAATGTTTTTCCACCGGCTCGTGTTATTGAGCGGCGAAAGTTCGTCTAATCTTTTCAATAAATTTTCATCTTTCGGGTCGCCGTATTCAGTGCGGGCATACTCGTCAATCCAGCTTTGCGATAAAAAACCTCTGATTGAAACAAGCGGATATTCGGCAATCACGCCCTTTATTCTGGTTGGCTCTTCCAATGCGGTCGAAAGCACGACAAAGCCGCCGTAAGATTCGCCGCGCAGGAAAATTTGATTCGCATCCAGGTCTGGCTGCGTTCTGACCCAATCGAGCAAAGCTTGAATATCTTTCACAGCATCGCCGCGTTTTTGTTGGTTGTCGGCATCCTCAAATTCTTTGCCGAAACCCGTTGAGCCGCGAATGTTCGTATGAATAATCGTTAAACCGAGGTTGGCAGCGAGTCGAATATCTTGCGAGCTGAAAACGGGCTTATCGAGAATCTGCGGTCCGCCGTGGACGTAAATCAAAACCGGTGATTTCTTCCCTTGAACTGCGGCGATGGGGCGCACGACAAATCCGGAAATTTCTTTCCCGTCGAAAGATTTCCATTTAATAACTTCGGGCGATTTAACTTTTCCTTCGAGCTGGATGGGAAGTTTTTCTTTCGTCCAATCAGTCTTTTTCTTTGAATCAATATCGTAAGACTGAATCGAAGCCGGTTTGCCGTTGTTTTCCAGGGTATAAGCGACTTCCGTTTCGGTCAGCCAGCGCGTGTTCCAGATAACATAAGTCCCGGAAACGAAGGGCGGCATCTCTTTCACAATTTTGTCTTTTTTGAGCCGGAAAACTCGCAAATTATCAATTCCGTTCTTCGATTCCTGAATCAGCAAGTTTGTCCCCGCCGGCGAAAATCTCGCATCGTCAAAATCCGTAAGATTTTTCGGCAACTCAAAGCGTTTCGCCCGGACGTTTTTTAAATCCGAAACGAGAATACACTGCTTCAATTCGCCGCAAGCATTGTTGCCGTCGCTCAACCAAAAAACTCGCGTTTCAACCAAAAACGCCTTTGCAACGTCGCCCTGCTCGTCAACGGGCGTAAGTTTTCTTGCCTTCAAATCGTAAGCGTAAAGAAAATGACTGCTCGAAGCTTTCGCATATCTGAGCAGAACGTAATCGCCGTCCGCCTCGACCACAGTCCAAACACCTTTCAGGTCAACCGGAAAACACGCTTCTGCCATTAAATCGGTACGGCACAGTTTGCTTGTTTTCGTGTCGTAATCAACTTTCGTGTAAAGCAGCGCATCGCCCGCTTTCGTCCATGTGAACGATTCGACGGATTCGTCTTTGCCAGTCAGCGTCGTCAGTTTTTTCGGCGTTCTTTCCTTGAAGTCGTAAAAATAAAGCTGGTAATTGTCTTCGTGTTCTTGGTCGGAGTTGTAAGCGAAGCCCAAGCCGTCGGAACGCACTTTGACCTTGTTGGGAACGAAGCCCTCGGTTAATCTGATCGGCTTTGCCATCGGCGAGTTGAGTAAATAGACGCTGTTTTTTTCGTCCGTTACGAGCAATCTTCGGTTTCTAGAGTCCGTATCCCAAATCAAATTACTTTTAATTGCCGATGGGTCGTAAAATAAATTTTCAACTTCGGATTTTTTAATCGTCGGAATGCCTTCGATTTTATATGTATCGGGAACGGGGAAAACATCGCCTGTGTCGTTGCTTTGCACGTTTTGCGCTCTGGTTGGCGAAAATCCGCCGGCAAGGTTCAAAAAAAACAAACACAAAACAATAGTTGCGATTTTGGAGAAAACCATCCTGCTCAAAGTTTTTATTTCACAAATTACAAATGCCATAACTCTACCTCACCGATTTAATTTTGTTGTGAACAGCGAATGTCCGACTTTTCTTTCCTCTCCGGTTTTTTTTGATTCGACTGTAAAGTTTTGACCGTAAATTTTTGCGAATCTCCGATTACCGTGCTGCCGTCTTCGAGCGTGATGACTACTTTCCACTGATAAGTCTTCACCGGATCAAGCGGTTTTTTCAAAACGTACAAAGTGTCTTGTTCGGTCTCGTATTCGTCAATTAAAATCTCGTCATCGTCTGAAACGTATAAATGATATTTTGCCGCATTCGACACTTTTTTCCATTTCAAAGTAATCGCTTTGCCATTTGAGCCGGTTGTCATTTCAACCGCGCCGCATTTCGGAAGAGTGGAAGTACCGCCCCTGGTTGACGAAATATTTGATTTTTCCGAGTCCTCCGATTTCACCGGTGTTTTAAGACTCAAATCGTTTCGAGACGCTGTTTTTAGTTTATGTTTCGGAGTATCGTTCGCCGCTGGCGAATCCGGCTTTGAGATCGTGTGCGCCGTCGCCGCAGGCAAAGACGGATTGCCGCTTTCGACAAGTGGAAGCGCGGAAGGTGAATTTATTTGTTCGTCGCCGCTTTGATTAAAAACGGATTGAGCGGGTTCAAAGTTTTGGGCAACCTCTTTTTCCATTTCAGACGGCTTCGCCGCACCCATCCAGATAAAAGCCGAGAAAAATATTAAAACTGCTAGCACCGCCGCGCTCAAAGCGAAAACTTTCGGATGCTTTAGCGATTGAAAGATAGAATTTAATCCCGCCGCCAAAGTCGTTCTCTCGTCGAGCGAATCGTCTGCCTCATCCGTCATTAACGCCGCCCAAAATTGTTCGGTCGTCGGCTGCGGCAGTTTTTTCAGACAAAAATCGCATTGCAGCAGATGCCGACCGACGCGGTGCTTCTCATTCTTGTCGAGCGCGGAGTTGCCGAGATAATCGTTCAACTGATTTTCGGTTAAATGTTCGCTTGGATTCATTCGCTTAATAGTTTTTGTAGCCTTGCGCGGGCTTCGTGCCGGGCTTTTTTGATTGATTTAACCAGAGAATTTATATTCCGGTTTTTCGCGTCGCCGCTGTGGATGGCGATTAAATGCGCGATTTGAACGTCGGGAAGCGGCAGCCGATTAATAATCTCCGGCAACTCGCTTTCGCTCACCTCTAAAATTTCACTCAAGTTTTGGTTGCTGATTCCGTGAAATCGCAGAAGCACGAGCAACAACTCGCTGCCGAACAGCAATGCGCGTCTTTGTCGCAGCGATAACCCGCAAATTCCCTGCCAGAACGCGAAAAGCAAGGAAGCGACTTCCGCCTGAGTATTACCGACAACCAAATCGCCGCCCGAAATCTCAAAGGCTTCGTCGAGCGGCTCCGTTAAACTGTGGTCGCCGGGCGAACGACGGTTGACGGCGTGGTAAGCGGCTGTCGAAGCGAACGAACGCCATTCTTCCGCAGTCATTTCCTCGATTTTGTTCGGATTATTTTTGCGCCAGGTTAGTAGTTGGAGGACGATTTTTTGAATCACGTCCGGCGCATCGCCACCGCGCCTGGTCGAAAATAATTTTCGCCAGACGATTTGCCGAATCGTCGGCACGGCGGCGAGGAACGATTCGTCTGCCTTCAGCTCGGCTTTTAAATTTTCGCTTCGGTCGGGCGGCTCGCTCGTCTTGTCAACATCCGGCAGCCCGCGCCGTAAATCATCAAAATACTGTTCAACCATTGTTTGCTACTACAAAAACCACTATCGCTTTCAATGATTGTTTGCCGCGAAAGGACAAACAAAGCGAAAGTTTCGGTCAGATTTCATCTACTAAATTTCTCGATTGTCGCTCGTGCGCTAAGTTTCAAATTTCGATTCATCGCAAAAAAATCTGAAAATTTTTTGGCTTCTGAGGGAACCTCGCCACATTTTCAGGCTTTTTATATATAGAGAGTAAATTTTCCGAGTCGATGTCTTTAAACAAGACAGATAATCAAAATTGAATTCGTTTCAAACTTGAATCAATTTTGCATCACTGAAATATAAATAGTCAAATGCTCAATAATTTTACCGAAACGGGCAGCCTAGAGTTTCTCGCAGGTTTCGACTTTCTCGATGTGTGTCTTTTGGGCGAAACCGGAACGGGTAAAACTCGCATGGCGCAGCTCATTCACGATTTGAGTCCGCGCAAAGATAAGCCGTTCGTCGCCATAAACTGCGCCGAACTCGCGCCCGCCTTGATTGAATCCGGGCTTTTCGGATACGAAAAAGGTGCATTCACCGGCGCGACCGAGCCGAAAAAAGGAAAATTTGAAGCGGCGGAAGGCGGCACCATTTTTCTGGACGAAATCGGCGAACTCGCTTTGGAAGTGCAAGCCAAACTGCTCAAGGTTATCGAAGAAAAGCGCGTGATGCGCGTCGGGAGCAGCGTGCTGCGACCCGTGGACGTGCGAATCGTTTACGCGACGCACCGCGATTTATCCGTTCTAAGAAAAGATTTGCGTTATCGCATTCGCGCCGCGCAAGCGATTCGACTCAAGCCGCTCAGAGAACGCCGCAGCGAGATTTTGCCGCTCGCGCAAGCATTTATTGCGGATTTCAGCCGAAAATCTATGCGTGTTGTCACAGCGAGCGAAGAAACTCTGCGCCCGCTCGAACGCGCCGAGTGGCGCGGCAACGTCCGCGAGCTGCGCTCATTCGTCGAAAAAGCGTGTTTCGGAGCATTATTCGATTGCAAAGGGCAAAAAACGACGGAGAAAAAATTAACCGTTGAACTAACCGCCGAACTGATTTTTTCTCAGTTGAGGAATTTTGAAAGCATTGATGCGGGCGATGGCTTTCAAGACTCGGAAAACTCCGCACTGCCGACGCTCGCCAGCAACACGCGGCTTTCGATGCGCGGCAGCGACGAATACAAACGAGCAGTCAAAGAATTCGACCGCAGTTTAATCAAAAAAACATTGGAAGAAAATAAACAAAACGTCTCGCGCACGGCGAGTGAGTTGGGTTTGAGCCGCTATGGTTTAATCAAGAAAATAAGGCGTTACGGCATCAAAGTCGTCGATTAAGCGAAATCAAACTAATCTGTATTTCTAATTTTGGGAAGCGCGGGCAATATCGAAAATGCCCGCGCTTTTTTTTTGCAAAAGTCGAAGGTGGTCCTTTGAAGATACCACCCTTGCAAGCGGCTAAAAATTGTCAAACGTCTGATTCTTCAGCGTTTTTATGTTTATCTCACGCTTCGGTGGTATTACGAACAGACCGGGGTGGGTCAATCAAAGTACCACTTCGGGAAAACTAACGATGGAAACCTCGTTAGTTTGTCGTTGATGAACGTCCGACGCTCGCCTTTCTCGCCCGGTAACATTCCCGCCGCATATATAAAAACTTAAAACAACCAATCTGTTTAGTTTGCACCGACCTTTCCGCTTGAGGCGGAAGGTTTCCCTGCTTGATTGTCTATCACCTAACTTGGCTGGAGTAGGAATAAAATTGAAGCGGCTTTTCGGATTGAAAATTACGGCACTAATTTCCCTTTGAACATTAGCGAACAACTAACGAAGTTCAGCGACAATCTCGCTTTGCTTCAACGTGCCTTTTAATCATGCGAAAAGGGATTTTTAAAGTTTGCAGAACAGGTGAAATTCAAAAACGCGACGCTATCCACGCGCCGTGAAAACTAAATCACTTGAGAGGAAAAAATCAATGTCTGCAAATCAATTATCACTTGCTTGTTTACGCGAGTTCGCGCCGTCGAATTCACCGCTTTTCGCTTACCGCATCGAATCTTCGGGCAGCCCGATGAACGACTGGGCGCGGCACATTTCAAAAAACAATTTGTTCCGGCGCGAGCTGGAAGAAAATTCTGTCTTGGGCGGGAACGTCGTCGTTCGCGCCGTCGAAGGCGACGAAACGCCCGCGCTTGAAAGAGTCAAAATCTTGAGTTTGACTTACGCGACGCGCGTTTTCGGAAATTCTGAAGACGCGAAAGAGTTCGTCCGCTGCGTCAAATCAATCGCCGACCCGCAGGCGGCGCAGTTCGAGCTTGAACAAATCGCCAGCCATTACTACCGCGAATGTCGGCAGCGCGATGTGCCGGAAGTTTTGAAAGAAATGGCGATGCTCGGAATGGAGATGACGCGCGTGACGGCTTCGGTCAATGAGTTGGAAATTGAAACGACGGAAACCGAAATCGGCGAAATAAAACTTACATCGGTAGATGAAAAAAGAGTGCGGGACGCGCAAAAGAATTTACCGCCAATCGCCCAAGCAACTCCGAACTTCGATGCGGAAATGCGAGCCATCGAAAAAAGATTGTCGCGCTCGAAAGTTGCGAAAGCCAATCAAGACGAATTCGCCGCTTTTTACCTAACGGACGAAGGAAAATCAATCGAAGAACTCGATGACGATTACCGGCGTTTCGAGGCGCACGAGCAGTATGACGAAGATGGGCTGTTGGGACTGCGAATGTCGGGCAGTCAGCACACGGAAGTCGTTCTCGAACTCGACGGCGAAATCACGGCAGAGTATCTTCCCGAAGCCATTCAGCCGCTTGCCAAAATGCTGCAACTGGTTTTCGTCGGCTTTGAGATCGGCGGGCGGGCGGCGCAGTCGGCGAGGCATTTCGTCGTGTGCCGGAAAATCGAAAACACCGACAATATTCGCGCCCGCGAAGCCTTTCGCCTTAACGCGCCGTTCGTCGAAGCAGCAAAACCAACGCTTGCGGAATTCCCCGCTTTGCCTTTGACACGCCACGAAATTTTAGAATGGGTTGACCTTAATCTTGACGCGCTTTACTCGCGCGAAGTCGTCCGTGTCGCAAGGCGCGTAACGACCGGAAAAAACGGTGAACGACTCGAATTTACGGTTAATCAAACCGTCAACCCTGACTTTGAAGAGAAACAATACGCGAGCCAGATTCTGCAAATTCTGCTCGAACAAACCGAGCGCGATTTTCACCTTTCCGCTTTGCGTCGAAACGCGATTTATCAATCTATTTATTTGCAAATCAGACGCGCGAAAGACACAGCGATTCTGTCGCAGACGGCGGAAATTGGACGCAAAGCAAAAGACGAAAAACGACTTTCGCTCAAAGAATACACGGCACTTTCGACGGTGGCGAAATCGCAGTTCGCGCGGCTTGCGGACAGCCGCCCAAGTCCGGCGTTGTATCGGCTCGAAAAAGAAATCGCCTCGGCGGATCCGCGCAAAATCGGTTATCTCAAATGGGCGATGTATGGCACGAATTGTCCGACGCATCCCGTTCACAATTTGCCGAAACAAGAAGTTCAAAAGGCTTGGGCGGCACTCAAAAACCGCGAGCAAGTTTTGAAACAGGCGAATGAGCGTGACCGTGCGCTGCAACAGCAGTTGCAGTTTAATCGCGCGACTACGGCAACTCAGCAAGTCAGAGTTACGCCGGCGAATCACTAAACTTTAGAACATATTTGAATCAAAAAACTCCGCCCGTGCTGGAAAAGCATAAGCGGAGTTTTTTGTTGGAAACGCCTGAAAAAGCTCAAAACAAAGCGGCAAACAAATCACGAAAATATGTAGTTCTGACTACACGCTCGAATGAGCCGAAAGCGGTAGTTCCGACTCCCGCAAGAATATAAAAATAGGTAGTTCTGACTCCCACTTATATCGAAAAATTATGAATATCAATTTTGTTGAAAACCGAGCGACGACGGGCGAAAGCTACACCGATGGCGAATCTTCGCCGCGGCGTTTTGTCGTCTTTGTGGCGGGCGGTAGACACCCGATTATTTCGTTTGAAGACTTCGCGCCAGCCGAGCGGCTTGCCGTCTTTTTCGCCGATCTGTCGAACATCCGAATGGAAGTTTTCGACTCGGCGAAAGAGATTTGTTATTTCGTCGAAACCGCGCCGCTTTGCAGTGCGCTTGTCCATTAAACTCCGCCGTTTGAAAGAAAAAATAAAAGCGGCAAGCAGAAAAACGTGATGAGCGAAAGAGAGAAACGGCAAGCGCGAAAACGCGGGTGTTGAGATTTCTCGTCAATCATCACTCAAAAAAATCAAAATTAAAAAATTAAGGAGCCAACAAAAAATTATGTCAGCAAAAGTTCAAATTATCGGAAACTTGGGACGCAATCCCGAAACGCGCGTCAACGCCAACAACACTTTTATCGCTAACTTCTCGTTCGCCGTCAACAACCAGCGTAAATCCGCGACGGGCGAAACGGTCAAAAAAGCCGATTGGTATAACATCACCGCGACGAACAAGCAGGCGCAGATTCTCGCCAAGCACGTCCGAAAAGGCGACCCGCTGCTCATCGAAGGCAGACAAACTATCAGCGAGTGGACTGACCGCGAAGGCAATCAGCGCAAATCGGTTGACATACTCGTGCAGGACTTCCGCTTTCTCGGAATGGGCAATAACCGCAGCGAAGAAGCTCAAGCCGCAACGGAAAACGAAGACGGCGGAATTCCCGACGACATCCGCGAAGCGATGCACTCCGCCACAGCACCGGACGACCTCGATTTCTCGGGCGAAAACTTCCCGTCAGTAATGTAATCCAAGAGGCACGCGGCGGGCGATTGAGCTACCGCCCGCCGCGTGCAAAATCTAAAAATTCTCCGCGCCTTCCCTCTTTTACACTTCCTTTCTTCTCCTGTGAATGAGGCGATTCCCGAACGCAAGATTCGGGAATCGCTTTTCTTTTAACCGCTTAATTTTCACGATTCAAAAGGGATTTTTATGGTTTGCAGAACGGGTGAAATTGAAATCTCGGCGTTTGGGTTGTCGCCGGAAAAACAGCCCATTGAAAGAAAAGGAAAAATTATGAGAACCGCTGTTTTTAATCAAGGCTTTAATCGTGTGGAGCATCATCAAATCATCAGTCTTGAACGCGCCAAATTAAACCGTCTGCTCGACGAAGAACGCCGCTTTACCGAGACTCTAATTAATTCGGCGATACGCGAAATCGAAGCCAAACCGCAGATTTTACCGAGTTTTGGAACGATTTGGAACAACATTCAAAATCACGACTCGGTGCAAAATGTTCGTCGCCGGATTGATTGTTTGACCGACGCTTACCCGCAATTTTTGCAGCAAGTGGCACTCGTTCGCGCTCGTCTGTTTGAGCAGGCAAATGCCGCCATCGAAGCCGCGCGTTTTGCGATACAGACAAGCAAACTGCTTGAACCGCACAACATCTTCAGCCGTCGCTTCGTGGTAAATTAAAACTGATGAAACCAATCGTTTATCTGACTGGTGATGCGACCAAGCCGCAAGCGGCGGGAAACAAAATCATCGCTCACGCCTGCAACGATGTCGGCGCGTGGGGCAAAGGCTTTGTGCTGGCGTTATCGAAACTTTCGCCCGCGCCGAAACGCGCCTTTCGAGAATGGTATTTGGGGCGCGAACACAACGATTTTGCTCTCGGAGCAGTTCAATTCGTGTCCGTTTCTCCCAACATTTTGGTAGCAAATATGATTGGACAGCACGGCATCCGAGCTTTACGAAGTGTTCCGCCGGTTCGCTACGACGCGATTGAGAAGGCTTTGCAAATTGTGGGAAAAAAGGCTTTAGCTGAAAACGCATCGATTCATCTGCCTCGTATTGGCTGCGGTCTAGCAGGCGGCGAGTGGCGCAAAATAGAACCGCTCATCGAACAACAAATTTGCGCGTCCGACGTTCCGGTTTTCGTCTATGATTTATCTTAAAACCGCGCTTCAATAACTCATTTTTAGAAGCAAACAATCTAATCAAAAAACAAAAAGCCCGAATGGAATTGGCATTAATCTTAACCAAATTCCGTTCGGGCTTTTTTTATTGAAATCGAAGGTTGAATTTAAACCGACGAAGCCGCACCGTTTTTCGCAGTCGCACGCCATTGTTTGAAGCCGCCGTCACGCGCGAAATGCGATTTATAGATTTCGTTTGCTACCTCGCTTGGACTGACTTCATAGCCGTAACACTCGGAGACGAACCGCACATATTCGTCTGCCAAATCAGCCGTTTCCTCATCCACTTGAGCGACGATTCTACGGGTTTGTTTGCGCCGGATTGAGATTGACGGTTTGAAAGCGGGCGCGTTTCCCGTTTCGTCTTTGACGGAATTTTTGTCGTTTGTTTTTTCTGAAGTTTCTTGCATTTTTATTCGATTCCTTGTTGTTTGATTTGGATTTTTGGATAGCCGTGCGATAGAAGTTATTCGCGTTTATTCGGACGCAAAATCAAGCAGCGCGGCATTCACAATGGGCTTAATCAACCGGCGTGCCAGAGGCGTTTTAATCGCCGTTGCAGAAGCCGAAAACGAACCCCGAAAACGAATTTCAAATTTTTTCGAGCAGCGTGTTTTTGATGTATGACAAGTAGCGGCAAAAAAGCTTCCTTCTTGCAATCAAAACCTATGTAAATCAATGAGTTGGACTTGCAAGCGTGCAAGAAATCAAAAAATCGGCGGTTTTAAGGAAGGTCTAAAGTCACGAAGCCTATATTTTTTCGATGTTTTGAGCGATTTTCATGTCGTTTTTTAATCGAGAAAATTTCTTGCAGCGTAAGTTGCTGACAAATCAACAATTACAGTACCGAACATTTTCGCATTTGATGCTAAGTGATTGATTGCGTGAGAGAAGCGGGCTTGCAAAAAAGCGCAAGAATTTTGCCTTCATTTTTTGCGGCAAGCTAATTGCTTTAGACGCTTTCGAGAAACTTCCAATTCCTTCAGGAAGAGCGCAAAAATAGATGAAAGACGAAAACAAATTTTTAAGCCGTAGCCGCGAGCGCGACAGGTGGAAAAAGAAATTGGCGATTCAGCCGGAAAAAGGAGTCAAAGCGGACGCGATTTACTTCCGTCCGAGTTTGTCAGACGACAAACTCATCCGCGAACTGGCGGATTTGACTGGCGAAACGAAAAACACGATTGTCGAAAAACTCGTCGCCGCGGCTCTGCATAACAAAACTTTTACGACACAAAAACTCGAAGAACAGAAAACTTCTTTAAGGCGGCTCGAAGATAAGACAAAAGACTTTGCCGACGGTCAACTGGAAATTCTCTCGTTGCTCGAAGAAATAAAGCGCGGGCAAGCATCCTCAGATGCCCTTACGTCTTGCCTTTTGGGCGAAATTTATTGTATGGCTCACACCGCCGTTTCGCTCCTCAGAACTGCTCTGTTGCAGATACTCGGATTCGCGCGAGAAAACTCGCCGCCGTCAGCGCAGGTTTTAGCTTCGTTCGACGAGACGAGCGATTTGACGATTGCGCGAAGCCTTCAGGATTTGGAATCGGCAGCCGCCCATCACCGAATTAAAACCGAAAGATTCACGGGCGGAAACCTTTTCTGGAAATCGAAATTGAGACGAGCGAACGACGCGCCGGAACAAAACAATCCTTAAAAATTTTGAGAGATGATTATCAGCATAAAATCTAGCGCGTCGGGTGGAAGCAGTCGCGGACTTGTTCACTACCTCGCGCACAGCAAGCTCGACCGTGAAAAAGAAGGCGTTCAGCGGCGCGAGTTTTTTAATGAATCTGAAAACGATTTGGATGTGAAGGCAGCAAACCATCATTTGAGCCTCGAAAATTCTAAACCGCAATCGGAAGAGTTGTTGCACGTCGTCATCGCTCCGAGCAAAGACGAAATAGAAAGTGTGGGCGACGAACAGGCGGCACGAAAAACCACTCTCGAATCGGTCGTTCGGGAAGTTGTCGCTCGACTAGAAAAGGAAATCAAAGCCAAAAAACTGAAGTGGATCGCCGTCGCGCACTTCAATACCGCCAATCCGCACGCGCATCTCGCCATTCAGAAGGAGTTTACAAATGAAGACGGCAAAACTGAAATTCTGCGGATTAATCGGCAGATGCTTCATTACAACGAGCGAGACGCAAACGGCGAGAAAAAACTGCACAAGGGCGCGTTGATTTTAGCCGCCGAAAATAAAATCGATGAAATTGCCAAAGGGCGACAAAAAGCGCGGGAAAATGAAAGAAAGTTTGAACCGGAAAAAGTCGACGGAAAGTCGCAATCTCAAATCGAAAACTCCGAACGAATTTCTTCCGGCAAACCTTACAAAATTTCAAACTTTAATGAGCGTCGAATTTTAGCAGAAGAAATGCTGGTTGCGGCGGAAATTCTGCGGCGGACACGAAATATAGAAAATCTCGTCGAACACGGCGACAAAAAACGCTTCAAAATCAAAGATGAAACGACCGGCAGCACGCGCCACGTTTCACTTTTCGACATCGAGCGAAAAATAGAAATCTGGAGCCGCCGGAAAGCTCGCGGCGCGCAGCCGAACAATGTCGAAAAACGCGCCGAACTCGCCGCGAAAAACGCGCAGGACGAACGTGCCCGACACGCTTCCTTAATTCGTCAGCTCGAAACAATCAGGCATCACGTTCTCGGCTTCGAGAATCGGCACTTAAACGAAGCGCAAGCTAAACACACGCTTCTCAACAATCAAAAACTGCTCATTGAAAAAAAATATGAACGGCTGAAAACCGCCGTGCCGATACCGCTTTTCAAGCCAGACGAAATCCAGGGACTTCAGAACGAAGCATTCAGAGAACAAAATTTGGAAAAAATTTTACTGCTCGAAAGCATCCGGCAAGCAGGCGCCGCCGAGTTAAATCGTCCGAGCCGCCGCGAACCAGAGGTGAGCGAATTGCTTGCGGCAAAAGCAGTCGCCGAACTCAAAATGCGGGCGGCGGAAAAACGGCTGCGTGAATTTCCGGCAAGCAGGGATTTCATCAAAGTAAAAATCGGCGAATCTTTCTGGTCGCACAACGGGCTTGAGCAGCACGAACTTCGATTCGCCCGAAAAAATGATTTGTGGATGCAGGTTAAATCAAAAACGAGCGAACTATTATTTCATTCGGCTAAGAAAAACCCGCCCGCCGAAAAACTCGATTACCCGGCTTTGCATAAGGCGATCAGCGAAGCACTCGAAATTGTAGAAAACACGCGCCGCATTGAAGTAATAAAATTAAGAGAATTTAATCAAACTCTCGATAAAATCTTGGCGGCGGAAACAAATCCGAACAAAACCAAACTCGCGCCCGCCTTTTCCGCTTACGAGCTTGCCGAAACCGAAGACCTCGCGCTCGACGCCGGATGCGAAAATTTTTATGAAAACGCGCTTAGCTTGCAAGAAAGCTGGCTGAGCGAAAAATTAACGGAAAATTTGCGAGCGGCGGGTGATTCAAAAGCGCAGTCGGATGCGCGCGAAATCGAAAGTCAGAAACGCCCTTTCTCGATTGCCAAAGCTGCGATTCAATCTCACACCGAATCGGATTCTCAAACCACTTCAGAAAAAACAATCGGCGACTACGTTTTAGGTCGAGCCGGAGCGAGAAGTCTTATCGCCCAAACCAAAATGGTTGAAGCGCAGGAAAATCTTGACCGCTACAACCGCGATAAATTGTTTATCAAACATCTGATTTCAGATCCGAAAACCGGCACGGAGCGCGAAGTGTGTTTGCGCGAAGTCGAGCCGCGAAAACATTACTATTTGCTCGACTTGATTTTGGAAAAAGCGTTGGAGTCGAAAGAGCAGAAAACCCGGCGCGACGCGGTGCGCCAAGCTGCGCTAAATAAAGAAATAGAATTGACGCAAAATTTGAATGACGCGCAATACCGTGTCCTTCGCCTTGAAAATCAGAAAGCGGCAATGCTTGAAAAATACTCCGGCGCGGCGCAGGAAATACGACCGATTTTCACGCCGAAGGAAGTCGCCGCGCTCGACATTCGCGCCGCCAAAACGCTCGACAAATCGGAAGCCGGCAGGCTCGAAAAAATTGTGCGCGATGCCGAGACAAATAACAACGTCGGCAGAATTCAGGATTTGCTCGAATCGGCGGCTAAAAAACTTCAGCTTCGCGTTCCCGTTTTAACGGACGCAATGGAGTCGAAAATTTCACCGGAAAACGATGCGACGAAGCGAGGACAAGTAATCAATCAGAGCCAGGAAATTTCTCTCCAAAACCCGGCACTCAACGCGAGCGTGTCCGTCAGCCAGAAACCGGCGGACGAGGCGACGCGCGAAAAAACGACAATCAAGGAAAAAGGGCGAACCAGATGAAGCCTATTCATTGGGCGATAAGAGCAAGGCACGCCGGTTGCTTTTGAGTGGTTAAATTTTCGGCAATTTTTCGCCGATTCAAAAAAAGCCGAAATTCCCTTTTCACTGAACGTGAGATATGAGCGAGCATTCTTCAATTTCCGAAAAAAACGAAACAAGCGCGCGCAGGGCGCGAAGCGTTGCCGCGATTTTAAGTCAAACCTCAACCGACGAGGCGTTGCGCGCCCTTAACCAATCTGACGGGCGCAATCAATCCGAGCAGGCATCGTTTTTGGCGGCGGAGTCGCCGTTCTTACGCGACATCTACGAACGCGGCGCAACCGTCGTGGACGGGGTTTTAACCGTCCCGCAGGAAAATTTAACACAATCGCCGGAAATCGAAATCACAACGCAACGCGTGGCAGTAGAGAGATTAACCAGAATCACAAATGATGCCGCCGTCGCCCGTGAACTCGCTCCGCAACTTGTTGAAATGGGCGAGCGGATTGCGGGAAGCCACGCCGACGGCGCAACGCGCCTTAAAGTTTACGGCTGGCTTTATCGCACCCTCGAAGGCAAACAGGAATTGCTTGAGCCTGATAAAACGGAAACTTCGGAACGAGATGGGCGGTCAAACACCGAAGTCTCATTTTCTGAAAAATGGCAGCAAATCGTCGAATTGTCCGAAGCACTTGCCGAACTTGAGCCGAAAGATCGGCTGCCGGAAAATTCGCTCGAAGCCCTGGGCGAAAATATTCAAGAGACGAGCGCGGCGATTGACCACGACGAAAATTTTTCGGCGGCTGAAATTTACGAGAGCGCAGACAAAAGCGAAGATGCGGCGCAGCGCGAAGACGAAATTGTTCCGGGCGGCGGGCTGGTGAGTTTTGAGCGAATCGAAATAAGCTCGGACTTACCAAAAATTCCTGATAATCTTTCACGAGCCGATTTTGAGAAACTGCTCGAAAAAACAGGCGCAATTGATTCGCAGCTTGAACGGGGCGCGTCCGCGCGCGAAGTTCTCGCTCCGTTTAAGCGTTATGTCGAAGCGACGAGACTTGATAACGAACTCCGGCTCGTCGAAGAAGAATACGCCAAACAGCAAGCGAAAATAATCGGCGACGACGACCAAGGCACGCCGGAAAACTACCGTTTCGCCGCCAAGCGGGAAGAAATGCGCGAATTGGGCGAAGACCGGGCGACGCTTGCCGCTCTGCGCGTGCAAAAAGCCAAGCTAACCGAAACCATCCAAACCGATTTCGGCGATGAAATTGACCGCGCAAAAGTCGAGCAATCAATTAACGGGCAAAACGGCGCGTCGGAAACAAATAACAAAAGCGATGTCCCAAAGCCGCAAAATATTGAATTATCCGAAGACGAAGCGGAACTGCGGCGCGTCCTTATCAAAGAAAAAAGCGTTGAACGCGAAATAAACTCCCTTAGCGAATCAATCAACGCGCGGGAAAAAAGTTTTCGACTCGTTGCCGAAATTTCCGGCGAGCAAATACCGGCTGAGAGACGCAAGGAACTATTTGAAAAAGTCGTGTCTTTGGAACTTCCCGCCTCTAGCATTCTCAAGGACAAATACCCGGAATTGACCGCTTCGGAAAGACGCGAAAAATTAACCGAAGCCAATACATTTGAAATCAAAAATCCGGCGGAATATCTTTTTGTGCGCGAAGCGGCAAGTCGTCAGTTTCAAATGGTGCGCTCTCTCGAAATCAAGAAAGAGTATCGAAGATTTGAAACAGCGAAACTCGGCGAAAAAACTGATGCTCGTGCTGCACAGCACGAAGCCGAAAAGCATCGGGGGAAAATCCAGGAGCTTAAAACAATCGAACCCGCTTTCGCTTATAAAATCGAGGGCGGCAATCGAATTATTAACGCCAAACCTTCGGAAAGAGCCATCTCCGGTTACGAATTTGCCTCAGAATACGTTCGTTATCAATTAAAGCAGCCGGAAGTGCGCCTGCGGCACGAATCAATCGTTTACAGAGAATACGCCGCGCGACTCGATGCGGCGAAAACCGCAGAGGATGTGGCGCGCGAGGCTTACATAATCCGGCAGGAAAATCACCGCGCCGCCAGCGTTTGGAGAAACTCCGAAAAAGAAGAACTCCGCGATGTGACGCGCCCGCTCTCGAAAAACGAGATGACGCTGCTTTTTCTCGAGCAGCCGCCGAAAAATTACACGGCGGAGATGTCTATTCTCAAATACAACTTCGCTCATTACGCAGAGGCGAAAACGCGGATGACCCACGCGCTCGAAGAGGGAAATTTACAGCCGAGCGCGGAAGCGCAAAAACTCATCGAGAGTCTTGAAGGCAGATTAAATCGCCGCGAACTCGAAACAAAACACAAAGCGACGAAGCATTTTTTTGAAAGCCTGAAAATCGAAAACGAAAAACTCGTCATCAAAAACGAGTTCGATCACCGACCCGTTTATCAAAACTTGCCGCCACACGAAAAGGATTGGATTTATAGCCGTGCGTCGTGCCAGAAAGAAAATCTCGAATACAAAATGGCTTACGAGCGCGGCGCAGACGCGAGCAGACGTATTGGGTCGCAGCAAAACCAATCCATTCCGACAAATGATGCTGCCGCAAGCGTTCGGCAGGAATTTGCCGCTGGAACGCTCTGGCATCAAGCCGCGATTTTGGCGAACCGGAAAGAAGCTGAAGATTTTGACCGCGGCACAGCGAAAACAGACGAAAAGTTACTCAAAACAATCGGTTTTTTGATTCACAACCAATCGGAAGCGAATAATCTGCGCGTTGCCGATTGGCTCGAAAAGCAAAAGAGCGAAGAACTAAAATCGGCAGGCGAAATCCTAAATACCTTCGCCCGCTCGACGCGCGATGTCCAAAATAATCAGTTGACCGTAACTGTAAAAATTGCGGAAACAAATCGAGTTTCAGCCGCTGACTACAAAAAATTATTCGAGCGATACTTCCCCGCCGATTTTGAACTCTCAAAAGAATTTCGCGCGAAAGATAACGAAAAATTCCGGCTCGAACAAAGCCGCCGTAACGGACAATCAGCGATGCTCGATGCTTGGGCGGAAAACACGGAAAAGGCGATTTACCAAACCGACGCGCCGGTCAAAGTTTTTGAAAACGAACGGCACGCGCTGCAAGAAATCGAGCGAATCAAAGCGGCTCAGATTGAATGTCGGCGAGCGGTAGAGATAAAAAACGCGATTGCGCTCAAATATGAAGAAAAAATAAAAAAAGAGTTTACGAAAAATAATCAACCAATCGCCGGTAACAATTTGCGCGCGGCGGTCGAAAGGGCTTTTATGCCGGAAAAATCAGCCGCGCCGATGGCAGAGCAGAAAGCGATTTTTGAACGGGCGCAAAACAAAATTTCGCTTTCCGACTTCGAGCGATTCGCGGAAAACACGAAACGGCTCGAAAAAGGAATCAATGATATAAATCAAAGTTTTGAAAAGATTGCGGCGTTGCGCCTCGAAAACGCCGAATATACGGTCGCGCCCGAAAAGATAAAGTCAACTGATTCGCTGCAAAAACAATACGAGGCAGCGCAACTACAAGCCGAAACCGAACAAACCAGTTTATTCGCTCGCGCGAAATTTACTTCAAAAACATTTGATCATGTTCAGCCGCTCGCCGATTCGATTACGAACGAAGAACGCGAGCAGGCGCGAATCGAATCGCACAGACAAGCGCGAATCGCTTTAGAACCAGCCGGATTAAGCGAGCCGGAGCAAAGTTCGGAAATCCAAATCAAAGCGTTGGAGTTTGCCGACGCGCTTCATACCGCGCATCAAGCGAGTTTGAACCGGCAATCGGAATCGGAAATTGCAGATGCTTTTAATATCGCTGAAGCGAAACGCGGGCAGCTTCGGGAATTTTTGAAACTCGAAAAAGCATCGCATCTTTCCCCTGAGAACAAACCCGTAACGCTCGAAATTTACGAGCGCGAGCTTGTAAGAAACGAACGAAATATCACGCGGGCGAAAATCTCTCAAATGATTGAAACCGGAGAATTGTCGCTCGCCGATCTTGAAACGAAAAAAGCGAGCGAGATTTTTTCGCCGAAGGAACGCGACGAAATACGGCTCGAAGCGGGCGAGCGCACGCGCGAAAATCTCGAACCGAAAGAACTTTGGACGCGGCACGGCGACGTTTCTGAAAAATTGCAGCAAGCCGCTCTTTCCGCAAGCGACGCTCTCGAACGGGCGCACGAGATTTATCACGAAGCGGGCACGAGTCCGAAAGAAATTTTACAGTCTTTTTCCGCACTCGATGCCGGCATCGTCCATTTGAAGAATGAGCGTCGAGCGGTTCGAGATGCAGCCAAGATTTTCAATTTCAAAACCGAATTCAAGCACGATTTGGCGCAAATGTTCGAGCGCGGCGGATCAATCGGAAATCCGCGAATACTGGCGGCGATGACCAAAGGCTTGCTAATTGACGGACTTGAAAAACAAAACGCGTCGCCGGAAAAAATTGGCATCGGCGCAGAAAAGCTCAACGAAATAAGTATGACGATTGCGCTGGCAATGACGGGCGACAAAAAACGCGAGCAATTTGCGGACAAAAATTTTAAGCCTAATCGAGAATCGAAAATCGTCGAACGCGCCGAAGATAATAATTTCGTTCACCGACAAATCGAACCGGAGAAACATCGCGTTGAAGTTAAACAAAAACAATTTGAACGCACCAGATAAACAATTTAAAATAAACTTATAATTGAGGGCTGGACAGTGGAAAATTCGGCGATTTTGATTACGATATTGATAACGATTTGTAATCAAATATGCCGCTTACTGCCTGCACAGATTGTCATTATCGAGTTTCCGACAGCGCGGCTTTATGCGTGAACTGCAGTCGTCCGATGAAAGCGGCGAAAACCAGCTATACCGAAAGAATGTCGGAGCTTCATTTTCAGAGTTTGAAAGTGTGGATTCATCTCGGCGCGGCGGTTTTGATTGTCTATTTTGCTTTTAGATTTTACGAATACATTTTCGATAAATAATTCAGCCCGAAGAAATCAACGGTTAATAAAATCCCGAAAATCTAACATCTACTCGCTTCACTTATTGGAATTCGCCGACAAAACGCTTGACTGAAAAAGTTTCGATGGCTGATTGCTGTTTGCCACATTCGTTTTTCTTAAATCGGTCGGCGGCTGTTCGGTCAATCCAAGCAGCGCGAGAAGTTGGACGCTCGGCGCGGAGTTGAGTTTTTGCACTTGATTGTCGGGAATCGCTGGACCTTTCCAACGCCTTATCGCATCAGTTGAAGCTAAAATATACCAGGACACGCCTTCTTCGCGCCGTTCGCCCGACGGCACTGCCCACAGCGAAAACAAATGCGGGCTGTGCCGAGCGTAAAGATAAAAAACTTTACCGTGTTGAAACACTTTGCCAGTCTGGTCAAAGTTGCGCTCTCTTTTCGCGTCCCAGACTTTGCCGACGAGCGGGCGCAGTTCTTCCGGGAAAGTTCCGGTTTGCTCGTGATATTTAAGCAAATCTCTCGTGAGTGCCGCCGCGCCGTCTTGCGGCAGTTCGTCGCGGCGTTTTACTTCCGCCGCCCAAAGCGAATAAAAGTAAGAGCCGAGAACCAGCACAACCATCAGAGGCGTGATTATAAAGGTCAATTTCATTGAACCGTTTTTCATAAATTCAAAAAAAGATTACAGAACGCGCTGTGTGAGCGCATTGTAAAATTCGTCCTCCGCTTCAAGAATTTGGTGGGCACGTTTTTGTTCGTGTGCCATCTCCTGTTCGGTTAAAGCTATATTCGCGGACAAAGTTATTTCCTGCTTTGCTTCAACGCCGCTTTTATCGAAACTTTTAATTGTTTTCGCTTGAATAACCACATCGGAATCGAAACAGTCAACAATTTCTTCGTCGTCCGAATCATTTTCAATTTGAAGCGATGTTTTTGCCGCCTCGTCTGTTAAAAATGTTTTTAATTCCTGCTGCATAAAATCTTTCGTGTGTTCGTTCCGATGCTCCTCATCAGTTAAAGCTAAAACGCCGTCTTCATTGTCGTTCACATCCGTTATCTCAAAAGCTGCTATTCGCTCGCCGATTTCGTCCAAAGCGCGGTCGGTTATTTCCGATTGAAAGTAAGTTTCATTATCAGTCGAATCAGTTTCTAAAACGGCAACGGCAGTGCCGACAGGAACCGCGGCGACGTTATTATTTTTCGGTCGTTTCACTTTAGCCGATTTCTTTTGAGCAGCTTTCGCTGCTTGAAATGTGCCGCTATTGTCGGTGTTTTGCGATGAATTAAATTTTCCGCCGCCGTAAATTTTTGAATCCGCCAGCCGTAATACTTCCGGTTTGCGGTAAACGACTGCCTTTTGAATGTCGTGACGGAGATAAACCGGCGGGAAAGCGGCTTTGACAGGCGGCACGGTGTCGGTAACGACGAGCAGTTGCCGGAATTTCGGCATCTGGCGAATTTCATCCGGCAGCATTAAGGCGCGTCCGGCTTCGGAATAGCGGGTGTTGTCGCGGTCAGTTCCTTTGTAATCAACAGAGGTTTCGGTGTGAATCGTCGTTTTGCCCAACAGGTCGGAAGCATAAGTAGCGGTGTCGCCGTTGCAACCAGGCAAAAACAATTTCGTCATACAAGTTTCCAGAATCGCTTTCGCTCCCTTATCGCCGTATTGATCTAAAACCTGCGGATAATCCTGATAGCTCAAAGCCATTCCGATTCCGCGTCCGCGTCCGATGCCGGCGATGCGGCGGACTTCGGCGACATCGAGTTCGCGGGCTTCGTCAATCAAAACCAAGCACGGATGTTCCGGCTCGCGCGTGTTGTCGAGCCGCAGTTCAAAAATCGCCTGCCCGAAAAACGTCGCCAGAAATTCTTTATAAACTTCGGTCGCACCTTCCGGCACGACGATAAAAACTGCTGTACCCGGTTGTCGTAATTTGGCGAAGTCAATCAATTTTACGCCTTCCTGCAAATCTTCGTGCGTCGGAAGCGCCGTGATTTGACGGGCTTCATCGAGCGTGAACGGGCGCAATTTGTTTCCCAATCCCAAAAGCACTGAACCCAACGTGTTTTCCGGCGCGCTGTTGCAGACGACCTGCATCGCTTGTCTTGCAAGCGGACTCGGAGAATCTTTTAGTTCGGTAATGCGCTCACTTTCTTTGAGAGAATCGAATTCGGCAACGAAATCATAAGCGAAAGCTGGAGTCGCCGCAGGATAACATTCAGCGAGATGCAACAGCACGGCTGTTAGTAAAACCTGTTCGGCGTTGCCCCAGAACGGGTCTTGGTTGGTTTTCGCCCGCGCTTCCAAAGAAAGCATCATTCCCGCCAACGAGTTGGCGACGAATGCGTTGCTGCGACACATCGGCATAAAATTCCAGCGGTCGCTTTGCGCCGGATTTATCAAATCGAGGCGATAAAACGTGCGGTAGTCCATCGCCGTCTGCTCGAATAGCTCGCCCTTCGGGTCGAACGCGATACAAGAGCCGTGTGCGGCGAGATACCGCAGCATACTCATAAAAAACGTCTTGGTCTTGCCCGCGCCCGTCGGACCGAAAAATACCATATGCAAAAGCCACAACTCTTTCGGCAAAATCAAATCGTAGTCCGAGAAAACGCGTCCGATTCTTAAAGCTCCGTTCGGGACAGGCTCGCCGATTTTCCGCAACAAATTGTGAGCGCGTAAATCGTCGAGAACAGCCCAACGCGCCGAGCCGTGCGTAGTACGCGTCCAAAGCTGGTAATAAGGAAAAACGAGAGAATAAGCGTCAAACAAAGACGCGGCGACGGCGAGCGCGGCAAAGGCAAGTGCGGCAAGCCAAAGTAGCCCCGAAATGCCGAGCAAAAATCCGGCGAGCAAAACAAGCGCGGCGTTCACGCAGCCGAAAACGAACAGCAGAACTCCAGTGCTGACATCGCGCGCGAGCAGCCAGAACGCTTGATAAGCGGGCAAATATTGCTCGTTGGCTTTGCGATAAATGCGCCCGCTCGCGTCCAAGTTTTCAATCCATTTGCGGCTCAACATAAAACTTTTAGAAATGTTCGCTCAAATTTACGCGGGCATTTTTTCCGGCGAAACCTCATTAATTTTTCGGCGCAAGTGACTTTAAGTTCTCCTGTTCTTCGGCGAGAACGCGAGCAAAATCCTGATTGTTACCATTGCCGATTTCTATTCCGCGCCACGCCTCTTGTGTCCAACCGCTGCGGATTACTTCCGAAGCCGGAGCGAACGGCGGCGGTAAATTGAAGCTACTGACAGACGAAGCCTGAAAATAGGCAATGTTTTTTCCGTCCGCGCTCGTCAGCGGAAAGCGCATCATCAATGCTGGACCGAAACGTGCTTCTGTCGGCGCGGAAACGAATTCAAGCTGCATCGGTTCAGGCTGATAACGAATGTAAATCTTGCTCGTTTGCGAACGAATCTCGCCGTTTTCAACCGTCAAACCGGGCGGCATTAAATCGCGCGACGCGACCGCGTTTATCAGACCGTTAATCGAACCCGGAATCTGCCGCCTCGTCCGTGCTTCATCCAAAATGCTCAAACAAACGGCAAAGCCGAATGCGCCGATTTCACGCAATCTTCGGCTTGTGTCGAAAACTTCGCCGCCGAAAATGTCGGCTGATTGCCGGACCGTTTTAGTCTTCGCTTTATTGCCGTCTGCAAGATTTTCGGAATCGTTAATTTGAATCTGCGTTTGGGCGTTCATTCTGCGCCATTCCAAAACGCGGAAAACGGCGGAAACGCCGAGCATCAGCATGACCATCAGCAAGACATTAAAAAGCGGCGAGCCGCTGAATTTAGGCTTTTCGGCGAAAGTTTCAGGCAAATTTTTCGCATCGGTTGACTGCGCTGATGAACGCTTAGTAAATGAACGCCGGAAAAAAGTTGAAACAGAAAACATAGCTGGTTACTCCGTGGATAAAATTAAAAATTGAGTGCGGCTTGCCATTTACATAGGCTTGGACACGAAAGAAAAATCGCTTTGAAAAACATTTTGCGGTTCATCAAACGAAGTTGAATCTTTTGCAGCGGCTGAAAATTGCAGGTCAGAAAAAACTTGAACCAAACCGCGTTGCTTCCCCCAATACTTTGCCCATTCCGCATCTCGCTCGGAGAGCCAACCGTCAATCTGCGGGTGAAACGCAGCCGTGCAGGAAAGCAGATAAGGCAATTGCTTTTTCAAATAATCAGCGTCGCGGCGGTTTTTGGCGAAGTAGGTGAAATAAACCGGAACATTGCGCTCGGTGATTTCGGTAATTAAATCGCGCTCAAAAGCGCGGGCGAGCTGAATGCCGGTTCTCACCGACGGGTAATGCGAAAGTCCGGCAACTGAGCGAATCGCATCCAGCAGTTTTAATGCTTGGGATAGATTTGCTGCGTTAATTTCGGGACACCGCGCCCGCAAGATTTCAAGTTCTTTTTCTAAACTCGGCGTGGCGAAATAAGTGTGCAGATGTCGGTCTCTGAATGGCTGTGATAGCTCGTGCCGCGAGTCGTTAGACGTTGAAATGACAATCGGCAAAACGTCCTCGTTGGTGCAGCCGACAAACCCTTCTGAAAGGCGTTCGACGTAGATTTTCCCGGTGGCGAGCGGCGAGAGCAGCGCGTCTTCAATCGCCGCGCCGAATTTATCGGCTTCATCGAGCCTGAGCAAAGTCGGAAATTCGCTCGTTTGAGCCTTTGCGTAAGCGGCGGCGACTTCGCCCAGAATCAAAAATTGCTTAGTCCATCGCTGCTCGCGGGCAGATTCAAGAGCGCGGGCGCGTTCTGCTTCCGGTAGAGCTTCGACAAGCGGGCGGGCTTCCCGCATAAATGAATCCTGTTCGCGCCCGTCCCAAGAGCAAAGCAGTTCTTCCTGCTTGAGTTCATCCCGTCCCGTCACGGTGTAATAATCAAGGTTGCACGCTTCATAAAGCGCGTCAGTGAAAACGGTTTTGCCCGAACCCGGATTTCCGCAGGCGAGCAAGGCGAAACCGGAAAGCAAAGATTGACAAAAATCGCTGAAATTTCTTTCGTCCGGGATGTAGCCGGTAGCGCAAATCAAATCATAAAGTTCTTGTTGCTTCCCTTGCCTCACCATTTGGCGCGGGTTGATTTTCGGTTTGTCTGGATTGCTCGGCATCATCGCTTATTTCCCTTCCTCAATCGCTTTAATCGCCAGAGCGCGAAGCTCAGGCGACATCTTCAAAAGTGCGGCGCGGATTTTATTCGGGTCATCTGTCGAGAGGATTTCCGCCATTTCAGGCTCCGTCAAATTTATTCCGGGCAGTTGACCGTTTGTGCCTCCGGCGAGCTTTTCAAGTTCGTCGCTATCGTCGCCGCGTTGTTCGGCTGGCAAATCCGTGATTAAAACGTAGGCTTCCGTTCCGGCACGGACGACGACGAAACTGTTTTCCTGCGTGTCGCCGCGAACGATAGAAGAAACTTCGCCGCCTAATCCGCCCGTTCCGCTCAGAACAACCGTACTGCCGCGACCGCCGCGTGATGCCAAAACATTAACCGCTTGCCCGCCAGCTTCGCGCAAGCCGGATAAAAAACGCGCTCCCCAGCTTTTGATTGCTCTGCGGTTGCCCTCGACGCCCGATGCTCCGTCAACGCCTAAGATTTCTCCTTCAAATTTGAGGAGCTTGCCGGATTTCGGGTCAATCGCCCCCGTTGCCGTAATAAAAGCTCGGTTAAATTCGCTGCCGCGCAATCTTCCGACGATAATTGTTCCGGCTGGATAGGAAAACGCGCCTTTTTTGACTGTGCGGACCAGTTCCATTCGCACAAGCCCGCCCGCGCCGCGAAGAGTGTAAACCGCGCCGAGAAGTCTCACCGGCAGCAACGTTCCGAAAGCCGGAACATTCGCTGATTCGTTTGACGAAGATTTGCGCCGCGCCGAAAAATTACTCGAATTGTTCGGTGAATTTTCTCGAAGGGAATTGTTTTTATCGAAAACGCTGCCGAAAAATACCGAACGCGCTATTGCGCCATCGGATTTGTCCGAAAGATTTGCGCCGCTGTTATTATTTGACTTCGATTGAAGCAGCGAACTCGTAGGCTGGACTTCGCTTGTCTGCAAATTCGGCGTTGTGTTTATAAAGCCTTGCGAAAGCGGCAATGCGCTGCGAATTTGATTTTGCGCTCCGTTTGATTTGACGCTCGAATTTTCGTCGGGCAAAACAATCATATTTCCAGAAGGCAAATTATTTTGAGTAGTCTTTCCGTCCGCTAATAGTTTCAAATCCTGCTCCGGCAGGGCATTCGGATCGGTCGAAGCGTCCGAAACGACGGGAGAGTTTTGGTTATTGCCCGCATCGCCCGCGACCAGTGCTAAAGCCGTTTTAAGTTTTTCGTCGTCGTTCGTCGCAGAGGACGATGAATTAACGCCGTTCGATTTTTGATTGCGGTCAACCGAAACGCGCTTGGCAGGCGCGAAAAATCCGAATCCGAAAGCCCACGCGAGAAAAACGAGGAACACGCCGAATCCCGCTCCGAATACCGTCAAAAAGGCGAGCGACTTGCGCCGTTTCGCGCGTCGCAGATTTTTAGCTTCGCGCTCGTCCGACGCGCCGCCGGGCACGGCATCATTTTCGTCCAAAATGACCTCATCCGCCATTTCATCGGCGTTTGCGAATTCGTCCGAGCTTTCCACACCCATTAGTTCTTTTTCGGCGAGAAATTCATTCCGCGCGGCGAGTTCCGATTCATCAGCGTCGAGCGCGGGCGGTATGACGACGGGAATGCTTCTTTGATTGAGATTCATTTTTTATCGCCTCCCCTTTTTATCAAGCTGGTTCGTCGAAGCAACGACGGGCGTATCGGCGGCGCGGTCGTGCGCGGCGGAAACAAGCAGTTTTTGATTCGCGCCCAACACCGGATTTTCATAGACGACGGCGTAATAAACAATCGCTCCCGCCGGAATCGCGCCGGAAAGCGCGGTCGTTTCCGTATATTTTCTTTCAAGCCGCTCAATCTGTAAGCCGTTGCCGGATTTGTCAGCAGTTTGAATTTGTATCTGCGGCATTTCGTCGAGTAGGCGCAAAGGTTCGGTCGTTTCATTTTTGACGGCGACGATTAAAAGCCGCTGTGAGTCGTCAATTTCAATAACTTTGGCGGTCGAGATGCTCAATCCTTTGACGGCGGGCGACCAAGCGGTGAATTTTTCCTTCGGCGACTTTATCGCTTCAGCCAATTTTTTATTGACTAGCTTTGTTAATTGCGCTCCGGTTTTCGTTTTTGATTTTGAAGAATTTTGCGCGTCCGTTTTGTTTGCGTTTCCGGCGGCAATTTCGACGGAAGCCGCCTGCGATGGATTCGAGTCCGTCTCGCCATCTTTCAAATCGGTATCGCCGCTGGTGTTACCTGCCATCAAAAGAGAGTTGGCGCGCGTTTGTTTTGTCGGTTTCAGCGGAACGTCGTCGCCCAAATTTACTTTTAAACCGGCAGCTTGGCGCGCGGCGATGACTTCCGCTAAGTTGTAGTTCAACACGCAGCGATGCGCGTTTTGCCGAATGTCCGGCGCGGGAACGATTTCCAGCACAATCACTAAGCCGGATTTCATCTGCATCGTGATCGTCGCCGACAATTCTTTTTGTCCCGTCGCGGCAGATAAAAAACCTTCGCCCGGATAAAGCGTAATCGAGCGGTCGGTTTCTTTCGTCGGCGATTGAAAGATGGTGACGAGCTTCGGATTTCCCTCGTGAATGTAATAAATCCGGTCAATCGCCGGAAACTCGACGACTGAAACGGCGTTTTGCGCCAAGCCGAGGCGAATGACGGTCGGCTGCTTTGGATTGACCGACACGCTCGCTTCGCCCGTTAAGTAATCTGATTCGGCGCGGTTGACGACCGTAATTGCGGCAGAATTATTAATGACCGCACCGCCGGATTTATCTTTTTGCGCCGCGTCAGCGTCAATAGAGTTTTTAACTCCGGGTTTGATGACGCGGCTAATTTTTGTGATTACGGCGCGGCGCTTGGGAATTCTTTTTTGCGCCGAAACTTGGATTACGGTAAAGAAAAGAGCAGAGAAAACGGCGATGCTCAAGCAAAAATCTTTTGCCAGAGAGCAGCGTCGCCCACAAAATTTATCAATAAAAATCAAATTTGGTTTCGTCATTGTTTTAGTTTTAAGGAGCGTGCGGGTTTTACGCTCGCCTTTTTAAGAATTTTCTAAAATTTCAAAAAGCTATTGTTTGTCGCCCTCCGCGTCTCTCTCAGAGCGGTTTTGACTGATTGCTGTCGGATTGTTTTCGCTCGTATTTGAAATACGCTCGTCCGAGAGCAGCAAAAGCGGCGACTGCTTTGTGCCGTCAACCGCTTCGCTGCGGTATTTCAAAACGTAAAAGCCGGTGCGGTAGTTATTGTCGTTTCTGGCTGGCGAGGTCGGCGAATCCATCAGCAAAAATTTCACCTTAATTTGCGTTTGTTCCTCAACGCTTGCGCCCTCGCGGACGCGGCGCACTGTTCTTTTGCCGAGAGCGCGGACGATAAACGGGTCGCGTTCGTCAAAAGTTACGTCCTGCAATTCCCAACTCGAATTAACGCTTTCCGTTTTTTCCTGCGCGAGCAGTTTTCCGTCGTTAAAAAGTCTGGCTTGCTGGAGCGACAAATTCGGCTCCATCATCTTCAGCAAGCGGTTGACGTTGGCGGTGCGCGTCGCCCCGTTGACTTCGTAAAGACAGCGCAGAAATTCAGCGACGAGAGCTTTTTTATCGCGGTTCGTTAAATTGTCGGGAGAAAGCTGCACGGCTTCGGTCTGTCCATAATCTTTGTCATTGATCGCCAATGTGCGCCCCGAAGTTTTGTCAACGACGATTAAATCTGCCTTTCGCAGAGCAAGATAAAAATTCAAGCCGCAGCTTAAAAAAAGTAAAATGACGAGGACGAAAAGGGCGCGCAACAAATGTGAAATCGTTAAAACGTCTTCCGGGTCGCGCTCGACAGAGACGAAAGCGTTGGGCGAATAATCGGTGTTTTCCTCACTGGTGAAATCTTCGGGTTGTTTGTGTTTATCAAATGACATATTTAGACCTCCAAAAAATTTTCTTTTTGTTATTCAAAAGCGGGCAATCAATGAATTTGCTTCAACCGTCGTCCGAACGGCGAGAGTTTGAGTTGCATAATTTCCGCCATCAAAGGCGCGATGCAAATTTCAGAAGAATTTTCGATGCAATGCTCACGAACGATTTGCAGCAGGCATAAGGGATGCGCGAGACAAACGTCAGAGCAAAATTCCATTACTTCGAGCAGATTCATCTCGTCCGGTTCTTCAGACATCGCCGTTGCCGCTAATAACGCGACGATTTCGCTCGGCGAAATATCAGCCTGCCGTTCCAATAAAAATAGTTCTTCCATAAAAATTCCTTTTTGTTGCTGATTTCGGAACGCTTGACGAGTTTCTGCTACCTGCGAGAAATTCGAGAAAAGCGCAATGCCCGGATCGGCAAAGTGCAAGACGAGTGCCATTAAAAAATCAACGGTTTTTAGCTCCGAGAACAGTCTTATTAACCCTTTTTGGCTTGAACTTCTTCGTAAGTGGTCCTTTCAATGACCCGCCCCGGTCATTTGAAAAGACCACCCTACACTCGTGAGAAAACTTAAAAGGTTTGTTTTCAGTGAGATTGAAAATCGAGCGAAGCGCGGCGGGCGGTACTTTCAATGACCCACCCTTTAACGAAAACAAAAAAGCCGGTCGAGTTTAACCGGCGTGAAGATGGAAGTTGATTGGAAAAAAAAGGTTTTAAGTGAAAAATCGCCGCAGACTGCCAATTTTATTTGTCTAAAACTTGTTTCTTTGAATCGCCGAAAAACGTTCCGCGAGCGCGAGAAGACGGCGGGGTTGCGGCGCGAATCTGCTCGCTCACAATTCTTTCGCCGCCTTCCGTCATTCGCTCTATTTTGCCGTTGCGCGTTTTGTATCTCGCGCCGGTGCGCGGCTCGTAGAAAACTTCGTTTGACGCTGATGAAATTTTACCCGTTTTATCGTCGTTCGTTGGCGGATTTTCTGCAACCATTTCGCCCGAAGAAATAACGGCATTCGTTTGAAAATCCGTTTCAGCTTGCCGCGCCGATTTGCCCGACTGAATTTTCGTTTGAATCTTTTGATTGCTTGTTTGAATAAAGGCGAAATTGTTTTGCGCTGTGGCTGATGCGACGTTAAGGGAAAAAGGGTTGGAGATTTGAGTCAAAAGCGTTCCCGTAAAACCGATTTCCGGGTCTTTGAGCCGCACGCGGGCGACCGATTCAGAAACTGCGGGCGGATACACCGAGTGAGCAAACGCGCCGGGAAACATTTGCCGCGTAAGCAGCAGGCGATAAACGACGAGTCCGCGGGCGACGTATCCAATTGTTTCTTGGTATGGCGGAACGCCGCCGATTGTTTTAATTCGACCGGCGTTGATGATTTTATTTCCGGTGTGCACCTGTCTGCCGCTTAAAAATGCGTCAACCGCGCCTTCGCCCGCGTTGTAACCGGCGAGAATCGAATCCACGCGCCCGCCGAAACGGTTTGAAAGAAAGCGAACGTAACGCGCAGCCGCTCTGATGGCTGGTTCGGGCTGGTAAGGATTGAACAAATTAAATCTTAAGGCGGTTGCCGGAATAAACTGCATCAATCCTTCCGCTCCCGCAAAGGAGCGCAGCCACGGGCGAAATCTCGTTTCGTTATAGGCAATCGTCCATAAAAGATATGGGTCAACCGCTTCTTCCCCAGCGATGCGTGAGATCGTCGGCTCGAAAAACCGTGCCCTTTCGACGACGGAAAACCGCGAAAACTCCCTCCGCGTCAAAACATTCGTTTGCCCGAAGCTCGCAGGTTGTTGCGATAAGCAAATAATAATCAGAAAAAATGTGCAGGGTCGTTGTCATTATGCGACAGCAATTCGCGGACAATGACACTCGCCA